>CACZEK010000001.1 GCA_902780135.1 uncultured bacterium
ATAGCCCAGGTTGTTCTGCGCACTGGCATTGCCCTGTTCCGCAGCTTTCCGATACCATTTCACGGCTTCCGCTTTGTCCTTCTTCACGCCTTCGCCATAATCATAAGCATAGCCCAGGTTGTTCTGCGCACTGGCATTGCCCTGTTCCGCGGCTTTGCGATACCATTTCACGGCTTCCGCTTTGTCTTCGCTCACGCCTTTGCCATAATCATAAGCATAGCCCAGGTTGTTCTGCGCACTGGCATTGCCCTGTTCCGCAGCTTTGCGATACCATTTCACGGCTTCCGCTTTGTCTTCGCTCACGCCTTTGCCATAATCATAAGCATAGCCCAGATTGTACTGTGCATAGGAATCGTTCTGCTCCAGAGCCTTACGGTACAGCTCCATGACTTTTGCACTGCTGCCGGGAGGCAAAGGCAAGGGGATAGAATCCAACCGTTTATGCAGCAGATACATGGCAAGCTCGCGCGCCTCCTCACTCGTGAGTTCGGGAAAAACGTCTCTGAGTTTGCCCATGACCTGCCGGGTCATGCTGCCGGAGATTTTGCCGGAACTCATGTCGGTTTTGAGGATATCATTCACCTGGGAACATGCCTCAAAGCATTCATCATAGCCCGGCTTTTTACCAAAGGTGTCATAAAACTCGTTGAACTCGTCGTCCCAGTCGTCCCGGTGTTCCTCCACAAACCCGATCACCTTGGAAACGTATTCTTTTTCCTGCAAAAAAGCCGGTGCCGCGTTTCCGCCCGCGTCCACAGCCAGATTCGAAGCAGATTCCGTGTTTTCTTCGGTCCTGTCGCAGATCGGGCACAGGTGTCTCTGCCCCAGGTTCATTCCGCATTTCGGGCAGATTCTGCCGCCGCTGTTGTTCGCCATTTTATGGTTTCCTTATCAATTCAGGTTAAAAAAACATTCACAGTTGAAGCCGGTCGAGCAGGGACTGCGCATCGGCGTTTCCATGTTCCGCCGCCATGCGCCACCATTTGACCGCCTCGGAATTATCTTTCCCGACGCCTTCCCCCCGGAAATAGCACACGCCGAGCAGATACTGCGCATCGGGCATATTCTGTGCCGAGGCCGAACGGAACCACCGGGCCGCTTCGGAAACGTCCTTGTTTACGCCGTCGCCTTTGTAGAGACATACGCCAAGATAATACTGCGCGTCCGCATTTCCCTGTTCTGCCGCCATGCGCCACCATTTGACCGCCTCGGAAAAGTCCTTCGCCACGCCAGTTCCGCTGTAACAGCACTTGCCGAGAAACTCCTGTGCATCGGCGTCGCCTTGTTCCGCCGCCATGCGCAGCCACCGGAAGGCTTCGGAAAAGGCTCTCTCCACGCCTTCCCCTTTGAAGTAGCACATGCCGAGAAGATACTGCGCGGCGGCTCTGCCCTGTTCCGCCGCCATACGCAGCCAATTGATGGCTTCGGACTTGTTTCTCTCCACGCCTTCCCCCAGGAAAATGATCCGGCCGAGGGCGGATTGCGCCTTGGCGTCGCCACGTTCCGCCGCCATGCGGAACCACCGGACCGCCTCGGGAACGTCTTTCACCACGCCGGTCCCGTTGTAATAACACGTGCCGAGGTTGTACTGCGCCGCGGCATTGCCCTGTTCGGCGGCCAGACGGTACGTTTGGATCCGGTCGGCATTCTCCTGGTCCTCAAGGCGCGCCAGACACGAGTTCACGGCTTCGACACTGGCAGAATAAGCGCCGGTTCCGCAGCTGTCCTCATGCCCGGATTCCGGGACATCGCAGTTCGGACAAAGGTGCTTCTGCCCGAGGTTCATTCCGCACTTCGGACATACCCTGCCGCCACGCGGCTGTTCCGGCTCGGGTTCCGGTTCCGTCCTGTCGCAGACCGGGCACAGATGCTTCTGCCCCAGGTTCATTCCGCATTTCGGGCAGGTCCTGCCGTTGTCGTTGTTCACCATATTTCAAACTCCTGTGTTCGATATTCAAGTCGGAAGGACGTGGCAGCTCACCGTCCAAGATTTCTCAGTTTTTCCCGCGCGTTTTCGTTTCCCTGTTCGGCGGCCAGACGGTACCATTTCGCAGCTTCCGCACGGTCCTCTTCCACGCCTTCGCCATGCTCATAGCAGCTGCCCAGAATATACTGCGCCTCGGCAAATCCCTGTTCGGCGGCTTTGCGATACCATTTCACCGCTTCCGCTTTATTTGGAGACAGGCCGGTGCCTGTTCCGCGATCATAGCAATACCCCAGATTGTACTGTGCCTTGGCGTTGCCCTGTTCGGCGGCCAGACGGTACCATTTCACGGCTTCCGTCCTGTTCTCGGCCACGCCTATGCCTTCACTATAGCAGTAGCCCAGATTGTTCTGCGCCTCGGCGTTGCCCTGTTCGGCGGCCAGACGATACCATTTCACGGCTTCCGTCCTGTTCTCGGCCACGCCTATGCCTTTACTATAGCAGTAGCCCAGATTGTTCTGTGCCATACGATATCCCTGTTCGGCGGCCAGACGATACCATTTCACGGCTTCCGCCTTATCCATGCTTACGCCTTTCCCCAGAAAGTAGCATTCGCCCAAACGGCTCTGCGCCTCGGCATCTCCCCGTTCGGCGGCAGTGCGATACCGATTGACGGCGGCCGTATCGTTTTCGTTCATCTTCCGATACGGGATATCGTACTCGCGCAGTTTGTTCCGGGCTCCCGCATGTCCCTGCGCCTCGGCCCTGCGCCACCATTTGACCGCCTCGGACTTATTTTCCTCCACGCCCAGACCGTAAAAAAAGCATCCGCCCAAATTGTATTGCGCCTCGGCATCTCCCCGTTCGGCGGCAGTGCGATACCGGTTGACAGCTTCCGTCCTGTCGACCGGAGAGGAGGCGGCACGGAAAAAGTCTGAAGCACCCGCGTCATGCTTCTGCTCGGGCTTGTCGCAGACCGGGCACAGGTGTTTCTGTCCGAGGTTCATCCCGCATTTCGGGCAGATTCTGCCACCGCGCCGCTGTTCCGGTTCGGATTCCGGTTCCGGGTTGTCGCAAATCGGACAGAGGTGTTTCTGCCCGAGGTTCATCCCGCATTTCGGGCAGATTCTGCCACCACGCCGCTGTTCCGGTTCGGATTCCGGTTCCGGGTTGTCGCAGATCGGGCACAGGTGTTTCTGCCCGAGGTTCATTCCGCATTTCGGACATACCCTGCCGCCGTTTCTGTTCGCCATTTCACAAATTCCTTACGTTGATTCAGGAGTTATTTCGAGGTGAGGATCCCGATTATGATCCAGAGGATCAGGCCGATCAGCAGAATGAGCCAGATCCGTCCGCCCGATGAACGGGCGCCGTCGTTCCGGCTCCGCACACGGCGCGGAGTAAAATCCCGCGCATCGACATCATCGTCGTCATCGTCGTCATCGTCGTCTTCATCGGTATCGTGGATCCGGATTCTACCGTTCGAGTCTATGGAACAAGTACTGTTGAAAAGCGCTCTGAAGCGTTCACTTCCGCCGGAATCCGAGGAGAAGATGCGGGAACCGTCGGATTCGCGGGTGTTCCCGCCGCCGGAATCCTCCCGCCCTCGGTCGGTGTTGTCTCGACCGCTGTTCGAACCGGAGCTACTGCCACGGTATCGACCGCTGTTCGAACCGGAGTTGCTCCCGCCGCCGGAACTCGAGGCGGATGCGCTGTTTTCCGTCCTGATCTCTTCGCGCGGACGGTATCTGCGTCCATGCGGGATAAAAAGGTAGAAAACGAGTTCGATGACCTCCCTAATATCGTTCACCCGGTCGATCGAGGCGGTCGGGATCCCGTTCCCATTTCCGTTCGGGTAAAAATAGACCGTCCGTCCGCATAATTCGAAATACGCGATATTGGGGATCCCGTTTGCGTTTCCGGTCGGATAAAACACGACCGCGTTCTCGCCGCGGAAACTGAAATAATACTCCGGGATCCCGTTTGCGTTTCCATTCGGGTAGAACTCCACGGCGCCATACGGGCCGTGCCTGCGTCCTGGCGGGACATATTGGAAATAGTTGTACGGGATGCCGTTCAGGCCGGGCTGTCTGTAGACCTCGCAGGATTCCCTCGTCTTTCTCATCGACCAGATATGAATCCCGTTCGCGTTTCCGTTCGGGTAGAATTTGCACATGCTTCCATCGATCTCCATGGAGGCGAAAGGAAAGCTGTTGCAGTTTCCGTTGTCGTAGACTTCGAGGATATGTCCCATAATCTGCTCCTGTCGTTTTATGGGGTGAAATCCGTTTTCAGTTATTCGGTTGTATTGTGTACCGGCTTATTTCATCAGTCCGTTTCTTGTTGGGCAAACTTCTCTTCTTTTCCCTTGTCAGGAACAAAAAGAGCGATATTATTACCACAATCAATGCCTTATTTCATAATATACCACAATACCGATGGCAATGACTCCTACTACAACAACAATCTTGCCCCAAAGTATAATTGCTAATTCTTCTTTTGCCTCTGTATCCCCCTGTTCGGCGGCTTTGCGCAACCATTTCACGGCTTCCGCTTTGTCCTTCTTCACGCCTTTGCCATAATCATAAGCACGGCCCAGATTGTACTGTGCACTGGCATTGCCCTGTTCCGCGGCTTTGCGATACCATTTCACGGCTTCCGCATAGTCTGGGGTCACGCCTTCGCCGTTATTATAGCATTTGCCGAGTTTAAACATGGCATCCGGGTTGCCTTGCCCAGCAGCATCCAGCAAATCCACTACTTTTTTCAGAGACGATACTTTTTCCTGCGCGGCTTCATTGCCCTGTTCGGCGGCTTTGCGGTACCATTTCACGGCCTCCGGTATGTCTCTGTTCACGCCTTTGCCATATTCATAAGCACGGCCCAGATTGTACTGTGCACTGGCATTGCCCTGTTCCGCGGCTTTCCGATACCATTTCACGGCTTCCGTCCTGTTCTCGGCCACGCCTATGCCTTCACTATAGCAGTAGCCCAGATTGTTCTGCGCCTCGGCATGCCCCTGTTCCGCAGCTTTCCGATACCATTTCACGGCTTCCGCTTTGTCTTCGCTCACGCCTTCGCCATGTTCATAAGCATAGCCCAGGTTGTTCTGCGCACTGGCATTGCCCTTTCACGGCTTCCGCTTTGTCCTTCTTCACGCCTTCGCCATATTCATAAGCACGGCCCAGATTGTTCTGCGCCTCGGCATGCCCCTGTTCCGCAGCTTTGCGATACCATTTCACGGCTTCCGCTTTGTCCTTTTCCACGCCTTTGCCATGTTCACAAGCATAGCCCAGATTGTACTGCGCCTCGGAGTCGTTCTTTCTCTTGGCGTTAAGGTACATTTTCATGACTTCGGGACTTCTCCGGGGAGGGAGGGGCGCAATTCTGTAATCCAGCAGGTCCATAGCCAGACCGCGCGCCTCCTCATCCGAAAGGTCCGGGAAAACCGCTTTCAGTTCATTCATGACTTTGATCGTCATGCTGCCTGACACTTTATCGGAATCCGGTCTGTTTCTTCCGAATATCCCGCTCACTTTGGAGCAGGCATCATGGTATTCCTCATAACTATGTTCCCCGGGAAGACCATCGAAAAAGGTATTGAATTCCTTATCCCAGTCGTACATGTATCCGTATCCGCCGATGAATTCGATCAGGCGGGAAACATAATCCGCGGTCTGCGAGGCCGCCGGTGCCGTGTTTCCGCCCGCGTCCGCGGTCGGATTCGGAGCAGATCCCGTGTTTTCTTCTGTCTTATCGCAGATCGGGCAGAGGTGTCTCTGCCCCATGTTCATTCCGCATTTCGGGCAGACTCTGCCGCCGTGTTTTTCCGCCATGATGTATATCCTTTCCGAGGTGCCGATTTGTTCTTATAATATTGATACAATACTATAGCATGATTCAACCGGGAATCAAGGCGGGCGCGAAGAAAAAACAGGCTTTTCTCTCTGTTTTCATTTCTCCACAAAACGTTTCCGGTACGCCTCGGAACGGATCTCACATCCCGCGCTTCAAAGATTTTGGTGTAGTTGATGTTTTTATGCAACATTCACGGCGCTTTATTTGCGATTCCCTCGACTGGAAGAATGAAAACAGGGTTTATTGAAAAAGCCGAATTTCATCTTTCTCCTAAAAACCAGTTGAAAATGCTCATTCAGGAATGCAGCAGCAACAGTAATAAGCACAAACACTGCAAGAATACCCACACCACAAGAGTATTAATACCCCTTACCATGTGGGGCCCGAATCAACCATAACGCCATTGCTTGATACATACCACAACAACAATGAATAAAACCGGAAGCAGAAAAACCCATTTAGAGGATTTCTTTTGAGATTCAGCTTCTACGGTGCTGTCATCTTCATGATAAAAGGTCTCAAGCATTCTCTTTGCGAGTGAACTGCCTTGTTCGGCCGCTTTGCGTAACCATTTTTCGGATTCATCCCAGTCCTTTGATCGATAGTAAAGCCCCAATACCAGCTGCGCTTCCATCACATGCCCGTATTCCGCGGCATTACGGTACCATTTCACGGCTTCGTCCATGTCTTTGGCAATGCCCTCGCCTGTCGCATAACACACCCCGAGCCTGTACTGCGCCTTCGAATGCCAACGCTCCGCGGCCTTGCGGTACAATTTCACGGCTTCGGCGGAGTTCTTATCAACACCGAGGCCCTTCGCATAACACTCGCCGAGCTTGTACTGCGCGTCCGAACAACCGCCTTTTTCGTCCGCCATGCCGTACCACTTGGCCGCCTCGGCATAATCCTGTTTCACTCCTTTTCCAATGAAAAAGCATTCGCCGAGTTCATAGCACGCATCGGCATTGCCGCGATCCGCGGCGAGACTGTACAACCGGAACGCCTCCGCATCGTCCAAGGGGACCTGTTTCCCGGTTTCATAGTATTTGCCGAGCTTGACCATTGCAACGGGATCCCCGTCTTCCACGGCTTTGCGCAAGCCAATGACCTCGTTCATGGAATTGATCTTTTCGGACATTTCTTCTTTGCCCCCCTGTTCCGCCGCCATGCCGTACCACTTGACCGCCTCGGCATAATCCGAAAGAGCATTGTCCTTCTCGTATATCTTTCCCAGCTTGACCATGGCGTTGATATGCCCCTGTTCCGCCGCTTTTCGATACCATTTCACGGCTTCCGTCATCTCTTTCGGCACACCGTTGCCGTTCTGATAGGATCCGCCGAGGCAGAACTGAGCTTCGGCATGCCCCTGTTCCGCCGCGGCGGAATACCATTTGATCGCTTTGTTCAAATCACGGGCCGTGCCTTTTCCGGTCGCGTAGTGTGTTCCGAGTTCGAATTGAGCTGCCGCACATCCCTGTCCCGCCGATTTGAGAAACCATTTGACCGCTTCGGAAGGATTCTCTTTCGCCCCCCGGCCTCTGTCATAGCACACGCCGAGCCGGAACTGCGCCTCGACATGCCCCTGTTCCGCCGCTTTCCGGTACCATTTGAATGCTTCAGCCTCGTCTGTTGCCACGCCGGTTCCGTTGAAACAGCATTCTCCCAGCACGAATTGCGCCTCGACATGCCCCATGTCTGCGGCCTTCCGATACCATCTGGCCGCTACTTCCGGATCCTTTTTGACGCCGCGCCCCTTCGCATAGCAGATGCCGATCCGGTACAGACCTTCCGGGTTTATTTGTTTGGCGGCCTCGAAATACCATTTGAGAGCCTGTGCGTCATCCTGCTCCACGCCCTGTCCGTTCCAGAAGCAGTCGGCGATTCGGGTCTGCGCTTCCGCATTGCCTTGTTCGGCTGCTTTCAGAAACCATTTCGCAGCGGTTTCGTAATCCTGCTCGGCATAGGCGGTTTCCCCAAGTGCGAACTCCTCCTGCCCCGACTTCGGACTCCTGCCGCAGGAAATGAAGACTGCGCATAAGAACAACGCGAGGATGAGGAAGCGATTGTGTTGAAACTTGCGTCGGTGTTGTTTTATCATAATCCCTATTCGGTGCTGAATCGGAAACGATGTAATATAACTGTTTTTCCGCAGATTGCAAGTCCCGTGAGATTGCTTTTATACAATCTTGTTTCTTTTTCTTATGCGGGACTATAACAAAAAAACTATGCTGCCCATTTGACTCTGCGATACGACGACAAAAGACTACAGAGACGGGACAATTCCATGATTTCTCCATCGGGGGCTTGTGGCCATGGATGCAAAACTCTCGACTTTTCGATTATTTTGCTCAAAAGTCGGGTTGTTTTTCTCCGTTTGTGATTTATGAAAAAAGAGTTTGAGTGGACGAGTTTTCGTGTCGCAAAAAAGTCGGAGAAAGATAGGCGGTGAGTGGTTTGCCCCCCTCATAAAGAGTGGCGCTGAAATCGGTTGATTCGCACCACCAGTTTGTTTTAAACGCCTGTGAAGTCCAACGATTTCGCAGGCTTTCTTGTTTCGGTACAAGAGCCTCAACGTTCGAGGGTTGCGCGAGTTTTCCGCCGTCCCTTGCTCAAGCAGAAGATACCCTCGTGGAGCCCCAAAAGAGCCCCCGGAACCGTGGTGATCTCCCCGATTCTCTCTGTTTCGTAAGTCATGTGACCAGAGTTTTGTTCAGGTCATATGGTTGGCATATGGTTTAAAAAAAATCTTTCTCTTTTGGGGGTCCGCAACCGCCGCGAGACACCCCCGATTCAGTGGTTTGACCTCAAAATGACCCAAAACGTAAGGCCTTTCAACTCCCATATGCCTACCGCTTTTCCGCGACAAACTTGACCTACGTTTTTTCGAGGGGAAAACGATTTGGACGAACGCAGAGATTTTATGTCGAGCGCAGAGAAGCAACCTCATCCTTCCGCCCCTGTCCGGCAGGCTCCGGGTAGGAAGTTGGCGGGAAAGCGTGTGTTTTCCTTTGCATTTCCGGCATTTTCCGCTTGTTTTTTCACAAAAAGAGATTTATAGTAAAGTGAAACGCTGATTACACGGAGAAATGGAAGCCATGTCCCGGATCAAGTTCAAATGCAAGATCACGCCTTACGGGGTTTTCCTCCACATCGGACGGAATGCTTCCGACATGCGTTTGAGGCGGCATATTCTCGCCCGGATTAATCGGATGCGCCGACCGGGAGACACGAAACGGCCATCCGCCCGCGTGTACTGGCTCCGTCACATGAGGGTGGTGTCGTTCTGGGTGAAATTGGTTCTCTGCATCGGCATCGGGTATATGGCCCTGCACCCGATGAAAACCGGATATTACGGGACCAGGAGCATCATTCGTCACTGGCCGGACATCGTGCATGTCGCCACATTCTGCTCCTGGGGCAAATCCTACATGGATAAAGAATTCCTGGAAGACCGGTTCCGACATTACGACCCGTTGACCGAAGATGACCTCAACCGGATTCTCAGCGGAGAATTCCTGTTCGACAAAGACGGGAATATCCGGCCGGATCGCATTGATATCGCGTGCTACATTGCCTCCTTCGCCCAAATCCATGACGCGGAAACAATCCGGAAGATCGTGGATTACGCTCATTCCGCGAATAAGTCTTATTATATTGAGGAAGCGTTCCGTTCGATCGGGCCTGAGGTCTGCCCTGTCCTGATCGACCTGATGCTGCATGATCCGGATCTGTATGTCCGACAGAATGCTTTGGAGGCGTTCGGCGTCGGATTCGCGAATCCGAATTATTCCCGTTACTGGGCGGGAAAGGCGCGGAAAGAAATCGAATCGGTCCTGCTGAACCCCGATGAAGATCCTTTCGTCAGGAGATGGGCCCGGATTGCGCTGGTCGATCTTCATGACAGGCGCTCTCTGCCGGTCTTCGAGCAACATGTTCATGCCAGTCTCGAAACCCCGGACGGACAAAGGAATGACGCGTTTTATCAGGAAGAACTGGTCAATATATGGGACGATCTGTATGAATGGGGCGGCGACGGCGGACTGTCCGTTCTGCTTGGTTTCCTTGAAAAAAAGATCATCCCCCAGCCAACATGGTTGAAGGATGGGCGGCAATACTTTTTTCCGAATCCGGACAATTATTATGAAGTCCAGTATTTTTCCCGCGAGTTCGTCAGTCCGTTCGATCTGGACGAGAAGAAGATACCCTATTTTTACGCGTACAGGCCAATCATCGTGTCAAAGCAGACCTACGCCCGGTTCGAACGGCTGATGACCGCCGACGATACGGAGCCGGAAATAAAGGAATGGCTGGAAAAAGTCAGCCGCTATGTGCTGCGATGCCCGGACGACAAGATGGATCTGCCGTTTGTGCGGCATTTCCAGAATATGTCGAATTCAGCATTCTATCACTGGGATGCCCGCCTTGAGTTTTATAAATTCCTGATGGAGAATACCGGTTCCGACGATTCCATGTTCAAGGGGCGCCTGCAAATCAGTTTTTTCCACTTCGAAGACGAGGAAGGAACAAAATAACAAGCCGCACTCAAACGCCTCGGCGCGGAATGATCCCGGTCTGCATCAACAATTAGTCCTCCGCCCCTGTCCGGCAGGCTCCGGGCAGGAAGTCAGCGGGAAAGATGGTGTTTTCCCTTGATTATCCGGCATTTCCCGCTTGATTATTTGTTTGGGGCGTGGTATAATAAAGTTATGATTCCTCAAACCCTCCATCAGCAACAACAAAGAAGGGCCTGAAAACATGTCGAATACGAAAACGAGACGAAATATCTTCCTCATGATTGTCGCGGTCGTTTTCGCCGTCGCGGGCTTCACCGGGTGCAGGCATGATGTGGTCAACGCCGACGGCGAAACGGTCAGTGCCGTAATCACGCCGCTCCAAATCGGTCCGCTGCTGATTCCCTTCGGGGAGGAAAATGTCACCACCTACGGCCTTTCCACGGGATTGGCGACAATGGACACGGACTCATGCGGGATCTTTGCCTCGGTCTTGGGATCGGGGTTTGCCGGAACAAACTATGGAATATCAGCCGGCCTTGCATTCGGAATAAATGGCCGGGAGTCAAGCTTCAACGGGATTTCAACTGGGCTTCTGTATTATAAGGATTTTATAGGATACGGCCCGGGTTCCGGGACTCAGAACGGCATTTCCGTTTTTCCGTTTGAAACCGGAAGCAAAACGAACGGGCTTTCCGTCGAAGCCTCTACGCTGAGCAAGGACTTCAACGGAATTGACGTTTGCCTTTTCAATCTTTACGGGACAAGAGGGATCGGGCTGCAGGTGATCGGACTGGATTGTTCCACGAACAACGAGAGCAGAATAGTCGGGTGCCAGATCGGAGGGCTCCTGCGTTCGGGTGTTCGCGGCGCGCAGATCGGGGCGATCACATACAATCCGGGGGTATATCCGGGGCATGACCGCGGGGATTCGTTCGGAAAATGCCTGAACTTAGGCATCCTGAACTTCGAGCTGAAGGAGGGCTTTCAGGTCGGCGCAATCAACAATACCTCGGACGGGAATCCAGTTCAGATCGGGCTGTTCAACACCACCTTCGACGGCAGCCCGTTCCAGATCGGCTTGCTGAACATCAACCCGAACGGATTCTTTCCGATCTTCCCATTCTTCAATTACAGCGTCAAAAAGGATTGACAGGACAAAAGCATTCTGCTCCCTGAAATCTTTCCCGTCCGTGCTTGCAATGTCGCCGAGAAGCGATTTGGACGAACGCAGAGATTTTATGTCGAGCGCAGAGAAGCAACCTCATCCTTCCGCCCCTGTCCGGCAGGCTCCGGGCAGGAAGTCGGCGGGAAAGATGGTGTTTTCCCTTGATTTTCCGGCATTTTACGCTTGATTATTCGCCTGGGGCGTGGTATAATAAAGTTGTGATTCCTCAAACCCTCCATCCGCAACACCGTAAAGGACCCGAAATCATGATCATAAGAATGCACACGAAGAACCCCCGGACAGAATCGCCGGCCGGTGCCACGCTCGGCGCGGATCATGTGTTCAACGTCTTCCGGCAGGTCGACACCCCGGTCTCGGACCTGAAGAGGACGGCGATCGTCATGCAGATCGCCTTTTTCGTCGGAGTGATTGCCGCCGTGCTGATGCTCTCGTTTTTATGGGAGACAGGGGTACTCGCGATCGGGGTGCTGCCCTTGATCTTGCCGGTTCTGGTCCTGATCGCGCTTCCGTTCGTCCCCGGCGTCATCGTCCGCAGGGAATTCCGGGACGACGTGATCCCGGCGTGCAGGCGCGTCTGCAGCGAACAGAAGATCGTTGCCGGCGCGCTGAAAAGCCTGTGGTATCTGTGGGCGCGTTATCTGCTGTATCTGCTCCCGTTGATCCTGATCTTCCTCGGATTGACCGTTTGCTATTGTTTTTCCGACCTGGGGAGCGTGCCCATTCGCGAGCTCGGCTGGCTGATGGTTCTGTCCATCGCGGTTCTTCTGCTGGGAGATTGCGCTCTGGCGGTCTTCCCGGTCGCACGGCTGTTCAGCCGGAGAGCCGGCATGATCGTGATGCTGATCCTGATGATCCTGGGACAAGCTGTTTTGCGGTTCAATACCTTGGTCGACGCGTCCGGCATAATCTGGTTTACAGACGGCACTCCCCCGGTTAAAGAAGCTATTACCTACTCCATCATCCTGATCGTCATCGGCATCGTGCTTTTCGGCGGCGGACTCGGATATTTCATCCACGCGGCCTATACGGACGCGGAAGAGCAAGGCCTGCCGGACACCGAAGAAGACGACGGGGGAACACACGGGAATGAAAAACTCAAATGGATAGGATTAGTCTGCCTGATTCTGACCATCTGTTCCGCCGCGTTTTTCGCCGGTTCCCTGGGGCATTCTCATGCTTCGGGGGACAGTGGCTTCCCTGTGGATGCGGATGCGGAGAGCAAGCGCGCGGAGAAGTTTTTGGAGAAAGGCAATACCACGTTTGAAGCACAGAAATTCGAAAGTGCGGTACAGTATTACACCCGGGCAGCCAAACTGGGCAACGCCGAGGCGCAGTTCAGGCTCGGCTGTTGTTACGAAACCGGTACCGGCGTCGAACAGAACCTGAAAGAGGCCGAATTCTGGTTCCGCAAATCCGCCGAACAGGGCGAGGAACAGGCGAAGGCCGCGCTCAATCGCATTGGCGCGGAATGATCCCGGTCTGCATCTACAATGAACCTCAAAACATTTCAAGAGGCATCCTATGAAATTATTTTTTCGAAAAGTATCGAAAAAAACATGGATCCTTCTATGTGTTTTTATCGCCTTTGAATTTCTGTCCTTGTGGGTTTATCATCGTTGCACTTTTCTTGACTGGCCCATGCATGTTTTCTCCTATCAAGCTGCCGGCACTTGGATGAAGGGTGATTTGGTGGATTATGGCCGTGAGAACCCTCTCCCGGACAAGCTTGATTCCAGGTTTTATTACAGTCCGCTCACGATTTCTCGATGCTGCCATGCTATGTATCAGGATGACAAGCCATATCTTCAATACCACATGTTCCCGTCTCCGGAAGGACCTGACTTCCGGAGATTCATCAGCAGCAAGGATGATGAGATCGTTTACACGCTCGACATCAGCGTCAGCTCCACCGCGTATGAGCAACGCAATGAGCATTTTTATTGCCATGGCACAAAACGCGGCAGCATGAAACAGCTTTATCCGGAAGGAGGACGCTGACCATGAAACCAGATGTTCCTGTCAAGACGAAATTCTCCATCGCTCATTTCTTCCTTCTTCTTATTCCCATGCAAATCATCGTGTTCGGGTGTTTTTTTGCATACGAACAATATGCGAGACACAGGAGATTGTTCTTTGATAACGAACAGTTTGAAAAGAACTGCGCAATCGCCTATCTCTGTGAAATCATGTCCGATCCGTACATCCATCAGGACATCTGCAATCAATATTCCTCCTGCCTGGCAAAGACAAATTCCAAGGGGTGGTTTACAGAGGGAATCCCGGACCTTCCTTTCCCGGTAACGGATCAATCCTTTCAGGAATGGTTCCGGCACGGTCCATTCAGCAATCAAAAAAGGAATCCCAGACTGTGGACCGAAACCAGTTCCTCACGCGCTTGCCATGTTGTGATACCTGATTCTTTTCACAAAGAACATTCTTTTTATTCCATTGCCACATTCGATTCGGACGACGGCATCCTTTTGCGCCTGTTTGTGCCTCTGAAATGCTGCAAAGGCGTCATAAAAGGGATTCTGAAAAAGTCAATCATAGACAATGAACCTGTCTATGAACAGTCAATCGAGCTCGTCGAGCAGTCCGATCCGGATTTTCTTCGTGCAAAAGAGATGAATGAGAAATGAACACCTTGAGAATCCGGAGAAGTCACTTGTTTCCAGTGTTGATGGATCGTTCGATAGAGACCTTTTTTGGCGCACAAGCTCAATGACTACGTTTCCCTGCCTCAACTCCGCAGAGGCATCCAAAGTTACGTGAACTTCTATAACGGCAGACGGCTTCACTCGGATCTGGGGGATCTTACTCCCGATTCCGTCTGCGAAGGGAGGCGTGTCCCGGACAAAGCGTCATAAATTTCAATATCTTTTCGGATTCAGGCTTGACATCCGGGCATTGCCTGCTATAGTATCCATCAGCATTTGCATCTGTCACGACAATCAAAACAGTCCAGCCCCAGGGGGACAGGGCACCTCCCTTCTTACGAACTATCACTATCAGTCAGCCATTTCAAATATCCGCACAATTCTGCACACTACCATGGCGCGTTCGTTTGAAAACAAATAATGAATAACGGATATCGTATTATGCCGACGCCGAACAGTTGCTTTTTCGTTTCCATTCTGCGTGTTATCCTTTTTCCCTTTTTGCTTTTCTTCGCTAAAACGCCAAGGGACGAAACAGAAAACAGCGAGGAAAATGACATTCCCATTGACACCCTCGTCATCGTTGGAAACGGCTTTGATCTCTGGCAGGGGCTTCCAACAAGTTTCAGGGATTTTTACCAATACTATCTGAAAAACCGGGACAGTATCCTGAAAAAGCTCCATATCGGGAAAAACAAATGTATCTATGAAGATGGTGAGGTTGTAGAATACAGCGATGAGGAAGTCATTTACGGGGATCCGGTCTTTCCGTGTGAATTGGACTATGGTTTTTGGGGAGAGTTTGAAACGTCTCTGGAAAAGATCGAACCAGAAAGGCTGACGATGTATTATGGGAAAACACGCAGCGGATTGAGACAAATGAACAAGACAATACGAAACGCGAAACGTATCATACGGGAAGCATTCTGCAGCTGGATTTCTACCATATCAATAGAAAAACAAATCCCCGAATACCAATTTGGAAAGAATGTCTTTTTCATCAACTTCAACTATACACCAACTCTGCAGAAAAGGTTCGGCGTCGATGAATTCAATGTGTATCATATCCATGGAGATTTATCGGACAAAAAAAACATCATCTTCGGACATTCCGGTCATCCGCAAATGCCGGAATACTCTTTATACAAGCATGGCGGCAGTCTTCGAAGTCTCTATATGATAGAGAAGCTGCTTTACGAAACCGACAAACAGGTTGAAGAGAATATTCTGCATCTATGCGTTGCTTTTGCATTCCGCGGCATAAAATTCGAAAACATCAAGTCTGTTTACGTTCTGGGGCATTCCATGAGTTCACCGGATCAGGAATACTTTGCTTTTTTGAAAAAAATGACTTCTCCCGGCAGAAACAAAAAGAGAAAAGAGAGGAATGACGCTTCTCCGAAGGAAAATGCGCTGGAATCCTTTTACAGAGAGCAATATATCGTGAATCACATAGGGCATCAAATCAGCGACGATCAAATCCCGTTTGAACCAAGGGAAGCCATACGGAAAAAGAGAAAAAAAGAGCATGCCGAACTGTCAGCACATTTGGAAAAGAAATATGTATCGTTTATGGTCAGGCATACAAAAGGAAAAAGCAGGGAACAAATAAGAAAAGAATTCCATGATTTCCTGCATCCCATCAGGACAGATCAGGCACAATGGCACATCACGTATTACAACGATGAGACAAAAAGAAGGATCATAAAGCTTATGAAAAAGATAAAATGCAACAACTACCAGCTTTACCTCGGCATAGATCAATGCCTGGCTCCGTTCAAAGCAAAGGCATAACTGCAGGTCAAAGGAAGGTTGCGTCCGGATTTATGCGCGCTTTTGAAATGGCGGATCATTCGTGACAGTTCGCCAGAAGGAAGCAGAGCCAAACCGACCACGTTACAGGATACATTACACTGTTTCAGAAACAGAAAACAATCAAACAGAAATTGGATTCTTTTTTTCCCGAAAAATGGAAAGATTGCCGTTTTTCGGGAATATGCAGCGGTTTTTCTGGGATCTTCACCGCGGAGGGGATCGCGTCTACCATAAACGCATGCGGCCATTTACACCTGTCACGACAATCAAAACAGTCCAGCCCCAAGGGGACAGGACAGCCCCTCGGTCTTGCTTAAAACTAAAAAAAACGATTCGCACAGGGTATTTTGGATAAGTCCGGGGGAATTCCAAAACACCCTTTTTTCCAAAGCTTGAAACATTGCTCCGTCTCGCATGGGGGGCAGCCCGGGGCGTCCTGTCCTATTTGAACTGGACCCAGTCGACATGCATCAGGATGCCGTCGGGCATCGTGACAAAGAGGTTATGCACGCCCTTCAGCTGTTTCAGGACGGCGGCGGAAGCGTCCTGCCATTCGTCTTTTGCCTCGACCGGGATCCTCGCGATCAGGTCGCCGTCCACGGCGTCCGCATGGAACTCGATGGTCCCGCTGCCGCCGACGCGCGCAAAGACATGGACGACCGCGCTTGACAGGTCTTTCTCCCCGAAATCCACCCGGTCATACTCGATCCAGATCGGGCGGCGGTAGTTGTCCTTGTTGCGGAACACGGTCTTCCACCCGGCGAACGGGTCCTCCGTGCGGTTGTATTCGACCCAGACGTGATTGGGGTCTCCGATGGCGGAATACCGGTCGATCTGGATCCTGCCGGTCGCCGGGGTGACGCCCACGCCGCGCTGCGTCGGCACGATCGGCTGAATGGTCCCGTCTTCGTTGAACGTCAAATACTCCGCGCAGATGGAGCGGTTCACATCGTGTTCGCGGCAGTAGTCGTTGTGGTGGTAGAAGAAATACCACTGCCCCTCATACTCCACGACGGAATGATGGTTGGTCCAGCAGTCCGTATTCTGCTCCATGATCTTGCCTTTGTATTCGAACGGTCCCATCGGGCTGTCGCCCATGCAGTAGCAGATGCACTCCGTCTGCCGTTCGCACCACGGGAACGAGTAATAATACTTTCCGTTGCGCTTGAACATGAACGGGCCTTCCTTCAGTCCGTTTCTCGGCACATTGTGGTTGACCGTGACGACCTCCGAATCAAGTTCCGTCATATTGTCTTTGAGCCGTGCGACCACGAGTGCGTTGCCCTGCGCCTGCCAGGTCAGATACGGCGTGCCGTCGTCGTCGATGAAAATGCACGGATCGATGCCGTTCACGCCGGGGATCGGGTTTTCCTGGGGCACGTACGGGCCTTCGGGCTTTTCGGCGATCGCCACGCCGATCGCGTTGCGTCCGTTCTTCTGGTGCGCGGGAAAATAGAAATAGTATTTCCCGTTTTTGAAATTGCAGTCGGGAGCCCACATGGAATAGCTCCTGCCGTCCACCCACGGCACCTTCTCCTGGTCCACGATCACGCCGTGGTCGGTCCAGTCGAGCAGGTTTTCGGAGGAATACACATGGTAGTCCGGCATGTTGAACCCTTTTTTGTTCCGCGAGCCCGCGGGCGCCGGGATGTCATGCGACGGGAAAACGTACACTTTTCCGTTGAACACGTGGGCGGACGGATCGGCGGAGAATGCGCCGGAAATAAGCGGATTATCCGCGAATGCGGGGATCGCGAACGAGGCGGCGAAAAATGCGATGCAAATGGTTTTGGTGAGCTTCATTGTTCGGGTCTTTCTTGTCGAAACGGCGATGTTTTCTGTTTTTATCGGGGGGGGGAGACTTTCCACGCGGGGCAGCGGCGGCGTCCCCTGCCCCGCGGCTGACGGAGAGATCAGTTCATTTTCAGCAGAGCGTCCCTGCCGGACATCCCGGGCGCGACGCCGAGTCCCGCGGCGGCGGACGATACGCTTTTCACCCGGGCGTTCAGCATGTCGTCGAAGTTCTTCACCCCGGTGACGATCGCGGCCGCATCGCCGACCTTTTCTGCGGTCTCGAGCGAGATGTAGCCGCACCCCAGGAATCCGTTCTTCGCCCGGATGACGAGGATGAACGTATTCCCGGAAGGAATTGCGTATCCGTCGAACAGGGCTCCATCAAGATTCAACGTTTCGTTCATTGTTTTCCCTTCCTCGGTTGTGTTGTCCGCGGCCCTCCGGAAAAGCGCGGCGGACCGTCAGAAAAATATACTCGGTCTTCCGCGAATTGCAAGCGGAGTCCGGAAAAACACGCCGGGAGGGACGACGGCGCAGGCAAAAAAGCTTCCCCGGGAGCGGTCAATGCCCGGAACAAGAGAGGGAAACGAACCGAAAAAAACGAAACGGCGCATGACTTTTCCGGGAAGCGCCCGTCCCATAAACGGCAAGGGGAAGACGGGAAGGGCAAAGAAAAGTTCGAAAAAAAAGCGGACCCGGCTTGAAAAAGACGGGAACATGGGGTATATTAATTGATTCCGATGTGGTATATCCCGAATACGACGTCAGGAAAGTCCCGGGATCTGGCAGTTCCGGAACGCCCTTTTTTCGACCATTTGTGCATACAAACTGAACTGAACGAGGAGCAATCCTGAAATGAAAACCTATTTGGCAAAGACCGGCGAGATCGAGCGCAAATTCGTGCTGTTCGACGCCGCGGGCGAACCGCTTGGAAGACTTGCCGTCAAGATCGCGAACGCTCTGCGCGGCAAAGATAAACCGACCTATACCCCCCACGTCGACACCGGCGCGTTCGTCGTCGTGATCAACGCGGGCAAAGCCGTCCTCACGGGCAGCAAGGAAACCGGCAAGAAGTACATCCGCTGGACGGGCTACCGCAGCGGCCAGAGAATCGAAACGCCGGAAATGATCCGCGCGAAGCACGCCGACCGCCTGGTCCGCGAGGCCGTGTGGGGCATGATGCCGAAGGGACGTCTTGGCCGTGCCCAGTACGCCAAGCTGAAAGTGTACGTCGGTGCGGAGCATCCGCACGCGGCGCAGAAACCCGAACCCGCGAAATAATGGAGCATTGAGATATGGATAAGAAGAACGCCATCGCAGCCACCGGTCGCAGAAAATGCGCCAGCGCCCGCGTCCGCATCGACGCCGGCAACGGCAAGATCACCGTGAACGGCCAGAAGTTCGAAGAATATTTCGAGACCGAAGCTCTCCGCGGCTACGTGATGCAGCCCCTGAACGTCTCCGGCGCAGCCGAAGCGTATGACATCGACGCGTCCGTCGTGGGCGGCGGCAAGGCCGGCCAGGCCGGCGCCATCCGCCACGGCATCGCCCGCGCCCTCGTTCTCACGGACGAAAACTACAAGTCCGTCCTGAAGAGCAGCGGCATGCTGACGCGCGACTCCAGAGTGAAGGAACGCAAGAAACCCGGCCAGCCGGGCGCGCGCAGACGCTTCCAGTTCTCCAAACGCTAATTGGAGACAGGTGTCATGGACAAAGTACGCGTCGCGATCGTCGGCGCCGCGGGATATGCAGGCGAGGAGCTTCTTCGCCTGCTTTCCCGTCATCCGTATGCCGATATCCGCGTGATCACGTCCCGCCAGAACGCGGGCAAGGACATCGCGGAGATCTTCCCCCGTCTCGCCGGGACCGGCCTGCATTTCTCCATGCCGGACGCCGAGGCGATCAAATCCGGCTGCGACGCCGCTTTCCTGGCGCTTCCCCACGGCCTCGCGCACGAATTCGCCGAGCCGTTCATCAATGCCGGACTCACCGTCATTGACATCAGCGCGGACTTCCGTCTGCGCTCCCTCGACCAGTACAAAAAGTACTACAAGATCGACCATCCCGCGCCCGGACTGCTCTCCAGTGCGGTCTACGGCCTCCCCGAGCGCTACCGCGAACAGATCCGCACCGCGAAGCTGATCGCCTGCCCGGGCTGCTACGTCACGAGCATCCTGCTCCCGACTACCGCGATCCTGGCGGCGAAGCTCGCCTCGCCCGAAGGCATCGTGGCGTGCAGCATGAGCGGCGTGACCGGAGCCGGACGCAAAGTCGACCTGCCGTACATCTTCCCGGAATGCAACGAGAGCGTGCGCGCCTACGGCGTGTCCGGCCATCGCCACCTGCCCGAGATCGAGCAGGAGCTCGCCGTCGCCGCCGGGCTGCCCTCCCTCAGCATGAACTTCATCCCGCACCTGGTGCCGACCAACCGCGGCATCCAGTCCACGGTCATCCTGGACGCCGCCGAAGGCTGCACCGAGGAAGCCGTGGCGGACGCGTTCGCGAAGGCGTACGGGAACGAACGGTTCGTGCGCGTGCTCCCCGCCGGAAAGCTCCCGGACACGAAGCACGTCACGCTCACGAACTGCTGCGAGATCGGGTTCAAGCTGGACTCCCACACCGGAAAGCTCCTGCTCTTCTCCTGCATCGACAACCTCACCAAGGGCGCGTCGGGCCAGGCAGTGCAGGACTTCAACATCCGCTTCGGGTTCCCCGAGGAGACCGCGCTGGTCTGAGGACGTCCCGTCCGTTAAGAAACGCCGCAGGGCCGGAATCTTTTTCCGGTCCTGCTTTTTTTTGCGTTTTTTCAGGCGCTGAGATTGATTTTTCAGCCGGATGATGCTATTGTTTTCCGAACTTGAAACACATCCATTCACGAGGCATCGTCTTATGGCATCGGAACCGACCGTCAAATCATCCTCCGGCGCACGCCAGGATCTCCCGAAATCTCTTCACTTCGTCGGCATCGGCGGCATCGGCATGAGCGGACTCGCGCAGATGTTCCTGGACCTCGGATGCGCCGTGACCGGCAGCGACCGCGCGCTCGGACACGCGGAGAACGAACGCATCTTCGCCGCGCTCCGCAAGTGCGGCGCGAAACTCCGCCCGCAGGACGGCTCGGTCTACGCGGACGGATACGCGCCGGACGCCATCGTGTATTCGACCGCGATCGAGGAGGACAACCCGGACTTCAAATGCGCGCCTCCCGGCACGCGCCGTCTCCACCGCAGCGAAGCGCTGTCGCTCGGGATCGGCGCGCTGCGCGGACGCTTCACGATCGCCGTGACCGGCACCTGCGGCAAAACGACCGTGAGCGCGTGGCTGGCGGACGCGCTGGACCGTCTGGGCGGCGATCCCGGGGCATTGACCGGCGGCTATGTGAAACGGTTCCGCGAGAACGGCGCGGCGGGGAACTACCGGGGCGGCTTCGGGCGCGATTTCGTGATCGAGGCGGACGAGAGCGACAAGAGCCTGCTGAACTACGTGCCGGACACCGCGCTCATCCTGAACATCGGCACGGACCATTATTCGCGGGAGGAGCTCGCCGAAGTCTTCCTGACGTTCGCCGCGTCGGCGCGTTCGTGCGTGGTCATGGAGCTTGCCGCGTTCGAGGAGATCGGACCGGACAGATTCCCCCCGGAAAAGCTGATCCTGCTCTTCAGCGGCGACCCGGACGCGCCGGTGTCCTGCGCGGGGCGTCCCGTCCTGCGGCTGAACTCCTACCGCGTGGCGGGCGGCAGCGCGTGGTGCGCGTTCAACGGACTGCCGGAGATCCGCCTGCCGATGCCGGGCCGCCACAATGCCCTGAACGCGCTGGCGGTTCACACCGTCCTGACCTCGCGCGGATACGACTCCATGGACGCGCTGAAGGCGGTTTCGGAGTTCGGCGGCGTGGCGCGGCGGTTCGACCGGGCGGGCGTCATGGCGAACGGCGCGCTGGTCATCGACGACTACGCGCACAACGTGGAGAAGCTGGCGTCGTGCATCGGCGCGGCGCAGGAACTTGCGCCGGAGGGCCGCGTGGTCACGGTGTTCCAGCCGCACGGATTCGCCCCGCTCCGGTTCATGCGCGAGGCGCTCGCGAACGCCCTGCCCTCGATCCTGCGTCCCTCGGACGAGTTCATCTTCCTGCCGGTCTACTACGCGGGCGGCACGGCGTCATTCAGCCCGACCAGCGCGGAAGCCGCGGAGACCTGCCGGAACGCCCCGGGCGCGGATCCGGACGCCATCCTGGTCTTCAACGACAGGCTGGCTTGCGAAGACCACCTGAAAAAAGCCGTAAAAAGCGGCGACGTGGTGATCGTGGCGGGCGCACGGGACGAAAGCCTGTCGATTTGGGCAAAAAGCCTGACAAAATACGCTTGACATTTGCCAGAAACCGTGATATAATATGTATATCTTTTTTCGCTATCCATAATTTTATAGAGAAACTGTGACACGGCCGGAGTTTTTATGCTGAACCGATTCAGATATTTGGCGATACTTGCGATGCTGGCCCTGCCGGGCGCGGCCGGATTCGCCCAGACAGGCGCGGTCAAACGCGACATGGCGTATTCGCGCGAGCTCAATACGCTGGGGCTGTTCGATTTTTCGACGCGGTTCCTGACGGAGCGCATGGAGGAAAACACGGACAGGAACATGGCGAATTTCTACCGGGTCCAGCTCGCGGAGACCTACCTCGCCTCCGGAAAAAACGAGGAGGCGCAGAAGATCATCGAGAACATCCCGAAATCCGATCCCGCCTACCACCAGTCCCTCGGCACGCTCGGCGTGTACTATTTCATGAAGAAGGACAACCAGAAGGCGCTGAAGCCGCTGGAGGAGCTTTACGCGCACCTGAAACGGAACAAGATCGACCCGTCCGACTACGAACGCCCCCTCACCGCCCTGCTGAACATCTACTATCAGGAGGGACGCGAGAACGACGCCGCCTCTCTCATGGACTGGACCCGCGGCACCACTTCGGACAAACGCGCCGCAATGTACACGAAGGCCGTCATGCAGCTCGCCACCGCGGAGAACAACCGCCGCGCCGAACTGCGCGAAAAAGCCGCGTTCCAGCACAGGCTCTCCGAACTGATGAAGGACAGGAGCAAGCAGGCCGACCTGACGCGCCTTCAGAAACGCGTCACGGACCTCACGAAGGAAGTCGTGAACAACCCCGGCAACGTCGGCAGGCAGCAGGAACGCATCAAGGCGTACAAGGACCTCGGCGAGCTCCTCGGCATGGACCTCGACCGCGTCATGAGGATCGACGAGCTGGAGCTCGCCCGCAAAAAAACCTCCGGCGAGGTGAAAAACCGCGACAAGTGGAGCTCCGGCGACAAGGACCGCCTCCGCAGGACGGACCCCAACGACTGGCAGACCGCCGTCCTTGCCGCCGCGGTCGATCTCCACGACATCCAGTGGGGCGGACAGGACATGCTCACCGCCTACGCCACCGCTCAGATCATCCGGTGTTTCTACCTCATCGGCGAATACGAGGAGGCCGGCGAGGAAGTGCGGCGGTATCCCGACCTCTTCGAGGCTTCGGACGAGGCGCTGGAAAAGGACGGAAAGAAGAATGAATCGCCCGCCGCGGACGCGAAATTCTGGACCGGACGGTCCTATCTCGCCCTGGCGGAGCAGACCGAGGCCGCCTACAACGAAAAGAAAAACGCCGACCTCAAGAAACAGGCAGTCACCTACTACCGGCGCGCGTTCAAATACCTCGGCAAGCTCGTGAAATACTATCCGCAGTTCAAGGACGCCCCCGCCGCATACAAGGACTTCAAACAGGCCACGGAAAGCGCCATGGCGCTCGACCCGGACAAACGCTCCACCTACCAGGCCGAATTCTCCAAGGTCAAAGCGCCGGAGATGAGCGACCAGTCCACCCTCGTTTCCGCCTGGGCGGAACAGAACTACGCCGGCAGGCAGTACAATCTGGTCGTCGAGGAGCTTCTCCCCATCCTCCAGCGGATGGCGTCCCGCTACACGCCCGGCCTCTCCGAGCTCGTGAACCGCCTGGTCATGTCCTACGCCTACATGGGCGACTCCACGAACGCCGTCATCCTCGGCAGCTACGCTTCCCTGCTCCCGAAAGACGATTTCGTCACGACCGCGCTCCTGAACGCCGGGCACGTGCTGTGGAAACAGGCCGCCGGGGAGCCCGATCCGGCAAAAGCCGCCCGCCTCAAGGGCGATGCGCTCACGCTCTACAGGTTCCTGCTTGAGATCGACCTGCTGAACCCCTACGCCGGGGTCGTCTCGCTCCGCGTGGCGCGCGAGCACCTGAACGCCGCCAGCACGATCGGCAAGCGCCTGAACGCATCCTCCGATCCCGCGGAACGCGTCGCGCTGAAGAAGCAGTGGACCGCCGAAGTGAACAACGCCGCGTCGTCCTACAAGCTCATCATGGAGAATTTCGGCAACAACCCCGAACTCACCGACGAAGCCTACATGAAATACGCCGACTGCCTCGCCATGCAGGACGACTACGAGGGCGCGGCCAACACGCTCCGCAAGTTCATCGCGTTCGGCCCCAGCTCGCTCGCGGTCGCCGCCGTCGTGCAGGAGATCATCCCCGAAATGCTCTCCCGCGAGGCCGACCGTCTCGCCGACCAGGCGGCGTCCATCCGCGACGAGGCCGCCGGGGACGTCTCGCTGATCGAAAAGGCGGACAAGCTCAAGGCGCAGGCGGCAACGATCTACGACGAGGCGGCTGACGGCATCCTGGAATTCCGCCGCGACCTCGCCGGCAAATACAAGGACGTCGCGAAGACGCCCGAAGTCCAGAAAGTCGTCCGCCGGGCGGATTCCCTCCTGCCGTGGCTGTACGACGGCGCCGGGAAATGGGACAAGGCGATCGCCGAGTTCAACGAATTCGTCCGCAAGCATCCCGACGACCCGCTGGCTTCCGCCTACCTGATGCGCATCGGCATCATCCACATGAACATGGGACGCGACAGCGAGGCGCAGAGGATCCTGACCGCGCTGGTGAACAGCTACCCGGACTCCGCCGAGGCGAAAAATGCCCAGTACGTGCTCGCACGCACGCTCTACACCGCCGGCAACTACGCCAAGGCGCTGGACATCTTCGAAAGGCTCTTCGCCGGAGACCAGGCGAAGAACCTCTCCATCACGAACCTGCGCTGGATCGCATCCACGCTCTCCCAGTGCCCCGACGAAGCCCTCGCGAAACGCGCCGCCGGGATCGCGCTGAACGTCTGCGAACGCCTCATCATGGCGGTCCAGGACCCCGTGCTCGACGACTGGTTCTCCGAACAGCGCGCCGCCGAGCTCAAATCGGACAAGGCGGCGGCAAAGACCGCAATATCCCGCCTGGAACAGCGTCTGCACCTCGACGCCGGACGCGCGGCGGCGAAGGCGGGTCAGTACGACAAGGCGGTCGCCGAGCTCGAAAAGATCGAGATGCTCGAGAAGGATTCGCCGTATTTCTACGACATGCACTTCGCGATGGCGGAGACGCGCGAACTTCAGGGACGCGCCGAGGAGGCCCGCGCCGAACTCGCGAAGATCTCCGTGCGCGCCAACCAGACCGCGAACTTCGAGCTGTACAACAAGGCGCAGGTCCTGACCGGCGAATCGTTCCTGAAGTCCGGCGCAATCAACAAGGCTTACGCCTGCTTCAGCATCATCGCAGCCGCCGCGTTCCCCGAGGACGAGGACGGCGCGGAGGACGCGGAGGAAACGGAGACTGCGCCGGCGCCGGAAGCGTCCGCGGACGAAGAAAAGCCTGCCGAAGAGGAGGATCCCGCCGCGATGCAGTGGATCGAACAGGCGGTCTACCGCACCGCGTACACCGCCGCCCTCCTCGGCAACACCGAAGACCGCGACCGCATGGTCCGGAAATACCGAAGGCATTTCCCCGACGGGAAGTACGCCGCCGAAATCGGCGCGCTCCCCGAATCCCAGGCTCAATAATTCAAAATCATCCATACAAACGAGGTAACCAGATGAAAAAACTGATGACGCTCATCACCGGAGGACTCCTGCTGGCGGCCGTTCAGCTCTCCGCGCAGACCGCCTCCGCCAAACCCGTTATCATGACGACCGACGGCGAAGAGATCCGCGCCGCGATGGTCGAGCTCACGCAGAGCGGCGATTTCCGCTATGCGGAATCCCTGAAGGACGGCTCCCCGAAGCTCACCGTCCGCAAGAACCGCGTCCGCTGGGCGTGGGTCCCGAAACCGGAGGAAATTACGGCCGCCGACAAGCTCCTCACGAACAAGAAATACGAGGAAGCCGCCACGGCGTTCGCCGCCGCGGTGAAGTCGTTCGGACCCCTCGGCTGGGAGCCCTACTGCAAGCTCCGCCAGGCGGAAGCGCTCGACGCCTCCGGCAAGCAGTCCGAGGCGATCAAACTGCTTGAGCCGCTGAAGGACTACGCGAACGCCAGCCCGCGCAACGAGGCGGACCTGAGCGCGGCGTACGAACTCCTCATCAAATTCTACGCCAACATCAAGGCGTGGGACAAGGGGCTCGAACTCTCCAAAAAGCTCATGTACGCCGGCGACGCCGCCGCAGTGAGCGCGCTTTTCGCACGCGGCGACATCCTTTCCGCCCGCGCCTCCGAAACGAACTCCCAGGACGACCGCCGCGACGCGTTCAACGCCTACGCGCAGGTCAGCCTGCTTTTCCCGAAGTCAAGCCGCGCCGCCGAAGCGACGTTCCGCGCCTACCAGACGCTGACCGTGCTGAACGACGCCCGCGCGCAGATCTTCGCCGACAAGCTGAAAAAGGACTATCCGAAGAGCGACTACGCCAAACAGTTCTGATCCCGCCCCCCCCGTTTCATGTCATCAAGTCAAAACTTCAACATAAAAGGAATCATTCGTATGAAATTCAATCGCACCTCAGCGTTCCTGACGGCTGCCTCCGTTGCGGCCACGGGTCTTCTGCTCTCCATGCCCGCCTGGGCGCAGGAAGCGGCGGCAGCGGCCGAAGAGCCCGCGGCGAAGGGCACCAGTTTCCTGCAGGTCGTCTTCGGCGGCACCCCCATGGACCTGATCGTCTGGCTCATGATCTTCCTGACCTCGCTCGCCACGCTCGCGCTCATCATCGACTCCTGCGTCTGCATCCGCGCGGTGAAGATCATGCCCGCCGACCTCATCGAGACCGTGAAGAACTCGCTCGCCGAGGGCGACCTGGGCGCCGCGATGGAAGCCTGCGAAGCCACCCCCGGCCCGCTCTCCAACATCCTGATGTCCGGCTTCAACAGCATCACCGAGGGCTACGACGTCGTGCTCGACTCCGTGTCCTCGCAGGCGAGCATCGAGACCGAAAAGCTCATGCAGCGCGTGAACTACCTGAACCTCTGCGGCCAGCTCGCCCCGATGTTCGGACTCATGGGCACCGTGACCGGCATGGTGTCCGCGTTCGGCAGCCTCGGCACCGTGAAGGGCGCCGCGCAGACCGCCGCACTCGCGCAGTCCATCTCCTCCGCACTCTACACCACCGCCGTCGGCCTCTTCATCGCCGTCCCCGCCATCCTCGGTTTCACGTTCATCAAGAACAACGCCTCCAAGATCATCCTCATGATGGAGGCAATGACCTACGAACTCATCAACACGCTGAAGAACTCCGAAGTCAAGGAACAGTGACCGCACCCGTGAATCCCGCTCAAAGGAGAATCACAAATGGCGAAGAAAACCAGACTCATGACCGAGGAAGCCGCCTCGGTGCCGATCTCCAGCATGATCGACATCGTCTTCCTCCTCATCATCTTCTTCATCGTGACCGCCACGCTTGACAAGGACATGCAGGACGAAAGCGTCCTCCTCGCCGACGCCCCCAACGGACGCCCCGTCGTCAAGCAGGACCCGCGCACCATCACGATCAACCTCCGCATGGACGGCTCCATGACGATCGGCGGACGCGCCATGACCGGCCCGCAGCTCACCGCCCTGCTCGAGGACGTGAAGCGCACCTCGCCCGACCCGCTGTCGATCCCCATCGTGATCCGCGGCGACCGCCAGGTGCAGTATTACTACGGCGCGAAGGTCCTGGACGCGATCAAGAAGACCGGGCTGTACAAGGTCAGCCTCGCGGGCATGCAGGAATAACGGAGGCCCGGCATGGCAAGAAAAGAAACCACCAAGCTCAATCCGCCCCCGGACGCCAGCTTCCCGCTCTCCAGCATGATCGACGTCGTCTTCCTGCTGCTCATCTTCTTCCTCGTGACCCAGAAACCCATCACCGAGGAAGTCATGATCAACGTGGAGCTGCCCGCGCCCGACATGTCCACCGTCGCCGCCGATCCGCTCATCCCCATCACCATCGACGTCGACAAGTATTCGCGCGACAATATCGACGAGATCGACGCGCGCCTCGCCGCGCTGAGCGACCGCGACGACCCGAACGAGGTCCTGAAGGACGAACGCCTGTACTATTCGTTCAACGGCTCCGCCCCGATGGAAGTCGCCCGCCTGCGCGAACGCCTCGCCGCCGTCGCCGCCGCCGACGCGAACTCCACGATCATCATCAAGTGCGACCCGAACGTGAAGTACCGCAAGCTCATCCGCGTGCTCGACCTCTGCAGCGAACTCGGGCTGAACTCCCGCCAGCTCGTCGACAAGGTCAAGCCGTTCATCCCCGATCCCCCGCCCCAGCGCGGCCGCAGATGACGCCGGTTTGAACTGAAACCAACATTTCCCAATCCATACCCTCAACCCCCCGAAAGGACTTTCATCATGGAACTGAAAGGCAGCAAGACCGAAAAGAACCTCGCATTCGCGTTCGCAGGCGAATCCCAGGCGCGCAACAAATACACGTACTTCGCCAGCAAGGCGAAGAAGGAAGGCTACGAGCAGATCGCCGCGTTCTTCCTCGAGACCGCCGACAATGAAAAGGAACACGCCAAGCTCTGGTTCAAGCACCTCGGCGGCATCGGCTCCACCGTCGAAAACCTAAAGGCCGCCGCCGACGGTGAAAACGAAGAGTGGACCGACATGTACAAGCGTTTCGCCGAAGAGGCGCGCGCCGAAGGATTCAACGACATCGCCGCCCAGTTCGAGGGCGTCGCCGCCATCGAGAAGCGCCACGAGGAACGCTACCGCAAGCTCCTCGCCAACATCGAAACCGGAGAGATCTGGGTCCGCACCGGCGAAAACCGCTGGGAATGCCGCAACTGCGGCCACGTCTACATCGGGACCACCCCGCCGGAAGTCTGCCCCGTCTGCAACCATCCGCGGGCGTATTTCCAGATCGAAGCCGACAACTACTGATCATCGGCACTTCGGGGTATCCTGATCTTTTCAGGGCAACACCTACTCATTAATGAAAGGATTTTATCCATTAATGATGAAAAGACAGAACAAGCTGATCATTCCACTATTCCTGATCGCAGGGTTGGGAATAGTGGGAATTGTCTGTGCGCAAGGAACAACTGCAGAGACAAACAAAACGGAACGTGAAAAATCTGCCGCTTATACCCGGGAATTAGCTTCCCGGCTTGAATCGTCTGGTTTTGATATTAAGGGAACCGTAATAGATTCCGACGGAGCCTTATTGAATGATGTCAAAATGGATATCGTCCTTTCCTCCCCGATTCTTCCTTACATGACCGATTCAAAAAAAGTTAACAAAGTACAGAATATAAATTCGGAATTTGCTGTTTGTGAAAAAGGTGTTACAGGTATTGTTCTTTCCTTTTCTAAAAAGGGATACTATACCGAAAGACGCACTTTTTCATCTAGTATCTTCGAAGAAGATCCGTCAAAGATCATGCAAAAACATAATATCCAGGTTAAGATGATAAAAAGAGGTACTCCCGCGGAGTTGATCTGCTTTTATAAAAATATAAAAAGTGTCATAAAGGAAGACAGAAAAGATATCTGTGATCTCTCCGTTTTGCAGGCGGAAAGCATAAAAGAAGATGTTACCATCAGCCTGAAAACAATTGATTCCAAAACAAAACTTGACACAAAATACATTGAATTGGATTTCAACAGAGACCAAAACGGGAACATTCTTTATGACAGCAAATATAGAGAAAGACCTTGTCCGTCCGGTTTTATCATTCGATTCCACTCGAACGATCCGGATGACGGGTTGATCCTGGTTAATGATCAGGATCCCGATATCACTCAAGATAGTTTCAAAACGGCGTATAACCTTGCCCCGGAAGAAGGATACACCAGGAAGGAAATCGTGATAAAACTTGGTGAAAAAACAAATGGGAACTACCCCTGCGAAATCGGCAAAACATTTGTTTTCCTGAAATGCGGGAAGCATTATGGGAGAGCTATTTTTAACGAACTTTCCATAGATTATTCAAGGGATGAAATCGAATCCGTATCAACAAAAGTTCAAATGGATTTCAACAGGAAGGAAGGCGACCGCAATTTGACGGAGTTTTGATTCAGATGTTTCAACCGTGTATCGCTCACTGTTATTCAGCATGAGCGTATATCGTTGAACAATATGCTCCCAAATCTGTTCCGGTGCGTGGCAGCACGATCGCGCGCCTCACGATTTTATTGTTGGAAGGGAATTTATGAACCGCATACGGATCCACAACACAGACCTTGAAGTCTCGCCGATCTGCTACGGCCAGGTCAAGCTCGGGCTCCGCCCGGACAAAGCCGAAGGCATGCGCCTGCTCGACCTGTTCGCCTCGCTCGGCGGCAATTTCGTCGACACCGCGTCCGTGTACTCGAACTGGGTGCCCGGCGAACTCCACCGGAGCGAACGCGTCCTCGGCGACTACTTCAAATCGCGCGGCAGCCGCGACAAGTTCGTCGTCTGCACGAAGGGCTGCCACTACGACCTCGAAACGAAGGCGGACCGCGTGACGCCCGCCGACTTCATGGCGGACCTCGAAGCCTCGCTCAAGGCGCTCCGAACCGACTGGATCGACCTGTATCTCTTCCACCGCGACGACATGCGGATGCCCGTCGCGACTCTGCTGGAGGCCTGCGAAAAGGCGAAGGCCGAGGGCAAGATCCGTTACTACGGCTCGTCCAACTGGCGCGTCCAGCGGCTCATGGCGGCCGACAACGCCGCGCGCGAACGCGGTTTCGAGGGCTTCCGCGCGGACCAGCTCACCACGCACCCGGCGGTCGGACTCACCAATCCCATGCCCGACCCCACGATGTCCATGTGGAACCGCAATTACGCGGACTACCACCGCGCGACCGGGATGACCGTCATGGGCTCCTCCTCGCTCGCCGAGGGGTTCCTCTCCGACCCGGACGACGAGCGTTTCGCCGGGACCATGTACGATTCCGGCGCGGCGCGTCTGCTGGCGGAAAAAATCCGCGGCCTCGCGCGGGAAACCGGCCTCACGCCCGCTCAGATCTGCATCCGGTTCCAGACGGACTACCCCGGCATCCAGATGATCCCCGTCTTCTCCGCCTCCTCGGAAAAGAACCTCCGCGAGCTCTGCGCCTCCTTCGACAAACCCTTCCCCGAGGACGCGCTCTTCCGATTCTGAGCCGGTCTTCTCCGTGCGCGGGCGCAGCCGCGCTCTTCCGCAGTGGAGGCCCCGCCTCCCCCCCGAAGACGCCCTCTTCCGTTTCTGAGCAAAACAAGCTGGATTCTTCCAGTTTCACGTCGGTTCCGTTCGTGGAATCGACGTTTCTTTTTCGGCTTCATGATTGTTTTTTCGTGAAAGAGATGTATATTATTTATTCCGTTTTGATTCCGAAAACACTCCCCAAGGTATGCTCCGCATGCTTTTCTTCTATAATCTCTTCTTTCCGGTCGTCTTTCTGTTCTACCTGCCCGGCCTGATCGTGAAATACATCCGGCGATCCGGGTACAAGGAAACGTATTTCGAACGCTTCGGCATCTTCGGCGCGGCACGCCGCCGCGAGCTGAAGGAATGGCGCGGCGCGGTGTGGCTTCACGCCGTGAGCGTGGGCGAGACGAACCTCACGCTGCCGCTGCTGAAAGCGTGGGCGGAAGCGGAACCGGGCCGCAAGTTCATCCTGAGCACGACGACCACCACGGCGCAGGAGATCGCGCGCAACAAGACCGATCCGGCGCGCGTGAAGGTCATCTTCTGCCCGATCGACTGGTGTTTCTTCGTGTGGTCGGCGATGCGCCTGATCCGCCCCTCGAAACTCGTGATCTTCGAGACCGAGCTCTGGCCGCAGCTGATCTCGTCGGCGAAACGTTCCGGCGCGAAGCTCATGCTCGCGAACACGCGCATCTCCGACCATTCGTTCCGCGGATACCGCCGCTTCCGGTTCGTGATCGCGCCGATGCTCCGCAAGTTCGACCATATCTGCGCGCAGACCGAACTCGACCGCGAACGCCTGCTCGCGATCGCGCCCGGCATCGAATCCCGCGTCTCCGTGTGCGGCAACATCAAGTTCGACCAGGCGCCGCCCGCGGGCGACGGCGCGGACTTCCCCGCGCTCTTCGGCGAACAGGGCATCACGGTCCTGCTGGCGGCATCCACGCACAGCCCGGAGGAGCCGCTCGTCCTCGACGCCTTCCTGGCGCTGCGGAAGGAATTCCCCGCCCTGCGGCTCGTGCTCGTGCCGCGCCACGCCGAACGCGGCAACGACATCGAGAAGATGATCCGCGAACGCAATTTGAGCTACCACCGCCGCAGCAACGGCACCGGCGACAAACAGGGATTCGCCGTGCTGCTGGCGGACACCACCGGCGAACTCGCGCGCCTCATCAAGGGCGCGGACCTCGTCATCATGGGCAAGACGCTCGCCGGAAACGACGAGGGGCAGAACATCATCGAGCCCGCCGTCATGGGCAAGCCCGTGGTCTGCGGCCGCCAGCTGAAGAATTTCCGCCAGGCGCTCGACGCCCTCGTGAAGGGCGACGCGGTCCTGCGCGTGATGAAGGACGACGAACTCGTCGGCGCGCTCCGAAGCCTGCTCGCCGATCCCGCGAAACGCCGCGAACTCGGCGAACGCGCCCGCGCCGTCATGCTGAAGAGCCGCGGCGCGCTGGAAAAGATCCTCGCCGAAATTATCAAGTAACGGAGGGCAAGCCCTCCACTTGGGTAGTGCTCTCAGCTTCGCTTGAGCACGGAGGACAAGTCCTCCACTTGGGTAGTGCGCTCAGCTTCGCTTGCGCACGGAGGACAAGTCCTCCACTGCGGCAGTGCGCTTTCGCGCACGATAAGTCTCATAGGTCCCATAGGACTAATAGGACCCATTCTTTCATCGAACTGGTGCGAAACGGGATCAGAATCCTCCGAAACCGCCCATGCCGCCAAAGCCGCCCGCACCGCCGAAGCCGCCGGCTCCGCCGCCAAAGCCGCCCGCACCGCCGCCGAAGCCGCCTGCGCCGCCGCCGAAGCCGCCTGCGCCGCCGCCAAAGCCGCCCATGCCCCCTCCGAAGTCCATGCCGCCGCCAAAGCCGCCCATGCCGCCAAAGCCGCCCATGCCCCCTCCGAAGTCCATGCCGCCGCCGAAGCCGCCCATGCCCCCTCCGAAGTCCATGCCGCCGCCAAAGCCGCCCATGCCCATATCGCCGAAGCCGCCCATGCCGAAGCCGCCCATGCCGCCGAAGCCGCCCATGCCGAAACCGCCCATGCCGAAACCGCCCATGCCCGCGTTTCCGGTCGTGTTCTGCATGGAAAGCTCGATCGTTTCCTGGTTGCGCGTGAGCGTGGCGGTCGTACGCGTCACTGCCGCGAGCGTGTAACCGTTCGGGAGCGTTTCCCCGATGCGGAAATACTGCTTGTTGGAATTGGACGCGGTCGCCGTTGCCGTGATGCCGTCGGCGGACAGCCCGTCGCGCCCCATAACACGCTGCCGGTTCTGGTTCTGCAGGAGTTCGATCTGTTCGTTGGAACGCGCCAGGCGCTGGCGGAGCAGTTCGGTCTGCTGGGCGGTAACGCCGGGGCTCTGCTGCAGCGCCTGAAGCAGCGAGGTCAGCTCCGCGCGGTTCTCCAGCGCCTGCTGCATCTGCTGTTCCTGCGCCGCCGCCAGCTCTTCGGCGTTGTTGGTGTTGTTGCCGCCGTTGCGGTTGTTGTTGCGGCCCGGCTGCTGCCACATGTTCTGCATCTGCATCCCCCGCTGAAGGATGATCGCGCCTGCGACCCTGCCGATCGTGAACGTCCCGGCGAGCGTCATGTCGCCGCGGTTGACCGGCATGGCGAACGTCGCGCGGTTCGCGGTCGCCTTCGGCGCGCGCTCGGGGTCGAAGATGTTCAGCGCCACGGTGGTCGCGACCTGGTTCTCGGTCGACATGGGCGCGGGATTGAATCCGTATCCGTATTGCGGCATCATCTGCCGCACGGCGACGGGCTGGGGCTGCGGCGCCGATGCGCGGCGTTCTCTCGTGGCGCTCGTCGCGATCTCGGCTTCCACCGACGGTTCGTTCAGCCATTCGTATGCGTGGAACGCGACGAAGGCCGCAAGGATCAGATTGCAGAAAATCAGAATGGTTCTCATTCCCGTTCTCCTTTATTACTGTTTGGGGCGTTGAGGGGGCTTGATTCCGTTTCCCGGGGGGTGGCAGACGCCGGAACGCGGATTTGCCGGAAACGGGGAGATCTTGCCGGGATTATTGCGGATTTATTTTTGCTGTCTAAATCAATTAACGGTCCCGCCATGGGATTTATTGCGCCAAAAGATATTTTTTCTCAAACTTTTGAAAGAAATTATCTTGTTTTAACACCTTTTTAACAACCAATTCGTTTTTATGAAACACTCCAAAACAGGTCGTTTCCTGCTGAAAACGCCCCGTTTCTCCCCGGAAAATAGCATCCTTTCGAAGAAAACGGTGGACGGTCGCGCGGCGTTCCGTTTTCCTTTTCCCTGCCTTTTCCGATGGCACGCGCGTTCGGGCCGCATGACGCCGCACGGAGCTTTTTTCCGGCATCCGCGCGGTCAAAACTTGACAAATCCCTCCTGCGCGTGTATATTATAACTTGCACTTTTAACAGACACATTGCAGTTATTCGGGGTTTGGTGAGAATCCAGACCGGCGGTGACAGTCCGCGAACCGGCGCAAGCCGGCCGACGTGGTGGAATCCCACGACCGACGGTGAACGGACCGCACGCATGCGCAAACCGGCGCGGCGGGCGGCGAGGCAGTCCGGATGAGAGAATCATTGCAGCGTCGCAGCATGTTCTTTAGGCGAAGCTCCCGATACCGCAGAACAACTTACGAGGTCAATCGAGAATGGACAGCAGGTTCGACACCGTGGAAAGCGTCCTGGAGGACGTGCGCGCAGGCCGGCTCGTGATCGTCACGGACGACGAGAAACGCGAGAACGAAGGCGATCTGGTGTGCGCGGCGGAAAAGATCACGCCGGAACATGTGAATTTCATGATCACCCATGCGCGCGGGCTCGTGTGCGCCCCGATCACCGAGGCTCGGGCGAAGGAACTCGGCATCTACCGCGCGCCCTCCACCGACCACTTCAAGACGGCGTTCACCGAGAGCGTCGACGTGCTGACCGGGACGACCGGCATCAGCGCGTCCGACCGCGCCGCCACGATCAAAGCCCTGCTCGACCCGGCGGCGAAACGCGAAGACTTCGGCATCCCCGGGCACGTGTTCCCCATCGCGGCGCGTCCCGGCGGCGTGCTCCAGCGCACCGGGCACACGGAGGCGTCCGTGGACCTGGCGCGCCTCGCCGGGCTCCAGCCCGCGGCGGTCATCTGCGAGATCACGAAGGACGACGGCACGATGGCGCGCCTGGACGACCTGGCGGCGTTCAAGGAGAGGTTCGGGCTGAAGCTCTGCTCCATCGCGTCGCTCATCGAATACCGCCGCAAAAAGGAAAAGCTCGTGGAGAAGGAACTCTGCGTGAAGCTCCCGACCGCGTACGGCGACTTCATGCTCCACATGTTCCGCTCCAAGCTCGACGGCGCGTGCCATCTGGCGCTGACCCACGGCGACGTCGCCGCCGCAAAGTCCGTGCTGGTCCGCATGCACAGCGAATGCCTCACGGGCGACGTCTTCGGCTCCATGCGCTGCGACTGCGGCGACCAGCTCCACACGGCGATGCGCATGATCGCGAAGGAGGGCGCGGGCGTGCTCGTCTATCTGCGCCAGGAAGGGCGCGGCATCGGACTGGCGAACAAGCTCCGCGCGTACAAGCTCCAGGAGGAGGGCTGCGACACGGTCGAGGCGAACATCCGCCTCGGATTCCCGCCCGACCTCCGCGAATACGGCATCGGCGCGCAGATCCTGCTCGACCTCGGCGTGAAGCATCTGCGTCTGCTCACGAACAACCCGATGAAGGTGGTCGGCATCGACGGCTACGGGCTCGTCATCGACGAACGCGTCCCTATCGTGATCGAACCTGGCGAATACAACAGACACTACCTGGACACGAAACGCGAGAAGATGGGGCATCTGATCTGACCCGCCGCCGCAAAAACCGAAACGAACTGAATTCACAACAAAAAAACAACATACATCAGGAGAAACCATCATGGAAAAAGACGAACTCACCGTACTGGAAGGCAACCTCAGCGCAGCCGGCCTCAAAATCGCCGTCGTGTGCGCACGCTTCAACGAATTCTTCGTCTCCAAACTCTTCAGCGGCGCGGTCGACGCAATTGTCCGCCACGGCGGCAGCCGCGCGAACATCACGCAGGCATGGGTCCCCGGCTCCTTCGAGCTCCCGTTCGCCGTCGCCAAGCTCGCGAAGAGCGGCAAGTTCGACGCCGTGATCGCGCTCGGCGTGGTCATCCAGGGCGCCACCGCCCACGCCTCCACCATATACAGCCAGGTCTCGAAATCCCTCGCCCAGATCGGCATGGAGTCCGGCGTCCCGGTCATCTACGGCGTCGTCACGGTCGAAAACATCGAGCAGGCGATCGAACGCTCCGGCACCAAGGCGGGCAACCGCGGCGCGGACGCCGCCGTCGCCGCGATCGAAATGGCGAACCTGAACAAGAAGCTCTGAGCCTGCCGTTTCCCTTTTCTCCTTCTCCAGAATCCAGCCCACATACCGAACCAGCGATGAACACAGAATCTGATTTTGAACACGAAGCCGGAGACGCCGCCCCGGAAAAACACGCCCCGAACGGCAAAAAATCGCATCAGCCGCAGTTCCAGCCGCACCAGCACTTCAAACGCCTCGGCCGCGAACTCGCGATGCAGTATCTTTTCGAATGCGATCTGCGTGCCAGCGTGACCGAACCGAACACGATGGAGGATTTCTGGGAGCAGGCCGAGGAATCCGGGGAATTCCCCGATCCGCGCGTCTTCCGCCGCGCCAGGGCCTACGCCGAAAACCTCATCGCCCACGTGCAGGCAAACGACGACGAGATCACCGACCTCCTCGGCAGGTTCTCCGAAAAATGGGACGTGGAACGCATGTCCGCCGTGGACCGCAACATCATGAAGGCGGCGGTGGCGGAAATGCTGTACTGCCCGGACATCCCGCACCTCGTGAGCATCGACGAGGCGATCGAGATCTCCAGGGATTTCAGCGACGAGAAGTCGGGCGTCTTCATCAACGGCATCCTGAACGGCATCAAGAACGAGATCGAAAAGAGGCCCGCGGGCGGCAAAACGGAGTAACGGAACATGTTTTCCATCTTCTCCAAATTCAAAAACGGCCTTCAGAAGACCGCGGTCGCCGTCAACCGGAAAATATCCGGGCTCTTCACCGGAAACCGCGAGTGGACCGAGGAGGATTTCGCCGAACTCGAAAAGACGCTGATCGGCACCGACCTCGGCATGTCCGCCTCCCGCACCATCGTGCAGAACATCCGCGAACGCTACAAGCTCGGCGAGCTCAAGTCGTCCGACGACATCTCCCGCGTCGCCGCCGCCGAACTGAAGAAGATCCTCTCCGAAGGCGCGCGCCCTATGCGGAAAAACCCGGACGGCGTGACCGTGCTCCTCTTCGTCGGCGTGAACGGCAGCGGCAAGACCACCACCATCGGCAAGCTCGCCGCCGCTCTCACCCAGGACGGCAGCCGCGTCATGCTCGGCGCGTGCGACACCTTCCGCGCCGCCGCCGTCGAACAGCTCGCGCTGTGGGCGGAACGCACCGGCAGCCAGATCGTCGCGGCGAAACAGGGCGCGGACCCCGCGTCCGTGGCGTTCGACGCCGTGAAGTCCGCCGTCGCGAAGGGCGTGGACTACCTGCTCATCGACACCGCGGGACGCCAGCAGAACCGCAAAAACCTCATGGACGAGCTGGCGAAAGTCACGCGCATCATCAACAAGGTCCTGCCCGGCGCGCCCCACGAGACCATCCTCACCATCGACGCCAGCCACGGCAGCAATTCCATCACCCAGGCGCGCGAATTCGCCTCCATCTCCGGCGCCTCCGCCATGGTCCTCACCAAAATGGACGGCACCGGAAAGGGCGGAGCCGCCTGCGCCGCCCAGCGCGAATTCGGCCTGCCCATCCTCTTCGTCGGACTCGGCGAACAGCCGGACGACCTCCAGGTCTTCGACCCGGAGACCTACGCGAACGCGATCTTCCCGCCGGACGCCGGCGCCGCGGCGGAATCCGAACCGTAACATCAAGCCGGAACCACGGAGTTCATCATGCACTTATCCGTCAGACACTCGCAGATCAACGGCGAAACCGCCGTCCCGGGATCCAAGTCCCATACCATCCGCGCACTCGCCATCGCCTCCCTCGCGAAAGGCTCCTCCATCATCAAGGCGCCGCTCGTCTCCGACGACACCCTCTCCTGCCTCTCCGCCGCATGCGCCCTCGGAGCCTGGGTCCGCCGCGGCGACGATTCCATGTGGCAGGTCATCGGGACCGGCGGACGCATGATCGAACCGGCGCGCCCCCTGAACATGGGCAACTCCGGCACCGGACTGCGCATCTTCAGCGCGCTCGCGGCGCTCTCCGCCTCCCCGATCTCGTTCGGCGGCGACGAATCCCTGCAGAACCGTCCGATGATGCCGCTTCTCTCCGCGCTGAACGACCTCGGAGCCAAGACCGAATCCGCCGACGGGCACTGCCCCCTGACGGTCACGGGGCCCATCCGCGGCGGCGAAACGTCCGTCGACGGCACCTCCTCCCAGTACCTCTCCGCGCTCCTGCTCGCCGCCCCCCTCGCCGAAGGCGACACCATCCTGAACGTCCCCTTCCTGAACGAGGTCCCCTACGTCGAAATGACGCTCGCCTGGCTGAAACGCCAGTGCATCAACGTGAAATACAACAAGAACTACACGCGCTTCCACGTGGTCGGCGGACAGCAGTTCAAGCCGTTCAACGAGACCATCCCCGCCGACTTCTCCACCGCGGCGTTCCCGCTGGCGGCCGCTGTCGTGACCGGCGGCGGCATCCTGATCCGCAACCTCGATTTCAACGACCCCCAGGGCGACAAGGCGTTCGTCGAACTCGCCCGGCGCATGGGCGCGAAGATCGAGACCGGCCCCGGATTCGCCCGCGTGAAGCCCGGCCCCGTGAAACTCCACGCCGCCGAACTCGACCTGAACTCCACGCCCGACCTCCTGCCGGTCCTCTCCGTCGTGGCGGCGTGCGCCGACGGCATCACCGTGCTGAAGAACGTGGCGCAGGCGCGCCTGAAGGAGACCGACCGCATCGCCGTCATGGCGCACGAACTCTCGAAAATGGGAATCCAGGTCGAGGAATTCGAGGACGGCATGGCGATCACCGGCGGCAAGCTCAGGCCCGCCCACGTCGACAGTTTCCGTGACCACCGCGTGGCGATGTCGCTCGCCATCGCGGGAATGACCTGCGACGCGGACGAGGAGGAGCCGACCCTGATCGACTCCGCGGAGTGCATCGGCGTCACCTACCCGACGTTCGTCGACGACTTCACCAGGCTCGGCGCCGGATTCTTCGTCGTCTGAGATAACGCAAAACTCTTTCTCCGATCTCCCGGCACGGCTCCCGCGAAGGCTCCGTTTCCCCGGGAGTTTCCCGTTTTCAGAGACGAACCGTCCCGGAAGAGGCGATGCGTTTGCCCCGGAACGGAAGCGGTAAAAACATTATTTGTTTTTTTCGTGACAGACTGTTTTGCGGCAACCGTTTTTTCATGCCGGATCGCCGTATGCCCGTCAAATACGGGAATATGTAACACCAGAAGACCGTGATTGATTTTATCGTGACGATACCGTCCCGCGATTCCGTTTTCCATCCGAAAAAGTCGGCGGCGTCTTTCCCGGAAACCTTTTTTCCGTTTTTTTTGCAAAAAAAGATTGTTTCGATTTGCAATAATATTTGACAGGATGTATATTATTCCATTCCTGCAAGTTTCCCCCTTCGAATCAAACCGGAGTCCTTATCATGGCAAATTCCGATCCCGCGATCCTCAGAAAAACGGTTTCGAGGCTCTACGACGCATTCCGCGAAGCAGCCGAAACCGTCGGCAACATATCTTCCGTCGACGTCAGCATCCGCCAGCATCAGACGATGTCTCTGGTCTGCCGTCTGACCGAAGAGAAGCCGAACGGCGTCACGCTGAAGGAGCTTGCGGAAGCCATGAAGCTCGCCCCGGCGACCGTGTCCGAGCTCGTCGAATCCCTCGTGAAGAAGAATTTCCTCCAGCGCGTGCAGAACCCGGAAGACCGCCGCGCCGTGCAGATCACGCTCACGGACCACGGCCAGATGATGCTGGACCAGTGCATCAAGTGCGTCGACAGCCTCTGCGACAAGCTTCTCTCCGACCTCTCCGCGTCCGAGCGCACCGCCATGCTCGCCGCCCTGACGAAGATCACGACCAGGCTCTGACTGACCTCCGCGACTCCGATCCCCGATCGCCCGGCATTGTTCGCCGGGCTTTTTTTTCAGACCGGAATCCGTCCGTCCCGCCGCCGGAACGAAGCCCCCCCCGGGACCGCGCCGGGCTCCGCCGGATTCTGTTCCGCGGGGACCGCGCCGGAGGGGGCGTCGCCGGAAGGAACGTGGTTTTTCCCTGTCCGCAGGACGGCAAAACCGGGGTATTTTCATGATTCCGTTTGTATTTCAGGGAAACGGATGGTATATTATTTAGAATATTCATCTTCAGGACCGCGGCGGAAGACGGATTCGTTTTCCGCGGCTCCTCTGCGGCAAAGAACATTTCGAACGACAAAATGCCTGACAACAGCCTGACAACAAAGCATCGGAAATACAGAGCGCTTTTGTGCATCGCCCTTTTGATCTATGCGACCGCGCTGCTGGTCAGAGCGACGAAAATAACGCTGGACCCGGCGCTGGAAAGAGACGCCGGCGTCTATCTTTCCTGGGTGGAACACTGGACCGCGACGGGCGACTATTTCTACTCGTTCTTCGGCAGAGTCGGCCTTGTGCCGCCGCTTTCGCTCTGGCTGATCAAAACCCTGAAGCTGACCGGATTCAGCACGGAGATCGCGGGCAGGTCCATATCCATGTTCCTCGGCTCCCTGCTGCCCGTCGTCGGCTTCTTCTTCGCCTGGCGGATCTGCCGGAACATCCGCATCGCCCTGCTGGCTGCGCTGGTGCTGATCCTGCATCCCAACCTGGTGGAGTATTCCTGCCAGCCGTTGCGGGAGAGCTGCTATGCCTTTTTCAACTGCATCCTCCTTTTCACGTTCATGGAGGCGGTCAGGAAAACCACCGTTTTCAACTGGGCGGCATGCGGCGTCGCCCTTTCCCTGACGGCGTACACCAGGTTCGAGGCGCTGGAATTCATCCTTTTCGCGCCGCTCCTGCTGGCGGCCCTGTGCTGGTTCAGGAAAATGAACTGGAAAGATGCGATCCGCAGCACCGCGGTCTTCTATTTCTTTTTCTGCCTCGCCTCCGTCCTTCTTCTCGCGTGCGTGGAGTTTGACAGCAGGTTCTTCCTCCGTCCGCTGGAGCATATCGCCCAGATCTTCTGAACAGTCCCAAGCCATCCGCAAAACATCCCGGAGACCCCATGTCCGACCTGCTGGAAACATTTGAAAAAATCCCCAAGGGGATCAACATCATCGTCTTCATCTGGGCGATGATCGGGCTGCTTCTGCTTTTCAGGGACCCGAGGTTCAGAAAGGGAACGGGCTTTTACGTCTTCCTGGCGATGATCGGCTTCATGAGCGCATGGAGAATCCTGTTCCGGATCGCGACGTCGAGATACGCGTCCGGGCTGATTCTTCCGTGCGTCGTGCTCGCCTCGTATTTCCTTTACAACTCCGGGAAAAGGCGCCACGGGCTCGTCCGGCTCGTCCTGTACGGCGCGATCGCGTGCTCGTGGTTCATCCTTCTGAAAATGAACGTCGATTCCATGACGCGGAACGAGAGCGGCTATGTCATCGCGGAGGTCTTCCGGGGGATCGACGCGACACGCGGGAGCTATGAGTTCCGGGCGCCGTGGAAGGATTACGGCAGAATCTACTACGCCAGCCACCTGGGCGACAAGATCCGTGCCGTCAACAAAAAAGACGTCGCCCCCTATGTCTTCAACTTCAGCGACGTGTACGCGGACGCCGTCCTGAACGTCGAGAGCAGGACCATCGTCGACGACGACCGGCTCATGTACGAGCTCAAAAACAACCAGACGCAGCTCGTTTCCCTGGTCGAAGAGGACAAAATGGACAAAAAGCAGCTCGTCTTCCTTCTTTCCTCCGGCAACAGCTGCGTCCCGGTCCCCGAGCACCGGGTCCCTCCGTACCGCCCGAATCTGCTGGACAACGGCGACCTGGAGCTTGCCGACACCCCGGAGGAATCCCGCGCCAAGATCAATGCGCATCTCGCGGGACATGCCGTGCCCGGGGATGCGGACGATCCGGTCCTGACGCCCCGCAACGCGTTTTTTTCCGCCGGGGCCGGCATGACGTCCCGTCTTGAGTTCGGCACGTCGGCGGATTCCCCGATCGACGGAAACCGCTCCGCATGGATCCGCGTCACGCCGGAAAAGGAACGCGACTCCTACGATTTCGAACCGTATTCCATGGACGGCACGGCGTTTCTGATGTTCGACCAGAAATTTACGGACGGAAAATACGAGTATTCCGTGCTCGTGAAAGGAAAAACGGGCACGGAAATCTGTCTCTTCCGCGAGTTTCCCGGGGACGGCGGCGGGGCCCGGCCCGTCCGCATCGCGACCGCGACGTTCACGATCCCGGACAGAAGACTGTTCCGGATCACGGCGCATTTCACCGTTGACGGCCTGAACGGGGACGGCTTTTTCCGGGTGGGCGTTTCCGTCCGGGACGGCGAGGCGTTTTTCGACGATTTCTCGCTGACGCGGACGTCCGGCGCATCGAAGGCGGACTGAACATTCCCGCCTTGTATTTTCGCCGTTTTCGGGTATATTATTTCCGCATGCTCGACAATCAAACAATCCACAGGAAAGGATTCGCCATGTTCCTCGGTCAGGACTACCTCATCGGCAACGAAACAGGAAAACGCATTTTCGACTCGGTCAAAGGACTCCCCATCCTCGACCCGCACAACCACGCCGACGTCGCGGCGATCGCGCGCAACGGGAATTTCAAGGACGCCTGGGAACTCTTCGCCGCCACAGACCATTATGTCTGGGAAGTCCTGCGGAAGGCGGGCGTGCCGGAGGAGAAGATCACCGGCGGCGCGTCCCCCCACGACAAATTCATCGCCATGGCAAACGTCTTCGACCGGATCGCCGGGAACCCCGTCTACGAGTGGATCCACCTCGACCTCCGGTTCCTCGGCGTGACGGAGCTGCTGAGCGCGGAAACGGGCGAAGCGATCTGGCAGAAGGTCAACGGCATCCTCGCGCAGGAGGAAAGCAGGCCCCAGGCGCTCCTGAAACGCATGAACGTCGGCGTGATGTGCTCGACCGACGACCCCGCCGACACGCTCGAATACCATAAAATCGTCAATGAAAGTGTCGGTCGGACGATCGTGCGTCCGACCTGGCGCCCGGATGCGGCGATGAAGGCGGGAAAGCCCGGATTCCCCGCGTACATCGACCGCCTCGGAAAACGCTGGGGCGTCAGGATCTCCACGCTCGGCGAACTGCTCGACGTCCTTCAGAAGTCCCATGATTTCTTCGCCGAAAACGGCTGCCGCGCCAGCGACCACGGACTGGAACTCGCGTCCAGCGGGACCGGCGACGCCGACGCCGCCGCGGAAACGTTCCGCAAGGCGCTCGCGGGCGAGCCCGTGACCCCGGAGGAAGCCGCGAACTACGCGGACTATCTGCTCGGCGAATGCGGCGAGATGAACAGCCGGAGCGGCTGGGTGATGCAGCTCCACATCGGCGCGGTCCGCGACGTGCGCGATTCCCTGTTCCGCACGATCGGGCCGGACTCCGGCGGCGACGTGAGCGACATCTTCCAGGCGCACGAACCGAAGCTCATCCGGTTCCTGAACAGGTTCGACGGCCGCCTGAAGGTCGTGCTGTACTGCCTGGACCAGGCGCATCAGGCGACGCTGGCGGCGCTCTCCCGCGCCTTCGGCAGCACGGTCCGCCTCGGCTCCGCCTGGTGGCTCTGCGACACGCCCGTCGGCATGAAACGCCAGCTGGAATACATCGGCAGCGTCGATCTCCTGAGCGCGTTCGCAGGCATGGTCTCGGATTCCCGCAAGCTCCTCAGCTACGGCTCCCGCTTCGAGATGTTCCGCAGGATCCTCTCCTCCGTGCTCGGCGGAATGGTCGAGGCCGGACAGATCCCGGAACCCGTCGCCATGAAGCTCGCGCGGACGATGTGCTACGACGGGCCGCTCGCTTTCTTCGGGCTGTAACGGCGGCTCCCGCTTCACTGTCCGCAATGACGCCTCCCGCCATGAAATCCGACGGGGATCCGGAATCCGAACGCGATCTCGTGCGCGAGAACGCCGCGCTGAGAGAGATCATAGGATGCCTCTCTCGTCAGACCTACGGACGGATCATGCCGGGACTTTTTGCGTTCCCGGACGAAACGGAAGAAGATGCTTCCGAGGAGGGTATTCCGAGGGCAAACGGCAAACGGGGAAACAATGGCGTGCTTCGCGAACCCGCGGCGGCGTATCATGTCCCCGCGGCGGCGTCCGTGCCGCCCGGCTGCCCCTCGGAAGAGGTAACGCTGGAGCTCCCGCCCGGAAAACGCGGCGGGATGACCGTCGCCGGATATGAGCCTTCCGAGGCGATCGCGGCGCGTCCGGCGATCGTCCGCCGTACGTTTCGCCGTGCCCTGTATGTTTCCGACGACGGCTCCGGCATGGCGGGCGCGGCGCCCGCTCCCGCGCTGTTTCCCGATCCGTCCGGCGGCGCCCGGATGTTCGACGCATCCTTCGTGGCGTGCGTGGCGAATTATCGCATGGCGGGCATGGCGTTCCGCATGATCTCAGAACTGATGGAAACGGAATCCGGCCTCGCGATCTCCGAAACCGCTTTGCGCGGGCTGGTCCTGGCCGCGGCGGAAACGGTCGCGCCCGTCTGCACCGCGATGGTCACCCGGACGCTTCCCGACTGGATGAACCTCCGCCGCATGTTCGAGGAGGTGAAAGCGGGCGGCGACTGGCTCGCCGACGATTTCCTGAAGAGCATCCGCGCGCTTTTCGAACTGGAGGAACGCGCCCGGATTCGCGCGGACCGGCTCGGCGGCGCGCCGGAGGACCTGTACCGCGAACGCCGCGCCGCCCGGCTGGAATCGGCGAGGATCACGGCAAGATTCTTCGAACGGTGCCGCGAGGCTCTGCCCGCCCAGAATCCGGAGTCGCCGCTCGCGGAAACGCTCCGCCATGCGGTCGAACACGAAAGCTTCCTCTCCGGGTTCCTGTACGACCCGAGGCTGGAATTGTCCCGCGCGAACCCGGAGACGCCCGTCGCCGATCCGGTCGCGATCCTCGCGGTCTGCGCCGACGAATGCCGTACGCGCGGCGTGCCGTTCCGCACCTGGCTGGAAGACACGCTCGTGAAGCTGAAACAGCCGGATCCGCCGCCGCTCGAAACGCTGTTCCCCCGCTGAACGCGGCGCGAGGCGGGATCGAACGGATCAGAGCGCGCCCGCCGCGGCAAGACCCGCGAGGCGTCCGCTGGACAGCGCGAACTGGATGTTGAAGCCGCCGGTCGGCCCGGTCAGGTCGAGGATCTCCCCGGCGAAATGCACGCCTTTGACCAGGCGGCTCTCCATCGTGCGCGGGTCGACTTCCTTCAGCAGGACGCCGCCGTCCATCGCCATGGCTTCGTCCATGGAGGCAGGCTTCGACACCGTGAACGGGATGCGGTCCAGCAGGTGCGCGAGCTCGTGCGCCCCGGCGTTCGTGAGGCGTTTCGAATGGAAATCCTCCCCGAAAAGGCGTTCGCAGACGAGCGAGGCAAGCGAACGCGGCATGATGCGCGCGAGGGAGTTCTTCAGCAGATGGTCCGGCACGTTTTCTCGTTCCGCGACCAGGTAATCGAACAGGTCCTGCTCCTTTTTGTCCGGCAGCACGCGCAGGAAGATTTGAGCGGGCTTTCCGCCGGACAGCGCCCGGTTCACCGTGCCGGAGAGGTTCAGCGCCGCCGGGCCGGAGAATCCGGTGTGCGTGAAGAGCAGGCTGCCGCGCATGGACACGCGGCGCGTCCCGACCGCCACGCCAAGTTCGGCGTCCGGCACCGTGACTCCGGCAAGTTCGGAGAGCCACGGATCGTCGACATGGACGGGCGCGAGCGCGGCGACGGGTTCGCGGACGCCGTGCCCGAGCGATTTCGCAAGCTCCAGCCCGGATGCCGTGCCGCCGAGCGCGGGCGCAGCCGTGCCGCCGCACGCCAGGATCACGTGCGAGGCGCGGATGACGTCGCCGGACTCCGTTTCGACGCCCGATACGGCCCCGTTTTCCGCGAGCACGCGCCGCACGCCGGAGGACGAACGGGTCTCCGCTCCCGCCTTCTTCGCCGCATGCAGGAAGGCGTCCCGGACGTCGGACGCCCGCCCGTTCATGGGGAAGTAATGGACATCGTCCTCGACCTTCGGGCGGATCCCCTCCTGCAGGAGCAGGTCCAGGAAGAACTCCCGGGGCGCGGCGCGCAGCGCGTCGATCATGAAGCGGCCGTTCCTGCCGAACTCCGCCATGAACTTGAGCGGATGCAGGGTGTTGGAGAAATTGCAGCGTCCGTTTCCGGTGGCGCAGAGCTTGCGGCCGATCACGCAGTCCCGGTCCAGGATGAGGACCGAGGCTCCGTGCGAGGCGGCGGCGAGTCCCGCCGAAAGTCCGGCGGGTCCGCTTCCGCAGACGATGACGTCGAATGATTCCATGAAAAGAGTTCCGGGCGGCGAGGCGGGAGTGAGGATTGAAAAGAGTCGGGAGAAGATAAAGATAGCGCATCCTGCGGAAAAATCAAATCAAAAAGCGGGGAAAAAACGTCATTCAGCCGGAAAAACACTTGAAAAAAGGCCGTTTTGGGTGTACATTAATCAGTTTAGTAATACAAACATGCTACTTGACCCCCGATGTCGAAGGAGACGACTCTCTATGAGTATCAATGACTTTTCCCTGCCGGATCTGATCCTGTACGCACAAATGGAGCAGCACGACGACGCCGTCAACGTCCTGCTCGAACGTGTCAACCGCCTTGGTTCGTCCGACATTCAGGAACTCCGCGCCGCCGCGCCTCAGTTCGAAGCCCTGTTCGAGGCATGGGACGACGCGATCTCCGCCTCCGTCGACAAGGCGAAACTCTGCGTCCGGCTCGCCGAATTCTCCATCCTCGACTCCGCGGCTTTCCGCAACTGCCTGAACTACGCGGTCCGCAAGCTGCTCCCGCCCTACCTGGTCAGCGGCGCGGTCGTGAAGGCGCTCGGCGCGAAAGACGCGAACATCGGCGTCCGTGAAGTCGCGCTCCGCCTCAAAAAACTCCAGCGCCTGCGTTCGACCGCGATCATGTACCAGCAGGAGACCGGGCAGTGCGGACGCATCACCGGCATCGACCGCGTGACCGGCACGATCGCAGTCACCCCGGTCGACGGCTCCAGCAGTTCGTCCATCCCGATCGCGAACGCGGTCGTCTCCGCATATTTCTTCGAAACGACGCCCGAGCTCATGGACCTGATCTCCCCGCTCCGCGCCACGCTCCGCCCCTCGTCCGAATACCGCCGCATCCTGAACCGCCTGGCTCTGGTCGACGTGCCGGAACAGAAGATCCAGGAGCTCGTCCAGCATCTTCTGGTGCCGCGCACCTTCACCGCCGCCGAGTTCGCGGCGTGGTGGGACGCCGCGCCCGCGGCCTCCGCGGCCGGCGGAAAGCGCCATTTCAGCGACTCCCGCAGCGTGCTTGAGCTCTACACGCTCCTGAAGGCCATCGTGGACGGCGGAGCCGCCGTGGAAGTCGACGCCGCGTCCGCGGAAAAGCTCGGAAAGCTGTTCCTCCGCGTCAGCTCCAGGCTGCTCCCGAAGGACGTCCAGATGCTCGCCGAATCCATTTCCTGGCTCTCCCTCGGCACGGCGCAGGACCTGCTCGCCTCGATGTTCACCCCCCTGCGCGGACAGGTCCCCTTCTGGCCCGCCTCGGTCCCCGGCGGCGTGAAGCTCCAGAACCTCGCGATCTGGGCGAAGATCTCCGTGAAGGACCTCGACGGCCTCCTCGCCGCGACGCGCGCCATCTACACGCAGGACGAATACGTCTCCCTCGGCCTGCTTCTCCCGCTCCGCTGCATGACCGTCTTCTTCGAGCCGAAGAAAGGCGCCGATCCCGCGGAAGAGGCCGCCCTCCTTCAGGCGGTCATCACCAAGATCGCCGCGATGGAAACGCTTTCCGCCGACGTCTGCCTCTGGATCTGGAAGAACAAAACCCGCATCAAATCCAAGATCATCACCTCGCTGGTCGACATGGAGACCGTCGTCGCCGCGCTGAACCGCCCTGACCTGCTGAAGGAATGGGGCGCGGCGCAGCGCGAGCTCAAACGCCTCCTGCTCGGCGAGAAGGGCGACTTCCGCAAATACCTCATCGAAAACGCCGACGGCGACATCCCGTCCATCGTCGCCAGCCTCCAGAAATTCCGCACGCAGGCAAGCGAGCTCCAGAGCGTGATGGTCAAGATGGGCCGCGTCTCCCCCGAATTCATGGAATACATCGAAAGCGGCGAAGGCAGCAAGCTGCTCGGCATCCACGCGGCGAACACCTCCGAACAGCCCCCGGTCGCCTCGATCGCGTCCCAGAAGCGCATGCAGGCCGAACTCAAGCACCTCGTCGAGGTCCTCATCCCGCAGAACGCCGAGGCCGTGGCGTACGCCAGAAGCTTCGGCGACCTCCGCGAAAACGCCGAATACGACGCCGCCAAGGAACAGCGCCGCTTCCTCCAGAGACGCCGCTCCGACCTCGAAAGATCGCTCGGCTTCATGGACGTCACGAATTTCAGCGACGTCAGGCCGACCGACACCGTCGTGCCCGGCTGCCGCGTCTTCCTGAAGGACGAAAAAGGCAAGGAAGTCTCCTACTACATCCTCGGCGCCTGGGACGGCGACGTCGACCGCGGCCGCATCGCCTACAAGGCCCCGCTCGGACAGGCGCTCGTGGAACACAAGGTCGGCGAAAAGGTCAAGCTGCCCGAACTCGGCGTTTGCCTGATCGACAAGATCGAGCCGCTGCCCGCCGAAATGATCAAAGAACTCTCCGGCGAATAATCCCGCCGCCAGCGTGCCGCCATGCCGGACGTTTCCAGCTTCCGCTCCCGGATCTACACCCGGAAACAGAAAACGGACCTGACGGCGGAGCAGCGCGCAAGGGCTCTGCTCTGGCAAACCGCCCCCTCGTTCGTCAACGAGTCCCGCGCGCTCCCGTCCGGCCTGCGCGTCCGCTTCATGCGCATCTCCAAGCCGCGCCTGGCGGGCCGCACCCTGCTGTTTTTCTCGGACACCCACATCCGCACCGCGGGCATCCGGGGTATCTCCCCGTTCGTGCGCCAGGGCGGCGGGACGGAATGGCTGACGAAGGCGTTCCGCGAACTCTTCGAGGCGATCCCGGCGCCGGACTGCATCGTGTTCGGCGGCGACCTCGCCGGGGAAGCCGCCTGGATCAGCCCCGCACTTGACTTCCTGCGCACCATCCCGTCCGGCCCGCGCAAGTTCGCGGTCTGCGGCAACTGGGAACTCCGCCGCCGCTGGATCCCGGTCGAACGCTGGCGCGATCTCTTCGCGGACGCCGGATTCCGGCTGCTGATCAACGAAACGGAGGAAGCCTGCGGGATCCTGTTCTGCGGGCTGGACGACGCGAAGGAAGGCGACGGGCTGTCCCGCGAGGCGGAGATCCCGCAGTCCGAAAACGTCTGCGTGCTCTCCCACAATCCCGACACCGCGGCCGCCATGCTCCCCACGGACAGGCTGAAGGAAGCCCCGCTGATCCTGTGCGGCCATACGCACGGCGGCCAGTTCCGGATCCCCGGCTTCGGCGCGGTCATCACCTCCTCGCGGTTCGGCAAACGACTCGAATACGGCGCGTACCGGCACAGCTCGACCGGCGCGACGATGTACGTAACGGCGGGCATCGGCGGCACCTGGTTCCACGCCCGCATCTGCTGTCCGCCCGAGGTCCTCTTCGTCAACTTTTGCTGAACTTTCGCATTCCGGCTTGAAAGCCGGGCCCTGCCGTGCTATACTAATAGATTAAAACGTTTTTTGACCGAATCCCGAATACGGAGCGACAACTATGAGCGAAACCGAAATCAATCTCCCCGACAATTTCATCCATGAGATAATCAAGAAGGACATCGCCGCAGGCAAAAACGGCGGCGCGGTCAAGACGCGTTTCCCGCCGGAGCCGAACGGATACCTCCACATCGGCCACGCGAAGAGCATCTGCCTGAACTTCGGCACCGCGCAGAAGTTCGGCGGCAAGTTCAATCTCCGCCTCGACGACACCAACCCCGTGAAGGAGGACACCGAATACGTCGAATCCATCCTCGAGGACGTGAAATGGCTCGGCGCGGACTGGGAGGACCGTTTCTTCCACGCGTCCGACTACTTCGACCAGATGTACGAGTACGCGGTCCAGCTCATCAAAATGGGAAAGGCATACGTCTGCGAGCTCTCCGAAGACGAGTTCAAGGAATACCGCGGCACCCTCACCGAGCCCGGCAAGGAGCCCCCGGGACGCAAGCGCACGGTCGAGGAAAACCTCGACCTCTTCGAACGCATGAAGGCGGGCGAGTTCCCGGACGGCAGCAAGGTGCTCCGCGCCCGCATCGACATGGCGTCGCCGAACATCCACATGCGCGACCCGGCGATCTACCGCATCCGCCACGCCGAGCACCACAACACCGGCTCGAAGTGGTGCATCTACCCGCTCTACGACTTCGCGCACTGCCTGGAGGACGCCATCGAGGGCATCACGCACTCCATCTGCACGCTCGAGTTCGAGATCCACCGCCCGCTCTACGACTGGATCCTGAACACGCTCGACACCCCGTGCAAGCCCCAGCAGATCGAGTTCGCGCGCCTCAACCTCACCTACACCGTCATGAGCAAGCGCAAGCTCCTCGAGCTCGTGAAGACCGGCCTCGTGAACGGCTGGGACGACCCGCGCATGCCCACCATCTGCGGCATGCGCCGCCGCGGCATCCCCGCCTCCGCCATCCGCGATTTCTGCGAGACCATCGGCGTCACCAAGTTCAACAGCCTCACCGAGATTGAGCTCCTCGACCACTGCGTCCGCGACGACCTGAACAAGTCCGCGCGTCGCGCCATGGCGGTCATGAACCCGCTCAAGCTCGTGATCGACAACTACCCGGAAGGCGAGGTCGAGGAAGTCGAGACCGTGAACAACCCGGAAGACCCCGCCGCCGGAACCCGCAAGGTCCCGTTCACCAAAACGCTCTACGTCGAACGCGACGACTTCATGGAGAACCCGGTCAAGCAGTTCCACCGCCTCGCGGTCGGCAAGGAAGTCCGCCTCCGCAGCGCCTATTTCGTGACCTGCACCTCGTTCGTGAAGGACGAAAACGGCGAGATCGTGGAGCTTCACGCCACGTACGACCCCGCCACGAAGGGCGGCAACGCCCCCGACGGACGCAAGGTCAAGGGCACCATCCACTGGGTCTCCGCCGACAAGTCCCTCGAAGCCGAGGTCCGGCTCTACGACAAGCTCTTCACCGTCCCCGACCTCTCCGCCATCCCGGAGGACGCCGACTGGAAGAGCTACCTGAACCCGGATTCCCTGAAGGTCGCGAAGTGCCGCATCGAACCCGGCCTCGCCGGGCTTCCGCCGTCCACGCACGTCCAGTTCGAGCGAATCGGCTATTTCTTCTCCGACCCGAAGGACCATTCCAAGGAGCATCCCGTGTTCAACCGCACGGTCGCGCTGAAGGATTCCTGGTCCAAGATCGCGAAGAAAGTCTGACGGAGCAAGGCAAAACCTGCGTGTTTTCCGCGGAAACGATTTGACAAAACGGTTTCCAGCGTGTAAAATACATCCGGGTTTTCCCGTTTTCACTGACTTAACCTCAATTTTATAAAAGGAGACAATCCAGATGGAAGGATCCATGTTCTGCTACCAGTGCCAGGAGGCTCTCGGCAACAAAGGATGCACGGCGGGCGGCCGCTGCGGCGAAACGACCGAGACCGCCAATCTTCAGGACCGCCTCATCGCCGAGCTGAAAGCCGTCGCCCTGACGCTGGAAGGACGCACCAATGTCACGCGCGAGTTCAGCCGGTTCATCGTCCGCGCCATGTCCGCCACGCTTACCGATACCAACTTCAACCCGGACCGCATCTACGCCCTCATCGACGAGGCGAAACGCGCGCTCCGCACGCTCGATTCCGACATCCGGCCCCAGGATCCTTCCATCCTCTCCGTCGAAGACCCGGAGGAGCGCAGCTACCGCGAACTGCTCGTCTACGGGCTCAAAGGCGTCTGCGCCTTCGCGTTCCACGCGCTCGCCCTCGGCTACGAGGACAACGCCATCTACAACTTCATCATCAAGGCGCTTTCCGCCACGGCGAAGACCGACACCCCGCACGAACGCCTCGCCCTGCTGATCGTCGAATGCGGACGCATCGCCGGCATCGCCATGGCGCTGCTCGACGAAGCCAACACCGAGACCTACGGCTCCCCGACCATCTGCCACGTCTCCTGGAAAGCCGGACAGAACCCCGGCATCCTGATGTCCGGGCAGGACCTGAAGGACCTCGAGGAGCTCCTGATTCAGACCGAACACGCCGACATCGACGTCTACACGCACGGCGACATGCTCCCCGCCAACACCTATCCCGGATTCCGCAAGTTCCCGCACCTGAAGGGCAACTACGGCGGCTCCTGGCGGACCCAGGCGCAGGATTTCGCCTCGTTCAACGGGCCCGTCATCGTCAACTCGAACTGCATCGTCCCGGTGCAGGACGCCTACCGCGGGCGCATCTTCACCACCGGCATGGTCGGCTGCAAGGGCATCCCGCACATCACGCACCGCCACATCGGCATGCAGAAGGACTTCTCCGAGGTCATCAGCCTCGCCAGGACGCTCCCGCCGCCCACCCCGCTCGACACCGACTCCGTCGTCCTCACCGGCGGCTTCGGGCACCACCAGGTCTGCTCCGTGATCTCCCAGATCGCGCGCTACATCGAAAACGGCACCGTCCGCCGCTTCATCGTGATCGCGGGCGAGGACGGCCGCGACGAACGCCGCGAATACTACACCGAGCTCGCCAAGGCGCTTCCGCCCGACACCATCATCCTGACCGCCGGCGGCGCGAAATACCGTTTCCTGGACCTCGACCTCGGCAAGATCACCGGCATCCCGCGCATCATGGACATCGGGCAGATCAACGACGCCTACTCCATCATCCGCATCGCGCTGGAGCTCCAGAACGCTCTCGGCATCCGCACGCTCGACAAGCTCCCCGTCTCCTTCGTCCTCTCCTGGTACGAACAGAAGACGATCGCGGTCTTCCTGGCGCTGCTCACACTCGGCTTCAAGAACATCCGCCTCGGACCCACCTTCCCCGCGTTCTTCTCCCCCGGCATCCTCGAAGTCCTCACGCGCGACTACGGCGTGAAGCCCGTCACCGACGCCGCCGCCGACGCCGCGGACATGATGGCGGGCAACTGACCGCGCGAACCCCGTCCGTTCCGGCGCTTCGCCGGAGCGGATTTCCGCATTCCACGCCTCGACCGCCAACCCGAAACCGCTTCGCCATGACGTTTTCCCGGTTCATGATCCGCGCTTTTGCCGCATTGCTCGCCGTATGCCTGACGTCCGCCTGCCGTTCCCCGCAGGACATCCTGCTCACGGAATCGGATTCCGGCAGGACGCTCGACCTGCGCGTCGGCGACACGGTCGTGGTGGCGCTGAACGCGAACAAAACGACCGGGTTCGACTGGTATCCCCGCCACGGCGCGGGCAGCGTGCGGATCCTCGCCGAAAAAGGCGACCGCTACGTCGTCGATCCCGATCCCGCCGACAGCAGGAAACCCGTCGCGGGACGGAACGGCTCGCACTATTTCACCTACCGCGTCATCGGGCCCGGCGTCTGCGGCATCGCCCTGGACTACAAACGCAGCTGGGAAAAGAAGGATCCGACGAAGACTTTCGAGGTCATGATCCGTGCGACCGGCACGCCGGAGGAGGCCGCCTCCGATCCGCGCGAACTGCCCCCGGAGGAACAGCCCGTCTACATGACGGACTCCAAGGGCAACGTGACGATCCGCCCCGACAGTCCGCAGTGATTTCACCCGCGCGAGGTTTCCCGTGGAAAAGCTCTATTTCAACGACACGTTTCAGAAAGCCTGGGGCAAGGATCCCTTCGCCAGCGCGTTCGCCGTGACCGGGGAGGTCTTCCGCGACGTCAAGAACCGCAAGACCATGCGGTTCCGCATGGACGGCAGATCCTACTTCATCAAGCTCCACGGCCCGGTCGGCTGGGGCGAGATATGGAAGAACCTGATCCAGTTCAAGCTCCCCGTGATCGGGTCCGCAAACGAATACCTCGCGATCTCCCTGCTGAACAAGCTCGGCGTGCCCACCATGACCGCCTGCGCCTTCGGCATCCGCGGCGTCAACCCCGCCGCCATGGAATCGTTCCTGGTGACCGAGGACCTCGTCGGCATGGTCTCGCTGGAGGATTTCTGCCGCGACTGGAAGACGAACCCGCCGCCCGCCGCGCTCAAAAACCGCATCATCCGCGCCCTCGCGGTGACCGTCGCCCGGATGCACGGCAGCGGCCTGAACCACCGCGACTGCTACATCTGCCATTTCCTGCTGGATCCCGCCTCGGTTCGGGAAAAGCGCATCAGGCTCCACGTGATCGACCTCCACCGGGCGCAGCTGCGGCCGCGCATCCGCCGCCGCTACCGCGTCAAGGACCTCGCCGGGATCTTCTTCTCCGCCATGGACCTCGGACTCTCCCGGCGCGACGCCCTCCGGTTCATCGCCGCGTACACGCCCCGCGCGGGCGCCCTGGACGCGAAGATATGGCGGGACGTCCTCCGGACCGCGGTCCGCCTTTACCGCAAGGAATTCGGCCGCGCGCCCGATCTCCCGCCCGATTGTTCCCGCTGACTCTCAAAAACTCTTTCCTTCCCGCCATGTCCTACTCAAAATCCGCAGACCCCCGTGTTGAACGCCACATCCAGGATGCCCTCGACGGCATCCGCGCCTCGCTTGCAACCTCGCCGGAATCCTCCGCGATCCGCGCCGTCGCGCTCGGCGGCGGCTACGGACGGGGCGAAGGCGGCGCCACGCCGGACGGCATGCCGTACAACGACATGGATTTCTTCGTGGTGATGAACGGGAAGAAGCCGTCTCCCGGGCTCCGGAGTCTGCTGGACTCCATTTCGGCGGAATGGCGCGGCAAGCTCGCCATCGACATCGACTTCTGCTGCGTCAAATCCCTGAAGGCGCTGTACAAGGACGCCGGCACGCTGATGATCCAGGAGCTTTTCGCAGGATCCCGCATCGTCTTCGGCGACGAACATGTTTTCGACAACGCACCCCGGCGTCCGTTCTCCGAACTTCCCTGGACCGAGGCCGCACGCCTCCTCCTCAACCGCGGCGCGGGCCTGCTGTTCGCCCGCCAGCGCGCCTCCGATCCCGCCGAGGCGGATTTCGTCCGGCGCAATCTCCACAAGGCCGCGCTGGGCTGCGGCGACGCCATCCTGGTCGTGCACCACGACTACCGCACGTCGGGGACGGAACGACTGGAGGCGCTCAGGAAATACCGCGAGGCGTCCTGGCTGTTCTCCGCCTACGAAGACGCCCTGGCGTTCAAATACACCCCGTGCGCCGGGAAAGAACCCGATTACGCGCATCTGCTGGACTGCTGGCTCCGCACCATGGCGCTCGTCGCCACGGAGATCACACGCCACATCGCATCCTCGGACGCGCATTTCTCCGCCTGCCGCATCGCGGACGCCGGCCCGCGTTCGCTGAAATCCATGGTCCTCTCGCTCTGCAGCGCGCCGGTCCTGCCGGAACTTCTCCGCCCGCTCGCGGTCCATCCGCGCGTGAAGCTTCTGCGGCTTCTGACAGTCTGCCTGGAAGATCCCGGACACGAAACGGAAACGTTCATCCGTCTTTGGAAACGCTACAATTAAATCGGATGCCGCACTTGAAAAACACCTTTTTAAGTGATATATTTATGTGAGATGTTCACAATTGTCCTATCGGGAGAATGATGAAAAGTGAAAGACCGTGTTAAGATTTTCATGTTCAGCGATGCGCTCGGGTACGAAATTGTCCAGCACTACCGCTTCATGACGGACGAATTCCCGGTGCGCCTGCCCGTCCGCACGCAGTTCGGCTACTCCTCGACCTGCGTCCCGACGATCCTGACCGGCGAACCGCCCACGAAACACGGCCATTTCAGCTTTTTCTACCGTCCGAAAGGGGCGGAATCCCCGTTCTCCTGCTTCCGGTTTCTGCATCCGTTCCTGCATCCCTCGGCCGTTTTCGACAACCACCGCATCCGCCACCGCGTGAGCCTGTGGCTGGCGCGGCATCTGAACTACACCGGGTATTTCAACATCTACCGCGTGCCGTACGCCCGCCTGCCCTACTTCGACTACTGCGAGAAACAGGACATCTTCGCGCCGCACGGCCTGGCGCCCGTGAAGAACCTGCGCGACGTCCTGACCGAATCCGGCGTGCCGTTCCATATCTCGAACTGGCATCTCTCCGACGACCGGAACATCGCCGCCGCGAAGAAGCTGCTGGAGGAGGAAAAGACGGAGTTCTTCTTCATCTACACGGCGGGACTGGACAGCATGCTGCATTTCCACGTGCACGAGCCCGAGGTCGTGGCGAAACATCTGGATGAGTTCGCCGCCAAGGTGCGCGGCGTGCTCGAGACCGCACGGGCGCATTTCAAGCACGTCGATTTCTGCATCTTCTCCGACCACGGCATGACCCCGCTGAAAGGCGAGACCGACATCAAGTCAAAGATCGAGGCGCTCCCGCTCAAGTTCGGAAAAGACTATATCGCCGCGTACGATTCCACCATGCTCCGCGTGTGGTTCTTGAACCGGGACGCGCGCAAGCCGGTCATGGACGCCGTGAACGGCGCGCCCGGGCACTGGCTTTCCCCCGAGGAAAAGACCGCGCTCCACGTCGATTTCGCCGACGCCAGCTACGGCGACGAGATCTTCCTGCTCGACCCCGGCATCCAGCTGGTCCCGAGCGACATGGGCGCGAAGCCCATCCCCGGCATGCACGGATTCTCGCCCGACGACCGCGACTCCACCGCCTGCATCCTCTCCGTGAACGAGCTCCCCGAACATCCGCGCGAGATCGCCGATTTCTTCCGCCTGATGAAACATGGCGCGTCCGAGCTGAAAAACGCCGGAGCGTGATCCCCCATGCCCGCGGAATCACAGACCTGTCCGCCGGAGATCACCGTCGTGGTGCGGTCCCACAACGACCGCGACCTCATCCGCGACACGCTCTCCATGCTCTGCGGCCAGACCGTCGCCGACCGCATGGAGATCCTGCTCTTCGACGACAATTCCACCGACGGCACGCTGGAGGCCGCCGCATCGTTCCCGTCCGTCACGGTCGTCCCCTGGGACGGTCTGCCGTACAACCCGCCCCGCGTGCTGAACCGCGCGGTCGACGCCGCGCACGGCAAATACATCGTCTTCAACAACTCCGACGCCGTCCCGTGCAGCCGCGACGCGGTCGAACGCATCGCCGCCCGACTTCGGGACCCCGCGGTCGGCGCGGTCTACGGCAACCAGCTCCCGCGCGCGGACGCCCTGCCTCTCGTGCGGAAGGACTACGAACGCGCGTTCGGCGACGGCACGGTCGCGGCAAGCTGGGGATTCATGTTTTCGCTGGTCTTCTCCGCGGTCCGCACGGACGTGGCGCGCCGGATCCGGTTCAATCCGGCGTTCCAGTATTCGGAGGACATCGACTGGGCGCTCCGCATCCGCGAATCCGGGCTGAAGATCGTCTACGAGAAGGACGCCGCCGTGGTCCACTCGCACAATTATACGCCGGAGATCCTCCGCAAACGGTTCTACAACGAGGGCATCGCGAACGGCATGCTCTACGGGACGAAACCCTGTTTCTGCCGCGCGCTGCTCGGATTCGCCGCCGAATCCGCCCGCGACCTCCTCTACCTCTGCCTCCATCGCGAGCTCGGCTATCTCTTCAAAGGCATCCGCTACCGCTGGATTCAGCGCATGAGCTGCTACCGCGGCGAAAAGTACGCCTTCCAGCAGGATTTCTTCCACAAGAAGGATTCTCCCGTTCCTCTCGTCCCGAAATCCTGAATCCCGTCCCGCCGTTCCCGCAAATCGTTGCCGGAAAAAGCGCGTTTTCTCTTGAAAAAAGCTCTCATGCGGTGTATTTTAAATAGGGTGTTTTTTCTGTCTTTGATTTAACATTCCTGTCTTTCATTTTTTATCCGGAGGTTGTTTTTTATGTTCGGATCAACGTCCATCTGGTGGATCGCTCCCGTCTGCTCCATCGTCGCCCTTCTCTCCGCCACTCTGTGCTACATCCTGATGAAACGCGCCGGCACGGGCAACGAGCGCATGGAGGAGATCGCCGGGTATGTGCGCGACGGCGCGATGGCGTACCTGAAGCAGCAGTATTCGCGCGTCGGCATCGTCTTCGCCGTCCTCTTCGTGATCTTCGCGGTCCTGGCGGCTCTGAAGCTCCAGAATCCCTTCGTCCCGGTCGCGTTCCTGACCGGCGGCTTCTTCTCCGGCCTCTGCGGCTTCGTGGGCATGAAGACCGCCACGAGCGCGTCCAGCCGCACGGCGCAGGGCGCGAGCGAAAGCCTGAACCGCGGCCTGCAGGTGGCGTTCCGCTCCGGCGCGGTCATGGGCCTCGCCGTGGTCGGGTTCGGGCTCCTCGACATCACCGCGTGGTATTGCATCCTGGACCGCCTGGTCTACACGCCCGACCACATGGCGCACGGTCTGTCGTTCCTCGGCCTCCAGCTCGTCGCGCCCGGATTCGACGTCTCGCACAAGTTCGTCGAGATCACGACCACCATGCTGACCTTCGGCATGGGCGCGTCCACGCAGGCGCTCTTCGCACGCGTCGGCGGCGGCATCTACACGAAGGCCGCGGACGTCGGCGCGGACCTCGTCGGCAAGGTCGAGGCGGGCATCCCCGAGGACGACCCGCGCAACCCCGCCACCATCGCGGACAACGTCGGCGACAACGTCGGCGACGTCGCGGGCATGGGCGCGGACCTTTACGAATCCTACTGCGGCTCCATCCTCTCCACCGCCGCCCTCGGCGCGGCGATCCCCGCCGCCATGAAGACCACGATCGCCTACGTGAACGCCCCGATGATCGTCGCGGGCATCGGCGTGGTGCTGTCGCTGATCGGCATTTTCGCGGTGCGCTGCAAGGAAGGCGCGAGCATGGGCACCCTGCTCCGCGCGCTGCGCCTCGGCACCTGGGGCAGCTCCGTCCTGATCCTCGTCGCCTGCGCCGTTCTCGCCGGATGCGGCATCCTCACATGGGGCGTGTTCGGCGCGATCGTCTCCGGCCTGGTCGCCGGCGTGGTGATCGGCTACAGCACCGAGTATTACACCTCCGACGAATACCGCCCGACCAAGGAACTCGCCGCGCAGGCGCAGATGGGACCCGCCCCCGCCATCATCTACGGGCTTTCCCTCGGCATGCTCTCCTCCGCGATCCCGGTCGTCGCCACGATCGCCGCGATTATCTCCGCGTTCACCTGCGCGGGCGGCTTCACGCAGGGCACGATCTTCGGACTCTACGGCATCGGATTCGCCGCCGTCGGCATGCTCGCCACGCTCGGAATCACGCTCGCCACCGACGCCTACGGCCCCATCGCAGACAACGCCGGCGGCAACGCCGAGATGTCCGCGCTCCCGCCGCACGTTCGCGATCGCACCGACGCCCTCGACATGCTCGGCAACACCACGGCCGCCACGGGCAAGGGGTTCGCCATCGGGTCCGCCGCACTCACCGCCATGGCGCTGCTCGCCGCCGAGATCCAGGAGATCGAGATCTGGGGCGGCAAGTTCAACGCGTTCCCGGCGGACGTGAAGGCGAAGCTCCTGCTGGATTCCGACCACTTCGCCATTCTCGTCGATTTCTTCAAGATCAACGTCATGAACCCGCTCTTCCTCTGCGGGTGCTTCCTCGGAGCCATGATGGCGTTCGTCTTCTGCGCCCTCACCATGAAGGCGGTCGGACGCGCCGCCGGACGCATGGTCGAGGAGGTCCGCAGACAGTTCCGCACCATCCCCGGCATCATGGACGGCACCGGCAAGCCCGACTACGCACGCTGCGTCGCCATCTCCACCAAGGGCGCGCAGCACGAGATGATGCTCCCCGCCCTCCTCGCCATCATCATCCCGGTCGCCACCGGACTCGTCCTCGGCGTCCCCGGCATCATGGGCCTGCTCATCGGCGGCCTCACCTGCGGCTTCTCCCTCGCCTGCATGCTGAACAACGCCGGCGGCGCGTGGGACAACGCCAAGAAGCACATCGAAAAGGGCAATTTCGGCGGCAAGAAGCTCCCCGACGGCACAAAGAACCCCGTCCACGGCGCGGCGGTCATCGGCGACACCGTCGGCGACCCCTGCAAGGACACCAGCGGCCCCGCCCTGAACATCCTCGTGAAGCTCATGAGCATGGTCGCCGTCGTCTTCACCCCGCTCTTCATCAAGGTCGCCCCCGTCGTCCAGGAATGGCTCGGCCTCATCCGGAAGTGACCCGCGGCCTCTTCCGAACAATCAAAAATCCCCGCCGGACCTCAATCCGCGGGGACAAAAAAACCCGGCGTTCAACCGGGTTTTTTCTTGCACAAAAGCGGGAGATTGATTACTCAACCGTGATCGCTTCGCAGGGGCATTCGCCAGCGCAGGCGCCGCAGCCGACGCAATCGGCTTCGTTGACTTCGGCAGCGCCGTCCTTCATGGAAATCGCGTTGACGGGGCAGGCTCCGACGCAGGATTCGCAGCCGGCGCATTTGCTCTTATCGACTTTTGCAGCCATTGTAGTACTCCTTGTTTAGGGTTAGGGTGGTTGGCATCAGTTAATATATTGCTTTTTTCGGGAAAAACAAGCCGGAAACGAAAAAAAAACGAGATTCCTGCCGTTTTGCCCTCGTTTCCAAATGGTTTTCCGGTAGGAAGGCACAAAAATCCCGCCCCGGTTTTGAGGCCGGAGCGGGATCGGATCCGATTTGGGATCGAATGCCTGAACGGACGCGGATCAGTTGCCGCGCTTCTGGGCGAAGAGCCAGGTCCAGGTGTTCTTGTCCGCGTAGGCGTTGTCCCAGGAGTTGTGTCCGACTCCGGGGTACTCCGTGTACGTGACCTTGCCGCCGGCGTTCTTCAGCATGTCGTAGAAGGCGCGGGTGCGCGCAGGCTGGACAGTGGTGTCCGCGGCGCCCTGGTGGAGCTGGGTCGGGATCTTGACCATCTTGTCGGCCTGCGCCTGGGAACCGCCGCAGCAGATCGCGACGGCAGCCGCGTAGAGGTCGGGCCTGCGGGAGCACATTTCGAGCGTGCCGATGCCGCCCATGGAGAAACCGGTGATGTAGACGCGGTCCGGATCGGCGCCGTAGTCCTTGATCTTCTGCTCGATGAGCTTCGGGAGGATGTCGATCGCGGCGGAGCCGTCCTCGGGGAGACGTCCCATGCCGCCCCAGGTCTGGTTGCTCGGACACTGCGGAGCGAGCACGATGACCTTGCGGGTCGGGTCGGCCTTGATCGCGGAGATGATGGCGGGGAGGCCCAGACGGACCTGGCTGGCGTTGTCGGTGTCGTTGCCGCGTTCGCCGCCGCCGTGGAGGAAGAGGATGATGGCGGGCTTGCCGGCCGCGTTCATGTTGTACGTGCCTTCGCAATACCACACCTTGTGGCCCGCGTCGGTCGTGTATTCAAGCTGCTTCAGGTCGTTGTCGCGGATGATCTGGAGGTCGCGTGCGCGCTGGGGATTCTGCCCCTGCTGGCCGCCCTGGCCCATGCCCGGACGCTGGCCGCCCTGACCGAAGCCGCCGCCGAAGCCGCCCTGACCCTGCGGGCGCTGGCCGCCCTGACCCATGCCGCCGCCGAAGCCGCCCTGACCCTGCGGACGCTGGCCGCCCTGGCCCATGCCGCCGCCGAAGCCGCCCTGACCCTGCGGACGCTGGCCGCCCTGGCCCATGCCGCCGGGACGCTGGCCGCCGCGGCCGCCGCCGAACCCGCCGGCGGATTCAAATTCTTCCTGCGTGACCTTCACGACTTCGCCCTGTTCGGGACGGACGTCGGACTTGACGCCGCGCTTCTGCGAGAAGAGCCACTTCCAGGATTCGGGGTTCTGATAGGTCCGGGTCCAGCAGTCATGCTGCACGCCGGGATATTCCTTGTAGAACACGTCGTCGTTGCCGGCTTCCTTCAGCGCGGCATACATGCGGCGGGAGAGCATCACGGGCACGGTCGGATCGGCTCCGCCGTGGAAGATCCAGATCGGGAGGTCTTTCATCTTTTCCGCCTGGGCGGGATCGCCGCCGCCGCAGCAGGGCATCGCCGCCGCGAAGAGGTCGGTGCCGTAGCGGGAGATGAGGTCCCAGGTGCCGTAGCCGCCCATGGAGAGGCCGGTGATGTAGACGCGGTCCGGATCGGCGTCAAACTCTTTGATCTTTTTCTGGATGAGGACGGGGACCAGGCCGAGCGCCTGCGCGGGCTTCTCGGTCAGCTTCGCCATGGAGCCGCCGCGGTGGAGCGGAGCCCAGAGCTGGCTGCTCGGGCATTCGGGGGCGAGCAGGATGACTTTCTGCTTGGCGTCCTTGATCTGCTTCACGATATCGGGAACGGCAAGGCGGATGGAGGCGAGGTTCTCGTCGCCGCGTTCGCCGATGCCGTGCAGGAAGACGAGGATCGCGGGCTTGCCGGGCTGGTCTTCATTGTAAACGCCCTGGCAGTACCACATGCTGCCGTCGGCGTCCTTGATGGTCTCCCGCTTCATGTTGTTGTCCTTCAGGATCCGCAGTTCGTTGGCGAATCTCTGCTGGATCTGCGCGGACGGGGCCTCGGTCTCGGTGATCACTGCCGCGTCGGCGGCGGCCACGAGCGCCGGATCGGCCGGCTTGAAAGCGGAGTCGGTGGAGCATGCAGCCAGCACGCCGATCATGGCGCAGCCGAGCATACAGATGCTTTTTTTCATGATTGTTCCTCCATGAAACGTGATTGATTGTGTTTTTTCCGTATCCTTCCGGGCTTGTTTTTGAGGGGGTACGCCCGGAAACATACGCAATGACGCGATAACATACTGCAAAAGACTAAAAAAGTCAATAGCAGATGAAAAAGAAAAACGCACTTTTCCCGCCGTTTATTAAAACGGTAACGTTACGCGGCCGCGCCGGGACGGTGCGGCTCCGGCGAAAGGCCGTCGACGAGCCGCCGTTCCGGGGCTTTTTTCAGGCAGAAAGCTTGATTTCGGCATCCGCAAATGCTATATTAATTGATTGCATGCGAACAAATCACCATTTTGGATAAACGCGAGGCCGAAAGACTATGAGCTTGATCCTGGGGATCGAATCCAGCTGCGACGAGACCGCCGTGGCGGTCGTGGAGGACGGGAAAAAAGTCCTCTCCAACGCCGTGGCGTCCCAAATCGCCAAACACGCCCCCTACGGCGGCGTCATCCCGGAACTCGCCGCGCGCGCCCACCTGACCGCGGTCTGCCCGACCCTGGACGAAGCGCTGAAGACGGCGGGCGTAACGCTCGACGACCTCGACGCCGTGGCGGTAACGCACGCGCCCGGACTGATCCCCGCGCTGCTCGTCGGCCTCAATTTCGCCAAGGGGATCGCCGCCTCGCACAACCTGCCGCTGATCCCGATCAACCATTTCTCCGCGCACATTTACGGCGCGTTCCTCGAACAGGACTCCATCGTCTTCGGCGATCCGGACCTCTTCCCGATGCTCGCCGTGGTCGTCTCCGGCGGCCACACCGCGCTGGTCGTGGTCGGCGAAGACGGAAAGATGACGCTCGCCGGGACCACGCTCGACGACGCCGCGGGCGAAGCCTTCGACAAGGCCGCGAAGATCCTCGACCTCGGCTACCCCGGCGGCCCGGTGATCGAACGCCTCGCGAAGAACGGCGATCCGCACGCGGTGAACTTCCCGCGTTCCCTCACGCCCTCGTCCGGCAAGCCCGTCGCCCCGGAAAACCGCTTCCACTTCAGTTTCAGCGGCGTGAAGACCGCGCTGCTCTACCACGTGAAAAACCTCGGCGGCGTCGAGAACATCCGCGACCAGGCCCTGTTCGACATCCTCGCGTCCTATCAGGAGGCGATCGTGGACGTCCTCTGCAGAAAGGCGTTCGACGCCGCGCAGCATTTCAACGTCCGCTCCATCGTGCTCGCAGGCGGCGTCGCCTGCAACGGCGCGCTCCGCGACCGCTTCCAGGCCACGGTCCCCGCCCGCTACCGCGCCGTCCTCCCGCTCAAAAAATACTGCACGGACAACGCCGCCATGGTCGGCGGCCTGGGCTGGCACTACTGGAAACGCGGCGTGATCGCGGAGCCCGGGCTCGACGCGCAGGCGCGCCTCCCCCTCAACCAGACCGTCCCGATCTGGTTCGACAAGGTCCGGCCGTGAACGCCGTCGTCGCGTTCGACATGGACGGCACCCTGATCGACTCCGCCGGAGACATCGGAGCCGCCGTCAACCGCATGCGCGTCTCCTTCGGCATCGACCCGCTCCCCCGCGAATCCGTCGTCCGCATGGTCGGCAACGGCGCGCGCGTCCTGGTGGCGCGGGCGCTGGCGGACACCCCCGGCACCGATCTGGACGAGGCGTTCCGGCGCTACCGCCACGAATACGACACGCACCTCATCGACGAAACGCGCCTGTACCCCGGCGTCCCGGAGGGACTGGAGGAGCTGGAGGCCGCCGGGTTCCGGCTCGCCGTCTTCACCAACAAGCCCTACAAGTCTACGCTCTTCATTCTGAAAGGACTCGGCATCGACCGCTTTTTCCCGGTCGTCGTCGGCGCGGATTCCGGATTCCCTCTGAAACCCGCTCCCGAAGCATTATATCATATACTGGAAGCCGCGGGGACGGACGCCGCGTGCTCGTGGATGGTCGGGGACAACTGGACGGACATCGATTCCGGCAGAGCCGCCGGGTTCCGCACCGCGTACTGCACATGGGGATACGGCGCGCCGGACAAATATCAGCCGGATGCCGTCTGCGATTCGTTTGACGCCGTAAAAAGGACTATCATAGATGCAAATAAGTGAAAAATATGGAAAAATCGACTTTTTTTTAAAAAAATTCACGTTAATTCCCATTTTCCTCTTGTCTTTTTTCGAAAGATGAGGTATAATAATAGGTGCAATCTCGCAAACCATACAATTTTCATCTAACATAATCTTGTTTCACAACCAAACCGTAAAGGACACAACACCATGAAACAGAAAGACAAAGGCTTCACCCTGATCGAGCTCCTCGTCGTCATCGCGATCATCGCCATCCTCGCCGGCATGCTCCTCCCCGCCCTCAACCAGGCCAAGGAAAAAGCCAAACAGGCAGACTGCACCAGCAAGCTTTCCCAGATCGGCAAGGCTTTCTTCCAGTATGCCATGAGCTATGATGACAGCTATCCGACCTCCGACTCCTCCGCCAACATGAAGAGCCCGAAGTGGAAAGCCAAACAGAGCGGCGAATCCTTCGAACTTCTCCGCGCTCAGGACCTCCTGACCGACCCGAAGGGCTATCTCTGCCCCTCCAAGTCCGGCGTCACCCAGGCCAAGCCGAACGAGACCGTCAAGGGTCACGTCTCCTACAACTGGTGCGACGGCCTCATGGGCGGCGGCGCCACCCTCTCCCCGGTCTCCTGCGACGGCGTTGACAACCATGCTTCCACCGGCCGCTTCGTCCGCGGCGACGGTTCCGTCGGTGTCGCGAACGGCGTCTCCGGCAAGAAGTGGAACAACGATGCCTCCTTCGCCGAATTCTGCAACAAGAGCGCGAAGGTCTCCGATTCCATGTCCTTCTGATCGGCTCTGCTGATTCTGAATTCAGGCGGTGTTCCCACCGCATGAAATGAAATTCCTGTGGAAGACGGCGGTTTCCCCCGCTGTCTTCCATTTTTTTCTCCGTCTCCGTCCTCGAAAAGGGGTTGATTCATGCACATAGGCTGTCATTTGTCCGTGGCGGACGGCTACCGCCGGCTCTGCGCGGACGCGCTCCATATCGGAGCCGACACGTTCCAGTTTTTCACGCGCAATCCGCGCGGCGGCTCGGGCCGCGTGCCGTCGGACGATGAACTCGCCGAACTCGGCGCATTCCTCCGCGAACACAGCTTCGCTCCGGCGGTCGCGCACGCCCCGTACACACTGAACCCGTGCGCGGCGGCCGAGAACACTCTGCGGTTCGCGCGGGAGGTCATGCGCAGCGATCTGGAGCTGCTGGACCGGTTTCCCGTGGAGCGCATCTACTACAATTTCCACCCCGGCAGCCATGTGGGACAGGGGATCGAACGCGGCATCGAGCTGATCGCGGAGACGCTCGACCTGGTCATGGACCGGGAATTGAAGCCGGTGGTCCTGCTGGAAACGATGTCCGGCAAGGGGTCCGAAGTCGGCTCGCGGTTCGAGGAACTGGCGGAGATCATCAGCCGTTCCAAGTACGGCGACCTGCTGGGCGTGTGCCTGGACACCTGCCACGTCTTCTGCGCCGGGTACGACATCGTGAACAAGCCGGAAGCCGTGCTGGAGGAGTTCGACCGCGTCGTCGGCCTCAGTCGTCTGAAGGCGATCCACCTGAACGACTCCATGATGCCGTTCGCATCGCACAAGGACCGTCACGCGAAGCTCGACGAGGGCGAGATCGGATTCGAGGCGCTCGCGCGGTTCGTCTCGCTGGAACCGATACGCGATCTCCCGCTCGAACTCGAAACGCCGAACGAGCTGGACGGCTACGCCGCGGAGATCACCCGGATGCGCGCCGCCGAATCCCGCTGACAGCCCGCGTCGAAAGCGGGCGACCGCGGAAGAACTGTCTGAAGCCCGGAAATCCCCCTGCTGTCAGTAAAAACCAAGTTTTTAAGGAATTGGTTCCGGAAAAACTATAGTTTTTTGGGAATCCATTCCCCAAAAGACACCGGTTTCCCCCATTCTGTTGCCGGCCCTTTTTTCGCGTTTCTACGCGCGGGGGCGCGACGCGGGCTTGAAAAAAGGGGCGGGAAGCGTTATATTATTTAGATTAGTCCGATTCCAAACCATAACCATTATCCGCAACAGGAGATTGCAACCATGTCCAAGATGATTTCCCCGCTCCAGCAGGTCCGCAGCGAATACGCCCCGAAACTGCCCCCCGCGCTTCGTTCCGGCGCGTCCGTGAAGGTCGAAAAAGGCGCCCCGCTGGCCGCGTTCGCCGACGCTGAAAAGATCGCCGCCCTCTTCCCGTCCACCAGCAACATGCCCGACCTGAAGTTCAGCGCGGGCGGCGCGGCGGAAGGCAAGCCCGTGAACGTGGCGGTCATCCTGTCCGGCGGCCAGGCCCCCGGCGGCCACAACGTCATCGCCGGCATCTACGACGGCATCAAGTCGCTGAACAAGGCTTCGCGCATGTTCGGCTTCAAGGGCGGCCCGAGCGGGCTCGTGGACAACGACTACGTCGAGATCACCGACGAGTTCATGGACGCCTACCGCAACACCGGCGGGTTCGACATGATCGGCTCCGGCCGCACCAAGCTCGAACAGGTCGAACAGTTCGACAAGGGCGCGGTGAACTGCAAGGCGCTCGGCATCTCCGCCCTCGTGATCATCGGCGGCGACGACTCCAACACGAACGCCTGCCTGCTCGCCGAATACTACAAGGCGAAAAACATCCCGATCCAGGTCATCGGCTGCCCGAAGACCATCGACGGCGACCTGAAGAACAAGTTCATCGAGACGTCCTTCGGCTTCGACACCGCCAGCAAGGTCTACAGCGAGCTCATCGGCAACATCTCCCGCGACGCCAACTCCGCCAAGAAATACTGGCATTTCATCAAGCTCATGGGCCGTTCCGCCTCCCACATCACGCTCGAATGCGCCCTGAAGACCCACGTGAACGCCGCGATCATCTCCGAGGAAGTCGCCGCGAAGAAGCAGACGCTCTCCGGCATCGTCGACGACCTCGCGAAGATCGTCGCGAAGCGCGCGGAAAACAAGGAGAACTTCGGCGTCGTGCTGGTGCCGGAAGGGCTCATCGAGTTCATCCCCGAGATGAAGGTCCTGATCGGCGAACTCAACGACGTGCTCGCCGCGAACGCCGACGAATTCAACGCCATCGCGAAGCCCGAAGACAAGATCGCGTACATCTCCGGCAAGCTCTCCGCCGCCAGCGCGTCCGTCTACGCCCAGCTCCCGACCGCCATCCAGCTCCAGCTCTCCATGGACCGCGACCCGCACGGCAACGTCCAGGTGTCCCTCATCGAGACCGAAAAGCTCCTCGCGCAGCTCGTGAAGCAGCGCCTCGCCGCCATGAAGAAAGAAGGCAAGTACGTCGGCAAGTTCTCCAGCCAGACCCACTTCTTCGGCTACGAAGGCCGCTGCGCCGCTCCGTCCAACTTCGACGCCGACTACTGCTACAGCCTCGGCTTCAACGCCGCCGCCATCATCGGCTCCGGCGCGACCGCCTACATGTCCTACGTCGGCAACCTCGCGAAATCCGCCGACGAGTGGACCGCGGGCGCTGTGCCGCTGACCGCCATGATGAACGTCGAACACCGCCACGGCGCGGACAAGCCGGTCATCAAGAAGGCGCTTGTCGAGCTCGACGACGCCCCGTTCAAGTTCTTCGCCGCCAACCGCGACGACTGGGCGGTCAACACCTCGTTCGTCTATCCCGGCCCGATCCAGTATTTCGGCCCGTCCGTCGTCTGCGACGCCAAGACCGAAACGATCAAGCTCGAGCACCAGTAATTCAACACGGGGACAGGAAAGGCTTCCGCCATGGCCGAACAGGGTAACAAAATCGATGTGGCACAGGTCGCCTCGCTGGCGCGCCTGAGCCTGCCTCAGGACATGATCCCGCGTCTGCAGTCCGAAATGGAGCAGATCGTCGGCTATGTCGAAATGCTCGCCGAACTCGACGTCTCCGGCATCGAGCCGACCGCCCACGCCGTCGCCCGCACCAACGTGCTCCGCGACGACGTGCCCTCCGATCCCTTCCCGCGCGAGGCGATGCTCGCCAACGCGCCCGACCTGATCGAAGGCGAACTCGTGAAGGTCCCGCAGGTCCTTCCCGGGGAGGGCATCGCATGATGACGAACGCCGAGCTCATCTCCCTGTCCCTCCGCGATGCCGCCGCCGCGCTCCGCGACGGCCGCGTCACCTCCGTCGCGCTCTGCTCCGCCTTCCTCGAACGCATTCAGGCGGTCGAGCCGAAGGTGCGCGCGCTCCTCGCCGTGAACCCGGAATCCGTGCTGGCGCAGGCCGCCGCTTCCGACGCACGCCGCGCCGCCGGCGCTCCGCTGGGCGACTTCGACGGCATCCCGATCACGCTGAAGGACAACATCTGCACGAAGGACGAGCAGTGCTCCTGCGCCTCGAAGATCCTGAAGGGCTTCGTCTCCCCGTACGATTCCTTCGTGACCGGCAAGCTGAAAGCCGCCGGCTGCGTCCTGCTCGGGCGCGCCAACATGGACGAGTTCGCCATGGGCTCCTCCTGCGAGAACAGCGCGTACCAGCGCACCGCGAACCCGTGGAATCTAGACTGCGTGCCGGGCGGCTCCTCGGGCGGGTCCGCGGCCTCGGTCGCCGCGCTTGAGACGGTCGCCGCGCTCGGTTCCGACACCGGCGGCTCCATCCGCCAGCCCGCGGCGTTCTGCGGCGTGGTCGGCCTGAAACCGACCTACGGACGCGTCTCCCGCAACGGCCTGGTGGCGTTCGCCTCCTCGCTGGACCAGATCGGCCCGCTGTCCCGCACCGTGTGGGACGCCGCCGCGATCCTCGACCTGATCGCCGGACACGACGAGAAGGATTCCACGAGCCTGCCGCAGCAGCCGGAAGGATTCGCCGCCGACCTGGAGGCGTTCGAAGCGAACCCGCGCCTCGACGGCGTGAAGATCGGGCTCCCGAAGGAATACTACGAGCTGGAGGGCATGGACCCCGCCGTTAAGGCGGTCATGAACGACTCCATCGAGGTGTTCCGTTCCCTCGGCGCGAGCTTCGTCGACGTCTCGCTGCCGCACACGAAATACGCCATGGCGTGCTACTACATCATCGCCACGGCCGAGGCGAGCGCGAACCTGGCGCGGTTCGACGGCATCCGCTACGGCTACCGCAGCCCGAACGCGACCGACATCAATTCGACCTACGAGAAGTCGCGCGGCGAGGGATTCGGCAACGAAGTGCTCCGCCGCATCATGCTCGGCACCTACGTGCTCAGCAGCGGCTACTACGACGCCTACTACCTGCGCGCGCAGAAGGTCCGCACGCTGCTCCGACGCGACTTCCAGGAAGCCTACAAGCTCTGCGACTTCCTGCTGACCCCGGTCACGCCCGCGCCCGCGTTCAAGTTCGGCGCGAAGACCGACCCGCTGCAGATGTACCTCTCCGACGTCTTCACGACCGCGCTGAACCTCTCCGGAGACTGCGGCATCAGCGTGCCCGCCGCGCTCGACGCCGGCACCGGGCTGCCCGTCGGCATCCAGCTCATCGCCCCCGCCATGGAGGAGAAACGCATCTTCCGCGCGGGCCGCGCGTTCGAGCTGGCGCGAGCTCAGAAAGATTTTACCGCCCCTCTGGCGTGAGCCGGACGGGCTTCCGATGCGGGGCGGCTGAACCGCCGGCCGCCTCAGCGACTTTGTTTTGAACAGGAAGGAGGCGTGCGGACATGAATACCGAATCTGCCGGACTTCCGGCGGCGTGCCGCGCCGCGGAAGCGTCGTTCCATGCGTTTTTCACGGGGGAATCCCCCGCGCCCGGATCGTTTGCGGGCCGCCTCGGCGCCGCGCTCTCCGCGATCGCGCTTGACCTGGACGGAGCCGCATCGGCGAACCTCTTCGCGCCCCCGGACGGCGCGTCCGATCCCGTCGACGCGCTGAACCTGCTCGCCGCCGCCTGCACCGGATTCACGTTCAGCCGCCTGCTGGACAAGATGCTGTTCGACCGCCTCGCCGCGCTGGCTCCGCACGGAGCGACGCCCGCCGCCTACGAATCCGATTCCGACGCCGCGTTTTTCTACCGTCACGCCGTGCGCCTGGCGGAACTCCTGAAGGACCTGGTCCCGGCGTACTGCGCCCTGCTCGCGGACCGTTCCGGCGAAGCGCCCGAAGGCGCGGTCTCCCGGCTCCGCCCCTCCGCGCTCAAGCTCGAATCGGCGCAGAGCGTGTTCCTGCGGATGAAGCCCGGCGCGGTCGCGCTGGAAGTCGCGCGGATGTCCTCGGACGACCCCTTCGCGCACGGCCGCGTCTTCCGGCATCAGGACGGCGCGTTCGTGCCGCTCACGCTTCCCTCGATCCGCTCCGCGGACGAATTCTACGGCTATGCGTCCGTGCGCCGGATGTTCCAAGAGCATTTCCGGGCGTTTTCCGAGGGGCGGAACAACCTGCCGCTGCTCATTTCGAGCCTGCCGGGCCTCGGCAAGACGCAGATGAGCATCGCATACAGCCTGTCGTTCCCGAACATCACGCTCATCATCCCGCAGCCGGAGGACCTGACCGCCGGGCTGGAGCCGCTGATCGCCGAACTCGCGCCCTGGACCGGGCACAAGTTCATGCTGTTCTTCGACGACATCGACGCGGCGAAGACCGACTGGTACTATTTCCGCACGAACATCGGCGGCACGTTCTCCCTGCCGGAGAACATCACGGTCACGATCGCCTCGAACCAGCGGTTCCCGGCGAACATCTCCAGCCGCGGCCGCGGGTGCGAGTTCCCGATGTTCGACGAGATCCGGTGCCAGGAAATGATCCTGGACTTCCTCTCCGCGAAGGGCATGAAAGCCCCCTCGAAGAACCTCGTCGCCGTGATCGCGTCCGATTACGTGAGCGAGTTCGGGCAGAAGCAGTTCGAGGAGCTGTCGCCGCGCACCCTCGTGCGCTACCTCGACCACTACCTCTCCGACCCCGCCAAGCGCAAGACGCTGATGGACGAGTCGAACAGCGAGGTGGTGCAGCAGCCCGATCCGCAGGTCTTCTACGAGGAGAACGTGAAGCTCATGCGCTCCATCCACGGCGAGGACGCCCTGAACGAATTCCGCGAGGACGCCGTCCATGCCAAGTGACGACTCCGGCATCCTGTTTCCCGCCGCGCCCGGTTCGGACAGTTTTGTGTCCGGCTCCGGCGACGCCCTGTTCGACGGTCCGTTCGACGGCGCGGACGACGGCGAGCCGAAGCCCCTGCTCGGGGACGATTACTACATGCGCGCCGCGCTCAAATGCGCGCAGCAGGCCGCCGACGCGGGCGAGGTCCCGGTCGGGGCCGTGGCGGTGAAGGACGGCCTTATCATCGCGCGTTCGTGGAACCAGGTGGAGCTCCTGAAGGACGCGACCGCCCACGCCGAACTTATGCTGATCGCGTCGCTGCCGCAGGTCGTCGGCGACTGGCGTCTGGACGGCATCGACATCTACGTGACCAAGGAGCCGTGCGCCATGTGCGCCGGTGCCATGGTGAACTCGCGCATCCGGCGCGTGGTCTTCGGCATGCGCGACCCGCGCTGCGGCGCGGCGGGGACCGCCCTGAACGTGACCGGATTCCCCGGCATGCTCCACAACGTCGAAGTGACCGCCGGGCTGATGGAGGAGGAATGCAGGGAGATGTTCCAGGCATTTTTCCGCACGGTCCGCGCAAACGCCAGGAAAAAGAAGTCCTGATTTACGCTACTCGCTTGAAAAATCGGCTTTTCGGCGGTATATTTTTCCTTGCTTTAATTTTTAAATAACCCCTCAAGCAAGGATAAGCTCATGGACTATCGCATTGAAATGTCGGTGAAGCCGCAGTGGCAGGACGCCCGCGGCCAGGGCGTCGTCCGACGCCTCTCCGCCCTCCCCGGTCTGCCGCCCGTCCGCGGCATCCGCACCCGTTCCGTCTACACCGTCTCCGCGAACATCACGCCGGAGGAAGCCGCGAAGGTCGCGCATGAACTCGCCGACCCGGTCACCCGCAGCGGCATCGTGGGCGAGACGCCGTCCGCCGGCCTGGACTACACCTGGCTGATCCGCGTCGGCTTCAAGCCGGGCGTCACGGACAACGTGGCGCGCACGGCGTGGGAAGCCATCGGCGACATCATCGGACGCAAGCTCTCCCGCGAGGAGCAGGTCTTCAGCTCGATCGAATATCTGGTCGACTCCCCCGAAATGACCCGCGAACAGGCGCAGCGCATCGCCACCGGCCTGCTCGCGAACGTCCTGATCGAATCGGTCGACGTCTTCTCCCGCGACGAACTCGCGAACAGCTCCATCCCGCTGAACAAGCCCGTCATCAAGGGGCTCGGCGAGGTCATCGTGCGCGACTACGACCTGGAAGTCTCCGACGAAAAGCTCATGGAGCTGTCCCACAAGGGCACGCTCGCCCTCAGCCTCGAGGAAATGAAGTCCATCCAGGGCTACTTCCGCAAGCTCGGGCGCAAGCCGACCGACGTGGAAATGGAAGTCCTCGCCCAGACCTGGAGCGAACACTGCAAGCACAAGATCTTCGCCGCCGACATCGACTACACCACCCCGGACGGCAAGACCGTCACGATCTCCTCGCTCTACAAGAGCTACATCAAGAAGAGCACGAAGGAGCTTCAGGCGGAAGTGCCGTGGCTCGTCTCCGTCTTCACCGACAACGCCGGCGTGATCCGCTTCAACGACCGTTTCGACCTCGTCTACAAGGCGGAGACCCACAACAGCCCGTCCGCGCTCGATCCCTACGGCGGAGCCATGACCGGCATCGTGGGCGTGAACCGCGACCCGCTCGGGACCGGACAGGGCGCCGACCTCCTCCTGAACGTCTGGGGCTACTGCCTCGGCTCGCCGTTCACCGACCCGATCAACGTCCCCGAAGGGCTCCTGCATCCGCGCCGCCTCCGCGACGGCGTCCACAAGGGCGTCATCGACGGCGGCAACCAGAGCGGCATCCCGTACGCCGTCGGCTGGGAATACTTCGACGACCGCTACATCGGCAAGCCGCTCGTCTACTGCGGCACGGTCGGCACGCTCCCGCGCAAGGTCGGCGACCGCAACGGCTGGGAGAAGTTCATCGAATCCGGCGACTACATCGTGATGACCGGCGGCCGCATCGGCAAGGACGGCATCCACGGCGCCACGTTCTCCAGCGAAGAGCTGCACAAGGACAGCCCCGTGCAGGCGGTCCAGATCGGCGACCCGATCACCCAGAAGCGCATGAGCGACTTCATCCACGAGGCGCGCGAACGCCTCCTCTACCGGTTCGTCACCGACAACGGCGCGGGCGGCCTCTCCTCCAGCGTCGGCGAAATGGCGGACGTCTGCGGCGGCTGCGACATGGACCTCGCCAAAGCCCCGCTCAAATACTCCGGCCTCCAGCCGTGGGAGATCCTCGTCTCCGAGGCGCAGGAACGCATGAGCTTCGCCGTCGCGCCGGAACGCCTCGACGAATTCCTCGCGCTCGCCGCGGCACGCGACGTGGAAGCCACCGTGCTCGGCCGTTTCAACCACTCCGGCAAGTTCCACATCACCTACGGCGACCGCGTGGTCGCCGACATCGACATCAAGTTCATGCACGAGGGCCTGCCGAAACTCCACCTGAAAGCCGAGTGGAAGCCCCCGGTCTTCGACGAGCCGGTCATCTCCGGCCGCGACCTCTCCGCCGACCTCGTGAAGCTCATCGGCAGCCTGAACATCTGCTCCGACGAATACAAGGCGCGCCAGTACGACCACGAGGTGAAGGGCCTCAGCATCATCAAGCCGTTCACCGGCGTATCCCGCGACGTCGCCTCCGACGCCACCGTCACGCTCGCCGAGCCCCTCGCGAAGGAAGGCATCGTGCTCTCCGCCGGCATCCTGCCGCGCTACAGCGACATCGACACCTACCACATGATGGCGTCCATCATCGACCTCGCCGTGCGGCGTTCCGTCGCCGCGGGCGCGGATCCCGACCACATCGCCGGCCTCGACAACTTCTGCTGGCCCGACCCCGTGCAGAGCGAGAAGACCCCGGACGGCGAATACAAGCTCGCGCAGCTCGTCCGCGCGAACATGGCGCTCTACGACTGCACCAAGGCGTTCAAGGTGCCCTGCATCTCCGGCAAGGACAGCATGAAGAACGACAGCACGCGCGGCGGCCGCAAGATCTCCATCCCGCCCACCGTCCTCTTCAGCACCATCGCGCGCATCGACGACGTGTCGCACGCGGTGTCCCTGGACGCCAAGTTCGCGGGCGACGCCGTGTACGTGCTCGGCGAGACCAAGCCCGAGCTCGGCGGCAGCGAATACTACGCCATGCTCGACGCCGTCGGCAACAACGTCCCGAAGGTCGACATCCCGAAGGCGTCCGCGCTCTACCACGCGCTCGCCGAAGTCATCAAGGCGGACATCCCGTCCTCCATCATTTCCCCCGCGCTCGGCGGCCTCGCCATCGCCGCCGCCAAGTCCGCCATCGGCGGCCGCCTCGGCATGACCATCGACCTCGACAAGCTCCCCGGCATCGAAAACCTGAACGACGCCGAGGCGCTTTTCTCCGAGTCGAACTCCCGTTTCATCCTCACCTGCCGCCCCGAACGCGCCGCCGAGCTGGAAAAGATGCTCGCCGGAAACGTGTTCGCCCGCGTCGGCGCGACCACGGAGAAACAGGAGCTGGTGTTCACGCGCGGCGGAAAGACCGTCGCGTCCGCCACGCTCGCCGACCTCATCACCGCATACAAATCCACGCTCGAAGGCATCTGAGGAGGTTTCCGCATGATCCGCACCATCATCACCGGTTCCGCCGGACGCATGGGCAAGGCGCTCGTCGCCGCCATCGCCGCCAACCCTGAATTCACGCTCGCGGGCGCCACCGAATATCCCGCCAGCCCGCTCATCGGGCAGGATGCCGGGACCGTCGCCGGAGTCGCCACGCTCAACGTGCCGGTCTCCGCCTCGCTCACGCCCGAAATGCTCGCGAACGCCGACGCCATCATCGACTTCAGCACCGGAAACGTGCTGGAGAACGCCCGCGCCGCAGCGAAGGCGGGGCTCTCCATCGTGATCGGCACGACCGCGCTCACCGACGCCGACAAGGCGGCTCTCCGCGAACTCTCCGCACAGGGCGCGCGCATCGTCCAGACGTTCAACTACAGCGTCGGCGTGAACCTGCTCTTCTTCCTCTCCGGCAAGACCGCCTCGCTCCTCGCCGACGATTTCGACATGGAGATCATCGAGGCGCACCACAACCAGAAGAAGGACGCCCCGAGCGGGACCGCCGTCCGCCTCGCCGAAGTCCTCTGCGAAGCCGCGGACCGCACCCAGGACGACCTCGTCTACGGCAGACAGGGCATCGTCGGCGCGCGCACCCGCCGCGAGATCGGCATCCACGCCGTGCGCGGCGGCGACATCGTGGGCGACCACACCGTGCTCTTCGCGGGCGACGGCGAACGCATCGAGCTGACGCACCGCGCGTCCAGCCGCATGACCTTCGCGAAAGGCGCGCTCCGCGCCGCCAAGTGGCTCGCAAAGGCTTCCGCCGGGTACTACGACATGCAGGACGTGCTCGGGCTGAAGTAAGTCCGGGCGCAGCAGGGAGCCGCACATGCCGATCGACCTCAAAATCGGAAAACTCGTGAACAGGACCGTCTGGCAGCCGGACAAGAATCAGATTGTCATCGACCAGACGCTTGAGCTCACGTGCGACTGCGGCACCACCATCATCGTCGAACAGCACATCGACGGAATGACCATGATCGAGGGCGTCCGCCATCCGATCAAAGCCGGAAAGAACACCCTCGAACTGAAGCAGATGCGCATCGTGAACCCGCGCACGGTCCGCCCCGACGGCGAGCCCGCGCTCTACGACCTCGCGGTCCGCGTCTACGCCGTGGGGATCGACCCCATCCTCGTTTCGGAATCCGTTTCATTTCTCAACCTCGTAAAGGACCATTCATGAGCTATCAGAAAATCCGTCCGGTCGACGGCGACCGCATCACAGCGAATCCCGACGGCAGCCTTATCGTCCCCGACCAGCCGATCATCCCGTTCATCGAGGGCGACGGCATCGGCCCCGACATCACGGCGGCCTCCATGCACATCTGGAACACCGCCATCGCGAAAGCCTACGGCGGCAAGCGCAAAATCGCCTGGATGGAAGTCTACGCCGGCGAGAAGTCCTGCGAAGTCTACGGCGAGGGCGTCTGGCTCCCCGACGAAACGCTCGAAGCCATCTCCGACCACCGCATCGCCATCAAGGGCCCGCTCACGACACCCGTCGGAAAGGGCATCCGCTCGCTCAACGTGACCCTCCGCCAGAAGCTCGACCTCTACGTCTGCCTGCGCCCGGTCCGCTACTTCCAGGGCGTCCCGTCCCCGGTCAAGCACCCCGAGCTCACCGACATGGTCGTCTTCCGCGAGAACACCGAGGACATCTACGCGGGCATCGAATGGGCGTCCGGCACGCCCGAGGTGCAGAAGGTCATTGCGTTCCTTCAGAACGAAATGGGCGTCGCCAAGATCCGCTTCCCGGAAACGTCCGCCATCGGCATCAAGCCGGTCTCGAAGGAAGGCTCCGAGCGCCTCATCCGCGCCGCCATCCGCTATGCCATCGACAACCACCGCAAGAGCGTCACGTTCGTCCACAAGGGCAACATCATGAAGTTCACCGAGGGCGGCTTCCGCGACTGGGGCTACGCGCTCGCGAAACGCGAGTTCCCGGAGCAGACCGTGACGTGGGAAGAATGCGGCGGCGTTGTGCCTGAAGGAAAGATTCTCATCAAGGACTGCATCTGCGACGCGTTCCTGCAGCAGATCCTGACCCGTCCCGCCGAATACGACGTGATCGCCACGATGAACCTGAACGGCGACTACGTGTCGGACGCGCTGGCGGCGAGCGTCGGCGGCATCGGCATCGCTCCGGGCGCGAACATCAACTACGTCGGAGGCAAGGCGATCTTCGAGGCCACGCACGGCACCGCGCCCAAGTACAAAGGGCTCGACAAGGTCAATCCCTGCTCGCTCGCGCTCTCCGGCGAAATGCTCCTCCGCCACATCGGCTGGACCGAAGCCGCCGACCTCGTGATCCGCGGCATCGAACGCGCCATCGCGTCCAAACACGTCACCTACGACTTCGCGCGCCAGATGGAAGGCGCGACCGAGCTCCGCTGCTCCGAGTTCGCCCGCGTCATCGCGGACAACATGTAATATCCCCTCCCGGTGGCTTTATGGATACGGACAGGCAGGATCGGCTCCGTTATTCGATCACGAAGGACCTCCCGCGCGCGGACGTGCTCGCGCTCTACCGCGCCGCGGGCTGGTTCGGCATGTCCGATCCCGCCCCGGAGCTTGACGCCATGATCGCGAATTCGTTCGCGGTCTCCGCGGCGTTCGATCCCGCCGGGCATCTCGTCGGCTTGGCGCGCGCGCTGTCCGACGGCGTGAGCGACGCCTACATCCTGGACGTCGTGGTCGACCCGGCGCACCGTTCGCGGGGCATCGGCCGCGAGATCGTGAAACGCCTGGCGGACCACCTGGCGTCGTGCGGCGTGGACTGGATCGTCTGCATTGGCGTGCCCGGCACGGAGGCGTTCTACCGCGCCGCCGGAGCCGCCCCCATGGACGGACATACGCCGTTCCGGTTCGGAGGAGGAGGCAAGCCATGAGCGGTCCGCACGAACTCCGCCCGCCCGAGGGCTTCCGCCGCCTCGCGCTCGAAGACCGCGCGGTCCTCGAACCCTTCCTGCTCGCGTCCGGCCGCCAGAGCTGCGAATTCGCGTTCAGCAATCTTTTCCTGTGGAGCGGCACCTACCGCCCCGACTGGTGTTTCATCGGCTCCCACCTCTATCTCCTGCTCGAGACCGAGGACATCCTCATGTTCGCGCCGGGCGGCGCGCGCGGCCCGGACCCGGACGAGCTTCTGGCGGTGTCCGACCGCCTGATCCGGGCGGGCTACGGCGGCTCGTTCGACCACGTGGACCAGGAGTACCTGAAGACGCACCCGGACGTCGGGACGAAGTTTTCCGCGGAACGCATGGACGACCGCTACGACGAGTACATCTACTGCGTGGACGCGCTTGTGGGCCTGCACGGGCGTCTGCTGGCGAAGAAACGCAACCTGATCGCGCAGTTCCGCGAGGACTACCCGGACGCCGTGCTGGAGCCGCTTTCCCGCGCGAATCTCGACGAGGCGCTTGCCGTCCAGCGCGACTGGTTCGCGGCGCAGGACCAGCCCGTTTCCGTCGAGGCCGCGCACGAGGCCGCCGCCATCGGGATGCTCGCGGAGCATTTCGAGGAATTGCCCGTCGAGGGGCTTGTGCTCCGCGCCGGAGGACGCGTCGTCTCGTTCGCCGTCTACAGCCCGGTCTCGTCCGACCTCTGGACCGTCCACTTCGAGAAGACCCGCTACGAGTACAAAGGCGCTTCGCAGTACATCACGCACAGCACCGCCGCCGCGCTGCAGGGACGCGCCCGTCTGCTCAACCGCGAACAGGACCTCGGCATCCCCGGCCTGCGCCAGGCGAAAAAGTCCTACGATCCGCTCTTCATGCTCCAGAACTACAAGCTCACCCGCCGTTCGTGACCGGCGTTATGACCGGTTTTGAGCCGGATCGGTTTCCGGTTTGAGTTTGTACGGGCAGAGGGTGAAACGGGATCCCGTTTTCGAGCATGTCCGCAGTATCGGTCTTCCAGTTTTCATAGCGGCCGGTGGATACGGTCTTGCCCGGCTCGGAATCTTCGTATTCAAACATGTGAAAGCGTTCGGCATAGTACCCCCGGCCGGGATGCAGGAAGGTCCATTCCGGCGCGGTGATGACCGCGACGCAGAGCCAGTCGCCTTCCTTTTTGACGTAGACGTGCCCGGCATACGGCAGGTAGTGTTCCGCCCTGCCGACATGGCCGTTGACGTGTCCGGGCGAGGATGAACCGTCGGCGGCATCCGGGAGCGGGAACCCTGTTTTCAGTTCGGACGCCTGAATATAGCCGTCGGGATGATGAAAAATTTCCTCGTAAAACTCGTTCGGCTGAGCCAGCCCGATGAACCGGACCGCGTGGATCATGCGGTCTTCCGCGTTGAGTCTCCTGAATCCGTAACAGAACACTGCGGATACGGCGACCGCCGCCGCGAGGAACAGGATGCGGAAAGAGACCAGAAGAGTCTTTAAGATCCGCCCGGTGTCCGATTTGCGTTTCATGCCGGAACGGCGGACGTCAGTCGAGGTTCTTGCGTCCGATCCTGATCTTGCTTTCCGGGACCTGGAAGACGTCGTCGCTGAACGTGACGTTGAGTTCGAATTCGCGCAGCAGGATGACTTCGTGGCGGTCCTCGCCGATGGTCGTCTTGGTGATGGTCGGCATCAGGACGCCGCTGCGTTTCTCGAAGCGGTCGGGCAGAGCGACGTAGAGGAGTTCCTGCCCGTCGTCGGTATACAGGATCGTTTCCATTTTGGTCGTGATGAACGTGTCGGCGTTGACATACATCACGTACGGCGCGATCTCGAGGTCGTCGACGCGGCAGACCACGCGGTAATGGCGCGCGCCGCGGAGATAGACGGTGGAGATCTCGATGGTGCTGAACACGTCCTCAAGGTTGTTGTTCGGGTGCGAGAACGAGTTGAAGACATGGCACAGGCGGAGCTGATGCCCGGTGATCTCCGTCGCCTTGTTCTTCTTCGGGTCGATCGTCCATGCGCGCCCGCCCTTGAACAGCAGAGTGCTGAACGCCTCGCCGTTGCGGAAGGACACCTGGCGCTCGAAGTCCGGCTTGCGGAACTTGATCTCGGATTCGTACTGGTCCACCGACGTCTTCATGCGCTGCGTGAACGGGTTGTCGTCGGCGTCCACCTGGGTCTCCTCCACGATCACCTGCCGCAGGATGTAGGATTTCGCGTTCTTGAAGTTGCCTTCCGGGTCGGTCGCCGCCTCCATGTGCTTGATGAGCTGTTCGACCGTGAGGTTCGCGGGCTCGCCGGGATCGTTCAGCCCGAGGATTTCGTCGATTTCCGCTTCGGAGAGCTTGCATGCCGGGAGCATGGCGCAGAAAACGAAAACAAAAAGAACGGAAGAGAGGAATCTGGTCATGGGTGAGCCTTTCCGGAGAGGGTTCGCAAAAAAGAATTCAAACAGCAATATACCACAATCTTGGGGGAAATCAATAGCGGCAGGCTTTTTTTTCGGAAAAAAGACGCCTTTTGCCGGAATCGGGGAAAGACGGCAAAACGGGAAACGCCTCCGGCGGCAGGCGGCATCCCGCATCGGAGGCGTCCTTTTGCCCGCGGAGCACGCGGACGGGCGTAAAAAAGCGGAGAAACGGCTTACTTGAGCTTCTCCTGGAACATCTGGATCGCGAGCTTCGGGTTCGCCTTGCCGCGGCTGAGCTTCATGAGCTGGCCGACCAGGTACTGGAGCACGGCGGTCTTGCCCTCCTTGAACTGCTGGACCTGCGCCGGATTCGCGGCGATCACCTGGTCCACAAGTGCGAGGATGGCGCCCTCGTCGGACACCTGCACGAGCCCTTTCTCCTTCACGATGGAGTCGGGGTCCTTGCCCGTTTCGAACATCTCCTCGAAGACCTTCTTGGCGGTCTTGGAGTTGATGGTGGAGGCGTTCACGAGGGCGGCGAGGGCGGCGAGCGCGGCGGGCTTCACCTTGCAGCCGGCGAGCGTGCCGCCGGATTCGCCGAGCTTGCGGAGCAGCTCCGACGTGAAGAGGTTCGCGATGATCTTCGAGGCGGAGGAGCCTTTCGCCGCGGCCTCGAAGAACTCCGCGTAGGAACGGTCCGAGGTCAGGACCTGGGCGTCGTAGGGCGTCAGGCCGTAGTCGCGCACGTAGCGCTGGCGTTTGTCTGCGGGGAGCTCCGGCAGGGCGGCGCGGAAGGCGTCGAGCTCGGCGTCGGTGAACACGACCGGAAGGAGGTCGGGCTCGGGGAAGTAGCGGTAGTCGTTGGCGTTTTCCTTGGTGCGCTGGACCACGGTCTCGCCGAGCTCGTCGTTCCAGCCGCGGGTGTCCTGTTCGATCTTCTGCCCGTTTTCAAGCTCGATGAGCTGGCGTTTGATCTCGTAGAGGATGGCGCGGTGGGCGGCGCGGAAGCTGTTCAGGTTCTTGATCTCGACCTTGGTGCCGAATTTCTCGGTGCCGCGCGGCCGCAGGGAGATGTTCACGTCGAAGCGCATCTGACCCTTTTCCATGTCGCAGTCGCTCACGTCGGCGTACTGCATGATCTCCTTGAGCGAGGAAAGGTAGGCGTACGCCTCGTCGGCGGAGCGCATGTCCGGCTCGCTGACGATCTCGATGAGCGGCACGCCGGAGCGGTTGAAGTCGAGTCCGGTGCAGTTGGAGAAGTGCGTGGACTTGCCGGGGTCCTCCTCCAGGTGCATGCGGGTCATGCCGATCCACTTGTCGGGCAGCGGTTCGCCGGAGAAGCCCGTGCCGAAGATGTGGATGCGCCCGTTTTTGCAGATGGGCAGGTCGTACTGCGTGATCTGGTAGTCCTTCACGAGGTCCGGGTAGAAATAGCTCTTGCGGTCGAACTTGCTGAACTTCGCGATCTCGCAGCCGCACATCATGCCGGCGACGACCGCCTTGCGGACCGCCTCCTTGTTCACCACGGGCAGCACGCCGGGCATGCCCATGCAGACGGGGCAGGTATCGGTGTTCGGCGGCGCGCCGTACGTATTGGGGCAGGAACAGAACATCTTGCTTTTCGTGCGGATCTGCACGTGCGCTTCGATCCCGATCACGGGTTCATACATCGTCATGAGGGTTTCTCCGGAGAAGATAAGGTTTCGCGGGCCGCCTCCTGTCCGGCGGCGCGCGGTTTCAGGCATATCGTTCTAATATAGCATAAAAACAGGGATTCGTCAAGAGGAAAGGCGGTCAAAACCGCGCCATAATCCCGCCGGACCGCCGCGAATGCGTGTTTTTGGCGAAAAAAACAAGAAACGTAGTTTCTTTTTCCGGAAAATGTGATATAGTAACTCAACAGTATTTGCAAAATCCGGGGACCCGACATGCCAAATCAGTCCGATTTTATTTGTTCCGCAGAAACGGAGGCCGTTTCGAAATGAGCCGCCGCGCCATGATCATCCTGATCCTCGCGATCATCGCCGTGCACGGCATCCTGCTGTGGCTCGTCGTCGCCACAGGCTCCAACGAACAGCAGATCGCCGAAACCCGCAGGCAGATCGAGGAGGAGAACGCCCTCCGCTCCGAGATGGAAGGCGGAGAAGTCCTGCCGCCGTCCGGGCAGACGGAGCCCGCGCCGTCCGTTCAGCAGCCGGAAACGTCCGGCGTGAAACCGGACACGTCCGCGCAGACGAAGCCGCAGACCGCGACGGCGCAGACGAACACGCCGAAATCCGGCGGTTCCGCCGGGAAGGACCCGCTCGCCGATCTGCCCAAAGTGAAGGACAAGCCCGTGCCGTCCGTGCCGTCCGCGACCTACGTCCGCAAGCCGAAAAAGGCAGCCTCGATCAAGCTGGACTACTCGGGCGCCGCCCGCGACGACATCTCCGGGCTGAAGGGCATCTCGCTCGCCACGACCGGCATCCTGGTCGACATGGACAACAACAAGGTCCTCTGGGCGAAAAACCCGTCCAAGGCGGTCCCGATCGCCTCCCTCACCAAGCTCATGACCATCATGCTCGCCTACGAGATCGCCATGGACGACGGCTCCCCGTACACGCTCGAATCCCTGATCCCCGTCACGCCCGAGGCGATCAACACGGAAGCAAGCAAGGTCTACTTCAAAAAAGGCGAGATGTTCACCATCCGCGAACTCCTCGTGGCGGCGTCCGTCAGGAGCGCGAACGACGCCGCGCACCTGCTGGCGGAGCACCTCGGCGGCGGCAAGGCGGACAAGTTCATCGAGGACATGAACCGCAGGGCGAAGGAAGTCGGCATGACGCACACGACCTACTTCAACGCGCACGGCCTCCCCGGAAAAAGCAAGGCGCTCGACAACCAGAGCACGCCCGAGGACCTCGCACGCCTCTGCCTCGTCTTCCGCAACTACACCTACCTCATGGAGCTTGCCGCCCTCCGCACCGCGCCCTTCCGCGAAAAGGGGTCGCCCGACTACATGCTCCTTCAGAACCACAACAACCTGCTCCCCGGCGCGAAGACCGCCGCTCCCGGCGTGAACGGCATCAAGACCGGATTCACCAACCGCGCGGGGTTCTGCGTGGCGGCATCGTGCGAACGCAGCGGGCGGCATTTGCTTGCCATCGTGACCGGGTTCCCGTCCGCCGCCGACCGCGACAACTTCGTCCGCGTGCTGCTGGACTGGGGCTATGTGAAGATCGGCGTCGCAAAACCGAAAGCCGCTTCGTCTTCGAAAACCTCCTCGAAATCATCCTCCGCGTCCGCGAAAACCACCTCAACCAAGAAGGGCCGCTGAACCTCGTCGCAGGTCCGCGGCTTCATAGGAAGCTCCCTTCCATGCGCAAACAAACAATCCTGGTCACCGGCGGAGGCGGATTCATCGGCTCTCATCTCTGCGAACTGCTGCTCTCCCGCGGCAACGACGTGATCTGCCTCGACAATTTCTTCACCGGCTCGAAAAACAACATCCGCCATCTGCTCTCCAATCCGTCCTTCGAGCTCATCCGCCATGACGTCACCATCCCGATCGAGCTTGAGGTCGACGCCATCTACAACCTCGCCTGCCCCGCCTCCCCCGTCCATTACCAGCACGACCCCGTCCAGACCATCCGCACCAACATCCTCGGCGCCATGAACATGCTGGACCTCGCGCGCCGCCTCCGCATCCCGGTCCTCCAGAGCTCCACCAGCGAGATCTACGGCGACCCGCAGGAACATCCCCAGCGGGAATCCTACTGGGGCAACGTGAACCCGATCGGCGTCCGCAGCTGCTACGACGAGGGAAAACGCTGCGCCGAGACCCTTTTCTTCGACTATCACCGCCAGTACGGGATCCCGATCAAGGTCGTCCGCATCTTTAACACCTACGGCCCGCGCATGCTCCCCAACGACGGCCGCGTCGTCAGCAACTTCATCGTGCAGGCGCTGAAGGGCAGCGACATCACCATCTACGGCGACGGCTCCCAGACGCGCAGTTTCTGCTGCGTCTCCGACCTGGTCGCCGGGCTCGCCGCCATGATGCAGACGCCGAACCGCGTAACCGGCCCGGTCAACCTCGGCAATCCCGGCGAATTCACCGTCCGCGAACTCGCCGAGACCATCATCCGCCTCACCGGCTCGAAATCGAAGATCGTATACAAGCCGCTCCCGCAGGACGACCCCGCCCGGCGCAAGCCGGACGTCACGCTCGCCCGCGAACTGCTCGGCTGGACGCCGGAAATCGCCCTCGAGGACGGCCTCCGGCAAACCATCGACTATTTCCGCAACCTGAAGGAATTCTGATGTTCGACGTTTCATTCACGCTTCATGAGCTGCTCCGCGCCACGGAAGGCCGCCTCGTCGGCGACAATGCGCCCGCGGCGGTCGACTCCGTTTTCACGGACACCCGCGAATCCGCGAAGAACGCCCTCTTCCTCGCGTTCTCCGGCGAACAGTTCGACGCCCACGATTACCTCGCGCAGGCCGTCGCAAACGGCGCTTCACTCCTCTGCGTCGAGGAGTCCAAGCTCGACAGGCTCCCGCCCGGCGCGCCCGCCATCGCCGTCCCCTCGACCGTGACCGCCTTCCAGCGCATCGCCAGGTTCCACCGCCTGCGCTTCCCGAACCTGAAAGTCATCCTGCTGTCCGGCTCCTGCGGCAAGACCAGCACGAAGGAATCCCTGCGCGCGGTCTTCACGCACGCCATGGACTCCATCAGCGTGCTGGCGACCGAGGGCAACACCAACAACCAGATCGGGCTGCCGCAGAACCTCCTCCGCCTCAACGCGCGCCACCGCGTCGCCATCCTGGAGGCCGGGACCAACCACCACGGCGAACTCGAACCGCTTTCCTTCTGCGCCATGCCCGACCTCGCGATCATCGTCTCCATCGCGAACTGCCACCTCGAATTCCTCGGCTCCCTCGAGGGCGTCGCGCAGGAAAAATCCAAACTCTTCTCCCACCTCGCGCCGGACGGATTCGCCATCATCCCGGCGCAGTGCCCCGGACAGGACATCCTCGCCCGCGCAGCCGCGCCCTTCCGCACCGCCACCTTCGGGTTCGCGGGCGCCGACGCCGACCTCACGGCACGTTATCTCGGCGGCAATCTGCACGGGGCGAAATTCACGCTCACGCGCGAGTCGACCGGCGAGACCGTCTCCGTCCAGTGGGGCATCCCGGGACGGCATCAGGCGGGAAACGCGGCGGCCGCCGCGCTCGCCGCGCTCACCTTCGGCATCCCGTTCGAGATCATCGCCGAGGGGCTTTCCCGCACGACGCTCCCCGGACTCCGCATGCGCGTCTCCGAACACGGCGGCTCTACGTGGATCAACGACGCCTACAACGCGAACCCGGACAGCATGGCGGCCTCGCTGAACTGGCTTTCCGAATTCGCCGACCCGGAAAAACTCGTGCTCGTGCTCGGCGACATGGGCGAACTCGGCGCATCGTCCGGCGAGGGGCACAGGTCCGTCTGCGACCTCGCGAAACGCCTCTTCCCCGGCGCGCGGGTCCTCGCCGTCGGCCCGCACATGACCGCCGCCGCGCAGGATGCCGGACTGGACTGCACCGCGTTTCCGTCCGCGCAGGCCGCCGCCGAAGCATCCATTCAGATTGAGGCGGGCAGCCTGGTCTTCCTGAAGGCGTCCCGTTCGACGCATCTCGAGCTTCTGGAACCCGCCGGAGCCTGACGCCATGCAGCCGCTGCCCCTGCCGACCTTCGCCGAAGCCCTGAAACCGCTTCTCTCCGCGCCGTACGACGCCACCTCAAATCCGCTCATCTCCTCGGTCGCGAACAACTCGGCAAAGGCCGCGCCGGGCACGCTCTTCCTCGCGATCAGGGGCGCGAAGGCGGACGGACACCGGTTCCTTCCCGACGCCGTCCGCAGGGGCGCGTCCGCGCTGGTCGTTTCGGCGGACTACGGCGGCCCCCTGCCCTCCGGCATCCCCGTCCTCCGCGTCACGGACTCCTATTTCGCCTGGTCAGTCGTCTGCGAGACGTTTTTCCGGCGGCCCGCGGACGCGTTCCGCGTACACACGGTCACCGGCACCAACGGCAAGACGTCGACCGCGTATTTCCTGCGGCACTTCCTCGACACGGCGAAACCGGGCGCGAAGACCGCGCTGGTCTCGACCGTCTGCTGCGACCTCGGCGCGGGGCCGGAGCCGTCCGAGCACACCACGCCCGACGCGTTCACGCTGCAGGAGATGTTCGCCGCGATGAAGTCCAACGGCATCACGGACGCCGTCATGGAAAGCTCCAGCCACGGCCTGCACCAGCACCGCTCCGGCACGCTCGGATTCGCCTCGGCGGCATTCACGAACCTCACGGGCGACCACCTGGACTACCACGGCGACATGGAGAACTACTACCAGGCGAAGAAGATCCTCTTCCGCGAGCTTCTCGCCGACGGCACCCCGGCGGCAGTCAACACAGACGACCCCGCGGGCGCGCGGCTTGTTTCCGAGCTGAAACGCGAACGCCCCGCGCTCCGCATCCTGCCCGTCTCCTTCGCCGGACGCCAAGGCGCGTTCTGCTCCCTGCGGGAACTCCGCCTCGGCCCGGCGTTCTCCGACCTGGAATTCACGCTCGACGGGCGCGACGTCTCCCTGCGGCTGCCCCTGCCCGGCGCGTTCAACGCCGCGAACTATCTGACCGCCCTCTCCATGGCATACGGACTCGGGCTGCCGTTCGACAGGCTGATGGAGGCCTCGGCTGCCATGCCGCACGTCCCGGGCCGGCTTCAGGCGGTGCCGCTGGCATGCGGCGCGACCGGATTCGTGGACTACGCCCACACGGACGATGCGCTGGAACGCGTTTTAAGCAGCCTGCGCGAGGTTTTGACGGCAGGGGGACGCCTGATCGCGGTCTTCGGGTGCGGCGGCGACAGGGACCGCTCCAAACGCCCCAGAATGGGCGCGGCGGCCGCACGCCTCGCCGACCTCCCGGTCCTCACCAGCGACAACCCGCGTTCCGAGGACCCGTTGGACATCATCCGCGAGATCGAGTCCGGCATCCCGCGCGGGACGCATTACCTCGTGGAACCCGACCGCGCAAAAGCCATTGAGCTGGCGGTGCGTGAGGCGCGCGCGGGCGACATCCTGCTGGTGGCGGGCAAGGGGCACGAAACATGGCAGGAAACGCGCGAGGGGAAACAGCCCTTCTCCGACATGGAAATCCTGAACCGAACCGCTTCCGCGCCTGACGCTTGAAAAAGCCCGGTTCCGGGTGTAAATTATCAGTCAGCTTTTTTCAACCCCTCCCCCCCCACGGCTTCCGCAGGACAAAACGGGACCGCCCCCCATCATGAATCACGACAATCACGACAGACGACTCGAACGCTATCTCCTCGTTTTCATGGCCGTCTGGCTCGTCCTTCTGACGGCCGTCCCGTCCGTTTTCTATACCGTCCTCCCGCTCGACACGATCGAGACGGTCATGTGGAGCCACCCGTTCTCCATGGGCAACGCGAAGCATCCGCCGCTGGCGGCGTGGCTGGCGGGCATCTTCACGCTGGCGTTCGCGCACACGGATTTCGCGATGTATCTGCTGAGCCAGCTGATGCTTGTGACCGGGTTCGTGTACGTGTACCGCCTCGGGAAGGAATTCTTCAGCACGGAAAAGGCGGTCTTCTCCGTCATACTCCTGAGCACGATCATTTTCTACACCTTCGACTCGGCGAAGTTCAACGTCAACCTCCCGCACATGGCGCTGTGGCCCATGATGACGTTCTACTGCTACCGCGGAGTCAAGAACGACCGATATGCCGACTGGATCCTGTTCGGCGCGGCGTCCGCGCTCTCCGTGCTCAGCAAGTTCTTCGGGTTCGCGCTCCTGCTCGCCCTGTTCCTGTTCATCCTGACCGGGCGCGAGACGCGGAGATTCTTCCGGCGGCCGGGGCCGTACCTGGCGTTCGCGGTCTTCCTGCTCGTGCTCGCGCCGTACATCGTGTGGCTGGTCCGGAACGACTTTCCGCCGTTCACGTACATCGTGGGCCGCGTTTCCGAGGAGCGGCTGGATCCCGCAGTCAATTTCTTCCGTGTGCTGGGCGAGTCGCTGTATCCCCTCGCGATGCCGCTTTTCTTGCTGTGGCTTACGATGGACCGCCCCGTTCAAGCCCTGCTCAGATTCCGTCCGCGCGCCCTGCTGCGTCCGTCCGATCCCGTGGCGGCGCGCCTGGCGGTCTGCATCCAGTTCACGCCGGTCGTGCTGCTGACGCTGATGGCGGGCACGGGCATCATGATCGACTCGATGTGGGAGTATCCGGTCTACTTCATCACCGGGTTCTTCCTGATGGCGTTCTGGAAGGACGACGTGTCGCTCCGCGAGTTCAAAAAACTCTTCTGCGTGCTCATGGTCCTGTTCGTTTCCGTTCAGCTCTCCGACGTGTACTACTGGTTCACGAAGACGCGCAGCCGCGGCCATTTCAACGCGCGCGAGTTCGCCGCGACGGCGCAGAGCTTCTACCGCGAACAGACCGGACGCGACATCCCGCTCGCGTTCGGCGACATGTGGTACGCCGGATGCGTCATGCAGTATCTGCCGGAACACCCGTTCGCCGGTTCGTTCGAGGACCCCTACGACGAGTTCAGATTCCGTTCGGTCCTGGACCGGGAGGGCGCGCTCGGCGTCTATCACAGGGAAAGCGACGTCAAGATGCTGGCGGACGCGCTCGGCCTGAACGCCGATGAACTCAGGGCGAACGCGAAACACTTCATGTTCGACTTCAAGGCGCCTTACGGCAAGACCAAGACGCTCGACCTTCTGCTTGTGGCGATCCCGCCCCGGAAGGCGGACGCGGAGCAGGCCCCGGCCTCAGGCGGGGAATGAAATCCGTTTGAGCTCGAAAACGGGCATGCCCGCCTCATTTTTTTCACGCCGCGCGGACACGGGCGGCAGCCTTTCCCCGCAAGCTCAAACCGAGCTCAAATCCGGAATGAAGCCGAAGCAGCCGCCCGCCAAGTTCAAACAGAATATGCCTTGAGTTCAAAACGAGGCGAAACGAACTCTTCCTCCCCCGTTCGCCGCAAAGCATTTTTCCGCCGTCCGGCACGGCTTTCCGCGGCATGCCCGGGAACCGTCGCATCGCGTTGCCGGAGCCATCCCGTTTCATAACTCGAAAAAACGTTGAAAATGCGCCATCTTTCCGCAAAAAACGCATTTTTTTAAAGAAAATCGCATTTTTTTTCGTTTTTTCGCTTGACATTGCTCAATTGAGGGGGTATATTTGGCTAACCCTTAACCTGGAGGAGTGTCCATGAAACACAATTTCTACGACGTCAAGATGAAGAAGAAAGTCTCTGCCGAAGTCACCAAAGCGGTCAAATTCGGTAAAGGCACCCGCACCCGCTATGCCTTCAAGGCTGTCACGAAAGATGGTCGTTCTCTGACCGCCTTCGTCAAGAAGGAAGACTGGGACAAGTTCAAAGCCTGATCCCTGTTCCTTTTCGCGGGACGCCCTGGCGACAGGGCGTCTTTTTTTTGTCTCTTCATTTGAAGCGGCCCGGGCGCGGCGGACAACACGGCGCCGACCGGCGCGCGGACCGGAAGGAGATGTCGAATTGAACGAATCCGAGCTGTACAGAAGCCTTGGCGCCCTGACCGGAAACAGGGACGAATGGGAAAAGAACATCCCGTATGTGTCTTCGCTGCTTTCCTCCGAATCCGTCAGGATCAGGGCAAAGGCGCTCTGGCTGCTGGGGGAAATGGGACTGCGGCATCCGTCTTCCATCCGGGACAGCGTTCCCGCGATCGCCTCGTTCCGCGACAGCGCGGAGCCGATTCTGCGCGAACGCGCGCTCAACGCCCTCGGCAGGACCGGCAGGGGCGACTGGCGGCTGGTCGAGCCGTACTGGGCCGACCTGTTCCGGTTTGCCCGGGACCGGGAGCCCAATGTGAGGCTGAGCTTCATCTGGGCGTCGGAGAATATCGCCTCGAATACGCCGGATCCGTACGGAAGCTTCATGCCCGTGTTTGCGGAACTGCTGCACGACCGCGACGACAGGGTCCGGATGGAGGCGCCGGAGATCTTCCGCGTTCTCGGCAGGCGCAGGCCGGAGTTCGTACATCCCTATATCGAGCTGCTGCGCGCGATTTCGGAAACCGACGGCAACCGGGTCGTCAGGATCCATTGCGCGGGAGCGATCCGGGCGGCGTGCCGGGAATAGGGATCCCGGTTCAGCGGGAACGGATGTCCCGCAGTCCTCCGGTCTCCCCGTTCCTCCACATTTTTCAAATGTTATCGGCATCATTGCTTGAAAAAACAAAGAAAAATGCTATAGTAGCATATAATATACGAACAACGAAAATAATCCATGCGGGGACAGAGCCGGCCTGCCGGCTTCAGGCGAGGAAACGAATGATTGCGGATGACTTCTCCCGGCGGAATGCGATCCATGCGATAGACGCCAGGTAATACGATGCAGGACTATATCTATTCCGTCATAGCCTTTCTGGCGATGGTGATCCACCTGATCATCAACTTCGACATGCTCCCCGGCCGGAGAACGCCCGGAGGACGCAGCACGTACGAATACCGCGTCTTTTTGGGGGGCGTTTTCTTCTATTATCTGACCGATGCGGGCTGGGGCGTCTTTGCGGGTCTCGCCTGGACCCGTGTCCTGTATGCCGACACGATGCTCTACTACATCGCGATCGCCATATCGGTCCTCACGCTATGCCGTTTCATCATCGCCTATCTGGGGATGGGCGGATGGAAGGCGCGCATGCTCGCCTGGTTCGGGTATGCGCTTCTGTCGCTGTACGTCGTGCTGCTGACGGCAAATCTCTTCAACGACTGCCTGTTTCTTTTCGATGAGAACGGCGCTTATGCCGCCGGGCCGCTGCGCCACCTCATATTCTATCCTCTGGTCGTCCTGATCGTCCTGCTGACGGTTTTTGTGTTCATGAAGGCTCTGGCATCCCGGGATTCCATGCGCAGGCGGTACATGGCGGTCTTCCTGTTCTGCCTCACCATGGGGCTGGCGGTCTTCCTTCAGATCCTCTGGCCCCTTCTGCCGTTTTACGCGCTCGGGTGTCTCATCGGGAACTGTTTCTTCCATGTCTTCGTCCTGGAGGACGAGCGCGCCGAACTGCGGCGTGCCACGATCGAGCGCGAACAGACGACCAAGCACATGGCTGAGCTTGAGAAGGCGCTTGAGCGCGCCCGCGCGGCGGAGAAAGCCAGGAGCCTGTTCTTCAGCACCGTGAGCCACGACATCCGCACGCCGCTCAACGCCATCATCGGCTACTCCGAGCTGCTCATCGGCGGCATCAAGGACGAACAGGAGCGCGCCAAGGCGCTGTCCGCCATTTCCACCAGCGGACACACGCTGCTCCAGCTCATCAACGACGTGCTGGACCTCTCCAAGCTCGAATCCGGCAAAATGGTCATCAAGCCCGAACCGACCGACGTCCGCAAGCTCGTTTCCTCCGTGCTCCACTCCTTCGACGTGATCGTCAAGGACGGCAATGTGGAGCTGAAAGAGGAATACGGCGAAATGCCGCAGCTTGAGATCGACCCGCAGCGCATCCGCCAGATCCTCTTCAACCTGATCGGCAATGCCATCAAATTCACGGAGCATGGAGCGATCCGCGTCAAGGCGTCATTCCGGGAAAAAAGCCAGGACGGCAGGAACAACGTCTTCTCGCTCATCGTATCGGATACGGGCTGCGGCATCCCTTATGAGGTCAGGGACAGGCTGATGAACCCGTTTGTGCAGGCAAACGACGTAAAAACGCAGGGAACCGGCCTGGGGCTTGCCATCTGCACACAGCTTGCGGACAGCATGGGCGGCCAGCTCTCGTTCGTCTCCGAACTGGGAAAGGGCTCCATTTTTACGATGGAGCTCTACAACGTGAAGACGGCCGAACCCGGTTCCGCCCCCGGAAGCGCCGCCTCGGAACAGGACAGGAATGCCCCGCGGGAGCAGACGCAGGGGGATGACAAAGCGCGCGAAACCCGGAAAGATCCGGCGCAAACACGCATCCTGATCGCGGATGATGTGCCGTTGAACCTCGCCGTCCTGAAAGCGCTCCTCGTCAAAACCGGAATACGCGACGTCGTGGCCGCCGTTGACGGGCGGGACGCCTGGGAAAAGCTTCAGGCTTCGGAAAAGCCGTTCGACCTGATCCTGACCGACATGTGGATGCCGGTCATGGACGGCAAAGACCTGACGGCAAAGATCCGGGCGGATGAACGCTTCGCCGGACTTCCGGTCTATGCCGTCACCGCCGACATCGAGGAACAGAAGAATTTCGCCGAACACGGATTCACGGGGGTGCTTCTGAAGCCCCTGACCATTGACAAACTTGCAGTTTTTTTCAATGAAAACGGAATCCGCGCCGAAAAACCCGTGTGACCCTGGCGCCGAACCGCCGCGACGCGGGTCCCGGACCGGCATCCCGGTTCAGAACGCGGTCTTTTCCCCCGGAACGCCCCGGCCATGCCGGCCCGAACGGCGCACCGTGCCCGCCCCGCCCGCGCCGCACGTTTTTTCCTGATGCTCCGGCGCGGTTTCAGCCGACGATCGCCTTGAGTCCGTCCACGGTAACGGGTTTCAGCTGCATCCCGTCGAATCCGATCCGGCTGAATTTGCCCTGCATTTCCGTGTCCGCGGTCACCACATGGACCGGGATCTTCGCGAGTCTCTCGTCCGCCCGGATGGCACGGACGAGACCTTCACCGTCCATGACCGGCATCCACATGTCGGTCAGGACGAGGGCTATAAAATAGCCGCTTGTCCGGTTTTTTCAAGCAGCAATGTTTGCAAATCACCGCAAAATTATTTCCACCCGGCAAAACAAGCAGACATTCCCCCGGCGGAGCGGCGCTCCCGCGCCTCGAAAGCGACTCCCCCCGACGCGGGGGCGGCGGACGTCAGTTCCGCGTTTCGTCCGCCGGAAGGTATACCCTGTAGTCCGGAGTTTCAATCAGGCGCGGATAATGCTCCCGGATCGCCCCGGGCTTTTCCCACATGCCGTCATACGGCGTCACCAGGACCGCCCTGATCTTCAGTTCCCCGGCGAGGTAGGCGATCTCACTCTCCGGAGGATCGCCGTCGAAGATGCCGCAGACCCGGTCATAACGCTGCCGGAGCTTTTCCTGCGGATAAAACTCGGAGTAGCACTTGGAGAAGATCATGTCCCCGATCGCCGTGGCGCGTTTGGAATAGAGGGAGAAAAAGACGTTGGTGGAATAATCCCGCATTTCATGCAGCATGCCCAGCTCGTAGAAGCTCTTCGGATTGCATTGCACCAGATCGTCCGCTTTTGTGTTCCGGTGAACGGCATCCCAGCCTTTGACGGACCGGGCGAACTGCCCTCTCAGTTCCGGGTAGGTTTTCCTGAGCCCGACCTCGGCAAGTCCATCCGCGGAAATGGAGCACTCGAAAACGGCGAGCAGGGCGATCATGCCGTACCCGAACGCCTTTCTGCCTTTTCTTCCGGCACGGGCCCAGTCGATGAACCGCACCAGAAGAAACGCGGTGAAGAAACTGAGCAGATATGCCGTCGAGGTAAAGGTGCGCCAGCCGAAATCGTTGGAATAGAAACTGCTGTGGACCACGGTGACGCTCAGGAGCGAGACCAGGATGAAAACCCGGAAAAACTGCATCATGCCGTTCCCGGGCAGGATCCGCGGCACAAGGCAGGCGATCATCCCCAGAAGGAAACTCAATCCGATATTGTTCGGAAGCTGGAATACGTACAGGGAAACAAGATAACGGATCCAGCCGGACGCGCCGCCGCGCAGGTCATAAGCCGGCATGATGCCGAATGCGAGGGGAAACGTCTCCGACTTGACCTCGGTCAAATAGCGGAAATAGGAAACGGAAAGCAGCAGAAACACGGCGGACATAAGCAGGTGCGGAACGATGTTCCGGTTGACCCTCCTGCGGAAACCGCCCCACGCCGAATAAAGGACCGCCGCGGAGACACCCGCATAGACAAGCGTGAAAGCGCCCGCATAGACCGAGGTGAAGGCCGCCGAAGCGCCCAGGATCCCGGTCAGTGCCGCGTCCCACAGTTTTTCTTTCCGCGTTTTCACCCGGAGCGTCCGGAAATAAAGGAAGAGGATCAGGACGACGACCGCGCCGGAAAACATGTGGTGCGGGGACCAGACGAAGTTGTCGAGGTTGGACCAGTACCCCAGAAACCCCGATATCGGGTTGAGGGTCCGGTCGAGCTTCTCCGGCATCATCTTCCGCACGAATTGGGAAGAACTGAAGACAAACGCCAGGGAAAAGAGAAAGGCTCCGATCCCGTATTTCCTTCTCCCCAGCCCGCAGAGCCCGGCGATCCCGGTCAGCCCGGAAAGCACGGCAAAAGCCGAAAACCCCGTCATGCAGCTCTCGGCGAAGAGCGCGGAGACCTTCGTCAGCACGGGAAGCTGCGCCGCCCAGGCGTACCAGCCGAAGTAATAAAACAGCGGGACCGGCTGTCCGTCGTCCGCAAGCCACGGATTGACCGGAGGCATTCCGAAGGTCGCGAGGGAGTTGACGATCGCACAGCGTACGTGGTCATAGACGGCGAAACTGAAATACAGGCCGCCGTCGATCTCAAACGGATAGACCAGCCGGCTTATGCATACGGAAATGGGAAAGATCACGGCGAAAACCGCGTACGGCGTCTTTTCCTTCGGCAGGAAGAGGGTCCTCCGCCGGAACACGCACCAGGCCGCCGCGAGAAGCAGGCGGATCGGCAGATTCCACGGACTGCGAGGGAACAGCCAGGACGGGCTGAGCACGACCCAGACGGCGGCGCCGAGAAGCGGAGCCAGCAAAAAACTGAACGCCCTTTTCCCCTCCCGCCGCAAAGACGCGGGCAGCAGCGTCATTCCGAAAACCGTGTACAGGACGCAAAGCAGGAAGTGCGCCAGCGCGAAATACAACAGCTCCGTCATGGTTCCGATGTCCTTCCCGGTTTCAAATCGCCCGCACGGACGGAGGAAGACGCGTTCAGCTTGGAAATAAGTCCGCCGCTCATCTTTCGTCGTCTCAGGCGCTCAGGCTTGAAGCTCCCGTTACCGGGCAAACAGGTCCACGAGCTTGTCATAGGTCAGCGGTTTGAGGAGGATCCCCGTGAAGAGACTGTTCCGGGCGTCATGCTGGAACTCCGTGTCGGCGGTCAGGGCAAAGACCGGAAGATGGCAGAAGCGGGAATCGGCGCGGAGCTTCTCGATAAATTCCATCCCGTTCATATTCGGCATCCAGAGGTCGGAGAGGACGAAATCGTGCGGACGCCCCTCCTTCACGCCGGAATCAAGCTTCGCAAGCGCTTCCCCGCCGTCGCATGCCTGGTCGATCGAGGCGACGCCAGCCTTCTTGAGAAAAGCCGTCAGGACGGAACGGTTGACCTTGGAATCGTCGATGACAAGCACGTGTTTCGGCAGGTTCTCCGGCGCGGCGGCGGGTTTCGGCGCGGCGGCAGGCTTCGGCTTCTCCTCATCGGCTGCGATCCCCGGAATGCGCGCCCGGAACGTCGACCCCTTCCCGACTTCGCTTTCGACAACGAGTTCGCCGCCCATCGCTTCGATCAGGCTTCTGCAGATGGAGAGTCCCAGCCCCGTCCCGCGGGCCCTGTCCGCCGCATGGCTGGGGTCCTGGACCTGGACGAACGGGTCGAGGACGTGCGTCAGCATGTCGGGCGGGATGCCGCAGCCCGTGTCGGAGACGGAGACCTCAAGGGTCGATCCGGCATAAGACGCGGCAACCGTGACGCTTCCCCTTTCCGTGAACTTGACCGCGTTCCCGATCAGATTGAAGAGGATCTGGCGGAAACGGTGTTCATCCAGGAGAACCGCCGGCACGTCCGCCGTCCGGTTGACAAGCTCAAGCCCCTTCCTGTTGGCGATCATCCTGAAAGATGCGAACACTGCGTCCGTCAGCCGATCCAGCCGCAACGGTTCCGGATGGAACGTCATCTTCCCCGAATCAAGTTTCGCAAGGTCGAGGACATCATTCACGAGCTCCAGGAGCGTCGTGCCGCTTTCCCGGATGGATTTGAGCGCATCGTCCTTCTCCGCCGCACTGCTGATCCCGCGCTGAAGAAGCTCGGCATATCCGAGTATCGCGTTGAGCGGGGTGCGGATGTCGTGGCTCACGATGCTGAAGAACATGCTCCGCGCTTTCTCCGCCGCGCGGGCGCGCTCGAGCGCCTTCTCAAGCTCGACCATGTGCCTCGCCGCCTGTTCGTCCTGGATGACGAACACATGGAAGAAGCAGTTGCAGATGAGGCAGCCGAGCGCGGTAAACGGCGTGAGCGGCCAGATGACCTGCAGAAGATTTGCCACAGCGATCGTGACCGAAAACAGGAGCACCATCATGTCCCGCCTGCGGTCGGAATCCCGGCTGCCAAGCGCCTTCGCGAACACGAAAACCGCGATCAGGACGATGAAGGCGATCAGAAGGGAAAAGGCAAGATACCGTTTGTCGCCGAACAGATAGGTCCCCTGCTCGTCGAACGAGAAAAAGCAGCCGTTGAAGCAGTTCGCCGCCAGCATCACGACGTTGAACGCCAGAAGCGCATACCCGGACCAGGACAGGATCTGCGACGTCCGTTTGCCGAGCCCGAGGTAGGCGATGACGAACCGGCACCACATGAAGACGAATACGGGAAGGGAGAAGAAGAACAGAATGGTGTCAAGGTAAAGGAGACGCGTCCAGTCAAGTCCCGCCAGAATGCCCCATGCCCCGTCGGACACATAATAGAACAGGACCCCGAACAGGAATCCGCGGTAACGCTTCCCGCGCTCGGAAACGATCCCCCTGCCGATGAAGAAATTATAGTTGATGATCAGGTGGATCGCTATCGCGACCAAAGAGAATATGGAGTACGAGTAGCCCTGCATAAAAACGTTTTGTGGTTCGGAGAACGCGTTATCTGTTGATGTTTCTACATAATATATGCCGCGGGATGAAAAAATCAAGCTGCTTTTTCTTTTTTATTTTCCCTTCTTCATCCTCCCCGGGAACCGTCCCGGCGGTTTTCGCCGCCTCGCAGGAAACTCCGGCGGGCGGGCCCCTTGCCGCCCGGGGACGCGCCTCCTCCGCCGCCGGAACGCCGTTCCGTTCCGCCTCAATTCTTCCGGAACTTTTTCTCCACGGAAATGATCCGGAGCACGACGCAGAAAACCGCCGGGATGAGGAATACCGCGTACGGCGAAACGTCTCTGAACGCAAACGCCCCGGTCACCGCCCCGAGGATAAAGGAGAGGATCACGAGATAATAATGCTTGGCTTTATAGATCTCCTGGGGATCGTGGTGGAACAGCCCGGAGAACAGGGCGTTGGTCCCCTTCCGCAGGTTTCCCGTGCAGGTGGTCGAGACGAACGGCAGGCCGTGGACGTGCTGGAACGCCCGGACCTGCATGGCGCAGATGAACGAGATCATCCCGTTGGCAAGAAGATTCCAGTCTCCCGAGGGGATGAACGCCACGGGAATCAGGACGAGTATCTCCAGAAGCAGAACGAACTGCTTCCACGAGAGATTCCACGGCAGCGGCATTTTCTCATGGATGATGTTTGCGACCAGGATCCCGGAGCCGTATGCGGAAATGGCGAACAGGTATCTGCCGCAGTTCAGCCAGTTCCCGTCGGCGAGGTTCATCCCGAGCAGGACCATGTTCCCCGTGATGGCGTTGGCGAAGACGTGCCCCCTCAGCATGTAGGAATAAATGTCAAGCAGCCCGGCCGCAAACGTCAGAAGACATGCGACCAGAAGGCTCTCGCCCTGATGCGTCTGTTCCGGCTCCGGCTTCATGATTCCCCGATGCTCTCCGTCTTACGGCTCCTCGCCGGCGGATGCTTCCACGGACTCCGCGTCCGCGGGGGATGTGACGATCAGCACGGACTCCTGCCGGAAAAGCCGTCTGTACTGCCGGGCGATCCGCCGGACTTTCTCCTTTGCGCCGGACGGCGCCAGGACCACGATGACGCGTGTGTCCTCGCGCATGGCGGCGGGGGCATTTTCCGGCTTCCAGCTGCCGGTCGCGCGCATCGTCGTGTAGCCGTCGGGGAATTCCGCCGTCACATACCGGTCGCAGAACTGCTCCCATTCGGCGTCCGTGACGGCGCCGCCGCTTCGGGACATCCCGCAGAAGACCTTGTACTCCCGCCAGTCCTCATGCGAGGCGCAAATGCACCCCGTGAGAAGCAGGCATGCCCCCAAAAGAAGCGATACGGTCTTCGCCGCGCGTTTTATGTCGTTCCGGTCTGTCATGGTCATGGTCAGCCTCGATTTCCTTTCTTTCCTCCTCAAACGGCACGGCCGCTCACCGCCCCGCGGAATCGAACTCCTCCTGCGTCACGTTCACGACCTCGCCCTGCTCCGGCCGGATGCCGGACCTGACGCCGCGTTTCTGAGAGAAGAGCCAGTCCCAGACCTCGGGGTTCCGGTAGGTCCGCGTCCAGCAATCGTGCGGGCAATCCGGATACTCTTCGTAGAACACGTCGTCGCTGCCCGCTTCCTTCAGCGCGGCATACATGCGCCGGGACAGCATCACGGGCAGAGTCCGGTCGGCTCCGCCGTGGAAGATGCGGATCGGCAGGTCTTTCATCTTTTCCGCCTGGGCGGGATCCCCGCCGCCGCTGCACGTCACGCCCGCCGCGAAAAGGCCGGTCCCGTAACGCTCCATCAGCTCCCATGCGCCGTAGCCGCCCAGCGAAAGCCCGGTGATGTACACGCGGTCGGGATCGGCGCCGAACTCCGCGATCTTCTTCTGGATAAGGACAGGGACCATGCCGAGCGCGGGTCTGGGCTTCCCGGCGAGTTTCGCCTCCGCGCCGCCGAAATGCCGCGTGGCCCACAGCTGGTCGCCGGGACACTGCGGCGCGAGCAGGACGACTTTCTGTTTCGCGGCCTTGATCTGCTTCACGATGTCGGGGACGGCAAGGCGGATGTTGGCGAGGTTTTCGCTGCCGCGCTCGCCGATGCCGTGCAGAAAAACGAGGATCGCGGGCCTGCCGGGCTGATCTTCGTTGTAGACGCCCTGGCAGTACGAAAGGCTGCCCCGATCGTTCGAGATCGTTTCCCGCTTCATGCCGTTTTCGTCCAGGATCCGCAGTTCGTTGGCGAACTGCCGCCGGATCCGGTCGGACGGCGCTTCGTCCTCCGTGATCACGGCCGCGGCCGCCGCCGCAACGAGGGCCGGATCGGCGGGCTTGAAGGCGGAACCGGACGAGCATGCCGCCAGCACGCCGAGCATGGCACAGCCGAGCATACGGATATTCTTTTTCATGTTCGTTCTTTTCGGAAAAATTCAGGGGTTGTATGGAACAGGATTCAGGCTCATCCCCGGTTCGTTATGCGCTCGGCGGCGGACCGCCTGCCGATTTTCAGCACAATATACACCCGTATGCGGCTGAAATCAAACCGGGAACAGAAGAAAATGCCGATCGGCAGGATAAAAAAAGAAAAAACCGCAGGAGCTTCGTAAACTCTTGCGGTCCGCATGACTTCAAAAATGGTGCACCCGGAGGGATTTGAACCCCCAACCTTCTGATCCGTAGTCAGACGCTCTATCCAGTTGAGCTACGGGAGCACGGTCAAGACGCAAAATCGTTTTGCGTGTTATTACTATACTCCCGTTTCCGAAAAAATCAAGCGGATTTCTCACGAAAAAACGGGTTTTGTATGTTTTTTTGGTTCTTCGACGGCTCTCCGGCCGCACGGACGAAGGGGGGGGAGACACGGCAAGAGAGGCCGCCTCCGCTTGACTTTCAGGGGCTGAGGTAGTATATTTTGCTTACGATTTGCTTACGTTTTTGCGTACATTTTCCCGAAAACAGGGCTAAAACGGCCCAAAAAACAAGAAAGGAACGGCTGTAAAGCGGATGTAATAATGACTGCACAACTTCACAAAACCGAGGCAAAAAAAAGGACTTACGATGTCGCAAGCCCTGAAAAATCTTTGGTAGCGGGGGTTGGAATCGAACCAACGGCCTCCAGGTTATGAGGGTACTCATTCTGAGGTCATTTAGAAAGGTAGTTCGGTTTCTGTTAGGTTACGGGAGTAGTCTGACAGGTGAAAAACAAAACCACTCGCCGTACCAGAGGAACAGGGGCAATCTTCAAAAGAAACGGGAAATTCCTTTACCAGTGGAAGTGCATTACTGGAAAGATTAAGACAAAGACGCTGAGAGCAGGCACATTGGAAGAAGCGGAGAAAGAAATTGAAAGCATTCTCCAGGAAGAAATCAAGCTGTCTGCCATTGATTCAAAGATTACCTACATGCACCAGATTGCAGAAGCAAAAGCGCTTCTGCATGTGTGCCGAGTTCCTTTGACGGAATTGGAGGATGCTTTTTTCTCTCATCCCTCTGCACCGACCGTTTCTCCCAAGCATAGATCCAATTACCATTCCATTCTTACATCCTTCGCAGACTTCGCATCTCGTATGCAGGCGAAAATTGCAGCAGACGTTACGGAAGAAATCGCACAAGCGTATCTGACCTACTACTGGAACAGGGGAGTATCGCCGAAGACGTACAACAGTGTGCTGAACATGCTTCAATGCGTCTTTCGCTTGTTGTGCAAGGACAACAATCCATTTGCCGAGTTCAAAAAAAGACCGGGACAGATAGAGGAACGTGTGCCATTCACGGTTGAACAGCTTCAGAAGATCTGGGAGACGCTGAACTCCCCCACATACCACATGCTGCACAAAGAGGAAATGATCGTCCTCTACAAGCTGGCGCTTTATACTGGCGCTCGTTGTGGCGATCTCTGTCTGTTGCGCTGGTCCTCGGTCGATATGCAGAACAGAGTTATTCGGTTCATGCCCCACAAGACAGCCCACAGCAGCCACAAGATCGTGGAGATTCCCATTGGTGACGTTCTTTATGAAGCGTTGTCTTCGCTGGACCTGAGTACCGACTACGTTCTTCCGAATGTTGCATATCGGTATCAGCACAATTCAGGGGGCATATCAAGAGACACGAAAAAGCTGCTGGTAGCAGCTGGACTGAAACCGAACGATTCCGGGACTACTCGTCGTGTACTTGCTGTTTCGAGAATGGGCTTTCATGGATTCAGGCACACAGCAGCGTCTATGATGATCTGTAACGGCGTCAATCCTCTGGTCGTGCGTGATCTTCTGGGACACACCTCGGTCGATATGACGGCGCACTACACTCACGTCAACCTTGAGACGAAACGAGAAGCCCTGCAGAACCTGAACGTCCTTCCGTGTCTTCCTCAACCGAAACTCATCGGTGGAGAGAAGCCCATCTCTGAAATAATCAGGGAACTAAGTACAGAAAAGCTCGCCACTCTCGGACAATGGCTGGACGACAACTTGACAATCAACCAAAGGGAAAGACTGCGAGAGTTACTGCCCTTTGCAGGGAACGAAGTAACCGTCGCCAGTTAATCGACAAAAGCCATCATATCTCCTCCTTAACTTTCTCCTGCGCTTTTTTCAGGATTTCGAAATACTCTTTCTCATCTATCGCCCGCAGCTGTACTGCATGCTCGCAATATCTCAGCATGGCTCCGATTACCTTGTTCGAGGGTTGGGCATCGTCCTTTTCTCTGTAATGGTACACAAGGCTGCGGAACATTTCATCTCTCGTACAGACCGGCTTATAGACAGAATACATGTCTTCATCTTCTCGGACGCAATAAAAGGGAAGGTCTTCAACATCCGCATGGCTCATGCTGAATTTATCATACCTGAACCTATAAAGGTCAGTGGAAACAGTCTTCTTTTTTTTGCCCTTTTGCTTCTTGGCGCTCTGTTCGCTGGAAGAACCCAAATCGACCGTTCGGTTGATTCTTTCCATGGTCAGGACGATGCGTGGCATTCTCTTTGGATCACCACCCCCAAGAGGTTTTCCCAATTCTGTCGTATGGTGGATGGCGAGGACTGCCATGCCGGGCATAGCTTTCATAAGCAGGCTGAGAAAACGTAAAGACCCCTCAATATTCTTCTTATTCCAGACACTGACGAGGGTGTCAACGATCAGAAGATCCAGTGGATGTCCCGGAGTTCCTTTGCTATAGGTGTATGTCGCGAGTTTGTTCCTGTAAGCTTCGACATCCGGCTTTTCGTAATACTTATCGAAAAACTCCTCTTCTGTTGGCGCGTTTTCAATGAAGATATTCTCTTTTTGTTCTTCGCTGAGTCCACGCAAGCAGATTTTCTTCCACGACGTTTCCAGGTCAGGGATGCAGTCGAAATTCCAGTAAAGGATTTTCATTGGAGATTCAGCGCAACAGCGAGTCCAGAAGCGCTCCTTCATATACTTCCGGTCATTCCCTTTCACGAGATACCGGATCAGCGAACGGCAGAAACGGCTCTTCCCTGCCGCCGGAGGTCCGGCTAAAACGGTAATGGCGTTGCGATAGAGAAGCGACCGTATCAGGATACCTTCTGCCGGATTCTTTTTGACGGGTACAGTCTGTTCTTCAGGTGCCCAGAATGGCGGAGCTTCCCGTTCTTTCCGAATCTTGGCAAGCATCGTGAAAAACTCGGTTACATCCATGGGAGGGATCATAGACTCCGGCACGATTTGAGGAGAAGTGCGATTATATTCCCTGACGAGTTCTTCAGGTGTCGCGATTGTCAACGTACTGCCTGGATACTGGACTTCCCGCTGAACAAAAACGCAGTTTTTGATTTTGACCCCTGATTTCTTAATGTACTCGAATACCCTTGCGATCTCCTCGTAAGCGTCTGCCAAGGTCCCCCCGTTATGATTGGACACAAGGAAGATGATTTTTTTCTTGATAAGCGGAGTGAAATCGATCAATTCCAGTTTTTCTCCGACATCCACGAAACTGGTGAATGCAACAGCGTCAAGGCTCTTATTCTTGCGTTGCAAAGCTTCTGCATCCTGGATGCAGGCACAGAGCACAACAGTTTCCGTATCTGGGGACAAAACCTGTTCACTCCCCCATAATGGGAGTTGAGTTTTGTTTGGAAACCCGGTCATGACGTCGTTCGAGCATCCATCCAAATGAATAAGAATAGAAGGAATCAACGCCTCACGAAGTCCACAGGCTTCGGGATTCAAGAACAAACGGTGAAGACGCATCTCCGGATAGCCGTCCACCAGGCTGTAATCCATCGGACCAAGGGGATTATAGAAGACCGGAGGTGGAAGGGTAACGTTATCACGGTTTATGCCAGATGCAAAAGGCGTTAATATAGTGTTGTTCGGCCTCACTTTTTCTGGATCACACAAATCGTATCGCCGGGGAAAACCGGAATTGTACCATTTTTTTAGGGCGCGTTGATAATCTACGAACACAGCAGGATTATCATCCCGTTCAGTTGGCAAGGTGGTGGGAAACAGTTGCAAGTGGAAAGTCGTTGACAACTTAAAGGTTGAATAAGGATGATTTCCTGTTTTAAAAAAATTCAAGAGATCATTGATCCTGTCCGGGTCGGATGGAACGGACTTTTTTCGAGTGTAATCAAATACTGAAATCTCTTCAGGACTTGCATCGGTCTTGATGGGAATCCAGGCGAGACTGTTTAAATTTCCGTCTGTTTCTGTCCCCATTTTTGAAAAAAAGAGGCGAGGAGGATCCTTCGCCAAAAAAGCAGAATACACCGTGCTTCCTTTTTTGACCGAAAACTTAGGAGCATAAGGTTCATCATGCCCTGGATGCACAAATTCGCTGTATCTCATGTAATCATAATCTTCTCCAGCTGGGGTTGAAATGTACCTGGCATAGAGCATCAGCGACAGTTTTTCCTTGATCACAGCTTCAGAGATGTCCAGCGGCAGGAGACCTGTTGCTCCGACTGCTGTAAAGTCGATATTCCTAACCGTCCTGATGTAATTCCAATGTCCGCTCATGTCTACTCTCCGAAAGTAAAGCAGCCGTCTTTCTGCTTATTCCCAGTCTTTCCTTCCGTAGACCTTCAGGACTTCGTCGCCAAGATGGTTGATGATCTTCACAGCGATTCTGCCTGTCTCCGGGATGTCGAACGGTCGAGAAAGGTCGCTGTGGATACTTTCCCAGGCATCCTTGTCGATTTCCGTATTCAGGGTCTTTCTCAGGCTGTCATAGGGGTCTTTCTGTCCCAGGAAGTACGCATGACGCACGAAGAAGCTTTCCTCGTTGTAGTTCGTGTCGATGAACCAGCAGGCTATATCCGAGGTGTCTCCGCTGACAACTCGCCCTTCCTGTGGCTTGAAGATGTCAACGCCCTTGATCTTCACCCGGAGCTTACCGCCTTCTTTCAGGATGTCGATGTCCGGCTCACCGAAGACGACAAAGAGGTTGGCGTTGTTCGTCGTCTTCAGGTCTTCCGCCATGTGAAGGTCCGCGTTGATACGTCCTTTCAGGATCGGCAGTCTGCCCAGTTTGTTCAGTTCGGAGGACTGTGCATCATAATTGAACGCCAAGGCGATCATCTCGTCGAAACCATTCTCCGATGCTTCTCTGGCAGCTTCGACCAAATCGGTTCGTGAGACTGTACCGAACTCAGGTCCCAGGAAAATCGCTGCTCGAATCTGTTTGTCTCCACGCATGTACTTTCCTTCCGCACAGAGCTGCGATCCGGGGAGTGCTTCCAGCGTTTCGAACTCGATTCTGTCCTTCTTATCCATCTGCTGTACACCTGCGATTCGGAGATTATCCAGGATCATGGCGGTGAAATCAGCAGCCGGTTTGCAGTCGTAAAGAGCATTCCTCGCGGCTTTCACGTCATTCGTCTGCATCAGGACCAGCGGATCGATCAGATTTCCGTCTTCGTCCACGCCAAGCATCCGGTGAGGATCGAGGCTTTCCACCGTGAAGGGACCAGTTACGCGAACAACGGAGTTATCCACATACGGCTTGTCGTAGAGGTATTCGAACTCTGCATGAGCTGCGATTGATTCGTCGATCTCCTTCTGTCGTTTCAGGCGAAGTTCCCACCAAGCCTCCAATTCCTTCTGCGGAAGCTTTTTCGCTTCCTTCTCATCAGGACGAGGTACTTCCCATTCCTCCAAGCCACCGAGTTTCTTCCGCAATTCATCCATCTTGGGAGCATAGTTTTCCCAAATCACATCAATCTCTGAGTTGTTTGCGATACTTTTCAGTGTAACATGAGGAATACGTTCATATACGAAACCGAACCGAATATTGCCGTAGGTTGGCTGCTCCGAAGGAAGACGGTGCATAATTTCGCCTTCTTTGATCTGACCTTCCCTTGAATCTGCCAGCAGATAGTACGGGAATCTTGCCCCCATGAGACGGGCTCGAGCCAAAGCAAGCGCGACACGGCTCGTGTCAATCGTGATCCAACGACGCCCCCATTGTTCCGCGACGTATGCAGTCGTTCCGGAACCACAGGTCGGATCAAGAACCAAATCACCGGGGTCTGTTGTCATTAGAAGACAGCGTTGGACAATTGAAAGACCTGTTTGGACAACATATATTTTATCTCCACCAAATTGGTTTTGTCCAACAGTATCCGTCCAAACATTTGGGATTGGCATTGCAGGAAAATCGAAATAATAACGCACATATCCTATCTTCCCATTGCCACTCACGTCAAGTCTGTGAGCTTTTTTAAGGCGTTCTATGCCTTCTGCCGAGGTTTTCCAACTTCCTTTTTCGATTGTATGTTTCTTTCCATACAAAAAAATCGGTGGGCGGGCATTGTCGCCCCCTGCTTGACTTGTAAAATTGTCTAATCCATACAGGCGCATAGAGATTTCTTTTTCTGGAACATAAGCGCGTTTTTCCTCCTTTTGCCAATTCGAGACACTTATTCTTCTGCCATCGGGGTATTCAAGCTTCTTATATGCAGATGATCCCTCAGCTCCATATACTTTTGTCCTAAAAACCTCGCGATATTTCATTTTTTCTTTTCCGGCTTTTGAATACCAAAGCACATAATTGCCAACACTGGGTGGAGCCAATAGCTTTGCAGGACTACCTGCTCCTGTGGTCGTTTGAGTAAAAAGCATTGAAACAAAATTATCGGGTCCAAAAACCTCATCCAGCAGTGCACGAACACGGTGAACATTTTCATCCCCGATCTGAACGAAGACGGAGCCGGTATCAGCAAGAAGGTCTCGTGCTATAATCAGACGGTCTCGGAGATAGGAGAGGTAGGAGTGGATACCCTCCCTCCAAGTGTCGCGAAACGCACGGACCATTTCCGGTTCTCGGGTGATGTCAACTCCATCCTTTTGATTTGGAGACGTGGTAGACCACTGGAAGTTGGAGTTGAACTTGATGCCGTAAGGTGGATCCATGTAGATGCACTGGACCTGACCACGGAGACCTTCCTTTTCAGCAAGCGACGCCATGACCTGCAGGGAGTCGCCCAGAATCATGCGGTTGGTCCAATTCTTCTCGTAGTGATAGAAATCCGTCCTGTCGGTTCCTTCCGGAACACCGTTGAAATCGCCGAAGAGATCAGGCGCTTCATCGTTTGCTGCACGTTCCTTGGTCTCGTTCATAAGGTCGCGCACAATGGTCTGAGGGTGGATTTTCTCCTGGATGTAGATCGGATAAGCCCTGACTTCGAGGGGGTGTTCATCCTGACGGTCTTTCCCTCTCCATACAAGCTGAGGATCAAGGTCGGGATTGCGAGGGTATTTGAGTTCAACAGGCGTCAGAGCCATTCTGTCGGCGTAGCTGGATTCTTCAGCAGTCGGAATACCGACACGCTTGTCCGGAAACTTGTTGGATACAACGAGCTTCGATTCTGTTTTTTTTCTGCCACGGGGCATAGTGCTGACTCCTTGCGTATTTGATTCGGTTTTGTTCCAATGTAGCCTGTTGATTCCGTCTGGCGGTCTTATCCCTTCTCCAGAACCTCGTCGATAAATTTCCTGAAATCCGCCTCGATGTCGAAGAAAGACTCGAACTGGGCGAACCTCCACTGCCCATAACTTCCGAGGTTATTCACCGCTGGAACCCAAAGGTTCTCGGTGGTCAATCTCTTGTCGTTGACCTGTTCGTTCTTAAAGCCCTTGATCTCGACAATGAGGCGAACGTCGTTGTCGAGGACGACAATGAAATCCGGGAAATAGAGGTGCCGTTCACCGCTGACCAGATAGGGGATGGAGAATCCGAGGTTATGGTTCTTCACATACGCCTTGACGCGAGGGTGATCTTCCAGAACCCTGCACATCTCTCCTTCCCAGTCAGAATCCAGTACAGCGTAGTTAATATGGCATCGGGAAGATGTCTCCCAAAGATTGGTTTTTGAGGTCGTAAAGGAAACGTTCGAGGTTGATCCGGTCGGATTGAACGGATTGATGATGGCGACAGGCCCTCTATTTTCGCTGCCAGGAACCAAAGCATTTGTTATACGCTCACAAGCCCGGTCTGCAAGTGTTTTGTAGAGGATTTGAGCGGGGTATGCTCCGCCCTTGCAGTGAAGATGATTTTTGACCCAGTCGGAGACAATAGCCTTGGCTTGACCGAAGAGATAAAGCTCCGGGTCTTCTCCAGGCTTCTTGAAATGCCGTTCAAGAAGGCACTGCGTGAGGTTGTAGATGATGGTGTTCGTACGGACGTTCTGCAAATGTTCGACCGAAAGAGTGACGCCTTCACCGACCACCGGTTCATTTTTGACCTTGCACGGACCGACTTCTTCAGGAGAAAGCAGGAAATCATGCTCGGGTTTCCATTTCGCCACGAGCTTGCTGGACTTCATATCGACACGATAGCCGTCAATGTTCGGGAATAGGATTTCCACATCGTTGCGATCAGGTATCACCGCATGAACAGAGACCACCTTTCGAGGAGGAACAGGTTTTACAGGGACAGCTTTGCCTGTGAAGTCGAACGGAATACCGAAAATATCCGCATATTCAGCAGGGAACAGCCCGTTTTGGTCCAGATCATAGTTGGAACGCCTGAGTGCTCGACCAATGACCTGTTCGCAGATCAGCTGTGTACCGAATGCACGAAGACCAAGGATGTGGGTGACGTTGTTTGCATCCCAGCCTTCCGTCAGCATGGAGACGGAGACAACGCAGCGAATATCTCCGCCAAGCTTGCCTTCTTTTCCAACCGTATTCATGATTTCCCGGAGGAGATCGGAGTCTGTGAGCTTGTTTGCTTCTTCCGCACTGCCTGTACGTTCGCGGATTTCACGTTTGAACCGCTCGATTTCGTCCTTTGCTGCTGCTCGGAAATCGTCGCTCAATGCTTCTCCTGATTCCAGCTGCATGCTGTCAACCAGGATGGTACGGGGTTTGGGCAGAGGATTGCCGGATGCATCATAGTTGCTGAAAAGCGGACATTGCCCTGCTCGAAACGAGGTGTTTTCAGAGAGTTTGTACCCCGAAACGTAGTCGTAAATGAGCTTGGAAATGGCTGTGTTCTGACAGACGAAGATAAAGCACGGAGGCGTTGGCATCTTCGCTTCTTCCCATTGATCGAACGTCTTTTCGTAGTGCCCGTACAGCTGGTCAATGGCGGTACACAGTTCAGCAGGAAGCTTCGCAGGGTCAAGCACTCCTCCGTTCTCACGGTTTTTCTTCGGCATCTGTGAGCCAACATGCTTCCATAGTTCACGGAAAACCGGGATTTTGTCTGGATGTGGGTCGTTGTCTGCGACAGGAACACGAGGCAGCTTGACGATACCACACTCGATGGCATCCATGAGAGAGAAATCCGAAACGGTCCATGGGAAGAGTTTGCCCTCGGAATAACCGGAACCACGCAGGAAGAACGGCGTAGCGGAGAGATCGACCACACGACACTTCATCTTGCGGTTGACAGCCTCCAACCCGGAAATCCAGAGACGTGCCATTTCCTTTCGCTGATTCAGCTCGTCGTTTTCATCCTTCGTCCCTTTGTCCTCTGCCTCATCGTGAGGCTTCTCTCGATAGCAGTGATGAGCCTCGTCATTGATGACCAGGATATTCTTGAAGCCCATCAGCTCCGGCATGACCCGTGCAAGCATCTGGCCTTCTGTTTCCTGTGTTTCGATCTGTGGACCATGACGCCCGTTCAGCAGCGCCTTCGTTCCTTTGGAGAGTTCCAGCAGGTCCTTCCGCTTGAAGACATGGTAGTTCGTGATGACGATCTTCGCCTTCATGAGTTCGTTGGCGTAGTCCTGCGGAATAAGCTCGCGTCTCAGGTAGTAGGAATCTGGATCGTTGGGTTGCAGTACACGCAGCCTGTCCTTGATCGTCAGTCCAGGTGCAACGACCAGAAAACCCTTCGTGAAATACTTGCTGCTTGGATGTCGTACAGCATTGACCGTCTGCCAGGCGATAATCATCGCCATGACCGTTGTTTTTCCTGCTCCTGTAGCGAGCTTCAGGGCAATACGGTACAGGTCAGGGTTGGCGTCTTCATTACCGGTCTTGATGTGTTCGAGGATGTCCTTCCATTGCTTGTTGCCGGGTGCAACCTCAGTGAGCCAGATCAGGACCTCGACAGCTTCGATTTGGCAGAAGAACGGACGTTGATTCAGGAAATCGTGTGTTCGCCAGTGATGAAGCAATCGTGCAGTCTCAGGCGTAACACCCCACTGCCGTTCCGGAAGATTGCGCCATGCAGAAACGGCGGTACGAATACGGTTGATCCACTCGTACTCTGCGTACTGTTGACCGTCTTCAACATCGTCAAGCTCGAACTCGGTCTGAACGTAATCATCTCCGGTGGAGTGCTTCGCCCTTGCCACTGGGGATGTGTACGAAGCTTTCCGTCGTCCTTCCTCAATCACGTTCGTGGGCTGGCCTGTGTCGTCCAGCATCCAATGGCGAGTTGGGATTTCATACGGGGAGTTCAAAACCGGACTGTCGAAAAACTCTGCCATGGGGTGTCCTTATGCTTTCTCCGTTCGTTTGAGGTCGGAGTGTTGCCGTTCATGTTGAAGCTGATTGTGCAATACTGTACTACAATCTATATATAAAATCAAGAAAATAGTTTCGATTTTAAAGTTCTTTTTGCGATAATCGTCTGAATATAGCCGTGTGATACGGTCCAGACAAGTGAAAACAGAGCCATCTCCAGCATGAAATATCCCGTGGGAAAGGTATTGTTAAGCTCGCAGTAATCTATCATCAAAAAAACTGTAAGCACATAGAAAGTGCATTTTCAATATATTAAATTACCGTATTTACAATATATAGTCTGTTCAGATATCTTTTGGAATTGCATATTTTGTATTTAAAAATGCAGTTTTGACTATGAGGAATGCATAGTACATTTGTTTTAATATAAGGACATATGCGCACATGCGCGTTATTAATATCCACTCTGAAATGAAACAGGAGAGAGAGTAGATGGCACAGATACGCACAGGATACAAGCGCAGTCAACATGACCCTCATCAAAGCAATCAGGAAGGATCAGGGGCTGATGCAGAATCTCACAGGCATGCATCAGCCCCCTTTCCAACCTCTCCGTCCAAAAGGTTATTCGTCTTCGTAAAAGGTGCTGTCCAGCATTGCTCTGGAGATTTCAGATCCATGTGCAGAACCTTTCGAAAAACATTCCCTGGCTTTTACCCTGTCTATCTCGTATTATGTACTCGTCACAAAATATTTTAGCCAAGTGAAGTAACTGTTTTCCGGGAATGGCGTTCTATAGCATTTGGATATATATGACAATGGTGAGTCATAAAGACACGAATATTTTCGGAAGTGTCTTCTGCGTTGAATACAACAATCCGCCAAACTTGATAGGATGTCCAGATGAGGCAAACATCGCCTTTGTCTGCAATCTTTCACCAAGTTAAACATAACTTTAACCAAAAGAGAAAAACAGTATGGAAAAAGAAATTGATTCGAACAGAATGCTGGAAATTGCCACAGGAACATTTATCGCTATGTTGGCGTATGGAGTCATCAAACTTATCATCAGGTCTCTGTGCGATTAAACTCAAGGCAGTTCTCCACAGTCCTACCGGATAGAATATCTCCGGTAGGACATTCCAAATATTTGGATCAGTTTTATCTTATTAACAAATGTATTTCTTTTGATAATTAATACACCAGTTCTGAATGCAAGTGATTATCTTTTTATTCTGGAAGTGAAGAAAGTTTTTCCTTTAACACCTTCTTTTTGATCTGTTTTTGCCAGATAGCTTACTTGACGCTGTGCTTCATGTAAATCTGTTAAATCAGGATTATCTCGGTGAATCATAATTCCATTTCTATGTCCATCGTTACAATAATGAACTGAACCACCTGGTCCTACAGTATTCTGAATGACTTTTTTCATGTTTTCAAAATGCGGATAAGTACTTTCTGTTTTTTCCCCATTCACGAATAATACCATGTGATAGTGGACTTTACCTTTTGAGCTTATTTCTCTTGCTACGATATGCGCAGGAGCATAGCCAGCATTTTTCTCTTTTTCAATATACCGTTTGTTAATTCTTATAATAGCTTCTTGCTCTGTTCCTTCTGGAAGATGTATATCCTCTCTTATTACAAGCGTTTTAGCGTGTTCGTTAATATAGTTATTCATGAGTTTGAAAGATGCTTTTAGAATCTTTTTGTTCATTGGGATATTGAGAACACTTGCAGTTGAAAGAAATTCATCATCGTTCATATATTTTTCCTCATTAGATTATTTCGATTGTTATATCTGTTGATATTTAATAGAGAAGATCGTTTAATAGAGTGTTATATAGTAATATATATTATCCTTTCCCTTAGACGGGTAAAAGCCATCTTAAAATAATTGATGTTTTGAATGAGACATCAAGTTTTAGGTGTATATGACACATCGGCATATAATAATATTAATCATGTAAAGATTTATTATCTTATACAAGTTATCGTCACACAAAAAAGGAGCATTAAATATGGACAACAATGAATCCAACCCGTTAGAAAGAATAGGAGAACTTCTTGAACAATATCTGAACATGTTTGGCCAGGCCAGAGTAGCTTTTTATTCAATTCCACTTTTTGAAGATCCTGAAAGCTATTCCAATTACATGAATTCCTTCACGTCTGCTTTAAGACGAGCGAATTGCCGCCCAGCCTATGCGATGTCCTATAATTCCAACAGAGGATGTAGAAACATTCTTTTGATTGTTCAGGGATACTTCCGGAACGATATGAACGATGTCACGGATGCAGCTCAGAGGATTATGCAGCTGTACTCCCCATTTCCAATTCAGTTTATAGCTGATCTTCCGATGAATTATGCCACGCTAGATCAGGACAAAATGAGAGTATTCGACGCCATCAACAGAATAGGTTTTCTTCCTTCATCTCCTCAAAGGCTTCTGCCTCCGCATACACGAACTTTTGCCATTTCAAAACTCTATTAAAAGTCCTAAATAGCGGAAAAACGAGTAAAATTAGACAAAAAAAGGCGTTTTTAAGCTATTTTTGAGCATATTTTTGCCATAAAAGCCTGTTTTTTACCTTAAAAACGATTATCAAGGGAATTTAAGCATATATTCCTCCACCGAATATCAAAAATTGACATTTCACCACTAACCCTATTTTGGAGGTAACAATGCAAATTCCCGTAATCAAAAACGAATTGGCCGGAGCCCTGTCGGCTCTGGGGAAGCTGGTCTCCCGGACGTCTCTCATCAAGGCGTATCAGGGGATCGAAATCGAAGGCAAAGCGAACATGCTTTACTTCAGGACCCGAAACGTGATTGAGCAGATCGAATTCCGGCTGTTTGCCGACCTGGAAAATGATTTCCCGGCAATTCTCGTGGAGTTCGAGCAGTTCCGTCAAGCGGTTCGTAACTGCAAGAACAAAACGCTGAAGTTTGAGATTGACTGTCGCGAGGTCTTCATCGACGATGTCAAAATGGCTCCTGTCAAAGGGAGTTTTCCACAGAAGGAACAAGTCCCGGATCAAGATATCTGCGTCATGGAGCTTCCTTCTGACACGCTTTCTGCGCTGTCTTTGCTCGCTCCTATCACCGACCGTGACACGAATGCCAACAAACGGGCAGATACCCGTAGGATTCTCACGGGAATCAACATCAGCGGAGATGGATTCACCGCCACAGACGGCAAAGAACTCTCGAACATCCCTCTCAAGCTCGGAACGAATGGAAGCATCACGATTCCATTTCCCCTTGCCTTGCTTGCGACCAAAGCCTTTGGCGAATCCGGTCGTCTTTGCACATGGCAGAAGAATGAAGACACGCATTTCGATCTTACTCTCGGCGAATGGACGTGGTCTGGCAAGGCTCTCAACGGAAATTATCCAAAATGGAAACAGATCGTGTCTGAACGAACAGATGCGACGCATTATGTGAACATTCAAGATGACCAAGCTGAACATTTGATGCGTTATTTGAAAAGCATCCCGGATGATCCGAGGAACTTCAACAGCGTTAAGGTCAGCCGTCTTCCTGATGCTCCGGGCAATCTCCACCTCGAAAGCTCCAACGGCATGCTGTTCAATATCCATGCCGAGTTCGATCCGAACTGGAACGGTTTAGCGTTCAGGGTCAGAAAAGAATTCCTTCTGCATCTGCTGGATGCTGGACATCGGAAGATTGAACTCAACGATGAGTTAAGTCCGATTGTCGGAACAGGTGGCTGTGGCAAATATATCACAATGCCCATTCGTTCCGCAAAACCGAAACAGGAAGCGTCCAATCAAATGGAAACACAGACCAATATCCATCCTGAACAGGACGAGCCTCAGACCATCCGAGAAGAAGAGGAAACTGTTTCCGTGCAGAATCCACCTCACCCGCAGGAAAGCACCCCTCAAACCCCCATTCCCAATACCAACCTCAACAAGGAGAACCCCACTATGGAAACCAACAACATCACCCACGTCGAGTCTGCTCCCGTTCAGACTTTCACCCCGAATCATGAATCTGCAAAGGCGTTGCCTTCGATTGACGAGCTGATTGCCGGCATTGAAGCGTTCAAGTCCACACTGAAAACGCTGTCGGATGAATCCGCCGTCATGAGCCGCAGAATTCGCGAGTTCGCTCTTGCGCAGAGACAGAAAGACCGCGAATACAAGCAGACCAAACGCACACTTGATCGTGTTCGTGTTGCAAGCGGAGCTGCCTGATTCATCCCTGCATCGTCTCCTCCCGACATGGATTTGAACTTAAATTTAGGCTACAATTTTTATTGTAATAGTTATTATACATTATATAGTCAGAGCTATTTTGCTTCGAATACATTAACCACAACCAACACAGGAGAAATGCCATGGCAAAAACTCTCGAATTATTCTATGCAATCAAAAACGGTCAGCCATCTGTCCAGATCCATGTCACAGAGATCGTCGAAGGAAACATCAAGGACAAGCTCCAGGAGATGATGAACGATCTGCCTGGGCCAATCGCCGAGTCATTGAAAGGAGTCCCACCAGCACGCCTTATATCGGACGATGAGGTGAATGTGCAGGATGTTTCTGTTCCGAGCAAGAAGACGTCAACGCCAAAAAAACAACCATTCCAAGCAGGGATCGGTGAAACAATTACCGAACGGCAATTATATTGCATCAAGAAACACCTGGAAAAGCAAAACCTTGACGAAACCGCTTATTGTCAGTCGTTTGGCGTGAATCGACTGGAAGACCTCCCCAAAAGTATTGCTACTGACATTGTTAGCGAGATTAAAAGTAAGAAGTACTAACCTCACCATTCAACATAGAGGATTTAATGATGCAAGCTAAAATTAACGTATCGATCCCGCTGGAACACTGCGAGATCATGTTCGGTCTGGTGGATACACTCGAGCAAAAAAACGAAAACGATCCAAAACTTGTGGCGATGATCGACCTGATCCAAAAAATCGTTGAGCGGTATATGAACGCCAAAGAAAAACACTGAAACCAATAAACCAAAATTCATCGAATAACCTCCCGAATGACCACGACGGCCTGCCCGTCGTGGTCATGCTTTAACCTCAAATCGAAAGGAAATCACTATGCTCAAACTCAACACCGCATATGCAAAGAAAGTCCCAGCCGATGCTGACTATTCCAGCCAGTCGTACCACGTCTCCATGGAAATCGAACTTCCAGACGGACTCACGCCTGACCAGATCAATGCGAAAATCCACGAAACCTTCGATCAGCTCCGAAACAGCGTGGAGGCCGAATTAAAAGGAAATCCTGTGCCTTATCAGACGGCTTCTCTTCCGATGGAAAACGCCCAGAACTCCCAGCAGGTGGCTTCTGCACTGCAGCAGAAAAATTACGGTAAGAGGAACGGCACGACCTCTGATGCTCCGGCATCTCCCAAACAGATCAAGTATCTCCTCGACCTCGCAAAGATGTACGGCGTTTCGCCCGATCAGATCAAGGTCAAGTTCAACGTATCCTCAGTCGAAAGCCTGACCAAAATTCAGTGTTCCAAAGCCATCGACGAGCTCAACGGAAAGGCGGCGTGAACATGGAACGTGAAATTGAATCCATCCGCGATACGCCTCACTGGTCATACAGCGCGTTTCAGACCTATCTCGCCTGTCCCATGCGATATTACTTCCGGTACATCGAACATGCCGAGGTGGAGCGTACTAACGTCAGTATGCCGTTCGGAAGAGCGTTTCATGCGATCTTGAGCATCCGCGCGAAGAAGGGCATCTGTTACACGCTGGAAGACGCAAAGGAGGATTTTGCAGTCTATTTCCGAGGTGAAACTGAAGCAAGCGAAAACATTTCGTACAAGCCTGATGAGGACTACTGGTTCTGGAATCAGCGTGGCTGCGACATGCTGGACGTGGCTCTCGCAGAATGGCCCGACGACTACAGCGTGAAGTCTGTTGCCGAAGCTTTCAGCGTGGAAGTGCCTAGTCTCAGCAAGCCCCTGGTCGGAGAATTTGACCTTGTTACTGTTGACGGTGGAGACGAGACCATTTGCGACTGGAAGACTGCTTCTATGAAGTGGCCGAACGGAAAGGCAGATCGTGATCTTCAAGCGACCGTTTTCACCTACGCCTATCAGAAGAAGTATGGAGAGAACCCTCTGTTCCGGTTTGACGTGTTCACAAAGGCAAAAACGCCTGCTCATCACCAGTTCTACACGCTCAGAACTCAGGACGATTTCGACCGTTTTGTTTACCTCGCCGGGAAGATCGAGAAGGCCGTCAACACTGGTATCTTCCTTCCGGTCGAATCCTGCATCAACTGTGCCGAATGTGCTTACAGCAGCCGCTGTAAAGCTGCTCACAGGAAGGCAGCGTGACGCATGGGACTGATTATGCAAGAAGGCAAGTTTGTCAGCAGAGACGAAGTTGCTCATGTTGACACCCCCTGTTCAACCGCCACATGGCGACCAATTCCCCATATTGACGTCATCGACGCTGTGACAAAAGTCGTCCGAGCCCATGACTGGGAAATCGAGGGTGAAAAGTTTGGTCTTGCCAGAGAAGGACAGAAGATGTTCGGAGTAGTGGAAATCTCCCGTTCATCCTCACCGGAATGGCATCGTTGCATTGGGATTCGTAACAGCCACGACAAATCCTTTGCTGTTGGGCTGTCTGCTGGAATCGTCGTCTGTGTCTGCACGAACATGGCATTCGGTGGTACAACGGTAATCAAACGTCGCCATACAAGCGGTATTGAACTCGCTGAACTCATTGACCGGGCTGTAGCCTCTCTCGAAGACGATTTCCTGACAACCGAAACCGTATGCGAGGATATGAAGGACCTCTACCTCAAAGACGATGACGAGGCTCGGAGTTGCATCGTGCGTGCTGCCGAACTTGGCGTTATCAATTCGTCCGACATTCTCCCAGTCTATCGTGAGTTCAAGGAACCTTCGCATGAGGAGTTCAGAGAACCGACACGCTGGAGTCTCCTGAACGCGTTTACAGAAACCGTGAAGAAATACTCGCCTCAGCGTGTGGATCATTCCTACCTCGCTTTGAACAGAGCCTTCGGCCTGGACGGTCGTCAAGCAGCGATCTTCGCCTGAAAAAAGCTCAATCTGAATTCAGAAATTGTTCAGTCGGGGTAGAGGCTTTGTTGCCTCTACCTCGATTGAACTCAAATTGAACACAAATCTTTTTGGAGGGGAAAAATGTTCACCAGAAAAAACAGCTTCATCCCACAAGAACCACCCGCTGACGCTATGAAATGGATTGGACGGCTTCTGCTGACAGTAGTTGCCGGGATCATCCTCGCCAAGTTCGGCGTTCGTCTTCCTGATAACATGAAGCTGTAATACCTTGGAGAAGTCGTAATCGGCTTCTCTTTTTTGGTCAGGTAGCGGTTGTTGGTTTTTGTCTTGTGAATTTGGGTGATGATCTGTCCACACCCGTTATAATCGAAGTGAAAACGCAAGGTAGCAGGTCCCGTATAAACCGATGGCGGGTTGACCCGTCTTGCAAATAACCGCGCGGATCCATCCTGTCGTTTGTTGCGGGGGAGAGAAAAGGTAGCTCGTCAGGGCAAAACCTGCTTGACTTTTCCTGAAAACGTGTTAGGTTATTGTTAGGTTATCGTTAGCCTAACAAGGGCCAAACTGCCGTTTGGAACGGTTCCAAGCGGTAAAAAAATACCTACAATAGCGTTCTTCCCAACTTCGCAAAACTGAGGCAAAAAAAGGCCATCCGTGACGGACAGCCATGAAAAATCTTTGGTAGCGGGGGTTGGAATCGAACCAACGGCCTCCAGGTTATGAGCCTGACGAGCTACCTCTGCTCTACCCCGCAATAACGTGTATCATATACTATATTCCGTTTTCCGGAAAATACAAGCCGGAAACCGAAAAAAAAGCGTTTTCTGCCTGAAAAAAGGTTCCGTGTATCGTATTGTCCAGGTGACATCTCCTTCCGATTCCGAGGTGCGGGGGGTGTTTTCTGCCGGGATCGAGGGGCGGCGATTTGATTTTTCCGCGCTTCGCGGTATATTATAGCGGCGGCGTGGAATGCGCTCCGCGTTTGCAGCCGGGCGCGGCGCGACCCTGTCTCGCGGCATACGCCTGCGGGACCGCTGCCGAACGGAAAGCGGTTTTGCCGTGAAGCCGTCCGTTTCAGCCTGGGCGCGATGCCCTCGGGAAAGGAGATATGACATGAAGATCCTGCACTGCATATTCGTGTGGAGCTGTGCGGCGGCCGCTGTCTGCGGATGCGGCTGCGGGGCCCCTGAAACAGCCGCGGACGGCGTCCCGGCGGAACAGCCATCCAAACCGGATTTGAACGGCGCGGTCCTGCTGGATGTCCGTTCGCCGGAGGAATTCGACGCGGGGCACCTGCGGGGAGCGGTCAACATCCCGCACGACCGGATCGCCGGAGAGATCGCCGCCCTCGTGCCGGACAAAACGGCGCCGGTCATTCTGTACTGCCGGTCCGGACGCCGCGCCGACACCGCGTTGCAGGCCTTGCGCGCGATGGGGTATGAACGCATTCAGAACCTCGGCGGGCTGGAAGACGCGCAGGAACGCCTCGGCCTGCCCGTGGCAAAGGAATGATCCCGCCCTTCCCGCGTCTTTTTTCCGTGCGGGACCCTCAGCGTGCGTGAAGCCGCTGGCGGAAACGGATCCGTTTCCGAGCGCCCGGGATTCATTTTGGACTTTTTTCGGACTTTTTTCCCATTTGAGTTTGACTTTCCGCGAATCGATGATATATTAGATGAACACACCTGATGTGGGGTATTAGCTCAGTTGGCTAGAGCGCCTCGCTGGCAGCGAGGAGGTCATGAGTTCAAGTCTCATATACTCCACCATTTGATATGCATAGGGTTTTTTGGACAGTTCCGGATGGAATTCCAAAATGCCCTTTACTTTTTTTCGGCCTCGAACTTTCGCTCCGCCTCGCATGGGGTCATCATCCCCAACCTCTGATGAGGTCGCATGTTGTTGAAAAACTCCACGAAGTCCAAAACATCTCGCCGCAAATCCTCCAGAGTGTCGTAGTAGTTGTGGGAAAGTTCTTCCCTCTTCAGACATGCAAAGAAGGATTCCATAACTGCATTGTCCAAAGGTGTTCCCGGATTTGAAAACGACTGTTTAACTCCAAGGTCCCGCAAATGCTTGCGGAATGCGTATGCGGTATACTCCGTTCCCTGATCGGAATGAAAGGTCAAGTGATTTGGTCGATTCCGTTTTTCGTATGCAGAATCAAAAAGCCTTATCATGAAACTGGCACTGGTATTTTCCGTGACATCACAGGCTACCACCACGCGAGCAAACAGGTCAATGATGACGGCGACGGAGCACAAGACATCTTTGACATAAACATTGGAGAAATCGCTCACCCAAACGAGATTCGGAGCCGCTGTCTGAAACTTGCGTTGGACTTTGTTACGATAATACTTGTACTTCCGATTAGTCGTTGAATAATAACGGAGTCGCACTTGCTTGCAGACCAGCCCCATTTCTTTCATGAGTCGGGAGATATGTGCTTCGCTGACCTTATATCCTTTTCGTTTGAGTTCATGTTTGATTTTCCGTGCCCCAAATCGTTCTCGGCTATCGAAAAAGATTTGCTTCACGATGGGACGAATCTTGTCATCATTGAGTTCATACCATTTTCGAACAGGAGCGCGTAGTTTGTGATGATAGTATGTCGATCTTAAAACGCCTAAAGAATTGCACAGGATATAAACGGAATAATCGGATTGCATCTGGTCAATCGCTGCAATTTTATACTCCAGAGGAACTTTTTGTAACAATCCACTGCGATGAATAATTTCATTTTCCGTCCTGAGAGTTTGTATTTCCCGTTCAAGACGGTAAACATCCTCCGGAGTAACAGTGCGACGACATTTTCGCTTGATTGGGGTATATTTCTGGATCCAGTTATACGCAGTGCTTTTACAAACACCAAACTTTTTACATAGAGCTGTGACTGGTGTCCCCGCACGGTACAACGCAACAAGTTTCGCTTTTTTCTTATCAGTTTTCATGCTTGTTTAACCATTCATGATGAAGACTATGTCAAAAGCACTTATCATACAGAAACCTTTTCTTGTTCGTTTTTGTTGAGTTCAATGGTCATGTCTATTATTGTAATATATCCAAAATCCCGTTGATTACAAGAAAAATGAACATATAGTGGTATCTTATATTTTTTCCCCGTAAGAGTCAAGTGTTTTTCTGAAAAAAGAGGATGTTAGGATCAATGATCACGGTCGCTGAAGGCATAGACGGCGGCTTCGAGCTGGGCTTTTGCGTTGGAGGCGTTGATGACGGCTGCAAGAAGACTTATAACATAGCGCAGGAACGCCGCTTTGTCAAGGGGAAACCGGCATCATTTCCCGAACAGAACTTTTTTCTGACTTTTTTGATAAAACGATTTGATTTTTGCGAGAAACATACTATATTAATTATTGTACTTCATTTGGGGTATGGGGAATTACTGTTTTGTTGACGAGAGTCAGCATAAAGAATTCTCAGTTCTTTTTCAAATCACGAGAGAAATTATTTGAGGTTGACGCCGTTTTGGGTTTTGGTCCCTAACAAACTCGCTTCTTCCTCGGAATAACTGGTCTGCTTTTTTCGGTGTTTCTTCGCAGGAATTGACCGAAAAGCACAGTCTGAGCTCAGACCGGATAAAGATAGGAGGACGGTAGTCCGAATCTCGGGTACTCCACCATTGAATTCTCCGCCGGTCACATTAGACCGGCTTATTTTTTGCCTTTCTCCCCCACAAATCCGAGTTCAGCGGGACTTTGAGGGAGCTTTCGGAGGAGGTCTTTCGAGGACATTTCGTTCTCAAAACGCCCCTGATTCTCAGTTTTTGAGAATCCCGGAGCAGGTCAGTCCTGCTCGGCGTTTTGAGGTTAAATCGCACTCGGAGTTAACTTAACGATAGGGTTTGAGGTCAAATATGCGTTTTTTCTCAAACTTTTCCTCTAAATGACCTGCTCGCAAGCTCAAAAAGGGGTAGTGCTTGAGAGAACGCTTTCGCGGGCTATCCCCAAATTAATAGGTTATGGGATAGAATCTCCAAAAAGATTTGATTCATCATATATCTTGTTCGTTCCCAAAACACATAATGACACCACGTTCTTCGCGCTTACAACGTGTCTGCAAATCACGTTTTTGGCGCGAATAACGTGAATATTCTTCGCAAAAAGCGCATGAACGGCACGTTTTCCACTTGCAATTCAGCTTTCTTGTGGTATAGTATGGTCAGAACAGCAACACCGGAGGTGCGACATGCAGATTTCCAGATTCCTCTTTCATGACCTGATGCAATGGAAACGCTCCAAAGACAGAAAACCGCTTATCCTGAACGGGGTCAGACAGTGTGGCAAGACCTGGCTTCTTAAAGAGTTCGGCGACAAGGAGTTCAAGTCACATTTGTATTTCAACTTTGAAAAAGACGCCAGACTTGCGTCTTTCTTCGGAGACAACCTCGACCCCAAAAACATCATTCAGCGTCTTGAAGCTTTTACCGCCACAAAGATTGTTCCGGACAAGACGCTCCTGATATTCGATGAGATTCAGACGTGTCCGCGGGCTTTGACGTCATTGAAATACTTCTGTGAAGATGCACCGGAATACATGATTGCCGCTGCCGGTTCTTTGCTTGGGCTTTCCCTGACGAAAAAGACAAGCTTTCCAGTTGGCAAGGTTAAGATTCTCGACTTGAGACCATGTTCGTTCAAAGAGTTCCTGAATGCCGTGGAACCTATGCTCAACGAATTCATAGAGAACGTTCCCCTTGAACCGATTCCCGAAGCTTTTTCCGATAAGCTCGCCAACTATCTCCGGGAGTATCTTGCGTTTGGAGGAATGCCGGAACCCCTTTCGACATGGATCGAAACTCATGATGTGGAAAAGACCGATGATAAACTCGACATCGTTTTGAGAACATATGAATCCGACTTTTCCAAACACATTCCGATCAGTGACACGCCGAAGTTGTTCGGCATTTGGAACTCCATTCCCGCCCAATTCGCCCGCGAAAACAAACGCTTCTTCTACAGCGAAGTGCGCGAAGGAGCAAGAGCCAGAGAGTTTGAAGACGCACTGCAATGGCTTCTTAATGCGTCAATGGTTCACAAAGTTCAGATGGTCAATCATCCGGAATTGCCGCTTCTTGCATATGTCGACCGGAAGATCTTCAAATTGTATCTTGCGGACGTCGGTGTGCTTCGCAGACTTGCCGCTCTCCCGTCAGGACCGATTCTGAACAGTCAGGATGTTTTCAGCGAGTTCAATGGGCGTCTTGTGGAGAACTATGTCGTGGAACAGCTTCAATCCATGCGGATTTCCCCGATATGCTATTGGACCAGCGAAACCGGAAGAGCAGAGGTCGATTTCCTGATTCAGGACTCCGAGCGGATTGTTCCCATTGAAGTGAAATCCGGAACCAATGTCAAAGCCAAGTCGCTTCATGTTTATCGCGAGAAATACAAACCGGAGGTGTCGGTTCGGACATCCATGCAGAATCTCAGACTTGATGCCGGTCTGCTGAATGTTCCGCTCTACCTTATGGGGGAATTCCCCAGGCTCATGGAACTTGCTAAGGAACGAGTGCGGGCCTGATTTGCCCGCGCGACAAACGCGATTTGTGTCGCGTCCTGCCTATGCGCTTCAACCCGGCAAATGCCCGAAACCCCGTCAAATCGTGATCTATAACAATAATCGACAACTCAAAAAAAGTAGCAACTGGAAATCTGCCTTTTTTATGACTTTTCGCCATTCCCCTCTTGCATTTTTCCACAAAATGCGGTATAATATAGCCTAAACGAAATTCGAAGTTTTTTGTGATAAGTCATCATTTGAAAAAGAAACGCACGGGGCGGAAAGCAAGAGGGTGCGTTTAGTCTGACAAAGGGGGTACATGCGTTTAGTCTGACAAACAGAGAAGGTGCATTTAGTTTGACACTTATCCAACAACAGCCGAACACTCTCTCGAAAACGAATTGACAGAGGTTCCCTTGACAGGCAAACGGGAAACAATTCCCCGTGAAGCCTCCCTTTTCTTCACGGAATGATTTTTCTTTCTGAAGGGTAACTCTAAAAATATGATCGGATGGATTTTCAGCGGATGGGCAAAAAGGCCAATGCTGGAAGATTTGAGCGTGGCGGCCTGAAGGCAACCACCGAAAAACTTACCAATTGGAATTTGCCCGGACGCGAAAAGCCGCGGAAAACCAATTTTTAGGGGTGCCCTGAATTTACTTCAGACCTTTCCCTGAGGTCAGGATTTCAAGCATGGGCTTGTCGGACACTTGTTTTGACCAGGAATTCCAGAATCCAAACCCTGAATCGTAATTCCATGTAGTCCAGCCGATGTCAAACTCATCGAACACGGATATCATATCGCGGTACCAATTATAAGCGGGCTCACGCGGAGACGAGGAAATCACACCCCACTCGCCGCAGAAGAGGGGCAGACCGAGTTTCTTTGCCACCGTTACCGCCTGAAGAATCTGTTCTCTCAGCACACTGCGATCCCAGTTCGTTGTAAAAGACCGGAATGTTTCTTTTTGCGCTTCGGGCAGTTTGTCGAAATCAGCCTGTGCAATCACAATGCCGGGATAGTGAATTGGACCGTAATACCTGCCCACGGGGTCCCAGCTTGCACGGTAATGCGTTACTGCCATCGGCTTATAATAATGGAAGCTGAGCAGAATATTTTTGTCTCCCTCCGGAATCTTCAGGTCTTTGAATGTATCCACACTCTGCCACATATTGGACCCGATCACCAGTACGCGTTCGGGTTCCAGCTGACGCAACGTCTTATGTACTTTCGCGATGAGATCGTTCCATTGTTCCGGATCGTCCGCGACCGGTTCATTCAGAAATTCGTATGCCACCCAGTCTGTCGAGAATCCTTTCAGCGCCGCGGAAAGCTCTCTCCACAGATTCAGGAATTGTTCCTGTGATTTTTCTTCTGTGAAAAGTGTATTCGTTTTGTTGCCTTCGATGGATGCATTGAAATAAAAACTGCGGATGATATGCAAATCCACGATCACGCGCAGTTCATGCTTGAGTGCGAGCTTGATGGACGCATCCAGCAGTTCCCAGGCATCCGTCAGTTTGTTCCCGTTGCTGTCCCAGAATTGTTCTTCATCAATCGGGATTCTGACATGGTCGAATCCAAATTCTTTCAAGCGGATGAAATCATCTTCCTTTACTCTGGCTGCGCGTGCGGTCCCTCGCACTCCGGTTTGTGAAAACCAGTGGCTGAGGTTTGTTCCTCGCTTGACTTTGAAGTCGGAAACTCGCACTCCGTTTCCTCTGTCTACGGAACTGCATCCTGCCGGAATGAACAGCGCGAATACAGCGAGTCCCATCAAAAAACATTTCCAATGCTTCATTGCGTTTTTCATGTCAGAGCTTTCCTTGAATGGAGAATACGGAGGGAGTTTTGCGGATTTGCCTGAATGATATTAACAAATCCTTTTGTTTTGCAGAGGCAATATACACCATTCCGAATCGCTTTTCAAATGAATTTTATGATATTTGCCGAAAATAATTCAGGGCATCTTATTGGATGGCGTTTTTATGAAAATCGTTTCTCCTGTCAAGGCTTGACTTCCCACACGGACCTGACATCAAATGTACCAGACGGGAATTTGAAGCACGTTTTCCTGAAGCCGTCCAGGCTGCGGGCAGTTGCAGACAATTGCGCCGGAACCTCGCTTCGAGGATTTGACTTTGTCCAGGATCTGGAATGCCGCCGTTTCCGACGCTTTCACATTTGTGCCCTGCTTGATCTCGATCGGGTACAGGATACCGTTCTCCTCGATGATCAGGTCTATCTCGGATTCCTTGTCTTCCGAGCTGCCGTGCCCCCGGTAGAACGATACGAAGTGCCTGTAGTCCAGTCCGGCGTTCGCGAATGATTTCAGGATTTCGGAGACGGCGAATGTCTCGAAGATGTGTCCGCTCATCGCGCCATAGGCAAGCGTTTCCGGGGTCAGCCAGCGGGTAAGGTAGCAAACCAGCCCCGTGTCGCGGAAATAAAGCTTCGGGGTCTTGATCGTCCGTTTGAGGGCGCTGTTGGCGAATGGTTCCAGAAGATAAACAAGGCCGGATGCTTCGAGGATGGAGATCCAGCGTTTGACCGTGACGGAATCCCGTCCGATCTCATCGGCGATGTTGGAGTAGTTCAAAAGCTGTCCGGTCCTTGCGGCGGCAGCGACCAGGAACCGCCTGAAACAGTCCAGATCCTGAACAGCGGAAAGATCGCGGACATCCCGTTCCAGGTAGGTCTTGACGTAATCGGCGTAGTACGCGGACCATTCGAGAGATTTGTCCTGAACAGCCGGGTAGCCGCCGCGATGAATGATCTCCCAGATGTTCTGCGGAGCGGAAGCCGTTTTGATTCGGGCGGTGATATAATCCATCGTCGGCAGGAAACGTTCGTTGAACGCATCATGCTGGATCTCACGCAGGGAGAGCCCGTTCAATTCCACGATGTGAACCCGCCCGGAGAGCGTTTCCGAGATCTTCTTCATCAGGTGGAACGGCTGGGAGCCGGAAAGAAAGAACAATCCCTTTGCGTCTGCCTCGTCGCAGCGGATTTTGATATAACGGAAGAGTTCGGGCGCATGTTGGACCTCGTCCACGATGACCGGAGGCGGATTGAGCGTCAGAAACATGTTCCCGTCGTTTTTTGCCTGCTCCTCCAGAAACGGGTCGTCAAGCGAGATGCACTTATAGTCTTTCTGGAACAGGTGTTTCAGGAGCGTCGACTTTCCGACCTGTCTGGCTCCGGTGAGCAAAACGGCTTTGTATGTTTTGGATGCCTGTCGGAGATTCGACTCCAGAGCCCGTTTGATGTATTTCATGATCTTCTCCTCGGAATGCGAAATCTTGAATCTGATTCAGAATTTCTCACAATATACCATCAAATCCTCTGTTTTTCAAGCTTTTTCCCTGTTTTTTTCGAAAAATCGCAGCGACGCTTCGCCCCGCAGGCACAAATCCGGCTGACGTTTGTCCGCGTGTTCGTTACTTTATAACAAGTCCTCGATGTTTTGAGGTCACGGTTGTAACACGATCATGGTCGTGCTTATGCTTTTCAGCGCATAATCCACCTGACCTCACGCGAGGCAAAGTGAGCTCGCGGAGAAACGGAGAAAGCTGCTGATGCCGCACCCTCCAGAATCAATGTAGAGCGTCGGAATCTCACGAATGGATTCCGCGCGACTTGCAAATCGCCTCGTATGCGTTGTTGATTTTCTGCATCCGCATTTTTGCTTGTTCGATGAAGGAGGCGGACAGACCTTTTCCAATGACCTTATCCGGATGAAATTCCTTCGCTTTGGCCCGCCAGCAGCGTTTGAGCTCCTCGTTTGACGCATCTTTCGTGCAGCCGAGCGTTGCATAGCACTGGTCCAGCGTCATGCCGTCCGCCATGACGTCATCAGCGAAGCGGCTCCGTCCGCCGGCATTGTCCGAATCACGTCCGGACGAGGACGCGTATTCGGCGTTTCCGGAAAATTCGGACGAACTGCCCGCAAAGAAATGCTGCAGGAAACCAGGCAGATTCAGCTCCGATTCCGCGATTGTCAGCAGAATGCGTTCATCCTGCGTGAGTGAATGATCCACGATGGCGAGCGAGCAGAGGACTTCCAGCAGGGAACGGCGGGCATTCATGTCTTTGATTCGTGCCGCGATCTTACGGATTGCCATGGTGAAGTCGTGCACGGTCTGTGTTTTTCCGGCGTTGAATGCCTGTTTCATGCCGGACTTGCCGTCTTTCGGGATGTCCAGCTCTTTAATCAGAGTGGACACAAGTTCAGCTTCGTCCTGCGTCACGCGACCATCGCATTTTGCGAGCTGCCCCAAACAGCGAAAGATATCGCAATACGTCTCCGGCGGTTGTTTATCCTGATCCGTGTCGGAATTGCCGATTGATGCGCCGATCCATGCGCCGATTGCGGCACCCCACCAGCCGCCGAACATTCCTCCGAGAATGCCGCCGATGATACCTCCGCCTATGCCCATGATCTTCTACCTCCAATTCCGTTCAAAAAAAAGTGAAACAATCTTAATATAATCTCCTGACATTGCAAAAAAGTTCGCTCACCTGTTGATAGATACCAGGCTCATTCGCGCCAAGATGACTTTTTTCATTGCTCCAGCTCATTTCTTCGTCCCGACCGTCTTCCCGGCGGCATCGCGATGCGTGGTCCCGTTCCCGGAGCTTGTCGCCGTGCCAGCGGTCTTGCCGGTGGCATCCCGGTACGTCGTCCGGTTGCCGTCTTTGGTCGCGGTTCCCGGTCCTTTATGCGGTTCTTTTTATTGGAAAACGAGCTGGAAGAACTGATACAGATGGGGCTTCACGCTCGTTTCGTTGTGGTCGGCGTTGGGCAGATAGCTCCAGAGGTGTTTCACGCCGTTCGAGACCATGGTATTGTGGTATCCCACGGGCGTGTCGCGGACCGTGCGGTCGGACTGGCCGGCCGTGAGGAGGAAGAACCGCGGAGCGAAGCCATCCTTGAACTTCATTTCGGCATCCTTCATCTGGCCGGGATGCGCAGCCGAATTTGCGAGCGGGGTGAGCCCGGGCGCGGGGCAGACGGCTCCGAGATACCCGAATTCCTCCGGACGCCGGAACCCGATGAACAGGGATTCGCGGCCGCCCATGGAGAATCCGGTGATGGCTGTGTTCATTCTGCCTTTCTTCACCGAGAAGGTCTTTTCGATGTAGGGCTTCAGGTCGGTGAACAGGTCGTTGATGAAATTGTCGTATGCCAGGCTGTTTTCCAGGTTCATTCCGGTGCAGCGGGGAAGCTCTTTGCTGGTGAAGATGTAGGGGCAGACCACGATCATTTCCTTCGCCTTGTTTTCGGCATAGAACTTGGTGAGCATCCTGGTGATGCCGAATGCGTCGATCGTCATCGCGTTTTCATCCCCGAAATATCCGTGGAGGACATAAACCACGGGGTATTGCTTCTCCGTGGTGTAGCCGGGCGGCAGCAGGACGTTCACGTTCGTATCGCGTCCGGCGGTCGTCGAGAAATACGTATAGCGCTGGAATCTTCCGTAGGGGGTGATCCCCGAAAGGTCGCCGGGCATCTGTTCCGCCACGATCTTTTCCGCCCAGGCGTCATCTTTCGCCGGATCGAAAGACTCCGACGATGTCGTGGAACACGCCGTCATGGCTGCCATGCTCAATAAAAGGGTTGCCGCTGTCAGTAATCTTTTCATGTCGTACCTCCGCCCGTCCTGCCGTAACGGGCCGCTGTGTTGTTGGTGTGGTTTGTATGGTGTCAGTCTGATTTCCGAGAATAATATAAACCGTTTTCTCGTTGATTACAAGCGGGGAAAAGAAAAAAGTTATAATGGCCTGAAAAGAGAATTAATCAGAGTTAAGGTTCAAGTCATTTTGCTTCTTGTTGATATATAATTTTACAAACAAAAGACCATTTTTGTATTTCGTATTGTCAGAAGCATCTATCTCTGAAATTAGCCCTTTTCCATAATATTTTCCACACTTAATATAAAAGAAACACTGTATCTTCATCCCTTCTTTGTACAAGAATTCGAACTCCTTTGCGGCATATTCGCCTTCCGGTGCCTGGGTGAGCCAGGTTATATCCATCTTATCCGGCCCTGTTGTGTCCGCGGGAATGAGACCATCGTCCGGATCGGAAGAAACAAAATGCAGGCAGAAAGTTTTGGGAAGAAGCTTCTTATATTTTCCGTGTTCTTGCAGTATGATTTCTCTCTGGCTGTCACGCTCGAAATCAAGACGAAGATATTTTTTGAATGGAATTGCTTCTCCCAACTTCAGTTCCTTTCTATTCAGCTTTCCATCTGCAATTTCAGAAAGGTCGAAAACTGTCAGGAGCTGCCTTTCTTCATCATATTCAAGATGGGCGTGCCCTTCGACTAATTCAGCCAAAGTCCCGATTTCCCTCAGCTTAATATGGCAGTTTTCCTGAATCGCCGACTTGGGAGTATTTGCTGCTTCAGATGCATAAAATGTAATATCTTCTGTACGATAGCCAGCTTTTTGAAATAATATGGAAACACTCGTGTAGTGATTTTTCTCTATCGCAAAACTGCCGTTTATTGTTCTGGTTTCCCTTAGATGTTCAGATTTGAGACCAAAATCTTTTGGACGGTTGAATTCAAGTTTTAATGTAACATCTTCAAGTTCCCGGTTGTTCATATCCGTCACTTTTCCAACGAGATGAATCCTGGCATCTTCTATTTCTTTATCAAACATTTGCTGAAGGAGTTTTGCTTTTTCGGCTTTTGAATCAATCGCGGATTCAGTTGCTTCTTCTCTGCTGCAGCCCGTCGTGTTCAGGGTAAAGACAGCGGCGCAGAGCGCGGTAGCGATCAGAAATACTCGGTGTTTCATGTTATTTCTCCTCAATTTATGTCTCGTATAAGGTCAGGCGGGGCATGGGATGTTTTTTATTCTTTGTCACTTGCTTTAAAAGATTGATATTTTTTGTATAATTCCGGGCCCAAAACAGTCGAGAGATCAATTCCCCGTTTCTCTGCCTCTTCAAATCCTTCTTTCAGACGTTTTTCACGCTCGGCACGTTCCCATTCGCCATCATGCAATTTAAGATCCGTATCCATCTTGTACAACATTTCGAACGCTTCGTCTCCCTCGCCGAAATGCTCCAGCGCGTATTTCGTCCGGCGGTAAACCCAGCTGTAATTCCTGGCTTCCTCATAAAGCTTCAACTCTTTTTCCAACTGTTTTTTACGGGCGGGGAGTTCGGCGTATTCCTGTCTGCGGAAGTCAAGCAGAAGCCGGTCCAGATAATGAAAGACCGTAAGCATGTCATCCTGAAAAGCCCATTCAAAGGCTTTATCAAGAAGTTTCTTCCTGCAAGCCTCGTCCTTTTCTTCGCGAATCTGACGTTTCAAATCGGCGTATGCTTCGAAAAAGCCAAACTCTTTCCTATCGCTTTTGGATGCCAGTTCGAAGATCGTCTTGTCATCGAACACCCAATCGGGGTACACCTCCGTATAAACGCGAATGAGCCTGTCCGCGGACTCCGGATCCAATTCGGCGGTTTTCCGGATCAGTTCCAGGAACTGATCTTGCGGAAGCGGATAATAATGAAGAAAATATATTGCAGAATAATGCCGCCTTTCGCGCAATCGATCCTCCGATTTCGTTTCCACCTCGGAAAGATGATCCTGAATCACTTTCACAAAAAGATCCGTCATATCGCTTATTTCAAGTCCGTATGCTTTGCGCAGGCCCTCGATAAAGATCTCGGCCGGAGTTCTATTGTCAATCTCGCGGCTCCATCCGTCGATCGCCTGGAAAAGCGATTCCGTCAGTTCTTCCGGCGTCAGTTCCTTCATGACGATGCGAAGGTCGCGCCGGATCAAATTGTATTTGTCACCGCGCCCAAGATGAAGTCTCTGCGGGGCGTAACCTTTTTTGCCGAACGTGGCGTACACCATGTCGCCTTTCCCCTCGAAATGGAAAATGGAATCGACGGTCTCCTCAAGTTTCGGTCCGGTGTACCGATCTTCCCGTGAGCCGCCGAAAAGGCTCGTTTCCGGGCGCAAAAAGTACACGCAGGCGGAAACCCCGTTCAGGGCGTTTCCCTGATCGTCCGTGATCGTCCCCTCAATGAGGATCGGCCTGGGTGCCAGCACCAGTGCCAGCACAAGAACAAAGGCGATAAGGCAGAAAACGATGATCGCGGTGATGATCCAGGCTGTTTTGCGTTTCATGTTATTTCTCCTCAGTTTGTGCTGTTGAAAAATTACGTTCGTCATCGGTTAAATGGCCTTAAAGTGGGATTTTGCTGTAAAAGTTCTATGGCAGACGCTTCTCCATGATTCGCGGCACGTTTCATCCAGAATAACGCCAGTTCTCGATTCGGCTTTAATGCAAGATCAGGATTCGCGGCATCAAGATAGAATAATTCGCCAAGGATATATTCCGCCAATGGGATGTGTGCTTGAATACCCTTTTTGATGGTTAACAGGTTTTCCTGTTTGTTGCGATAATTCCTAAAGACTGGATTCCGAAATAATGCCATCCCTGCGGCTAACACTTCAGTGTCCAAACAGTTGTTTTTGTTGGCTATTTCAAGTAATTCCCGAGGTTGAAACTTACCATTGTTTCTTATGTAATATTGAGGATAAAAAGCGGCAGCAGCATATCCTTGCTCAATGGATTCTTTGAAGAAGTTATTCGCTTTATTTTGATACTCTTGTATTTCAGAAAATTCTGTTGAAACAAATTCCATGCAGGCACGTCCGGCTATGCATAACATTTCAGGAGTGGGGGCGGATTTGTTACTAACATCCCCAATTATCTCATTAAAGACAGCATTAGCCTTGACAGAGTCTTTTGGAATATCAGGTCTCCCGGTTTTGTAATACATTGCCAACATTAATTTTGACTTTAATGATGATTCTTGCTCAAAGCATTTCATGGCATCGGAGAATTTCTCATCCCAATCATAAGCCATGCCACGCTCGTATAAATCGGCAATTTTATCATATTCAACCTCGGGAAACAGAGCTTTAAACTCGTCATCGGTAAAAATGTTATCTTTCGGTAGATTCGCTAAATATTCAGCTTTTCTCCGTTCCATTTCTTCAGGCGATGGAATAACGGCAGCCCCCGCGTCTTTCGATACATGTATTTGAGCTATTTGTTTTAAGAATGCATCCTTGTTTAGAAATTTTGCCTGTCGAATTATTCGTTTGTCTATTCTTTTTTGAATAGACCATAAAATCTCTGAGTTTTGATCCAAATAGCGATCTAACTCATCTTCATAAACTTTATTGTTAATCAACGAACTAACATGATATTTTTTGTTTAGATTAGCAAATGTGCTATCATTAATGGAGGAGCCTTTAACATCGAGACGATACAAATATTCGGCGAAACTTAATCCTAAAATCGTCAGGTCTGCATACAATGACTTTAACCTTTTAAGTTTTATATCCTGTATGTTGAGAAAATCATCATTATCATTTGCGTCACCTGATGTCAACAATAAAAACAATTCTGTCGGTATATATGGATATTTTCTATGTCTCTCATTCAATATCATATTGTAAAAACCAGAAGAAATATCTATAGCAGATTCTTGATGTTTATTGTCATTATATGTGGCAGATAAAAAAACAATATTTTGGACCACATCCAATTTCATCTCTTTAAATGGCAGGTCCGGGAGAAAAGGACTGGCAAACCTTAATTCACTTACTGTTTCATTCTTTGAATCAATTTTAAGAATAACTACTTCAGGAAACAGTTCATTGCGGATAATAGCAGCATAGAAAAATCCGCTTTTATTATCTTCAAAAAACGCCGTTGATTTTATAGCCCCGGCCCCTGTTCCCGATTCCATTTGACTTGGAATTTCCATTTCCCATAATATTTTATTTTGTTTCGATTTATCAAGCAATTGAATATTACCTTCACTGAATTGATTGATATCTGGTGGCGTAATTGTAACAATATTATTGGCGGATTCATACAATACTTTGAGATGATTCGCTAAATATTCAGCTTCTCTCCGTTCCATTTCTTCAGGCGATGGCGTAGCAGTATGTATCACATTTTCTGTTGGCTTAACTTCCTTTTTCTTAGGACGTGGTGGATATTGTTGTAATAAACCGCTCTTTTCGAGCATATCTTTGATCTCTTGTAAAGAACCTTGCACATTCAATGAATCAATCTTGCGGTCAAAAATAAACATCACGTAATCAGAGTCTTCATTTGCAAGAATCAACTTCGGAAGTTTCGGATAATCCTTTTTAGAAATTTTAATCTTATCGGTTTGAGATAATAATATGATACTTGGAGTTGATAGTTTCTTATCAATACCCCAAATGATCGAATCGACATCGTCTGGAAAGTTGATCGTTTCACCATGATCCGTATAGATTTTTTTCCCTTTTACAGAAATACTTGATAATGGGTAAAAATCTTTCAATTTATCATCTTGAATAACAATAATCTTACCATTTTCAATTGCATACGACATCCATTTATAGTATGCCGGATTATCTAATGGAATCCAGTCTGAAAGGTTTGAGTAAGAAGGGAAACGTGCAATAATATTTTTTCCAGCAAAATCATACCATATTTTAGAATTGTTAGTTAGACGATGATCTGCAAATGGGGCAGAACTCATTCCATGGATATATATGCGGCCACCCACGCCGAAATAAAACCCCTTATACTTCATTATATCATTTTGATATTCATAATAATCTGTAAAAGACCGAAAATCAAAATCGCGGGTCCTGTCTGTTGAAAAAAGACAAAATATAACTCTGCCCATTGCATCTGATTCTAAATCATGAAATACAACAAGTAACTCTTTGCGATTCATATACCATGCAAGTGGGAATTTAATGATCTGTTTATTCCCATCATTTCTGGTGTCGATTTCCGGAACAATTGTCATAGGTAAATAGTATTGTTTCCATTCTTTATCTCGAATATCAAAGGAATAAAGCACAACAGCGCTGTTAGCTGCATCTGGAGATAGGCAATAATTTAAAATACCATCACTTATATAAATCTTTTCAACTCCAAAAAGCGTTGTTACAGTAAAGAACAAACCACAGAAAAAGAAAGGAGAAAAGAATTTTTTCATGATATTCACCTTATTAATAAAATTCAATTTGAACACCTGAAGGATTTGTTTTGAAACGTGGTCTTTAACATAAATGGCGGCCTCAAGAGTGATGAAGAGCGATGCGTGTTCTTGGGGAGGGACGGTTATTTTGGCGCGACAGCGGTGTAATACACTGATACTATAGCAGGCATTGACCGGATGTCAAGCCTGATTCCGAAAAAACAATGATTTTTTTGATGCTATGTCCGGACGAGTTCGCTTCGGAGGGCGAACGTGGTCGCGAAGCTCTTCGCATTTCAGCGTATCTCCCCCTCAAATAAAGGGGCGGACAGGTCAATCAGGGAAAGTTTGAAAAAAGTTTCCGGTTTACGAGTATGATATGCGCAGCGATTCGCGGAAACGGGATCATGAAAAACCGAGGCGAAATGAGCTCGCGGATGCCGTCATACTCGAAAGGCGGCAAGGAATTGCTGTTCGGGCGAGCGCATTTCACCTCGCGGCAGAGCTTACTCGAAGAACCGGTCGGCGTTGATGTGGTAGCGGTCGAGGATCCTGGGCGTCGCGGCGCGGAGCTTGCCGATGTTCAGCGTAACGGGGATGTCTCCCTCGAACTCGAAGGTGATATACTCGTCCTTGCAGGATTCGACCAGTTCGACGACCTCGCGGAGGTTGTTCACCTTTTTCCCGTTGATGGAAACGAGCACCATCGAGTCGAAGTTCTGGTAGCCGACGTTGACCTCGTCGCCCAGCACCTGGGTGAGCACGACCACGTTGTCGTCCGGGGAATCCTTGACGTCGCGGACCTTTTCCAGCATCTCCATCGGGGGAGCGCCGCTGCCGAAGGTCAGAAGGTAGCTTGAGGTCAGGCGCGTGAACACGAGCCCGCCGATGATGAAGTATTCCGGGCGGCGGTCGTACAGGTACGGCTCGATCTGTTCATTCTGCTTCTGAACGGGCATGTCCAGGGTCAGCTCCCTGCCGTCGCGGAGCAGGTCCACCTTCACGGTCTCGCCGATCTGCTTGGCGGAGACCACCGTGCTGAAGTATCTCGGCTGGCCGTCCGCGAGGCGGATGTTGCCGTTGTTGGCGACCTTCTTCCCGTCGATGGAAAGGATCACGTCCCCCGCCTTGAGCCCATTGTCCCCGTTCTCCTTGAAGACCTTGCGGACGAGGATCCCGGTCTGGTCGGGCTTCATCTTCAGATAAGCGCGGGTGTCCGGGTTGTCCAGCGGCAGATACAGGAATCCGAGGCTGCCGTAGCCGTCCACCTTGCCGTCCTTGATGTCGTCGAAGAAATGGCTGATGATCTCATAGGGGATCATGTATCCGAGGCTTTCGCCGCGCCGGCTCCCCTGGAACGCGATCCCGACGACTTTCCCCTGGAAAAAGACCGGGCCGCCGCTGTTGCCGGGATTGATGGAGGCGTCGATCTGGGCGGTGAGCAGATTCTTGTCCGAGTGCGCGTAGCTGCGGACCTCGATCCGGGAGATGATGCCCTGCGTGAGCGAGAGCCCGTCGCCGCCGATCGGGAAGCCCGCGGCGATGACCATGGACTGCGGAGGCGGCGTCTCGGCGAACTCCATCGGCGTGATGTCGGAGAAAAACGCGGGGTCGTCGACGGTCAGAAGCGCCAGGTCGCATTCATGGTCGACGAACTTGACCTTTGCCGTGAACAGCGTGTCCTCGTTCTGCTTGCGGACCGTGATCAGCGTGCTGTCCGCCACGTTGTGCGCGTTGGTGAGGATCTGGTTGCCGGGGATCACGACGCCGGAACCGGAACTGGACTGCGGGGTCCGGTTCTGCCACGGCAGCAGGTAATTCGGGACCGTGGACACGGTCTCGATGCGCACGACGGCGTTCAGCGGATCGTTCTGAGGTCTTCTTCCCGCGTCCTGCGCGACGGCGGCGACGCAGCAGCAGGCGGCCAAGGCGGAAACAATGGCTTTTTTCATGGCGGATATACGGTTGACTGTTTTCACGATTCTCTCCGGGGGGGGGTGCATTGTTGGTGATTCAGGATACCACATTAGACAGCGACCGGATGCTATTTGTTCGATGCCCGCAGTTTTTTTCCCAGCGGAAACGAGTCCTTGATGCGCGTCGTACTTGATTGATTATAACAAGGCAAATCCGCTTTTTTACTTAGCATGGAAGGGGGCAACAACAAAAAACGCTGTCTCATCCATCAAGCATACGACTTCAAAGACAGGGAACACTTCAGACGCAAAAACCCGCCAACACCCAGAAATCGACTGCAAGAAAACATTATGACTTTTTTGTCGGAAACCGTCGAAGAGGCACTTTTGTGTCCCCTCGAAAGAAAAATGAATGCAGACTGCGGTTTGCATTTTTGATTCGGAATACTGCAGACAAATACAAATCTGAGTCTTTTCGCTTTTTTTAGATTTCATGCTTGCAATTCGGAAAAAACAGGCATATATTATGGTGTTTTTATCCTTCGGCTAACCAAATGAGGGCAAAACGAACCGGCTATGACCACAGGGAACACGATGCTTGAGAAGAAACCAAATGCTTTGACTGCAAGGTTCCCTGTACCTCCATGCCGTCTGTGGAGCCTTTATCTTTGATTGATTGATCCGTCACCGGACAGAAAAGGAGCATATTATGGATTATGATTACGAACCCGACCTGGACGAAATGTCAGAGGTGGAAACCGATCCTGTAACGGAATACCCGATTCTTTTCGAACTGGATTTAGTTCCAGCGGCATTGATTACTTCATTTTTTGAAAAAGATTCTCCTGGAGCAGATATTGTCAACGCTCCATGGCAAGTAGTTTTTTTGACAGATGACAATGAAGAGTTCTGCTCCAGGTTTCAGACAGAGTCTCGTGAATACAGAAATCTTAGCTCAAATGATGGAGAGCGTTTAGATGAGGTTTATCCATCCCGACAGCATCTTCCGGTTATTAGATGCATAAAAACAGACTCTGAATATGAGGATTCTATCAAAGATTGCCTTACCCCCTTGTTAAAAAGCATATTGTTGAAGGGAGGGGTGATATTTGTTAATAATGTTCCAGGTTTTTACTATGATATTTTGCGCGACATCGTAAGGAAACACAAAAAAGAATCTGTATACATACTTGGTGGCGCTGATGCGACAGAGACAAATCTAAAAGCAGTAAACTATTTGATAGACCATGGGTTTGCAAAAAGATTGCCTGATAATTGCAATGAGTTTTGGGAAGCATATGCTAGATCAAAAGAGTATGACGTCGGCGAACACTGTGAACGAATTCAAATCTCACTTGATGAAAAAAACAGGACAACAGTATCGATCCCTAAGCGGACTTTATCCCTGATAAAGTCTTTTGGTACGATTCTGACATTTGATAATGCTGAGGGAAATGAGCCGGAAATTCCACGAGGAGAAGTATCTACGGACTTTCGCCGCTTCCTGGAATACAGTGTTGATCTCTTTCCTCCGATTTGGTACTGCTATAACCCTGATTCAAAGTTCTGTTACCATTTGAAACGCGTGAAGGAAGATGAGATTCTGGCGAAACTTGAGAAGGCAATGTATTATGCGGACCACCTTAAGGACGAGGAAGCTGAATATCAGGCAAAACCCCTGCTGTTAACAGGACAGACCTATTCAGGAAAGACCAATATACTTTGTTCAATTGCTTGGCAAATGTACAAGCGAAAACATCCGGTGATCTATATTCCCAGTAAAATCAATTCAATGGACTCCAATACAATTGAAACTTTAACGATGTTTCTTCGGGAGCTTGAGGATTTGGAGCGAAACAACAGTGAAGAAAGTATAATTGTGCCGACATTGATCGTCTGGGATATTTCCTGCCATCGAAAAGAAGATCTCGACCGTCCGTTGGGTTTGCTTAAGGCACTTCGCGATGATGGTCGCCAAGTGCAAATGATTTGTTCGTCATTTGGATTCGAGGATGATTGCAACGATAAATCTTCTTTGGCAAACGAAATATCATTGTATCAGACAAAAAATTATAATGTAATCCATATCGAAGAAAAACTTACTGATCAGGAACAGAACAATCTATTCCGACTGTTACAGGAAAAAGGAGGATTCTATGAAATAGAGATTAAAACTGTTTTTCATTATTTTAAGAACAATCCGCATTTTATAGCAACTCTTTTTATGTTTGGAGAGATATATAATGTTATAAAAAGATGTCAAACAGAGATAAGAACGCACTTAAACAATGAACTTGAAGCCTCCAATGATTTTTTTGAAAAAGCCGTAGAAAAAACAGTCGAAGACATTCTTCAACGACGCAGTTTTTTCAACTTGAGTGATTTACTTGAAGATGAAAGAATCAAGAAAATGATTCAAGGTACTATTCCCGATTCGGATCAAATGGAATCTGAAAAGAGAAATGAACTCCGGAAACAATTGGAAAAAATGTTGTATTGCCTGGCATTTTGCACTCGTTATGATTGTCCTATGCCAATCAGTCTTGTTATAAAAATCCTGAGCAGTGATTCTATCAATTCAAGGGATATTTATGGCACCTTCTTAAATCATGCGTTATTAAGAGGAGAAACGGTTGATTCCGAAGATGATATATTGCTTAAAGTCCGCAGTCCCATTGAAGCAAGAATCATACTAAAAAGACATAGTAATGATTTCGTATTTCCCCTTGATCTGCTCTTGTATCTTCTTGATCTTCTTGATCTTTCATGCGCCAGCAATCAAGAGATCAAATTCTTTCTCAAACTAATCCAATCCATAGGTCCAAACAGCAAGATAATAAACCGTTATGACGGATTGTTGCTTGCACCCAGGAAAAACCTTCCTGAAATATGGAATAAACTAAAACAATTGCGCAAAAAAGCCAAGGGTTGCAAGCCGGTTATAGCCAACAAGCTTCTGCCGCAGGAGTTGTCTTTAATCCGCGAGTATTATAAGACAACAGAAAAAGATGAAGATAATTTTAAAATTCTAAAAGAAGCTCAAGATTATGCGGAGGACGTACTTGGCTTAATCAAAAACAAAAGCAATAGCTTGGAGGTCAATGTCTTGGTCGAGTACTGTCACCTGTCCTTGGTCTTGATTCGCAAAGAAAAGGATGCTTTGGAAAAAAAGAGAAAACTTATAGAACTGTTTAATAACTGTAATAGACTTTATATATTATGGATGGAAACACTCAGTCCGCTTGTTCTTCCTGCAGTGTTGGCGATCGGGGACGAATTTCTAAGTTCCGCTGATATCGACAAAGATACAAAGAGGGAGGGATTTCCCGAATGGTATCGTTATTGCACGAGTATAGAAACAAACGATGATGATCTTAAGAGAGAGGTTGAAAACATAGAAGAATACTTCGATTCGCTTAGCGACGAAAAAGATGATTCATCATCGAGCAATGTTCTTACTCGTTTCAATATTTTGCGGGATAGAATAAACATAAAAAATATAATCAAGCATTATCCCTATGATGATAAAAAAAGTATTTATGCAAAAAAGGAATATTGCAAATTAATGGAGCAATATAAGAAAAACAGCAAGTATGATGATTTGATCAGTAACAACCCCTTTTATGCGGCACGGCATATTGAGCTGCTTTGGGCATCATACACAGGCAAAGGAATTGTTCCGGAAAACAAAGAAAAAATGCAATTGAGTATTTCTGAAAAACAATGGAAAGAAATATGGGAGAGGTGTTATCGTTACGAAGGATTAATCGCAAATATAGACACATATAAAGATGCTAATATTTTCTTTTTATATGCGGTCTGTGAATTCCACTTAAAGAATTACCAAAACGGCATGCGGCTCCTCAAATCTTTATCTATGGTTAGAGCAAAAAGAGGGCACTCCTATTTTATTTGTGATGAGGAAGGACATCCAAAAATCTTTCAAGGAGAATTCGATTCAGTGATAGATGGAAAACACTATTTACGCAACGTAAGATGCATGACAGACGGTGATTCAAAAAGACAACTCTACCATGTTCTTATAAATCCAAACCATTTTAATTTACCCACAACAAGGTGTTCTGCTGGAACAGGGTCCCCTCAATTTTTCATCGCTGTTTCATTCAGCGGAACAGAAGCGGTTCCGGTTCGTCCCGTCTCCGAAAGGAGGTAATTATGGATAATAACAGAAATCTAAATCTCATTTCCTTGTTTCAAAACGAGGCCATATCCATAAACGAAAAAGCGCGTAATACTACTCCTACGAAAATCGTTCTTTTCGATGAATACCGTCCAAAAACCATCCCTTCCAACGTTAACGATGTTGAGGTGCTGTTTTGGTATTTAATAGTGGATCTCTATTGCCTTTTCCATGATTCCGGAGGATATCTTTTTTCTGACAAGAAAACTATTTGGCCTCAAAATGATGATAGAAAAAAGCTTGTTTCTTTTTATCATGCTTTGAATGAAGTTCGGTCAACTTTCTGTCACAACAAACCAGAAACGGCATATCTCTCTTCATTATTGAACAACAATCATCTAAGAATGCTTTTCCCGGATTGGAGAAAAATAGGGGCGTCTTTAGAAAAGATGGAGAATTTGGAAGGGAAAGGAGGAAAGCAACTGTTTCAAGACTATTTCGATATCTTTCTTGGAGGGGCAAACATATGTTTGGACATCATAAACAATGATTTCTTGACGATATTATGTAATAATCCGAATAACGATACAGTTTTATTCGATGAGTGGTTCAACCCAATATTTAAAATGTATTTCAACAACGTTAGCACCTATGTTAGAGCCTATCGCTCATTTTCGAATCAACCACAATTGACTAACGCAATTCGTGCATTGGTGAAAAATGATCTACAAAAGAAAACCGCTAAAGATCTTAAAAAGAACTTAACAGACTGCCTTGACCCACTCTTCAATGGTCATGGCACATTACAGCCGATAGATTGTATGTATCCATACTCAAAATTTATCTTTAATCTTCATTATTCATTCAATTCACAAGACAGAAGAGAACTTACACCATTTAACCTTTTTTATCCACTGCTTTTCGTCCGTTTTAAGATACCGCAAAATTTTGTTTCGCCCCCGCCAATAAGAACTCAAGCAGTTGCAAAATCACCCGCATAATTACGGCATCAATCTTTCTGTTAAGAAAAGATTTTGTGATCTTTGGGGAGGTAGTGTGCAGAATTATGCGCACATTTGTGCCCTGTCCCCTTGGGACTGGACTGTTCAATCGATTTTCCTGCGACTGAATGGGACGGAAAAAACAGTTTTCTCCAGCCGGGCGCCGCACTGCGGACATGTTTTTTGCCGTTTCGCGGCGGGCTGCCGCGTGCCTTCCCCGTTCGTTTCGGCGGAAAGGATGACAGTTCCGCCGTCCGGGTCGAGCACAAACGAATCTTTCCATCCGCATTTCGGACAGGACAGTGCATGAACCTCCACCTTTTTTTCAGGGGGGAAACGTCTGATCAATGGCATTTTTTGTTCTCCGAATCTGTTTTTGGAAGACGGGAAGCGGCGCGACAGGATCCGCATTTGCCGGGACGTCTTATCCTCGTTGTTCGCATGATCGTCATTCCTTCCTTTCTTCCGGGGATCAGTTGAAAACGGTAATGGGGAGCTTTTTCTTTTTCAGTCGCGCCTGACACTTCGGGCATGTCTCCGGGAGTTCGGTTACGCATTTGGGTCCCGGGTCCGGCTCACCGTCAAGCGTAATCACGTACATTTCGCACGGATCAAGCTCAAGTGTTTCCCGCCAGCCGCATTCCGGGCAGGACATCCCGTAGAATTCCGGATTCTTTCCGGACAAAGGTCTGATGATCGAGTCTGCCATTGCATGACCTCCTTGGTGATTGAATTTACTGCGCGAAAACGAGAAGAAGTCCGGCGACGCCGCCCAGCCCGAAGCCGAGGAGCTGGATCATGCCGAGCTCCTCGCCGGATACTTTGTTAACGAGGTCACGAACGTTTTCCGGGTCCAAGTCGAGGATCGATTTGCGGATTTGCCCGGCCAGGTCGAGTCCGGCGATGATCGCATCCTTGTTTTGGCGGATTTGAAGCTGAAGGAAGACGCGGACACCCGGCAGGATCTGTTCGCGGACGATCTGGCATACAAGTTCATTGTTCAGATAATCCAGCAGTTTTGTCGCGAGATCGTCGCACAGAACGGCAAACGCGTCGCCGATTGCAGCATTCCGTTTGAACGCCGCGATGTCCGTCTCCAGCTCCGGCGAAACGAGATACCCTTCCAGACGGGACTCGAACTCGGCAAGTTTCTGTTCGACCTGGCGGTCGGCGTCCTGCCCGGCCAGCTTGTTCCGGATGGACTGTTCCAGCGTACGCCACGGCAGGTTCTCGCCGCTTGCGCCGGTAAAAATGCTGAGGACCGCCCCCTTGACGGGATTGTCCCGCATATATTCCGCGATCATGGCGGGCATGTTCGCCCGGATCACGCCGATGATGCCGGGGATCTGATCCTTCAGTTCGTCCAGTATCTTCGCCCGCAGCGCCTTGTTGCGGATCACTTTTTCCTTCACGAAACCTGAACCGCATGTATGGTAGAACCTGCGGACGCCGGACGGCGCAAGCCACCATTCGAGCCCGGTCGTCCCCGCCGAATCGAGGATCCCCGCAATCCGGCGTTTGAGCTCCCGCATCCGGCGTTCGTCCCGGACGGACGCCGTCGCCATCGCCAGAAGCCTTTCCGCAAGTTCCGGGTCCCGCATGGCTTCGCGTATCTTCCGGCGGATTTGAAATATGATCCGGTCCGACGGGATCAGGTTCGCGGGGATTTCTTCGGCGAGCGTGTCGGCAAGGTCCGGCTGCCTCTTCGGGATCAGCCCCTGAAGCCCGCCAAGCCATTTTACGGGGCGATACGGACGGAAGAGGAGCTGGATCGCCAGCCAGTTCGTGAGATAGCCGACCGCGGCTCCGGCAAGGACGGGCAGGACCCGGCCCGTAACGGCAGCGGGGAGTTCAACGCCGCAGCAGCGCCGCAGCAGCGCATATGTCGCCGCCACGGCCAGAGTCCCGATGCTGGTCCCGAATGCCAGCATGTTGAGGGTTTTCATTGTCTGTCTGTTCATCGTTTGCCTTTCTGTTCCCATTTTATCTTCGGTTCAGACAATGATTACTATACCGCGCCACGTGTGCCACAGGATGTCATACCGGTCCGGGGAGACGGAGAAAACTCAGCGCCTGATTGCTTTTGCCCGGTTCGAATCTGCCGATTTCCGCGCCGGAACCGTTTTTGCGCCCGCGGACCTTTTCTTCCGCGGGGCGGATGCCGCCTTGGCAACAGTCTTCCTTGCAGAGGCGGTCTTCGACCTGGAATCACGGCGCTTCACGGCGGCGGGTTCCGCCTCTGTTTCCGCGGCATCGGCGGCAGGTTCCCGGTTGCGCTCCCAGATGACTCTGGCGGCAGCGGCGACCTTCGCGCGGAGTTCGGGCGGATACAGGACTTCGACTTTGCCGGATTCGCCGAGAATCCAGCGGATGACTTCGTGTTCGACGGCGGGCAGAAGCGTGATAATGAGGGAACCGTCGTCCTGCGGCTCGACCTTGAACTGCTTCACGTGCTGATGTTCGCGGAGGTAGAACGCGATGGACGCGTCGCAGCGCAGGCGGATGCCGCTGATCTTCGGGTACACAAAGAGACCGTTTTTGCGGGTTTCCTCGATGAGTTTCTTGTCGGACACAAAGGTATCGCCGGCGAACTTGACGCCCAGGATTCGCTGGATGGCGTAGACCTTGACGGTCCTCGTCTTATATTCATGTCCCTTGGTGTACCAGACGCCGTTGCGGAACGCGAGGATGTGCGGCTCGAAACGGCGGTCGGATTCCGGGGCATTCGGCTTGTGATAGGTCAGTTCGACGACCTGATGCAGGCGCCAGGCGTCGAAGATCTTTTTGAAGACCATCGGATCGACCGCGGACTTGATGCCGGTGGCGCAGAGGATGGACTCGATCATGGCATCGTCGAAAAAAGCGGAATGGTTGCCCGAGAGCACCTTGTCCATTGCCGAATCGGCTTTGCCTTTGACCGGTTCGGGGAGTATGTCCGAAGAGAGCCTTGTGCCGAGCATAGCCATGCTCAGGAGCTCGTCGTCGAAGATCGGGACGCCCAGTTCCCACTCCGGATCGCGCAGGAAATAGCCGCGGTAGACGGGGTCGTACTCAATGGGGGCGTTGTAGTCGATTTTCAGCGTTTCAATGTCACGCGCGATCGTCCGGGGGCTCACGCGGCACCTGCACGGAAGGGTCGCGGCTTCCTCCGTGTCTGCCTTCTCCAGAAGCTTAACGAAACTCGAGGCGTTCGGATAGCTGTTTTTCTTCAATTCCGCCACGAATTTCAACAGCCGAAGCACCTGCCTGCTTTGTACGCTCATGTTTTCTCCGTTCGGTTTTTTCTGCAATCACTGCATTAATATATGCTTTTTTTTCGTCAATGCAAGCCCGGAAAAGACGGAAAAAAAGAAAAAGGCAATCCGGCTGCCGCGGCTATGGTTTCACGACCATTGGCGCCAGTATTTTGCAATCAGACGGTGCACGGTTTTCAGCTCGAAAACGGTCAGCGAACCTTCCGTCAGATACTTTTCCGCAAGTCCGGTGAGGATCGGTGCGTCGGCCTTGTTGAAGCCGATGCCGTTTTGCCGTTTCGCCGTCATCTCCGCTCTTTCGTCACCGGTCTGATTGCGATACACGATGAGCAGATGTTCGATGTCGGGATCCTTCGCGTTCCGTCCATTCACGAACGCGGGCTCGGATTCGTCGTCTTCCGGCTCGGATTCGTCGTCTTCGTCCTCCCGGTCCTCCGGTCCCCCGTCAAGCGAGTCATCTTCATATTCCACCGGCGCACAGTCCGGCTCCGTCCGGTCGTCGTCCGAGGGCTCCTCCGGTCCGAAATCCAATTCCGGCAGATCGGGCTCCTGTTCAGGCCGGAGACGTTCCCGCGGGCGTTCCCGGTTCAAAACAGACGGCAGCGGGGGCATGGCGCCGTCCGCGCCCCGCAGCCGGGCGAGGAATGCCATGACAGCCGCCTCATGCTCCTTCGGGATCGTCAGCGTGACTTCTCCGCGTTCGGGACGGGGCGCTTCGAGGGTCCTGTAGAATTCAACGACTTCCGGGTCGATGATCACATCTTCGGCGTAAACGCGCCGGTCGATCCGCAGGTTCCGGATGCTGCGGCAGCGGGAAAGCGCGGTATAGAGCTGTCCATGCGAGAAACACCCGTTTCCGAGCTTCAGCGCGACGCTTTCCAGGCTCAGGCCCTGCGATTTGTGGATCGTGATCGCGTAGGCGAGTTTGAGCGGCATCTGGACGTATGTCCCGACCTCGCGTTGCCGGATCACCTCTTTTCCGCTGACCTCATCGGTCTCCAGGACATATTCGCAGTTGTCCCATTGGGAACACTGGATGGACACGGTCCTGCCGCGGTCGAGGCGCACGCGCACTTCCGCATCCGCACCTTCCTCCACCGCCTCGACGATCCCGGTCTCGCCGTTCACATACTCGAATTCGCCGTCGGGCGTCCGCTTGTTGTTGAGCGTCATCACCCTGGCGCCGATCTTCAGCGTAAGGAGCGCGGGCGTGGGATAGTCGCGTTCCGGGAATTTCCCGCGCACCACGGCATGGAACATGTATTCCCTTCCCTCAAGCCGGTTTTTCCGGATCATGTTCATGGTCTGCGCCTCGCGGTTGGTCGTGCACAGGTACACCGGCTCCACATCGAGCGGCGGACGGTTGACGCAGAGCCTGGTCAGCGTTTCCAGCACGTCCAGCGGTTCGTCCGTGCCGTCCGGCAGCAGGTCGCGCTTTTCCAGTTCGCCGTGGCGCAGATGGTTCAGGATCGACAGGAAGAGCGCATCGTTCTGCTGGCGGTGAATGGTTTTCAGAAACACGCAGCGGAAGTCCGCCTGCCGCCACAGATCGGTCTGGAATGCGTAATATCCGCCCAGTTCCTGACGCAAATAGGCGTCCTCCGTTTCCGACTTCACCACAGGCGGAAGCTGAAAGAAATCGCCGACCAGGATGATCTGCTTTCCGCCGAACGGCCTGTTCCGGCTGCCTCCGCGCGCCAGCGACCGCAGCCGGAAATCAATGGCGGCGAAGATGTCGCTCCGCACCATCGAGACCTCGTCGATCACGATGGCCTTGACTTTGCGGATCAGAGCCCGGCGGGATTTGCTGCCGATCTCCTCGATCGAATCCGGCGTGAGCAGGCCCGGCTTCAGCTGGAAAAAGCTGTGCAGGGTCGCACCGTTGATGTTGATCGCCGCGATCCCGGTCGGAGCGAGAAACACGCATTCGCGGGGACATTCCTCGCGGAATCTGCGGAGGATGGTCGACTTGCCCGTTCCCGCCTCGCCGGTCAGGAAGACGTTTTTGCCGGAGAGCATCAGCTGCAGCGCCCGGTCCTGTTCGGGCGTGAGTTTCACCTGGGCTTCATTCATGGGATGCGCCGTCTCCGTTCTGATGGTCTCTGAAATACTCCAGTCTCCGCTTGAGCGTGTCGTCGGCATACCGCGCGATTGCCTCCCGGACTTCCGGACCGCCGGCCTCGTCGAGGTCGATGACCTTGATGATCGCCCTGACATTGCCGTCGTTCGCCGCCTCGCAGAAACACTTGACGGCTTCGGAGACATTGCGCGGGACGCCTTTTCCTTCGAAAAGCAGGACCCCTTTTTCAAACAGTTCTATGTCCCTCATGGCGACGGCATGTTTCCTGAGCTCATTCTGTGCGCTCGCATGCCCCTGGTCCGCGGCACGATGAAACCAGGCGAGCGCCTGGGTCCGGTCTTTTTCCACACCGATACCATAGTAACAGCATCTTCCCAGCCAGTACTGAGCATCGGCATTGTCCTGCCCGGCTGCCTTGCGGAACCACTTCACCGCCATGGCGGGATCCCGTCTCACGCCGGCTCCGTCATAATAGCAGCTGCCGAGGAGAAACTGCTTTTCAGCGTCGCCCTGTTCGGCTTTGATGGTCAGTTCACGGATTTCTCGTTTATTCATTTGCAGTTTTCCTGTTGTAAAAGGCGCTTGCCGTTCCGGCGTCCGCACTGTTGTTTGTTTTGAGGCGAAGCGCACCTTCCCGACGCGGGAGAAGCGCCGCCGGGGGGTCAGAATCCGATCTTCGACTTCGGGGCGAACGCGTTCGCCTTCTTTGCCTCGCTCTCGCGGGCGAGAGCATTGATGTAGTCGCGGTTGCTCACCTGGTCTCCGAGGTAGAAGAAACTCTGGCGGACGGTGCGGAAATCGCCGGGCGCAAGCATCGGGATCTGCGCCAGCGCGCGGGATTCCTCCGGTGTGAGCGTCGTGCGGAACATCCGCTCGAAAAAGAGCTTCTTCCCGGCCTCGTCGAGGTAGTCGAACACGAGCTTGAAAGTGAAGCGGCGCAGGATGGCCGGGTCGAGATTTGCCGCCAGGTTCGTGGCTCCGATCATAATGCCGTTGAAATTCTCCATCTGGTGAAGAAGCTCGTTGACCTGCGTCACCTCCCAGCTGCGCGTGGCGCGTTCCCGCCCCTGCACCATGCCGTCGATCTCGTCGAGGAAAAGGATCGCCTTCTCCGATTCCACCTCGCTGAATGCACGGGAAATGTTCTGCTCCGTGCCGCCGACGTACATATTGAGCAGGTCACTGCCCATTTTGACGACGACCCTCGTGTGAAGTTTGCTGCCCAGATACTTGACGAATTCGGTCTTGCCCGTGCCGGGCGCACCGGAGAGAAGCAGGTTCATGCGGGGGCGGTCGATCCCGCCCGCGGCGCCCTGCTGGAAGTTGCGGATGGCCGCCACCACGCGATCGAGCGGGATGCTGCCTTTAATGTTCAGCCCCTCTATGGAATAGTCCTTCGCCGGAAGCAGCTTGTCGTCGTCCAGCGGGATGCCGAGCAGTTCGCAGTGCGGCGCCATCAGCCGGGCGACCAGGGATTCCACCTCGTCCTTCCCGGGGGAGACCTTGGCGAGGTTCTCCAGCGCCAGGGTGATCCCGCCGGCGCTGACGGGATAGAGCCCGGCGAATTTGAGCTTCATGGAATCGTCGATGAGGTCGCCCATGCCCATTTTCGCGATATTGTTGCCCCAGATCGCGGCGCGCTGCGCCGTATCCAGCGTCTCGAACCGGATGGAATAGTTGAAACGGCGGCGGCTGGATTCGTCCAGCATCTCGGCGGGCGTGTTGGCGATCCAGATCGTCGGGACCCGGACCGAATCCAGGGTGCTGTTGAGCAGGCCCTTGTCGCCGAACGGGGCGCCCCCGCTCAGGAAGGGCAGGCTGTCGTTTCCGCGGAGCATCCTGTCCGCCTCGTCGACGACGATGATGCTGGTGGCGGGATCGACCTGCTCCGCGCAGATCCGCAGGGCGCCGAAACGGGATTCCGGCATGCCGCGGACGGGACCGAACCCGCCCGAGCACTGAGAGATCAGGTAGCAGTCGCGCTTCAGTTCCGCGGCAAGCGTCCTGGCGAACGACGTCTTGCCCGTGCCGGGGACGCCGTAGAAAAGGATATGGGTCGGCGTGTCCTGATTGCCGGAGGAAAGGATTCGCTTCAGGAGCTCACCGTGTTTCACGGTCAGGTTTTTGTAAAACTCCCACGGCAGCACCTCGTCCTGGCAGCGGGTGTAATACATGTTCGTCAGCGGTTCCCCTGTGGTCCCGTTGAGGAAGTTCAGAATATCCCTGTTGAGGCAGAGCTCCTCGTCGATGCACTTGTAGCGGCATATCTTCCGGTCGTCTTTCAGCGCGTCGCGGACCATGGCGATGTCGCAATCAAGGCATTTGGCGATGAAATCCATCATGTCGTGTCCGAAAAGGTGCCGGCGGCCCGGCGTGCAGAGGAAACAGTCGCAGAGGAACGCCAGGACGAGAAGCACGTCCAGCTCCATATCTGTGAGCTTCAGTGTTTTCTGCAGCTCCTGCGTTTTCCGGGCATACAGCTCCGAATCGTGTTTTTCGATCGGATGCGCCTTCAGCTCCTTCGCGACGACTTTTCGGAGTATTCTGAGCACATAGGAACGGGCAAACCTCGTGTCCCAGACCTTCCGGATGATTTCCTGGGACTCATCGGAATAGTCCAGACGCCGTTCGCAGTCGGAGTCTTCTTTCATAAGCTTGAGGTACTCCGCCGGAATCGCTTTCTGGATTGAGCATATCCATTGAAACTTGGACTGCAGGGACGCCACGAGACGGAAGACATCGCTGTCGACGACCTCGTCGTCGTGGTTGATGACGAAATTGAGGAAGAACCCGAGGGCCTTGCTCCGCTTCCAGTTGCACTGCGATGCAGTATAACTCATACTACTGACTCCTTCTGAATGAACGGTTTCTTTTTTCCCGGATCGTCCGGGCCGCGGGATCCTGTGCGCGGCGATCCCGTCGCCGCCGCAAACGGCACAGGCGTTTGCGCTCTGCTGTTAATATACGACAGACCATACGCCATATTCTGTCATACAGCCGGGTCTGCAGGCAGTCGGCATCGCGCCTGCAGGACCGGTATCTTTTCCGGGACATTTATCCTTTCAAACCAGGCTCCCGTCCGGCGGCACACGCCGGGCGGCTCCTCCTCCTTGTTCAATGACCGTACTTGTGCACAGGCGGGTTCATCCAGACCTCGAGTCCCCAGTCTGCCGGTTTCTGTCCGTTCCCGGTAAGGCACCAGATCACAGGGTAGTCCGGTGCTTTCTTCGGCGCATCGCCGCCTCCGTCGGTCAGGTAGATGAACACCGTCGGCGGTTCCTGCTTTTCGTCCTCGATCTTTTTCCGCACATACTCGAACGGAGGGATGAAGCTCGTCCCGCCGAACCCCCGGAACATGAATTTTTTTTCCGGCAGCGGATCGTCGTTGGTGTATTCCTCGACGGAGTGGATGCTGTAGTCGCACTGGATGATCGTGAGCTTGTATTCGCCGAACGCGTTGACCATGCCGCGGAGTTCCGCCAGGAAAAACGGAAGATCCCGGACCGTGCTGGCGCTGGTGTCGACGGCAAGGACGATCTCGATCGTCTTTTTCCTGGCTCGGCTCGGCAGATAGAGCTTCTTCCAGACATGCCGCCGTGACGGCGGCAGCCATTGCCGTTCCCCGCCGAAGACCTGCGTGACGTAGTCCAGCAGGACTCGCTTCCAGTCCACGGTCGCGTCGAGTCCGTCGTCATCGACCAGCCCTTGCACGTTCCCGGGCAGATTGCCGATCCCCTTGCCGATCCCCATGCCGCCCTTCTGCCGACTCATCTGCTGAACGGCCGATTTCAGATTCTTTTTCCAATCATCCTCCAGGCTTTTCGAGAATGACGGACAGTAATCCGGGTCGATCACATCGTCGTGCCTGACCCGGGGCAGCCCCGGACGCAGACAGTCTCCGGCGTCGTTTCCGTCCCCGTCTCCGTCCATGTCATTTCCGCCGGGTTCATTTCCTCCGCCGCCCGCGCCGTCGCAGTTGCTCCCGCCGCCGTCTCCGTCCATGTCATTTTCGCCGGTTCCATTTCCATCGCCGTCTCCGCCGCCGTCCTCGTCCTCTTCCTGCGTCTGAGGCGTTTCCTGTTCATCCTCTTCGTCGTTCTTCCGCCGCACTTCCGGGTCGTCCGGTTTGTCGCCCGGATAGAGGTGCGTGTCGTCCTTCTGGAACTGTTCCATTCCGCGGCACAGCAATTCGTAGATCTGTTCTGCCGTCTTCCCGATCCAGTCGGGGTCAAACGGGAGCATTTCGATTTTGAAGCCGTCCTGATGCAGCAGGAGATCCACCTCCACGTCGGCGGCGTAGTTGAACCTGTCCCGGTCGCGATCGCCCCTGCGCTGGAAATGGCGCAGGGCGCAGTGCCAGACCTCGTGTGCGATGACCCCGAGGCGTTCCTCGGGGGCCAGTCTGCTGTAGAACTCGGCATCGATGTAGAGGCGCGTCCCGTCCGTACTCGCCGTGGTCAGACGCCTGTCGATGACCGGGGTCAGGTCCAGGTGCATCGCCAGTTTCCCGACGAACGGCTGGAAGTCGATCAGGCGGCAGCGGTCCCGGACCATCTCCTTGCGGACCGCCGCCTTCAGCGCCTGTTCCTCCTCCGTCGGCTCGCGCAGTTGTCCGATCTCCTTCTCACTCATCGGAGGCGGCCTCGTCCGCGGAGTATTTGAGACTGACCGACTCGAACAGCGGGTGCTTCGTGATGACCTCCCAGCGTTTCTGGTCGCCCAGCCTGGATTCCACGTCGTTCATGATCATTGCCGCGAAATCATTGGGGAGGCTTTCGACGAACTTCAGGAGATTCCCGGCGACCGTTTGGAACGTCTTTCCGTACTTTTTCGTTTCGAGGTAGTAGGCGACCGAGCCGCAGCACGCATAGAGTTCGTCCGATTTCTTCGGGACCGGGATCGGCTCACCGCTCTCCAGCGCGGCGGAGATGTCAATGCTCCCGTTCTTGTAGAAAACGGTCTTGTAGAACGCCAGGAATTCCACGGCGGCGCCGGGCCCGACCAGTCCGGGGACCGTGTAATTGAGCGAAGCGATCCGGTCGTTCTTCTCGGCGATCCTGACCATGGTGCTGACGCGTTCCCAGCTGCGCGGGCTGGGCCAGCCGCGCTGCAGGTCCTCGCCCTCCTGGGAGAACAGATGCTGCGGATACGTCTTGATGAAGCGGATCACCGCCGGATGGAGGTTGTTCTCTTCGGCCCAGTTCAGGAACCCGGCCGCGTCCGCGCTGACCTCCACGTGGAGGAAACGGTTTGCCAGCGCGCTCGACATGGCGCAGGAGACGGCGCGGTCCTCCACGCGGTTTCCGGCCGCCATGATGTACCAGCCCGGCGGAACGGAGTAAAGCTCCCCGAGTCTGCGGTCCAGGATGAACTCGTAGGCCGCCACCTGAAGCGTCTTGTCCGCGGCGGTCAGCTCGTCGAACAAAATGATCCCGCGGGACTCCGGGTCGCGCGGCCATTCCGAGGAGACAAGCCACTTGACGCGGTCTTCTTCCGGGACAGGAAGTCCGCGCATATCCACCGGCTCGCGCTGGGCGAGACGGACGTCGATGAACCCGATCCCCAGTTCCTTGGTCAGCTCGCGTACCGCCGTCGACTTGCCCAGCCCCGGCGCGCCCCAGACCATGACCGGCGGGATCAGCATGTCCGCGCCGGAGTATTTCGTCCGAATGCCGGAATCCCGGTCCCACAACGCCGTCAGGTTGTCGCGGACGAGGTCTTTGAGCTCGGCGATGGAGATCGTCCGGACCGCCTCTTTCCATTTATTCGCTTTCGCCCCGCCCTGCCTGGCTTTCGGCTGTGTTTTTTGCTGCATCCATGACGGCATGCCGCCATTTCCAAACGAAGAGGAAGTGTTTCTTGCCATGATTCTTGAGTCCTTTCAGATTGCCCGGCGGTCCGTTTCCCGGCCCAAGGCATGAGTCAGGTACACACAGCTTTTGCCGTCGGTTTGTGTTATGATGAGTTGCTTGCGGGCGCGCGTCATCGCGACGTACAGCGCCCGTCTTTCTTCTTCGATCTCTTCCGGGGTCGTCGCCTTCTCCGGCGGGAAGACTCCATCCTGCACCCGGAAGAGGTAGCAGTAGTCTCTCTCCAAACCTTTCGCGCCGTGGACCGTGGCAAGCGTCAGTTTCGCCTTTGTGTTCCGGTCGCAAGCCGAGATCATCGCGTCGGGATCCAGTTTGAAATCCATGATGAAACGCTCCGTGCTGTTGGGATAGAAGTGGTGGCGTTCTCTGTCCTCATACTGCTCGGCACAGCTGAGCAGACGGCGCAGGTCACGAGTCCATTCGGGATCATCGCCATAGCGTTTTTTCAGGATCTTCGAACGCTTGAAATAGGTTATGGTCGCCTCCAGCTGTTCTGCCGGACCGAAGAACGACCTGTCGCCGTTCCGGAAAAAATCCGAGAGTTTCGGATTGAGGCGTTCCAGCTTGTCCGCCATCACGAAATGGACGGTTTCCCTGTCGGTGTGACATTGCCTGTAGCGGCTCCTTTCCTTTTCGTCCTGCATGGCGGAGAAGCACCTGGAAACGGTCTTCTCTCCCAGCCCCGGATACAGCCCCAGAAAATGACGCCAGGCGACTTCGTTGCGGGAGTCGCACATCGCCTCCATGGCGGAAAAAACATCCTTGACGTGGGGCCGCTGCAGAAAACTCGCGCCGCCGAGGAAACGGTACGGGATCCCGGCTGCCCTGAGCGTGCGTTCCATGACCTGCGCCTGGTCCGCGCTGCGGAACAGCAGCATGATCTCGCCGGGCTGAACGCCCGTCTCCAGTTTGCTCCGGACGGATCTCAGCACGAAATCCGCCTCGTCCTGTTCGGATTGAAACGTGTAGACTTTCGGGCCGCTGCAGTTTTCCCCGGAATGCGCCGTCAAAGGCATGTCGTATTCGATGCCGGACGCCTTCAGCAGTCCGTTGGCGGCGGCCGCGATCTCCTGCGAGGAACGGAAGTTCCCGGTCAGTCGCAGCGTGACGCTTCCCGGAAACATCCTGCGGAAGCCGCGGACATTTTCGGGACCGGCGTCCCCGGCCGGACAGACGCTCTGGGCGGCATCCCCCGTGCAGAACAGACTGGATGACGGGCAGACCGCCCGCAGGAACGCCCAGTGAACGGGAGCGGCGTCCTGGATCCCGTCGACGAGGATGTGGAGATACTTTTTCCGGACCTGCCTGCGCAGGTTGAACATTTCATGGTCGCAAGGGTGCTTGACGAACGCCTCGTAATCCTCCGCCAGCTTGCGGGAAACAGTTTCATCCAGAGCATGCGCCGTCTCGGACAGGATATCATCGAAGTCGAGTTCGTGATGCTCGATCTTGTATTTTGCATACATCCCGGCGAGCTTGACCACGAGGTCCTTCGTCTCCGGGTGCGCCGGCGGATTCTGCCTGCAGTATTCCTCGACGTCGATCATGCGGCGGGCGGCACAGGAGAAAATGCGGCACAGCTCGTCGACGTCCGGCACAAGACGCTTGCGTTCATCTTCCGGGAGATCAAGCCCGTCCCGGAGTCTTCCGAGGAGGACGCGCTGGTCGTCGCGGTCGATCAGTTTATCATCCCCCACATACCCGCGCGGCGGAAAAGAGGCGCAGAATTCGCGCATCCCCTGCAGGAAGAAACGCTGAAACGTTCCGATGAACATTTTGTTGCCCAGCCCGGCGGCCAGGATGTTGAGGCGCTTCGTGATCTCTCTTGCGCACGCGCTCGAAAAAGTCAGGATCGCGATGTTTTCCGCAGGGACATGGACCTCCCTGTGCAGATAAAGAGCACGCGCGACCAGCGTTCTGGTCTTCCCGGTCCCGGCCCCGCCGGTCACCAGGACCGCTCCGGAGCCGTCGCGATAGTATGCGGCGCGCTCCTGTTCCGGGGTAAGCGAGGCGTCCAGACGTTTCGGAGCGTTTGCCGTCGCGCTCATGCCGGATCGCCGCAGGCATCTTTCGCAGAACAGTTCTCCGCTGGCCGCCAGCTTTTTCTCATCGACCCGGGTCTCGTGGCCGCATGCTTTGCAGATATAGACGTATCCCATGCCGGTTACACCCTGCTGTCGGTGCCGGTTTTTCCGTTCTTTGCGACGGCACAACAGCATTCCCTGACAAATCCGGCCTTTCCTTCACCCTGAGACCGGACAAGGAATCCCTCTTCCGGCATCCCGGCCTGCCCGAAAGGCATTTCCGTGCGGAGTTTTTCGGCAAAAAGGCCGAGCTGCGCAGCGATCATCCCGATGCGGGACGAAATGAGCCTGGTCCCGGCAAAAGCCGGAAATGCCGCAAGACACGTGATCGTCAGGGGCAGGAGTGCGACTGAGACGCCATCGGCGAGCGGCTGGATATCGGAACAGCCCGCCTGCGCGAACCTGGCGAACGCGATCAGTATCCCCCAGAGCAGACCGAAAACGCCGAGGCACAGGCTGTCAACGACCACAGTCTTCAGGAAAAAGCCGCGCCTGTTCAGGGCGTCACATTGTCTTTTTATCGCATTGTCCATAGCCGCGCGAACCTTGTATTCCATGAAGCTCCGGGCATGGCATCCGGTTCCGGCAGACTCCGGACCGGGCAGCGAATCCAGGCACATGCGGGCCGCAAGGTACACGGCCGCCGCAAAAGAGTCCGAAGACTCTGCCTTTTTCCTCAGTTCAGGCGTGCCGATGTCCCTGTCGGAAAAAAACCGCAGAAACCGCCGGTTCGCCTCGAACGCCCGGTGCAGGGAGAGCGCTTTGTCCAGCATGATGATCCAGACGGCGAGCGAGACGAGCAGGAGCAGGACACAGACCGCCTGCAGAACGGAATCGCCGGCTTTGAATATATAAACGAGATCGTTTGCCGCCAGAACGGACGGGCTTGAACAGAATGATACCATTTTTACCTCCCATCCCGGGAATCGTCTTCGTCCTCGACGGGCTTCCATTCGCGTTTCTTCGCCTCGCGTTCCTCTTCCAGGAACGTTTCGCGGAGTTCGGTCTCGTTCAGCTTCATGTCGGACTCAAAGTACGCCTGAGCGGCCTTGCCGACGCCGTAGGTAATGCCCGCGGCAATCGGAATCTTCAGGATTGGCAGCATGCTGGCGGCGAGCTTGCCCGCAAGCGAACCGCCGGCGCATCCGAGGAGCATGGTGATGACGGTCTCGTCCACCGGGATGCCATAGAGTTCGGCCAGACGGTAGATCATGTACGTTTCGTTGGCGATGAGCGGCACGATGTCTACGAGGGGGATCGGAACGAGGGCGATGGCAGCGGCGCGTCCGGCAGCCCAGTTGATGAAGCTGTCGGCCTCGTCGGCGACGCGTTCGCGCCACTCGTCGAGCATGGAGTCGTAATATTCCTGCCAGCGGTCCTGGAACGCCTCGATCTCGTTCTCCGCGGCCGCCATGGCATCCATGCTCATGGCGCGCGCCTTGGCGATGAGCTGGGCGAGTCCGGTCCTGTTCTCGGCGGAAACGAGCACGATCTGCTCGCGCGGCAGGAGCTGCAGAAGCTCGTCCATCATGCTTTCGATCTGCTCCTTGCGCATGAGCTCGCTCTTCGTGACGACCAGCAGCATGTTTTTCCGGAACGTCTTGATGAGCCTGGCGTCCGTGTCCTGAACACGCGCGCCGGAGCCGTCGATGCAGTACCACACGTTATGGATCAGGTTGCCGCTCTCCTCGGTTTCGAGACGGTTCATCATCTCGTCGAGGATGAAGTCGACGTAGTCGTCCACGCTCTGCGCCCCGGGGTTCATCCCCTCGGAGTCGATGAAGTTGGCCGCGTCGGTCCCGTACACATGGAATCCCTGCGTGGTGGCGCGGCCGTCGCCGATGGCGCTGTCCGGCACGACGCCATGGTGCGTGACCGCCTGGATGAGCGAGGTCTTTCCGACGCCGGTTTTTCCGCAGACGAGGATGTTCGGCTTCATGTTCATCCCTTCCTTGTACGTTTCGAGATACTGTTTGAAGAGCTCCAGGTCGAATCCGAGGCCGGGCAGAGGCGCACATCTGATGCGGGCGACGGCGTAGGCTTCGAAGTTGTTCCGGCAGAAATGACCAAGCGCACCGGCGAGCGTACCGTAGCTGTTGCCGTCGAGTTCGCCGTCGTCGTCGCGAACCGCATCCGGCACCTCGGCATCGGAAAGGACGGACTCCACGAAAGCGACCGCGTCTTCTTTGATTTCCCTGCCGTACAGGCCGTAGAGGACGGATAGCTTCGCGAGGAGTTCGACCAGCACGACGGACAACTTCGCCTTCACGTCGTTCCACTGCGACGAACCGTCGCCGGATTCCTTGTCGGTCAGCTTGGATTCCCCCTTCACGGCCTTCGCCTTTTCGATGGCCTCGGAGACGATCGCGACCGCGCGGTCCTTCTTGTCCGCGACTCTCGCCGCCTTCGCCTCGCGGTCGATGCTCTGCGCCGCCATGAAGGCGTCGCGGTAGGCCGCGGGAAGCATGGCATGGCTGAGCTCGACAAGCTCCTTGCAGCCGACTGCGCCGCCCTCGGAGTCGGACACCTCGATGATGTGTTCCTCCGGCACGCCCGCCTTCAGCAGTTCTTCGCGGATCGCCTTTGCCTGCGCAGGCTTCGTGATGTCCTTCTTGCTGATCACGGCGATCACGTCGTCGAACGTGAAGATGTCCTTCATGAGGCCGACGTCGCAGTCCGTCACGCGGGCGCCGTTCCCCTGGATCAGATACCACACCAGGTGGATGTGCTCGTCCACGTTCGGATCGTCCTGGCAGCTCGACACGAATTCACGCATCATCTCGCTGAACTCTTCTTCCTTCTCGCCGAGCTCAAGACCGCGCGAATCCCACAGCCGGATGGATTCGTTTTCGTAGCTGTCGAAGTCGATCCGGCAGGGTTTTCCGTTGCTGATGCCCGCCTGTGGCACGATCTCGCCGCCGAGCACGGTGCGGATGAGGGACGTTTTGCCGCATCCCGTGTACCCCGCCACGAGGATGTTCGGGCGTTTGCTGAAGGACGCCGCTTCGTCGAATTTGTTTTCGAATTCCTGCTTGAAGTTCACGCTGTTCATGATTGATCTCCAAATGTTTTGTTTTCGGGTTTGGTTTTTCGCGGCCCGGCTTGTTTCCGGGATGCCGTTTCCTTTGCCAAGGCGGCAAAAAATGCGTTCCAGCTCCTCGAATTGGGCGTTGTAGATTTCCAGTTTCTCCAGCACGGACGCCCCGTCCGAAACAGGAAAGACCTGAATCGGGTTCCGGTAAATCGTGCCGATGTCACGGACGATCTCCTGGAGCTTCTCCCGGTACTGACCGGAAAGAAGCCCGATCTTCTTTTCGGACGATGCGGCGCTGGCCCCGGCGGACTGAAGCATGCACGACATTGCGGCCCTGCACAGTTTCAGGTAAAGCGTCTCCGCCTCATCCATCTCCGCCCGGATGTCCTTCAGGATCCGGGCGTAAAGCGTTTGAATGTCTGTTTTCATGGGTTGCGGCTCTTTCTTTCTGTTGAATCGTTCTGTCTCTCGAAACATGCCCCGACAGGCACGGTTTGAGTTTGCCGGACAGTTCGTTGACGGGATATGTCCGCTACTTGCCTTAAGATACACCCCGGCATACGACAAGGGATGTCATACGTGCCGGACCCCTGGCGGGCTTTCCCGATTAAATTGCCGCCACGCCCTTGAAATACCCGCGAAGTCTGTGTATATTATCGCGGAAAGCATCGGTCCGTCGGACATTGTTCCGCCGCAAAACCATACAATAAACGTTTTTCAGATACCATGAGACGGATTCTAACAGCATTGTGCATCGCGGCATTGTTCGTCGCGTGCGGCATCCCGGCGTTTGCGCAGGGCGGGTTCGGCGGACAACGCGGATTCGGAGGCCCCGGCGTCGGACGCGGCGGCAATTCCGGCGGCGGACGCGGCGGCAATTCCGGCGGCGGACGCGGCGGCAATTTCGGCGGCGGCATGGGCGGATTCCCCGGCGGCGGTTTCGGAGGTCCCGGCTTCGGCGGTCCCGGATTCGGGCAGGACCGTCCGTCCGCGGCGGACACGGCGGCGAGCCCGGAAACGGACTGGAAGAAACGCGCGTTCGGCGCCGGACAGTACGACACCTCCGCGTTCATGGCGGGCGAGATCTACGTCAACGTCGTGCTGTTCGAATCCAACGGCAAGACCGATCCCGACACCGAAAACTGGAGCAAGGACGAGATCGAAAAGATCGTCGCCCACGTGAAGGAAGCCTGCGCGTGGTGGGAGGAAATGTGGAAACGGAAAAACTACCTCGGCAAGCTGCATTTCACGGTCGGCACGGAACACGCGGACACGCCGTTTCAGACCGCCTACGAACCGATCACGCACGGCGCGTACCGCGACGACCGTCTCTGGATCGGCGAATTCCTGAACTCGCTCGGCTACACCGGCGACAAGAACCGGATGCTGTACCGGTACACCAACGACACCATCGTGAAACACGATGCCCATTTCGCGTTCACGATCTTCGTAGTGAAGGCGGACAACGACCGCGACCACTATTTTTCGGACAATTACCGGTCTTACACCCTGGGGCGGCAATACGAGGGCGTTTCCGACACCTATATCCTCGTGGCGTACTCCAAAGCCTATGACTGGTATTCCTCCCAGTCCTTCGCGCACGAAATGGCGCACATCTTCGGCGCGGCCGACGAGTATCCGGGGCAAGGCAGGTATACGGACCGCGCCGGGTATTACGGCGTGCAGAACACCAACGCCCCGGACGGCAATCCGAACCGGAACGGCATCGTGCCCAGCCTGATGAACAGTTCGATCTCGACGGCGTTCGAACGGCACGTCACCTCGCCGCAGTCGCTTGAAATGATCGGCTGGCGGGATTCCGACGACGACCGGATCATCGACGTGCTGGACGCGCCGATCGACGTCACGGATTTCTCGTCGAAGATGAAACTTTCCGATTCGACCTACGAGTTCACCGGCACGTTCACTGTGCGGAAGGTCCCGAACTACAACAACACGAAGTCGATCACGATCAATTCCGTGGATAAACTGCTGTATCGTTACGGCGAGTCCGGCGAGTGGAAACAGGTCAACGACAAGGACTGGGGCGAGGAAAGCAGGACCGTTTCCCACCAGTTCAAACTCCCGAAGAACGCCGTGCTGCAGTGGAAGGTCGTCGACGCGGACGGCACCGCCGAATCGAAAACGTACACCATCGGCGGCGTGCGCGATCCGAAGGCCGGGATCAACCGCGGAACGCATTCCGCGAAGTTCAGTTTCACCCCTGCCACGCCCGACACCGGGATCGTCAAGTACAAACTCCGCGTGGACGACAAGGTCACCGAGCTCGGCGAACAGACCACCTATACGCTCTCCGGCATCTCGAACGGCAGGCACACATGGGCGGTCCAGGGGGTCTACACCGACGGATCCGTCACCGACTGGCTCCCCTGCGGATCGTTCACGATGCAGTCGAACTGACCGCGCCCCGGCGTGACCGAAAACAACAGCAAGGTTGTGTCGCTTTGTGATGCCTTACACCCGATTTCGTCTGCAAAAGGGAAATGCCACCGGGCAAAGCTTCAAAAAAACAATAAAGATTCGGTTTCAGACTTGACATCCTGTCAAAGCCTGCTATAGTATCCACAAACAAATATACATATCGTGTCAACAAAACAGGCCTGTCCTATAGGACGGGGATTGCACATCAAATTCAAAGGGGTATAAGGCTATGAAAAAACAAACACAAGAAACGGGAAAAATAAAAAGAATACATGAAATACTGCAGGCACATAGAGGGAAAGAGAACCCTATTAAATCAGCACAGATTGCTGCATTGTTAGGCATTAAAGAAGATGATACTCACTCAAGAACACGGGGCTTAATCAAAAAATGTGCAGTGGAATACAATTTGCCGTTGCTCTCAAGCCAAAAAGGATATTTCCTTGCTAAAACGAAAGAAGAACTAAATCAGTGTCTTCAGAACCTGAATTCAAGAATTGCAGGCATTGAAGAAAGAAAAACAATAATCACCCACAATTTTGAAAGGAAAAGCAAATGAAATTCCTCTTGAAGAATGCAGAAATTGAGACCTACAACGAAAGCACAGCCTTCGTCTTTCCAAAATACACCTCTCAGCTGATTAATTTGGCTAACCAGAACGCACAGGGAACTCGTCCCGCTGTTGTAGGACAAATGTCTGAGTTGTTTCAGGAATTCATGGCAACAGGAGAAGAAATCACCATTGAGAATTGGCGTAATTGGTATATTGAAAGGCACCCGGATGCAATTAACAATGCAACTGATAGAATTTTTGCACAAGTACAGAATCTTAAAGGTGCAATTGACCTTGTTGATCGCGATTTGATCAAACAATGGGTGGAAGATCTTGTCTTTTTCAAAACCTTTAATGGACTCTATGTTCAAAAAGCCATATTGGCATCCCTCGCGGAGCGAACTGGAACGACTTACAGACTTGCAACCCCGGACGAGGAAGCACAGGGAATTGACGGTTTTGTAGGCGACAATCCATATTCAATAAAGCCTGTAACATATAAAACTATGGAAAGACTTCCTGAATCTATAGAAAACGTAAAAATGATCTTCTATGAAAAAACCAAAACCGGTTTGCGGGTCGAGATAGAAGACTGATTTTTAATACAGAGGCAATAGTTCATTCTGTGTGTTGTATGTGCATGAAACAACCCCGTTTTCTGCAATTGACACATCAGAAAGATGGTCTATTCTTATTGCAGTTTCCTGTTTCGTTCTCACATCAAAACCGAGTATTTCGTTGCGATAACAAAGGTCTCTCTTTTCCTTTGACAACGAATCAATATAATTCAAATGTCGAACAATGCGGGAATCAATAATCCGGTTCAGCATGGCTTGGGATGAGGCAATATTCTGTCTTGCCAAGTCCGCAATATATGGATCAATTTCTACTCCTATGCTGTTTCGATTGGACGCCATACAGGCAAGATTTGTTGTTCCAATTCCAACAAATGGGTCCAAAATGGTATCTCCCTCTATGGAATACATATTCACCAATCTGTAAGGAATCTCAAAAGGAAACGCGGCGCTGCGCTCCCGCCCCTGTTTGATATTATTCACCATTTGTGCTGTACCTTTTATTTCCCATAAATCGGAAAACCACCCGTTTCTTTCTTCCCAGAAGAAAGCGCTTTTCTGTCGAATGCTTTTTTCCTCTTCTGAAAAGACTCTCTTTTCTCCCTTGCGGAAAATAAGGATGTACTCATGCTCGTAAGTGACATACGCACCGGCAGGGTACATACCTGATCCCATGAATTTATTCGGCGCATTCGATGGTTTTCTCCAATGTATATCAGGTAAAACACTATAACCAAGACCGGAAAAGTAATTGATAATCTGAGTGTGGTTCGAATAAAGCTGGAAACTGCCATTGATCGTTCGTGTCGCATCTCCGATATTTACACAAATAAAACCATTTTGTGCAAGGACCCTGTCACACTCATCCCATGTTTTACTCAAAAGATCATGCATTCGGTGAAAGGCTCTTGCACCATCCCCCTGTTCTAAAAACGATGAAATGCAAGGGTCCTGGTTGCTGAACATTGTATCCCACATTTCAATCATGGGATATGGGGGGGAAGTGATAATCAAAGATACTGATTTATCAGGTATTTCTGAGACTTTTTTACTATCTCCGCAAATGATCTTATGCTCTGTCATAGCCGTTTCCTTTCTGATGCTGCACGGTTTCCCAATGCGTGGCCTGTTTCGTTTGGCAAGATATTTGTAAAGGCTTCCGATACTATAGCAGTTTTTGACTGGATGTCAAGCATGAATCAGAAACAATGTTGTTTTTTATGACTCCTTGTAGCGGATAGCCTCGCTTATTATGTCCCCAGACGGAAAAAACTTTTTCACTCTGCAGAATCCTGTTTGACCTCGCGCTTGATCCTGTCCCAGTCCGCCGAACGGAGCAGCGCAGGAATATTATTGTAAAGTGTCCGGTGGTGCCCGTATTCCGGCTCCATAAGCTCGGAAACGGCTTCCTCCACGGACCATCCATCGAAGACGACCCGGCAAGCGGCGACGGCCGCGCCCGTGCGGTCGCTCCCGTGCTTGCAATGGATGAGGACCGGCTTCGGCGAGCGCTTCACGGTCCGCAGGATCGCGATGAGGTCGTCCTCCGTGCTTTTTTGTTCCGGGCATTGTGTACTTCCGTTTTGCGTTTTGTGTTCTCCGAAAACAATATACGTGCCGTTTCCGAAAAGGCAAGCCAGTTCGATTGCTTTTTCCGTTTGAATCACCGCAGCCATTCTCTTTAGATTCTGCTGAAAAAACAGCCTGTTTTGTTTTCCGGGGGCTTGAAAAAAGGGATCCCGCCGTTATTTTATATAACACACGACAAGACCAACACCCGTCTGCCAAAAACACGGACCGACGGAGATTTCCGCCCCGTTTTCGGGGCGACAAACAGAAAGGCTGAACACCATGAAAATCGGATGCGTCAAAGAGATCAAGAACAATGAATTCCGCGTCGGACTCACGCCGGACAACGTCCGGGATTACGTCGCCGCCGGGCATCACGTGTACATGGAACGCGGCGCCGGGGTCGGCTCCGGGTTCTCCGACAACGAATACGTGGACGCCGGGGCGAGCATCATCGACAACGCGGCGGACGTGTGGCATCTGGTCGACATGATGGTGAAGGTGAAGGAGCCGCTCGAAAGCGAATACGGCCTCTTCCACGATGGCCTGATCCTCTACACCTATCTGCACCTCGCCGCCGACAGGGAGCAGACCGACGCCCTGCTGAAAGGCAAGGTCAAGGCTGTCGCGTACGAGACGATCCAGGAATCCGACCGCTCCCTGCCGTGCCTCGCCCCGATGTCGCAGATCGCGGGCCGTCTCTCCATCCAGGAGGGCGCGAAGTACCTGGAGAAGAAGTTCGGCGGCGAAGGCATCCTGCTGGCGGGCGTCCCCGGCACGCCGAAGGCGAACGTGGTGATCCTCGGCGGCGGCACGGTCGGCATGAACGCGTGCAAGATCGCGGTGGGCATGGGCGCGAACGTAACGATCCTCGACATCAACCTGAAGCGCCTCGAAGAGCTCGACAACATGTTCGGCGCGCACATCCAGACGCTCGTGAGCTCGGACAGCAACATCGAACGCGTGCTGAAGGACGCCGACCTGGTGATCGGGTCCGTGCTGATCCCCGGCGGCTCCACGCCCAAGCTCTTCAAGCGGCGCTACCTGCCCGAGATGAAGGACGGCGCGGTGTTCGTGGACGTGGCGATCGACCAGGGCGGCTGCGGCGAATCCTCGCACGTGACCACGCACGACGATCCGGTGTTCATCGAGGAAGGCGTAGTGCATTACTGCGTGGGCAACATGCCCGGCGCGGTGCCGCGCACCAGCACGATCGCCCTCACGAACGCCACGCTGCGCTACGGGCTTCAGATCGCGAAGGGCGGCCTGGAGGAAGCCTGCAAGGCGAGCAAGGTCATCTCCTCCGGCGTGAACTGCTACCTCGGCAAGCTCACGAACAGGAACGTCGCCGCCGCGCACGGCTACGAGTTCACGGACCTCGCCTCCCTGATCTGAGGGAATCGACCTCGATCAATCATGCTGATCCTGCGCCATGGCATCCGCGCCGAACTCACGGTGCGGAGATCGCGTTTCCTCGCCGAAGCGGACCCGGTCGCCTCGGCGGAGGCGGCGCGGGAACTCCAGCGCGAACGCAAGCGCGTCTACGCCGACGCCAGCCACGTCGTCTTCGCCTTCATTTGCGGGCCGCAGGGCGGCGTCATGGGGTGTTCCGACGACGGAGAGCCGTCCGGCACGGCGGGACGCCCGACGCTTGAGGTGCTGAAGGGGAGCGGGATCACGAACGTGCTGCTCACGGTGACCCGCTGGTTCGGCGGGATCCTGCTCGGCACGGGCGGGCTGGTCCGCGCCTACACCGAAAGCGCGCAGCTGGTGCTCGCCGGCGCGCCGACCGCCGAACTTGTCCCGCTCACCCGGTTCACGCTCGCGCTGTCCTATCTCCAGTATGAAACGGTGCGCCGCCGCTTCGCGGAATTCGCGGCGGAGATCACCGGCGAGGAATTCGCCGCCGCGGTAACGCTTTCCGGCGTGATCCCGAGCGCGAACTTCGCGGCATTTTCCGCGCTGGTCCGCGACCTCACCAACGGCACGGCGTTTCCCCGCGAACTCCCATCCGGCGCCTGATCCCGCCCGCGCGCGGGACCCGAACAAGAGTTCGCTTCACATTCGGGCCGGAACATCCGTGCATGCGTCCGGTTTTTTCGCGTTTTTTGGCGTTTTCCGTTTGCAAACAGCCTGATTTGATGCTATATTATTAGAACGCTTTGTGGTGGGTGTAGCTCAGTTGGTGGAGCGTCTGACTGTGGCTCAGAATGTCGCGGGTTCGAGTCCCGTCTCCCACCCCATTTTTTTGCCCTCATTCGAGGCGGAAAGAGTCGGTTTGAAAGAAACCGGCAAAACCTGTTTTTTCCGATTCCGCAGCAGGAATTACGGAACAATTACGGAAAGCTTCTCCCCTCACTTTGAACTCAAGCCTTCTGTTTTCTTCGAGACAGAGGGTTTTCTCTTTATGCCCATTGAGAATCCGTATCCCTCTCCTGTGGATTTGGCATCAGTTTCGCATCAGGAACGGGGGATCATATGCCCTGCAGACCACTTTTTCCGTTTTTTTCAGCAATCCGAGCTTAGTCAAGCTCAAAATACGCGCATATCCAAGCTTGGAACGATTCCGCGACGCTCAAAATGCCCGCTGTTCCCATTGTCGATGCTTTTTTGGTTCAGCTTTACCTTTAAGCCTTCGCGTTTCCATATTGGCACTGCATAGAAAATGCAGTTTTTCTGTTGTTTGTATACAAATGCTCTTGAATTTGTCCGAGTTCGTGCTATAGTATAGCAGGAGGTACAGAATGACGACACTTGACCTGCGGGCAAAGATCCCGAACGACTTTTTCACGGCATGGGAACTGAACGCCCTTCTCGACGGTTATGCGAACCGCCCGGCGAAAATATCTTCCATGCTCAAAAAGGGCGAGATCATCCAGATCCGGCGCGGACTCTACACGTTCGCGGAACCGCTCCGCAGGGGGTTGCTGTCCGATGGCGTGCTGGCGAATCAGATTCACGGACCGAGCTATGTTTCCGGGGACTACGCCCTGAGCTACTACGGCATGATCCCTGAAACGCCCGCGGTCGTCACGTCCATCACCAGAAGCCGCTCCCGGCGTTTCGACACCCCGTTCGGCGTGTTCAGCTACCGCTACTGCCGGTCGCAGGCGTATCCGGTCGGAATTACCGCTGTCGGGGAGGATCAGAACAGATTCCTGATCGCGACGCCCGAAAAGGCGCTGTTCGACAAGGTCGCATACGACAGGCGATTCGAGGGTGACGACCCGGAGTCATATTTGCTGGATGACCTCAGGCTTGACGAGGAATCTCTGCGGGGCCTGAACAGAACGCGCCTGAAGGAGCTTGCCCCCTTCATGACCGGACGCCTGAAGCCGATTTGCAATTACCTGGAGAAATTGAGATGAGCCACCCTTTGATATCGAACATGCTGCGGGAGTATTCCTGTTCGAACGAACAGCAGGCGGCAAACGCTTTGCGCGAGATCATGCAGAACGTGGCGCTCCTCGCGCTTTCCCGGCAGGATTTCTTCAGCCGTGCCGCTTTTTACGGCGGGACCGCCCTGCGTATCCTGTACGGCCTCAACCGGGGGTCCGAGGATATGGATTTCACGCTGCTTTCGCCTGACGCCAAGTTCGATTTGAGCGATTATGCGGGCGGACTGGAATCCACATTCGCATCATTCGGGCTGAACGTTGCTTTCTCCAGGAAGATCAAGGTCGCCCGGAGCAGTGTTCAATCGGGTTTTCTGAAGAGCAACACGAAGGTGCAGCTCCTTTCCATCGGCCTGGATGCGGCTTTGGCTCAACGGGTCCATTCCGGACGGGAAATGAAGATCAAAATCGAGGTCGATGTGCAGCCGCCGTCCGGCATCGGAACCGAAATCAAGTATTTGTACCGCCCTCAGCCCTTTGCCGTGCGTTCCTGCATGTTGCCGGACCTGCTGGCGGGGAAACTGCATGCCGTGCTGTTCCGTGCGTGGAAAAAGCGTGTCAAGGGCCGCGACTGGTACGATCTGGCGTGGTTCGCAGGATCGCATCCCGAATACAATCTGCGCCATCTGGAGAGCCGTTCCAGACAGTCGGGCGATTACACGGACAAAAAGCCGCTCACGGATGAGCTTGTTCACGCCATGCTGGAAGAAAAACTCCGGCAGATTGACCTGGACGCTGTCAAGGCCGACGTCAGCCCCTTCCTCCACGACCAGAACGAACTGGATGTCTGGAGCAGGGATTTCTTCCGTGACGCCTTCCGGCGCCTGCGTGCGTCTGTGATGCAGGGTTGAGCGCACACTCATCGAATCCAGCCAATCTATCCCCACGCCTTCAGCCCTCCATTTACAATCAGGTCGACATTCCGACTTAAATGATAAAGTTCTTCGGCTACTTACCGGCTGAGCCGGTATTTTTTTTGACCTGAAGGCATATAAAAATCAGAACCGCAGGAGCCTGTCAACTTCTGCGGTTCTTTTTTATTGTCCCGCAACGGGAAACGACGCGGGAACGGAATGTCCGGAAAGGGAGACGAACGGCTCAGAGGGACGCCAGAACGCCCTGCATCCGCGCGGCCTGCGTCTCGAAGACGGATTCCGCCGTGCTGCCGAGGAACGCGCCCGCCGCGGTGAGCCCGGTGAAGCACGCGGACGAATCGCCGCCGAAGTGAAGCTCCAGATCGGCGAGCGCCATGCCCTTGACCGTGACGGAGGACGTTCCGGCGGCGTTGCGGAAGATGACGTCGCCGTCGAGTTCCGCCGCCGTGATCCGCGATTCGTCTTCGGCGAACCAGAGCGCAACGGAGCCGCCGTTGATCTGCGAGACCACGTCGTTGCCCCAGTTTTCACCGAACGTGAAGAGGTCGGCGCCCCCTCCGCCGTTCAGGACGTCGTCGCCGGAACCGCCCGCGATGATGTCGGCGCCGGAGCCGCCGGAAATGCGGTCGTCGCCGTCGTCGCCGAACAGCATGTTGCCGCCCGCCGCGCCCCACAGGACGTCGTTGCCGGAACCGCCGCGGACCGTCATGCCCGCCAGCTCGGCTTTGTAGTGGCTGCTGGTCATGTCGATGACGTCGCCGCCCGCGCCGGAGCGGATTTCGCGGATCAGGCGCAGGCGCGCCGCCGCGCCGAATTCGGAGTAGACGTCGTCCATGAAGAGGGCGTCGCCGTTGGCGGTATCGGTGAGGTAAAGGATATTGGCGTCCGATGCCGAACCGGAGAACGTGTCGCGGATGCGGTTTTTGCCCGCGATGGACACGATCTCCCCGGTCAGGTCGTTGCCCGCCCGGAAGGACATGCTCCACACGTCGCCTTCCGCCGGAGAGGCGAAGAACACGTCCGCCAGGCCGTTGCCGTTCGACACGATCTGGCGCGGCGCGGAGACGCCGGCGGTCCATTCCGCGGCGTCCGTCGTGAATTCGCCGTCGCGCAGGGCGGCACGGCAGGAGAACGATCCCGCGCTGCCGTCCACATCGAACGAAGTCCCGGAGGTGAAGACGCGGATGGCGTCGTCGAACAGGCCGCCGCGGGCGATCTCGACCCAGTATCCCTGGGCCGCGGCTTCGTTTTCGTCGCCCCAGCTCAGGACCGGGACCGTCTGAAGCACGGAGCCGATCAGCTGTTCCGCTTCGGCAACGAGGTCGTTCATCGGCAACGCCACGCCGCGCACGGTCATTTCCGGGGCGAAGGTGGTCGTGGTGACCAGGCTGCCGACGTCCGCCGTCACGGTCGAGACGAAATGGGAGAGAAGCCCCTCGTACTGGAACGAGGAAGCGCCCTCGTCCGTGGTGAGGGTGATATCGACTTTCAGCTTGGCGCTGCCGTCCGACAGCTTGTCCAGAAGCTCCTGAAGCGAGAAGAGACCGGACGTCTCGCCGTCGACCGTAAGCAACGTATCGGAGCCGCCGAGCAGTCCGAGGATGGAAGACAGGTCTATGCCAGCGGATGCATCCGTGCTCAGATTCAGCCCGGAACCGCCGAGCAGGCCGAGGATGGAAGAAAGGTCGAAACCGGCGGAGGCATCCGTGCTCAGGTTGAGCCCGGAGCCACCCAGCAGGCCGAGGATGGAAGAGAGGTCAAGTCCGGCTGATGCCGTTGCCGTGCCGTCCGTGCTCAGATTCAGCCCGGACCCGCCGAGCAGGCCGAGGATGGAAGAAAGGTCAATGCCGGCGGATGCCGTTGCCGTACCGTCCGTGCTCAGATTCAGCCCGGAGCCGCCGAGAAGGCCGAGGATGGAAGAAAGGTCAAAGCCGGCGGATGCCGTTGCCGTGCCGTCCGTGCTCAGATTCAGCCCGGAACCGCCCAGCAGGCCGAGGATCGAGGAGAGATTGAGGCCGCTTGAAGCGGTTGCAGTATTCCCGTCGACCGTAAGCGACGTGCCGGAACCACCAAGCATACCGAGAATCGAAGAAAGCAGAGAACCGGGATCGGAAACCGTACCCCCGTCGACATTCGGAAGGACATTGGTCAGATTGTCGAGGAATGAGAGGTCGTCCCAGGAGGCGGAATCGCCGCTGCCGAGACTGGAGACGCCGCTGTAAATGGACATCAGGCCGCTCAGGGAATTGCCAAGCCCGGAGAGACCGTCTGCGCTGATCGTCGAGCCGGAACCGCCGAGCAGGCCGAGAATCGCAGAAAGGTCGATGCCGTTTAAGGCGGAAGTCGTGCTTCCGCTGATCGATGTCCCGGACCCGCCGAGCTGGCTGATGATGGAAGACAGGTCGATGCCGTTTAAGGCGGAAGTCGTGCTTCCGTCAACGCTCACACTCGTTTCAGACCCGCCGAGCAGGCCGAGAATCGCAGAAAGATCAATGCCGTTTAAGGCGGAAGTCGTGCTTCCGTCAACGCTCACACTCGTTTCAGACCCGCCAAGCAGGCCGAGGATCGAGGAGAGGTCAATGCCGGCGGATGCCGTTGCAGTGCCGTCCGTGCTCAGATTCAGCCCGGACCCGCCGAGCAACCCGAGGACAGATTCCAGGTCGAGACCGGCGGAGGCATCCGTGCTCAGATTCAGCCCGGAACCGCCGAGCAGGCCGAGGATGGAAGAAAGGTCAAGACCGGCGGAAGCGTCCGTGCTCAGATTCAGCCCGGACCCGCCGAGCAACCCGAGGATAGATTCCAGGTCGAGCCCGGAGATGCCGCTCAAATCGTTCAGGCTGTCGTAGGAACCGACGGAAATAACCTCGTCAATGCCATATTCATCCTCGTATCCGTAGTCATACCCGTCATAGAAAACATCGTCGGAGAAAAGCCCGCCGAGCACGGATTCGACGCCGTCGAGGAATCCGACCAGCCCGGAGGAGCCATATCCGTCCGTGCTCAGAACGCCGTCGAACAGACCGAAAACGGAGTCCAGCAGGGAATAATCGTCCAGGCCGTCCGAAGAGCCGACGGAAAAATACTCGTCGTCGTCCCAGCCGTAATCGTAGTCATAGTCGCCGTAATAGGAATCGTCGCCGAATAGTCCGCCGAACAGCGATCCGACGCCGTCGAGCAGACCGCCGAACAGTCCGGAATAGCCGTCCGTGCTCAGATAATCATCGTAGCCGTAGGCGTCGTCGTACCAGTAATCAAAATCCATAACCGCCTCTCTTTCCTCCCGCCGGGATGGAAAAGTCGTTGAAGCATTGTGTGCCTTTAACATTAATTTAGTGTACTATAGCATGCTTTTTTCGCGATGTCAAGACAAAAAAAACGTTTTTTTCCTTTTTATGGTCTTTTTAACGTTATTCTCTAAAAAAAAGCGGCGGCGGCGCACAAACCGTCGGAATCAGCCTGCATGCGGGCTTGTTTTTTTCGGGACATGTGATATATTTCCGTTAAAAACCGAATCAAATGCGCCGTGCCAAACGGCGCCGCACCCAAAAAACGTAAGGAACAAGATCATGACACGTCTGAAACGCCTCATTCCCGCGCTTCTCTGTGCCTCGCTCTCCATCGGTTCGCTCCGCGCAGCGGAATGGACCGCGGATCAACTGAGACTCTCGGCCCCGTACATGCAGCTCGGGTATTTCGACCAGGCGCGCCGCAACGCCTCCGTCGAAGGCAGGCCCATCAGCATCGGCGGCGTCAGCTACAGCGCGAACTCCGTCGGCCTCCACGCGGAAGGCGAGTTCATCCTGAAGCTCGACGGCAAGGCGGTGCGCGCGACCGGCGCGGTCGGCATCGACGACGACACGAACGGGCGCGGCAGCGTCAACTTCCAATGGTACGACGCCTCCGGCAGCACGCCGAAACTCCTCTGGGAATCCAAGGAGATGAAAGGCGGCGACAAAGCAAAAGAATTCTCCATCAACCTCAACGGCATTACGCGGCTGCGTTTCGTGGCCGCCCAGGGAGCCGATATGGACTACGACCACGCAGACCTCGTGAACTTCAAGATCGAATACAACGGAGCGGCGCCCGAACAGCAGTCGCTCGGCGGCGCGGCGGCCGCGTTTGAAACAAACCGCCTGACCTGGAACCTCACCGGCAACGTCGGCGCCGAGCTTCGTCAGGGCGTCTTCGGCGCGGCGAAACAGCTCGCGGGTCCCGCTATGGGCCAGGGCGGACGTCCCGGCGGATTCGGCGGATTCGGCGGCGGACGTCCCGGCGGATTCGGCGGCGGCACGCAGAGCGCCATTGCGGCGTGGCCGCGCCTGCCCTCCGAGGTCATGGAGCCCTCTATCTACATCATCCAGGAAGACGGCACGCACAACCTCGAGCTCCGCATCGCGAAGAAGTCCGTCCGCCAGCTCGACGACGAGCGCACGGAAGCGGCTTTCGAGCTGAAGGACCCGCTGTACCCCGTCACGGTCACCCTGATCGCCACGGCGTACAAGACCGCCGACGTCTTCACCTCGCAGATCATCGTGAAGAACAACGGCGAAAAGAACATCACGCTGCTCAACCGCGACGCCGCGTTCATCAACCTGCCGTTCACCAACGACACCTACCTCACCAGCTTCTACGGCGACTGGGGCCGCGAGATGACCGAGATCCACGAGGACAAGGTCGGCCGCGGCGTGCTGAAACACCTCACGAACAAAGGTTCGCGCGTCGCCGTCCCGGACTATCCGGGCTGCTACATCTCCTTCGACGGCAAGCTCCAGGAAGAGACTGGCCGCGTCTTCGCCGCCGCCATCGCATGGAGCGGCAGCTGGGAGTACAGCATCACGACCACGCAGAACAACACCGTGTTCTTCGCCGCCGGCGTCCCCGGCACCCCGACCATCCTGAAGCCCGGCGAGGACTACAACTCCCCGAAGATCGTCATGACGTTCTCCAACGAGGGCGCGGGCCAGGCTTCCCGCAACCTCCACAACTACGGCCGCATGTACGGCGTGTACAACGGCGACAAGCAGCGCCCGCTCGTGCTGAACAGCTGGGAAGGCACCTACATGGACTTCACCGAGGCGAAGCTTGACAAGTACATCCCCGATGCCGCCAAGCTCGGCGTCGAATACTTCGTGCTCGACGACGGCTGGTTCGGCGACAAGTACCCGCGCAACAACGACCGCCAGGGCCTCGGCGACTGGATGGTCAACAAGGCGAAGCTCCCGAACGGCATCGAACACCTCTGCGACCTCTGCGAACAGAACGGCATCAAGTTCGGCATCTGGGTCGAGCCTGAAATGGTCTGCCCGAGGAGCGAACTCTTCGATGCGCATCCCGAGTACGCCACCGAGCTGAAGGGCCGCGGCGTCCAGCTCATCCGCAACCAGCGCGTCCTCGACCTCGCCAACCCCGTCGTCGAAGAATACGTCTACAAATGCGTCGCGGACATCCTGAGGGAACACCCGCGCGTCGCCTACATCAAGTGGGACCACAACGCCACCCTCGGCGCCAACCCCGGCAGCCACGTCGACCTCGACAACCAGGGCGCGTTCTCCGACAAGTTCACCGAAGCCTATTACCGCATCATGGCGCGGCTCCGCAAGGAATTCCCGAACGTGATCTTCCAGGCGTGCGGCTCCGGCGGCATGCGCGGCGACATCGGCGCGCTGCAGTACAGCGAGGAGATCTGGGGCAGCGACCAGACCAACGGCATCAACCGCATCTCCATCCAGTGGGGCTGGAGCCACTTCCTCCCGGTCAAGGCGGTCGCCGCACACGTCGGCTGCCTCGGCGAGGGCGACTACAAGTTCCGCACCGACGTCGCCATGACCGCGCGCCTCGGCGTCGAGCTCGACCCGGCGTCCCAGGGCGCACGCAGGCTCGATAACGTCGACAACATCGCGAAGGGCATCGCCGTCTACAAGCAGCTCCGTCCGCTCCTCCACAGCGCCGACCTCTACCGCGGACGCAGCCCGATGGATTCCCAGACGACCGAACTCACGTTCGTCGCCCAGGACAAGTCGGAGGCCGTCTTCTTCGGATTCAAGCGCAACCGCGGCGCGAAGACCGAGACCATCAAGGCGTCCGGCCTCGACCCGAACGCCAAGTACAAACTCACCGAGCTGAACCCCGACACCGAGCCGCGCATCGCCGCCGGACAGACCCTCACGGGCGCCCAGCTCATGCAGAACGGCGTCGAGGTCAAGTTCCCGGACAAAGTCTCCAGCGTGAACATCAAGCTCGACAAGGTCCAGTGAGCTGAATCCCGCCGACATATCTCGGCAAAAACAGCGCGGACGCCGGTTCCTTTTCCGGCGTCCGCTTTTTTGCACATCTCCGGGTTGACATCCGCGCCGGTCGGATGTATTTTATTTCACCGAAAACAACCTCTCTTTTTCTTCCCCGGACACCCCCGCCATGACACGCATTTCAAAACACCTGTGCATCCTTTCCGCATTGTTCCTGGCCTCCGCAGCCGCATCCGCCCGGACCTTCACGCAGTATTCCAGCAGCGAAAAAGACGGGTTCTGGACGGAAAGCCGGCTTGAGACCGTCGTCCGCGCGACCGGCCGCCCGGCGAATCTGCTGGAAATCGCCGCGGGCGACGGCAGCGAGGCGGTCGTGACGTTCAAAAGCTGGGGCACGTGCTTCAACGAACTCGGCTGGGATGCGCTGCAGGTCCTGCCGGAGGAAAAACGCGAGGAGCTGCTGAAACGCATCTTCGCTCCGGACGGCGACCTGAAGTACACGCACGGACGCTTTTCGCTCGGCGCGAACGACTACGCCCGCGACTGGTACAGCGCCAGCGAAGTCCCCGGCGATTTCGAGCTCAGATACTTTGACATGTCGCGCGACCTGAGCGCGCTTATCCCGTACATGCACGCCGCGCAGAAATACAACCCGGACCTCTGGTTCTGGTGTTCCCCGTGGTCGCCGCCCGCCTGGATGAAGATCAACCAGGACTACCCGGTCCTGAGCAGCGGATTCAACAGGATGGACAAACGCCTGGACTACCTGCTGCACCGCAACTCCGACCTCAAGGCGCGGCGCCACGACAGGTTTCCCGACTGGCTCGCCGGGGAGGACTTCTTCATTCAGGACCCGCGCTACCTGAAAGCCTATGCGGACTATTTCTGCCGCTACATCGGGGAATACCGGAAGAACGGCATCCCCGTCAGGCGCGTGATGTACCAGAACGAAGCCTACAGCTACACGCCCTACCCGGGCTGCCCGTGGACGCCGGGGGGAGCCGCGCTGTTCAACGGCGAATACCTCGCCCCCGCCCTGAAGGAAAAGTTCCCGGACGTGGAGCTCTATCTCGGTACGATCAACACCAACCGGTTCGACGAGGTGGACGGCATCCTGTCCGACGGGCACGTCAGGGGCAAAGACGTCTTCAAGGGGATCGGATTCCAGTGGGAAGGCTCGCAGATCATTTCCGAGGTGCGGAAAAAATATCCCGCGCTCAAGGTCGTGCAGACGGAGAGCGAGTGCGGCGACGGCAGGTTCGACTGGCGCGGCGCGGAGCACACGTTCGCCCTCATCAACGACTACCTCGGCAAAGGCTGCGAGGAGTACACGTTCTGGAACGTGATCCTGTGCGACAACGGGGAAAGCGGCTGGGGCTGGCGGCAGAACGCGCTGATCCGCGTGGACTCCAGAGAGAAAACCGCGATGCTGACGCCCGAATATTACGCCGTGAAGCATTACACCCATTTCGTGACCGCCGGCACAAAGCTGCTGAACTCGGTCAGCGCGGCGTCCGTCCCGGCATCCGTCGCGGTCTTCCTCACGCCCGAAGGCAAATACGTGGTCACGGCGTGCAACCACGACAACGGCGAACTCCCGCTGGCGGTCATGTTCGGCGGCGACCGGCTGGAGGCGGTCCTGCCTCCGCACTCCATGCACACCTTCGCGGAGGAGGCGACGCCCCCGCCGCGGTAATGCGCGCGCGACCCGCGGCACAGGCAGGCGTCCTGGAGACGCAGGGCGGCGCGCGGCTTATGCCCGCGTCCGTTTCCGGTTCGGCACGGCTTCCGTTCAGATCCCCTGCATGAGCGGAGACTTCTTCCGCGGGAACGCGGAACGGTAGCGCGCCACATCCTCATGCCGGACTACGGCGAGCACCACGAATTCCTCGACGTAAGGCCCCCAGACGGGCCGTTCGCTCTTGCGCGAATCGTACAGCACGATCGTGTTCGGAGGGAAGAAGTTCGGCAATTCGTTCATCGCGACCACGAAGATCGCGCATTGCTGGTCCGGTTCGAGGCGCGCGGCGACCTCGTCCGCCATGTCGTTCAGGGACTGGCTGAACGAACGTCCCCATTTGGAGAACGTGCCGTACTCCATGCGGTCGAATATGAAGAACTTCCGGCGCGGCAGCCACGGCAGGACCGAGACGTTCGAGCGGGCGGAGAAACAGTACATCGGGACATCCTCGGGGACGACTCTCCGGATGAACTGCGCGGCGGCATACCCGTGCGAGAAGGGACGCGTGATCTCGCCCCAGACAAAAACGGCCGTGATAAGGGCATGGACCAGCAGGATCAGCGCAACGACGACACCGGCGGTCCGGGAGAGGACCCGGAACGGCGCCGCCGGAAGCCGCGCCAGCACGGAGCGGACGGACCCGTCGTCCAAGGCCGCGATCCATGCCGAGGCCACCGCCCCGACCAGGATGAAGCCGATATGCCGCATGGAGTGGAACCCGCCCACGAACTGGAGAAAAATGATCAGGGAAACGGACGTGAGAAAACAGACGAACGCCGGAACGGATTTCCAGGCGAAATACAGCAGGCCGAGCACGATGCAGGCGATGCAGGCGGACACCATCCAGGCGAGGACGGAATCCGGGAATTTGTCCCGCCCGCACAGGGGCATGAACGTCGTCACCGAAATGACTTCGAAGGAATCCTGAAGCCGCTCCAGTATCCCCATCTCCGCCAGCTCGTCGCCCCGGTGCCCCACATACGGCGACCCGAATCCGTATCCGTTGTAGATGCTCGCAAGCGCCAGCACGAACCCGAAAACGCAGACCGCCATGGAGACGAACACCCGGCGCGACCAGAGGCCGCGCGCGATCACCTCGCAGCCGATCGCGCAGCAGAGCCCGCCCAGGCATGCCCATGCCGGCAGGTTGGTCGAGGCGCAGAGCGCGATCCCGCACGCATACAGGACCGGATGCCGGAAGCGTTCCCGCCAGTTCACCATCAGGACCGTGAGCAGGAAGACCCCGATGGCGTAATGGCGCGTGACGACGGTGAACTCGAACGCGAAAAGCACGCTGAAGATCAGCGCGGCGCGCGTGAGCAGGCGGAACGGCGCGCGCCGCAGGATCAGGTACGCCGTGGAGCATGACAGCGCCCAGTGCATCAGGGCGACCCCGAAAATCGGCATCCCGAGCAGGCGGACGAACGGCCAGGTGAACAGATACCACAGCAGGAACTGGCTTTCGACCTTCATGTGAAGAATGAGCCCGACAAGCGAATTGTCGCGGACCACCACGTACCCCTGCGCCTCGTCGCGCCACGGTTCGTGGTACCATGCCATCACCAGCGTGACGGCGAGGAAAAGAATCCATACGGCAAGCTCGGCCGGCGGCGGACGGAACAGCGGGCGGGCGGGATCCGGGAACGGATTGAGCCGCCGGACCGTCTCGCGGAATCTTGTCGGGAAGCCCGCCGGGGAGGTCATGCCTTGAGTTCCTTCAGCCAGTCGGCGAGCGCATCGTGAAATTCGGGACGGGCGAGCGCGAATTCGAGCGTAGCCTTCACGAAATCAAGCTTGCTGCCGATGTCGTGGCGGCGTCCGCGGAACTCCAGCCCGAACATCGGCCGGACGGCGCACAGGGCGCGCATGGCGTCCGTGAGCTGGATCTCGCCCCCCTTGCCCGGCTTGCCGCCGTGCAGAAAACCGAAGATCTCCGGCGTCATCACGTATCGGCTGGCGATGGCAAGGTCGGACGGCGCTTCCTCGGGCGCGGGCTTCTCCACGAACGTCTTCACGCGGTACAGGCCGCCCCCCTCGTCCGTGCCGTCGATCACGCCGTAGCGTTTCGTCAGCGCCTTCGGGACGCGCTCCAGCGCGGTCACGGATCCGTCCGCCCGCATCGCCGCGTCGATCAGCTGGCGCGTCACGGGCACGCCGCAGGACGACGTGGTCACGGTGTCGCCGAGCAGGATGGCGAACGGTTCGTCCCCCACGAATTCCTCCGCGCGGAGGACGGCGTCGCCGAGCCCTTTCAGTTCGGTCTGGGTGATATAGGTCAGGCGCATCAGCCCGTCGACGGCTTCGAGCGATTCGAGCAGGTCCGTTTTGCCGTCGCGGCGCAGACGGTCGTAAAGAGCCGGGACCGGGGCGAAATGATGCCGGATCGCGTCCTTGCCGTCGCTCACGATCACGGCGGCCTCCGTGATGCCGGACGCCGCGGCCTCCTCCAGCACATACTGGATGACGGGTTTGTCGACCACGGGCACAAGCTCCTTCGGCACCGCCTTGGTGAACGGCAGGAACCGGGTGCCGAAGCCGGCCGCCGGGATCACGGCTTTCCGGATTGGTTTCATGTCTGATCTCCTGTTAAACGCTGTGGCGGAGCCGCGACAGGCGGCCCGCATGAAAAAAATATACACTGGAATCACCTGAAATGCAACCCGGGAGCTTGACTTTTCCCGTTATTTAGAATATATTATTTTGCAAACGCGCCGCACGGAAAAGAAGACACGGCGAAGCATTTTCATCTGACAGGAGTACAGGATTCCCATGAACCGCATCATCGTGACCGGCGGAGCCGGATTTATCGGATCGGCAGTGGCACGGCATATCGTCAACGACACGCCGGACGCCGTCTGCGTGGTGGACAAGCTCACCTACGCGGGCAACCTGGAAAACCTCGCGCCCATAGCGAAATCGGACCGGTTCAAGTTCGAGAAGGTCGACATCTGCGACAAGAATGAGCTCGACCGCGTGTTCGCCGGGTTCAAGCCGACGCACGTGATGCACCTCGCGGCGGAATCCCATGTGGACCGTTCCATCGACGGTCCCGGCGAGTTCATCCAGACCAACATCGTCGGGACGTACACGCTGCTTGAGGCGGCGAGAAAATACTACCACACGCTCGACGACGAGGCGAAAAGCAAGTTCAAGTTTCACCACATCTCTACGGATGAGGTCTACGGCGACCTGAACGGGCCGGAGGATTTCTTCCGCGAGACGACGCCCTACGCGCCGAGTTCGCCCTACAGCGCGAGCAAGGCGTCAAGCGACCATCTGGTCCGTGCGTGGAAACGCACCTTCGGGCTGCCGACCGTGGTCACGAACTGCTCGAACAACTACGGTCCGTACCACTTCCCGGAGAAGCTCATCCCGCTCGTCATCCTGCACGCGCTGGACGGCAAGGAGCTCCCTGTGTACGGCGAAGGGCTGCAGATCCGCGACTGGCTGTACGTCGAGGACCACGCCCGCGCGCTGTATCTGGTCGCCACGAAGGGCGTCCCCGGCGAAACGTACAACATCGGCGGGCACAACGAAAAGAAGAACATCGAGGTCGTGAAGACCATTTGCGCGCTGCTCGACGAGCTCAGGCCGCGCGCCGACGGCAAGTCCTACGCGGAACAGATCGTTCACGTGAAGGACCGCCCCGGCCACGATCTGCGCTACGCCATCGACCCCTCGAAGATCGCGCGCGAGCTGGGCTGGAAGCCGCAGGAAACGTTCGAAAGCGGCATCCGCAAGACCGTGCTGTGGTACCTCGAACACAAGGATGACTGGTGCGCGCACGTGCTCAGCGGCTCGTACAAAATGGAACGCCTCGGAACAGGAGACTGACGCATGAAAGGCATCGTACTGGCAGGCGGCGCGGGAACGCGCCTTCACCCGATCACCCGCGGAGTGTCCAAACAGCTCCTCGGCGTGTATGACAAACCGATGGTCTACTACCCGATCAGCGTGCTCATGCTGGCGCGCATCCGCGACATCCTGATCATCACCACGCCCGAAGACCAGCCGAGCTTCAAACGCCTGCTGGGCGACGGTTCCCGTTTCGGCGTGAACTTCACCTACGCCGTCCAGCCGAAACCCGAAGGGCTCGCGCAGGCGTTCCTGATCGGCGAGGAGTTCATCGGCAGCGACCGCGTGGCGCTCGTGCTCGGCGACAACATCTTCTACGGCGCGGGGCTCCGCTTCTTCCTGCACGAGGCCGCAAACCGCGAGACCGGCGCCACCGTGTTCGGCTACCATGTCTGCGACCCGGAACGCTTCGGCGTCGTCGAGTTCGACGCCGAAGGCAGGGCGGTCTCTATCGAGGAGAAACCCGCCAAGCCGAAATCGAACTACGCCGTGACCGGGCTGTATTTCTACGACAACGACGTCGTGAACATCGCGAAGGGCATCAGGCCCTCCGCCCGCGGCGAGCTTGAGATCACCGCCGTCAACAACGAATATCTCCGGCGCGGACAGCTCCACGTCCAGATCTTCAAGCGCGGCTACGCATGGCTCGACACTGGCACGCACGACTCCATGCTCGACGCCGCCAACTTCATCCGCACGGTCGAGACCCGCCAGGGACTCCAGATCGCCTGCCTGCAGGAGATCGCCTACGAAAACGGCTGGATGACGAAGGACGACATCCGCGAGAGCGTGAAAGACATGCTCAAAACCGAATACGGACAATATCTGCTGAGGTTGATCGAAGAATGAACATCATCGAAACCGGTATCTCCGGCGTACTCATCCTGGAACCGAAAGTCTTCGGCGACGCCCGCGGCTATTTCTTCGAATCGTGGAACCGGCCCGTTTTCGAGGCGGCCGGGATCACGAACACCTGGGTGCAGGACAACGAATCGAAATCGTGCTTCGGCGTGCTCCGGGGGCTGCATTACCAGGCAGCGCCGTACACGCAGGCGAAAATCGCGCGCGCCGTCTCCGGCTCCGTGCTGGACGTGGTCGTCGACATCCGCAAAGGCTCGCCCACCTACGGCAAACATGTTTCCGTGGAGCTCTCCGCCGAAAACAAGCGCATGCTCTATATCCCGCGCGGATTCGCGCACGGATTCGCCGTGCTCAGCGACGAGGCAGTTTTCGTGTACAAATGCGACAACGTCTACGTGAAATCCTCCGAACGCGGCATCATGTTCGACGACCCGGACCTCGCCATCGACTGGCGGCTCGCCCCCGGACAGATCCTCGTTTCCGAAAAGGACAAAACGCATCCCGCGTTCGCTGATATTGCCCCGTGGGAGGAAGCGCAATGAAGCTCCTCGTCACTGGCGGAAAGGGCATGCTCGGCCGCACCCTGCAGAACGAGTTCAAGGACTGCGAGCTCGTGATCGCCGACCTGCCCGAGGCCGACATCACCGACGCCGCCGGTTTCGACCGCTTTTTAGCTCAAAACAAGCCCGACGCCGTAATCCATTGCGCCGCCATGACCGCGGTCGACAAGTGCGAGATGGAAACCGAATTCGCGTACAAGCTGAACGCGTTCGGCACGGCGAACGTCGCCGCCGCCTGCCACCGCCACGGCGTGCGCCTGATCGCGATTTCCACGGACTATGTCTTCGACGGCGATTCCGGCCGCCCGTACAACGAATTCGACCGGGCGACCGGCGGCAATACCGTCTACGGGAAAAGCAAGTTCGCGGGCGAGGAAGCCGTGCGGACGCTTTGCCCGAACCACGTGATCTGCCGCATCTCCTGGCTGTACGGACACGGCGGGCCGAGCTTCGTCCACGCCATGATGTCGCTGGCGGACGGCACGCGCCCGGTGCTGAAAGTCGTGGCGGACCAGCACGGCAACCCGACCTCGACCGCCGCCGTGGCGCGTCAGCTCCGCAACATCCTCGCGAAACCGGAGCTCGCCGGCACGTTCCACCTGACCTGCGAGGGCGAGGCCACCTGGTTCGAGTTCGCGCAGGAGATATTCCGTCTCGCCGGAAAGGATCAGGCGGTCTCCCCGTGCACGACCGACGAATTCCCGCGTCCCGCGCCGCGTCCGAAAAACTCCCGCCTCGACAAGATGATGCTCCGCCTCGCCGGGCTTCCCCCGATGCCCGACTGGCGCGACGCCCTCGCCGAGTTCATGAAGAGCGAATTTCCCGCCTGAGCCACGTATCTTCCGGGTTCGTCAGGTGGTCCGCCTGCCGGATGGCGGGATTTCTTCGCGCCGTCTTTCAAGCCGTTTTCCCTGCCTTTTTCGAGGCTTTCGGTCCGCCGCGCCCGGGTTCCGTCAGGGCATCGCCGGGACCGGGATCCAGGCGGGGGCCGGGGCTCTGCGCGGGACCTGCCGTTCCGTCTGTCCGCCGTTTTCAGGACGGGGACTGCCCGCCGCGGCGCCGAGATGCAGATACACCGCGCTCAGCTCGTCCAGCCGTCCGCTCGCGCGTTCGGTTTCGAGGAAGCCGTTGACATGCCGCAGGAGCGCCTCGCTGCCGGGCGGGAGCAGCGCGCCGAGCTGTCCCCGGGTAAACGGACGGCCCAGCAGCGGCGCGGCAAGCCGCGGGTCCTTCCCTGAATAATACGCCGCCTCCATGACCTCGGTGATCATCACGTCGGCTTTCCCGGAGGCGACCAGCGCGGGGATCTCCTCGTTGACCGGATGGATCGTCAGCGCGGCGTCGGGGAGGTTTTCCCGGGCGAACTTTTCGTTGAGGCCGCCGGGGTTTTCCATGACGCGCACGTCCGGGCGGTTGACCGCGGCGAGCGAAGTGTATTTCCCGGCGTCCTCCGCGCGGCAGAGGACCGTCTTGCCGTTTTCCAGGTAGCCGTCGGACATCAGCGCCTGCCGTTTTCTTGCCTCCGTGATGGTGATGCCGCAGAGGGCGAGATCGAATTTGCCGTCGAGGGTATCCCGCATCAGCGTGGGCCACGCGGTCGGGACATACTCGATCTCCACGCCGAGGCTTGCCGCCAGGTCCTCCGCCAGCGCGGCGTCGAATCCCTCGTAGACGCGCGTTTCGGGGTTCAGGTACGACATCGGGCAGTAGTCGCCGGTCGAGCCGACGCGCAGGACGCCCCGCGCCCGGATGGACTGAAGCGCGTCCGCGTCCGGCCGGGCTCCGCGGCATCCCGCGAAAAACAGCACGGCGGCGAATAGGATCAGGCGGAAAAACGGACGGACGATTTTCTGTTTCATAGGTTCGACTCCTGTTCGGGTTATTCGGATTTGCCTCGGACGGCGTTCGCCATGTACACGCCGAGGACGATCAGGACCGCGCCGGCGATCTGCATGAGCGTGAGCGGCTCCCGGAGCATCAGCGTGCCGGTCAGGACGGAGACCAGCGTGGCGACGCCGATGAAGGACGCCGCCCGGTTCACGCCGAGTCTCTCGACCGCTACGGCGGAAAGCCAGAACGCGAAGACGGAGCATCCGATCCCGAGGTAGAGGACGGAGATAAGAAACGACGTATCGCGGAACGGCAGGCAAACGAGGTCGCCGAGGCAGCCCTTGCGGACGGCTTCGAGCACGGCAAGCGCGGTGAACAGCACGGCGCCCGCGATCTGCATGGCGTAGGCGAGTTCCGCGCCGGTATAGGCGGACGCCTTGTCGACGCAGACGAAAAACAGCGAATACGAGATCACTGCCACGGACAGGAAGAGGTATCCCGGCACGGACAGGCTGGACGTCATGCCCGCCGCGGCGACGCAGGTCACCATGCCGGCCAGGGTCGTCACGATCCCGACGACCTGAAGCCGGGACGGACGGTTTTTCAGGATCGCCGCCGAGGCGATCAGGGAGATGACCGGGATGCAGGCGACGAAGATGCCGCACTCCGTGGACGTGGTCCGGCTGATGCCGAGCGTCTCGCCGAGGAAATAGACGCAGGGGCAGAGCAGCACGACATGCAGAAGCGGTTTCAGCGGCTTGCCCCGGAAACGGACCTTGATGAGCCCGGCTGCGATGCCCAGGGTCATCACGGCGGCGGCGAGCAGGAAACGCCACCCCAGGACAAAGAAGACGCCCGCCACGCCCGTCGAGTGCTTGGTGAACGCATAGCTCATGCCGTGCAGGATCTCGCAGCAGGCGGCGCAGAGGCAGCCCGTGAGAACGGCGTTTTTCGGGACCGGGTTCGCTGGCATGGACGGCCGCCCGCGCTACCGTTTCCGGTTGCGGAGGATGATCGCGCCGATCAGGATGCCCCAGAAGACGAAGAAGGCCGCCGACACGATGAAGACCGGAAGCCAGCCGACCGTGAAGACCAGCGTCAGCGCCAGCGCGGTCACCATGCCGCCGCCCATGAAGGGTTCGTGGAGCAGCTGTTTGTAGCCGAACGCCGCGGTCGCCTCGGTCTTGTTCTCCGGGTCCACGGTGCGAAGCAGCAGGAGCCCGGTCGCGGTCACGCCGAGGGACTGCCCGAAATCGGCGATGGCGCGTTCGAACCAGGCGTCGCGGAAGAGGCGCGGCGCGACGAAAAGCACCATCAGGACCGACAGCAGCGCGCCCGAAGTCACCAGGATGAGCAGCGGCAGCCAGTTCTGCAGCACGACCTCGATGCGGATCGTGGCGATCGCGGAGACCACCAGGAAATCCAGCGACGCCCCGGAAATGCGCTTCATCTGGTCGCCGTCGATCAGGGCCGCGATGCGGAGCCGCTGGAACACATGCTGGATGATGAGGCCGCCGATCATGCACAGCGGGAAGAGCGGGAACCCGGAGAAGATGCGGATGGATGCCTCCGGGAAAAGAGCGGTTTCCAGATGGCGGCACCCGAAGAGGATCGCGTAGCCGATCGCCACCGCCACGCCGATCAGCGCGCAGTGCCACGCCAGCGAGTCGATGGAATCGCACAGCACCGTCTGGCGCCCCGCGGAGGGCTGTTCCCGGCGGCGGTAAATGCCCCTCAGGTGCAGCCGGTCCATCTCCTCCATCGGCATGAAATCGTGGACGTGCCCCCGCCGGTTCGCCCAGTTGACCAGCACCATGCCGACGATGATCGCGATGATCATGCCGACCGTCGCCACGGTGTACCCCAGCGCGATGCCGTCGCTCCAGTCGTACGTCTCGAACACGGACGCCATGCCGCCGACCGTGCCGTGTCCGCCCTCGAACCCGATCTCCAGCAGGTTGCCGAAGGCGGGCGAAAGACCGAAGAGCGGCATCAGCACGAACCCGGTCAGCCCCAGCCCCAGGACATACTGCCCCCAGCCGATGAACTGCCCGAAACAGAGCTGCGGGAACGCGACCGCGATCATTTTGGTAAGCTTCGGAGACCTCACGCCGAGGAAGAGCGCGGCGAAGACCACGTTGATGAGGAAGCCCGGCAGCTTGCCCATGGCGGAAAAAGCGTCCTCCGGGATCAGGGACGGGAAGCATTTGAAGACGATGAGGGCGACCGCGCCGCCGATGATGGAGCTGGGGAGATAAAGCCTCTGCAGGATCGGGATGAAGACGCGCAGGACCTTTCCCAGCGTCAGGAACAGCGACAGAATACAGAAAACCAGTACGGCGGTCATGGACGGCCTCTCAAAACGGTTGAAATCTCGACATGGCGGCGGACAGAAAAAAACGATCTTCCGCAACGGTTTCTGTCCGGGAAAATACTGAATAATATAGCAGGCATCGGCCCGTTTTTCAAGGCGAAAAGTCCATCCGGGGCGGAATGCGTTTGAAAAACACGCTTCCCGTGATATATTATTCGAACGAAAAACATGCGTGTCCCCCCCTCGTCATCCGCGAACGGAAACGGGGCGGAACGCACGGAAGGAAACAGGACGAAGCATCCGGAACAACACGGCGGCCCCATGATCGAATTCGAGAATTTTGTGAAACAATACAGGGATTTCCGCCTGGAGATCTCCATGAGCATCCCGGACAGCCGCGTAGTCGGGATCATCGGCAAAAACGGCTGCGGAAAAAGCACGGCGATCAAGGCGATCCTCGGGCTCGTCAGGCCGACGTCCGGAAGCGTCCGGGTCTTCGGCAGGGAGTCGAAGGACCTCACGCCGCGGGACAGGGAAAAGATCGGGGTGTCGCTGTCCGACTCCATGTTCTCGCCGCTGTTCACCGTGGAGGACGTCGTCGCGATCCTGCGGGCGATGTACCGGGATTTCGACGAACCGTTTTTCCGCGAAATGTGCGGCAGGCTGAATCTGCCGTCCGGCAAGCCGCTGAAGGAGTTTTCCACCGGGATGAAGGAAAAGGTCAAGGTCCTGGCGGCCGTCACGCACAATGCCTCGCTGCTGATCCTGGACGAACCCACCGCCGGACTCGACGTCGAGGCGCGCAGCGAGATCATCGGATTCCTGAAGGAATACGCCGGGTCCCATGACTGCACCGTCCTCATCTCCTCGCACATCTCGACCGACCTGGAGGGGCTCTGCGACGAGTTCTACCTCTTTTCCGGGGGGAGGATCGTGCTGCACGAAACGGACAGCGGGATCGGGAGCCGCTACGGGACCGTCCAGATCCCGTTCGAGCTCTTCGACTCGATCGGCAGGCAGTACATTTCCGGGTTCAAAAAGGAAACGTTCGGGTACGCCTGCGTCACGAACAGCAGGGAGTTTTTCGAACGGAACTACCCCGAGCTCAAGGTGAAACCGGCGGGCATCGACGACCTGATCCTGCTGCTGGGAGGGGGGACGGAAGAATGAAAGGTCTGCTGGTCAAAGACTTCCGACTGGTCCTGAAACGGAAACAGCAGCTCCTCATCCTGCTGGTGGTCTGCGCGATGATCGCGTTCACCTCGGACGGCAGTTTCGTCGTCGCGTACGCGGCCGGGCTGGCGGGGATCCTGGGGCTCTCCACGTACGCGTTCGACGAACACGACAACGGTTTCCCGTTCCTGTTCTCGCTGCCGGTCGACGCCGGGACTTACGTGAAGGAGAAATATCTCTTCTGCGTCCTGTGCGACCTCGCCGGGCTGGCGGCCGGGACCGCGCTGTTTTTCGCCGCGTGCGCGACGACCGGAAAAATGGATGCGTTCCGGGACAGCCTCGTGTATCTGCCGGCATATTTCCCGGCGACGCTGGTCCTGATCCTGTCGGTCCTGCTGGTCCAGATGAAATTCGGCATCGAACGGAGCAGGCTCGTCACGCTCCTGCTGTACGGATGCCTGTTCGTCCTGTCGGCGGTGTTCGTGAAGATCGTCGGCCCGCTCGACGGAACGCGGGTTGCCGGGCAGCTGCCCGAATGGATGAAGAGCGACTGGTTCATCGTCGCGGGCATCTATGCGATCGCGGCAATCGCATGCGCCGTGCTGTTCGCCCTCAGCCTGCGGGTCATGAAAAACAGGGAATACTGAGGGCCCGCCGGGGGAAAAGGGATTCTACCCTTCCGCCTCAGCGGTTGAACGGATTCGGGATGTCCTGCTGAAAAAACGGATCGTTGGGGTCAATGCGCCTCACCCCGCCGATGCCCTGCATGTTGGCGGGAGGGATCGGGGCCGCGGGGCGTCCGCCCCAGAGATCGTCTTCCGGAGCCGGAGGAGGCGGAGGCGGCGCGCCGACCGGGTCGTCCGGCGAGCCTGCGTAATGGGGCACGATGCCGGAATCGCCGGGGACCTCGCCGGGCGGGTACGGCGTCGCACGTTTCCCTCTCGGCGCGTTCGGGACGACCGCCCCGACTCCGACGACGGAGATGTCCTCCGGGGGACCGAATTCCGCCGGGCCCGGATCGGGCGCCATGTCGAGCGGATCGGGCGCCATGCCGTGCGGGACGGTCGCCGTGTGCGTCGTCTTCGCTTCCTGCCGCGCCGCGCGGTTCTCCGCACGCTGCGCGCGGCGTTCCGCGGCGGCGGAGCGCCCGGACGCGGGTTCGGCGGACGCCGACGGTCCGGCGGACGGCGCGCTTCCGACCGGAGGCGCGAACTGGACGAGGATGAAAAGGAGAAGCGGCAGGATCGTGAGAAGCAGAACGATGACGATGGCGGCTTTCACGGGGAATCCGTTATTCTGTATCTTTGTCTGGACCATAAGGCGGGGCTCCTGTTTTGCGGGGTTCCCGCGCCCGTTCCGGCGCGGGGCGTTAAGTTTGTTTCCGTATGATTAGTCTCCCCGCCCGCCCGAAATCTTAGCGGGAAAGCCCGTTTTTTGCAAAAAAAGCCATTTCATCCCCGAATGCGGACGGGATCGGGGAACGGATGCCCGAACCGGCCATCGGTTTTCTCCGTCCGCCGCGCGTTCAATCCAGTTCGCCCGGGGCAAGCCCCTCGCGCAGGGGAGCCGGACGGGCGCACGTGCTTTCAAGCTCGACGTACCGCCGTGTTTCCGCCGATTCGAGGATGGACCACATCACGTCGGTCACATGGTACGCCAGCTCTCCGCTGCAGCGGTGCGGACGCCCCAGTTCGATCCCCGCCGCCATGTCCGCCAGCCCGATCAGGCGCATGTTCTCGTTGTAGAGGAACGTGTTTTCGGCGGTCTCCCAGCCGGAACCCGATCCGGCGTTCGCGAACCGGACCTCGCCGGAGAAAAAGTTGGGGTCGGGCGCATGGAGCGCGCCGTCGAGCCCCCACAGTTCGATGCAGTTCTCCATCTGGCCGCTCAGGCGGAAGACGTCGAAGCTCATGGTGAGGTTGACCAGCGCGCCGGAACCGAATTCCAGCACGGCGGCGACGTGGGTGTCGACTTCCACCGGGTAGGCGTTGCCCTGATTGGGGCCGCTCCCCAGCCGCAGATCCGTTGCGCGGCTTCCGAACCCGGCGACCCGTTTCACCGGGCCGAGCAGGTTCACCAGCGCGGTGATGTAGTACGGCCCCATGTCCATCAGCGGGCCGCCGCCTTTCCTGTAATAAAACCCGGAGTTGGGATGCCAGGATTCCGGGCCGCGGTACGCCATGACGGCGCAGCCGCCCGCGATCTTCCCGACCGCGCCGCTGTCGACGAGCCTGCGGCAGGTCTGGTGTCCGCCGCCGAGGAAGGTGTCCGGGGCGCATCCGACGCGCAGCCCTTTCTCCGCCGCCAGCCTCAGGACCCGCCTGCCGTCTTCGCGCGTGATCGCGAACGGTTTTTCGGCATAGACGTGCTTTCCCGCCTCCAGCGCGCGCAGATTGATCTCCGCGTGGGCGTCCGGCGTGGTCAGGTTGAGGACCATGTCGATTCCGGGGTCGCGGAGCAGCTCCTCGACGGAGACCGCCTGCAGCCCGATTTCTTCCGCGGCCGCGCGGGCGGATTCGTACCGCCTGCTCGCGCATTTCACGATGCGGAGGTGCGAAAACGCATCCTTGTTGCGCAGATACGCGCCGCTGATGTTTCCGCATCCGATCAAACCGGCTTTCAGCATATCCAGACTCCTTTCCGGCCCCCGGACATGTCTCCGGGAAGCCGGGTCGTTGATGGTCGGTTCCCGCAGCCTTACGCCAGCAGTCCGGCGATCCCGCCGTACTCGCCGTCATACCGCATCGGCGAAACGGGCGCCGCTTCGGCGAGGACATCCTCCTGCCCGAAGCCGGAATAGTCCGGCATGGCGAGCGCGGAGGCTTCGGCAGGCGGGGTCAATCCGAGCGAGACGTTGTAGAACACTTCCGCGCCCTTCGCCGCGCCGGCGGACTGCATGGAGACGAAGTACCTGACGTCGTCGGAGGTGGCTTCCGTGATCGCGAGCGCCTTCTTGAGCGGCTCGCCGGAGACGTATTTGTCCTTGACCTCGATCGTCTGCGAAGCCAGCGTCTTCTGTTTCCACGTGACCGTTTCGCCCTTGACGACGCGCGTGAGGCTGTAGACCGCGAACTTCAGTGCCGGGCTGGCATTCGCGACCGTGCCTTCGCAGTATGCGTCGAACGTGAACGTGCAGGTCCCCGCCGAAGTCAGCTCGATCTCCGCATAGTCCCATTCGTCGCCGAATCCGACGAAGTTGTCGTAGGTTTCGTATTCCTCCCCGGCCAATCTCGAAACGCCGAGGCTGCCGCCCGTCTCCAGGCGGAGCTTTCCGGCTCCGGCTCCGGCGACGATCCTGTTGGAGTACAGGGACGGGTTATAGTGTGCCGGGTCCGCCTTCTTGTCGTACAGATATTGGTTGTCGCCGTTGTCGGCGTATCCGAACGCATAGCTGACGACGCTCGCGTCGTAGTACGCCTCGGCGTCCTTGTTCGAGCTCGTGGACTGCATGGAGACGTAGTAGCCGACGTTCGAATCCTCGGAACTGGAGAGGCGGTCGAGCAGGAGTTCGTTTTCCGGGGCGGAATACAGTCCGTCGTCGCCCTTCTTCAGCTTGATCGTCTTGAGCGCCTTCATCGTGTACAGGGTGTTTCCGGTCTTTTGGTCCTTGCCCTTGGCAGTGAGGCTCCAAACGGTGAACGTCGACGCATCCGTGGCGCTCACGGTGAAGTTCAGCTTCACCGGGCTGGCGGGATTGAGCCGCGCGAAGTCGGTCTTGTCGCCGAACCCGACGAAGTTGCGCCATGACCTTCCCGTTTTGCTGTCGTAATAATAGGACGAGCTGTCCAGCTGGACGTTGTACGTGCCGGTTCCGGGCGACAGCGTGCGGAAAGAGCCGCTGTACGGATTCAGCGTCTTCGTCTTCGAGTCGTACAGGTAGTTGTTCCAGCCGTCGTCGCCGGCGGAATAGAACTTGGTGCCGGGCTTCTTCGGGTCGTCGCTGTAGTTGAGCTCGACGTTGTAGAAGCCTTCCGTATCCTTCTTCTTGTCGATCTTGGCCTCCATGGAGAAGAAATACGTCCCGGCTTCGAGGTAGACCGCCTTCGTCGAAACGGCGGAGTACGTGGTATTCTTCTTCACCGAGATCGAGGTCGTCTGGACCTTCTTCAGCGAATACTTCATCTTGGCGGGGTTGAGGGGTTCCTTCTTGTCGGGCGTTTCCGTGATCTGGTAGATCACGAAATTCCCGGCGGCCCTTGCCGTGACGTTGAAGCTCAGGCGCGCGCCCGTGGTCAGCTCGAACTTGCCGCAGTCGGAGTCGTCGGTGTCCGGGTCGAATCCCTTGCCGGTGATCTTTCCGACGAAGTTGCTGTACGTGATGGTCTTGCCGTCGTGCTCGTCAAACGACTGATTGACCGTCAGCGGCTTGTCGAGCAGGATGGGCGTGCCGGCGTAGAGCGGGGTCGCGTCGGAATCATAGATACCGCCGTCGACCGGCTTCTTCGCCTTCTTGTCCCAGAGCTTGTCCACGTTGTTCCAGCCTTTGTCCGGACCGTTGTCCGCGATGTAGTCGCCGACGGTCAGGACGAGCTGGTTTTCCTCCGAAAGCGTGAGCGTGTAGAAGTCTTCGCCGAACTGGACGGGACCGGAATCGAGCGAGAGCTCGCCCCATTTATAACGGCTTTCGGAATAGTCATAATAAACCGTGACCGTCTTGTTGAATCCCGCGGCGTTGTCCGCGAGGATATATGTTCCATGCGGCTGGCCGTCAGCCGACACCGTGATGGCGATCTCCGGCGTGCCGGAGAGGGCGGAATAGTCGTTCAGAAGCGGCTTGTCCGAAGGCTCGGAGATGCCGGAGATGTCGAAACTGAAAACGGACCCCTCCGCCATCGCGACGGTCGCGCCGGTTTCGACGGTGAGCTGTCCCGTGAGCCAGCCGTCCGTCCCGACTGTGATCTCCGCGCCGTTCTTGACCGTGATCGCCGCCGCGATCGTGCCGCCGGACTCGACGGACACCGTGCCGCCGCCGAAGACCGTTGCCTGCCCGTCCAGGAACGCCCTGTAGCCGGACACCACGACTTTTGCGCCGTCCGCGACCTGCGTTTCCCCGGTCAGCGTGGCGCTGTAGCCGACCGTGACTTCGCCGCCGACCGACGTCAGACCGGAAACGAATCCGCTGCCTTCGACGAGAAGCTTTCCGCCTTTGGCGACGGTGACGTCGACGGCTGTGCCGCCGCTGCTCACGGTCATGCCCGCGCCGTCGCCGACGGACGCCGAGGACGCCAGCGCTTCGCTCCCGACCGTCATGCTGCCGCCTTTGAGATCCGTCTGGAACGCCGAGGCGCCATAATAGAGAAGCAGGCTGCCGCCGGATACCACCGTCGAGGACACCGTCGCGCTGCTCCCGAGGGTCATGCCGACGGAATCCCCCTTCATCGTGACGCCGGACGCCGATGCGCCGATGTTCCAGACCGACATTTCGGCGGCGTCTTCCAGCGTCACATCGCCCGCGAACGCTCCGGCCGATTCGAGATACAGGCATCCTCTCGAATGCACGACCGTGCGGGACACGGAGCCGCCGCTGTAGACCCTAAGGTAACCGCCCGCGACGTCGGTGTCATACGCAAGGCCGCCGTTGTAGACTGCCATATATGCGTCGTAGTAACCGGAGGTATGCGGATCCGTGTAATCGACCAGGAGTTTGGTCTTGCTCGCGACCGTGCCGGAGTGGACCGTGGCGCTCTGGCAGCCCGATAGCGTCAGGCCGGTGAAGGTGTTCGCCTCAAACTCAATCGGAGTTCCGTCTCCGTAGCCGGAATTGTAAACGCCGACATAACCGCCGTTTTCTTTGATCTTTCCGGAATACTCTCCCCCGCCGAGGTAAAGGCGGCCGCCCTGTTCGACCGTGAATCTATCCGCGCCCAGAACGACGCCGCCGGATTCGATCTCGAGGCTTGCGCCGCTGACGATCCGCGTCTCTTTGACCGCGGACAGGACGCCGCCGGAGAAGACGGCGATCACAAAGCCTTTTTCCAGTGCGCCGAAGTCGGTCATGTGACCGTCCGCGACCTCGAACGCGCTGCCCGCATAGGTCCCCTGAACAAGGGTCCCCTCAAGCCCGGCGGAGGAGACAAGGGATATCGTCGCCTTTGCGCCGTCTTCCATTTTGAGGTTCGTGGCGGAGGCTCCGCCGCCGATGTGGACCGAGCCGCCGCTCTGCACGGTCACGTCGTCCGCGATACCCCAGCTGAGCGGATAGTAGCCGTAGTAGTCGCGCCCATACCCGTCAAGGCGCATGTAACCGCCGCCGTTCACGGTGACGCCCGACGCGGATCCGCCGTAGTAAACCCAGAACTGACATCCGCTTCCGACCGTGGTGTCCGAAGCGACGCCGCCGTAGGAAACATTGAGATAACCGCCGTGGTCTTCGGTCCATGAACGGTCTCCGTAAGTGCTGACCACCTGTACCGCGCTGAGCACGGTCCCGGTCGCCTTCGCGCCTTCGCCCAGGCTCATGTAGCCGAGGTTCGCGAGCTTGACGTTTTCGAGCGAACAGGTATATCCGGCGACGACGCTCCCGCCGCTGCTCACGACGGCGTCTTTCGCGGTCCCGCCGTACAGCCACATATATCCGCCGTTCACATCGACGTCCTGAAGCGTTCCGGAAGTCATGGAAACCCTTCCGCCTTCGAGCTTGATGCCGGTCGCCTCGCCGCCTTCAATGCCGAGCAAGGCTCCGGCGGAGGAATAATAGTTTCCGTATTTATCTTTGACGCCGTGGAACGTCGCGCCGGACAGCGTGCCGCCGGCGGAGACAAAGACCGAGCCCCCGCTGGAAACATCGAGGTTGGTCGCCGTGCCGCCGGCGGAAACATGGACACCGCCCTGCACGAACGCGATGTCGTCCGCCACGCCGCCGTTCACGATGCCGAGGCCGATCGAGTTCGCGCTGAAATGCTCGAACCTGCCGTCCTTCAGCAGGATGTCGGTGCCGTCCGCCATCTTGCCGGAGACGAAAGCGTCGGTCGTGGGATCGACCCGGAGATACAAATATGCCTGTTCTCCGGCAAGAACAAGACCGGTCACGGAACCTCCGAAGACGTTAAGAGAGCCGCTGCTGAAGTTGAGGCCGGTGACGGTCGCTCCGGCGGAAACATAGAGAACGCCGGTCGTTACGGTCAGGTCTGTCACGGTTCCGCCGGCAGAGACATATCCATAGCCGCCGTTGAAGACCGATTTCTCCAGCGTGCCGCCGTTTTGGACGAATATCCCGTACCCCATGCCGTCGATATAGGGCGCAATGGCGGAGACCATTCTGCCGCCGTTGAGGATCGTCACGGGTCCCGTTACATTCGCGCCGCTTACCGTGCCGGCGATGCTGCCGCCGCCGTTCAGGTCGTAGACGACCGCGCCGCCTTCGACCGTCCAGGCTCTCCCGCTCAGGCCGCTCGCCACGGCGCCGCTGTGGATGAAGCCGGAGCAGTTGTCGTAATAGGACGACCCCAGGGCAATATTGTACGCCGAGCCGCCCTTGTACAGGTGGAACGCGCCGTTGCTGCTGACGACGGAGACGTCGGTCGCGGTGGTCCCGGAGTGGACCGTGACGTATCCCATGAGTTCCCGGTTGCCGAACGCGTTGGCCTGGAACGTGGGTTCCACGCCGTCGGGCAGCTCGAAGCCGCCGCCGTTCTCGACCAGCGTCGCGCCATCCGCCACCGTCGCGCCTGCCTCGACGCGGACGCGCCCGAGTTCGTTCGCGGTGATGACGCCGCTCGCGGTCGCCCCGGCGGAAAGGACGATGTAGGCGGTCCTGGTGAAGCCTTCGTCGCTCTTGCTGCATCCGCTCAGCGTCGCGCCGTTCACCACGCCGCCGTCATAGACAAACAGGACGGCGCTGCCGTTGACCGTGATGTCGGTCGCGGTGGTCCCGGCGTGCGCCGTGGCGGAACTGGCCCCGCCCTCCAATACCGCGCCCTTGAATTCGTGCGGGGTGAACGTGACGGGGGATGCCGCGGAAACATAGCCGCCGTCCTCGATGATGCCGGTCGCGGTCCCGCGGATATACATGCTTCCGCCCGTTTTCACGGTCGTGTTCGTCGCCGTCGTGCCGTTGGAAACATAAAGATATCCCCCGCTTTCGACCGTCAGGCCGTCCGCCTTGCCGTCGGAAACGGAGATATCCTTGCCGCCGCTGGTCCCGGAAAGGACAGTGCCGGGAGTCAAATAGACATAGAGAACCGCGCCGTCCTCCGCGTCGATCCCGGTCACGGTCGCGCTGGAGTAGACGACCAGACGTCCGCGGGAAGCGAGCGTGACCCCGTTCGCGCCTGCGCCGTGATCTATCACCAGCTGGCCCCCGCTGTTCACCGTGGTGTTGCTTGCCGCGCCGCCGGAAGAGATCCACACGCTGCCCGATCCGTTCACGACCGTATCCAGCGCCGTGCCGCTGTCGAGGACGTACATGCGGCCCCAGTAGCCGTTCATGAGCGTGCCGACCGCGGACCCGCCGCGGTAGACGACGATGGACGCCGAGGCGTTCATGCTCGTCCGGAGCGCGGTGGTCCCGGAGTGGACCGTGACCTCGCAGGACGTCGTGATGTCGAGGTCGGCAAACGTGTTCGGCGTGAAGGTGACGGTCCCGTTGCCGCCCACATAGACGCATCCGCCGTTTTCCACGATGCCGGTGACATTGTTGCTGCCGTAGAACGAAAGATCAGCCCCGCTGTTCACGGTGACGCCGCTTCCCGTGGCGGATTCGAAATACATGCTTCCGCCTCCGTTCAGGACCGTATCGTTTGCGGAGCCGTAATAAACGGTCATGTAACCGGCGCTGTTCACGGTCGTGCTGTTCGCCACGCCGTTCGTGTAGACGCACATGGCGCCGTAGCTGTTCACGATTGTATTGTTCGCTATGCCTCCATTGAGCTGCATGGAGCCGCCGCTGTTCAGCGTGGTGGCTTCCGCCGTGCCGCCTTCGTTGACGTACATGGAATCGTAGTTGAGGGTCAGACCGCTGACGACAGCGCCGGATTCATTGGGGACGTCGTATCTGGAGTAGGACATGGTTTCCTCCGTTCGTGGTGCGGGATGATTGATTGATACTATTTTTCATCAATACTATAACACCCCGCAAGAGGAATGCAAGCCGTAAATCTTTAAAACAAAGATTTTTTTCGCGATGGCAGAAAAGGTCTTTTTTTCGCGGCGGCCCATGCTGTTTTTATCGTGACAGAAGAAAAAAAAGCCGCATTCCGGCCCGAACAAACGACGGAATGCGGCGGAGAGGAAAAACGAACGGCTACCGCGTGTTGTACTGCTCGTCGTAGGTGCGGACGGCGACGTTGTGGAGTCCGCGGAAGGAGCAGAGGTCGAGGATCTCCACGACGCGGCTGAACGCGACCGCCTTGTCGCAGTCGATGCGGATGCGGCGGTTCTGTGTTTCCTCGGAGAGCTCCAGCAGGATCTGGTGCAGCTCGGAGATCGTGACCGGGCGGCCGTTGTAGAACAGCATCTTCTCCTTGTTGACGCCGATGACCATGGTGTCGTTGTCCGGCGGCACGTCGAGCGAGGACGTGGAGACGGGCAGGTCGATGTCGATGTCCCGGTTCTCCTTCTTGGCGACCGTGGTGATCAGGAAGAAGATGAGGAGCAGGAACACGCAGTCGATCAGCGAAGACATGCCGATCTCGAGCTTATCCTCCGATGAACGTCTGATGCGCATGTGCGGCGGTCCCGGGATTCTTTACTTCTGCGCGTCGAGCGCGGCGAACATGGCTTCGAGGGCTTCCTCGATCGCGAGCTCGGCGATGGAGAGCTTCTGCTTCAGGTAGTGGTACGCGCCGAGGGACGGGATGGCGAGCACGAGTCCGATGTCGGTGGTGATGAGCGCCTTGCTGATGGAGTCGGCGAGGAGCGCGGCGTCGCCGGTGTCGCCGAGGATGGCGACCTTGGAGAACGCCTCGATCATGCCGATCACGGTGCCGAGCAGTCCGAGCATCGGCGCCATCGTGGCGATGATCGCCAGCGGATAGCTGCGCTGCCGGTGGCGTTCGATCGCGCGGGCGGCGGCGTCCGCCACGGCGGACTGGAGGCGCACGATGTCCATGCCGCGATGCTCCACGATGTAGGCTCCGGCGTCGGCGAGGATGCTGGGCTTCGCCTCGGCTTCCTTGCGGATCGCGTCGTCGTCATGCTTCGCGAGGGCGTCGGCGAAGAAGTCGGCGTAGTAGGCGGGCGCGAGGTATTTTTTGCGCATGCGGATGAGGCGTTCGACGAGGAACCCGATGGCGGCGGCGCTGAGGAGCAGGAGCACGGCGGACGTCATGCCGCCGTTGACGATCTCCTGGATCCAGTCGATCGTCATTTCTTCGGCGGGCGCGTCCGCGGCGGTTTCGGCGGCGTTCTGGGCGGCGAGGGAACCGGAGAGGCAGAAGAGCGCCGCGGCGGAGAGGAACGAAGCACGGTTGGGAAGTTTCATGGAGAACCTTTCGTAGTGTTTTATGTGATTCATATTCTGTGATAATCGTCAGGGGAGTCTGGGGCGCGTGCGCGTCGGAGCCGATGTGTTCGGAGCGGAGGCCGCGCCGGGGCGGGCGGACGGCGTCTGCTGCGCGCCGCGGCGCTGTTCGGCGGCGCGCTTCGCGGCTTCCGCGGCGGCGGGGGTCTCTTCGCGGACCATGACGAACGAGAACTGGCATTCGTCGGGCCCGTTTTCCACGCAGAAGAGGATGTTGTTCCAGCCCTTGCGGAAATGGATGTGGATGATGTTTTCGTGGAGGCCCCAGGTGCTGAGCTCGTCGTCGAGCCAGACCTGTTCGCCGTTGATCCAGAGCACGCTGGCGTCGTCGGAGCCGATCATGGCGAGGACGTCGGTGTCCTCCTCGAAATGAACGTCGGTGTAGGCGTAGTAGATCGCGTTGTCCATCTTGTCCGGCGTGCGGATGCAGGTGGTGTCGGTCTGGACGTAGCGCCAGCGGAGGCGGATGGGCTTCTGCGTGACCGGGTCGATCTTGCCGTCGTACTCGGCGTCGAGGTCGATCCTGGTCTCCGGCTCCCGCTTCACGCGGTCGGCGATGTGCGTGTATCTGCTGCCGTCGTATTTGCCGTCCCACGGGCCGATCACGTACCAGGAGTCGATGAAGACGAACCCGTGGCGGGCGGCGTCGCGGCTGACGCGGCGTCCGGGGACGGACTCCGCGATGATGGCGTAGTCGGCGGGCTCGGAGGCGATGCGCTTGCTGTCGGAATTGCCGACCGGACTGTAGATGTTGCCGCCGAATTCGAAGTCGAAGTCGCCGCGGAACGCGATGCCGCCACCGCCGTAGGCGTTGCGGTTGTTGCCGAAGCTGGAGCCGTTGCCGTTGCCTTGTCCCTGCCCCTGGCTCTGGCCCTGTCCCTGGCCCTGCCCCTGCTGCCCGGCGCGTTCCACGCCTTCCCGGCCCATCCGGCCGAGCTGGCGCATCATGTCGGCGAGGCTGCCCTGGCCCTGCCCCTGGCGCCCCCCCTGCATGCCGCCCTGCCGGTTGCGCATGGCGCGCTGCTGCATGGCGGAGAAGAGGCGTTCGGCGGAGAGCGGCATATTGATGCCCGCCATGCGGGCGAGGCTGTTCGCGCGGGAGGAAAGCGAATCGGCGGCGTCCTGCAGCGCGGTCATCTGTTCGAGCGCGCGGAGGAGCTGTTCCTTGGTCATGTACTGGCCGCCGCCCTGGCCGCCGCCCTGCTGGCCGCCCTGTTCGCCGTTCTGTCCCATCTGGCCGCCCTGCTGCCCGCCCGCGCTCTGCGACTCGTTGTTCTGCCGGTCGTTCCTGAGGGCGTCGAGGAGTTTGCGGAGGTACTGCTCCGCCTCGAAGGTGGTGAATTCGTCGTTGTAACGATTGTCCAGCGCCTTCAGGAGGAAGCTTTCGGCATCGGCGTCCATCGCCTTCGCGGCGTCCTGGATTTCGGCGAATTCCGGGTCGGTGTTGTAGATCCACTCGGACAGCTTCGAGTTGATCTCGCTGCGGTGGTTCAGCGCGGCCATGTACGCGGTGTTCGAGAGGTCCGGGAGCTTGCGCAGGACGGTCGTCTCCGTGTCCTTCAGCTGGCGGTCGAATCCCTGCATGTCGCGGGACGCGGTCTGGAGGAACGACAGGTCCTGCCTGGCGGTGTCGGCGTCGTTGGCTTCGACCGCCTTTTTGATCGCCTCGTAGGCGCGCCGCGCCTGCTCCATCGTGTGCTTCGCGTTCTCGTCGACCTCGTTCACCAGATAGATCTCGAAGGACGGGACGTCGTAATCGAAATCGTAATAATCATCGTAGTCGTCGTCATAGACGACCGCCGGCCCGACGATGCCGGGCCTGGGGAGGGTGCGCTGACGGCGCGGACGGTTCTTGCGTTCCTCCTCCGCCTTCCGGATGCGCTCCCGGCTGTCCTCCGCGGTCTTCTTCGCCTGTTCGTAGGCTTCCTGCGTGAGGCGGAACACCTCTTCGGCGGCGTCGAGTATCTTCTGCGGGTCCTCGGCTGCGCCGTCCTTCTGCGCCAGGTCGCGCGAGAAATGCTCCATGGAGGTCTGGTCCATGTTCTTGTTCAGCGAGTCCATGGACCGGATCGCGTTCTGGTAGGCGTTCAGCTCGGCGTACTTCGTGTCGAGCTGCTCCTCCTTCGCCGCCATGAAGTCCTTCAGCTGCTGGAGCGTGGCGTCGACGGGCGGCATTTCCGGCGGGGTGTTCATGATGCCGATGTCGTACGCGCCGGAAAGGTCGCCGCTGAGGATGGAGTCGATCATGCGCTCCAGTTCGAGCGACTGCCATTCGGCGGTGGCGGAGTCGACGCCGTAGTCCAGGAAACTGGACGGGTTCGCGCGGAATCTCTCGCTGTTCGCCTTCATCGCCTCCAGGCGGCCGCGGAAAACGGGGACCTTGTCGTCGCCCGGATGCTGTTTCAGCTCCTCGCGGATCTCCCCGGCGATGCGGGCGTTCTCCGCGAACGGCACGACGTAGTCGAATTCGTTGGACAGGTTTTCGGCGATGTCGAACAGGCGTTCGAACGCCTCCTCCTCCGGGTCGCGCAGTTCGGAGTAGATCTCCTTCAGCTCCTCCTTGCGCTCCTCCATCTTCTCAAGGGTCTCCTCGACCTCCTCCAGTTTCTTGCGGATCTCCTTTTCCTTGCGCTTCTGGACGCGGTCGCGTATCTTCTTGAGTTCGGCGGGCGGGGCCTCCTTCTTGATCTTCTCGGGGTCGTTCTTGTGGGCTTCGCGCTTCGCCTCGTTTTCCTGTTTCTGCTTCAGCGCCTCCTCCAGCGAATACCGGCTGTAGCGGATGAAATCGAGCTGCCAGGCGGCGACGAACGCGGCGAGGTAGCAGAGGAGCGTGAGTCCCCAGATGACGGCTGTGGTGCGGCCGGACTGCATGTTGCGTTTGCTGTTCATGTCAATGCCTCTCTTAATCCGATGTGCCGGGGATGTAGAACCGGGATTCGCGGTAGTCGCGCATGCGGACGTCGACCTTGTTCAGGTGGTTGATCTGGAGCTTGTCGAGCATGTCGATCACGGTCTGGAACTCCACGTCGGGGTCCGCGTAAAGGCGCACGTTGATCTCCTCGCCCGCGCCCTGCGCCATCCGCCCCAGGTTCTCCACGAACTTGTCCACGTCCGGGACGGCGCGGAAATCCGGGCGCCCGTCCTGAAGGCGGCGGTCCGCCGAATAATACTTGCCGTCCTTGCCGATCGCCAGGATCACGCGGCGCGCGTCCATGCGTTCGGAGATGGTCACGGCGGGGTCCGGGACCTCGATCGGGATCTGTTTTTCGAGCTTCTTCATCATGGTGGTGACGAGAAAGAAGATCAGGAGGAGGAAGACGCAGTCGATCAGGGGCGACATTTCGAGCGTGACGTCGTCATCGTCTTTTTTGCGGATTCTCATATTCGTTCAAATCACAGAGGGTTATGGATCAAATCAAAACGCTTGTTTAAAAATTGGACGGGGAACGGCGCGTTTTCTTAGCGCATTTTTCTCTTTTTTTTGAATTTTTCCGTTTTTTTTGCCGCCAACTGCCGAAAGAGAGGCGGATACGGCGGTTCCTCTCGCGGATGCAGAATGACGAAAAGAGCGGGAGCTTGCTGCGGCTTCCGCTCTTACATGGCGCTGAAGCGACCGGGGAAGGATGCGGCTTCCCCGGATTGCCGGCCGTCCGCCCGATTATTCCGCGGGCTTTTCGTCTTCGGCGGGGGCGGGCTCGACGGATTCGAGCGCCTGCCATTCACGCTGTTTCGCCTGTTCCTCGGCGTTCGGGAACGCGGAGATAAAACCGTCGCCGGGCTTGGATCCTTTCGGACGGGGGCCGCCGTTGAAGCCGAAACCTTTTTCATACTGGGAGGCGGTGACGGGGCCGACGGGCTGGTAGCCGGGATGAACGTCGGACTGATGGCCGAGACGCTGGGAGAAGAGCCAGTCCCAGGTGTCCTTGCTGGAATACGCTTTGTCCCAGCAGTTGTGGCCGACGCCGAAGTATTCGCGCAGGAAGACGTTCCGGTTGCCGGTCTTCCGCATGGTGATGTACATCCAGCGGGCGAGCTGGGGCGGGACGGTCGTGTCGTCGCTGCCGTGGAAGATCATGACGGGCAGGTCGCTCATCTTTTCGGCGCGGTTCGGATCGCTGCCGCCGCAACAGGGCATGCCGGCGGCGAAGATGTCGGTGCCGTAACGGGCGAGGAGGTCCCAGCAGCCGTAGCCGCCCATGGAGAGGCCGGTCACATAGACGCGCTTCCTGTCCGCCTTGAACTCTTCGATCTTCTTTTCGATCAGGACGGGGATCATGCCGAGCGCCTGATAGGGTTCCTCCATGAGGTCGCCCATGGCGCCGCCGCGGTGGAGCGGGGCCCAGACCTGGTCGCCCGGGCATTCGGGAGCCAGCACGATGACTTTATGCTTGCCTTCGCGCATCTGCTTCACGATCTCGGGCACGGCGAGACGGAGCTGCGCGAGGTTCTCCTCGCCGCGTTCGCCGAAGCCGTGCAGGAAGACCAGGATCGCGAACTTGCCGGGCTCGTCCTCATTGTACACGCCCTGGCAGTACCGCAGTACGCCGTTGCAGTTCGTCAGGACTTCCTGCTTCATGTCAAGCTCATTCAGCGTGCGGATCTCGTTGGCGAATCTCTGCTGGATCTGTTCGGACGGTTCCTCCATCGGGGTGATGACGGCGCTTTTCAAAGCGGGATCGGAGGAGCAGGCGGCGCCGAAAGCGGCGAGCGCGGCGCATCCGAGCACGAGCAAATGTTTTTTCATGATGACAGGTGTCCTTTCGGTTGAATTGGCATTGTCTTTCGCCTTTCGAATAAAATATACGCGTTTTTTCGGGAAATTCAATTCTCACGCCTCTTTTTTCCATATTTTTCCCTTTTTTCGCATGGTTGTCCCGGTTTTCCGCGCATCCGGCGTTTGAAAAGCAGATTATTTATGCTATTGTACCAGTTGAAACACTTTGTTTCACCGGCTCTTGCATCCGTTCATCCTCTCCAGACAGGAGTTTTCCGAAATGAATCCTTACCAGCGCGTCAAGCGCACCGTGTTCGAGGTGATCCAGTCCTCCGCCGCCTCCGGCCGCGAACGCATCGCCAGCCGCATCTTCGACGACGTGATCATGGCGCTGATCGTCTTCAGCGTCGTCTCCGTCTTCATCTGCACCTTCAGCATCCCGGACTGGCTCTTCCGGATCCTGATCCGCATCGAGTTCGTCTCCATCATCGTCTTCGTGATCGAATACGCGCTCCGCATCTGGACGGCGAACCTGCTGTATCCCGAGCTCGACCCCGTCCAGGCGCGCATCCGCTACATCACCTCGCCCATGGCGATCATCGACCTCATCGCGATCCTGCCCGCCATCCTGCCTTTTCTTCACCTCTACAACCTCGTCGGCGTCCGGGTGTTCCGCCTGGTCCGGCTGCTCCGCGTCTTCAAGCTCAACCGCTACTCCGACGCGCTTGCCGCCATCGGCGAAGTCTTCCGCAGCAAATCCCAGCAGATGGTCGCCTCCGTCTTCTTCGTCTTCATGATCCTCATTCTCGCCTCGCTGCTGATCTACTACGCCGAACACGACGCCCAGCCCGACCAATTCGCGAACGCCTTCTCCGGGCTCTGGTGGGCGGTCGCCACCCTGACCACGGTCGGCTACGGCGACATCTACCCGATCACACCGCTCGGACGCTTCCTCGGCGCAATCATCGCCATCCTCGGCATCGGCATGGTCGCCGTCCCGACCAGCATCCTCAGCGCGGGATTCATGGAAACGCTGGAGAAACACTCCGGCAAACAGGATGAACCGGGGGCGGAATCCGCCGGGGAAGGCTGTGCGCCGTCCGCCGGAAAAACGCCCCCGCCCCATTCCCATGCCGCGCCGGCGGACGATGCGTTCGAGCCGCCGCAATACTGCCCGCACTGCGGCAAAAAACTCTTCCCCTGACCGCCGCGTCCCCGCCTGAACATGCAGAACAGCGAACCATCCCTCCCCGCACGGGCAAAACGCACGGCGAGAAACCTTTTTTTCCTGATCGCGACGCTCATCCTCGTTTGCTTCGCCCTCGCGGGAGCCGCGTTCGCAAGCCTCTTCATACTGGACCCCGGGCCGGGCGACGAAGGCGAACAATACACGTTTTCACGGCGCATGAAACGCTACAAAGTGGCGTGCCAGTTCATCTGGTATGATCTCAAGGACGCCCTCGCGCGGAGATCCGCGTCCGGGCCGCATGCCGTGTCATGTCCCGCCGAACCGCCCGAATCCGAACCGGAACAGGAACCGTAAAGCGTTTCAAAAAAGCGGCGTGATCCGGCGGCGATCGGGGCAAAGGTTTTCGGGGAAGCGCCCACGAACGAGGATCGGCTCCGGCGGATGCGCCGGACGTTCACGCGCCAGCGTCAATACAGCAAGACCGCGTAGCCGGTTTTCAGCCCCGGATAGCTTTTCCAGATGCGTTCCGGCCGCGGCATGGATTCCTCGAAAACGTTCAGCCGCGACAGCGGGGTGACCACTGCGACATGCCCGTTTTTCGCCTTCTGCTCCCGGCAGAGCTCCTGCAGCGCCGGGAAATCCGGGATGAACCGGTACTGTTCCTCGGGATAGCTGATCCCGTAGGAGATCTCGTTCTGTTTGACCAGCATCCGCACGTCCGTGGTCCGGAGCGCCCAGCAGACATCCTGGAACGGACGGCGATAGGTCACGATGACGGTGTTTTCCGCCGGCAGTTCCCCGGCGATCTCCGCCAGGAACAGATTCGGCGCCTGCCATTCCTTCATCCGGACGGGAAACACGAGATTCGACGCGAAGAGCGCCGGAAGCAGCGCGGCCAGCAGCAGATACAGTTTCGCATACCGGCCGGACGCTTTCCACGACAGGTACAGGCCCGCCAGACTCAGCGCCGAGACCACGGCGATCAGCACGATCTGCGGCCAGTCCTCCTTCATGAACAGGATGTCCGGGAACCCCGTCAGCAGATTGACCGTGCACAGCAGCAGAGTAAGCGGCAGAAGCGCCGCCAGGACCAGCAGCGTCAGATGGAACGCCTTGTCCCGCCGCTCCTCCACGAAAAACTTTTCCAGTCCCGCCGCGATCAAAACCGCCGCGGGCGGCATGCACGGCAGGATGTACGTCGGCAGCTTCCCGCTCGAGCAGGAAAGCATCAGGAACGGGAAAGCCACTCCGCAGACACAGAATTTCAGCAGCGGCGAATCCTTCACCTGCCTCCGCCACGCGCGGAAAAGATCCGGGATCATCAGCAGCCAGACCGCGAGCGCGCACGCCAGGAACGGGAAGAAATAAAAGAAGTTTCTGGCATGCTGCGCCTTTTCCTGCCCGAAGAACCGGTTGATATGTTCCACGAAGAAGAAATAGTGCCAGAAGTCCGGCTCCTGCCGGTGAATCGCAAGCCCCCACGGCGTTATGGTCACCAGCATCGCGGCGAGCGGGATCCACGGCAGGACAAACATCTTTTTCCATTTCCGGTCCCAGATCAGGTACGGGACCAATGCCGCCGCCGGGAGCGCGACCGACAGGAACCCTTTGCTCAGGAAGGCGAGTCCGCAGCAGAAGCCGCAGAGGAGAAGCAGCAGGACGCGTTTGCCCCGTCCCGCATCGTCCTGCGCCGCCAGGAAAAAGCTGACGGAGGCCCCGGTCACGAACAGCGTCAGAAACATGTCCGTGACGGCGATCGTCGCCAGCACATAGACGAACGGCATGGTCGCGAAAACCGCCGCCCCGAGCAATGGAAGGCGGGAGTCACGGTAAAAACGCCTCATCAGCAGGAAGACCGCCCCCGCGGTCGCCAGCATCGCCAGCATGCAGGGCAGACGGAGCGCGAACCGGTTCATGCCGAAGAGCTTGAACGACACGGCAAACGCCCAGTAGCTGAACGACGGTTTTTCAAAATAGCGGACGCCGTTCAGCCGCGGGGAGATGTAATTCCCGGAGAGCATCATCTCCCGGGGGATTTCCGCATAGCGGGTCTCGTCCGGCGTCAGCATCGGACGCCCGCCGATCGGGAGGATGCAGACCGCGAGTACGATCAGCACGATCAGAAAAAAAGGCCATGTCTTCTTCATGCGCGGAACGTCCTTTCTGTCGTTTCAAAAAAGCTCTCCGTCTGGCGGGAGAGCTTACGAGGGCCCGTTTTCCGGGGAAAGACTCAGTCGCCGAGCGCCTTGCGGACGGCGTCGAGCGTGGCGGGGATCACGACGGGCTTGTTGGCGAACGTGCCGCGGATGCCGTAGTGGTCCATGAGCGTGTCCTGGTGATAGCCGACGACGGCGTCCGGGTCCTTCAGGATGTTTCCGGTGAGGATGCCGACGACCTTCTCGTCGGGGGCGATCACGCCGCTGTCGCGGAGTTTCTTCGCGCCCGCGAGCGAGCAGCAGGATGCGGGTTCCGCGCCGATGCCGGCGGCGTCGAGCTTCGCCTTGGCGTCCATGATCTCCTGTTCGGTAACCTGTTCGACCACGCCGTTGCTCCAGGTGACGGCGCGCATGCTCTTCGGCCAGGAGACGGGGTTGCCGATCTTGATGGCGGTGGCGATGGTCTCCGGGTTCCTGACGGGCTTGAACTCGGTGTGGTTCTTCCACATGGTGTAGAGCGGGTTGGCGCCTTCGGCCTGGATGACGGCGATGCGCGGGACCTTGGAGATGATGCCGAGCTCGTGGAGCTCCATCAGCGCCTTGCCGAGCGCGCTGTTGTTGCCGAGGTTGCCGCCGGGGATGACGAACCAGTCGGGCACCTGCCAGTCGAGCTGCTGGAGCGTTTCGATGCAGATCGCCTTCTGGCCTTCGATGCGGTACGGGTTGATGGAGTTCAGAAGATAGATGTTAAGCTCGCGGCAGACGTCCTGGACCAGCGCCATGGCGTCGTCGAAATTGCCCTGGATCTGAAGCGTGCGTCCGTTGTAGGCGAGCGCCTGGGCGAGCTTGCCGTAGGCGATCTTGCCTTCCGGGATGAAGATCACGGCGCGCATGCCCGCGACGGCGGCGTAGGACGCCATGCTGGCGCTGGTGTTGCCGGTGCTGGCGCATGCGACGCTCTTCGCGCCGAGCCTGCGCGCCGCGCTGGCGCCGCAGGTCATGCCGCGGTCCTTGAAACTTCCGGTCGGGTTTTCGCCCTCGTGCTTGAACCAGAGGTCGGAGAGGCCCGCCCATTTTCCGGCGGATCCCGCCGGATAGAGGCGGGTGTTGCCCTCCTGGCGCGTCACGATCATCTCGTCCGGAACGGAAAGGATCAGTTCGCGGTAACGCCAGACGCCGGAGGATTCGACGCCGCGCTTGAGGCCCCAGCGGGAATCCCAGAGCTTGCGGAGCTCCTCGCCGTCGATCTTGGAAAGGTCGCGTTTGACGTCGAGGATGCCGCCGCAGTCGCATTTGTAGCGGAGGTCCCACGGATCGTAGGTCTTGCCGCAGCTGACGCATTCGAGATACATTTCGGGAGATTTCATAGGATCATTTCCTTGCGATTTTTGTGAGGTAGATCACGCCGAAAAGCTGGAAGAGCAGAGGCGGGATCCAGACGACATATTGAGGGTATAACTGGGGATTGTAGCGGAGCGCGTCCGAAACGAGCACGCCGCCGTAGTAAAGCGCGCCGAGCGCGACGCTGAGGCACAGGCCGATGGACGTCTCGCGGCGGCTGGTGCGGATGGCGAGCGGCATGCCGAGCATCATGAACGCGATGGGCGCGAGCGCCAGTGCGATGCGCTGGTTGATCTCCACGTTGATCGCCGTGGCGTCGACGCCCGCGGCGTCCTTGCCGCGTTTCATGTAGATCGCGAGACGGGCGAACAGCATCTTGTAGGACAGATATTTGTCCTTGATGAACACGTCCTTCCGGTTGTAGCGTTCCCCGAACGGGACGCGGAGCTCGATGGACTCGCTGTAGGAGTGTTCCTTGCGGCGGTCCTTGCCGGTCCCCTCCACGCTCTCAAGCAGCGCATCGTACAGCGTCACGGTCAGGACCTGCGAGGCGGGATCCACGGACAGCGTGCCGTGCGAAGCCAGGATGTCCTGCTTGGTGGCGCCGTCGCGGTCCGGCACATAGATCTGCACGCCGTATATCTGGTCCTCCCCGTTCACGGTGTCCTTGCCGTCGATGAAGAACGTGAGGTTGCCGAGCTGGACCGGGATGCCGGGCGTGAAGAATGACATGGGCGAATTGGCGGCGGCGCTTTTTACCACGTCGCGCGCTTCGCCGAGCGCCGGCGGCCCGACCTGAAGCTGAAGCCAGAGGCAGAGGCAGGTCAGCAGGAACGAGGAAACGATGATCGGGGAGATGATCTGGAGGATGGAAATGCCGCAGGCGCGCATGGCGGTGATCTCGTTGTCGGCGGAGAGCCGTCCGAACACGAGCATGATGGAGACGAGCGACGCCCACGGGATCGAAAACGCCAGAGCCATCGGAAGCGCCAGGAGCAGGAATTTCCCGGCGATCACCGGGGACACGCCCTGGCTGATGTATTCGATCACCTTCATCAGGTTGGCGCCCGTCATGGCAAACGTCAGGACTACGATCGACATGGCGAACGTCGCCAGAAAGTTTTTCGAGATATACCAGTTCAGAATAAACATAATGCAGCCCGGGTGCGGAGATCAGTAACGTAATAATATAGCATGCCGGACGCCGTGAATCAAACGTTTTTTCCAAAAATCACGCCCTGAACGGCAAAAAAACAAAACGCCGGGCGAATATGACAAAAACCTTCCGTTTTACGCTTTTTTTATTTGTAAATCCGGGAAACCATGCTAAATTTTATACTGTCTGCACATATTTACGCCTATCTCAACTGAACCGGAACCCGGTTGTCCGGCTCGACGGGAGGATGCCGGCTTTGCCGCATGCGACCGTTTTTTTCCAATCACTGCACAGGGGTCTTATGAAACGACTGGCTAAACAAATGGGGAATCCGTTTCTCCCGCGCACGCTGCGTGTCCTTTTTGCTTTTTTCTTTCTGCTGACGGCGGCGTTCCTCTGCGGCTGCGGGAAAAAGAAGACGGATGAAAAGAGCAACCATATTTCCGCGATCGGGGATTTCAACGACCCGAAATATGTGATCGGCATCGAATCCGAAACGAGTTCGGGCAAAGAGGCGAGGAAAGCCTTCCCCCTGGCGCAATTCCGCGTATACGAAGCGGCTTCCGACGCGTATCCCGCGCTGGAGAACGGCACGATCGACGCCATCGCATTTGACCGCCCCGTCCTGGACTACGCCTCGCGCACCCGCGACACCTTCGTCCTGATGCCGGACAACTACGCCGAAGGGCATGTGGCGATCGCGGTCCCCGAGGACAAGCCGGAACTGCTCCAGACCGTAAACGCGTTTCTCCGCGAGTATTTCACCTCCGGCCTGTACGACAACATGTACGCGCGGTGGATCAAGTCCAACGACCCGGAAATGCCGAGGATATCCTCCCCCGTCACCCCCTACGGCAAGCTTGTGATCGGCACGGACTGCACGAACAAGCCGATGAATTTCACCGAATCCGACGGCACGCTCGCGGGATTCGACATCGAACTGATCCGCCGTTTCGCGGCCGCGGTCAACATGTCCGCGGAAATCAGGGTGCTGCCGTATCTCGACCTCTTCACCGCCGTCGAAAAATCGGAAATCGACCTCGCCATCGCATCCATGGACAAGCTTGAAGGAGAAGGCCGCCGCATCCTCTTCTCCGAAGACTATATCGACTGTCCGGCGACCATCCTGACGAGAAAGAATCTCTACAAGCCGGCGTCCGGCGCAAAGGATTCCGTGATGAAAACGCCGCAGGAACTCGCCGGAAATTACGCCGCGATCCTGAACGGCTCGAAATATGCCGCCGAATGCAAGGCGCTGTTCCCGAACACGAAATTCCTCCTTGCCGACAACCGCGAATCCGCCTGCTCTCTGCTCATCTCGAACAAGATCGACTCCCTGCTCATGGAAGAGCCGCTGGCGCGTTCCTGCATCGCGCAGTATCCCGAGATCCAGATCGCCGCCGTCGCCAAGCGCGAAACCTATTCCTTCGCGCTGCCGCAGGGGTCCCCGCTTTACCGGGCGATCAACCACGCCATCACCGAACTCAAGGACTCCGGCGAGATGGAAAACCTCATCTCGAAATGGTGCTCCGCCGAACCGGAAAAGCAGATCTTCGAAACGATTTACGAACGCGACGACGCACCGCGCGTCAACGGCACTCTGCGCTTTGCGGTCACTCCCGGCACGACGCCGCTCAGCTTCATGAGCTCAGACGGCTCCATGTTCGGCCTGGAGATCGAGATCATGCGCCTGGCGGCGGCCGAATTCGGCATGGAGCTGCAGGTCATCCCCGCCCCCCGCGAAATGCTGCTGGACCTGATCCGTTCGGGCCAGATCGACATCGCGGGCGGCATGCTCTCTCCGGACGAGGGGAATATCGAAAACATCGTGTTTTCCGAGGCGTACTATGAAGGCGGCGCGGTCATTGTGACCAACATCCCCCACGACGAATACGTCTTCGGCATCACGAAACTCAACCAGCTGGCGGGAAAACGCATCGGCGTCCTGCCGTTCACGTTCGCCGCCGCCATACTGGACGAAAAGCTCCCGGAGGCGATCCCGTTCTACGCAAGCCACGAGCGCGACCTCTTCTATCTCCTCGGCACGGAAAAGATCGACGCGTTTATGATCGGCGAGCCGCGGGCGAGGGAGTTCCTCCCGAGCTACCCGCAGTTCACGCAGATCTCCGAATTCGTCACGCGCACCGACTACGCATTCTTCTTCCCCACGGCGAAAAAGAGCCTCGCCGAGGCGTTCTCCAGGCAGATCCGCACCATGAAAAAGAACGGCATGCTGAAGAGCCTTCAGAACAAATGGATGTCGCCCGGGAACACAACGGCGGTCCTCCCGCAGCCGGAACAGGATGCGCCGAACGGAGTCCTGCGCATGGGCGTCACGATCGACAGGGAACCCTTCTCCTACCTCCGCGACACCCAGCTCGTCGGCTACGATCTGGAAACCGCTCTGCGGGCCGCGGCGGCAATGGGATACAATGTGGAATTCGTCCGCCTGGACGCCGGGGAATTCGAACAGGCGCTCACGGACGGCAGGGTCGACTTCGGAGTCTCCGATATCTCGGCGAAAAACACTTCGTCCGGCAAACTCATCTTCTCCGAGCCGCATTACAACGGCGGGATCATCGTCGTGGTGCGGGACAAGACCAAAGCCCGCCGTCCTGTCCACATGGATCTGATCCCGCAGATCTCGTTCTTCCTGAAGGAACAGTATTTCAGCATGGAACGGGCGCTCTGGAAGGACAATCACATGCGCCAGATCCTCGGAGGGTTCAAAAGGACGCTCATCATCACCGCGCTGGCCGTCTTCTTCGGCACCATCCTCGGGATCCCGCTCTGCATGCTCCGCCAGTCGAGACGCAAATACTGCTCGATCCCGGCCGACATCGTCTGCGCGCTCCTCTACAACATCCCGATCCTCATCCTCCTCATGGGGCTGTATTATGTGGTGTTTTCCAGATTCGGGTTCAGCCCTCTCGCCGCCGCGATCGTCATTTTCATCCTGCGGTTCATGGCCGCGACCTGCCGCCTCTACATGATCACGCTGGAGCATATCGGCGGCGTGCAGATCGACGCCGCCCAGGCGCTCGGGCTGCGACCCCTGACGTTCTTCCGCAAGGTCATTCTCCCGCAGGCCGCCGCATTCCTCGCCAAGCCGTTCCGCGAGGAGATCATCCGCCTGGTGGAGCTGACCACGGTCGTGGGCTATATCTACGTCTGGGATCTCACGAAGGTGATCGACTGGATTCGCGGACGCACGTACGAATCCCTCTTCCCCATCGCCTTCGCCACGCTGCTTTATTTCCTTCTTTCCATGTCCCTGATCGCCGCCATTTCTTTCCTCAGCAGGAAACTGGACGCTTCGATCCGGAGGCAGATGCCCGCCAAACCGGTTTCGCTGCCGGAATAAGCGCGGCTCCGAAGCTTAAAAGAGAAAAACGGAAATCGATATGAGATCGCGCCAGACCCGTCCGTCCCGTCCGGGAAAGAGACCGTTCCGCAGACAGTTTCAGCATAAAGTCAAACAGATCCCGGAACCGGTTCCGGCGCGTCTGCATGTGATCCTGGCGCGGGAAGCGCCGAAAGCGGTCGTCTTCCGGCGCGGCCCGTCCGGGTGCGTCTGCACGCTCGGCTGGGACCTGGAGACCGACACGTTCACCATGGGACAATGGCTCAGGGGGCGCATCTACGAATACCGCAGCGACCTGTCGCCCGACGGCGAGCGCATGATTTACTTCGCCACGGATTTCCGCCGCCCGGACACCATTCGGCAGCTCGCCGAAAAGCTCCGCGCCGACGCGTTCGGTCCGCGCCCGGAAAAAAACGACGACTATGACACGCAGATGCAGGAGATCGGCAGGACGAAGACGGCTGAACTTGATCGTTTCGCCGCCTCGCCGGAGGCATCCGCCCCAAGCTGGACCGCCATTTCCCGCGCGCCGTACCTGAAGGCGGACGGCCTGTGGTTCAACGGCACCGCCTGGAACGGCGGCGGCCTTTTCCTGGACAACAAAAAAGTCTGGCTGAACGCGCCCGCGCCCGGGATCGCCACACTGCGCCGCGCACGGTTCGATCTTCCTCTCGACGTCTCGCAGGAGTTCCCGTTCGAGACCTGCTACGGCGGCGAGTGCCCCGGCGTCTACGTCCACCGGCTCCTTCGCGACGGCTGGACCGAAAAGCATCAGGCGGAACGCTCCGTCGTCTACGAGAAGCCTCTCGCGTTCGGCTGGGCGCTCCAGAAGCTCTTCGTCAGCGGACGCCCCGACCGCGAAGGGTACGGCGTCTACTGGGAACGCCACCGCATCATCCACCCGGAACGCCGCCTGAAGATCGACGGGGCGGGCTGGCGCTGGGCGGACTACGACGCCCCCCGGAACCGCATCCTCTACGCCAAAAACGGCGCGCTCTTCGCGCTCCCGGTCGCCGCCGACTTCGGCATGCCGGTCATGCTCAAAAACTTCAACGGCATGAAATTCGAGGCCGTCAAAGCGCCGTACTGAACTTTTTCAACAGAAACGAGGCATCCCATGACCGACCGTTCCGAAGAAGCGAAAAACAATTTCCTCGCGGGCATGAACTGCGCGCAGGCGGTCCTCTGCGCGTTCGCCGACCGCTGCGGACTCGACCGCGACACCGCCCTGAAGCTCGCCTCCGGGTTCGGCGGCGGCATTGCGCGCCAGCGCGAAGTCTGCGGCGCGGTCTCCGGCATGTGCATGGCGGCCGACCTGATCCGCGGGCCCGGCGAAGGCGCGGACAAGGCCGCGAAGGACGAACACTACGCGTTCATCCGCGAACTCTGCGACGCCTTCCGCGCGGAGACCGGCTCCATCGTCTGCCGCGAACTCCTCGGACTCGCCCCGCGCCAGAGCGATCCGCCAGTCTCCGAGGCGCGCACCGCCGCCTACTACAAAAAACGTCCCTGCGCCGATCTCGTCGCCCTGGCCGCGAAGATCCTTTCGGAAAAACTCCCGGAATAACCCGTATCCGAGCGGAGCCGGACATTGCTCGACCACTTTGTGTGTGCTTGAGCGAAGCCAAGCACTACCCAAGTGGAGGACTTGTCCTCCCTGGCCGCGAAGATCCTTTCCGAAAAACTTTCCTGAAAAAATCGCTTCCGGCTTGCATTTTCGGCAAAATGATGTATAGTATTTAGTTACTTTGACGCGATACAGCAATCAACACATAACAAATATCAATGGAGATTTGAAATGTCCAAGCATCCCAGTCTGAAGGCCGCCGGACGCATCCGGAAACAGAGAAACGTCCTGAAGCGTTTCGAACGCATCAACATCCTCAAGCAGGACGGCCGCTGGCAGGAAGGCCAGAAAGTTCTCAGCGCTCTTCCCAAGACCAAGCCCGAAGAGTAAGCCCGGAGCCGCTCCGCGCGGTTCGAACATCCCGGATTCCGGTGCGCCGGACCCCGCGGATTCTGAGATCAGGGACGTCCCGAACAAGGTGCGTCCCCGTTTTTTTTACATCTGAAATCGGAGATCACAAGCAATGGCAAAAGGAACGGTCATTCAGAAAATCTTAGCGAACCATCTCGTGTCCGGCAGCGGCGTGCCCGGCGAACCCGCGGCGATCCGCATCGACCAGACGCTGACGCAGGACGCCACGGGGACGATGGCGTATCTGGAACTCGAGGCGATGGGGACCGGCAAGGTGAAAACCGAGCTGTCCGTGTCCTACGTCGACCACAACATGCTCCAGATGGGCCCGGAAAACCCCAATGACCACCTCTATCTCCAGTCCGTCGCCGCCGCGCACGGCATCCGCTTCAGCCGCCCCGGCAACGGCATCTGCCACCAGGTCCACCTCGAACGCTTCGGCGTGCCCGGCAAGACCCTGCTCGGCTCCGACTCCCACACCCCGACCGGCGGCGGCATCGGCATGATGGCGATCGGCGCGGGCGGGCTGGACGTCGCGCTCGCCATGGCGGGCAAGCCGTTCCGCCTCGCCTATCCGAAGATCGTCGGCATCCGCCTCACCGGGAAGCTCCAGCCCTGGGTCGCCGCGAAGGACATCATCCTGAAGGTCCTCAGCATCCTCACGACGAAGGGCAACGTCGGCTGCATGGTCGAGTATTTCGGCCCCGGCGTCGCCACCCTCTCCGTCCCCCAGCGCGCCACCGTCACCAACATGGGCGCCGAGCTGGGCGTGACCACCTCCGTCTTCCCGTCCGACGCCTGCACCCGCGCCTTCCTCGAGGCGCAGGGACGCGGCTCCGTCTGGACCGAACTCGTCGCCGACGCCGACGCCGAATACGACCGCGTCATCGACATCGACCTCTCCACGCTCGAGCCCATGGCGGCGTGCCCGTCCAGCCCGGACAACATCAGGACCGTCGCCGAGCTCTCCGGCATGAAGGTCAACCAGGTCATCATCGGCTCCTGCACGAACAGCTCCTACCGCGACCTCTCCATCGTCGCCGGGATGCTCAGGAGACGCAAGGTCCACCCGAACGTCTCCCTCGACATCGCCCCCGGCAGCCGCCAGGTCCTCGCCATGCTCGCCGCCGACGGCAAGCTCGCCGACATCGTCGCCGCCGGAGCCCGCATCCTCGAATGCGGCTGCGGCCCCTGCATCGGACAGGGCCAGAGCCCCGCAAACGGCACCGTCACGGTCCGCACGTTCAACCGCAACTTCCCCGGACGCTCCGGCACGAAGGGCGACCAGTCCTACCTGGTCAGCCCGGAGACCGCCTGCGCCGCCGCGCTTACCGGCGAATTCACCTCCCCGCTCGCGCTCGGCTTCGACTACCCGGAATTCAAGGACCCGGAGACCTTCACGGTCGACGACTCCATGATCCTGCCGCCCGCCGACGATCCGGCGTCCGTCGAGATCATCCGCAAGCCCACGATCGGCGCGCCGCCGAACTGCAAGCCGCTGCCGGAGAAGCTCGACGGCGTCGTGGTCATCAAGACCGGCGACAAGACCTCCACCGACGACATCATGCCCGCGGGCGCTTACCTCAAATACCGCAGCAACATCCCCGAATACGCCAAGGCGGTCTTCGCGCAGACCAACGTCCCCGGCAAGCCCACCTTCGCCGAACGCGCCTCCGCCGTCCGCGATTCCGGACGCCAGGCGGTCATCGTCGGCCGCGACAGCTTCGGGCAGGGCTCCAGCCGCGAACACGCCGCCATCTGCCCGATGTACCTCGGCGTCAAGGCGGTCATCGCCATCGCCATCGAGCGCATCATCCGCGCCAACATGATCAACTTCGGCATCCTGCCGCTCACGTTCGCGAACCCCGCCGACTACGACCGGATCGACCCGGAGGACGCCGTCGAGATCGCCGACCTCCGCAAGGCGGTGCGGGAAAGCGTCATCGCCGCCACCGTGAAGAAGCCCGGCGGAGAATCGTTCCAAATCAAACTGAATCTGAACGTCTCCGACGAGGACCGCGCGATCCTGACCGCGGGCGGCCGCCTGAACGTCAAGTGAGGCTCCAACCGAAAAAGCGACCCACGCGTGCGGCGTCCGGCACAAAAAAACACGGACAAACCGGACGCCCGCGCGGCTGACAAATATTCACATGATTCCGGCATGGACTGCCGGGTTTTCCGAGGGTGCGGGAATGAACGTCAAAAAAGACAGATTTGAACACTGGTCGGCGGAAGACTCCGCCACGCTTTACGGCATCAACGACTGGGGCGCGGGCTATTTCCACGTCAACGACAAGGGCGAGCTCACCATCTCGCCGAATCCGGGCAAGGACGCCCCAGCGGTCAGCCTGCCTGACATCGTCCACGGCATCCGGGAACGCGGCATGAACATGCCCGTGCTGATCCGCGTCAGCAACATCCTGGAATCCCGCATCAACCAGCTCCACGCGAGCTTCCGCAAGGCGATCGAACAGACCAAGTACAAGGGGCAGTACAAAGGCGTCTTCCCCATCAAGGTCAACCAGCAGCAGCAGGTCGTGCAGGACATCTCCCGTTACGGCAGGGAATTCCACCACGGCCTCGAAGCCGGCAGCAAGGCGGAGCTCATCGCCGCCCTCGGCACGCTCCACGACCCCGAGGCGTGCGTGGTCTGCAACGGCTACAAGGACGAGGAGTTCGTCGACCTCGCGCTCTACGCGTCCATGCTCGGTTTTCAGTGCATCCTCGTCATCGAAATGCCCAGCGAGCTCGACGTGATCATCGAACGCAGCCGCAAGCTCAAGGTCAAGCCCATGATCGGCGTCCGCATGAAGCTCTCCACGCGCGCCGGCGGCAAGTGGACCGAATCCGGCGGCGACCGCAGCGTCTTCGGACTCAACACCGCCCAGCTCATGGAACTGGTCGACCACCTCAAGGAAGAGGACATGCTCGACTGCCTCCGCCTCCTCCATTACCACATCGGCTCCCAGATCCCGAACATCCGCGACATCCGTTCCGGCGTGCAGGAGGCGAGCCGCGTCTACATCGGGCTCGTGCAGGAAGGCGCCCCGATGGGCTACCTCGACCTCGGCGGCGGCCTCGCCGTCGACTACGACGGCTCCCACACCAACTACCAGCACAGCCGCAACTACACCATCGACGAATACTGCGTCGACATCATCGAGACCGTCGGCGAAATGCTCACCGAGGCGGACGTCCCGCACCCGGACATCATCACCGAGTCCGGACGCGCGACCGTCGCGTACTCCTCCATCCTGCTCTTCAACATCCTCGACGTCGCCCGCTTCGACCCGGTCACCATCCCCGACAAGATCCCGGAGAACGCGCACGACCTCACGAAGGACCTGATGAACATCCTCTCCAACATCAACCAGAAGAACCTGCAGGAGTTCTTCCACGACGCCATCTACAACCGCGACGAACTGCGGCTGCTCTTCAAGAACGGACGCATCTCCCTCCGCGAACGCGCCCTCGTCGAATCCGCCTTCTGGCACATCATGGCGGTCGCGAACAAGGAAGTGCAGAAGCTCTCCTACGTCCCGGACGAATTCGAGGACCTCGACGCCCAGCTCGCAGACATCTACTACGCCAACTTCAGCGTCTTCCAGTCCCTCCCCGACTCCTGGGCGATCCACCAGGTCTTCCCCATCGTCCCCATCCACCGCCTCAACGAACGCCCCACGCGCAGCGGCATCCTGTCCGACATCACCTGCGACTGCGACGGCAAGGTGGACAAGTTCGTGGACCTGCACGACGAGCTCCACACGCTCCCGCTCCACGAGCTCAAGCCGGACGAGGAATACTACCTCGGCGTCTTCCTCGTCGGCGCGTACCAGGAGACGCTCGGCGACCTCCACAACCTCCTCGGCGACACCAACGTCGTCAGCATCACCATCTCCCCGGACGGCCATTTCGACATCGACAAGGAGATCGAGGGCGACTCCGTCGGCGACGTCCTGTCCTACGTCGAGTACGACGCCAAGGAGCTCATCACCTTCTTCCGCAGCGTCGCCGAACGCGCCGTCCGAAGGAAAATGATCACTCCCGCCCAGCGAAAGACCATCACGAACGCGTTCGAGGACGGCATTCGCGGATACACTTACTTTGAACGCTAAGACACTTCACAGAAGGAGACCCACACCATGTCAAGAGTCCTGATCATCGGAGCGGGCGGCGTCGCCACCGTCGCAGCCCACAAATGCGTCCAGGCGTCCGACGTCTTCACCGACATCATGATCGCCAGCCGCACGGAGTCCAGGTGCAAGAAGCTCGCCGCCGCACTGAAGCGTCCCGTTCTGACCGCACAGGTCGACGCCGACAACGTCCCCCAGCTCGTCGAGCTCATCAAGTCGTTCCGCCCGGACGTCGTCCTGAACCTCGCCCTGCCCTACCAGGACCTTCACATCATGGACGCCTGCCTCGAGACCGGCGTGGACTACGTCGACGCCGCCAACTACGAGCCGCCGGACGTCGCGCACTTCGAGTACAGCTGGCAGTGGGCGTACCGCGACCGCTTCCGCGAGAAGGGCATCACCGCGCTTCTCGGCAGCGGATTCGACCCCGGCGTCTCCAACGTCTACACCGCGTGGGAAAAACAGTATTTCGACACCATCGACACGCTCGACATCATCGACTGCAACGCGGGCGACAACGGACAGGCGTTCGCCACCAACTTCAACCCGGAGATCAACATCCGCGAGGTCACCGCGAAGGGCAAATACTACAAGGACGGCAAGTTCATCGAGACCGAGCCGCTTGAGTTCTCCAAGATGTTCGACTTCCCCGCCGGCATCGGCCCGAAGAAGATCTATCTCCTCTGGCACGAGGAACTCGAATCCCTCGCACCCTACCTGAAGCCGTACGGCCTCAAAGAGGCGCGCTTTTGGATGACCTTCTCCGACAACTACATCAAGCACCTCGAAGTCCTTCAGGACGTCGGCATGACCCGCATCGACCCGGTCGTGTACGAGGGACACGAGATCATCCCGCTCCAGTTCCTGAAGGCGCTTCTCCCCGATCCCGCCTCCCTCGGACCGCTCACCAGGGGCAAGACCTGCATCGGCTGCCTCCTGCAGGGGCAGAAGGACGGCAAGCCCGTCAAGCGCTTCGTGTACAACGTCTGCGACCACGAGGAATCCTTCCGCGAGACCGGCGCGCAGGCCGTCTCCTACACGACCGGCGTCCCCGCCATGATCGGCGCGATGATGCTCGCCACCGGCACCTGGAAGGGCCCCGGCGTCTTCAACATGGAGGAATTCGATCCCGCCCCCTTCATGCAGAAGCTCAACGAGTACGGCCTCCCCTGGGAAGAGATCGTGTACTGATTCAGCTCAAGTTCAGGACGGTTTTCCGAACAGGGGAACCGTCCTTTTTTCTCCCGCGACGATGAAGAGAAAAACGAAAATCCCCCGGAAAGTCTGGGAACTGATCTGCACGGCGGCGATCCTCGCCTGCCTCATCCTCGCCGCATACGCGGTCTTCAAAAAGTAACCTGAGTCCCCCCGTGTACACGACGAAAAAGACACTGCTGCAGCGCATGCAGAACTGCGACGAGATCTCCTGGGAGGAGTTCTACAGCATCTACTGGCCGCTGGTCCTTGACATCGGGCAGAAACTCGGCATACCGCATGACAACTGCGGCGATCTCATGCAGGAGATCATGTTCGACCTCTTCAAAGGAGAGGCGCTCCTGCGCTACGATCCGGCAAAAGGCAGATTCCGGACCTACTTCGGCGTTCTCGTCCGGCACAAGGCGGCGGACATGCTGAAGGATTCCGCCCGGTTTCCCGTTCCGGCAAAAGATGACGCCTCCTCCGACCCCGTCCCGGAACTTGCCGCCTCGTTCCTTGCGCCGGACAAACAGAACGAGAACAATCCGTTTCAAAGGCTGTTCGACGAGGAATACCGCAAGTGCCTCCTCGCCGCGGCGATGAACGAGCTCCGGAACAACGTCGAGCCGAAGACCTACGCGATCTTCGAAATGGTCGTCCTTCAGGAGCGTCCCGTCAAAGAAGTCGCCCGCTGCCTCGGCATCAGCCGTTCCGCGATCGACGTCTACTGTTCCCGGTGCAGGAAAAAGCTTCAGAAGATCGTTTCCGAGATCCGCATCGAAAACCCAGACTTCACCATCGGCATTCCGTTATGAGCATTACCGGTCCATTCGATTTTCGGAAAGGCGATCTCGTGGAGGGGATGACGATCGTCTCGCCAATCGTCCGGGGCGGCCACGGGGACCTGTACCTCGTGAGCGAGGAGGTCGAGCAGAAAAGAGTCCTGAAAGTCATTCAGAAGCCGGACAACGACGACGAGCTTACCGGGATCGAAAAATGCCGCGCGGTCTCCTCGCATATTCCCGGGCTGGTCCCCATCCTGAAAGCCGGCAGGCTCGCCGGCGGCCGCATCTGGTGCGTCATGCCACCGGCGGACAATCTGGCGCAATGGCCGGACTACGAGCCGGACACGCTCGCAAACCGCATCGCCCGGGACGGACGGCTCCGGACGGAAGAAGTCCTGCGCCTGGCGGACAGGATGCTGGCGACGGTCAGGGACCTGCACAACGCCGGACTCGCGCATTGCGACATCAAGCCGGACAACATCGTCTTCATCGACAGGGAACCGAGGCTGACCGACTACAGCCTGCTTTCCGACACGCTGAACCGCCCGGTCGGCGCGCCCTTCGGCACCACCGGATTCGTCCCGCCGGAGATGACCGGAGATCCGGACGCCTACCAGCCGCGCGCCTGCGACCTGTACGCCATCGGAAAAGTCATCTACTGCGCCTGGTCCGGGATGGACGCGATGCTCTTCCCGTCCGTCCCGAAGGAGATCCCCCTGTCCGAGATCGGGATCATCCTGCCGCTCTACATGAAGGCGTGCAGCGCGTCCCCGAACAGGCGTTTTCAAAACGCCGGCGAGTTCATCTCCGCCGTCGCGGACGCACGTTCGCGCCTGCACGTCAGCCAGCTGGCGTGGAACAGAAGGATCCTTCGCCGGTGCGGACGGATCCTGCCCGCGCTGCTCCTTGCCGTCCTGTGCGCCGCCGTCCTGCTGTTCTTTCTGTGGCGCGCCGGAAGCAAAAACGCCGATCCGCTCGTCGTCACGACGCCCTGGGACAGCGAGGACGAAAACGACGGCGCGGTCAGCCTGCGCGAAGCGATCGCCTATTCGCAGATACCTGGCGGCCCGTGGAGAATCCGGTTCGACATGCCCGGCAGCGACGCCGTCTATCTGTCCGACCCGACGCAGATCACCCCCCTCATGCGGTTCTCGACGACGAACGAAAAGACCGGCAACCCGGTGGACATCGTGCTGAACGAGCTCCACGTCGCGGACCGCGTCATCAACACGTCCGAAGGCGTGGAGGGCGGCGGCGCGGCGATGCATGCGAACACAGGACGGTTCCTGGTCAAGAAGGGGACGTACGAAAGAAATCTGGACCGCGGGACCGGCGGCGCGGGCGGCGCGTTCCGCATGATCGACTGCGACCTGACCATAGACGGCGCGGTCTTCCGGCGCAACGGCGCGTTCAGCAGAGGCGGCGCGCTGAACCTCGAACGGACCCGCGCGACGATCCGGGACGCGCAGTTCCAGGGAAACGAGGTCAACGGATTCGGCGGCGCGATCAACCTCTTCGACTGTCAGGAGGTCCTGATCGCCGACTCCTGTTTCGAGAACAACAGGACCGGAGACCATTTCCTGTACGGCTGGTGCGGCGGCGCGATCCAGGTCGAGGGCAGCAGGCTGGTCTACGAGGTCTCGGACGGCATCACGGTCATAAACGAGGGAAACGAATCCGGCTGCGGCGGCTTCATCGCGTTCTCCATTTACGACAGGACGCCCGTGAAATCCGCCGGCGCGGAGTTCCGCATCAACGGCGCCATGATCATCGGCGACGGCGACGGCAGGGATTCCATCGCGTCCAGCGTCAGGACAGGCGACGAGCATACGGATATGCCGAGCCCGGTAGAGGACATCAGCGCTTACGACATCTTCATCCGCAAGACAGGCAAGGGGAGCCTGACGGTCAACGCGCCCGTCAATGACTACGACGGGAAATGGGTCATCGAGGACGGCACGCTGGTCTTCACCTACGACCGGGGCGGCGATCTCGACGGCGCGGTCACGGTCTCCGGCGGACAGATGGTCATGGACGATCCGTACAAGTTCAGGGAGCTGACGTTCCGCCTCGGCAAGCCGAACGAGCGGCCCTTCGTCGCCAACCTTTTCAACCTCACCGGCGGATCGTTCGTCATCGACGCCGCCGATGCCGCGGACGGCGTCTATCCGCTCGCGGACGGCGCGGACAGTTTCAACAGGGCATTCACGCTCCGCGACGATGCGTCCGGCGGACCGTCCGCCGCGCTGTCCGTCGGGCAGACCGTGACCGTCAGCGGCTCCGACTACACGCTGAACCTGAACGGCGGCATATTGAGCTTGACGAAATCGACTCCGCGGGAATGACCGTCCCACGGCATCGCGGACTCCTGCCGGTTGCATCGCATGGCGGCAAACCGCCCGGCAAAGCGCTTTTTTCCCGGAAAAAGCGGAAAAACCAAAAAAAAGAGGCGGGCGGGTGTTAGATTTGACGCAAAAAAGCGGTATATATTATATATGCGATTGCGTTTTTTGTCCGCCTGACAGAAAAAACGATTGTTCCACGGAACGGAAATGCCGGACCGACGCATCCGGCGCAAGGAGAAAAGATTTTGAACTGCGACAAAGACAACGGAAACAATACGGACGGGGCATTGGAAAAACAGGGGGAAAAGCCTCCCGTCGATTGGAAAAAATATGTTGTGGGAGGAGTCTTTCTGCTCATCGCGGTCCTGCTCCTGATCGCCATTATCATGTTCAAGAACGCCTGAAGCCCGCGGGCGCGCATCCCCGCCCGTTTCCGCCTTGGCCTCCCGGTCCCGCGCCTCGCGGGACTTGCCGGTTCAAGGCTCCCTCATCCTTCCGCGGACCGCTTTACCCTGTCCTCAAGATACCGGATGGCATCGCCGACGGTATGAAATCCCGCGGCGTCCCCGTCCGGGATCCTGAGGTCGAATTCGTTTTCGAATGCCATAATCAGCTCTTCGATGGACATCGAATCAAGATCCTGATACAACGGGCGGTCGTCCGTGATCCGGTCCGGCGTGATCCGTTTTTCTTCCGGCAGTCTCGGCTTTACCGGCATGTACAAGCGGAAAGATTTCGGTTTCGCGCTCCGGTCTCTTTCATGGGCTATGGCGAATTCGATTCCAGCCTCCCAATTCAGGCACTCCGCCACGACTTTCCGGACACGGTCGGCGACGGTGGACGGTCCCGTTTCCATAGCCGGGTTCACTTCTTTTCAGGTTCGGCGGCCTTCGCATCCTTCCCGTCGGCAGTCTTGTCCTTCGCGGGGTCGACGTCGATGTACCCCTGCTTGAACATCCACGAAGCGCAGGCGTCCTGCCACATCTTCCAAAGCGGCAGTTTGGAGCCGGTGAACCCGTGGCCGCCCTCGGTGAACTCCAGATATTCGACCGGGATCTTGTGCGCCTTGAGCGCTTCGACGTACATGCGGCTGTTGTCGACCGGGACGAGCTGGTCCTTCGCGGAATGGCACACGAACGCCGGCGGGGTCTTGTCCGTGACCTGTTTTTCGTTGGACAGCAGGTCGATCAGCTCCTGCGACGGATTGCCGCCGAGCAGATTGCGTTTCGTGCCGCCCTCGGTCTTCACGGCCATCGTGATCACGGGGTAGATCAGCACCTGGAAATCCGGGCGCGAGGACATTTTTTCGATGGGGTCCCCGGACTTCGCGTCGCCGTCGTCGAAATGCGTCGCGATGGTGCTCGCAAGGTGTCCACCCGCCGAGAATCCCATCACGCCGACCTTCTTCGGCTCCACGCCGCGCGTCTTGCCCTCGGCGCGCACCGTACGGACCGCGTGCGCCGCGTCCTGAAGCGGCAGCGGGTGCCGGTTCGGGTTGATCCGGTAGGACAGCACCACGCCCGTGACGCCGTAGGTGTTCAGCCATTTCGCCACGTCGTATCCCTCGTTGCCCTTCACGAGCATCCCGTAGCCGCCGCCGGGGCAGATCACGACGACCGTCCCGTTCGGCTTCTCCGGCACGTACCAGCGGAGCGAGGTCCTTTCGGCGTTCGTGCCGCCCGTGCCGGGTTTCCACAGCGGGACGTCCGACGGTTCGGCGGCCGCGGACACGGCGGAGAATGCGGAGAATGCGAAGCAGACGAGGGCGAGACCGAGCTTGCGGGAGGATGATTTGAGCATGGGGGGACTCCTTTCGTGAGGCGGAAAAGCATCATTGTTTGGTTCAATACCATAAAATAGCACGGTTCCGTCGTATTGCAAGTGTCTTTCCGGCTTTTTCCCGCATGACGTTACTCCTAACGCCGCAGGATGCCGAATCCCGTGTCAAATCCTGTTTTTCCGTTCTTTTCACGATTGCCGACGGTTGATTTTTATGTGCAAACATGGTATAGTACGTGCAGATAAAAAAACGCCTCTGTTTCAACGGGAGAATCCGCGCCATGAACCGCCTGAAAACTGTCCTGATCCCGCTCGTCTGCCTCGCCGCCGCGCAAATCGCATACGCCCTGCCGCCCGACTTCGAGGCGCGCCTCCGCGAGCTGAACACGACCATCCGCGACGACGCCCCGGCGAAGATCTGGAGCGAGGCGTACCCCATCGGCAACGGGCGGTTCGGCGCGATGATCTTCGGCGGCGTGAGGGAGGAACACCTTCAGCTGAACGACGTCACGGTGTGGTCCGGCGGCAAGGACGATCCGTGGAAGAAGGACGCGTGGCAGCATCTGCCGGAAATCCGCGAGGCGATCGGGCAGAAGGACTGGCGCAAGGCGGAAGGTCTGGTGAACCGTTACATGACCGAGAAGGGCGGCTATTTCCCGTCGTACCAGACGCTCGGCGACCTGAAAATCCAGTTCGACATCCCCGAAGACGCGAAGATCGAAACCTACAGCCGCAAGCTCGATCTGAAAACCGCCGTCGAGACTGTGTCGTTCAAGGCGGACGGCGTTCTGTACAACCGCGAGTATTTCGCCAGCCACCCGGACCAGGTCGTCGCGTGCCGTCTGACGGCGTCGAAGCCCGGCGCGCTTTCCTGCAGGATCACGCTCAATCGCGGCCGCTCCGCGAAGACCGTCGCCGAGGGGAAAGACACGCTGCTGATGACCGGCAACACCGACTACGAAAACCGCAAGGGAAACTGCGACTACGCCGTGATGCTGAAGGTCGCTCCGGGAGCATCCGTGTTTCTCTCGGAAGATCCCGCGAGCGGCATGATCTTCTTCGACGCCGAGTCTCTGCCGGGCGAATCCGAATCCGACGGGAAGATTTCCGCCGAGGGCGACACGATCACGGTCACCGGCGCGACCACGCTCACACTGTACCTGGCCGCCCACACCAGCTACAAGCTCGACTGGGATGCGAACTACCGCAACGGCGACGACCTCGCGGCCGTCGTCCGCGAACGCATCAGGAAAGCAGGGCCGCAAGTGAAGGAAGTGATCCGGTCGGGGCACTTCAGGCCGGATGCCCCCCGCCGCTGGCTCTCCGAGGACCATTTCCCGGTGTTGCTCAAACATCACATGCAGGATTACCGGCAGTTCTTCGACCGCGTCTCGTTCGAGTTCGACAATCCGGTCGAGGGGAAATCGGACGAGGAGCTTGAGAAGTTCCTCAACCTCACGACCGTGGAACGCCTGAAACGCTTCAAGGAACACCCGGAGGACACGGCGTTCGCGGCGCTCTTCGCGCAGTTCGGGCGCTACCTCATGATCGCGTCCAGCCGCGAGGACAACCCCCTGCCGTCGAACTCGCAAGGCATCTGGGGCGACGGCTACGACATGCCGTGGAAATGCGACTACAAGAGCAACATCAACTACCAGATGAACTACTGGCCCGTGAACACCGCCAACCTCTCCGAGTGCATGACGCCCGCCGTGAACCTGAACCTCTCGCTCATCCCGTCCGGCAGGATCACCGCGAAGGAGTATTTCAACGCGCCCGGCTGGACCTGCGCCTACACGACCAACGCCTGGGGCTGGACCGCGCCCGGCGGCGGCCTGCCGTGGGGACCGTTCTTCAGCGCGGGCGGCTGGTTCTGCCAGATGATGTTCGACCACTACGCGTTCGGCGGCGACAGGGCGTACCTCGCGAAGATCTACCCCGCCATGAAGGACAACTGCCGGTTCTTCCTCGCCGCGCTCGTGGAGGGGCCGGACGGCAAGCTCTCCATGAACCCGTCGACCTCGCCCGAAAACCGTTTCCGCGACGGAGCGAACGGCGGCAGCGTGGCGTGGGGCGGCGAAATGGAGTCCGCCATCGTCCGCGAAGTCTTCCGCGACACGCTCTTCGCCGCGAAGGTCCTCGGCGACAAGGACGAGGAATTCCTGAAGGAGCTGAAAGCCGCCAATGAAAAACTCCGCCCGATCGCCATCGGACGCTACGGCCAGATCCAGGAATGGGGCCCGGACGTCGACAATCCGGACGACCGGCACCGCCACATCTCCCAGCTTTTCGCCCTCATGCCCGGTTCGCAGATCGACGCGCACGCGAACCTGCGGGACGCCGACGGCGCGCGCGTGGTGCTGAACCACCGCGGCGACGAGGGCACCGGCTGGTCGAAGGCGTGGAAGATCAACCTCTGGGCGCGCCTGCTCGACGGCGACCGCGCCTACAAGCTCATCCGCGAACAGCTCACCTATGTCAGCGAGGAATCGGTCGAGTACGGAGCGGGCGGCGGTGTCTACGGCAGCCTGCTCGACGCGCATCCGCCGTTCCAGATCGACGGCAATTTCGGCGCGCTCTCCGGCCTCATCGAAATGCTCCTCCAGAGCCACGTGTACGAGGAACGCGGCGCGGAGCGCATCTACACGCTCGACCTCCTGCCCGCCCTGCCGAAAACGCTCGGCTTCGAATCCGGCTCCGTGAAGGGACTCAAGGCGCGCGGCGGGTTCACGGTCGACATCGACTGGGAAAACGGCAAGCTCAAACGGGCGACCGTCACCTGCACGCACGACACGCCCGGCTTCCGCGTCAGTACGGGCAGCGTTCCTCCCGAGACCAGCGCACTCCTGAATCAGCCCGGCATACGCATCATTTCGGCAGGCAGGATCAGAGATTACCTCCCCGAAGGCGGCTGCAAGGCCGGGGACGTCATCACGATCACCCCCTGAAATCATCCGGCGTTTTCACCGTCTCCATCCTCTCCCGGCGCATTTCCGGGAGTTTTTTTTCGGGAAAACATGGGGGGCTTCCAACGGAAAAAGGAGGCTCCTTTTTTCTTTTATGTTTTTGAAAACGCGCGGGGAACACTTGAAATGAATGATTCGAAGATGTATATTATTTGATGTATCTGCTATCTAACAACGGAACAAAACGGGAAAGGACCCCCAGACCATGTTCAACATGAAAAAAATCGTCATCTCGCTCCTCGTCATCGCCGCCATCGGCATGACCTGGTACCTCATCAAATCCTACAAGGAAGAGGCGATCTACAAGAATCCGGCGTTCTCCTCCGGCAACGGCCGCCTCGAGGCGACCGAGATCAACATCGCCGCCAAGCTCTCCGGCAAGATCGAAAGCGTCCTGGTCGACGAAGGCGACTATGTGAAGGCGGGGCAGAAGCTCGCCCAGATGCAGACGAACACGCTCGAGGCCGAGCTCGAACAGGCGAAGGCGCAGATTCAGGTGAAGGAAGCCGAGCTCGAACAGGCGAAGGCGCAACTTCAGGTCGAAGAAGCCGCTCTCGCATCCGCGAATGCCGCCCTCGCCGCATCGAAAGCCAGCCTCGCCGCGAAGACCAGCACGTTCAACAACGCCAAAAGCCGTTACGAACGTTCGAAGCAGCTTGTGGAAAGGGATGCGACTTCCCAGCAGACGTTCGAAAATGACGAGGCGCTGTTCCAGTCCGCGGGCGCCGACGTCGAATCCGCGAAAGCCAACGTCCAGAGTTCCGAAGCGGACATCAAGAGCGTCGAGGCCGCGATCATTTCCGACAAGGCAGCCATCGTCAAGGCGGAGGCCGCCATCGCCGCCGCCAAAGCCGACGCCGACCGCATCCAGGCGGACATCGACGACAGCAGCCTCAACGCTCCGATCGACGGCCGCATCCAGTACCGCATCTCCGAAGTCGGCGAAGTCCTCAGCTCCGGCGGCCGCGTGCTCAACCTCGTCGACCTCACCGACGTCTACCTGACCTTCTTCGTCCCCGAAGAGACCGCCGGCAAGATCGCGCTCGGCGCGGACGCCCGCATCGTGCTCGACGCCGCCTCCGACATCGCGATCCCCGCCACCATCTCCTACGTCGCCAGCGTGGCGCAGTTCACGCCGAAGACCGTCGAGACCAAAGCGGAACGCGAAAAACTCATGTTCCGTGTGAAGGCGAAGATTTCCGCGGATCTTCTCAAACCGTACGTCGAATACGTCAAGACCGGTGTTCCGGGCGTCGCCTGGGTCCGCCTCGACGACAACGAGCCCTGGCCGGATTTCCTCAAAACCCCGAAAGAGAAGGGTGAACCCATCTCCGCCAACGTTAACGCCGCCGACAAACCCGCCGAGACGAACGAGACGGCCGCAAAATGAGCAATTCTCCCTCCAATGAGGGCGTGAACATCGAACCGGTCGTCAGTTTTCAGAACCTGGCTCTGAAATACGGCAAGACCCTGGCGCTGGACCATGTCACGCTCGATATCCCCGCACGCAAGCTGATCGGCATGATCGGCCCCGACGGCGTGGGCAAATCCACGCTGCTGTCCCTCGTGACCGGGGCGCACGCCATGCAGGAGGGCAATCTTCGTGTCCTCGGCGGCGACATGCGCGACCGGGACCACCGGAACAGGGTTTGCCCGAAAATCGCGTACATGCCGCAGGGCCTGGGCAAAAACCTGTATTTCACGCTCACGGTCGAGGAAAATCTCCAGTTCTTCGCGCGTCTCTTCGGACATAATGCCGCCGAGCGCCGCCGCAGGATCGACCGCCTGACCAAGAGTACGGGCCTCTATCCCTTCCTCAACCGTCCGGCGGGCAAGCTCTCCGGCGGCATGAAGCAGAAGCTCGGCCTCTGCTGTTCCCTGATTCACGACCCCGACCTGCTGGTCCTCGACGAACCGACTACCGGCGTCGATCCGCTCGCACGCCGCCAGTTCTGGGACCTGGTCGACGCTATCCGAGTCGACCAGCCGAACATGAGCGTGATCGTGGCGACTGCGTACATGGACGAAGCCCAGCGGTTTGAATGGCTGATCGCCATGAACGACGGCAAGATCCTCGACACCGGAACGCCCGCCGAAATCCTGGCGAAGACCGGAAAGGACAACCTTGATGCCGCATTCATCGAGTTGCTGCCTGAAGAACAGCGCGCAGGCCACAAGGATCTCGTCGTGCCGCCGCTTGAAGTCAACGAGGACGACGGCTACTCCATCGAAGCCGAGGGCCTGACCAAACGCTTCGGCTCGTTCACTGCCGTCGACCACGTCAGTTTCCGCATCCGCAAGGGTGAAATCTTCGGCTTCCTCGGCTCCAACGGCTGTGGCAAGACCACCACCATGCGCATGCTCACCGGGCTTCTGCCTGCCACCGAGGGTGTCGCCAAGCTCTTCGGCAACCCCATCGACGGCAATTCGCTGGAGACGCGCAAGCACCTCGGCTACATGACGCAGCTCTTCTCCCTCTACGGCGACCTGACCGTGCGGCAGAACCTCGTGCTCTATGCGCACCTGTACCAGATCCCGGAAAAGGAGATCCCGGAACGCGTCGACGCCCTGCTCGAGCGATTCCAGCTGAAGGAGATCGAGGAGAAACTTCCGAAAGACCTTCCGCTCGGACTGAAGCAGCGCCTCTCGCTCGCCGCCGCGGTCATCCACAATCCCCAGATCGTGATCCTGGATGAACCGACCTCCGGCGTCGACCCCGTCGCCCGCGACCTCTTCTGGGAGCTTATCATCGAGCTTTCGAGAAAAGACAAGGTCACGATCTTCATTACGACCCACTTCATGAACGAGGCCGCCCGTTGCGACCGCATCTCCCTGATGCACTGCGGACGTTCCCTCGTCTGCGACACCCCGGACAACATCGTGGCGGAACGGAAGGCCGCCACGCTCGAAGAAGCATTCATCGGTTGCCTAGAGGATGCCGATCCAGAATCCAACAAGGCCGCCTCGGAGTCCTGCATGCAGAACGAAGCGCCCGTCGAGGAGGAAGCCCCGAAAAAGGACGGTTTCCTTGGCTGGCTCAGCTCCAAGTTCAGTTTCCAGCGCTGGTATACCTGCTACTGGCGCGAACAGCTCGAACTCATGCGCGACCCGATCCGCGCCACGCTCGCGCTCTTTGGCGCGCTCATCCTGATGATTGTCATCGGGTACGGCATCAACATGGACGTGGAGAACCTGTCGTACGCCATCCTCGACAACGACCAGACTGAAAAAAGCACGAATTACGGGTTGAACCTCTCCGGCTCGCGCTACTTCGACCAGCATCCGGACGTGAAAAGCCATGCTGAACTCGACCGGCGCATGGCGAACGGCGAACTCAGCGTCGTGGTCGAGTTCCCGCCCAAGTTTGGGAAGGACGTCGACGACGGCAATTCGCCGGAGGTCGCATTCTGGATCGACGGCGCAAACCCGACCCGCGCGTCGACCATCAACGGCTATGCGGCGCTGGTCCACAATGACTGGCTGAACAATCTCGCGCAGTATTCGTCCAACGGTTCTGGTGCGAACCAGATCTCCGTCCAGACGCGCTACCGCTACAACCCGGACGTGGCGAGCCTGCCCGCCATGGTCCCCGCGACCATCCCGATCCTGCTGATGATGATCCCCGCCATCCTGGCCGCACTGTCCGTCGTCCGCGAAAAGGAGATGGGATCCATCACCAACCTGTACGTGACGCCGCTCACCCGGACGGAATTCCTGCTCGGCAAGCAGTTCCCGTACCTGATCTTCTCCATGATCAGCGCGTTCCTGCTGATCGTGATGGCCGTCACCATCTTCGACGTCCCGATCAAGGGCAGCTTCCTGACGCTGGTCATCTCGCTGCTTGTCTACTGCGTGGCCTCCACGGGCTTCGGCCTGCTGGCATCCTCCGTGACGCGCAGCCAGATCGCCGTCATCTTCCTCACCATGCTCGGCACGATGCTCCCCGCGGTCCAGCTCTGCGGTCTGACCAATCCGGTCGAAACACAGAAGGGCGCCGCGCTCCTGATCGGCAAGATCTACCCCACCACGCACATGCTTCTGATCAGCCGCGGCGTCTTCAACAAGGCGCTCGGTTTCGCGGACCTGCACCATGAGTTCCTGATCCTGGTGGTCACGGTCCCGATCATTCTCGGCCTCGGCGTGCTCTGCCTGAAAAAACAGGAGTCCTGACCATGATGCAGACGATCAAAAACATTTTTCAGCTCGGGAAGAAGGAAATCCTCAGCCTCTGCCGCGACTGGCTCCTCATGGCGCTGATCCTTTACTCCTTCACAGCTGCCGTCATCGTCGCCTACAATGCCTCGACGGACTTCGCCGACGCTGCCATCGCGGTCGTCGACGAGGACCAGTCCCAGCTCTCCCAGCGCGTCACCGACGCGTTCCAGCCGCCGCTCTTCCTCCCCGTCGAGCACATCCAGCGCGCCGATATCGACCGCACGATGGACGAGGGCAGATACACGTTCGTCGTCGTCTTCCCCGTCGACTTCGAAAAAGACGTGATGGCAAACATGTGCCCGGATGTCCAGGTCAACGTCGACGCCACGCGCATGTCGCAGGCGTTCACCGGCGCCGGATATGTCCAGCAGATCCTGTCCAACGAGGTTCAGAAGTTCGTGAAGGACAATTCGGGCGACTCCTCCGTCCCCGCCGCGAACTATGTCATCCGCAACCGCTACAACCCGAATCTCTACGGTTCGTGGTTCATGGCGCTGATGCAGCTCGCGAACAACATCGCCATGCTCGCCATCATCCTCACGGGTTCGGCGCTCATCTCCGAACGCGAGAAAGGCACGCTGGAGCACCTGCTTGTCATGCCCGTCACGCCGTTCCAGATCATGGTGTCGAAGATATGGTCCATGATGGCGGTCGTCATGGTCGCCGCTCTCGCCGGCCTCTTCCTGGTCGTCAGGTTCTACCTCAAGGTCCCGCTCGCAGGCTCCTACATGCTCTTCGCGGCCGGAATGGCGCTCTATCTCTTTGCGTTGACGTCCCTTGGCATCTTCCTCGCGTGCATGTCCCAGAACATGCCTCAGCTCGGCCTCCTGATTATCCTCGTCCTGATGCCGCTGGAGATGCTTTCCGGCAGCTCTACCCCGCAGGAAAGCATGCCCGTCTGGGTGCAGAGGGTCATGCAGTTCGCACCGACGACCCACTTCGTGAATATCACGCAGGGCATCCTGTTCCGCGGTGCGGGACTCCGGGCCATGTGGCCTCCGTTCCTGAAGCTCATCCTCATCGGTGCGGCTCTCTTCGCGATCTCGCTGAGCCGCTTCCGCAAGTCCGTCGCATAACGGGCAGCGCAAAAACAATTCAGCCTCCGGTTCGTTTGAGCCGGAGGTTTTTTATTATGCGCGAACAGGGCGAATTGCACCGGACGCCGCCCGGACCGGGGCGCCGGGAAAGGGGTCAGGACAGCTCCTTCACCGCCTCAAGCTCGAACTGTTTCGTGTACAGCGAATGGTAATACCCGCGGGCGCGCATCAGCTCCCCGTGCGTGCCGCGTTCCACCACGCGCCCGTCCTTCATGACCAGGATCATGTCCGCGCTGCGGATGGTGGAGAGCCGGTGCGCGATGACGAACGACGTGCGGCCGCGCGTAACCTCGCCGATGGCGTCCTGGATCATCTTTTCGGTCACGGTGTCGACCGAGGACGTCGCCTCGTCCAGCACCAGGATCCGCGGGTCCGCGAGGATGGCGCGCGCGAACGAGATCAGCTGTTTTTCGCCGGTGGAGAGCAGGTCGCCGCATTCGCCGACCTGGCTGTCCAGGCCGTTGCCCATGCGCGCGATGACCCGGTCTGCGGAGACGCGTTTCACGGCGAGCGCGATCTGCTCCTCCGTGGCGTCGGGATTGCCGTACAGGAGGTTTTCGCGGACGGTGCCGGAGAAAAGATACGGGGTCTGCAGGACGTACCCGATGTGGCTGTGCAGCCAGAGCTGGGAGCGTTCGCGCACGTCGCGTCCGTCGATCAGGATCTGTCCGGCGGTCGGCTCGAAGAAACGGCAGACAAGGTTCACGAGCGTGGATTTGCCCGCGCCCGTCTCGCCGACCAGCGCGACGCTGGACCCCTGCGGGACTTTCAGGTCGAAATGCTCGAAGATCGTCTCGTCTCCGTCCGGGTAGCGGAACGACACGTCGCGGAATTCGACGTCGCCGTGCAGCGGCTCCCAGTTTTCGCGCTTCGGATGGAAGGCGTCGCCGTATTTCGCGATGACGTCCGGCGTGTCCGCCACGTCCGAAGCGGTGTTCACGAGGCGCGAGAAACGCTCGATGTTCACCTGCGCGGCGATCAGCTCGGACACCGCGGACGAGATCCAGAAGAACGGCTCCATCATGCTGATGGCGTAGGACATGAACATGGACAGCGTGCCGATCTCCATCACGCCCTCGCGCGACAGCAGGCCGCCGCGCCACAGCACGATCGCGAGCGCGAGGGAGGACGCGAACGAGACCGAGGCGGTGAAGAGCGAACGGAAGTGCATGCCGAGGATCGAGGTGCGCTTCATCTCGCGCGTGTCCTTGCGGAAATCGCCGCAGATGCGTCCGGCGGCGACGAGCGTCTTGATCGTGCGCGCCCCCGTGATGCCCTCGTTGAAATCCCCCGTGATGCGCGAATTCAGCTCGCGGATGCGGCGGTTGACATGGAAAAGCGCGCGCTGGAAGACCACGATCACGAACGCGGCGACCGGCAGGACCAGGCTCACGCCCAGCGCGAGTTTCCAGTGGATGCCGAACATGATCGCGAGCGCGCCGAACATGAAGATCACGGTCCAGACCGCCTCCATCACGTGCCAGGACACCAGCGACGAAATGCGCTCCGTGTCGCTCATCACGCGCGAATGGATGTACCCGACGCTGTTCCGGTTGAAGAACGAGAACGACAGCGTCTGGAGGTGGTTGAACGCCGCCCGGCGAAGCTCCAGCGACACGTTCATCTCCATGAAAAATGCGTAGTAGAACGCGCCGTAGTTCAGCACGAACGACCCGGTGATGAAGAGCAGGTACAGCGCGATGAACGCCGGCAGCGTGTCGAGCGTTTCCCCCGTGATGAAATGGTCGATGGCGTACCGCTGGAAGAGCGGCAGGCAGATGTCCAGGCAGCCGCCCGCCAGGCACAGCGTCACCATGAGCGTCATGGGCCGCCGGAACGGCTTCAGGAACGGCACGAGCGCGGGGATGCCGAACCACGGCAGGCGGGGGCGTTCGGCGCCGGATTCGCGGAGCGGGGCGTTGGCGTTACTCACGGCACACCTCCCCGGTTTGCGTTTGCGTCGCCGGAGCGGACGGCGCGCCGTCCTCGTCCTCGGGCGACTTCATCTGGAGTTCGTAATTCCTGCGGTAGATGCCGTCGCGCCGCATGAGCTCGTCGTGCGTCCCGGTCTCGGCGATGCGCCCGTTGGACAGCACGAGGATGCGGTCCGCCTCCATGAGCGTGGCGATGCGGTGCGAGATCAGGATCACGGTGCGCCCCCTGAAATCGTGCCGCAGGGCGCGGCGTATCTTCGCGTCGGTCTCGGCGTCGACCGCGGACAGGGAGTCGTCGAAGATCATGACCGGGGAGCGTCCGACCAGCAGGCGCGCGATGGCGGCGCGCTGTTTCTGCCCGCCGGAAAGCGTCACGCCGCGTTCGCCGACGGTCGTGCCGAAGCCGTCCTTGAACCGGTCGACCGTCTCCTCGACGCAGGCTGTGCGGGCGGCGGCGCGGACGGCGTCCATGCCGATGCCGGGGACGGAGATCCCGATGTTTTCCGCGATGGTGCGGGAGAAGAGGAACGGCTCCTGAAGCACGATCCCGATGCCCCTGCGGAGGTGGTCGCGGCCGATTTTCGCGATGTCGACGCCGCCGACGGAGATGGAGCCGCATCCGGGCTTCAGGTCGTACAGGCGGCACAGCAGGTGCATCAGCGTGGATTTGCCGCTGCCCGTGCCGCCGAGGATGCCGAACACCGTGCCGGCGGGGACCGTGAACGACACGTCGTGCAGGAGTTCCGGGCAGCCCTCGTAGCCGAAGCTCACATGGTCGAACACGATGTCTCCGTCGAGCGGGGGCGCGAGGGCGTCCGGCGGGTCGGCCTCCTCCGGCGCAGCCATGATCTCGCGGATGCGGTTCAGGGAAATGCCCGCCTTGCTCAGCTCGGAGATCATGCGCCCGAGGTGGCGGATCGGGAACATCAGCATGCCGTTGTAGGACAGGAACGCGATGAACTCGCCGGCGGTCAGTTCGCCGCGGATGGCGAAGACGGAGCCGCAGACGAGCAGGAGCAGCACCTGCAGCGTGCTGATGAGGTCGCCCGTCATCCAGAAGAGGCTCAGGATGCGTCCCAGCCGGATCCACAGGGACACGTAGCAGCGGTTCTGCGCGTCGAATTTCGCGACCTCGTACTGTTCGCGCCCGAACGCCCGGATCACGCGCACCCCGGTCAGGTTCTCCTGCACGATGGTCGAGAGCTTGCCCTCGTTTTCGTCGCACTCCAGAAACTTCGCGGCGATCTTCCGGTGGAAGATGACCGACGAGATCACGACCAGCGGGATCACGATGGACGCGAGCGCCGCCAGACGCGCGTTCATGCCGAACATGAAGCACAGCGACAGCACGATCAGGATCACGATGCGGAAGATGCTCGTGAGCTGTTCGGAGAGGAACCGCTTCACCATGTCGACGTCCGAGGTGCACCGCTGGATGACGTCGCCCGTCTGGTGCGTCATGTGCCAGGCGAACGGCAGATGCTGGATGTGGCGGAACAGCGTGTTCCGCATCGTTTCGACCAGCGTCTCCGCGCCGACCGCGTTCGTGAGCTGGAAAAGGTAGCGGCACAGCAGCGAAGCCGCGGACACGACCAGGACCGCGCACGCCGCCGCCCAGAGATGCTCCCGGATGAACTCCGTCCCGCCCATGAGGCGCGGCAGGAGCGCGAGCAGTCCCCCGGAATCCGGCTCCTTCCCGCCCAGCACCGAGTCCACGGTGAACCGGATGATCTGCGGATTGAGGAGTTCCAGCAGGGACACCAGCGAGGTGAAAACGGCGGCGAGCGCGAACCAGCGTTTGCTGCCGCGCAGGAAGACGCGGACCAGTCCGGCGCGCGTAAGCTCTTTCTGTGGTGTTTTTCCCGTTTTCATCATGGTATAATATACTTCACGCTTCAGGCTCTTTCCAGTACGGAACGGACTTTTTCGCGGTTTTTCGGGCGCATGCGCGAAAAAGCGGACGCCCGGGATGCCGGACGTCCGCCTGAAAAGCGCGTCTCTGCGGAACGCGGAGGACTTACTTGATCTCGACGATCTCGATGCCCGCGATGCGGGCGAAGTCTTCCATGTATTCCATGGTGAGGGACGGCGCGTTCACGCTGTGGTGGGCTCCGCCTGCTTCGATCCAGCGGCGCGCGCCTTCGTGCAGGTTCGGCTTCGGGATCCAGACCGTGCTGGCGACCGGGAGCTTGGAGAGCTTCTTGTCGGGCTTGACGATCTCAAGCTCGTTCGCGATCAGGCGGAAGTGGTCGCCGAGGTCGATGACGGTGGCGTTGATCGCCGGGCCGGGCTTCGTGGTGAAGACGAGGCGGGCGGGGTCCGCCTTGCCGCCGATCCCGAGCGGATGGACTTCGAGGGAGGGCTTGCCGGCCGCGATGGACGGGCAGACCTCGAGCATGTGCGCGCCGAGGACGCGCTGGCGGTTCGGCTCGAAGTGGTAGGTGTAGTCTTCCATGAAGCTGACGCCGCCGGGGAGTCCGGCCGCCATGACTTTCGCGGTGCGGAGGAACGCGGCGGTCTTCCAGTCGCCTTCCGCGCCGAAGCCGTAGCCCTCTTCCATGAGGCGCTGGCAGGCGAGGCCGGGGAGCTGGTCGAGGCCATAGAGGTTCTCGAACGTGGTGGTGAACGCGGTGAATCCGCCGTCCTCGAGGAAGGCGCGGAGGCCGATTTCCTGCTTGGCGGCGGCGAGGAAGGACTTCTTCTCGGCGGCGCCTTTCTTCGGCACGGTGTAGAGGTCGAAATACTTCTTGACGAGCTTTTCGGCTTCCTTGTCGGTCACGGCGTCGATGAACTTCAGGACGTCCGGCACGGCATAGCCGTTGCAGGAGTAGCCGAACTGGATCTGGGCGGAGACCTTGTTGCCTTCGGTCACCGCCACTTCGCGCATGTTGTCGCCGATGCGGGCGACCTTCATGGTCTGGGAGTCCGCCCATGCGGCGGCGACGCGCGCCCACACGCCGATCTCGTGCTGGACGAGCGGGTCGGCGAAGTAGCCGTTGACGACCTTGCGGTTGATGCCGAGGCGGGTGCAGATGAAGCCGAACTCGCGGTCGCCGTGCGCGGCCTGGTTCAGGTTCATGAAGTCCATGTCCATGGTGGACCACGGGATGTCGCGGTTGCACTGGGTGTTCAGGTGGAGCATGGGCTTGTGGAGGATCTTGAGGCCGTTGATCCACATCTTGGCGGGAGAGAAGGTGTGCATCCAGCAGATGACGCCGATGCACTTCGGGTCGGCGTTCGCCTCCTGGACGGCGGCGACGACTTCCTCGTTGAGCTTCACGGTGGGGACCCACTCGATCTTGACCGGGATCTCCTTGGAGGCGTTCAGAGCCTTGACGACTTTTTTCGCGTTGTCGGCGACCTGCTTGAGCGGGCCCGGCCCGTAGAGGTGCTGACTGCCGGTGATGAACCGGATACGATACTGACTGAAATCAATTTTGGCCATAGTAGGCATCCTTTCCGTGTTTACGGTTGTAATGTTTCTGGATCAGAGAATCTTTCAGACGCGGGACCTTGGGGTTCACGCACTCGGTGACGAACGCCATCTTGCAGAGTTCCTCGAGGACGCGGGCGTGGTAGACCGCCTTTGCGGCGGTCGCGCCCCAGGTGAAGGGACCGTGGCCGGCGACGAGCGCCATGGGGATCTCGGAGGCTTTCAGCTTGTGCTTCTTGAAGCAGTCGATGATCTGAAGGCCGGTCTCGGTCTCGTAGTCGTTGCGGATGCGGTCGTCCGCCATGAACTCCGTGCACGGGATGTCGGCGGCGAGGTGGTCCGCATGGGTGGTGCCGTACAGGGGCACGGCGCGCGCGGCCTGCGCCCATGCCACGGCGAACGTGGAGTGGGTGTGGACGATGCCGCCGACGGACGGGAACGCCTTGTACAGTTCGAGGTGGGTGTTGGTGTCGCTGGAGGGACGGAGCTTGCCGTCGACGATCTTTCCGTCGAGCCCGACGATCACGATGTCTTCGGGCGTGAGCTTTTCATAGTCGACGCCGGACGGCTTGATGGCGAACACGCCTTTCCTGCGGTCGATGCAGCTGACGTTGCCGAACGTGTAGATGACGAGGCCGAGCCTCGGGAGCTCCATATTCGCCTCGTAGCACTCTTTGCGGAGGGATGCGAACTTCATGGATCAGAGCCCTTCCTTCTCCATCGAGCGGCCGAACCGGAGATAGCGCTGATAAAGCTCTTCGTACAGCTGGACGACTTCCTTGTTCGGCGTGTATTCGGCGTCGAACCCGGAGCCCATCTTCTCCATGGCGTCCTCGACGCGGGCGTAGTGTCCGGCGGCGACCGCGCCGAACATAGCGCTGCCGAGCGCGCAGGTCTGGTCGCAGGCGGCGATCTTGATCGGGAGGTTGAAGACGTCGGCGCACATCTGCATGATGAACGGGGACTTGCGGCTGATGCCGCCGGTCATGATGACGTTGCGGATCGGAATGTTCTGCGCCTTGAAGTGGTCGATGATGGCGCGCGCGCCGTAGACGGTGCTTTCGGCGAGGGCGCGGTAGACCATCGGGGCGGTCGTGCCGAGGTTGAGGCCGCAGATCGCGCCGGTGAGCTTCTGGTTGGCGTTCGGGGTGCGGCGGCCGTTGAACCAGTCGAGCGCGAGGACGCCGGTGGTGCCGACCGGAATGGTGGCGGCTTCCTTCTCAAGCTCGGCGATCTTGATGTCGCCGGCGTAGGAGAGGAGGCGCTTGAACCAGGCGTAGACGTCGCCGAACGCGGACTGTCCGGCTTCGAGGCCGATCATGCCGGGGATCACGGAGCCGTCCACCTGGCCGCAGATGCCGGGGATGCAGTTGCCGACCTGGGGCGCCACGAGGATGTCGCAGGTGCTGGTGCCGCAGACCTTGACCAGGTCGTAGGCGTGGATCTGCGCGCCGACCGCGCCGAAGTGGCAGTCGAACGCGCCCGCGGCGACCACGACGTTCGTGGTGAGGCCGAGGCGGTCCGCCCACTTCTGCGAGAGCTTGCCCGCGGGCTTGTCGCCCGTCACGGTGTCCTTGAACAGGCGGTCGCGGAGTCCGGCGAGCATGGGATCGAGCCCGGCGAAGAATTCCTCCGGCGGAAGTCCGCCCCAGCTCTCGTGCCACATCGCCTTGTGTCCGGCGGCGCAGCGGCTGCGCGCCATCTTCAGCGGGTCGATGTTGCCGGTCAGCTCGGCCGGGATCCAGTCGCAGTGCTCCACCCAGCTGAACGCCGCCTTGCGGACGGATTCGCTCATGCGGAGGGTGTGGAGTATCTTCGCGAAGAACCATTCGCTGGAGTAGATGCCGCCCTCGTACATGGTGTAGTCGGGGCCGCCGTGGGACTTGGCGTAGGCGTTGATCTCGTCCGCCTCGAAGATGGCGGTGTGGTCTTTCCAGAGGATGAACATGGCGTTCGGGTCGTCGGCGAACTCCGGCAGCATGGACAGCGGGACGCCTTCCTTGTTCACGGCGCACGGGGTGGAGCCGGTGGTGTCGACGCCGATGCCGATCACGCGCTCCTTTTCAATGCCTTGCATGACGCCCTTGACGACGACTTCGAGGCTCTCGAGGTAGTCCAGCGGGTGCTGGCGGAACTGGTTGTTCGGAGCGTCGCAGTATTTGCCTTCGCTCCAGCGGGGGTAGTTCTGGACGCAGGAGGCGAGGATCTCGCCGTTCTCCACGTCGACCAGCACGGCTCTTACGCTGTCGGAACCGAAATCAAGTCCAATCGTCAGTTGACTGCTCATGGTTTTCTCCTTCGTGGGATGTTGAAAATATGGTGATTGTCAGTTTGGGTTTTCGTTCGATAAGGGGGCGGACTGAACAGAAACGCGGGGCACGGAGAGGGATGCCGAAACGCGGGACTCCGCGGCGTGCGGCGCGATGCAGTCCAGGGCGTCCGGTCCGGCGGCGCGGACGCTCTCCGGCTTGTCGGGCTTCCCGCCCGGAAAATCGCGCGAAGACGCGGCAAACCCTCCGCCCGCGGCGATGCGCGCGGTACGCGCGTCCATGGGCAGAACTGAGCTCACAGCCTTGCTGTTTTTTCCGGTCATAGGTCGTCCTGGTTCCGTTCATAAAAAAGTAACGGGTGAACTATACCACAAAATCGGCATAAAATCAACCGGAAAACACGTTTTTTTCGACCTTTTTCTTTAAAAAAAGCGTTGAAGCGGATCCCGGCAAAAGGAAACGACGCATCCGTTCTTTTGATTTGACTTTCCGCAAAACGCGGATTATAGTAACATAAAAAATATGCAACACCTTTCCAAACAGAGGATTTTCCGTTATGGCCACTCAAGATGCGGAAGAGATCCATCCTGACGCCCCGGATCTGACGGAACACCGCGACCGCCTGCTGGCTCTGGCGCGGCGCAACCTGAACCCCGTGCTGGCACGGCGTTTTTCGCCGGAGGACGTGGTGCAGGAAACGTTTTCGGCGGCATGTCGCAAGGCGGACTTCCTGCGGAACCGCCCGGACATCCCCGTGTACTGCAAGCTGCGGAGGCTCCTCTTCCAGACCGTCACGGACCTGGAGCGGAAGCACCTGCAGAGCCGGAAGCGCGACGCCTACCGGGAACGCGAGGTCGCGGGCGAAGAGGACGTCTCCTCGCCCGGCCTGGACTGGAACATGTTCGCCGACACCGTGACCGGGCCGCTCACGCAGATCGCCCGGCAGGACCGTTACGAGCTCCTGCGGAAAACGATGGAATCCCTGCCGGAACACGACCGCGAGATCCTGGAGCTGCGGCATTTCGACGGCATGAGCAATTCGGAGTGCGCGGAGGTGCTGCATCTGACGCAGGCCGCGGCGAGCGTCCGCTACGTCCGCGCGCTGGAACACCTGAAAAAACAACTGATCGAATTCTCCGAGTTCCGACCGTGAATGATGACACGACATTTGAAGCCCTGATCGAATCGTATCTGGAGCTGTTCCGCAACGGGACCGCCCCGGACATCGACGATTTCACCCACCTCCACCCCGAATACGCCGAGCGGCTCGCCGACCTGCTGCCGCTGATGGTGAAGATGGAGGCGTGCGCCGCCGACAGCCGCCGGGACCGCGGTGTTTCAGGCGGGGATTTCCCCGACCTGAGCGGCTCGGACTACCGGCTGATCCGGAAGATCGGGACAGGCGGCATGGGCGAAGTCTTCGAGGCCACGCAGATCTCCCTGGACCGGAAAGTCGCCGTGAAGGTGCTTTCGCCGTCGCTGACCGCCGACCCGGCGCAGAGGGAGCAGTTCGAAAACGAGTCGCGCGTGATCGCGATGCTCCACCACCCGAACATCGTGAAGATCCTCAACGCGGGCGTGTGCGCCGGGCGGTGCTATTACGCCATGGAGCTGATCAACGGGACCGGCCTGAACCATTACGAAACGAACGCCCCGCGCGAGATCGCGCGCCTGGGGCTGCAGGCCGCCCGCGCCCTCTCCTACGCGCACAGCTGCGGGGTGCTGCATTGCGACGTGAAGCCCGCGAACCTGCTGCTGGACACGCACGGCGAGCTCCACATCGGCGACTTCGGGCTGGCGTTCGTGCTGCAGGACGCCGCTGGGAAGCAGGGCAGGCCCGGCATGCGGAGCGGGACGCTCCGCTACATGGCGCCGGAACGCCTCAGGCACGGGCTCAATTCGTTCGCCGGGGACCAGTATTCGTTCGGCGTGACGCTCTACGAGCTCATCACGCAGGCGCCGGTCCTGCAGGAACAGAACCCGCAGAAGCTCATCGACCGCATCTGCTCCGCGCCGCTCCCGCCGCTCCAATGCTCCGATCCGGACCTGGCGGCGATCGTCAACCGCTGCATCAGCTTCGACCCGTCGGCGCGTTATCCGGGCATGGCGAAAGTCGCGGAGGACCTGGAGCATTTCCTCCACCACGAGCCCGTTTCGGCGGCAAACACGTCGGCGTTCCGGAGGTTCCGCCTGTGGTCGAAGCGCAAGCCCGCCGTGGCCGCCCTGAGCCTGCTGGCGCTGGCGGCGTTCGCCGCGTTCGCCGCCGCCGTCACGGTCGGCCTCATCCGCACCAATTCCGCGCTGAAACTTGCCGAAAAAAACGCCGCCGCCGCAAACGCCGCCCTGTCCGACATCTTCGCGCACATCGAACACCGTTCGCCGAGCGCAAGCGGAAGCGAACTCCTCTCCCGCCTGATGCCGTACTACCTGGACATCGCCGAACAGCGCAACCTGCCGCAGGCGGAAGTCGCCGACATGAACCTGATGATCGGGACGGCGGCAATGCGGTCCGGCAACTATCCGCTCGCCGAAAACGCGTTCCGGCGCGCAGGCGAATTCCGGCCCGACGCGAACACGCTGAACCTGCTCGCCGCCGCGCTCCGCCAGCAGGGAAAGACCGTCCAGGCGGACCAGATATCCCGCCAGGTCATTGAGGAATACCCGGATTCCTGCGAGGCGGTCGCCGCCTGCCTGTCGCTCGGCGAATACGACGGGGCGTTCGGGATGCTGCGTTCGCTGCTGCGGGACGACCCGGACAACCCCGACTACCTTTACCAGTACGCCCTGCTGCTGGAGACGAGGCCGGACCGCGCCGCGCCGGAACGGATCGACGGCATCCCGGCGGACCAGGCGGTCCTGCTCAACAAGCTGGCGGAACAGTATCCCGACCGCCTGGACTTCGCATTGTCCACGGTGGACCTGATGAGCAGAAAACTGAACTCGAAGCAGACACGGTTCGCCCAGCAGGACAGGCAGATGCTGGAACAGGCGCTGGCGCTCGCCGACCGCCTGCTGGCGCGGTATCCGAACACGCCCGAAGCGGCGGCCGCCGCCGCGGACCTGTACAGCGCCTACATCGCGCGCCTGCGCCGGAACGGCGACCAGGCGGCCGTCCGGAGCGAATCGGCGCGGCTTCACGGCATGCTGGAAATACTGTACCGCAACCCGGACGCCCCGGACGAAGTGAAGGAGACCCTGCTCGCCATGCAGCTGGAACAGCTGGAACAAATGGCAGCGCCCGCACGGCCCCAGCCCGGATCGTCCTATCAGGAACTCGCCGCGAAGATACGGAGCGAACTGAACGACTACCACGGCGACAAGCTGGCGGATTTCCAGGCGAAACTGACCGAACTCGAGGCGAAACTTCCGCCGTCGATGCGGAACGGCGCCGTCCGTCCGCCGGGAGGGCGGCAGATGATCGGACAGGCCGCGCGGCAGAATGCTGCGGCACAGCAGAGGGCATGGGCGCGGAATCAGGCGGCGGCGCAGAACGGAAACAGGCCGGAACGCGGCGGACGCCCCTGGAACACTTTCATGCCGTCCGCGGGCGGCGAGATGCGCCCGTTCGCGCCGAACAGGTCAACGCTCAATCGTGGAGAGCAGGTACCGGGCGGCGTTGGCCGTGGCGTTCTCCGAGCCGGGCGCGAGCAGACGTCTGAGCTCGGCCATGTCCCGCTCGACCTCGGCTCTGCGGGAACCGCCGGGCAGGATGCGCTCCATGGCGGCGGCGAGGACGGCGGGCCTGACCTGGAACTGTAAGAACTCCTCGAACGCCTTCCGGTTCAGGATGATGTCGACCATCGTGAAGGCGTTGCGGAACAGTTTCCGGATGATCAGGATCGCGAAGATGAACGTGATGTAGTTGAGCCGGTACGCCACGACGAGCGGAAGCCCGGCGATGGCGCATTCCACGGTGACGGTCCCGGAGGCGGCAAGCCCCGCGGTGCATACCTGGACGGCGCGCGGCGTGTCGCCGCATTTGACCTCGATTTTGACTTCCTGCATTTCGGGATGCTTCCGCGTGAATTCGTCCAGCCCCTTCAGCACGTCCTGATACGTCTTCTCGCGCGGCAGGGAAATCGTGAAATACAGCTCGGGATGCCGCTTGTGGAGGATCAGCACCGTCTTCAGGAACGGCTCCAGCAGGCGCGACGTCTCGCTGCCGCGGCTGCCAGGCAGGATCAGCACGTGGTTCGGGTCGCGTTTCAGCGCCGGATCGGTGCGCTCGCGGACGATCTCGATGAGCGGATGCCCGCCGAAATGCGTCTCGAGGCCGGAGCCCGCCCACACTTCCTCCTCGAACGGGAAGATCACGACGAGCTTGCGGCAGTATTTCGCGATGCGCGGGATATTGGATTTGCGCCACACCCAGACCTGCGGGCTGACGAACCAGACGACCGGGATGCCGAGCTTCCAGAGCTGTTTCGCGAGGCGGATGTTGAATCCGGGATTGTCGATCACCATGACGACGTCCGGGCGTTCCTTCTTCGCCAGCTCGATGCACTGGAAGAAAATGCGGATGAACGTGCCGATCTTCTCCAGCACCTCGATAAATCCGACCACGCCGAGTTCGGAGGAATCCACGAAAAGGTCCACGCCCGCCTCGCGCATGCGGTGCCCGCCCATGCCGCGCACGACCGCGCCGGGGCACTGTTTCATCACTTCCTGCGCGATGCGCGCGCCGTAGAGGTCGCCGGACGATTCGCCGGACATGATCCAGACGAGCGGTTTTTCCTGACTCATGATCGTTTGCTCCAGGGGTGCGGAAGTTTATTTCTTGCGGCGTTTCTTCTTCGGCGGGGTGTAGTTGCTCCCGCGCATGCGGAAACCGCCCATGCCGCCGAAGCCGCCCATGCCCATGCCGCCGCCGAAACCGCCCATGCCGCCGCCGAAGCCGCCGCGCATGCCGCCCGCCATCCGGTCGAGCAGGCTGTTGTTCTTCATGACTTTCTTCATGAGGAGGAACTGCTTGATGAGCTGGGAGACCTCTTCGACGGAACGCCCGGAGCCCTTCGCGATGCGGCGGCGCCGCGGCATGTCGATCTGTTCGGCGTTGGCGCGTTCGTATTTGGTCATGGAGCAGATGATCGCCTCCATGCCCGCGAATTTCGAGGGGGCGAGCTCGGCGACGCCGGACAGCTTGTCGCCGCCGGGCAGGAATTTCAGGATGGCTTCGAGGCCGCCGAGCCGGGTCATCTGGCGCAGCTGCCCCAGGAAATCGTCGAAGTCGAACGTGTTCTTGCGGATCTTCTCCTCGAACTTCGCCGCTTCCTCCTGGTCGATCTTCTCCACGGCGCGTTCCACCAGCGAGACCACGTCGCCCATGCCGAGGATGCGGGACGCCATGCGGTCCGGGTGGAAGACGTCGAGGTCCTCCATCTTTTCGCCGGAACCGGTGAACTTGACGGGGCATCCGGTGACTTTGCGGATGGAGAGCGCCGCGCCGCCGCGCGCATCGCCGTCGAGCTTGGTGAGCACGATGCCTGTGATGTGGAGAGCGTCGTTGAAATGGCGCGCCACGGAGACCGCCTGCTGGCCGAGGGCGGCGTCCGCCACCAGCAGGATCTCGCCCGCCTGCGTCACGCTGGAGACCATCACGAGCTCCTGCACCATGGCGGTGTCGATCTGGAGCCGTCCGGCGGTGTCGACAATCAGGAAGTCGGCGTTTTCCGAGCGGGCGCGGTCGAGCGCATGAAGCGCGATGCCGGGCACGTCCCCGACGCCTTCCTCCGCGTAGACCGGGACGCCGATCTCGCCGCCGAGCACCTTCAGCTGGTCGATTGCGGCGGGACGGTACACGTCGCACGCCGCGAGCAGAACTTTCTTTCCCTTGTTCTTGAGGTGGAGAGCGAGCTTCGCGCTGGTCGTCGTCTTGCCGGACCCGTGCAGGCCGACCATAAGGATGACGTTCGGATGCGCCCCCGTGTTGAGTTCCGCCTCGGCGGATCCCATGAGCTCGACGAGCTTGTCGTGCACGATCTTGACCGCCTGCTGGCCGGGCGTGACGCTCTTCACGACCGCCTCGCCGAGGCATGCCTGCCGGACTTCGGAAACGAACTCGTCGGCGACCTCGATATTGACGTCGGCGTCGATCAGGGCGTCGCGGACGTCCTGCATGGATTCGGCGATATTGGATTCGGAGATGGTCGTCTGGCCGCGGAGCTTGCGGAAGACTTCCTGGAATTTATCGGAAAGATTTTCAAACATTTTACGGTCTCTTGCGCTTTGAAAAAATACAGACGGTGGTATATTATAGCATAAGAATCAAAAAAATCTATCCCGAACAAGAAAAAACCCCTCTTTTTTATCGGAATCATGCAGGACCGCATCATCAGCGCCACCGCCGGGCCGGAACTCGAAGGCGTACGCCTGGACCATTTCCTCTCCGGGCGGTTCACCTACCAGTCCCGGACCGGATGGCAGTCGATCATCCGCGAGGGCCGGATCGCGGTCAACGGCATCCGGGTGCGGGCGTCGCGCCGCCTCCATGCGGGCGACGTGGTCACGTTCGACGTGCAGGGGATCGCCGAGCCGGACGTGGACCCGTCGTATTCGGTCGTGCTGGACCGCCCCGGTTTCCTGGTCGTGTCGAAATCGGGCTGCCTGCCGGTCCATCCGTCGGGCTGCTATTTCCGGAACACCCTGCTGATGCTGATGAAGGAACGCTACGGCGAGCTGTTCGTCGTGAACCGTCTCGACCGGGAGACCTCCGGGCTGGTCGTGCTCGCGAAAGACCCGGAAACGGCGGGCGTCCTGAGCGGGCTTTTCGCGACGCGCCGGGTGGAGAAGACCTATCTCGCCGCCGTATTCGGCTCATTTCCCGCCGGGACGGTCGTGAAAAACGGCTGGCTCTCGTCCGATCCCGGTTCCCCGGTGCGGAAGAAACGGCGGTTCACGGAGGACGATCCGGGCACGGAGGATGCTGAACCGTGCGGCACGGAGTTCACCTGCCTGAAGACCCGCGGCGGATACAGCCTCGTCGAATGCCGTCCGCACACGGGCCGCCTGCACCAGATCCGCGCCACGCTGTGCTCCTGCGGATTCCCGCTCCTCGGCGACAAGCTCTACGGTCCCGACGACACGATCTTCCTGCGGTTCACGGAGGACGCCATGACGGACGCCGACCGCGCGGCGCTGGTCCTGCCGACGCAGGCGCTCCACGCCTGGCGGCTCAAGTTCGCGATCCCCGGCACGGATGAGGCGGTCCGCTGCGAAAGCGCGCCGCCGGACGCGATGCTGGGGCTTTTCGCTCCGGACGCGGCGTCCGCGCTCCGCGCGCCGGACGGCTTTTCGGCGGAACACGCTTGACAAAACGTTTTTTTGCAGTATATTGTATAGAATTGTTTTTTATCGTCCGAGCGCTTTTTCCATCAGCCCCGAAAGGAAACGGAAATGATCCGACACACGATCCTGGTCCTCGCCTGCGCCGCAATCGCCGCGGCGACCGCTTCCTGCGGATATTTCCAGGCGGAGCGCCAGCGCGAAAGACTGGCGGACATCCGGGTGGGCATGACCAAGGGCCAGGTCGTGGAGATCGCCGGGGAGCCGCTCAACAGGGAACTCTACAGCACGGACAATTACTGGTTCTACTACACCGACCCCAAATGGTACGACGGCCTGGTCACGCAGGACGAGTGCACGCCGTTCCTCTTCGACGACGAGGGCGTCCTGCAGGGCTGGGGCAACCGGTATTTCCGCGAACACGGCATCATGTCCGTCTGGACGCAGGAAGCCATCAACAGTTCCATCTGGTTCTTCTAACATCCCGAAAGCATCCGCATGTATCAGCAAACCGTCGTAATCCGCAACAAAGCCGGCATCCACTGCCGTCCGTCCAGCGTCATCATGTTCACAGCCGAGCCGTACGCGGCTTCGCATGACATTCTGATCACCGGTCCCCGCGGGGCGGCCAAGCTCACCAGCATCCTCGACCTGCTCACCATGGGGCTTCAGAAGGGCGAGGAGGTCACGATCGCCGTGACCGGAGAAAAAGAGGAAGAGCTCTGCAAAAAGCTCGCGGAACTCTTCGAAACCGAATTCGACTTCACCTGACAACCGTTTGCCCGGCCAGGCGGGACATGCCGTTTCCGGCAGACGGGAAGGCGGACATGCCGCGGAGGACGCCGGGGGAGAGCATCTATGAACATCATCGTGATCGGAGCGGGCGAACTTGGGCGGCTTCTGACGTCCGCGCTCAGCGAAGAAGACCATGACGTCGTGATCGTCGACAGCGACGCCGACGAACTCGCCCGCGTCTCCGACAAGTTCGACGCCATGACCATCGCGGGCAGCTGCTCCAACGTCGGCACGCTGAAGCAGGCCGGGGCGGAGACCGCCGACGCCGTGCTGGCGGTGAGCGGCGACGAGGCGGCGAACATCCTCGCGTGCCAGATCGCCAACAAGCTCGGCGTGAAGCACACGGTCTGCCGCCTGTACAGCAACGACTGTTTCTCCGAGGAAGACGGCATCACCCCGGCGACCTACGGGCTCTGGCGCACCTTCTCCTCGCCCGAGGAATCCGCCGAAAAGATCCTCGCGGTCCTCACCAGCCCCATCACGCTCGAATCCATCAACTTCACGAACCCGGACGCCGCCATGCTCGTGCTCGAGATCACGCGGTCCAGCATCCTGCAGGGCGTCCGCATCCGCGACATCCCCGGACCGGAACTCCTCCGCAAAATCCGGTTCGCCGCGCTCGTCCGCGACCGCCAGCTGCTGATCCCGCACGGCGACACCCTGCTGATCCCCGGCGACCGCGTGTACGTCGCCGGACGGAAAGAGGACATCGACGCGTTCGTGGACTGGGCGACGCCGGAGAACGCCGGGAAGCCCTCGCGCATCATCGTCTCCGGCGACGACGACACCAGCGTGATCGTGGCGCGAAAGGCGCGCGAGCTCGGCTTCGGCGTCCGCATGATCGTGCGCGACGAAAAGACCGGCGAACGCATCCAGGACGAGATCCCGCCCGGGATCATGGTCCTGCACGGCGACCCGACCGACGAATCCCTGCTGGAAGACGCCGGGATCGCGGCCGCCGACGTCTTCGTCAGCGCGGCGCAGGACGACGAGGAGAACATCCTGTCCTGCATCATCGCCAAACGCCTCGGCGCGAAAAAGGTCATCAGCCTGACGCACCGCCCCGAATACATCCGCATCGCCCGCGAAATGGGCCCCATCGACTGCGCCTTCAGCGCCACCCTGGTCGCCGCGAACTCCGTGCTGCGCCTCCTCGAGGGCGGCAACAAGCGCGTCGACGTCCAGCTCCAGAGCTTCAGGGCCGCCATCTCCGAGTTCCGCATCAACGGCTGCTCCCCGCTCTGCGGGAAGGCGATCTCCGCCGCGAAGCTCCCCGCCAGCCTCGTCCTCGCGCTCGTCTTCCGCGGCAGCGAGATCTTCGCGCCCGCCGGGGACACCGTCCTGCTCGAGGGAGACATCGTGGTCGCGGTCGTCACGCGGGACACCATGCGGACGGTCGAAAAGATTTTCCCCTCGAAATAACCCCGCCGCGCCCGCCTTATGAACCACAGGCTCATCCTTTTCTTCATCTGCGTGATCGCCGCCTCGGTCGGCCTCATGGAATCCGTTTCCGGCATCGTCGGATTCTTCTGCAACGACGGGACGGGCGACGTCCGCGCGCTCCTGCTCTGCGCCGCCGTCACGCTCGTCGCCGGGGCAGCCGGATGCGCGATCTTCCGTCCGCGCACGGAACAGCACCGCAAAGCCGGACTGCGCGAAGGCTACGCGGTCGCCGCGTTCGGGTGGCTCGCCGCCTCGGTTCTCGGCGGCCTGCCGTTCCTCTTCGTGGCGCGCATGCCCTGGTACGACGCGTTTTTCGAATCCGTCTCCGGGTTCACGACGACCGGCGCCGCGCTGATCCACCGCGGATACCGCCTGATGGACGGGACCGTGCTGGCGGGCGGCGTGGAGAGCCTGCCGCGCGGCGTGGTCTTCTGGCGCGCGCTCGAATCCTGGCTGGGCGGCATGGGGATCGTGGTGCTCGCCCTGGCGGTCCTGCCGATGTTCAACCGCGGCGGCCAGATGCTCTACAACGCCGAAACGCCCGGCCTGAAATCCTCCGACACCCAGATCGCACCGCGCATCACCTCCTCCGCGAAGATCCTCTGGCTGATCTACGTCGGGCTTACCGCCTGCGAGGTCCTCCTGCTCCGCTTCGCCGGGATGGGCCTGTACGAAGCCGTCTGCAACTCCTTCACCACGATCTCGACCGGCGGATTCTGCACGCGCCAGGACAGCATCGCCGCCTTCCACAGCACGCCGGTCACCCTGATCGTCACCTTCTTCATGTTCATCTCCGGCGTCAATTTCTATCTGCACGTGAGGTTCCTCTCCGGCAAGACCCTGTCGTATTTCCGCGACGAGGAATTCCGCGTGTACGCCTCGATCCTGGCGGGCGTCAGCTGCATCATCGCCGTCGCCCTGCTGCTCCAGGGACAGGCGTACGACGTTGCCCCGGAACAGAGCTTCGCCGAATCCATGACCGTCGTCGGACGCGCGTTCCGCGACGCCGCGTTCCAGACGGCCTCCATCATGACTTCCACCGGATTCGCGATCGGGGATTACTGCACCTGGCCCCATATCGCGGTCGCGCTGATCCTGGGGATCTCCCTGATCGGCGGATGCGGCGGCTCGACCTCCGGCGGACTCAAATGCGTCCGAGCCCTGCTGGTCTGGCGGCAGAGCCTGACCGAGGTCAAGCACAACATCTTCCCCCAGCTCGTCACCGGCGTATACCTGAACAACGTCCGCATGAAAGCGCCCGCCATCCAGAAGACCATCGCGTTCTTCACCGCCTACATCGGCATCATCCTCGTCTTCTCGCTCCTGATCCCCGCCGTCTGCCCGGAATGCACATGGGAATCCGCGCTCTCGATCTCCATCACCGGCCTCGGCAATATCGGCCCCGGCGCGGCGCAAATCGGCCCGGCGTGCGATTTCGACTGGCTCAATCCGGCAGCAAAACTCCTGTCCGCCTTCGAAATGCTCATCGGACGCCTCGAACTCTTCACCATTCTCGTGCTCTTCCTCCCGTCCTTCTGGCGCAAATAAGGGAGGACAAGTCCTCCACTTGGGTTGTGCGCTCAGCTCCGCTTGCGCACACTGCAAGCAGTAACGGGCAGTGTCCGGCTTCGCTCGGACACGGGAATGAGGACAAGTCCTCCACTTGGGTTGTGCGCTCAGCTTCGCTTGCGCACACTGCAAGCAGTAACGGGCAGTGTCCGGCTTCGCCCGGACACGGGAATGAGGACAAGTCCTCCACTTGGGTTGTGCGCTCAGCTTCGCTTGCGCACACTGCAAGCAGTGACGGGCAGTGTCCGGCTTCGCCCGGACACGGGAATGAGGACAAGTCCTCCACTTGGGTTGTGCGTTCAGCTCCGCTTGCGCACACTGCAAGCAGTGACGGGCAGTGTCCGGCTTCGCTCGGACACGGGGATGCGGAGCATCATTCCGAAAAAAAAACGTTTTTTTCCGTTTTTTTCCGTTTCCGCACTTGTTTTTTTCCGGTTGTTTCGGTATAATAATATGGCTTATTTTATTTTCCGGAAGGACGACCGATGACTGAACCAGAGGCACTGCCGAGAGGCACCGAAACGCTGTTGATCGTGGACGACCAGGAGACCGTGTGGGATTTCCTGATCGAAGCGCTCCAGAATCTCGGATACTCCGTTCTCCTCGCAGAGAACGGAGAGGATGCCGTTTCCATCTACCGCGACAACCCCAGCCAGATCGACCTCGTCCTGCTCGACATGGTCATGCCCCGCCTCGGCGGGCACGGCACGTTCTACCAGATCCGTGCCATCGACCCCGACGCGAAGATCCTGCTGTCAAGCGGATTCGTGCAGGAGGGCGCCGTGCAGGACCTCCTCGACAACGGCGCCGCCGGATTCATCGCCAAGCCGCACCGCCTGCCAAAGCTCACGCGCGCCATCCGCGACGTGCTGGACGGCAAACCGGTCTCCGGCCAGCTTTGACGGCCCGGCACACCGCCGGGACCGCGGGACGGATTTGTCCGTCCGTTTTCCTCCCCTTTCCGCACGCGCGTCTTTTTCTTTGGGTTTTTGTTGAAATCGACTGGAAAAAACGGGAAAATGGACTACTTTAAAAATGGGCTTAAGAATAAGGAGAATCCATGCCGATGAAATTCATGAAATCGCTTTACATAATCTGTTTCGCCGCCGTCTGCGCGGCATTCCTGCTGGCCGCCTGCGGACCGGAACCGACCGCCGACGAATGGATGCGCAGATCCCTGGCTTCCGCAAAGGAGGCGAAATGGGGCCGCGCGCTCGACCAGGCCGAAAACGCCGTGGAGAAAGCGCCCGGCGACACGCTGGCGAACGTCCTGTACGCCATCGCGCTGGAGAACAACAACCGCACCGAGGAAGCGATCAGCGCGGCAGTCCGCTCGAGCTCGGATTCCTCCAGCTTCATCGCGCAGTACACGCTCGGCCGCCTCTACTGCCGCCAGCAGAAATACGACAGCAGCGTGAAGCCGCTGACCCGCGCGCTGGAGCTCCGTCCCGACGACGCGAACACGCTGATCCTGCTCGCGCGCGCCAAGCTGCACCTGAACACCGAAGACGCGCTGAACCTCAACAAGCGTCTCCTCTCCATCCCGCAGTTCAGCCAGTCCCCGGTGATCTACAACGAGCTCGGCGTGCTCCAGGTGCTGAAGGGCGAGCCGAAGAAGGCGACCGCGCTGTTCCTGAAGGCGCTCTCCCTCGACGCGGACAATCCGCACCTGAACCTGAACAACGCCATCCTCCACGACTACTATCTGGGCGACCTCATGAAGGCGCGCCAGTATTACAACTCCTTCCTGCGGCTGTCCGCCAACCGCCGTGAGCTCCTCGACGAATACAAGGACGTTCAGACGCGGCTGGAGATCATCCGCTGACCCCCCTGCCATGCCCCGCTATATCCCGGACGACGTACTCGACCAGATCCGGCTGCGCGCCGACATCATAGACGTCGTGCAGTCCTACGTCCCCACGCTGAAAAAAGCGGGCCTCACCTGGAAAGCGTGCTGTCCGTTCCACCACGAGAAGACCCCCTCGTTCACGGTCAACCCGGACCGCCAGATCTTCAAGTGTTTCGGCTGCGGCAAAGGCGGCGACGTCTTCAAGTTCGTCATGGAGCTGGAAAACCTCGACTTCACTTCCGCCGCCGAGCACCTCGCGCACAAATACGGCATCATCATCCCGGAGACGCCCTCGCGGCGCGGACCCGGCGGAAGCAGGCGCGAGAACCTCGACGGCCAGCCCGAATACGGCACGCGCGAACGCCTCTGCACGCTTCACGAGAAGCTCGCGCTCTTCTACCGCCGCTACCTGCTCGAGCACCCGGACGGACCCGTCGCGGCATATTTCCGCACGCGCGGCATCCCGAACGACGTCGCGGACAAGTTCTGCATCGGCGCGTCCCCGGACAGCTGGGACGCCGCCATCCAGTTCGCGCGCAAGGAGGGGTTCGTCGACGACGAGCTCCGCGCGTCCGGCATCGTGTCCAGCAAGGACGAAAACCAGGCGCGCATCTACGACCGATTCCGCAACCGCCTGATGTTCCCGATCTGGAACGAATCCGGGCGCATCGTCGGGTTCAGCGCGCGTTCGGTGGAGGCCGATCCGCAGGGCTGGAAATACGTGAACACGCCCGACACCGACATCTTCCACAAGGGCAGGCTGCTCTACGCCCTGAACTTCGCGCGCACATCCATCCCGAAGGCCGGCGCCGTGGTCCTCTGCGAGGGCCAGCTCGACGCCATCGCCATGCACCGCGCGGGCGTGACGCACGCCGTCGCGCCCCAGGGGACCGCGTTCACCGCCGACCAGGCGAAGATCCTCAAACGCCACACCTCGACCGCGATCCTCGCCACGGACAACGACAACGCCGGGCGCGAGGCGGTCTTCAAGGACGCGGCGATCCTGCTGCCGCTCGGGTTCAACGTGAAAGTCGTGCGCTACCCCGGCGCGAAGGACGCCGACGAGACGCTCTCCAAATACGGCGCGGACGCCCTCGCCGGAGCCGTCCGCGACGCCGCCGATTTCTTCGAGTTCGCGCTCGAACACGCCCTGTCGCAGGTCGATCCCTCCACGCCCGCCGGGCGCGCCGCGGCCGCGAACGACGTGATCTACTGGATGATCCAGCTCGAAAACGAGGTTACGCGCGAGTTCTATTTCGATTGGCTCGCGAAGAAGCTCAACGTGCCCCTCTCCTCCGTCGAAAGAGTTGCGGAACGCCGCCTCGTCGACGGCGCGCGGCACTCCGCCTCCGTGGTGCGGCGCGACGCGGGCGCCGTCCCGTCCCCGAAACCGCGCGACACCGCGCTCGAACGCGCCGTGTTCGAGCTGCTCGTGCTGATGCTGGATTCCGAGGAGTTCACGCAGAAGGCGGTCGACGACCGCCCTCCGGATTCGCTCGGCGACTCCGTCCCCGGCAAGGCCGCCGAAGCCCTGCTCCAGAGCGCCATGAACGGCGAATGGGAATCCGCCCCGCCGTCCATCCTGACCTCGCTCGAAATGGAGGGCGCGGACGTTTCGAAGTTCGTCGAGGCGATCGACCTCGCCGCCGCACGCCGCGCGGAACGCGAAGCCGCCGGGAGCGCGCGCCGCGCCGGACAGGCCGCGCCGCCCGCCTCGTGCCCCGCCGCCGATCCCGACCTCTGCGAAAAATTCTTCCGGAACACCTACAATTCGAGCCTGCGCCTGATCCTGACCGACTACTACAAGCGGAAACGCGCCGCGCTGCTGGAACAGGCGCGGTCGCTCCCCGAGGACGCACCGGAACGCGCCGCGCTCGTGAAGGAGATCGGCGACATTTCCGCCAAGCTCTTCAAGGAACTCCCCGCGCGCTTCAAAGTCGTGATCTGAGGCTGAGGCGCATCGGCCCCCTTTTTCAGCGGAATTTCCGCAGGCGCAGGGCGTTCGTCACCACGAAGAGCGAACTGCACGCCATGGCGGCGGTCCCGAGCATGGGATGCAGACGCCAGCCGAAGAGCGGATACAGCGCGCCCGCCGCGACCGGGATCCCCAGCACGTTGTAGAAGAACGCCCAGAAGAGGTTCAGGCGGATGTTCCGCATGACGGCGCGGCTCAGCCGGACGGCGGTCACCACGTCGCGCAGGTCGCCGCGCAGCAGCACCACGTCCGCCGTCTCCATCGCGATGTCCGTGCCGCCGCCGATGGCGATCCCGACGTCCGCCCGGGCGAGCGCGGCCGCGTCGTTGATGCCGTCGCCGACCATGGCGACTTTATCCCCGCCCTGCTGAAGCTCGCGGATGCACGCCTCCTTGCCGTCCGGCAGGACGCCCGCGATCACGCGGTCGATTTCCAGCCCGGACGCGGCGGCCTTCGCCGAGACTTCGGTGTCTCCGGTCAGCAGCACGGTCTTCAGTCCGAGCTCGCGGAGCGCGCGCAGGGCGTCCGCGCTGCCGTCCTTCACGGTGTCGCGGAGCGCCATGACGGCACGGAGTCTTTTCGCGTCGCGGTCCGCCAGGAAGAGCAGGCTGTGGCCGCCGGATTCCAGGTCGCGGATCAGAGGTTCCTGCACGGACAGCGCGATCCCCTCGCGTTCCATCAGGCGGGCGTTGCCGCAGACGTACCGGACGCCGCCGACGCTGCCGAAAACGCCCATGCCGGGCGCAGCGGAGAAATCCTCCACGCCCGCGTCCGGCGCGTTCACGCCGTGTTCCTGCGCGTACTGCACGACGGCGCGCGCGAAGGGGTGTTCCGACTTCGATTCGAGCGGCGCGGCGACCTTCAGAAACTCTTCTTCTCCTCCGTCCGATTCCGTGCCGTCCGGGTTCAGCGTCACCACGCGCGACACGCGGTGCCGCCCCTCGGTCACGGTCCCGGTCTTGTCCAGGACCGCGGTCTTCACGTTGTGAAGCTCCTCGAGCGCGGTCGCGTTTTTGAACAGGATGCCGTACTTGGAGCCGACGCCCGTTCCGACCATGATCGCGATCGGCGTGGCGAGTCCGAGCGCGCACGGACAGCTGATGACCAGCACGGCGATCGCGGTCGTCAGCGAGAAATACACGGACTGATGCTCCGCGAACAGCCAGAAGCACCCCGCCGCCAGCGCGGCGAGCAGCACGGCGGGCACGAAAACGCCGCTCACGCGGTCCGCGAAACGCGAGATCGGCGCGCTGGAGTTCGACGCGCTCTCCACCAGCCGGATGATGCGCGACAGCGTGGAATCGCTCCCCACGCGGTCCGCACGGAACCGGAACGAGCCGTTCAGGTTCATCGTCCCGCTTATCACGCGGTCGCCCGGCTCCTTGCCCGCCGGGACGCTTTCCCCGGTCACGCTCGACTGGTCCACGGTGCCGTTCCCGCTCACGACCACGCCGTCCGCCGGGATCGACGACCCGGGCCGGATCACCACGATGTCGCCGACGGCGAGTTCGTCCGCCGGGATCTCGATCTCCTTTTCCCCCCGGACCGCGACGGCGGTCTTCGGCGAGAGGTTCATCAGGCGGGACACGGCGTCCGTCGTGCGGCGTTTCGCCCGCGCCTCCAGGTATTTCCCGAAGGTCACGAGCACCAGGATCATGCCGGACGTCTCGAAGTACAGGTTGCCCGCCGCCCCGGTCACGCGCGCGGGGTCCCCCTGCAGCTTTCCGAGCAGCATCTCCCCGACCATGACGAGGCTGTACAGCACGCTCGCGCCGGATCCGAGCATGATGAGCGAATCCATGTTCGGCGAGAGCTTCAGGAACCGCCGCGCGCCGCTGACGAAATACACGCGGTTCACGTACAGCAGCGGGATCACGAGAACGAGCTGGAGCCAGGCGGCGTCGAGCGGGTAATCCTTCAGAAACCCGTGCATGGAGGAAAACGCGACGTACATGAGCGGAAGCATCAGGATCGCCGACCAGACGAGCTGGCGGAAGAGCTCGCGGGCCGGATCGGGCACGGCGGCGGGCGCTTTCTTCGGCGCAGGCGCGGCATTTCCGGCCGCCGGAGCGGGCGCGGGCGTTTCCTCCACGAGCTCGGCGGTAAATCCGGCGTCCTTCACCGCATCGACGATCTTCCGCGGCATATCCGGCGCATTGTCGCACTTCACGGTCATGCGCCCGGTCACAAGGTTGACTTCGGCTTCGCGCACGCCGGAGACCGCCTTCACCGCCTTCGCCACGTGCGCCTGGCAGGACGCGCAGCGCATCCCGCCCACCTGGAAAACATGTTCGACGGACGCGGCGGGCGCGGGCGCTTCCTCCACGATTTCAGCCGTGAATCCGGCGTCCTTCACCGCGTCGACGATCTTCCGCGGCATATCCGGCGCATCGTCCGTCTCCGCGGTCATGCGGCCGGTGATCAGATTCACCTCGACATTCTGCACGCCGGGGACCGCCTTCACCGCCTTCGCCACGTGCGCCTGGCAGGACGCGCAGCGCATCCCGCCCACCTGAAACAAATGTCTCATCGTTTCTCCTCCTTTTTATGGTATTTCAACCGGGTTTTCATATCGGGACCGACATCGTTGTTGCGGATTCGGGCGAAGCCGCCATCGCGGAATGCGTCAGGGCCGCGAACGCGGCGGTCTGCTCCTCGTCGCCGATCGCGGCGATCAGGTCGCCCGCCTGCAGGACGGTGTCCGGGCGCGGATTCGCGTCGACCTTGCCTTCGTGGATCACGCCGACGATGGACATGCCGGTCCGGGCGCGGACGCCGGACTCCGCGATGGAGCGCCCCGCGAGCGGGCTGTCCGGCTGGACCTGCGTCCACTGAAGCGCGATCAGGCCGTGGAACGCGCGTATTTTCTCGGCGAGGGCGAACGCGGGGCTGCCGTCGAGCATGGGCTTGTAGCGGCTGGCGCGGACGGAGTCCAGGTAGTTCTGGATGCGCGCCTCGGAGATGTCGTTCAGCGCCAGGATGCGCCGGGTCAGCTCCAGCGACACCTCGAAATTCGAAAGGATGATCTCGTCGACGTTCTCCTCGGAGAGCCGTTTTTCGGTCTCGGGCGAGGCGGCGCACATGACCGTGCGGATGTCCGGGTTGTATTTGCGCGCGAGCTCGACGACGGCGAGGTTTTCCTCCAGTTTCGGGATCATCGGCGCCAGGACTTTCGCGCTCCCGATGCGGGCGGCGGCGAGGATCACGTCGCTCATGGGGTCGCCGTAGATCACGTTCAGACCCTCCGCCTGCGCCTCGCGGTACAGGTCGTAGACGGGTTCGACGATCACGTATTTCAGCTTCAGCCGCGTCAGGACGTGCGCGATCACGCGCGCGATGCGGCCGCCGCCGACGAGCACCATGTGGTCCTCCAGGTCGGGCTGCGGCAGCACGATGCCGGTGCTCTGAAGGTTGCGCCAGACCGTCTGGCGGAGCAGCGAGTAGACCGGGGCCGTGAGGTTGTTGACGACCGGGCCGGCGATCATGGAGCAGACGACCACGCAGAGGATGAGCGAATAAAGCTCGGATGTGATGAAGCCGCCCTGATACCCGGTCCCGATCACCACGAACGCGATCTCCGAGGTCGGGAACATCCCGAACAGCATCGCCACCGGGATCACGTTGCGGTACTTGAAGATCCACGTGACGGCTGCCAGGAACGACGTGCGGGCAAGCCCGGTCAGCACGACCAGCGCGGCCACGAGCAGCCAGTGCGCCCCCAGGTAGCGGACGTCGAGCATCATCCCGATGGACACGAAAAACAGCATGGCGAAGAAATCGCGCACCGGCGACAGCTCGGACAGCGCCTTCCGCCCGTACGCGCTGTCGCTCAGCACGATGCCCGCCAGGAACGCGCCGAACGAGAAGGACACCTGCATCGCCACGGAGATCGCGCCGGACACCAGCGCGATGCCGGTGACGGAGAGCAGGAACAGCTCCTTCGATTCGAGGCGGGCGGCGCGGCCCGTGAGCTTCGGCAGATACCGCGCGCCGACCGTCAGCATCAGCGCCATAAAGACCGTGCTGAGCAGGAGCGGCTTCAGCGAGGAGATGCCGCCTCCGTACGACGAAAGCGCGCCGAGCTGGCAGACCAGCAGCATCAGCGGCATCACGGTCAGGTCCTGCACGATGGAGACGCCGATCATGACGCGCCCGGAGAGCGAGTTTTCGAAGCCTTTGCTGGAGAGCGTCTTCAGGACGACCGCGGTACTGGTGGAGACGAAGCAGATGCCGAAGAGGAACAGCGAGACGTTCGAGCTGAACAGCGGGATCTTCGTGTCGCCGGAAATGTTGATGTTCGGGTCGCGGTTCATCAGCCACGCGAGCCCGGCGCACACGAGGAACGTGAAAAGGACCTGCGCCAGCGCGCCGAAGACCGCGACCTTGAAGACCGGGCGGATGTCCTTCTTGGAGAACTCCAGCCCCATGGAGAACAGGAGCAGCGCCACGCCGACGTTCGCCAGCGAGTTCACCGCCGTGTTCGCGACCTCGCCGAGCCCCGCCTTGAACAGGACGCCGACCAGCACGCCCGCGAGGATGTAGCCCAGGATCAGAGGCTGTCTGAGCTTTTTCGCCGCGATGCCGCCGAGCAGCCCGGTGACCACGATCAGGAGCAGCGCGGTCAGGATCGCCGTCTCGTCCGTCGCGTTCATGTTTCCGGTCAGCTCCAGAAACCAGGACCGGATCTGTATCAGATAGTCTTTCATCGCGTTTGCGTCTCGTTTCCTCCGGGGAAGCCGGGCGGGGACCGGTCAGGCCGCCGGGAAGGCGGGAACCGGGAGGGTCATTTCGCCTCGACGCTGTACACCCAGCCGCCGTCCTTGCTCCAGACGCGCCCGATGCGGACGGGGAGCCGGCGCGTGCCGGAGTTCGCGGAGAGCTTCGCGAGGATGCCTTCGAGTTCGTAGAGGCTGTCTTCGAGGTTGAGCTTCTGCGCGAGTTCGGCTGCGGAGCCGGAGAACGGCGCGACGGCGGGGAGAGACGTCTCGAGCCCGGTCAGGAGCTTGATCACGCCCTTGCTCGCGAGCTTGTACGCCTGCACGCCGGGCTGGTGGAACGCGTTGATGTGGATGAGCTCGGCGTAGGCCGCCACGGCGCGTTCGTACAGCGCGATGATCATGCCCAGGCAGAACGCGTCCACGTCCGGGATCCGCATCTCGATCACGCTGCGTCCGCGTCCGCGGAGCGCGTTGGAAAGCCCGGTCAGGAATCCGTGCAGATAGTCGCCCATGTCGATGCCGTCGGAAACGGGTGCGGGCGTGCTGTCCTTCAGGACCTCGATGAACGTGATGAAGAAGTCGTTGCGTCCGTCGTTGAGCTGCTGGATGAACGCGTGGGCGTCGGTGCCGCCCTTGTTGCCGAAGACGTTCAGCCCCTGGTGCACCACGTTGCCGTCCAGGTCCAGCTCCTTGCCCAGGCTCTCCATCACCAGCTGCTGCAGGTAGCGCGACAGCAGGATCAGGCGGTCGGAATACGGCACGATGACCATGTTTCTGTCGCCTTTGCCGTTGCCCGCGATGTACCACATGGCTGACAGCATGTAGGCGGGATTGTGCAGGAGCGCGGGATTGCGCGTAAGGGCGTCCATGTGGCAGGCGCCCTCCAGCAGCGCGCCGAAGTCGATCCCGGCGAGCGCGGCGGGCAGATGCCCCACGATGCTGGTCACGCTGGTGCGGCCGCCGATGGACTCCGCCATCTCGAACGTCCTCAGCCAGCCTTCGCGGGAGGCGTGCAGGTCGAGTTCGCTGCCCTTCATGGTGATGGCGCAGGCGTGCTTCGCGAACGGCAGCCCCGCCTTCGCGTAGGCGTTTTCGCAGAAGATCATGTTGTTCTTGGTCTCCTGTGTGCCGCCGGACTTGGAGATGTTCACGACGAGCGTCGTTTCGAGGTCGCACACGCGCATGGCGTCGGCCGCGCCCGCCGTGTCGGTGTTGTCCAGGAAATAGATCTTCAGGTTGCCGCCGCGCTGTTCTTCGCTCAGTTCGTTCCAGTACGGGCCGTTCAGCGCCATCTGAAGCAGCTGCGGCCCGAGCGCGGACCCGCCGATGCCGTTGATGATCGCCGCCTGGAACCGTTTCCCGGTCGATCCGGTCAGCCTGCCGCTCCGGATGTCGGCGGCGAACTCCTCCACGTCGGCGAACTCGCCGCTGCCGGAGTACACGGACCGGTCCGTGAAATGCGTGACCTTGCGGTGTTCGTCCGGGTTCTTGATCTCGCCGCACTCGATCTTCTGCATCTCGGCGTGGACGGACGCGAACCGCGGCTCGATCGCCTGAAGGTCGGCGTCCTCGAACGCCATCCCGGCGAAATTGATCTGGAACGACGATTCCCCGTCGATGATGGTATATTTATGGCAGCGTTCGATCCACATGGCGCTCTGTTCCGACATAGTCAGCCCGTCCTTTCAAAATCAGGTCAAAAAAAGAAAAAGTTCATTTCTTAATATATCACGCGTGCGGTGTTTTATCAAGCTCCTTTCCGCGATTTCCGCATGCGGAAGACCGGACCGGGCGCGGACGGAACCGTTTCCCGCCGGCATGGAAAGATAAAGCCCCGGCGCTTGACATTCCGGCAAACCCGGTTATATTATCATTAAAAATGACACTCAAATATGTTAACCGTTCAATCCGAACAGCCATCCCCAGCAAAGGAAGGAGTTGCGAGTCCATGAAACAGCAAAACAGAAAATTCCCGGCTCCGAAGAAGCTCTGCGCGGCGGCTCTGCTGCTTTTCGCTTTTGCGGCGGCATGTTTTTATGCCGCGTGCGGCACGACGCCGAAGAGTCCGGCGGAGGGTCCGGCGGACATCCCGACGGATGGCGTCGCCGTTGAACCGGCGGAAACGCAGGAGGAGACGCCCGTTCCCCATACGCCCGTTTTCGTCAGGCCGGCAAGATTCCTGACGGACGTCTGCCTGACGCGCGGGGGCGACCTGTGGGTTACCGCGGAGGCGGGCGGCGTCTTCCGTCTGCACGACCCGGAAAAGGACGCGGAATGGGAGGACATGCACGCGATGCCGGGCTTCCCGAAGACGGACCACTGCACGGCGGTATGCGAGGATTCGCAGGGCCGGATCTGGGTCGGGACCTCGAACATGGGCGTGCAGGTGTTCTGCGGCGGGAAATGGCGGAGATACGACCGGGACACGGTCCTGAGCGGGAGCCACGTCCACGACCTGGCAAGCTCGGAGTCCGGGCTGACGGCGGTGGCGCACGAACAGGGCGTGAGCCTGTACGATTCAAAGGACGACAGCTGGTACGATTTCACGGTCCTGAACGGGCTTCCGCCCGGCGGCGTGCGCGGCGTCTGCTTCGGAGACGGAGACATGCTGTACTGCGCCATGGAAAGCGGCGGGCATGTCCGGATCGACGTCCGCGGAAACAAGCGCAGGGTATGGCGTCTGACCGCGCCCGGCACGTGGGGGAAGGACCGCGCCGCGCTCTATCCCCTGACCGCCACGGGCGACGGACTGAGCTCGAATTTCTGCAACGGGATCAGCGTCGGAGAGGAGAACCGGGTCTGCATCGCGTGCCTGAACGGGATCAGCTACGGCGAGAACAGGCGGTTCCGGTTCCTGCAGGGACGCGACCTGAAGGAGAAGATGAAGGAGGCCGCGCGGCCGGAACTGATCGCCGGCGAGCTGGACGATTTCGCGGCGGCCGAGTCGCCGCTGAAGGAAAGTTATGTGAACTGCGTCCACTACGGGCGGCACGGCCTGTGGATCGGATACCGCACCAAAGGCGTCGAGCTGCGGGACCCCTCTTTCCCGGAGGATTCTGTCCGCTTGGGACCGATGGACCTGCCGAAGATCGACCGGCCCGTGCGCGCATTCGTGGAACTCCCCGACGGACGCGCGTTCTGCGCGACCTACGGGGCGGGGCTGGTGAAGCTCTACGATTTCGGACGCTCCGCAGAAACGCCCGTCAAAGCCGGACAGCAGGCCGCGGCGCATCCGACGCACAAATCCCCCGACCCGGTTTCGGTCCTTCAGGACCTCCAGCGGTACGAGCTGCTGCCCGACGACCGTCCGGAATGCTGGGCGCAGTATCTCGGCGAAGACTGGGTCACAAAGGGCGACTGGCCCGGACGCTACGGCGCGCGCAAACAGGTGCTGTGCGCGATGAACGCGCCCATGAGCACGCGCCCCTGGGACGGCGGCGTGTCCAACTCCCCGATCACGGTCAACGGCGGGATCGGGCCGCACCGGAACCAGGGCGATTCCCGGCGGAGCTGGGTGGACTGGGAGCAGGCGGACGACAACCGCGACGTGCTCCTCCAAATGGAATACGGGCACCGGACGCAGTCGGAATGGAACGACAACGGCGAAGAGTATTCGCGGACGTTCGAGGGGCCGGACCTCTGGCTTACGATTATCACGGACCATCCGGAGGAGATCTGGCGGCTGTCGCTGTATTTCTTCAACTCGAACGGACGGATCGGGGACAACGTCGAGCGCGACTTCATCATCGAAGTATACGGGTCCAAACAGGGGGAGGATCTGGCCGACTGCATGAAGAAACAGCCGCTCTGCACGGCGCGCGTGGCGGATTTCGCCAGCGGCGGCGTGTACAAGTCGTTCGCCATGTGCGCCGGGACACGGTACGGCTACCCGTGCTTCCGCGTGCGCCTCGTCCGCTACGGCTCCCTGAACGTGATCCTGAACGGCATCTTCCTGGACCGCTTGTTCGAGCCGCAGGACGTCCGGGTGATACCGGAGGAGGAGAGGATCGCGGAACAGGGCTCCTACCGCGCGCCGAGGTGGTACGACTGCGGCACGGACGAGCTCGACGGCATTGCCGCGGTCTTTTGCAACGAGTACTTCTCCGCGCCGGAGACGGCCTGGGGGATCAGCTCGATGCAGCTCCTGCGCCTTGCGTTCTACCGGTATGTCCGGGACAATCTGCCGTCCCGTCGCACCCTCGCGGAACGCCTCCGGTGGGATGCCGCGATCTGGACCGACGCCGACCGGGCGGAATTCGACGCCGCCATGAAGGAATACCAGGCGGAGATCCGGGAGAAATATCCCGACCGGAAATGACCGGGGGATGACCGGGCGCGGCGACGGATTCAGGGAAAATGCGCCGTCCGGGTTTCGTGCGCCTTATTCGGCCTTCCGGTTCTCGCGGACCAGCGGGACGAGTTTCGCGTCCGTCAGGTCGGCCTCGTCAAGGAACGGGATGCTGCGCTGGCGGCAGAGGTCCGTCGCCGCATCCAGGTACGGCTTCAGGCGCACGTCGTCATCGCCGCCCTCTTCCGGCTGGATGAACACGCACGGGATCCCCTCGTCCTGGAACCGGTCGGCATGGCTGCCGATGACCGTCCCGTAGCCGGACGCGGATATCCCGTCCTCGGCGTATTGCCGCGCGAAGCAGAGCACGACCAGGGAGGGGTCCGATTTGACGACGCTCTCAAGCAGCTGCTTGTAGCGGCCCATGCCCTCCGCCTCCTGGAAGGAAACGTTTTCCGCGCCGAAAGCGCGGACCAGAATGTCTTTCGTTTTCCGGGAGACCGCCGAGGTGTCCGCCAGCAGCACGATCTGATTCTTCCGCAGAGGGTCGGAGGCCATTTCGGCGGCGGGCTGGGGCTGGGTTTTGACGACGATGACGGGGGCGTTGTTTTTCGGCGTTGCCGAAGCGGACGCCGGAGTCTGCCCCGCCGTATCGCGGGAAACATCCGCCACGGGGCCTGCACTGCCGGAAACGGGCGGGCGCTGCGTGCCTGGGACGGTTTCGCGGGCCGGACGGACCACGACCGCCGGAGAGTCCTCAACAGGCGTCCCGCCGGGCTGCGTATCCGTCCGGGATGCGACCGTCCGAACGGAATCCGGGTTCTGCGCCGGCCCCGGTTCGGGAGAGGTCCCGCGTTTGGACAGGAAAATCACCGCCAGCGATGCGCCGATCAGGCAGACGAGACAGACCGCGGCGATGGAAACGATCAGGATTCCCCTGCCCTTTTTCCGTTGAGCCGGAGCGGACGCAGCGGAAACAGCCGGAGCGGTCGGAGCCGGGGCGGTAACGGCGGGGGCCGTTGGAATTGGAGCAGCGGCGGCAGGAGCCGGTTCGGGAGCCGGAGCAACGGCGGCGGTCGCCATCGTCGGCATCGTAACTTCCGGCGCTGCGGATTCCGTCGAAACAGCCGCCACCATAACGCCAGGCGCGGGGACGGGGTCAGGAGCCGGAGCAACAACGGCGGCGGTCACCATCGTCGGCATCGTGACGGCAGGCGCGGGCGCGGGAACAGGTTCCGTCGAGACCGTCGGCATCGTCACATCCGGCGCGGGAGCGGGCGCATCCGAGACCGTCGGCATCGTCACGTCCGGCGCGGACGGCTGTCCCACCGCGATCTCGCCTGCTGTACGCAAAGGATACGCTCCGATTTCGGGCGGAATGCGGATCTTTTTCAGTTCCGCCAGCAGGATGTCGGGATTCCGGAAGCGTTTTTCCGGATCCTTGTCGGTCATCTTCGCGATCAGGAGCGCCAGGTCCGGCGGCGTCTCGGGGCAGACCTGCCTGATGTCCGGGGTGTTGGACGCATCCATGACCTGCGAGAGGATCTGGATCGTGGTGCCGCCCGAAAATGGCCGCTGCCCGGCAAGCATTTCGTAAAAGACGATGCCCAGGCTGTAGATGTCCGCCCGGGTATCGACTTTGCTGGAGTCGCGCGCCTGTTCCGGGGACATGTACGCCGGGGTCCCGAAAACGGACGACGCCATCGTGAGCATGGTGTCCTGTTCGTCGGTCGATTTGGCGATGCCCAGGTCGGCAAGCTTGACGGAGCCGTCCGCCGCGAACATGATGTTGTCGGGCTTGATGTCGCGGTGCACCATGTGATGGGCGCATGCCGCCGTGAGGGCGTCCGCGACCTGCGTGACGATCTTCAGCGCCTGTTCGGGCGGGATGCGCGGCGTTTTTTTCAGGAGGTCGCGCACGCTTCCGCCCGAAACGTAGTCCATGACGATATAGTACAGGCCGTTTTTGGGGTTCTTTCCGGCATCGTGGACGGCGATCAGGTTCGGATGCCTGATCTTGCAGGCGAGTTTCGCCTCGCGGATGAACCGGTCGACGAACTGTTTGTTTTTCGACGCGACGTCGGACGCCAGGATCTTCAGCGCGAAGAGCGAATCCAGGACTTCGTGCCGGACAAGGTACACGGACCCCATCCCGCCCTGTCCGAGCAGTTTCACGATGGTATATTTCTCAAACGCCGCCCCCGGTTTCAGGGCGTCGCCGTTTTTGCCGCTTCTGATCCACTTCATGGGAACCGCGCTCCGCATCCCCCCGGGGGGGCGCCGGGCTTACTTGTCCAGGACGGGGAGCTTCTGGGAGAGCACCCAGAGCGCGTTGTTCATGCCCTGGCGCATCAGCTCGGGATAAAGGCTGGTGTCCTTTCCGATGCGGGCATAGATCCAGTGCGTGATGTAATCGCGTCCGCGGAAATCGTAGTTCCAGACGACGTCGCCCGTTTTGCGGTCGATCAGCTCGTACTTGATCCACAGCTGGTTTTCCGAGGTCCCGGACGGAGCGCCCAGCACCCAGAAGACCGGGGAGACCAGATAGGTCAGGCAGTAGGAATACATGTTGCCGCCGTAGTAGGTGTTGGTGACTTTCCCGCGCCAGACATAGTCCGCGTCCGCCGTCTCCACGGAATCCGCCCTGGTGACTTTCGTGAAGAGACCGGATTCCGTCAGGCTCGCGTATGCCGCGTCCGCGAGGTCCTTTTCGACGTCGAACTCGAACCGCTTGAGGGAGACGAATCCCTTGCTGAGCTCGGGTTTCTCCTTTTCGACGAACCCGGCGGGCATCAGCGGGATGAACCCGTACAGGAAGGAGCCGTGGTCCCCCGCCGGATGCGCGGCGGCCTGCTTCGCCTGCGTCGCGTCGTAGTATTTCGTGTCGCGCTGGTCCAGGAACGGCACGACGGCGACGGTCTTTTTGGGGACTTTCACATCCTTGAACACCGCCATCGGGCTGGACGCCGTATCGTAATCGAAGGTCGCGACGCTGGAGCAGGCGGTCAGGACGGATGCAGCGAAGGCTGCGGCGAGGATTGTGATTTGTGTTTTCACGGGGAAATCTCCTGTTCGTATTGGGGCGGCACCGGATGCGCGGTCGCCGCCTGTTCAAAAAAAAGGTTTGTCTTCAAGTTGAATCGGCTTCCCTCCCCGGTGCCGGGGAACGGGGCGCCTGTCCTATTTCGTTTCCTCTTCCGGCTTCCCGGACATAAGCTGAGCGTTCTTGAGGGCTTCCTCGACTGCCTCGGGGTCCGGTTCGGCGGTCATGTTCGAGATCAGGTTCCACGCGTCGGAGATGTTGACCGGGATCGTGATGTCGACGTCTTTCCCGGTCGCGGAAATGCGCGGCGGCGTTTCCGTCCCGGTGGCGGGCTTCACCTCGGACAGGAACGGCTTCGCGATGGTCACGAATGCCGCGGCGTCGGATTCCGACTTGAACGAGAAGATGCCGTTGAGCTTCATCTCCTGCCCCGCCACGCGGACCGAGAGCGCGATCTCCTTCATCTTCTTCAGAAACTCGGCGACTTTCTCCGTATCGTCCGTGAACTTGAAACTGGCTATTTTTTCCGGGTCGACGATGCAGGCGAACGCGAGATCCTGTCCGCTCATCCTCTTGATCGCCGGGGATGGCTCCGAATACGTGCTCAGCACTTTTTTCTGCGCGGCGTCCTGGGAGTTGATGTTGATGCGGAACTGGATCTGGTTGGGCTTGACCGGGACAAACATGCAGTCGAAGCCGGAAACGCTGTCCGCGCCGGACATGGCGACGGAATAGAAATCCAGGTCGCCCTGCTTGCTCATCTGCGAGGAGACGCCGTCATTGCCTTTCAGGTTCTCCATCAGCTTGTCGATGTCCCCCGTCAGGTCGCCGGAAATGTTCGCGACTCCGTCCACCATGCCGCTGAAGGGCTCCACGGAAACGATCCGGAGGTTGCCCATCAGCTCCATGTCGCGGTCCTTCGTGCTGAAGAGCTGACCCTTCCCCGCCTGGGTCTTCTGCGCGATGGCGTCGTTCTTGTCCTTCTGGATCCGGTCCCACAGGCCCTTCTCCATCGCCTTCTCCGCCTGTTTCGTGTTGATGTAGATGCAGATGTCCGCCGTGGGGTCGGCATATCCCCAGAGGGATTCCTCCTGGGCATCGGCGCACAGGGGGATCAGGCACGCCGCGGACAGCAGCAGGGCCGCGCAAAAAGAATGGTTCCGGTCAAGCATGGTCGATCCTTTCTTCCGCTATCTTGAGCAGGTATTTGTTTTCCTGGAGCTCCTCTTCCGTCGGGTTCTCCGGCGGCGGGAAGGAATCCCCCGCCTGGCAGAGGATCATGGTGAAATTGTCGCGCGCGCCGGCAGCGAGGACGCGTTCGGACAGCGCCACGGCCTTCCTCTCCGTCGATTCGTTGTCCCGGAAGATCTGCCGGATCTCCTCGTCCTTCAGCATCGTCGTCACGCCGTCGCTGCAGAGCATCAGCAGATCGCCCGGCTCGATCTCCGTCTCGTCCCACTCGGGCAGGACGTTGTCGGAGACCCCGATGGAACGTGTCAGGACGTGGGAGAACGGGGAATTGGTGTGGTCCATCATCAGCGAGCCGTCGGTCTTCGCCCCTTTTTTCTGGAGCGACAGGGCAAGCTCCGCGCCGACGGTGTGGTCGCGGGTCAGCTGCTGGAGCTCTCCGCCGCGGAACCGGTAGATGCGGCTGTCCCCCACATGGCACAGGAGCGCGCGCCCCGGCTGCCAGGTGTCGAGCAGGAGCAGGACCAGCGTCGCGCCCATCTGCGAATAGTTGTGCGACTGGGAATACGCGCGGATCGTCCGGTTCGCGCGGTGGATCGCCTGCTGGACCGCGTACTTGCGGCTGCCGGGGGAATCCGGGGCGGACCCCTCAATGGCGTCGGAAACGGTTTCCACGACGATCTGGCTGGCGATCTCGCCGTCGCTGCCGCCGCCCATGCCGTCGGACACGATATAGCAGCCGTCCTGCCCGACGTCCATGAAGGAATCCTCGTTCTCCCGGCGGACGAGGCCGGGGTGCGAGAAGGACGCTGTTTCGATCCAGTTGAACTGTTCTGTCTGATTCATTTGGTCACACCGTAGGAAAAGAATGTTTTTTTCCCGCCCTCGCTCCAGAGCATCACGATCAGGGTCTCCTTGTCCTTGACGAACGACAGGATCACCTGCTTTTCCCCCTTCTCGTCCACCGGGATCTCGTACTGGAACCGGTATCCTTTTTTCAGGATGGACTCCTTCAGAAGCTTTTTGGACGCGGGCAGCGCGGACTCCAGCATGCCGTTGAACGCCCACGTCTTGCCGCTGTCGTCCCGGCTGATGACCGTGGTATTTTTCGGAAGCTCGAACGGATCGGCCGCAAAGGACGCGGCCGCCGCGAACAGGAGGCAAAGGAAAAGCGGTTTCTTCATATTAGGTACGGTACTCCTTCCGTCAGAACATCTGTTTCAGGTTGTCAAGGCCTTCTTCTATGTTGGAAAAATCGCCGTTGAACAAAGACTTGACCTCGTCGACCACCGATTCCCCGCTGAACATCCACAGGATCCGGTAGTGCGGGATGTTCGGGCCGATCAGCGCCCCCTGCATGGAGGACGCCAGGCCGTTCAGGGTTTCCTGGATGCTGCCGATCTCGGGGATGGAGAGGAGGTCGCCCAGCATGTCCCCGAACATGTCGTTGGCGAAATCGCCGACCGCGTCGCCCACCAGGTCGCTCACCAGGTCGCCGGCATAATCGCCCGCCATGTCCCCCAGCATGCCGCCCCCAAGCATGCCGCCGACCAGGTCGCTCGTCATGTCTCCGGCGAAATCGCCTGCCGCGTCGCCCACCAGGTCGCCGCCCTTCGAGGCGATGGAGTCCGCCACCGAAGAGACCAGGTCGCCGCTGGAAGCGGAATCGTGCGGCGCGGACACGGAATCGCCGGACAGGATCCCGGAACCGGAGCCGGAAAGCTCCGCCAGGTCCACGAATTCGCCCTGGGCGAAAGCCGCCCGCGGGGCCGCAAGCGGAAGCATCAGAAGCAGGAACAGAATCGTCTTTGCCGTTTTTTTCATCGCGTCACATCCCCAGAAGAAGCCTGGCGTCGCCCAGAGAGCCGTTCGACGGCCACGAGCGGTTGACCGTGTTGTCCATGAAAAGATCGTTGACCGTCTTGACCTTGTCCCGGTCCGTTTCGCGACGGCGCATCAGCAGCATCTCCCCGTTCACGTCTTTCCTTTTTTCGCCTTTCTTCGACGCTTCCCGGCCGCGCGTGAACGTGAGCGTGCTCTGGTAGAGCGGCACGGTCCCGTCTCCGCCCTCGGCGGGGAAAAGGACGCTCGACAGCCCGACGGCTCCGATGTAGACCGCCGAGACCTTGGTCATCTTCAGCTCCATGTTGCCGGAACGGAGGTCCATGTAGCCGTTCTCCAGCTTGTCCTGCAGCAGCCCGCCGGACAAGGCGGAAAGCCCCTCCGCGATGCTGCCGCCGGTCGACAGCTCCACGCCGTTTTCCTTGAAGGACGAGGGCGCGCTGCCCCAGAATTGCGGGCTGTCCGTCTTCTTGTCGCTCTTTTTCGAGGAATACGTCTGATAGTCGTCCCCGAAGCTCCACATCGGCTCGCCCGACATTCCCTTCTCCAGGGCGTTGCGGGCTTCGAAGAACTGCACCGCGCTGCCGTACACCGCCTTGTTGATCAGCCCCTGGCTGTCGTAGCGGTCGTCCTGAAGCCACGCCAGATTGCGGTTCGCCTCCTGCAGATGAAGCCGCGCCATGGAGACGTCGAACACCATGAACGTGCCGCCGAAGATCAGCAGCCAGATCGGGAGCATCAGGCAGAACTCCATCAGGACCGAGCCGCGCTCCGATCTCATGGCATGAATGTATTCCGAGGCGTTTCTCATAGGATGCGGTCCTTCAAAATGGTGAATACGTCGATGGTCTTCTCTTCCTTCCCCGTCGGGACCTTGCTGTTCAGGTTCAGCCCGTCGTCCTTGGCCGCGGAGAGCCCCGTGCTGACCAGCCCGGGCACGGCGTCGTGGAACATGTCTTCGAAGAAGGACGCCTTCGCCGGCTTCCAGCCGCCCTTGATAAACGGATTGTCCGTGGCGAGGGACGCCGGCGATTTCGCCAGCGAATCCCACATCCAGCTTTCGCCGTTGCCGATCACGTCGCCGTTTTTCTGGTCGCCGGCGAACTCGCACCGCGCGGAGCGGTCCTGTTCGTTGAACACCTGCCCGCCCGACTTGCCGCCGGAGGCTTTGCCCGTGTGGAGGACCGCCTTCCGCGAAGCGTAGCGCAGCGGGATGAGCGTGGCGTCCCAGTCGGTCTCGCAGAGATTCCAGAGATTGCGGAACTGGACCTGGTTCTTCCCGCACGGGCAGCCGTTCCAGATGGGGATCTCGCTCTGTTTTTTGTCCGGGTTGTAGAACCTGGAGATCGCGTTCGGGTTGTCGCCGTGGTCGTCGCCCCAGGCTTCGGGGGTGCCCCACTTGTTGCCGTCCTGCGAATAGACGTACGCCGAACTGCGGTAGCTGAGGTTTTCCGCGTCGCAGGTGGAGTCGTACGTGATCTGGTACTGGCGCTCCTGGTCGAACTCCCCGTTGCGGCGGGTGTGCCGGACGCCCGCGCGCGCGGCCGCCATGGTCCACATGTAGTTGCCTTTCGGGATATTGAACGCGGAAAGCACGGTCTTGTCCGCGTCGGCCTGCGTCCCGGCGTTCGGGTTCCAGAGGTTCATGAGCTGGACCAGCGGATTGGTGTGCTTCATCGCCGCGCCGACCACGATCGTGCCGTCGCCCGCGAAGAAACGTTCGTTCAGCACCCACGGCTTGCAGACCGCGCCGACGTACCGGTTGTTGAGGAGCTCCTTGTCGTCGCCGTAGATGCGGGCGTGTCCGCGGATCAGGCCGGGATAGCAGATGTGCCCGAGGATCGGGACGCAGTCCGCGATGCCGTCGAAGAACATCGCGCAGCTTTCGTATTCCTTGCGCGAGAACGTGCGGTCCGACTCGTCGCCCCACAGAGCCTTCATCGGGCGGATGAAGCCGTCCGTCAGGTCGGTCATGTTGTTGTTCATGTACCCGTGCTTGCCGCCGGAAATGGTCCTCGGGATCAGCGGCGGGATCACGTGGAATCCGGACGGCTCGTTGCCGCAGAACCACTTCGGCAGGCCGAAGTGCAGGTAGCCGTCGACGGAAATGTCGATGGAAATGCCGAGGAACTTGATCTCCAGGTCCGCGGACGGAAGGTCGCAGTAGATGTACGGATAGTCGAATATGAGGCAGACGAGGTAGGTGAAGCCCTTGGTCGCGCAGATCCACTTGCCGGATCCCCAGCGGTATTCGGAGTAAAGGGCGGACGTCGGGCTGGTGATCGTCTCGCACATCGGATATTTCGCGTAGTCCAGCTTCGGGTCGTTCTCGCACGACGGATGCACGTCCAGGAAATTCCCCAGCATGTTGCCCAGCACGTTCGAGATCGCGTTCGCGATGAGGTTCACGCCCTGCTCCATGACGCTGCTGCTGCCCTCCGACTCGTGCCCGGCGAACGCCGAATGGGACCCGCCGTCTGCGCCGTCCAGAGGACTGGAGTACGGATTCTCCTTGCCTTCCTCCTGCTGGCTGTCGTGGATCTCCTTCATGCGGTCCTCCAGGTCGGCCCGGTTGTCGATGCCGTGCGAGGAGCCCTTGCCGCCGCCACCGCCGCCCATGGACGATCCGCTCAGATACCCTTTCACCATATTGGTCAGATTGTTGGTGATGTTCATGAAGTCCATCAGGTGGTTGCCGCGCCAGACCGCGCCCTTCTTGTCCGTGCTGCCCTTCGATACGAACCCGGCGTTGTTCTCGTTCAGGTTGGCGTCCTTGTAGACGCGCTGGATCCCGGGCATGCCCTCGTCGCGCACCATGGTGGCCTTGTGAAACTCCGCGGACTCCTTGAACGAGACGCCGCTCAGCTTGGAGTCGCCGGAATGGTCCTTGCCGTCGCTGTAGAGCGCCTTCCCGCGGATGAACCACTGGTCCAGGCCGGCCGCCAGGCCGTTCGGGCCGAGGATCGGGAAATGCTCCGTGAGGGTCTTGGACGCCGAATTCGGAGACGGCATGTTCAGGAACATCATCTCCTCGGCTTCGGTGTTGTGCAGCGGCGAGAAGAACGACTTGGGCGCGGCGCTTTTCTCCTCCGTGTCGTACGGGTTCTTCCCTTCCGGGATCTGGATGCTGATGTAGTAGTCCTTCAGCGCGTCCGACGGGTCCACGCGGGGATCCGCGAGCATTGCCTTCAGCACGCTTTCGGCGGTCATCTTCATGGACACGGTCATTTGGCTGTTGATGCGCGCCAGAGCGCTGTTCAGGTTGTTGATGTTCGACTTGTCGTAGTCGATCAGCTTGCCGAGCTTCTCGCCCCATCCGGCGGGGGAATTGCCGTCGTCGAGGAATTTGAGCGCGGACAGGACCTTTTTGAGGTTGTCATAGGTGGTCAGCTTGTCGGTCGCCGTCTCGATCGCGGACGTCGCCATCTGGTTCAGGAAATCTTCGTTCTTCGGATGGTTGAGGCGGATGATATGGCCCGTGCGGTTCTCGACCTCCAGTCCGCACCACCAGCCGTGCCCCTCCTCGCCGTGTTTCACGGGCTCGACGTCGCCGCCCATATAGCCGGAGCAGTCCAGGTCGAGGATGACCGAGATCACGCCGGAGACTGCCGCCTCCAGCAGCGCCCACCAGCCGAGCTCCTTGTCCACCGCCAGGACCAGGTTCGCGTTGTAGTTCTCCGCGTTCTCCAGGTCCTCCCCGAACCGTTTGCACGTGAGCTTCAGCCAGCGGTAGGTCGCATAGTCCATCTGGCGGTTGGTCATCTGAACGTAGCTCCACGCCATCGCCCGGTTCACGACCGCCATGCGGCTCAGGCCGTCCGCCTGGACGACCGCCGCGGAATAGGCGGCCGCGTCGCAGGCGTTCTGCATCCGGATGCGCTGGTGGATGGTCTCGCCCACGGCGTAGACGAAGGCGCAGAGGACGAAGATGAAGAGGAAGATCGCCAGCGTGGACATGACCACGAATCCGTCGTCGCGGCGGATCGCGGAAAAGCGGTTTGCGATGTATCGGGACAGCGTCTTCATATCACTCGCTCATCCCCATCAGCGCCTTGTCCTCTCCGGGCATCAGAGGATAGGTGTCGGTCTTGTAAGGTTTCGCCATGGTGCAGCTTTCCTCCAGCACCATGCTGTAATAGCGCCACGGACCCGAATCCGTGTAGTTGCCGTGCGCGACAAGGTTGGCATGGACGACGTCGCCGTTCGACGCCGTGAAGCCGCCCACGCCGACGGAGTCCTCCGTGAGCATGGCGCCCCCGCCGCCCGGGACCGAATCGCTCGCCCCGTAGAAATACGCGACGACCGGACCTCCGAGCGGGATGAACAGCGGGCAGCGGAACCGGACGCGCACCGTCACGGCGGGAAGCTGCTCGTCGATGGGAGCCTGCTGCCCTTTTCCGCCGGATTTCTTCCCGGAGGTGCCGCCGAGGTTCCCGTACTCGCTGACGTCCACGGACACCTGGTTGCGGACGTTGGAGGACAGCGGGACCGAATACGTCCCGACACGGAAGCTCATCAGCTCGTTCAGCGCGCCGTTGTTCGAGTAGAACAGCCCGCGTCCGCCGGACAGGTCGTACCCGCCGATGGACCAGCTGACCCACGACAGCACGGTGCATGCCGCCTGATGCACCACGCCCCGGCTGACGAATCCGCCGGTCTTACAGCCGCCGTCGCCCTGCTTTTCCGCGCCGTAGTCGGCGGGGTTGTAGACGAGCGCGGCGCGCGCGCCGCAGTACGCGGCATAGTATGTCATCTGTTTGGCGGTCCAGACAAAAGTCATTTGGATCACGAAAAATACGATCAGCACAAAGAGGGGAAGCACCAGGACGGCTTCCAGCATAATGGAACCGTGTTCATCCTTGAACGTCGTCATGCCGGCTTCTCCACATAAAACGCATAGACAAGCGTGAAGACCGTCCCCAGCGCGATCGCAACGCCGAACGGCACACGCTCTTTTTCATCGCTTTTGTCAGGCAGGTTTTCCGCGCCTTGTCTGCGGTCGTACCGCCAGTCGAAAAGCGTGCGGAGCCAGTGTTTCAGACGGGACGATCTCACCCGCCCGAACGCCAGCATCCCCAAACCGAGAAACAGACCGGTCAGCGAGACGAAAAGCATTTCCGCCACGCAGTAACGCAGACCGGTGAAGATGCCGGCGGCCGCGATCATTTTCACGTCGCCGCCGCCGGCGCCTTTCATGAAGAAAGGGATCAGCAAAAAGAGGGCGCAGACAAGCCCCCCGAAGATCCCGTCCATGAGCCCCGGCACTCCGCCGAACAGGAACCGCCAGACCAGGCCGAGCACGGCAAGGCCCAGGGTGTAGGCGTTCGGCAGGCGACGATACTTGCAGTCGGTCCAGCAGAGGATCGCCAGGACCGGTATCGTGATGCAGAGTGTGAAAACGGGTTGCATGGACGGAATCCGTCAGGTTTTATCAGTTGCTGGAGCTGTCGGCTTTCTGACGGTCGCCGGAGAAGTCGCCGCCGAGCTTGTTGCCGGCTTCGACCGCGGTGTCGTTCTGGGCCGCGAGCTTCGTCTGTTCCTGTCTGTTGGCTTCGCCGACCGCCTTCACGCCGGCGACGTTGGTCTGGTTCATCGTCTGGTTCGTCTTGTCGAACATGTTGCGGAGGTTGCCGCCGAACACCATGACGAGTCCGACGACCGCGGCCGCGACGAGCAGCGCGATCACGATGTACTCCATTGCCACGGCGCCCTTCTCTTCACCGAGAAGGCGACGGAGCGTACGACCGCAAAGAGAGTTCTTTGCCCGATTGAAGTGCAGAGATTTCATTTTTTTCTCCTTGGTTAAGGTGGTTTTTAGGTTATCAGCCGTTCGGCTTGTGTCTGATCTGTTCCGTTCTGTTCCGAAGTTTACGGCACCGGCAGGGCGATCCCGGTCAGCACGCGCTGGAAATACGCCACCAGCGGCTTTCCGAGGTCCTCCGTGAAGCCTTCGCCCGGTTCGAAGATCTGAAGCGCGACAACGAGGAAGACGACGCCCACGGAAAGCATCAGGACGTATTCCAGGATCATGGAACCGTCCGCCTTGCCCAGATTTCCGAACAGACGCCGCATCGTCATTTCTTCTCCTTTGCCTTCTTCTTCTGCGACTCTTTCTTGTCGTCGTCATCGTCGTCGTCATCGTCATCGTCGTCGTCATCGTCGGCGTCGTCGGCATCGTTGTCGGCGTCGGCGGCGTCGTCATCGGACGCCTGGGCGGACGGCGGCGCCGCGGTAACGTGGTCCGACCACGGCTGTTTCAGGAAGGCGTCGCCGGGGATCCCGAGCGTCAGCATCTTCTTTTCGTTTTCCAGCCGCTGTTCCGGCGTCGTGTCCAGGCTCTGTTCGTTCAGCGAAGCAAGTTTCGCGCGCAGCTTCTTCAGCGACGCGGCGACGTCGTTTCCAAGTTCTTCCGGCTTGAAATCCGTCCAGTTTTCGGGGGCGAGGCACAGCGCGACGCCGCCCGCGATGATGCCGTCGCGGAAATCGGAATTCTCCTGATAGCATTCGTACATCCGGTCGATCAGCGTGTCGCGTTTCGCGAGGATCGTTTTCGCGATCTTGATATGGTCCGCGAGGACGCTCTTGCCGCCGTTCTCCGCCACGAGGCGCTTCATGACCTTGCGGAGCGCCGACTTCTCAAGCGGATCGCAGAAGAGCAGGAAGGTCTCCAGGTGGCTGAATATCTCCTTGGCGCGGAAGACGTCCGGCTTGAACCGGTCCTCGAACACCGTGGTGTCGAAATCCCCGCCGATGGACCGGAGGTAATCCCAGAAGGCATAGACGCCGAGCACGCGGTCATACTCGCTGCGGGCGGTCTTCTCCGTGTAGGTGGGCTGCGGCAGCTTCAGGCAGTCGCAGGTCAGGATCTTTTCCTCCCAGATCTCCTGGTCGAAGACCACGGCGAGCAGAGGCGATTTCTGGCCGGGTCCGAATCCGTTGTCCTTGAAGAACGTCTGGAAATTCAGGAGCTGGATGGCGATCTGCTTCAGCCGCTGGTTGTCCTGTTCGAGCTCCAGGCGGCAGATGGAAAGGTTCGGCGAGAGGATGCAGTCTTCCGCCGAGGGAAGATGCAGGTCGTCCTTGATGCTCTTGAACTCGAACTGCGCCGCGGCAAGACAGTTCTCCGCCAGCAGGGTCCGGCTTTCCTGAAGCTCGCGCAGGACGGCAAGCAGTTTCCGGCACAGGACTTCCACGCTCTGCGCGCAGGGCCTTCCGTCCTTCCTGCGCTGTTCGATCCGGTCCGAAGCCTTGGCGCGTATCTTCTCCAGGCTGGCGATCGTCTGCTCCAGCTTGTCCGCCTCCGTGCAGCCGGAAACGACGGACTGGATCTCCCCGTTCTCCGAGATCTGGAAATCCATTTCCCCGAGCAGGTCCGTGGCTTCCGTCTGGATCGCCGTCTGGTACGGCTGCGGGTTCTTCCGGCAGGCTTCCAGGGCGTCTTTCAGCCTGGTACGGTTTTCGCTGATATAGGCGATGTCCTCGTCGGCATGGCTGATGTGGTCCTCGATGCCGAGGAGCGTGGACAGCAGCATGTGCGTCTCCTGCGCCTTTTTCATCTCAACGGCGGCCGTGGAGACGTTCCACTGCCAGCGTTCGCGGTCGGCGGAGGTGATCAGCCCGAACAGGTCGTTCGCCTCGTACAGGTCCCCCGTGCCGGGATTCCCGCTCAGAAGCGACTGGATCTTCGCCCACGATTCGGACGTCTCCTGCCAGACGGCGAGCTTGCGGACCAGGTCAAGCCTCTGCGAGGCGTCCGATTCCGCGCCGCGCGCCGTCGTGGCGCTCACGAGCAGGTCCTTCGCCGCCTGGAAATCCCCGGCCGCGGCGCGTTTTTCCGCCGAGAGGCGGATGCTCTTCGCGGAGGGGGAGATGACCTGGAACGCGAAATACCCGCCCAGCACGATCGCCAGCGTCGCGGCGACCACGCCGATCTTCAGGAAGAGATGCGAGCGGACATGGACCACGGTCTTGTCCCAGAACCGGAAGTCCAGGTACGCGATGGAAATGACGTCGCCGTCCTTCAGCATGCGTCCGGTCTGGGCGTTCTCCTCGTTCAGCGGCGTGCCGTTGACCTTCGTGCCGTTCCGGCTGCCCATGTCCTTGACCCAGCAGGTGTCGTCGGAGTGGTTCTCGACGACCGCGTGCAGCTTGGAGACCAGGCTGTCGTTCAGGACGATGTGGCATTCCGGGGCCGCGCCGATCTTGATGTGGTCGTCCTTCAGGATATAGATCTTCCCGCGGTTCTGCCCCGTGAGCTGCTCCAGCTTGTGGTACTTTTCCTGGGAGACGTTCTTTTTCTGGCTGCGGACGTCATGCTCGACCGTGAGCTTGCAGTCCCCGATGCCGTACACGTCTCCGGCCGCGATCTTCCGTTTCTGGATCCTGGCGCCCATGAAATAGACGCCGTTGCGGCTCTTCAGGTCTTCGATCATGACCTTCTTCCCGCTCAGGAAAAGGCGCGCGTGGACGCCGCTCGCGCTGCGGTCCTCGCCGGGGATCCGCCAGACGCACCGCTCGCTCCGTCCGATGGTGATCTCGGATTTCAGGTCGACGGTGCTGATCTCGTGAACGATCTTCCCGTTGAACTCAAGCTGGACGATCAAAGGCGACTGTTTGATGAGGTTCATTTCCAATCCTTGCGCTTGATGAGGTCATATCTGAAATCGGAATACTGGAATTCGGACGAGAAAACGGACTCTCCCATCGCCTGAATGGAATTCATGGTCGCCTTGTCTTCGTTCTGGAACGCGTACTGCCAGGCGAGGCGCTGCGTGTTGTACCAGGTCGTCTGGAGACGGCGCAGGCGCGCCAGCATGTTCTTGGCGTCCGCGACCTGTTCCGGGTCCGGGTTCTCCGACTTGGCGGACTTGATCAGCGCGCTGAGGAGGAGATAATGGATCCTGCCCCAGTACACGGGGGCCTCGCGCTCCATGAAGCTGGAGGCTTCCCGCAGGTCTTCCGCGACGGTCGTCTCCTTGCGGTAGGAGGACGCGCCTTCCCAGTGCTCCTCCGTCTTCTGGTACGCGTAGATGACCATTCCGGTGGCCTGGGCGCGCATGAACGGCTCCGAGCGCCACTGGTCGCCGAGTTCGACCTCGATCATGACCGTGTGGACGTTGTCCTCGTTGCGCAGGAAGAGCGCATAGCCCCAGAAATCGTCGTTTTCCACGCGCCGGGTGTAGGAGATGTACGTCATCGGCACGCCCGCGCCCTTGGTCGTGTTCAGGAACATCGTCGTCCGGTCGCCGGCGAACGTCAGCGTCACTTCCTGCTCCAGCATGGACTCCATCCATTTCTCGAACGCCTGCTGGTGGTCCTGCTCCAGCGTCGCGGGGTCCTTCACGCTTTTCGCGATGATGTGAAGCCGGACGTCCCGCAGCTTGCCGATCTTCGTGTTGATCTCGACGTTGGAGTCGTCCCCCGTGATCGTGCAGCCCGGCACGTTGGGATAGACGATCGCCAGGTACGGCGCGACCTGGCGGTACTCGTTGAGGAAATTGCCGCCGGAATCCGCGGGCCAGGTCACGAACTCCTCCGCGGACGGTTTCAGGTAGAAGTAGAGGAAGACCGCAATGGCGAAGAACAGGAACAGCGGAAGCGCGATCAGGATGACCTTCTTGCGCTGTTTCGTCCGCAGGGACTTCTTGATCTTGTCCATTTCGTCGTCGGACGCGACGCGGGTCTGGAACGCGACCGTCTCTTCGGACACGGCGCTTCCCGCCCCGATCGTGCTGTTGCCGCCGGACTGGAGGATGGTGTTGCCCGCCATGACGCCGGCGATGGTGCCGGCGATGGTGCCGGACATGGTCTTTGCGGCGGCGTCGGCGGGCGCGGGGGCGGGAGCCTGAACGGGCGCCTTCCCCACGACCGTGGCGAAATCGTCAGCGCTTCGAGCCGTCGTTTTCTCCGCGTCGTCGCCGGAGTCCGCCTTCCAGCCCGGAGTCGGGAGCGCGGTCTTCTCGTCGTCGTCCGACGGGATCTGCGTCTTCATTTCGCCGCCGTCGTCCGCCGGCTCGATCACGAAAACGGTGGCGCTGCCCATCTGGACCGTGCTGCCGGGCGAAAGCTTCAGCATGTCTCCGATCGAGGCGTTTTTCCCGTTGACGACGGTCGTCCTGGAACTGAGCACCTCCACGGAGATGTTCCCGACCTTGTCCGTCCGGATGATGAGGTGCTTGCCCGAGACGTCCGGCGCAGACAGGCGGATCGTGTTGGAATGAGACCGGCCGAGGGAAACGACCTGTTCAGGAAGAAGCGGATACTGTTCCCCCCGGTTGTCTCCCCCGGTAAAGCTGATTCGTAATTGCGTCATTGAAAGACTCCTCCAAGACCGCTGCTGAAGACTTTCAACAGAACGGGCGTGCCAATGATGATAAACATAGCGGGCATGATGAAGACCGCAATCGGGAAGATCATGGCGGAAACGGCTCGCGCCGCCTTGCGTTCCGCGGCGTTGAAACGGACCCGCCGCATCTCTTCCGCCTGGATCTTCATGGTTTCAACGATGGATGCGCCGACCTCCATGCCGTGGATCACGGCGGAGGTGAACGCCCCGAACGCGTCGTGCTGCACCCGCTTGTTCATGTCCTCCAGCGCCTCGATCCTGGTCTTGCCGAGCTCCAGCTGCCGGAGCAGGATGCCGAACTCGAGCGCGAGCGGGTTCTCGGCGGTTTCGGTGGCGACATAATAGCGGACGGCGGCGGTGAAATCGATGCCGGACCGCATCGCGGATCCGATCAGGTCGATCGCAAACGGCAGGGACTTCATGATCTGGTTCTGGCGCTTGTCCGCCGCGCTCAGGATCGTCGTCGACGGCATGATGAACCCGACGAAGCCGAAAATGACGGCGACGAACAGAAGCGCGATGCCGTTCATCGTGATCGTCATGGAGAACAGGACGCCCGCGACGGAGCAGATCATGCAGAACAGGACCTCCGCCGCGAAGATGTAGGTGGTGTCCATCTTGATGTTCGCCACGGTCAGCGCATCCTGGAATTTCCGCTTGCGGGCGGGCTGCATGTCTTCGCAGAAGACGCCGATCGATTCCGTGAAATACCCGATGAGCGCCCAGGTCATCCTGTACAGCGGCGGGATGTTGCAGAGCTTGAAGTCGACCGAACGCTTTTCCGGCTTGTTGATGAAAAACGCCAGGAAGAGGTACGGGACGAAAACGACCAGGAAGACGATCACATAGATCAGAAAATTGTTCTGCTGCATGGTCACACCTCGATCGTCGTGATTTTAACAAGGATGTAGTACCCGGTCAGGACCAGGAGCGTGGCGACGCCGACGGCGAGCCAGCCCCATGCCGTGGTGACCAGCGGCTTCATCAGTTCCGGGTCGATGACGTAGAGCAGGATGAACGCCGCGACCGGCGCCATGGAGATGGAAAACGCCTCGAACCTGCCTTGCGCGGTCATGTTCTTCAGGCGTTCCTGGAAATCCGTGCGCGCCCGGATCGTCGTCACCATTTCCTCCAGCACTTCCACGAGGCTGCCGCCGGACTTCGTCGTCAGCGTGATCGTCGTGACCAGCAGATGCAGGTCCTCGCAGGGCATGCGGTTGTACATGCGCTCGAACGCCTCCGGCAGGTCGATGCCGAGCCGGTATTCGCGCAGAAGCGTCGCCAGCTCCTCCTGCATCGGGCCGCCGATGCGCTTCGCGACGGACTCGATGGACTGCCCCAGCGCCAGGCCGGACCGCATGCCGTTGGACAGCCCCATCGTGAAGTCCAGGATCTTGCTTTCGAACGCCAGCTTGCGGTTCAGCATCTTCTTCAGGAAATACCAGTAGACGGCGTAATAGGCGAGGATGCCGAACGCGCAGGAGACCGGGACCGCGATCTTCATCTGCTCCACGCCGAACGCGAGCTGAAGGATGAACATGACGCATCCCATGATCAGCGCGGCGAAGATACGGCCCATGAGCAGTTTTTCCGACGCGATGAAGCGGCGCAGCGCCTCGTATTTTTTGTTGGAGTTCAGTTCCAGCTTTTCCAGCAGATACTTCGTGACCATCCGGATCATGATGAAGCAGAACAATCCGGTCGAAACAAAGATCAGAATGTAGTTGAACGTCATAGGCAACCTCAAACTTTCGGGACGAACACGGACATGTCGAGATTCAGGCGTCCGCTCCGGCGCATTTCATCGATGAACTGCGGGATGTTGCCGGTGGCGGTGTGGTATCCCTGCACGCGCCCCTTCTCGTCCAGTCCGGTCTGTTCAAATGTGAAGATGTCCTGCATCAGGATCTGATTCCCTTCGCGTCCGGTGATCTCCGTGATCTTGACCACCTTGCGGCTGCCGTCGACCATGCGCGTCTGCTGGACGATCAGGTCCAGCGCCGACGCGATCTGTTCGCGGATCGCCGAGGACGGCAGTTCGAAGCCCGCCATCATCACCATGTTTTCCAGTCGGGTGAGCGCGTCGCGCGGATTGTTCGCGTGGGCGGTGGTCAGGGACCCGTCGTGGCCGGTGTTCATCGCCTGCAGCATGTCCAGGGCTTCGGCGCCGCGGCATTCGCCGACGATGATCCGGTCGGGACGCATGCGGAGCGTATTGATGACGAGGTCGCGGATCGTGATGCGGCCCTTTCCTTCGATGTTCGCGGGACGCGCCTCCAGGTTCACCAGGTTCGGGTGCGTCAGCTTCAGTTCCGCGGAGTCCTCCACGGTGATGACGCGCTCGCCCTCCGGGATGAACTGGGACAGCACGTTCAGCAGGGTCGTCTTGCCCGAGCCGGTGCCGCCCGCCACCAGGATGTTCTTCCTGGCTTTCACGGCTTCCTCGAGGAAGATCGCCATTTCCCTCGTCATGGACCCGAAGGCGATCAGGTCGTCCGTCGTGAGCTTTTTGTCCGCGAACTTGCGGACCGTGACCGACGCCCCGTGAAGCGCCAGCGGCGGAATGATCGCGTTCACGCGGGAACCGTCCGGCAGGCGGGCGTCGACCATGGGGCTTGCGTCGTCCACGTGGCGTCCGAGCGGCTCCACGATCCTCTGGATGATGGAGATCAGGTGCTGTTCGTTGAAGAACCGGACGCCGCTGTCGAAGAGCTTTCCGCCGCTTTCGACGAACACGACGTTCGGGCCGTTGACCATAATTTCGGAGATCTTGGGAGAACGCAGCAGGGGCGACAGGGGGCCGAACCCGACGAGTTCGTCCATCAGCGCCTGGCGGAACAGGTCCATCGGGATCCGGGACGGGATCTCGTGGCGGCGTTCCTTCAGGGTGCGGTCCAGGCATGCCTCCAGCTTGGAGCGCATGTCCGCCTTGTTGATCTCCTTGAGCGCGCCTTCCGACAGGTTCAGCTTTTCCAGGATGTCCTCGTGGATGGAGCGCGTGAGCGACATCGTCTCGGGTTCGTACAGGACGGACGCGTTGGCGAATTCCTTCTTGAAATCCTGCGACTGCTCCGGCGCTTTCTGCCGGACCGGAGGCGGCGGGGGCGGAGGAGACGCCTGCTGCTGCGCGGGAGCGGCGTTCGCCGCCGCGGCGCCCGCCGGAGCCAGGGAGATCGTGTATTCGTCGATCCTGACGACGTCTTCGTCGGCGATCACCATTTTCCCCTCGATCCTCTGCCCGTTCAGGAACGTGCCCGCCGTGCTGTTCAGGTCCTCGATCAGAAGCAGCCCGTTCATCGACTCAATGCGCGCATGCCGCCGGGAAACGCCGTTCCCCGGCAGCACGATGTCGCAGTCGGCGTGGCGGCCGACCAGCATGGAGAAATCTCCGTCCGGCAGGTCCTTAGTCAGGAAAGCCCGGTTATTGGAAAGGATTTTGATCTGTTTCATCACGCGGGCCCCGGCTCTTACCAGTCAAACCAGTTCAGCCAGTTCAGCCAGCCGCTGTGCTTCTTTTCCTCTTCCTGGCGGACCTTGTTGTCCTTCTGGGCGTCCTGGTAGGTGGAGGAGGTCTCCTGCTCGAGCGGGATGTCGATCTGCACGTCGGGGTTGAATTTCATGAGGCGGGGGCAGGCAAGGATCAGGAGCCTGGTCTCCGTGGTGGAGTTCTTGTCCTCCGCCACGAACCACTTCAGCACGGGGGTGTTTCTCAGGACGGGGAGCCCGGATTTTCCGGTGTCCTGGGCGATCTTCTTGGATCCGGCGACCACGATGGTCTTGTCGAGGTCGCAGAGCACGGTCTGCTTGCTGGTGTCTTCGGACAGCGTGTAGGAGTCGTCGCTGGACCCGAGGAGCGCGGAGTTGGTGAGGTCGAGCGTGAGCTTCGTCTGGGTGGGGGAGACCAGCCCGCCGGTCACCTTGATCTTAAGGCCGTACTGGATGTTCTGGAGGCTTCCGTTTTCCACGCCGTTGACCTTCACGTAGACGGTGCCGCCGGTGTGGAGCGAGCCGCCCTGCGGATCGTTGTTGGCGAAGCTCACATGGCCCGCGTGATAGGTGCGCGTGATGCCGTTCGAGGCAAGGAACCGGACGGTGGCGTCCATGTTGCCGTTGATCACGGCGGACCCGCTGCCTCTTCCGGCGACCAGGTCATAGAGCCCCTGCGTGGAGAAGCCGCCGAAGATGTTGGAATTGGAGCCTTCCTTCTGGGAGTCGGATTCCTGGATGCCGACGTACACGATGTCGACCACCAGCACGGTCTCGACGACGGAGAGGTTGACGATGCCCTGGATCTGCCCGCGGGCGGGATCCGCCTTCCCGTTCACGGCGAGCCAGGTCTGCGTGGCGAGGATCTGGTTGACTTTCTCCAGGTCCTTCTGGCTGTAGAGATCGCCCGTGAGGGTGATGGCGTCCGACGAGATCTTCATGGAGAGCTCGCCGACGGCGGGAAGCTTGTCCTGTTCGCAGAACACGAATCCGGCGTCGGTCAGCATCTTTTTCAGGTTCAGGACGGTCTCGGCGGAGGGCTTGAACGTCGCGAAGTTCACGCATTTCCCGGAGTAGTTCGGCAGGACCTTCATCAGGAGAGCCCAGTGCTCGGGATTGGTGACGGTGCCGCGGATCACGATCTGGTCTTCGTTCGTCGAGATGTCAAGCTCGGTCAGCGTGTCCAGGTCGTTCCGGAGCTTACGCAGCGTCTGCGCCAGGTTGGACTTCACCGTGATCGTGTAGTTGTTGCTCATGCCGCCGCCGGAAACGAGGAGGTTGACCTCGCCGACCGCGGACGCCATGATGCGGATGTGGGACTCCGAGGCCTCGACCTTGATGATGTCCGTCTTGCTGGGGACCAGCTTGTAGCTTTCGATGACGAACGGGACCCGGATGCTCTTCGTCGTCCCGACGATCATGCTGATCTTTTCATCCTCGGCGAAAAGGGCGCAGAAGGAAAGGAGAAACGCCAGAACCAGTAATATTTTTTTCATGTTGCACCTGTGAATATGGGATTATTGTTTGATTTCGGAGGGGACCAGCGGGATCTCGATCTTGGGGAGCCCCTGGAGCATCTCGACCAGCGCCGAATCCTCGAACATGCCGCCGTCCATGCGGCTGAGGGCGTTGTCGTCTTTCTTCTTGCGCAGGATGGGATAGAGCTTCGCCTTGCGCTGGATCGCGGTCATCGCGATCGCCTGTTCCGGAGGCAGGGACAGAAGCACGCTGCTGCCCTGGATCTCCAGGATGCTGACGCGCGGATAGATGACCGCAGTAACGGTCTTCTCCACCACTTTCGCCTCGGCGTCCTCGTTCTTTTCCGTGCGGATGGTATCCCGGTAGACGAACGTGCCGACGATCGCGATGTCGTCGCCGGGCTGGAGCATCTTGGTCAGGACGCCGTCGGCAAATGTGACCGGGACGCCCCACTGGCCGTCGCCCAGCGAATGGCTCTTGCTCTGGTCCAGCTCGATGTCCGAATACAGGATGTAGTCGCCCTTGGAGATCTTCCGTTTCGCGCGCTGGTTGAACGTGAAAGCCATGTTGCTTTCGTCGATGCAGTTCTTCGGGGCGGTTTCCTCCGGGATCGACTTGACGCCGATCCGGCTTTCCTGGATCAGCTCGCCGGGCAGGATCTCGCCGGTCACGATCAGGACATTGCGCATCCTCTCGTCCGGTTTCTCATTGTGCTTTACCGTCTTGCTTACCGCAAAGATTGCCGCAAGCCCCAGCAGAACAGCGGTGATCAGAGGAATGATGTTTTTCATTGTTCTTATCCTGTTTTCGTTTTGGCATTCCGCGGAGATCCCGGTTCCAATCAGCAGGACCGTCCGTTCGGGATGCCGGATTGAATAGTTGTTGTCGTCCTGACGACCCGGCGCATTGCAGGTTGTTGCGGCCGGTTCCCCGCCGTCTGACATTTCCGAGGTCATTGGGAGAGGGAGACCCGACTGGACTATACTGTACTACAATCAAACATAAATTTCAAGCTTTCCGAGATAAAAAAACGAAAAAAAATTGCCGTTATTAACGATGCGGTCAAGCTGGCGGACAGACTGGAAAAACGCGCCGGGACACATCGGCGGCGCAGAATACGGAAAAAAGAAAAAAACAGATGCCCTTCCGACGCAGGGAAATAAGGAAGAATACGGAAAATGCGCGGCGGCAAAAAAAGCATAAAAAAACGGAAAAAGACAAGGAGACTATCTCAAAAAAAACCGTTTTTTTTCCGGTGTCCGGGTTTTTGCGGCTTGACAAATCGTATTCTCCCACTATATTTTATTGCAAAACACAACCAGGACCGGGGACGGCGGCCCGCACGGCGCGCCCGTTCCCACATCTGCGCGATCCCCCCAACAATGTAAACCGAATGCGTGACGAGATATGCTGATTACATGCCATGGCCTGAAAAAAGAAGATTTCCCCGTTGAATTCATCAACCACGAAATCTCCGTGGGGTCGGAGGACTCCAACGGCATCGTCGTGAAGGACGAGGGGGTTTCCGGACGCCATGCGCTTCTGATCGAGGACGGCGACGCCCTGTTCATCCAGGACAGCGGAAGTCCGAACGGCACGCTCCTCAACCACAAGAAAGTCCAGGGCAGGCGGAAGATCGCATCCGGCGACATGATCCAGGTCGGCGGACGCATGATCCGGGTGGATTTCTACCCCGAAAACAAGGTCGTTTTGAACTTCATTTCGCTTGATCCGTCGGAGGATTCCTCCGTCGATGTCACGGCCGCGACCATGGTCGCCCCGGTCGCGCCGCCCCTGCCGGACCAGGAGGAAGAAACCCCGGAACGCACGATGGTCGCCGACGACAAGCCGTCCCGGCCCGCGGAAGAAGAGCTGGACCGCACGATGGTCGCCACGGACGACGCGCCGTCCCACGGCCCGGCATCCAGAGGGCTTTTCTCCGAAGGGAACGAGGTCGGGAAATACATCATCATCAAGCGGATCGGCAAAGGCGGGATGGGCGAAGTCTACCTCGCCAAGCACAAAACGCTCGGAACCTACCGCGCCCTCAAGATCCTGCCGAAAGAGCTCATGGACGACAACGCGAAATTCCTGGAGCGTTTCATCCGCGAAGCGAAGCTCGCCTCCGAAATCCGCCATCCGAACGTGGTCGGCGTCATGGACGTCGAAACGGACGACGCGAACGGGCTGCCCTATATCGTGATGGAGTACATCGACGGCGGAAGCCTGCGGAACAGCCTCGCGACCAACAAAAAGCTGTCCGAGGAGCAGGCGGTCGTCATCGTCGAGGCCATCGCCTCCGCCCTGCGCGCCGCAGAGGAGCATAAAGTCGTTCACCGCGACATCAAGCCCGACAACATCATGTTCACGAAGCAGGGCGAAGTCAAGCTCGCCGACCTGGGCATCGCCAAAAACGACGACAAGGAAAACGAGCTGACCAAGACCAACATGATGATCGGCACCCCGGCATACCTCCCGCCGGAACAGGCGCAGAACGCGAAGGGCGTCGACGGCCGCGCGGACATCTACAGCCTCGGCGCGACCTTCTACGAAATGCTCACGGGGCAGCACCCGTATCCCGGCAACAACACCATCGAGATCCTTCACAAGCTCTTCTCGGATCCGGTGCCCGATCCGCGGAAAGTCAATCCCGAAGTCTCCCCCGCCTCCGCCGCCATCGTCATGAAGATGCTGGCGAAGAACCCGAAAGACCGTTTCCAGAACGCGAACGAACTGCTGGAGATGATGGACAAGACCTTCCCGCCGCATACCGCATACGAGGCGGGCGAGCTCATCAAGAAGGTGATCGCCGGCGAATGCCAGAACAGCACGAACTTCACCTCCAGCATCTCCTCGGCGCATTTCCTCCTGTGGCGGCTCAAAAAGCCGAACAAATGGCTCATCGTCGCCGCCGCCGCGCTTTTCGTCCTCTGCTGCATCGCCGGAATCCTGCTCGCGGTCTTCAGCGGGCGGTCCTCCGGCAAGCCCTCCGCGGCGGTCGAACCCGGCGCCGGGACCGGCGTCGCCGGGACCGAGACCGTTCCGGTTCAGGACGTCAAGCACGAACTGCAAATCATTACGACGCCCGACGCGGAGATCCATTTCATCTCCTCGGACGGCCAGATGAGGGTGTACTCCTCCGACCACGACGGACTGCTCACGATCCCGGGGCTGGACGCCGGAAGCTACAAGGTCAGGATCTCCCGGAACAACTACCGCACGGTCTCCCGCGATTTCGAGCTGAAGGACAGCATGATGCTCGACGTGCCGCTTGAGGCCGACCTGAAGAAGCTCGTGATAAAGGCGCTGCCCGATTCGCAGATCAAGGTCTCCGGCGTCGAAAACGGGGAAAAGACGGTCAAGGTCTCCGACTCGGGGAGCGCGGTCATCCCCGACCTGCTGGGCGAAACGGTCTTCCTCCGCATTGAACTGCCCGGCTGGGAGACGTACGAACAGACGCTCCTGATGAACAAGGACATGGAGCTGCAGGTGCCGCAGAAGCGGATCCGCGTGGACCTCACGGTCCGGACTGTCCCCTTCGCGGAAGTCGTCCTGAAACAGAATGACGCGGCGGTCCAGACCGTCAAGGCGAATTCCATGGGCGTGGCCGTCGCCGACGGCGTCCCCGCGGGCGAATACCGGCTCTCCGTCTCCCTCGACGGATACCATTCCAAGGAAATGCCCTGCGACCTGAGCCGGAACCAGAACCTGAACGTGGAGCTGGACCGGATCACGTTCGAACTGCAAATCGACGCGGATGCGGAAACGCAGATCATGGTGTATCTCGACCACCAGCTCCAGGGGACCTATCTGGTGCCCGGCACGGGCCGTCTGCAGCTGACCGCCATGCCGCAGGGAAAATACTCCATTACCGCAGAGAAGAAGGGAAAGGCAAGCCGGAGTTTCGACCTCACGCTGGACAAGAACCAGTCGCTTGACTGCCACCTGGAAGACGAATCCGCGGCATCCGAAGTCGCGGTGATCCCGCCCGTCACGGAAACCCCGGACGAAACGCAGGTCCCGCAGCAGGAAGAGGGCACCCCCGGAACCCCGGCGGAAGAGATCTCCGAAACCGACGGACAGGATTCCGGCTCCAATCCTCCGCCCGAGGAAGAGAAGGATCCGGAAGGCACCGTGAAGGTGTATTTCATGGCGTCCACGGACGTGATGAACTACATTCAGGAAAAAGGCGTGGAGATCGGCATCGGCGAGCAGACCTGGTCCGACATCAGGGAATTCCCGTGGAGCCAGATCGTCGCGGCCGGGAAGTATCCTGTCACCGTGCGCTGCGAGGGCATCGAGGAAATGTCCGTCCCGCAGTTCACGGTCGACGCCAACCGGGAAAACGACTGCCTGCTTGAGCTGTCGGCGAAGCCATCCTTCGTGAGCTTCACCTCCAATCAGGAGGACGCCGTCATCACGTTCAACGACTCCGACTACAAGCCGGGGCAGGAAGCCGAGCTTGAGACCTTCCGCGAATTCACGGTCGAAGGCGTCTTCGGCGACGAAACGGTCACGAAGACCGTCCGCAGCACGGTCCCCGGCGACAAACTGACGCTGGAATTCCTCTTCACCGAAAAGGAAGAGGAGCCGGAACCGGACGAGACCGCGCAGCAGGGCGAGACCACGGAGCCGGACGAATCCGCCGAGACGGACACCGCCGCCGCGGAAGAAAAATCCCCCGCTGACACGCAGTACGAGGAAGGCGTGAAGCTTTTCGAGGACAAGAAATACAAGGACGCCCTGAAACTGTTTGCGCAGGCAGCGGAATTTGGGCATATCGAGGCCGCGAAAAAGGCCGCGGAGATCAACGAACGCGGACTCGGCATGTGGTTCTCCGATTCCGCCGAGGCGGTCAAGTGGTACCGGAAAGCTGCGGAACTCGGCGATGCGGAATCCGCCGGCAAAGTCGCGAAGGCGATCGACAACGGCGACGCCAAGGGAAGCGCAAAAGAGATGATGGACTACTATCTGCAGGCGAGCGCACTGGACCAGCCGGAAATCCTGTACCGCATTTCCAATCTGTACAAGACCGGACACAAGGAGATCGGCCAGGACGACGCGAAGGCGCTGCAGTACCTCAGAAAGGCCGCGGAACTCGGATTGCCGGACGCCATGTTCGATCTCGGCGTCCGCTACGAGAAAGGCGACGGCGTCGTGGCGAACATCCAGACCGCGCTGATCTGGATCAACAAGGCGGCGGACGCCGGACACGACAAGGCCCAGCGCTACCGCAAGCAATTAAGGCAGTGAGGAGCGCGGGCTTCCGTCCATCCGCCTTCGCCGCCGATTCGGGCGCGTTTTCTTCGAACTTCAAACAACCAACAATAACATAAGGAGTTTTACTCAAAATGAGAAGAATGAACCTGCCGCTTCTGGCGGTTTTCGGGATTCTGCCGCTTGTCCTCGCCGGCTGCGCGAACCACCTTCGCGACACGGAAAGCGTGTCGCAGGAAGACGACAAAAAGACCCTGAGCGTCAAATACGACCTGAAGCTCACGCCGGAAACCATCCGGGATGCGTCCTACCACGTCGAGATCGAAAAACAGGAATCCGTGGAAGTCAAAAAATTCCAGGTCAACACGGTCAAGTCCATCGTCACCCCGTACCAGGGCTGGCGCGAGTTCTATGAAGTGCCCGCCGGGATCGGCCTTCTCCCGGTCTCCATCGGCTCCCATCTCCTCTTCATCTGCACCTTCGGCATCCTGCCCTACGACGTCCCGAAGAACATCACGAACCTCTCGTTCACCGGCATGAACCCCGCCCTGAACTGGGAAAACGAAGATCGCTCCGAAGAAAACCTGGTCTCCGCCGAACGCAAGATGCTGAGCGACGTCACGGAAAATATCCGGACTCCGCTGGCGCAGCAGGATATCTCCGTCCGCTCCGAGAAGGACAACAGGAAGTTCACGACCGACGAATTCGGCGGCTTCGACCTCAACTTCCTCGCCCTGAACGAAAAGGACACCTTCTATCCCAATGCGAGAAAGATCACGTTCGTCCTCGAGGGCTCGCCCGAAAAGGAACTGAAGCACGTCATCCTGACCAGAGATTTCCTGTCCCGTCTGAGCAAGGCGAAGGACAGGATCAACGCCTACCGCGCGAACCCCTCCGGAAAAGACCTCTTCGACACGGTGATCTACCTGGAACAGAACGGCTTCGAACAGCTGGGCTATTCTCTTGAGGAAAGCGAGCTGGCGAGGACCGCGAACGACAGCAGATTCCAGGAGGAGTTCAAAGCCGCCGCGAAGCAGTGACATCCGCCGCGCGAACACTCCGTATTCCATTCGCAATACGCTCAAAACCACCGGTTCTTCAGCCGGTGGTTTTGTTTTGCACCGGGGTCCGCCCCGGCATCCCGTTCCGGCTCACGTCGGCCGGTCATGCGCGGAAATGCCCGGCAAGCTCCCCGGCGTTTTTTCCCGTACATCGAACGTAACGGCGGGGGCATATTGCATCCTGCCCGGTCGCACGGACATACATTATTGAGGGGGGACAAAAAAGGAAGAGGAGGGATTCCGCTCAGTTTTTCTGCGGGAATCCGGAGAACAGCACGTTGATGGTGCTGGCGGCGGCGGTCGTCTGCGGCGTCTTCGGCAGGCGCGCCATGGTCTCCGCGAACATCGCGGGGAGCTTCTTTTCGCCCATGGTGTGAAGGATGCGGGCGGCGGCGACGAGCTCTTCGGCGACGGCGTCGGCGGTGGCGGTGATCTCGGGGTCCTCCGGCCTCAGCCGGGCGGCCTTGTCGTAATCTCCGCACAGGACCGCGAACGCGCAGAGGATCGTCTCGTCGGTGCGTCCGTCGTCGCCGTAAAGCGCGGTGTAACGCGCCTTCGCCTCGGCATCCGTGATCGTCCCCAGATCGGTGTCGTCCCCGGCGAACACGGCATAGACGCGGTCCAGGAAGTCGATCCGGCGCATCATCTCCGTGCACCACGAATCCAGGCGCGGCGAACGGAGCTGCTCGGTCGTGAGCATCTGCCGGGCGAGCGAGAACCGCTGCGTCACGACGAGCTGATGCAGGCGCTGGCGCAGATTGTTGATCTTCAGTTCGTCCGACGCGGCGAGCTCCTCCTCGCGGGTCTTGGTGAGGGCGTTGAAGTCCGCCTTGCTCTTCACGAGGTCATGCTGGGCGGCGATGAGGTCCGAGTGGTAGACTTCGCCCTCCTTAATCGCGGCGTCGATCTCCTCCTTGAGGCGCGGCACGACGATGGTCTTCAGGTTGGCGATCTCGTCGTTCAGCAGGCTGATCTGGTTTTCCAGCACCGCAGTCGTCTCGCTGGACGCTGCCGCGCCGGCCGCGGTCTTTTCCTTGTCCGAACGCTGGTTCAGCAGGTAATTGATGTGGGACAGCACGTAGCGGCCGATGCGGTCGCTGCGGACGGCGTTCTTCCCCGCGAACTCGTCGATCAGCGCGGCGGACTCCACGTTCAGGCGCTCCACCGGGATGTCCGGGTTCGAGGCGAGGCGTTCGAACGCGTCGACGTGCCCGAACATGGAGCGTTCCAGCGAACGCCGCCGGATGTCGGAGAACAGGTACAGCGCCACGACCGCGACCAGGGCGACCGGGAGCACGACGAGCATCACGCGGGACGCCAGAGACGGCCTGTTGGCTATGAGCTGTTTCCGCTGGATGCGGTCCTGCCTGCGCTTGTTGTTCACGTACTCCGTCTGGATGCCGTAGTTCAGGCGGCGGATGGAGATCGTGTGGACGTCCGGCACGAGGTTGCGGTTCGGAGCCGTGAGCTGGCGCAGGCGCCAGATCGCGTCCAGCAGCTCCTCCATGTCGGCGTAGCGTTTCGACGGCTTCTTCGCCATCATCTTTTTGATGAGGCTGGAAACGGTCGACGGCAGCCCCGGAACGAACCGCTCAGGCGGCTCCGGCTTCTGGTTGAAATGCTGGTTGGCGAGCGTGCTGATGGAAATGGCGCGGAACGGCAGCGACCCGGTGATCATCTGGTAGAGCGTCACGCCCAGGCTGTAGATGTCGCTGCGCGTGTCGAGCGGCTCGCCGGCGAACTGCTCCGGGCTCATGTACGACGGGCTCCCGGAGATGTCCATGTCCTCCGACCAGTCCTTCTGGTTCATGGCGAGGCCGAGGTCGGTCAGCTTCGCGATGCCGTCGTCCGTCAGCATGATGTTGTCCGGCTTCACGTCGCGGTGGATCAGGCGGCTTTCGTTCCAGGCGTAGCACAGCGCCTCGGCCACCTGCTGGACGATGTGCAGAGCCTCGTCGATCGGGATGCGCTTCTCCCGTTTCAGGCGCGATTTCAGAGTCTCGCCCTTGATGTACGTCATCGCCATGTAGCTGTAGCCGTCGTCCTCGCCCACCGCGTAGGACTGCACCAGGTTCACGTGGCTGAGTTTCGCCGCGGCGCGTGCCTCGTTCAGGAACGTCGTCACGCCCTTCTCGGTCATGTTTTTGTGCGACAGCACCTTCAGCGCGACTTCGCGCTCCAGCGAGATCTGCTGCGCCAGGTAGACCGTTCCCGCCGACCCCGCCCCGATCCGGCTCTGGATGATGAAATCGCCGATGATGCAGCCGTTGTCGAACCGCGTGGCGGGGATTGCCACCGTCTTGCTGCACGCAGGGCACACGATGCGCCCCCCGGCGTCGGACTCCGGGACGGATATCTGAAAATGGCAGAACGGGCAGGCGAAACGCAGCATGTGGGGCTAACCTCATTTTAAATGTACGGAAGATAATATAGCACCGCCTCAACCTGTTTTCAAACACGTTTTCCGCCAACATCCGCGAAAAATCCGCGCTTTTCACGGAGCCAATACGGCAACTGCAAGCCCGGGCGCCGGATGTCCTGTCTGTTTCCGTTCAGCGCGAGGTCAGCACAACATAGAACGGCAGTTTCTCCGAAGCGGGCGCATCCTTCAGCAGGACCTTCGACGGACGCGGCGGAACAGGGTTCGGACGCACGAAAAGCTTCAGCAGCGAACGGGACACACCGCCCGGCGCGGGCTTGACGGGACGGTCCTTTTCCCACTGCAGCGCCCGCTGGTATTCGGCCTCCGTCGGCAGCGCGAAGGCATACCCGTCCGGCAGGCTTTCCGCGAAGAAATCGTTCAGGATCGCGCAGAAAGTTTCAGCGTCCGCCGCGGACACGACCGCCGGATCGTCGTCATCCCCGGTCGCGGGAAAGCTCACAGGCAGGAACCGTTCGTTGTCGATCGGAAGGCGGCTGATCCAAAACTGTCGCGATGCGTCCGCGCCAGCCGGGACATGTTCCAGGGTGATCAGCAATCCGGTCGGCAGGATGAAGCCGACAGACTGTCCGGCGGCATCGTCCGGGTTCATTTTGCTGACGGGCATCCCGTCTTTCGGGGGTGCGTCGTCCAAACTGCCTGTGACAAAATGCGCCGGCTCTTCCGGCTTCTCCCCATAGATCCAATCGGCAAGTTTCTGTTTCTGCGTCCTGCTGTCAAAATCGTAATACTGCGTTTCGTCGGTCACGAGCATCTGATTCAAAAAAGCCGTAACACTGTCCACGCAAAAATTGATCTCGCCTTCCCATTGATCGAATATCCAGTAGCGCTCCGGGTCCTTCCGGTCGATCATCAGATAGATCCCCCGCTCGGAACCGTCATTGGCAAACATGTACACAACGGCGTCGTCAGGCTCGATATCGAGCTTGACATCGGGAAACGATTCCCGGTCTTCCCGGATTCCGGCAAGAAGAAATTCGGCAAGTTCTCTGGAATTCTCTTCATTCGGGATATCATTTTCGGAAAGATTCGTCAGATAGAAAAGTTGGAAAAAGTCGTAACAGTTGAACTCCGCGCCGTTCCATTTCGCAAAGAAACGTTTGAACTCGGACGGGAACCGCAGGCCGAGTTTTTTCTCGGCCGCCGCGATCTGTTCGTCCGTAAGCGGCTCCGACGAATGGTCGACCATGACGCATTCCAGCAGTTTTTCCTTGTTCATTTCCGGTCTCCTCGCTCAATATGGGAATAACATGTCATATCAACAATAGCACAGTCTACGCGGATTTCAAGTCTTAAAACGACGTTTATTCTTTTTTTTATGAACAGCTTCTGTATCCTTAGTCAATATTCGCAAAAAAATATTTGGATCGGGGATGACGCGTTGCGTCCCGCGTTGCTGGGGGCGGCGTTGCCGCCGTGGTGAACTCGCTTGCACGAGTTCGATTATTTACATTACAGCGAAACGCGAACACTAAAACTGTTGAACACGCATTGCAAGTAGTTTCAGTTTTGTTTCAGCAACTCTCCGCCGTTCGCGCCTCGCGGTCAAGTAAAAAGATTGTCGAGCGTGAGCGAGGCTACCGAGGCAACGAAGTTGCCCCAAGCGAAGCGTGGACGCTTTGCGTCCAAAACAGGAAATCTTATTGCAAGTAGTTTTAGTTTTATTTCAAAAAAAACTACTAACCGCGCCTTGCGGTCAATCTTTTTCTTATTCGATTCCCCATCTTTTCATGGTCCGGAAGACCAGGAGCAGTTTGGATTCCGGCGAAAAACACAGGTAGGTATTGGAATAATCCGGGTCGTCCCGGGTGACGAAATACCGGCAGTCCGCGCCCGGCGGCGTCTGCGCGAGCTCCAGATAGACCTTGTCGATCCTCTCCGTGGAATCGTACACCTGATTCATTGTTTTGTCGTTTTCCAACTCGGGCGACTCCAGCGGAACGAACTTATATTCCGGCGATTCCGCCTGCTCGATGCGGGAAACAACGTCCGCATCCGTCCGCACAAGCACATACGCCGTGCTGCTCCGGAAGAGATTATCGTCTATGGGCCCGAGTTTATGCACAATCAGATCATACTGATCCCCCGTCACGTATTTGACGAAATCGGGAACGGAATCGAACCTGCGTTCGGGAAGCAATGCAATGAAAACAAATAGGGCCACAACAAACAAGCTGACCGCGATGAACGAAATACTGACGATAAAGAAAAACTTGTCGAAGCCGTTGTTCACCACATACTTCTTCGGCGCGATTGACGAAGTCTGTGAGTTTTTCGCGGCAGTCTCATCTGTCATTTTTTCAAATTGGTTTTCCATCGTTTTCAAGCTCGTTCGTAGTGTTGCTGATGGGGGTTCAAGGAATCACAACTTTACTATACCACTTTTTTCTCTAAATAGCAATAGGGAACGAAAAAAAGTCAAAAAAAAGGAGCCTAACGAGTTATACACAGGTTAAGCTCCGAAAAGAAATCCGGCATCGAACTACTCTCCCACAGTCAAATATGCAGTACCATCGTCGCTGGGCCCCTTATCGATCGTGTTCGGGATGG
>CACZEK010000002.1 GCA_902780135.1 uncultured bacterium
CCTGCTTGAAGGGGCAACGGCAAAAGAACGGAACCAGCAGGTGGGAGGGCACAGAGAATGAGAATCGGCCTGGTACTTGAAGGCGGCGCTATGCGTGGTCTCTTCACGGCCGGAGCACTCGACGTTTTCATGGAGAATGAGGTTTCTTTTGATGGTGTTGTCGGAGTTTCTGCCGGAGCCGTTTTCGGATGCAACCTCAAATCAGGACAGATCGGTCGTGTGCTGCGGTATAATAAAAAGTATTGCCGGAACTGGCGGTACTGCTCGTGGCGCTCGCTCCTGCTGACGGGAGACATGTTCGGCACGGATTTCTGCTACAGGAAACTTCCGGAAGAGCTGGACATCTTTGACAAGGCCGCCTACGATGGCAATCCGATGGAGTTCCATCTGGTCTGTACGGACGTGACTTCGGGCGAAGCAATCTATCATCAATGCGACAAGGCAGACAGGGAGTGCATGGAGTGGATGCGGGCTTCGGCTTCCATGCCGCTTGTCTCGTCTATTGTGCATATTTCCGGCAGGCAATGCCTCGACGGCGCCATATCCGATTCCATACCGTTGAAATTCATGGAAGAGCTCGGCTATCGACGCAACATCGTTATTCTGACCCAGCCTCAGGGTTATCTCAAACAGCCGAGTTCGCTCCAATGGCTGGTGAACATCGTTTATCGAAAATATCCGGCATTGCTGAAAGCCACGGCTCATCGGCACAGACTCTATAACTCGCAGGTGGAGTATGCAGAGAAACGGCAAAGCGACGGAGCCGTGCTGATAATCCGTCCTGAGGATTCGCTTCCAATCCAGCGAATCACGAATAATCCCGATCTGCTGCAGGAGACTTATGACATCGGCAGGCGCACAACGGAAAAACAACTTGATCGGATTAAGGAGTTCATTGCCCATGCTCAATCATCCTAATGTCAGTGAATGCCGGAGATGGTATGAAGGAGACCCGATACTTGAGCAGTACCATGATAACGAATGGTGCAAAATCAATCATGACGACCGGTTCCAGTTTGAATTGCTCTGCCTGGAAGGAGCGAGTGTCGGTTTGTCGTGGAAAACGATTATGCACAAACGGGAAGCCTACAAGGCCGCATTCCATGATTTTGACATAGGGAAGTGTGCCGCCATGACAGATGATGAGCTGGAGGAGCTTCTTCAGAATCCGAATCTGATTCGCAATCGAAACAAGATATTCAGCGTCAGATCAAATGCTCTTGCTGTACAGGCGATCCAGAAAGAGTTCGGTTCGTTCGATGCTTATCTGTGGAGTTTCACGGACGGGAAGCAAATCGACTGCCGTTGGAAAAAGCCAGAAGACATGCCGACCGAGTCTGATGTCTCCCGCAAGATGAGCGCAGACATGAAAAAACGCGGCATCGGGTATGTCGGACCGACCATAACATATTCTTTCCTGCAATCCATCGGGATCGTGAATGATCATCTTGCCGATTGCGGAAACAGAGCCTCGGAAAGGAGACCTTGAATGGATTTTAGGACATTGGTAAGACAGGAACACCTGAATCAGCACGGGAATCTGTTCGGCGGCTATATGCTGTTATGGGTGGATGAATATGCCTACCTTGCCGCGATTGAGGATTATCCATGCGTTCGTTTTGTGACGAGAGCCATGGATGCGGTATCCTTTACGCAAAGCGTGAAACTTGGGGCCGTGCTGACATTCACAGTGACCAGGGCACGAATCGGAAACACCTCGGTCACATACGATGTGAACGTGTCAGCGCGGGATATTTCCGCACATGAGCCATATCAGGCTTTCCATACCTCCGTTACCTTGTGCGCCGTCACAGAAGACGGTCAAAAGTGTCCCCTGCCGAAGCTGGATGCGAAGTGATTCCTGAGGAGGAGTTGTCATGACCGGCACATGCGACCGATGCCGCCGTGAAGTCAAGACCTTCCGCATCCCGTGGACGGGAGACCGTCTCTGCAAAGACTGCATAGACCAAGATAGCGGGCTTCAGCAGATGTTCGCCGAAATTGATTCAATGGTGTATGATCAGCAGTTGCACGACCTCGGCATCCCGACCGATCTCCCCGATGGCATGGATACGCCAGCGTACATCATAGAGCCGGATGACATCTGAGTAGAAAAACAGATGCCAAAATGCGGAAAAAATTTCTTTCCCGCTTTTTTCGGATTGTCACCCTTGAAAAAAGGTTGCATTAAACTATATTACCTGTAGTTGAACCCATTTTTATCCAAAACCCAAGAGGATATGTTATGTACCAGGCTTGAGGAGGAACGAGGTTACTATGTGGAAATATTATGCTGTGCTTTCCGCCGTGTTTGCCGCGGCAACTGCAATCTTTGCAAAGCTTGGCCTGAAAAACGTTGATTCCAACCTCGCAACCGCAATCCGGACGACGGTCATCCTGATGTTGGCCTGGAGCGTCGTCTTGATAGGCGGCGGAGTCAGCCACTTCCGGGAGCTGACATGGAAACATGTCGCATGGCTTGTCGCTTCGGGTATCGCTACCGGCATTTCATGGCTTTTCTATTTCAAGGCGTTGCAAACCGGGGATATGTCCAAGGTCGCACCGATCGACAAATTGAGTGTCGCTCTGGTCGTCATCTTCGGGATTCTGTTTCTGCACGAAAAGCTGTCCTGGCAGGTCGTCACCGGAACGATCTGTATCCTTGCCGGGACATTATTGCTTTTACATGGAGCCCACTAATGATCCCCCGAAGCCAGCGATGGTTCTAGGGGGGCTGACACCGTTAAGGCTTGATGAGTTTTACTGGGTTTTCCCGAATCCGAGGCTGAAATACTCGTTTTTCACAATCTCCCGCGTCTGCCAAGTTGCCGAATGAAATCTCGCCAAGTTGCCGAATGAAATCTCGCCAAGTTGCCGAATGAAATCTCGTCAAGTTGCCGAATGTTGGCTTAGAAAACTTTATCGTAATTCCGTGTCTCATATGTCATAAAGGGGATAGCAGATTGCGGAGCATAAATTAGATAGGGAAGATGATAATAAATATCAGAGAGTTATGCCAGAAAACGTGACACTCTTTACCGGACAAAACAATCTTCTTAATAGATTTAATTTGAGCTTAAATCAAAGAAAACTTTTTATTAGGAAATAGCGGGGATTCCGAAAAACGCGCGGCACTCCACCATTTGATTCTTATAGCCCGATGGATTCCACCGGGCTTTTTTCGTATCTTCCCCTCAAAATTGAGCTCAAAATCTGTTAACCGGGTGATCCGGCATCCCCTTTTCATCCCCTCCTTCGGACCCGGAAAGCGCCAATTTGCTAAGGCTGTAATGAAGTCAATGGCAGAAAAATCGGGGTTGTAACTGGCATTGTAGCTGAAATACGCCAGAGCCGCTATAATAGCGACCGTGATAAGAACAGTTTTTGTTATCAGTTTCCCGTTCATCGCCCGTGTTTCCCGCCTTTTCGCATTGTGGTTAGATGAACCAAATATAGCACTTTCTTCAAGAAAAGTCAAACGGCCTTGCATCAATCCGGCCGAGATCCCTGGCCGAGGCGGAAGGCATTTCCGGCATCGGCCCCGTAAAGCTCCATGCCGTCGTGCCGAGGTTCCTTGAAGCCATCGCGAAGTGGGAGAAGAACGGGGATTGAATCCTGCCAAGTTGAGCGACAACCCAGTCGTGACCGTGGAGTATTTCGTACCGGACAGCCGTAAGGACAGTGGCGAGTACCGGGTCAAGACGGGCAAGGTCGAGAGAATATCGCAGGCAAAGCGTGTGGTCGTGGTTAGCGGCGAATCCATCCGCGTGAACAGGATCGTCAGGATTGAAGGTGAGCTGTTCGCAGGGGAGTTTTAGCTCTTCTTGCCGCCGTTCTTGCCCAGCTCCAGCATCTCCCGGATCAGTTCGATCGGAAGGGTGTCAATCAGGGTATGGAGTTCAGCTCTCTCCGGTTCACGGACGGCTGCGGGGAGAGCTTCGGGTTTGAAGAACGAAAGGCGCTCCATGCCGCGCCGCTTGTCCTCGATGGAGGCATGAGCCGAGTAGTGCTTCGTCATCTCCGGGCTCATGTGCCCGACGATGGATTGAACGACCATGAGAGGAATCCCCGCAAGTCCGGCGTAGTAACAGAACGTATGACGGCATGAGTGGAGGTCCTTTACACTGATTGCCCGCGTCCGGCCTTCCGGAATTCGAGTTGTCTCGATCCCCAGCCCCTCAAGAAACCTTTTCACTCTGTAGGAGACCCCGTCTGGGTTCGACAGATACATTTGGGCGTGTTTCGGAAAAACAAACTCGGATTCTGTTCGTGGTGTAGCGGTCAACAGCCCATAGAGCTGGTTCGATATGGGGATCTGCACCTCGACTTTGGTTTTGCGCGTCCTCCGCGTAATCAAACGACGAACAAGGTCAACTTCGCTCCATTTGAGCGTGCAGATGTCACCCTCACGAAAACCCGTCCATACAGCCATCATGAACAGAGGCCGAGTGAAATCATCCAGGTTGTCGTAGATAAGTTTGAGCTCTTCCTGCGTGAACGCTTCGCGGGACTCGTCCTTAACGTCCAGTTTCAATACGCTGGTGAACGGATTGGCCTGTAGCCCAGCATCATCTTTTAGAAGCGTAAACACCTCGGCACAAGTAACCTGATAAAAGTTGATTGTCCTCGGAGAAAGAGATACGTTTTCTTTCGTCTGATACGATACGGTCTGGTCGGGCTTTCTGCCGATGCCAGGGCGACTGTACTTAATTGTCTTATCGTACTTGCCTGTCTGTCTGAGCATGGAGATATATGCTTCCGCGTGCTTCTTTTCCACATCGGCAAGGTTGATTATGTCTGGGTATTCCCCGTGCATGAAGGCCAGAAAATCCATCCATACACCGCGCTTCAACCCGAGTTTTTTCGCTGCGGGGATTCTTTTGCGAGGTTTCTGCTCAGCCAGTTCAAACGCTTTATCAAGGGGGATCTTCTCGCCTCCGGTCAGCTCGTCCTTGAAGTTTTCAATCAAAGCCTTTACCGTCTTTTGTTCCGATGCGCGTTCCACGGTCGCCATGATTCTCTTTTCGTAGGCATCCGCTTCCCGTCGAGTAGTCACGCCTTCGCACCGTCCAGTATATCGTTTGCCGTCCCGGATAAACTGGTAGTACCATGTTCCGCCCTGTCGTCTTTGTCTTACCATGATAGTCTCCTCGTGTTTCTGCCTGCTACTGTTCGGTTGGTACTGCTTCCCAGTCGTCTTTTTCAAAGCGATATCGGGTAACGAACTTGAAAAGCCGTCGAAAGATGCTATAGTAATATGTTGTTGGTCGCCTATAGCCATGCGGTTTCAACCGGACGGTAGCGTGTTTGATACGGTTTGAAACATAAGAATACTATACGCTACATTTGGTGGCTTGTCAAACACAAATCGTGGAAAAATCGTGGAAAAATAACGTTTTTGGTGTGTTTTTTAGGTGATGTTCGGCTCTCTCCTAAAGAGCAGGTCGTGGGTTCGACTCCCACTGCCGCCGCCATTTTTTTAGCGGATATGCGGTCGCGCCGGACGCGGCGCAGCGGTGCCCGCGGTGGCGGTCCTCGCCCGGTCGGTGTGTTTTTTTTTGATGATTCCTATGCCTGCCACCTTGTTTTTCTTTATGATCGGAAGTATATTAGGCTTCGGATGCGAGTGCGCCGTTTGTTTTTTTAACCGTCAGCCCCGGAGACAGATGCCATGAACAGACTTTTTCGTCCCCGCCGCCGCAGAACGCACAGGATGTTTACCCTGATCGAACTGCTGGTCGTCATCGCGATCATCGTGATCCTTGCCTCGCTGGCATTTCCCGCCCTGCGTTCCGCCCGCGAAACCGCCAAACGTGCTTCCTGCATCTCCAACCAGAAGAATTTCGGGACTTATATCCATCAGTTCGCGGCGGAGAACAGCGGCAACCTCAACGGATTGCTCGGCGACTGGAAAAAGTGGCTGGGCAATTTCGCGACGACGGCGGGCAGCAAGTACGATTTCTCCAAGGATGAATTCGCCAGGTTCGAAGAGAAAAAGATCGACAACATCGCGCGGAGCATCCTGAAGATCGCGAGGTGCCCGGCCGACGTCACGAGGGGCGCGCAGAGCTACGGACGCAACGACCCGTACGGAAAGGGGACCATGCGCGACCCGAACGGGCGCGTCTGCGCGAGCCGCATCCCGGACGTCAATGCGCCGTCCGACCTGATCATCCTCGGCGAACGCTGGAGCAATTTCAAGTCCGTGGCGAAGAACAGCGACCAGCAGTACGAAGTCTGCGCGCCGCTCCATCTGCGCCCGAACCGCACCGACAGGGACGCCGCCGGCGAGGACTGGAACACCATTCACAAGGGCATTATCCCCCTGCTGTACCTGGACGGGCATGTGAGGCACGGCAGCATCTTTGATACCGTCCGCACGCACGACATGAAATCCATGTACCAGTTCTATGAAAAGTCGACCGGCGGCAGATGGTCGGACGATCCCGCCAGAAAGAAATAAGAAAATATGAGGCGAAGCCTCCGCCTTGGCAGTGAGGTCTCCGTTCCGTTCGTACACGTCGCCGGCTGACGAAGTGTGCGGTTCCGCTCGCTCGTGCGGGAGTGATCCGAAGCGGCGCTTTGTTCTTTGTATCAGCGAATTGCGTTCCTTTCCCATTCGGGGCGATTGCGGTCCGGTCCGTTTTTTCTGCAAAAAGAATACCCCGTATCTTGATTTGCCGGTGTTTCATGCTATATTGAATGAAAATCAGTTCCCCGCAACGAATCCATCCCTCAGAGAAAGGTCTTCCGCCATGCCCCTGCTTGCCCTTCTGATCATCCCCGTCGTCATCGTCATTTTCGTCATCATCGTGTACAATACGCTCGCGGCGAAAAAGGCGAACGTGCAGAACGCGTTCGCGGGCATCGACGTGCAGCTGAAGAAACGCTGCGACCTGGTCCCGAACCTCGTTTCGAGCGTGAAGGCGTACATGCAGCACGAATCCGGCACGCTGGAGAAGCTGACGGATCTCCGTACCCGGGCGGCCGCCGCGACCGATCCCGCCGAACGCCTCCGCCTCGACAAGGAGCTGTCCGGCGCGCTGAAGAACGTGATGGTGCAGGTCGAGGCGTACCCGGACCTGAAGGCGTCTGCGAACGTGGTCCAGCTCCAGCGGTCCCTGAACGAGATCGAGGAGCAGATCTCCGCTTCGCGCCGCGCGTACAACTCCGCCGTCACGGACTACAACCTCGCGATCCGCATCTTCCCGAACAACCTCCTCGCGGGCATGTTCGGCTTCACGGAGTCCGCGCTGTTCGAGGCCGCGCCGGAAGACCGCGCGAACCCGAACGTGGGCGACCTTTTCAAGTGATCTCCGGGCGGGATTCAAGACACGATGAAAGACGCTGACCCCCGCCGAAGCGGCGACGGACATTCCCGTCCCGTTGCGGCCCTGGACGAATCGCTCGCCGAACTGCGCGAGCTCCGCGATTCCACGCGAAAAAAAGCCCTGACCATATCCGGCGTCATCCTCGCGGCGACGCTCCTGCTGTCGCTCGGCGCGCTCGCCGTCGATGGCGACTTCCTGGCGTTCGTGCTGGTGCCCGGCGTCATTCTCGCCGTGGTCGCGTACACGCAGATGATGCGCGGCGTGAAGCTGAAGTACAAGAAGCTCGTGGTGCCGGCGCTCCTGAAAGAACTCGATCCCGGGCTGTCCTACAATCCGGAGGGCTGCATCCCGAAGGAGGAGTTCCGCCGTTCGAAGATCTTTTCCCACAGCATCGATTCCTACCATGGCGAGGATCTGGTCTACGGCTCGTACAAGGGCATCCCGGTCCGGTTCAGCGAACTCAAAGTGCAGGAGAAGCATTCCGACGGGAAGAACACGACGTACCACACGTTTTTCAACGGCGTCTTCATGGTCGCCGACTTCAACAAGGATTTCAAGTACAGCCACTGGGTGCTCCCGGACACCGCGGAGGCGGCGTTCGGGCAGGTCGTCGGCAATTTCCTCCAGAAACTCCGTCTGCCCGGTCACGGCCACATGACCCGCCTGGAGGACCCGGCGTTCGAAAAGAAATTCGTGGTGTACACGGAGGACGACGTGGAGGCGCGGTACATCCTGACGCCGAAACTCATGCGCACGATGCTGGCGCTGTCGGAACGCTTCCGCAGGGGCGTGTCGAAGATCGGGTTCGCGTTCATGAACTCGAACGTCTACATCGCGATCCCGATCGAAAGCGGACGCGACCTCTTCGAGATGCCGTCGCGCGGCGACCTGGGCGCGGAGACGGCGCGGCGGACGCTGGAGGAACTGAAGGAGATCCTGAGCGTGTTCGACGTGATGGAACTGGACCTGCGTCTTTGGAGCAAGGACAGGCCGTATCCGGTGTGAGCCGGACCCGGCGGATCGAGGCGGAAAACGCTTTTATCTTTTGAGGTGTCCGCGCACATCCTTTAGAAAATAAGGAAAGAAATGCGGAAAAAAGCATTTTTTTATTTGTTCCGGGGTTGATTTTTGCGCTTGCGCGGTGTATGTTTTAGTCAAATTATTTTAAACGCATTCTCCCAACATAACAAATAAAGAAAGGACCAGAAACAAATGGTTAGCACTCTCAACTGGATTCTGGCTGCGCAGGCCGACATCGCCGAAGCGGTGAACTCCGCCGTGGAATCCGCCCCCGCCGAGGTCACTGAGGCCGTCGCGAACGCGACCTCCACCTCCGTGTCCCTCAACTGGCTCGACTGGGCCGTGATCATCGGCTACTTCGCGATCATCGCCGGCGTGGCGATCTGGTCGTCCAGAGGCCAGAATACCTCCTCCGACTTCTTCCTCGGCGGCCGTAACATCGGCTGGTTCGCCATCGGCGGCAGCCTGTTCGCCAGCAACGTCGGTTCCGAGCACATCGTCGGTCTCGCCGGTTCCGGCGCGAACACCGGTCTCTCCCTCGCGCACTGGGAACTCCACGCATGGGTGCTCCTGATGCTCGGCTGGGTCTTCGTCCCGTACTACTACACTTCCAAGGTCTTCACGATGCCCGAATTCCTTGAGAAGCGCTTCAGCCCGACCGCCCGCTGGATCCTCTCCATCATCTCCCTCGCGGCCTACGTGCTGACGAAGGTGTCCGTCACGGTCTACGCCGGCGCCCTCGTGTTCAACGTCCTCTTCCCGGACTTCCACCTCGGCGGCCTCGACGCCTTCTGGTGCGGCGCGCTCCTGACCATCATCCTGACCGGTATCTACTCCGTGTTCGGCGGTCTCCGCGCGGTCCTCTACACCGACGCCTGCCAGGCGATCATCCTGCTCCTCGGCTCCATCTTCATCCTCTACTTCGGCCTGTCCAAGCTCGACGGCGGCTGGAGCGGACTCCGTGACTTCACCGCCACGCACGCTTCCCAGTATGCCCTCTGGCACCCGCTGTCCGACAAGGATTTCCCGTGGCTCGCCATCTGCATCGCCTCCCCGATCATCGGTATCTGGTACTGGTGCACCGACCAGTACATCGTGCAGCGCACGCTGGCTGCCAAGAACCTCACGATCGCCCGCCGCGGCACGATCTGGGGCGCGGCCCTGAAAGTCATGCCCGTCATGATCTTCCTCATCCCCGGCCTCATCGGCGCAGCTCTTAACGCGCAGGGCGTCATTCACCTCCCGGTGAAGGGCACCGGCATCGACGGCGACAGAGTGTTCCCGACCCTCGTGACCCAGCTGCTTCCTCCGGGCCTCCGCGGTCTCGTTATCGCCGGCCTGCTCGCAGCCCTCATGAGCTCCCTCTCCTCCCTCTTCAACTCCTCCGCGGCACTCTTCACGGTTGACATCTATCAGAAGCTGAAAAAGAGCGCTTCCGAGAAGGAACTGGTCTTCGTCGGCAAGATCGCCACGACCGTGGTCGTCGTCTGCGGCCTCATCTGGATCCCGATCATGAAGCAGGTCGCCCAGGGCGGCGGCGGTCTCTACGACTACCTGCAGAACGTCCAGAGCTTCCTCGCTCCCGCCATCACCGCCACGTTCCTGCTGGGCATCTTCTGGTCCCGCATCAACGCCAAGGGCGCCGTCTGGGGCCTCACCGTCGGCTTCATCCTCGGCATGGGCAAGCTCACCATCCAGACCTTCTTCGGCCCCGGCAAGCTTGAAAATCCCGCGATCCTCTACAAGATCGGCGAATTCAACGCCTACTACGCTTGCGGCGTCCTCTTCCTCGCCACCGTGATCGTCCTCGTCGTCGTCTCCCTGGCGACCAAGGCGCAGGATCCGGAACAGATCAAAGGCCTCACCTTCTCCTCCATCAACAAGGAAGAAGTCCGCGCCTCCATCCACCCGGTCGACATCGTTACCACGCTCATCGTGGTCGCCATGATCCTGACCATCTACCTCTACTTCTCCTTCTGGACCGTCGGCCACGAACCCGCGGCCATCCAGGCTGCTCAGGAAGCCGCCGATTCTGTCGGCCAGTTCCTGCAGTGATCTGGCAGAACCGAAAAGTATTTGGCTTGCCTCGCCGCCGTCCGGTTTTCCGGGCGGCGGCGTTTTCATCTGCCCATTCCGCCTGTTTCCCGCTGAAAAACTTTTGTGTTTCCCTCTTGCTTTTTTCGAAAACCGGAATATAGTATTCGTACAAACGTTTTTCTCACCTTGGCTGTGCCCGGAATATGACAGGCACAGCAATTTTACAGGAAAGGATGAATATGAAAAAATCCAAAGCTGCAAACCTCGTTATGGCATCTCTCGTCCTGGTGCTCTCCACGAATGGATGTTCCTTTTTCGCGCCGAAAACCGAGAATGTCGCGGTCAACACCGTGCCCGCCAGTGCGGAGGTGTATGTGAACAACGACTTCAAGGGAACCACTCCGTGCAGCGTCCCCGTATCCTGCAAGGGGGGAGAGATCATGGTCAAAAAAGCCGGATACGATACGCAGCTTCACAGGGTCGGACGGCATCTGGGGACATGCGGTGTCATGGACATCGTGGGCACAGTCATTTTCCTGGTTCCCGCCATCGGCCTGTTCTCCGCCGGAGCCTACACGCTTGACGAGCACACCATCAATGTCAATATGACAAAACAGTCCGGGAACTGATTCCGGCAACGATTCCGGGTCAAGTATCCATAAAAAAATGCTTCTCCTGAGCGGGGGAAGCATTTTTTTATGCCTGGATGAATCGGATAATCAGAGCGTTACGCCGTCCTTGAAGATGGCGATCTCCCGCGCGTCGTTCTTTTCGTTGTTCGTGATTATTTCGCCGGAAGCGGCATTCAGGACGAACTCGACGAACGCGCCGGTGTCGGGCCGCCCCTGGGCGTCCCAGTCGATCCAGTGCGGCTTGGACTGCGCCAGACGGGTGTTTGTGGCAACCTTCACGGTCGGGACCACGGTGCCGAACGGCGTGCCGCGTCCGGTGGTGAACAGCACGAGCTGGCATCCGGCGGCGGCGAGCACGGACGACGCGACGAGGTCGTTGCCGGGCCCCGCGAGGAGATTGAGGCCGGGCGTCTTCAGGCGTTCGCCGTATTCGAGGACGTCGACGACCGGCGACGAGCCGCCCTTCTGGACGCATCCGAGGGACTTGTCCTCAAGCGTGGAGATGCCGCCCGCCTTGTTGCCCGGCGACGGGTTTTCGTCGATGGGCTGGCCGTGGCGTTCGTAGTAGCTCTTGAACCCGTTGATCATGGCGACGCATTTATCGAACACCTCGCGCGAGACGCAGCGGTTCATCAGGAGCGTTTCCGCGCCGAACATCTCCGGGACTTCGGTCAGGACGGTCGTGCCGCCCTGCGCCGCCAGCCAGTCGGAGAAACGCCCGACGAGCGGGTTCGCGGTGAGGCCGGAAAGACCGTCGGAGCCGCCGCATTTGAGGCCGACGCGGAGCGCGGAGACGGGGATGTCGGTGCGGTCTTTGACGCGCGCGGCGTCGAGCTCGGCGAGGAGTTCCAGCCCGCGGGCGTATTCGTCGCCGTCGTCCTGCGCGCGCAGGAACCGGATGTTGAGCTTGGAAATGTCGCCGAGGCGTTCCCGGAAGCTGTCGAGCGTGTTGTTCTCGCACCCGAGCCCGACGATCAGCACGCCGCCGGCGTTCGGGTGGTGCGCGAAAGCCGCCAGCAGGTTCGCCGTGCATTCGTGGTCGCCGCCGAGCTGGGAGCAGCCGTAGGGATGCGTGAGCGCGATGCCGCCGACGGCGTCCGCGAGACGCCGCGCGAGGTCGTTCACGCAGCCGACGGTCGGGATCACCCACAGGTCGTTGCGGACGCCCGCCTGTCCGTCGGGACGGAGGTATCCTTTGAACGTGCGCGTGGTCCTGACCGCAAGCGGTTTGAAATCGGGCTTGTAGGCGTATTCGAGGAGTCCGGCGAGGTTGGACGCCAGATTGTGCGTGTGGACGTGTTCGCCGGGCTCGATCCGGACTTTCGCGTGCCCGATGGGCATGCCGTACTTGATCACGTTTTCGCCCGGCGCGATGGGGCGGATGGCGTACTTGTGGCCGTCGTCGCGGACCTCCACGTTGTCGAGCGGATGGATGATCATGGCTGCTTGGTGACTCCCTGTTCCACGGCGGCGGCGAAGCCGGGGATGGAGTTCAGGTCCATGCCCCAGAAATCCGCCTTGCCGAGGATCGCCTTCACGTCGGGCTTCGAGGCGAAGAACGCCTTGACCTCCGGCGCGTCGTTGATCTCGCACGAACGGTAGAAGTCGATGAGGTACGCCATGGACTGCGTGAGGCAGGCGGGGAGTTTGCCGGTGAGCTTGAGATAGTCGAGGAGCGTCGGGAGGACGCGGACTTTCCACTTGGAGACGGAGTTCAGCGCGATGGAGAGGAGCCTGTGCTGGGCGTACGGGTTCGCGAAGCGTTCCAGCACGGATTCCGCGTAGGCTTTCTTTTCCGCCTCGGGCAGGTTCACGGTCGGCATGACCTCCTCGAAGAGGACGGTCCGCAGGAATTTGCCGAACTTCTCGTCGCGGACCATCTCGTCCACGAACGTGAATCCCGCCATGTGAGCGCCGAGCACGCTGGCGGTGTGCGCGCCGTTCAGGAACCGCACCTTGCGCGTGCGGTACGGGGTCTGGTCGTCGGTGAAGAGGACGTTGAGCCCGGCCTTTTTCGCCGGGAGTTCCTTTTCGACCTCGGCGGGTCCTTCGATCACGAAGAAGAAGAACGGTTCGCCGCAGTCGAGGAGCTTGTCCTCGATTCCGAGCTTTTCGCAGTATTTCGCGGCGTCGGTGCGCGGATAGCCCGCCACGATGCGGTCGACGAGCGTGCTGCAGAAGATGCACTTGTCCTCGACGTAGCGGACGACTTCCGGATCGGAGATGTACTTCAGGACGCATTCGCGGAGCTTCTGCCCGTTGTGCTCGATGAGCTCGCAGGGGATGAAGATGAGCCCGCCGAGTCCGGCTTTCGCGCGGGCGGTGACGAGCTTCGCGACCTTCGAGGGGAACGTGTCGGCGCCGGGACGGTATTCGATGCCCGCCTCGGTCGTGTTCGAGAAGACGAAGCGCAGGTCGGGGTTCAGCGCGGCTTCGACGACCTTGTCCCACTCGGTGGCGGGGTTGAGGCAGCCCTTCACGCAGTCGATCTGTTCGATCTGCTCGACCACCTGTCCGTCCTTCACGCCGCGCAGGATCACGTGGTAGAGACCGCCCTGGGCGTTGATGACGTCGCACATGCCCTGCGGGAGCGGCTGGACGATCTGCACGGCGGAGTCGAACACGCCGGCCTTGTTCATGCGGTCGACCATCCAGTCGACGAACGCGCGCAGGAAATTGCCCTCGCCGAACTGGAGGACGCGGACGGGGCGGGTCAGAGGTGTTTCACGGGTCAGCTGTTTCATATCATGTGCTCCTTTCAGTCAAGCGAGACGAGGTAACGGCAGACTTTCGCGGGTGCTTCGTGCCAGTCCTGGAGCGCCCGTCCCGCCTGGTCGAAGCCGTAGACGCGGGAGATCATCCTGCTGACCGGGAAGAGCCCGCGGGCGGCGAAGTCGATCACGCGGCGGAAGTTGCAGGGCATGGCGTTGCGGGAGCCGCGGATGTCGAGCTCCTTCTGCACGAAGAGCTTGGTCTCGTATTCGACGGGCGCCTTCGCGTAGCCGATGTAGGTGACGCTTCCGGCGAACGCGACTTCGTCGACGGCTGCGCGGAAGGTCTGCGGGAGCCCGACCGCCTCGATCACGACGTTCGGGCCGCGTCCTCCGGTGAGGTCGGCGAGCGCCTGGTGGAGATCGGTCTTCGAGGAGTCGATCGTGTCGGTCGCGCCGAACTCGCGGGCGAGCGCGAGCTTTTCGGGGTCGACGTCGATCGCGATCATCTTGCGGACGCCCTTGCGGGCAAGCCCGAGCACCGCGCCGAGTCCGACGGCTCCGCAGCCGATCACGGCGGCGATGCTGTCCTCGGTCGCGCCGGAACGGTCTGAGGCGTGTCCGCCGACGGTCAGCGGCTCGATGAGGGCGATCTCCTCCTGCTTCATGCCGTCGGCGTCGAAGAGCTTGGTCCAGGGCACGACGATATGCTTCGTGAGCGCGCCGTCGCGCTGCACGCCGAGGGTCTGGTTGAACTGGCAGCAGTTGGGGCGTTCGGCGAGGCAGCTGGGGCAGACGCCGCAGTTGGTGTACGGGGAGACGGTCACTTTCTGCCCGACGCGCCAGCAGTCCGGGACGCCGGGTCCTTTCGCCTCGATGACCGCGCTGATCTCGTGGCCGGGGATGCGGGGCAGGGTGATGAGCGGATTTTTGCCGCGGAAGGTGTTGAGGTCGCTGCCGCAGAGGCCGACGAACTTGACGGCGAGCAGGACGCTGCCGGGCGTGAGTTCGGGTTCGGGGATGTCCCGATAGCCGGTCTGGAACGGCGCGGTGATGGAGAATGCACGCATGATGAATTAACCTCCGAAATATGCTTTCCGGGCGGTTTCGCCCGTGATTTGAGCTTGTTCGTGTTCGCTGAGATGCGAGATGAATTCCCCGACGAGGCTGTGCCAGGCGGAGTAGGCGGCGGCGCAGGTGCAGACGGGCCAGTCGGACCCGAACATGACGCGCGCGGGCCCGAAGGCATCCAGCACGGTCTCGACGTAGGGACGGAGCTGGTCCGGCGTCCAGTTGTGGATGTCGGCTTCGGTCACGAGGCCGGAGAGCTTGCAGTAGACGTTCGGGAACGCCGCGAGCCTGCGGAGATTGTCCGCCCACGGCTGCATCTCCCCGGCGGCGATCTTCGGCTTCGCGATGTGGTCGAGCACGAAGACCTGTTCCGGCGAGTGGTTCTTCACAAATTCGATGGCGTAGGGCAGGTGGCGTTCGAAGATGAGGATGTCGTACGCGAGGCCCGCGGAGAGCAGGCGGTCGATGCCCCGGTTGAACGCCTCGCCGAGGATGAACCGGTCGTCCGGCTCGTCCTGCACCACGTGGCGGACCGCGCGGAGCTTCGGGTTCGCGGCGAACTTTTCGAGCAGGGCGGGGAAGTCCGGCGAGGCGATGGGGAGCCAGCCGACGACGCCCGCGATGAAGTCGTTTTCCTCCGCGAGCTTCAGGAGCCATTCGGTCTCCTCCACGCACTGGCGCGCCTGCACGGAGACCACGCGGTCGATCCCGGCGCGGTCGAGTTCGGGCTTGAGGTCGGCGGGGAGGAAATCGCGCCGGAGCGCCGCCATGTCGTCGGAGATCCAGCCGTAGTCCCGCGTGTTGTAGTGCCAGAAATGATGGTGCGCGTCAATTTTCATCGTCGATGACCTTTCTGCGGATGAGTTCCGCCCAGAACTCCGCGGGCGCATGATACTGCCCGTAGGAGGCGTTCACGGGGATGCGGGCGGGGTCGGAGGTGTTCAGCGAGACGGCGACGACGCCGGGCTGGCGGAATCCGAATTCGACGGCGGCCGCGGCGGGGTCGACGGAGAAATCCCCGCAGACGGCGAGGTAGTCGGCGCGCTTCTGGAACAGTGCGGCGTCGCGGACGGGATCCGCCTTGCGGTAGTCGAGCATGGAGCCGCCGGTGAGGAAGCCGCCGTTGAACAGCGCGGAGTCGATGATGCCGACCCGGTCGGCTTTGAGCTTTTCCATGAACGCGCGGAGCTCGCGCGGATGGCGCAGGACGGTCGGGGCGCAGGCGAACATGACCCAGTCGAAGCCGATGTCGTTGTAGAGCCCGCGGATGACGTGCCAGTCCTTCGCGCCGATGCCGACGCCGCGGACGCGCCCGGCTTTTTTCAGTTCAAATAACGCGCGGTATGCGCCGAGGATGTCGTCGACCGTGCCGCCGCCCGCCAGGAATTCGTCGGGGTCGTGAACGGAAACGAGGTCGATGCCGCAGGCTCCGCCGAGCAGTTCCTCCGCCTCCTCGTAGCAGCGCATGATGCCGCGGTAGGAGATGTCCTGTTCCGCGTCGTGCTCGAGGCCTGCCCACACGCCCGGCTCGAACGTCGGTTCCGGGGTCGTGAGCGGTTTGCGCCGCCAGCCGAGCTTCACGCTCACCGTGATGCCGTCCGCCGGGACCGCGAGGTCGCGGAGGGCGCGCCCGATGGATTCGAGCGCGAGCCCGGCGCCGTATTTCCCGGCGGAGTCGATCGCGGGCTTCGCGGCGGTGCGGAACCACGCCCGGGCGAGCTCAAGTTTCGTTTCGTATGGCAGGACGCGGTAGAGATTGCCGAGGCAGCTTGTGCCGAAGATGACCGGCGTGACCTCAAGTCCGTCTCTTGTCAGGTAAGTTGTCATGGAAGTGTCGTTTCCGCTGTTGGGAGCAATAGGAAAAAGCGTTGGCTGTGGATAATATTATATATGCGGAAAAGGCAAAAAACAAACAAGAGTTAAATATTAACGTGAACTTAACGTTCCGGGGGCGTGTCCCGTGCGGGAAATGAGGCGGAGACAAAAGCCCCCGTGCATGTTCCCGGGAGGATAAAGGGATGCGGAACGATCCCGCGCGGAAGCGAGCCTCGCCCGATGTGCCGTCAGCGCGGCGGTTCGATCACGAACGTGGTGATGGAGAACGGCGCGAGGCGGACGAAGAACGTTTTGAGGCGGACCGGGACCGACGGGATGTCCTCGTTCCAGTTCTCGCCTGTGGCGAGGGGGCCGCTGGTGCGGATGACCTTTGCCGTGTCCGCGGGGATCCGGTCGAACGCGCGGAGGTCGAACGTAACGGGGCGTTCCGTGCCGGAATCGTTGACGGCGACGATCGCGATCCTGCCGGATTCGCGGTTGTATGCGGCGAGCGTGTACGGCGAGGAGGCGATGATGCGGTCGCCGGGGCGGATGTAGCGCGTGAACTGGCCGAACGCGTAATACTTCTTGCCGAGGAGGATTTTCTCCTCGAAATGGTCGGCGATGCCGAGCCCCCAGTACGAGCCGGAAAGGGACGTGTTGGCGCGTTCCGCGGCGTTGAAATCGGAACGGTGGCGGTCGATGACCTGCCAGATCACCCAGGCGGACGGACGCATGCCGTTCATATCCTGGATGATGCGTTTTGCGAACCAGAGCGGACCGCCCATGTCGCCGGCGGCCTGGCCGCCGCTCGTGGCGTTGCCGTCGACTTCGCTCATCCAGAGGTGCTTGTTTTCGGACTTGGCGAATGCCATGAGTTCGGCTCTGCGGCTGCCGCTGTAGGAATGCGTATTGATGCGGTCGACCGCCTTCTTCGCCTCGGGCGTCAGCGCCTTGCAGGTGTCGATGGAAAGGTCCATGGAGGTCTCGTCTGCGACCGCGATCAGGATGCCTTCGCGGACGCCGCGCCTGCGGAGCGCCTTGTCCAGCTCCGTGATGATGCGGCTTTTCAGGCGGTTGTCCCTGATGTCGCAGCCCTCCTGCTTGTTGCTGTACGCGCCCCAGAACCCGGAGGACGGCTCGTTGAACGGGTCGATGCTGTTCAGCTTGATGTGCAGGCCGTCGCGCATGTGCTTCACGGTGTCGGCGAGGAATTCGGCGAAGACGGGCACGTATTCGGGGCGGAGGTTGTTGTCCTTGTGATTGCCCGTCCCGCCGCTCGAGCATCCGCTCCAGGTCATGAAATACGGCGGGGAGTTGGAGAAGACCTCGACGAGCGCGTCCGGGCTGCGGGCGAGGATCTTCGTCAGCACGTTCATCTGGTTTTTGTCGCGCTCCCAGTCGTACCGGTAGATGACGATGCCGTCGTCGTCGACCTCGAACGCGCCGTCCGGGTCGCGGAGCGGCTGCGCGAAGCCGGGCATGTTCGAATCGGAGCGCGTGATGTGGCGGTGCGCGGGATCGTCGCCGCCGCCGATGTTGTAGCGCGCGATGTTGAGCTTCAGACCTTTGGTCTGGTCGAAGAAGGCGTCGACCGCCGCGTCCGTGAGCTTGTCGCTGTAGCCGATGCGGTTCGCCCACCAGCAGAGCGACGTGCCCCAGCCCTCGAACACGCCGCCGTTGAACGGCGAGCCGTCGTCAGGATTGAGTGTGATAAATGGGTGGCTTGCGGGGGACTGGGCGGAGAGGACCGTGCAGAGCAGGGCTGCGGCGGAGAGTACGGTTGTGCGGAGGAACGGGGCTTTCATGGCGGAATGCCTTTCGATGAAAGTGCAGGGGTATTACTTGTCCAAATACTATAAGACCCCGGACGCGAAAAAGCAAGCCCGTCAAAGGGAAAAAAGCTGTTTCAGGAAGGAAATCAGCGGATTTCCTGCCCGTTTTCGTCGAATGTGCGGGCGCTGATGACCTCGCAGTCGATCGTGTCGTCGGCGGGGCCGGACGCCATGCCGTTTTCGCCTGCATCCCCCTCATGTTGTCTGGCGCGCGGGTCTTCTCTGATGTAGCGCTCGAACGGAGTGCGTCCGGCGAGAATGCGCCTGACGATCCAGATGAACCCGACGAAGAGGAGGAACGGGATCGCGAAGAATATTGCGAAAATGACCGTGAGGATGACCATCAGGACGGTCAGTTCGATCGGCAGGTCTGAGCGGAAGAGCTTCATGTGCGTGTTCCCGGTTTCGATGTGGCGGTCCGCGCGTCAGAGACGGAAGAGCCCGTACTGCATGATGCAGCGCAGCGAGGAGACGCCGTCCTTCCAGGTGATCTTCTTGCCCTCTTTGTAGGTCCTGGGCATATAGGATACGGGCACCTGCCAGACGCGCGGATGAAGCCGTGCGATCTTGAGGGTGAATTCCGGTTCGAAACCGAAGCGGTTTTCCCGCAGCCTGATCTTTTCGAGGAGTTCGCGCCGGACCATTTTGTAGCAGCACTCCATGTCGGAGAGGGCGAGATTGGAGAACATGTTGCAGACGTTCGTGAGGAACTCGTTGACCTTGGAGTGCCAGAAGGGCGTGACCTGCTGGGCTCCCGACCGCAGGATGGACGTGCGAGCGCCGAAGACCACGTCCGCCTTGTCGTCGAGGAAGGGCTGAAGCAGGGACGGAAGGTCTTCCGGGTCGTACTCGAAGTCGGCATCCTGGATCGTGACGACGTCGCCGGTCGCCATGGCGAATCCGGTATGGAGCGCCGCCCCCTTTCCGCCGTTCTTCTCGTGGCGGCTGATCCTGACGCCGCGCGCGGCCCAGGGCTGAAGGCGTTCCCACGTCTTGTCCGAGGAATGGTCGTCGACCGCGATGTATTCCAGCTCGACGCCATCCTGAAAACGGACGGCGCGGACGCGTTCGAGCGTGGCGTCGATGAAGTGTTCCTCATTGTAGACGGGAATCACGATTGAGAGCTTGATATGGTCGGGCATGGCGGTCTTTCGCGGTTTGGTGGGCATCCCGCGGATTCGGCGGCCGGGCGCCGGCGCCGATGTTTCCCGGGGGGTGTTTTTGCTTTTTCATACAAATAAGATACGCCCGAAACGCTTTTTTTTCAAGTCATGAAGGACTTTTTTTCAAAATCCGCTTGAATTTCGCCTGTTTCAGGGTTACATTTTTCAATATATCTTTTTCTATATAACATACCGATCATACGAAAGGCTTTTCCCGACATGAAGCATCTTTTCTTCGCTGTGGTCCTTCTCGGTCTTCTCTGTTCCTGCGCCCATAACCCCCCGGAGCCCCCGCTGTACCTGAGCCGGTTCCATACGGAAAAGGACGCGTATCTCCCGAACGGCTGGCATTTCGTCGAGGACGAGTTTTATTCGATGCCGGCGTCCTTCCGGGCGGAGCCGTGCCCCAGCAAATACGATGAGGACGCCAACAGCTTCACCGTGAAGACGATGAACCGTCCGGCGCTCTTCTGCTACAGCGGATATTTTGAAATCAACGACGACTCGGTCGTCGATCTCGCCGCGGAGGCTTCCGGAACGGGCTCGTTCTCGCTCGGCATGATCTTCTGCGACGCCGACCGGGAATTCCTCGGCGAACGCCACCAGGGATATGGTTTCACCGCCCATGACGACGTTGCCTTCAAGGACTACCGTTTCCGCCTGTACTTCCTCGCCAACGAGAACCGCAAGGCGCGGTATGTGCGCCTCATGTTCATCGTCGATCCGAACACCACGCTGACGCTTCGCGGCATCTCGCTCGACATCACGCCTTACACCATCAATCAGATGGACGCCACGTTCATCAAGTTCAAGAAAACGGAGGCGAAGGAAGGATACCGGAAGCAGAACTGATTTCCGGATCCGCCTTCCGGCCGGAACCCGTCCGCCATTCTTCAGGAGAGTCCCGTTATGCGCTGCCCCCGATGCGGTTGTCAGGAAGACCGCGTGATTGATTCCCGCGCCTCGAAAGACGGCGCGGCCGTTCGCCGCCGCCGTGAATGCACGGCATGCGGACACAGGTTCACCACGCACGAGGAGATCATCCAGGCGGAACTGAAGGTCGTGAAGCGCGACAATTCGCGGGAGGATTTCGACCCGAACAAGATCCGCGCCGGGATCGAGAAAGCCTGCTGGAAACGCGACGTGAAGCCGGAGGCGATCGACATGATCGTGTCGCAGGTCACGAGCAGCCTGGAGGCGGACTACGAACGCGAAGTGCCGTCCAACGAGGTCGGCAACCGCACGATGGAGGCGCTGCGCCAGGTCGACAAGGTCGCGTACGTGCGCTTCGCCTCCGTGTACCGCGATTTCAAGGACATCGACGAGTTCATCGACGAGATCCGGAGCATGGGCAGCAACCGCGGGAGCAAGGCGTCCCGCGGCGGAAAATAACATCTGAGCAAGGAAAGCCCGTCCGTCATGCGTTTTTCGTTCCTGTCCTGGCTTCACGGCCGTTTCCTCCGCATCGCCAACCCGTTCCAGAAGACGCTCGGCGAGCAGAACTACATCATCCTGCTGAGCGTGCTGGTCGGCCTGCTGTCCGGCGTGGCGGGCGCGCTGATGAAGACCGTGGAGCACCTCGTGCAGTCGCTGGTGGCGTACATCCCGGCGGACGCCTCGTGGGCGGTCTGGGTGCTGCCCGCCACGCCCGCGCTCGGCGTCTTCTTCTGCATCTTCGTCACGCAGGCCGTCATGCGCGGCAAGTACGAACGCGGCCTGGCGGGGGTCATCCTGAGCGTGAAGGACCGCACGGGAGCCGTCCCGCTCCACAAGACTTTCTCCCACATCATCACCAGCGGCGTCAGCGTCGGGCTCGGCGTGTCGGCGGGGCTTGAGGCGCCCGTTGCGCAGACCGGCGCGGCGATCGGCAGCAACGTCGCCCGCAGCCTGCTGCTGAACCACGAGAACCGCATCCTGCTGCTGGCGTGCGGCGGCGCGGCGGGCATCTCCGCCATGTTCAACACGCCCGTCGCCGGGGCGTTCTTCGCCATGGAGATCCTGCTCCCGAAGACCGCGAGCGCGATCCCGGCGATCATCCCGCTGATCCTCTCCTCCGCGACCGCCCTGCTGGTGTCCCAGCAGATTTATCCGCCGCGCCCCTACGATTTCGACCTGCTGCAGTGGAACATGCGCGCGGTGCCGTACTATGTGGTCCTCGGCGCGGCGGCGGGGCTCGTCTCCGTGTTCGTCATCCGGATGTACACGCGGATCTCGAAACAGTACGGCCGCGTGCGGAACCCGTGGGTGAAGGGCCTGATCGGCAGCGCGGTCCTGTACCTGGCGATCCTGCTGTTCCCCGCCCTGCGCGGCGACGGCTATTATTTCATCAGCCGTCTGCTCTCCGACCAGGCGGCTCTGTATGAATCCAGCCCGCTCGCCGCGGTCTTCTCGAATCCGTGGGTGTTCCTGCTCCTGACGTTCCTGCTGGTGTTCCTGAAGGCTATGACCTCGATCTCCAGCCTGGAGAGCGGCGCGGACGGCGGCATCTTCGCCCCCTCGATGTTCATCGGCGCGTTCCTCGGCTACTCCATTTCGAAGCTGATCCACATGTCATCCCTGCCGTGGGGCGGCTACATCAGCGAACTGAACTTCCTCGCCATCGGGATGGGCGGCGTGCTGGCGGGCGTGATGCACGCGCCGCTGACCGGCATCTTCCTGATCGCCGAGCTGACGGGCGGCTACAAGCTCTTCATCCCGCTGATGATCGTCTCCGCGCTCTCCACGTTCGTCTGCCGCAAGCTCTGCACGCACAACGTCTACAAGACGATGATCCGGTTCCGCGGCGGCGACCCGGACGGCACGCGCGACGCCGACGCCCTCACGCGGGCGATCCCGGACGACCTGATCGAAAAGGATTACCTGCCGCTTTCCGAGTCCGACTCCATGCGCAGCGTGCTCCACTCCGTCATGAAGACGCATCAGAACGTGTTCCCCGTGCTTGACCGCGACGGGCGGCTGGCGGGCGTCGTCACGCTCGACGACATCCGCCATTACCTGCTGGAGACGTCGCTCTACGACGTCGCGCTGGTGTTCGACATCATGCGTCCGCCGGAGGCAGTGCTGAAGCCGGGCGACACGCTCGGACGCGCGATCGACCTTTTCGAGAAGCATAACGAGCGCGCCGTGCCCGTGGTGCGCGGCGGCGTGTACGTCGGATTCGTCACGAAGGACCGCGTGCTGGACCGCTACCGCTACCTGATCGAAAACCGCCCCGAACTGTTTTAACCGACCGGAGAATGAGGATTTTTCAACCATGATCGAACTTTCCGCACAGGCGATCTTCCTTCAGGATTCGCACGGATGCGCCGCGCCGTTCGACCCGGACGACCTCGCCGCGCGCATCCGGTCCGTCCTGCCGGAACGCGGCGCCGAGTCCGATGCGCTCGCCCGCGACGCCGTCAGCGCGGTGGAATACGCCCTGCGCCACGCCGGGAAGCCGAAATCCGGCCCGCTGTACGTGAAGGCGGCCGCGGTCGACGCCATGATCGCGAACATCCTTCAGTCGGTCGGCATGGACGCCGCCGCGGCGGCATACGGGCGCACGAAGCGCATCGACGGCGAATCGGACCGGTTCCAGGACGCGCGCATCGCCGCGCTCCTGCACGAACGCCTCGCCCTGACCGGCGAACGCCTCGCCGCGGTCGCCCGGAAAGTCTCCAATACGCTCCGTTCCATCGGCGCGGACGCATCCTCGACCGAACTCGTTTTCGAGCTCGCGAAGCATTTCGCCGATTCCCTCGACGCCGTCGGTTCGGTGAAGCTTTCGCTCCCCGAGCCCGGCTGGAACGACAAGGGATTCATCCTGCCGCCGGAGGAGTTCGCCGGCCGCATCTCCGCCGCGTCCGCGCGTCTGCTGGACCCGGCATGCCGCGCGGTGAAGGTCCTGCCGGTCGACCTGCGCGTCTTCCCCGCGCTCCGCGTGGAACTCCGTTTCTTCCCGCTCCTGCGCGGCTCCAAGCTCGAAACGCCCGTTACGGAACTGGCGTTCGCGCCGCTGCTGGCCCCGGTCGCGGCATGCGTGGACGAGCTCTGCATCGCGGCGGACGACGCCTGCGGACGGCACGGCGGCGAATCCGTCACGCCCCTGAAACTCCTGCTGCATTTCGCCGACGCCGAATCGTTCGCGTCCGAGGCGATGGGGTGCGCCGGGCGGAAAGCCTCCGCCGGTATCCTGAACGGCATCGCGTCGTTCTTCACCGGCATGATCACCCGCCGCCCGGAAAAGATCACCTGCGGCTGAACATCCGCCGCGCCCGGCAGAAGGAGCCGGGACCAGTCATTTGTCTGTTGCAAAACAACAAAAAAAGACAGGTCCCATACGTCCTATGAGACCTGTCCTGTTTGTGCCTGCCGTGCCGGAGCAGGCATGAAAACTGTCTGCGGGATCAGAACGTGAGCGAGTTCAGGTAGCGGCAGGCGGCGAGTGCCGCCGTGGCTCCGTCGCCGACGGCGGTCGCGACCTGGCGGACGCCCTTGGTTCGGCAGTCGCCCGCGACGAATACGCCGGGCGTCTTCGTGAGGCAGGCTTCGTCCGACGCGATGAAGCCGTTCGTGTCGAGGTCGCAGACGTCCTGGAACGGCTTGTTGTCGGGCATCTGTCCGATGGCGACGAACACGCCGTCGAGCGTGAGTTCGGATTCCGTGTCCTCGGCGGTGTTTTTGATCTTAATCCCGGTCAGTTCGGGTTCGCCGAGGAGTTCGGTCACGACGCAGTTGCAGAGGATCTTCACGTTCGGGCGCGAACGCAGGATCGCGGCGAGGCTCGCCTCGCCCGTGAGCTTGGGGAGGTTCTGCACGATCGTGACGGATTTCGACGTCTCGGAGAGCAGCACGGCGTCCTGGAGCGCGGTGTTGCCGCCGCCGATGACCGCGATGTCCCTGTCCTTGTAGAAATCGCCGTCGCAGAGCGCGCAGTAGGAGATGCCGTGCCCGACGAGTTCGTCCTCGCGCGGGAGTCCGAGCGGCCTGTGGCGGGACCCGGCGGCGACGATGACGGACTTGCAGAGGTACTGCGTCCGGGGGGTGATCACGGATTTGATCTTGCCGTTGTCGTGGATCTCCGTGACCTCGTCCAGCTCGATCTCCGCACCGTGGTGGATCGCCTGGTCGACGAGCTTCTCGCCGATCTCGCCGCCGGACAGCGCGAGGTAGCCGGGGAAGTTTTCGACCTTGGGCGAATAGACGATCTGGCCGCCGAAGGATTCGCGTTCCAGGATCAGGACCGAACGGCCCGCGCGCCGCGCATAGACGGCGGCGGTGAGTCCGGCGGGCCCGGCTCCGACGATGAGGATGTCGATCATACCGGAAACCGCTCCTTTCCGTCAGACTGCCACGGCGGCGGATTCTTCGATGAAGCGGCGGATGTTGGAGACGTTTTCGAACTTCTCCATCTTGCCGCCGCGGATCACGACGAGCGTGGGTGCCTGGCGGATGCCGTAGAGGTCGGCGGCGGCGATGTCCTCGTTGGCGAGGATCACGTCGTAGCGGACGCCCGCCTGGTCGAGGAAGCGTTTCGCCATCTTGCAGTTCGGGCAGGTGCTGGTGGCGAAGAGGATCACGCGGTCGGCGGTCCCTGCGGCGGCGGGCGCGGGCTTTTCGACGGGGTGCTCGGTGGATTCATGGGCGGGGGCGTCGTGGTGGACGGGCTTGTGGCTCATGGATTTGCCGATGTCGTAGGTCTTGCGGTCCTTGTACTCCTGCGACTTGCCGTCGTTCCAGTTCTGGACGGGGCGGTAGTAGCCGGTGATGCGGCTGTAGACCTCGGTCTTCTCGCCGCACTTGGCGCAGGTCGACTTTTCGCCGGCGATGTAGCCGTGGTTCTTGCAGACGGAGTAGGTCGGGGAGAGGGTGTAGTACGGGAGACGGTAGTTCTCGGCGATCTTGCGGACGAGCGTGGCCGCGCTCTTCCAGTCCGGGAGCTTCTCGCCGAGGAAGGCGTGGAAGACGGTGCCGGAGGTGTAGAGCGTCTGGAGGCGGTCCTGGATGTCGAGCGCGGAGAAGATGTCGTCCGTGTATCCGACGGGCAGGTGGGAGCTGTTCGTGTAGTACGGCGCGTCGTCGTCGCCCTTGGAGGCGGTGATGATCTCGGGGAAGCGCTTGCGGTCGTGCTTGGCGAGGCGGTACGCGGTGGATTCGGCGGGCGTGGCTTCGAGGTTGTACAGGTCGCCGTACTTCTCCTGGTAGTCGGAGAGGCGTTCGCGCATGTGGTTGAGGACGTTCGCGGTGAAATCCTGCGCGACGGGGTCGGTGAGGTCGCGGCGGATCCACTTCGCGTTGAGGCACGCCTCGTTCATGCCGACGAGGCCGATGGTGGAGAAGTGGTTGTCGAACTTGCCGAGGTAGCGCTTCGTGTACGGATAGAGGCCTTCGTCGAGGAGGCGCGTGATGACCTCGCGCTTGATCTTCAGCGAACGCGCCGCGATGTCCATCATGTGGTCGAGGCGCTTGTAGAAGTCCTCCTCGTCCGTGGCGAGGTAGGCGATGCGCGGCATGTTGATGGTCACGACGCCGATGCTGCCGGTGCTTTCGCCGCTGCCGAAGAAGCCGCCGGATTTCTTGCGGAGCTCGCGGAGGTCGAGGCGGAGGCGGCAGCACATGCTTCGGATGTCGCTCGGCTCCATGTCGCTGTTCACGTAGTTGGAGAAATACGGCGTGCCGTACTTGGAGGTCATTTCGAAGAGGAGGCGGTTGTTCTCGGTCTCGCTCCAGTCGAAGTCGCGCGTGATGGAGTAGGTCGGGATCGGGTACTGGAATCCGCGTCCGTTGGCGTCGCCCTCGATCATGGTCTCGATGAACGCCTTGTTGATGAGGTCCATCTCCGCCTTGCAGTCCTTGTACTTGAACGGCATTTCCTTGCCGCCGACGATCGCGGGCAGCTCGGCGAGGTCGTTCGGCACGGTCCAGTCGAGCGTGATGTTGGAGAAGGGCGCCTGCGTACCCCAGCGGGACGGGGTGTTCACGCCGAAGATGAAGGACTCGATGCACTTCTTGACCGCGTTGTAGTCGAGGTTGTCCGCCTTCACGAACGGCGCGAGGTAGGTGTCGAAGGAGGAGAACGCCTGCGCGCCCGCCCATTCGTTCTGCATGATGCCGAGGAAGTTCACCATCTGGTTGCAGAGGGTGGCGAGGTGGGACGCCGGGGCGCTGGTGATCTTGCCGGGGACGCCGCCGAGGCCTTCCTGGATGAGCTGCTTGAGGGACCATCCGGCGCAGTAGCCGGTGAGCATGGATAGGTCGTGCAGGTGGAGGTCGGCGTTGCGGTGGGCGTTCGCGATCTCGTCGTCGTAGATCTCGGAGAGCCAGTAGTTGGCGGTGAGGGCGCCGGAGTTGGAGAGGATGAGTCCGCCGACGGAGTAGGTGACGGTGGAGTTTTCCTTCACGCGCCAGTCGTTGATCTTCAGGTAGTCGTCGATGGTGGTCTTGAAGTCGATGATCGTGTTGGCGGTGTTGCGGAGTTTTTCGCGCTGGCGGCGGTAGAGGATGTAGGCTTTCGCGACGTCCGCGTAGCCCGCCTGCACGAGCACGGATTCCACGCTGTCCTGGATGTCCTCAACGGCGATCAGGCCCTCCTTGATCTTCGGCTCGAATTCGGCGGTGACCTTCAGCGCGAGGAAGTCGATGATCGACGGGTGGTAGTTTTTCTCCTGCGCCTCGAAAGCCATCTTGATCGCGTTCGAGATCTTCGTGATGTCGAAGTCGATGACTTTGCCGTTGCGTTTCTGGACTTGGTACATGATTCTTGCTGCTCCTGATTTGAAGATGTTATAATTGAAAAAATGGTTAGGAATCCGTTTCGTTCGTGTCGACGCCGCGCAGCTGCGCGTTCGGGATGAACTCCCGGACGGCTTCCAGCGCGCGCGCCATCTCGTCGTCCGGCATCGCGCTCAGCCCCGCGCCGAGCAGATCGCCGGAGTCCTTGAATTTCTGAAGGAAGTAATGTTCGATCCCCGCGTGCTCGCGGGCGAGCTCCGCCAGGCCGTCGACCGTGTGGAACTGGCGGACGACCGTCGTGCGGAGTTCGTAGTAGTCCAGCGGGGCGGTTTTGAGGTATGCCGCGCTCTCCGCGACGCGTTCCGCCATGCCGGACACTCCGGTCGTCTCGTCGTACTTCGCGTACGTGTTCTTGATGTCCATCGCCACGGCGTCCACGAGGCGGCGTTCCACGAGGTCCTGAAGACGCTCAGGGAACGACCCGTTCGTGTCGAGCTTGACGAGCAGACGGTACGAACGCAGCAGCTCCAGCAGTTCGGCGAGGTCGGGCCGCATCACGGGTTCGCCGCCCGTGATGCACGCGCCGTCCAGGATCTTCCCCCGTTTGGACAGGAAGTCCTTCAGCTCGCCGAGCGAGATCATCGCGGAATCCTCCTGCGGGACCACCACGAGCGAGGCGTTGTGGCAGAACGGGCAGCGGAAATTGCATCCGTGCAGGAAAATGGTGCAGGCGACCTTGCCGGGGTAGTCCAGCAAAGTGAGCTTCTGCAGTCCAAAGCGTGAGTCGGCGTTCATTTGAGCGGGGATTGTTGAATGGTGGTGATAGACGGTGCGGACCACAACATCTTGTGGTGTTCCGGTATAATATAATCAATCCCTTGATAAATGCAATGGCGAAAAAGATTTTTTTAACGATTTTTTTTGCGATTTTTCCAGTGTGCCAAAATGACACGTCCCGCCGGAAGGTGTTTTTGTTCGGAACGCGCTGATAATCAGGATGATGAATGATGTTTTAGTTTCGAAGGCGTTTTTCCGGAAAAAAGAGAAAACAGGGGCTTGAAAAATCGGAAGATGCCGTTTGTCAGCCTTCGGACCCGCCGCGGGCGTGGATTTCCGTGCGGCGGGGCAGGTATCCGAACTTGTAGTACAGGAGGCAGCCGAGCATGAGCGCGGGGAAGAACGCCGCCGCGAGGAGCCCGGCCTTGAGGTCGTCGCCGAAGACGGACGCGATCTTCGCGACGTACACGGGGCCGAGCCCGCAGCCGAAGTCGCCGGGCAGGGCGAGCAGCGCGAACATGGCGGTGCCGCCGAGCGGGATGGCGAGGGAGGCTGTGCTGAAGACGCCCGCCCAGAGGATGCCCGCCGCCCAGCCGCAGAGGGCGCATCCGGCGAGCGCGAGGGGCGGCCACGGGGCGAACACGGCGGTGAGGTAGGCGGCGATGCTGAGCGCGCAGCTCGCGATGAGGCAGTTGAGGAGGTCGAGGCGCGTGCTGAACGCGGCATAGAGCGTGCGGGAAAGCCCCATGAGGAGCGCGAAGAGGCACGGGCCCGCCAGGTCGCCGATCCATTTCTCCACGCCGAGGGCGGATTCCGCGAACGACGATGCCCACTGGTTCATGCAGTGTTCGGACGCGCCCGCGCAGAGCATCATCACCGCCATGAGCCAGAAGACCGGGAGCCTGAAAAGACCGAGGATGCCGAGCCCGCGTTTTCCCTCGGCGATCAGGGGGCGCATCGGCACGAACATGAAGTAGATGCCGTCGAGGAACGGCACCGCCGCCCAGACGAGCGCGAGAATCCGCCAGTTGTCCAGCCCGAAGAGGCGGAAGAAGAGCGTGGATCCGAGCACGACCGCCATCTGCCCCCAGCAGTAGAACGAATGCACGAGGCTCATGGCGGCGACCTTCCGTTCGAACGGGCACGCCTCGACGACCGGGCTGGTGACCGCCTCCACCACGCCGCCCCCGACCGCGTACAGCGCGACCGCGCAGACCAGCCCGGCGAGGGGGCCCGGCATCACTTCCGGCAGCACGGTCATGAGCGCGAGCCCGGCGGCGGAGCAGAACTGCCCGATGACGAGCGTGAGGCGGTAGGAGAGTTTGTCGGCGAGCTTGGCGCAGGCGAACGCCACGCACATCTGAAGCCAGAAATTGGCGACGAGCAGGAACGAGAGCTGGCTCAGCTCAAGTCCATAGGCGCGCCGGAACCACAGGAAGAGCAGCGGCGCGAAGTCGTTGACGATCGCCTGCGTGACGTAGCTGATGTTGCAGGCGTGGAGCGTGTGGACGTAGTTTTCGCGGAGGCTCATGTTTCTGATTTCGGTCGGGGGTCGGTTTGATGCGCGGTTTCACCAATAAAATATCACTCTGCGCGCGCGATTTCAAACGCAAAAGAGGAATCCTGCTTGATTTTTGCGCGGATACGTGCGATATTATCAGGGTATTTCTGTTTCATTGAACGAATAACATTGATCCGGTTACATGGTCGCATCGTGAAATCAGCGCTCAAAGCAATCATCAAAGCGGGAATGTACGGCTCCTTCAGGACGCTTGCCCTGTTCAACAGGAAGGAACGGCCGCGGAATCCGCAAAGGATCCTGCTTGTCGCGGGCGGGTACCTCGGGGACACGTTCTGGGCGCTGCAGACGGTCCCGCCGCTGAAAACGGCGTACCCCGGAGCGGAAATCCATGTCGCCGGGCGCGCGTTCATCCGCGTCCTGGCAAACGGCGTTGTCCCCGACGAACATATCCACGAGGCCGCGGTCGTCAGCGACCGGACGCGCGAATCCGGCGGTTTCGGCAAACTGAAACGCGATGCGCTGCGTTTGCGGGAGGCTGTCCGCCCGGACCTGACCGTCGACCTGATGTGCAACCGGTATTCCGCGTGGTTCTGCCGTCATCTGGGCTCGTATGCCGTCGGGATGGACATCGCGGAAGAGGCGTCGCCGCTGTACTCGTTCTGTGCGAAGCGGAGCTTGATCCCGTCCGTTCACCTGGCGTTCCGCCCGCGCTCCATCGTGAGGCAGTTCCTCGGGCAGCCCGATTCGCCGGACATCGAGCTTGCGCCGCCCGTCCCCGAAAAGACAAAAGCGGAGATCTTCGCCGAATGGAACTTGAATCCGTCGGACAGGATCGTCATGCTGATCCCCGGAGCAGGCTGGGCGGCGAAACGCTGGCCCCCGGAGAATTTCCGTCTGCTCGCGCGGCGTCTTGCGGAACAGGGATTTCGGACCGTCGTTTCCGGCGCGCCGGACGAAGCGGAGCTGTGCTCGAAGGTCGCGGACGGGATTCCTGGAGCGATCATCCTTTGCGGAGACCTCTCCGACACGGTTTCCCTCCTGCCGCATTGCCGCGCCGTCGCCGGGAACGATTCCGGGGTGGCGCATCTGGCGGCCGCCTTCGGCGTGAGGACCGTGACGATGTTCTGCCAGACGAATCCCGCGTTCTGCGGGCCGCTCGGGAAACAGAGCATGGCCCTGAGGTCCGATTGCCCGCATGCGCCGAAGGAGAACGAGCATTTCTGCTGCGGGCATCCCCGTCTGGCATGCGACATGCCGGAACGGATGAACTGTCCCGTGGAGCGGGTGCTGGAAGCGGTCTGCCGGCCGTGAGCGGCGGTGCGAAACGTCTTTGCCGTCAGTTTGGCAGAAGACTTCCGATCCGCCGGAAATAATCGGCTCCGGGCGGGACCGTGAAAGCCTCGTCGCCTTCCTTTGCGCGTTCCAGCAGGAAGACCGCGGCGAATTCCATCGGTTCGAGGCCGAGCAGGCGCATCGCGCGGTCGGCGAACGCGGAACGTTCCTCCGTCAGGATCGCGAGCGCATGATCCGCGTCTCCCGCGGACAGGACCGCGTCGGCGAGCGACAGGACGCGTTCCGGGAGGCGGTCGAATCCCGCCAGCGAGAAGACGGGGACCTTCATGCCGAAGCGGATGGCGGCGGCTCCGGGGACGGCGTTGTGGACGGAGCACGAAAACGACACGGGGCCGATCTGGTCCTCGGGAAAGTCGATCAGGTCGTTCTGGAGCGCCGTGATGCGGCTCTGCACGCCGAGCATGCTGCCGAAGAGGAGCGGGGCGTCGTCCGGGCGTCCTTCGAGGCGGTCGAGCGCGGAGAGGACCGCCGCCGTCATGCGGTCGGACCGCCGTCCGAGCCCGAGGCGGGCGCGTTCTTCGCGGAGGAATCCGTCGTCCCAGCGCAGGTCGGCGCCGGGGGCGGTGAACGAGGATGCGAGCAGGTGAAGCGCCATGGTTCAGCCCGGCCTTTCCGCGACGAGGACGGCGTCCGTGCCGCCGAACGCCAGCGAACTTGAGGCGGCGAAGCGCGTCCCGGCGGGGAGCGTCAGCGGCGAGGTCAGCGGCGCGCATGGAAGCGCGGGATCGGGCGTTTTGCAGCCGGGACTTGCCGGGACGAAGCCGTCGCGCAGCATGAGCATGGTGAAGATGAATTCGAGCGTGCCGGCGGCCCCGAGCGTGTGCCCGGTGAGGCGTTTCGTGGAGAGGAAGGGCGGCGGCGCGCCGAGCCCGGCTTCCTCCGCCAGTCCGGCGAACGCCGCGGCCTCGCATCGGTCGTTCAGGACGGTCCCCGTGCCGTGCGCGTTGACGAACGCGATGTCGTTGAACGCGAGCCCGGCGCGCGCCAGGGCGTCGCGGAAGGCGCGCTTCATGCCGCCGCCTGTAGCGTCCGGCGCCGTGATGTGCGAGGCGTCGCAGCTCATGCCGAATCCTCGCAGGGCGAACTCCGGTTTCATGCCGCGTTTCCGGGCGCAGTCCGGCGTTTCCAGGATCACGACGCCCGCCCCTTCGCCGAGGTTCAGCCCGGCGCGCGCGGAGTCGAACGGCCTGCACGGGAAGGGCGAGGTCACGCCGAGCACGTGGAACCCGGCGGCCGGGGTGCGGTGAAGCTCGTCCGCGCCGACCGCGATCATGCGTTCGCACTGCCCGGAGAGGAGACAGAGTGCGGCGATGGAAAGCGCGTCCGCGCCGGAGGAACACGCGTTCGAGACGGTATGGAGCGGTCCTCTTAAATCGTATTCGCGGGCGACCGCCTCAGCCGGATTGGAGTTCAGGAAACGTTCCACGGGGGCGTTTTCGTCCGTGCCGGGATCCTCCCGCAGACGTGCGTAGTAGGACGTGTCCGTGAACTGGTGCGCGATGGTCGTGCCGACCGCGCATCCGGTCGCGGAACCGCGGAGCATGTCCGGCGTCAGCCCGGCGGCGTCCAGCGCCTGCGCCACGAGCGCGCGCACCATGGCGAGCGTGCGCGGTTCGTCCGGCGCATTTTGGAAGGAATCGAGGTAAAACACCGGGTCCGGGATTGCGGAGTCGATCACGTCGCAGGCGGGACGGGGCGTTTCGGGCGGGCGTTCGCCGCGGAAGAGCGCCAGCGCGGCGGCGTCGGTCGCCCCGGCGCAGGAGAGATGGGCGAACCCGGTCACGACGGGATCGAACGGCATTCGACGGATCATGCGCGGTCCTCCCATACGTTTTCAAACAGGAAGCAGTCGTAAGGATGCTCCGTCGCCATGCGTTCGAGGTCGGCGGCGTATGCCTGGACATCCTCCTGATATTTTGCGCCGGATGCGCCGCGCGCGGGGCGTTTCGGACGCACGACGGTCCCGAATTCGATCTGAAGCTCGCGGTAGGTCTTTCCGCGCGTCAGGAAGAACGGCACGACCGGGGCATGCGCCTTCGCCGCCAGGAAGAACGCCGCCGCGGGGAAATGCGCGGTCCCGCCGAGGAACCGCACCGGAACGGAATCGGATTCCAGGCAGCGGTCGCCCATGAGCCCGACCGCTCCGCCCGCGTCCAGCGTCTCGAACGCCTCCAGCAGGCCGCCGAACGCGCCGGCGGTGTCGATGATGTGCATCGGGGAAGCTTCGCCGCCGTTGAACGCCCGGCTCTTGTCGACGTCGGCGTTCCGGTCCGGGCGCGCGACAAAAGCGACCTTGCGGCCTCCGGCGTTCACGCAGTGCATGGCGGCCTGCCACGCGCCGAAATGCGAACAGAGGAAGACGAGCCCGCCGGGCGCGTTCCTGACCGGATCGAAGGCTTCGGGATTGCGTTCGCGGACCTTCGCCTGTCCGTTCGCCAGCGCCAGCGCCATGATCAGCGCCTCTCCCTGCGCAGTGAAGAGCCGCCAGACGTGGCGTTTCATGCGGAGCCCGCTGTCGCCTGGAAAACGGCGTTCCAGGTAGGGCAGGGCGCGCTGTTCCGCCTGCCGGTCCGTGAGCGCGTAGACGAGCGCGATGAACTTGACGAGGAAGCACGCGGCGGCGGGGCCGAAGGCGGACAGGATCCCGCGGAGGATCGCCGAGCCGAGCCTGTTCCGGCGCGTGTCGCTCAGATTCGCGGCGGGCTGTGCGGACTCGCGGTTCATGTGCGCGCGCCCCTTCTGCGGATGGCCGCGCGGCAGAGTTCGGCGGAGAAATAGACGATGACGGCGAAGATCAGGGCGAAGATTGGCGCGAGGATGACGCTGCCGAGGAGCCATTCGAACCAGCGCAGATGGATCTCCCGGACCGTGCTGTGGAAATTCAGGTCCTCCGGGAGCAGGAATCTGCCGTGCCGCAGATAGTGCCCGAGCTCGATGCAGACGACCGGGCAGAACGGCGGCATGAACGGATTCTGCGCCATGACCGCCATGGCTTTGTTGAGGTGGAGCCGGGTGGCGGCGTAGAGGATCAGGATCGTGCAGAAGCCGTACGTCGGATACACGGCGAGGAGCGCGCCGACGAACGCGGAGAACGCGAGGCCGAGCGAGGAGGTGTTTTCCTTGACGAGCCACGCCCAGAGCTCCTTCGGTTTCCACAGGCGGGGGTATTCGCGGGGCGTTTCCCGGAGTTTTCCGACGCCGAACGGGACGAGGCGGCGGAGCACGAGGCGCGTGTGCAGCCAGGTCATGCGGAGATTGTCGCGGAACGGACGGAAATGCGAGACGCGTTCGCCGGGCGGGTCGTAGTGCGTGGAGATCGGGACTTCGGCGAGTTCAAGCCCCGCCCACATGCAGCGCGTGAGGAGCTCGGTCTCGAACGTGTAGTGCAGCGAGGAGCATTTGATTTGAGAGACGTACTTGAGCGGGTAGGCGCGGAATCCGCTCTGCGAGTCGGAGATCTTTTTGCCGGTCTCGACGAGGAACCAGAAATTGGAGAACATGCGCCCGAACTTGCTGCGGCCGGGGACGTTCGGCACGGAGAAGTCGCGCACCCCGGCGACGAGCGTCCAGTCGTTCCGTTCCAGGACAGGCAGAAACCGCGGGATGTCCTCCGGGTCGTGCTGCGCGTCGGCGTCGAGCGTGATCATGTAGTCGTAGCCGCGCGGGGCGAGGGTGCGGATGGCGGTGAGGAGCGCGGCGCCCTTGCCGAGGTTGCGCGGATGGCGGATGACCTCGACGCCGGTCCCCGCATAGTGTTCCGCCAGGTCGATATCCTCCGAGCCGTCGTCGATCACGAGGACGTCGGGCATGACGGCGCGCGCGCGTTCGATCACGGCGGGGGCCGTGGAGGCATGGTTGAAAACGGGGATCACGCAGCAGCAGCGCATGAGGTCCACCCCCCGGTCTTACTCGGCGCGGAAGATGCGCCGGGCGAGGCTTTCGGGACCGGAATCGTCCGGGATCTCGAGCGTGCCGCCGGGTTCCGCCAGCAGGACGGTCAGCCTGTCCGATTCGTAGCGGCAGACCATGACGCGCCGGATGCCGGGCATCTCGAAGAAGTTGGTGACCTCGTCCCAGAGGACGTGCCAGCGGTCGAAGGCGTCCATGTAGAAACACGGGCCGGTGAGCTTGAGGGAGATCGCGGCCTCGCAGGGCGGTGTGGTCGGGAGCGTGCCGACGAAGAGGTGTCCGCGCCCGAGGTGGCGTCCGTGCTCGCGGTAGTCGTTGAAATAGTTCAGGTTCTGTTCGTGGCAACCCTGCCGCCCGAAGTCGATGACGGCGGTCTCGCGGACGGCGTCGGCCTCCGCGTCGCGGTGCGCGAGGACGGCGGCGAGGATGTAGGTGCGGACTTTCGCGTCGCCGCGCCGGAAATTGTCGAGCCCGTAGGCGTGCGGGAAATCGTCCGCGCCGGCCGAGACTTTCGCCTTGGCGTCCTGCGTGTCCTCCGCCGTGTAGACGAGGCCGCGCCGCCAGGTGCGGAAGGACAGGCCGTCGGCCGTGACGCCGCCGATGATGTGCCAGGGATATGCGCTCATGAAACGGCCTCCAGGATGATGACGGCGTTCAGTCCTCCGAATCCGGAGTTCATGCACAGAACGCGCGGTTTTTCGAGTTTGCGGATTTCGGTGGAGACGTAGCATGCCGCCTCCGGTTCGGGCGTGACCAGCGAGGTCTGGGGCGGGATCAGCCCGGTCTCCAGCATGCGGACGCCGACCACGGCTTCCACGAGCCCGGCTCCGGCGAGCGTATGCCCGCACGCGCCCTTCACGGAGAGCATCGGAACGGACCGTTCGCCGAAGACGCGGCGGATCGCCTGAAGCTCCATGTCGTCGTTGTAGCGCGTCCCGGTGCCGTGCCCGATGACCGCGCCGATGTCGTCCGGCGTGAGCCCGGCTTCATTGAGCGCGTGGACGATCGCCTCGGAGAGCGCTTCGCCGTGCGGCATGGGGGCGGTGATGTGGACCGCGTCGCAGCTCATGCCGCCGGACGCCAGGACGGCGCGCGGCTTCAGGCCGAGTTCGGCGGCCTTCTTCGCGGAACAGATGTTCACGATGGACGCGGCGTCGCCGAGCAGGAGCCCGTCGCGGTTGCGGTCGTACGGACGCGCGATGGTGCGGGCGAGGGCGCGGAGCGTGGCGAAGCCGGAGAAGATGAATTCGCTGACGTAGTCGGTGCCGATCACGACCGCGGAGTCGAGGCGGCCGCTGCGGATGTGGCGGTTCAGCGAGACGAACGCGGAGTTCGAGGACGCGCAGGCGGCGGAAACGATGCGCCCGTGTTCCTTGTCGCAGGCTTTCAGGGCGCGTTCCAGCAGCATGTCGCAGGTGCAGCGGCGTTCGGGGTTGTCGATGTATTCGATCTCGCCGACGGTGCTGGCGAGGAAGAGCTCGGCGTCGCGCGGCATCTTCTTCGCGGTCGGGGCGAGGTAGTCCAGGAAGAACCCGGGGATCTCCTGCGTGCCGTTCACGTCCGCGCCGGGCGCCATTGCGGCGAGCGCGGTGGAGAATTTGTCGTTGTGGAACCGGGAGCAGTCGGAGAACGCGGCATGATTGTGCAGAAGCCCGTCCCAGCAGGCTTCCACGCCGGGGCCGAACGCCGTGTACAGGTCGCAGTCGACGATCACGGGGGTGCGGTCATCCATGATGATATGCTCCTTCCTTCCAGCGCTTCAGAAACTCTTCCCAGAACAGCGGGATGTGCCAGAGCGGCGTGAAGTCGCGGGCGTCGATGAAGACCTGTGTGGTGCATCCGGTGGCGGCGACGCGGCCGTCGTCCAGGCGCACGGCGTATTCGATGTTGATGCGCGGGGCGTCGGTCCATACGAGCGCGGCGGAGGTGTGGAACACCGCGTCGCAGGGGAGCGGGATGCGGTAGTCGTATTCGTCGTGGTAGAAGAGCGCGGAGACGCGCTCCTCCTCCAGGCGGTCGTTGTCGAACCCGAAGCTGTGCGAAAGCTCGGTGTATGCCGCCTCGAAGAACTTCGCGTAGTTGCCGTGCCACGCGATCTTCAGCGGGTCGGACTCGCTGAACTGGAGACGGCGCGTGACGCTGACTTCGAGCGGCGGGGGATCGCCGGGCTTGCGTTCAAAATACTGCTTGAACTCGGGATGTCTCATATCGCGCTTTCTTTGGGGGCGAAAACCAGTTTTGCCGCGGAAACGCGTTTCCCTTCGTCGTTCGCGAACGATGCGTCCGCGACCCAGGTGTCCTCGGCTTCGCCCGCCCCAAGCGCCAGGGTCAGCGTGACCGGCATGTCCGGCGTGATCATGCGGAGATACTTGATGCGGCGGACGCCCGCAAGGCGAAGCGGACGCCCGAGGCGGCGTTCCGCCAGGCGGCGGATGAAGGAGAGCTGGACAATGCCGGGCAGGATCGGATTGCCGGGGAAATGTCCGCGGTAGCCGGAGAACGTGCCGGGAACGGAGAACGTACAGGCGTCCTGCCCGTTTTCGCCAGCCTGATTGTAGATCGAGTCGATTTCATCCCAGATGCTCATGATTCGCTGTCCTCAAATAGCTCCGATACCGTCAGGATCAGGCGGTATCCGTGTTTATTATTGTCGTATACGATGATTTCGGGAAAAATAACCGTATCTTTTACGATATACCGGAAATACCAGGATTGCCAGTCGATAGTTTCGTTTTTAAAGTAATATTTGTTCATAACGGGCAATTTCGGCCCCCAAAACTCGCTGACAAGCTCTCCGCCGCCGTCTCCGAAAGGTTCCCGGCGGATGATCTTTTCGTTGTCTTCGACCGTTTCCGTCGCGCCGGATTTCGCGCCGCGCCACGGGTCCAGACGGCTGAAGATGTGGAAGAAGTCCTCCAGGATGAATCCGGCGGCATCCTCCTCGTGCCCCTCCAGGACGTCGATCGGCATGAACCAGTAATCCGCGAGGGCGTCCTCCGTCCCCGCCAGCTCGAAGATCTTGCCGCCGGACGGGGAGAACGCCGCCACGCGCAGCTCGCCGGAATCGTCGTAGGAGACGGCGCAGAGCGTCGCCTGCTTGAAGAACTTGTATTCGAACGTGACTTTGCCCTGGAACGCAAACGGTTTCATCGGCTCGGCGGGCGGCTGGACGGCGTCGCGGCGGAGCGTCCATTCGGTCTCCGTCAGGGGCGGGACCGGGTCGTATTCGTAGGGCAGGGAACGGCATGCGGCGGTGTTGAGCAGCAGGAACGCCGTGCCGAGCGCGAGGAGAAGCGGTTTGAGCGGAGCGGGCTGTTTCTGCGCGGCGAATCCGCGGCGGACGGACGGCAGGAGCAGAGCGGCGGCGCCCCAGGCGGCGAGCACGCCGGGGATCAGCGCGAATCCGGCCTCGTGCAGGAGCGGATGCCCGGCGAACGCGATGGTGAGGCCGCCGGCGGCGGTCGTGAGCGCGGAGGCGGAGATCGCGCGGAAGACATACGGATTGGCGGAACGCTCTCTGCCGATCACGAAGACGCCGTAGTCGATGGCGAGGCCGGAGAGCAGGACCAGCGAGATTTCGGCGGCGAGGTTGAGCGGCTTGCCGCAAACCGCGTACACGGCGCAGACGGCGAGGAGCGCCATCGCCACCGGGATCATCGCGCAGAGGCTGTCGCGGACGCTGCGGAAGAAGACGAACGCGATCGCGAAGACCGAGAGCACGGCGAGGATCACGGGGAGCGTCGCGGCGGACTTCATGTCGGACACGATCAGCGCGGGGATGCCGGCGCGGGAGATCGGGACGGTCCCGAGTTCGGGCGGGAGGACCCCCTCGGCGAGGCGCAGGGCGGATTCCGGCAGGAAAACCGCCGCGTACCAGCCGTTGCCGTCCGCCGCCGGACGCAGCACGCGGTTCAGCACGGGCGCGAAGACGTCGGGATTCGCATTGAGGTCGGGCGCTTCGAGTCCGCGTTTGAGCGCGTCGAGGAACGAGTCGAAGGCGTCCGGTTCGAAGCCTTCCTCCTCCGCGGCGGCGCGGAGCGACTTCGCGAAGGCGTCGGGGTCGAACGAGCCGCGCCAGGACGCCAGATTCGCCTCGCGTTCGGCTTTCGTCGGGACCAGGAACGTCGGGGAGAAGACCTCGTCCGCGAGTTCGGGATCTTTTTCCGTGAGGATGGCGCAGACGGCTTCCGCGCGTTGCAGCGCCTCGTCGGCGTCCGTCCCGCGGACCGCCAGCACGCCCTGCGCCGGACCGTCGAGGAAGAGGCGTTCGACCGCGTCGGCGGCGGCGCTGAGCTTCTCCTGCGCGGCGTCGAACTGGCGGAGGTCGGTGCGTACTGTGAGCCGCATTGCCGCGAGGACGGCGAACGCCGCCATCATGCCGAAGCAGATGCCGGCTGCGAGCTTCGGGGAGAACGTCTTCAGGGGGCGGGGCTTCGGCAGGGGAGCTTTCGTGCGGATGAGGACGGACGGGAACAGCAGAAGCGTGAGAATGAGGCTGGCGAGCAGGCTGATCCCGATGAACACGCCGAACTGCCGCACGCCGGGGATCGGCGTCAGCGCGAGCAGGAGAAACACCGCCGCCGAGGTCGCCGCGCCCGTCAGCAGGGACGGCGCGATGCGGACCAGCCGCCGCACGGGGCAGGGCGTCTGCATGGTCATGTACACGTGGACGCCGTAGTCGACCGCCAGCCCGATCACGAGCCCGCCGGTGGCGGTCACGAAGAGCAGGACGGGTTCGCCGGGGATCGCGAGGAGTCCGGCTGCGGCGAGCGAGACGGCCGCCGGAAAGACCGGGATCGCGAGGGCGCGGAGGTCGCGGCGGAAGAGCAGCAGGATCGCGGGGAGAAAAAGCAGGACGGAGAGGATGCACGCGAGCTTCACGTCCGACTTGATGACGCGTTCGTTTTCGATGGAGTGGGCGTGGGCGAGCAGGAGATCGGCGCGGACGCCGGACATCGGATGATTCGCGAGGATGGCTTCGAGGGCGTCCATGAGCTTGCGCCCGCCTTCGGTGTCGGCGGCGGAGACGTCCGTTTCGAGCAGGATCAGCCTGTGGAGCCCGTCCGGGGAGACGATCGCCGTCTCGCCGTCCTTCAGGCGAAACGACGATGCGGAGCGGAATTGTTCGAGCACGGCGAGCTTCGAGGCGGCGAACCCGGTCGGGTCGGCGAGCACGAGCGAGGCGAAACCGCCGAGCAGGATTTTGCGTTTGACCGCGGCGGCGATCCCGGCGGGATCGAGTTCCGCATACGGCTGGAACTGCGGGATCCAGGCGGGGAGGGACCCGAGGACGGCGGCGATGTCGTCCGGCAGAAAGCGGTTGTCGACGCGCGTCACGCCGGGGACGGATGCGATCTCATTTGCGATCGCGTCGATGTCGGACGACGCGGCGTCGAGCTGTTCCCCCGTGCCCGCGGCGAACAGGACGGCGGACTGGTTGAACAGCCCGGAATTCAGGAGCACGCCGCATGCCTGTTCGGATTTGCTGCCGGAGGGAAGCATGCGCGTGATGTCCGCGCTGAACGACGCGGCGAGGAGCGGGAGCGCGGCAAGAGCGAGCGCGAGAAGCGACAGAAGCGCCGCTGGACCGGGGCGCCGCAAGCCGAACATGATGACGCGCCGTAAAAGGGATTTCATTTCTGTTTCGCCTGCCAGAGAGCGTCCGGGATGTCGGAATCGAACACGGAATCGGAATAGACAAGCTCGGTCACGTCGCCGTTTTTCTCGGATGCGCGGACCTTGACGATCTTCGTTTTCGCGTCGTCGAGCGTGAGTTCGACTTCGGTGATGAGCGAGGCGGCGAAGCGTTCGGAGCGCGGCTTCAGGACGACCGTGCCGTCCTTGCCCGCGGCCGCCTCGAAATCCTTCTCCAGCGCCTTCACGTCGCCGGACGCGAACGCCGTCATGGCGTCGGAGAGCATTTCCAGCATGGGGTATTTGGAGAACGGCACGGAGACGGTCTTGTCCGAGTCGGCGTCCCACTGCGTGAGCTTGCCGTTCGCGATGACGCAGGAGTATTTGAGCGGTTTTTCGACGTGCCAGGCGAAGCGTTTGCCGGGACGGTCGAGGCAGAGCTCGCCGTTCAGGACCATCGGCTTTTTGAATGCCTTCAGATGCTTCGTCTGGACGAATTTCGTGCGGAGCGTCCTGAAATTCGCGATGTTCGCGAGCAGCTCCGCGGTGTCGGGATTGCCGGCTTTTGCTTCCGCTTCCTCCGGCTTCGGCCCGGTCTGTGCGGCATCCTCCTCCGCGAAGGCGAAGGATGCGCAGACGGACAGAAGGACCGCCGTCAGGATGCGGACCGCCGGCCTGAACATCATTTGCCCTCTTCGTAGTTGGTCAGGAAGAGCTTCAGCGTGCCTTTCGCGGCGGGCGTGCCGTTGAGGAACGCCTCGTACCCGATGCCGCGCCATTTGCCGAGGTCGTACTGGACGTTGATGACGACGTCCACGGTGTCGCCGACATGCGGGATGGCGGAGTATTCGGAGTCGACCACTTCGACCAGGAGCCCGCCGAAGGACTTGTCCTGGCGCTGGTACGCGTCGAGCACGGCGGCGGTCTGCGCGGCGTATTCGACGAACGTTTCCGCGCCGGTGGAGCCGTCGGCGGCCGCCAGCGGATGGTCGGGATGCACCACGGAGGACGTCTTGCCGCCCATGTCCCATTCGTCGACGATCGTGTCGATCAGCGCGAAGGGCTCGCCGTGCGGGAGCAGTCCGGCGGCGGGGTAGGGCAGCTTGGCCCGCAGTTCCTCGTGATTGAGGACCGGCTTGTTGGATTTCGGAGTTTCGGATTCGGCCATGATGAGTGAATTCCTTCTGAAAAACGGTATGTTATGTTAAGTTCAAGTCGATTTTGCGGAAGAGAGGCAGAACGGATAGCGGCGTTCCTGTTTCCACGCGTCGATCTCGCGGTCGAGCGCGGCGGTCTCCTCCTCGAGGATGCGGTGCACCTCGCGCTGGATGCGGAAATGCGGCTCGGACGCGATGCGCTCCTGCGGGATCGGCTTCAGGACGCGCATGATGACGCGGCCGGGGCGCATGCGGAACGAACGGTCCGGGCTGGCTTCGTTGCCGGCGATGGCGACCGGGATCAGCGGCGCGTTGAGCTCCTTCGCGGCGCGGAAGAACGCGCTGTGGAATGGCGCCATGGTGCGGGAGCCGGACCTGGTTCCCTCGGGGAAGACGTAGATGGTGCCGGAATTGCTCAGGGCGCGCCGGGTCTGCTCCACGATCTGCTCGTAGGTGAGGTTGTTCACGTCGATGAAGCCGCCCATGCGCGCGAAAACGCCGAAGAACGGCATGTGGAGCGCCCAGCCCTTCGCGGCGGCCATGGCGGCGCCCGCGGCGGGGATGATCGAGACGAGGAACGGGTCGGAGGACGAACGGTGGTTCACGACGAAGATGCCGTGGTCCGCGCCGCCTGAGAAGTCGTCGAGGCGGACGGGGATGTAGACGCCGTACCAGCAGCGGATCATGCAGCGTCCGAATGTGCGGATGAATTTGAGGACCGCGACGTTGAAGGGCCTGCCGGTGAGGAGACAGAATATCCCCGCGATCAGGAAAAACGGCGAGGCCAGAATGCAGTAGAGCATGATGCAGACGACCATGTGCGTGTAGACGATCAGGGAGAACATTCTTTTGCCTGCTCCGGTTGCGTTGCGGCGGGAAAAGGCGCGGTTTATTTGCCGGACTCCTGCTGCGCGGCCTGCGCGGCGGCGGCCTTCGCCGCTTCCGCCTGCGCCGTGAGCATCGCCTGGTTCTTCTCGAAGAAGTCGTAGACGTCTCCGAGCGTGCGGACCTGCTTGATCTCCTCGTTTTCGCGGAGCGAGACGCCGAACTTGCGCTGGAGTCCGATCATGAGGTCGACCATGTCGAGGCTGTCCAGCCCGAGGTCGTCGAAGAATGTCTTTTCAGGGGAAAGGTCGGCGGGGTCGAGTTCCATTTCGTTCACGAGGGCGCCGTTGACGGCTTCGATGATTTCGTCGCGTGTCAGATTCATATCTGGATCCTCCGGGGGAAGGTTGTTATACGTTGAGCTTGCAGATCAGGGAAGCGTTGATGCCCCCGAACGCAAAGGAGTTTTTGAAGAAAATGCGGATCCGTTTCTCGCGGGGCGCGGTCACGTGGTCGATCCCGGCGCATGCGGGGTCGACGTCGACGAGGTTGCGGGTCGGGATCAGGACGCCGCGGCGCGCCATTTCGAAAACTGCCGCCATTTCCAGCGGGCCGGACGCGCCGAGCGTGTGCCCGAGGTGCCCTTTGAGGCTGGAAACGGGGACGTTTGCGCCGAAGACCTCGCGGATGGCGGCGGCCTCGGCGGCGTCGCCCTGGAGCGTGGACGTGGCGTGCGCGCTGACGTAGTCGATGTCCGAGGGGGCGATCCCGGCGGAGGCGCAGGTGTCCGACATGCAGCGGGCGATGGCGGGCGCGTCGGACTGGCTGAGGCCGTTGCCGCCGCTGTTCGAGGAATACCCGGCGATCTCGCCGTATATCTTCGCGCCGCGCTTCACGGCGTGTTCGTATTCCTCCAGGCAGAAGACCGCCGCGCCTTCGCCGCAGACCAGGCCCTTGCGGTGCGCCGAGAACGGCTGCGGGCTCAGCGTCGGATCGTCTTCGGCCGGCGCGTGGGCGTACATCAGGGCGAACGAGCCGGATACTTCGGAGCCTGTCTCGTCCGCGCCGCCGCAGAACATGACCGTCTGCTGTCCGGCCGCGATGAGCGCGGCGCCGAGCCCCATTGCCTGAAGCCCGGAGGCGCAGGCGGAGCACGGCGAGTAGACCGCGCCGTTGAGGCCGAGCGCGCGTGCGAGATTGAACGCCGTGGTGTGGGAGGCGCTCTTGAAGAAGTGCATCGGGGAGAGCCGGTCGCTCTGCCCGGAAAGGACCAGCGCATAGCCGTCGCGCAGGGCACTGACGGACCCCATGGTGGAGCCGACGGCGCATCCGGCGCCCATTCCGAGCAGTTCGTCCTGCGTGAACCCGGAATCCTTCATGGCGGCGAGCCCCGCCATCGCGGTGAAGCATGCCGAGGGCGCCATGGCGCGCCGGAGCGTGCGCGGGAGGAACCGGAACCGTTCGGGATCGCGCGGAGCGGGTGCGGTCGGCAGGAAATGCTCGTCTTCGCCGCCCCGGACGACCGCGCTTTTTCCGGCGGCGAGGTTGTCGAACAGCTCGCCGGGCGTGAGTCCGAGCGCGCTGTAGATGCCGCTTCCGGTGATGACGACGCGTTTCAGCCCGTTCATGCCGCAGGTCTCCTGTCAGTGTTCTCGGATTTCAGCATACGAGGCCTCCGTTCACGCCGATGACCTGTCCGGTGATGTAGTCCGAGTCCGGCCCGGCGAGGAAGGACACGACGGACGCGACTTCCTCCGGCGCGCCTTTCCGTCCGAGCGGGATCAGCGGCAGGAGCTTTGCCATGTCCAGGTCGCGCGTCATTTCGGTGTCGATGACGCCGGGCGCGACGGCGTTCACGAGGATGTTTCTGCGTCCGAGCTCACCGGCGAGCGCCTTGACCGCGCCGATGAGCCCCGCCTTCGCGGCGGAGTAGTTGACCTGGCCGGGACGTCCGACCTGGCCGGACGCGCTGCTGATGACGATGATGCGGCCCTTCTTCGCGGAGATGAGGGGCTGGACCAGCGGCTGGACGCAGTTGTAGAACCCGTCGAGCCCGGTCCGGATCACGTCGTCCCATTCCGCCGAGGTCATCCAGGCGAAAAGGTCGTCCTTCGAGATCCCGGCGTTGTAGACGACCGCATAGGGCGGTTTTTCGGCGAAAAGCTCCGTGATGACGCGCAGGCTTCCCGCGCGGTCGGTCACGTCGAGCGAGACCGGCAGGAAGGAACGTCCCAGCGCCCCGACCTGTGCGCGCAGGCCGTCGAGACGCGCCGTGTCGCCGCGGCACGAAGCCGCGACGTCGAAGCCGTCCTGTGCCAGACGCAGGGCGGTCGCGTACCCGATGCCGCGGGACGCGCCGATGACGAATGCGAGACGATCCGGTGCCATAACGAAAAAACTCCGGGGAAAAGGGGGTTGTGCCGCGGACGGCCGGGGCAGCCGCCGGGCTTTCTCTGTCTTGTTCTCTATATACTGTATCATGTTTTTTCTTTTTTTCAACTGAAATACGCCGAAATCTTTCATGTCTTTTTCCTCCGTCGGGCGCAGGATGCGACAAACCGGCGCCCCGATCCGGATGAAAGCGGAAAAAGCCGGGCATAATCGTGCGAAACCGTCCCCGGAAGGACGTTTCATCCTTGATTTTTTGTGCTTCTTATGGTATATTAATTGTTTCATTTCCTTTCCGGGACCGAAAGAGAAGCCCCTTTTTTCCGGAGAAAGGTTTCCCTTTTGAATCCCGTCCGGAGCCCGCCGCATCGGAAAAAAGCAATCTGACCGCATCCATGAACGAAAACATAAAAAAACGCGCCGACTGGTTTTTTTCAAACATCTGGATCTGTCTGGCAGTGTATCTGCTCATGATCTCGGGGCCGGACTATCTGCCGCGCATCTTCGTGCATCACGACCAGGCGCCGCTGAAATGGTCCATCGTGCTGTCCGCGTTCGCGGGATACCTTTTCCCGTTCACGCCGCTCTTCCTGCTGCGGGGCCTCTGCTTCCGCGTGTATGCCGCCGTCCTGATGTTCCTCGCCGCGCTCAGTTTTTTTGTCAGCGGCTACGTGGTCATGCGGTTCCACATGCCGCTGCAGACCGGCACGCTGAGCCTGCTCTCCACGACGTCCTGGCGCGAATCCCGCGAATTCCTGCTGCGCGAAATTACATCGCTTTCCGTCATCTATTATTTCCTTGCCACGGCGACGGGTCTTCTGCTCTTCCGGTATTTCGGATTCGGCGTCAAGCCGCTTCCGAACCGGAAACTCTCCGCCGCCGTCGCCGGCGCATGCGTCCTGCCGATGGCATGGGTCTATCTGTACTACAGCTGGATCGCCCCCGATCCTGTGCTGCGCGACTCCGCCGCATGGTTCGCCCTGCTGCCCAACCAGATGGCGAATTCCCGCAGGCAAATGGATGTCCTGCACGAATGTCTCGTGTATCCGCAGATTCCGCAGGACCTGACCTGCGAAGGGCCGGCGGACACGGCGGTGGTCGTGATCGGCGAAAGCGCCGCCCGCGCCCATCTGTCTCTGTACGGATACGACCGCGAAACGACGCCGGAACTTGACAAACAGCGGGACGAGCTCGTGGTTTTCAAAAACGTCATTTCCGCGATGCCTGTCACAAACTACTCGCTGTATTATGCGCTGACCTTCAAAACCCTGTCCGACCAGATGCACCCGCGCGCCACGATCATGTCCGTGCTGGACCGCGCCGGCTACCACATCGACGCCTACTCCACGCAGGAGAATTTCGGCGAAAATTCCGTTTCCGCGCTTTTCACGCAGTGGCATCCGAAGTACCATGAAAACGAATTCGACGCCTGCCTGGTCGACGATGTCCGCGAGGCGATCGCGAACAGGAACGGACCGACTCTGATCATCCTTCACATCATGGGCAGCCATATCACGTACCGGAACCGTTATCCCGAATCGTTCAACTATTTCACGGAAGACAGACTTGACATTTCCGGCAAGGAGATCAACCCGCTTTTCCAGGAGAATATCAACACCTACGACAACTCCATCCGCTACACGGATTCCGTCCTCGGAAGCATCATCGTGGAATTGAAAAAGACCGGCGGAAAAAATCTGCTTTTCTATTTTTCCGATCATGGCGAAAACGTCGAAACAAGCTTCCTACAGAACTACCGCGACGCGGAAAAGCGCGATTCCTACGAGGTGCCGTTCCTCTTCTGGTTCTCGCCCGAATACCGCACCGCCTATCCGGGCCGCGTTTCCGCCGCGGAGGCCGCCGTCGACAAGCCGATCCAGCTGGACCGCGCCGCGGAAGGCATCCTGTCCGTTTTCGGCGTTTCCTCGGCGCACTATCCCGCGTCCGAAAACTTCCTGTCGCCGGAATTCGAGATCAAGCCCCGCTACATGATGGAAGGCCGCATCCTCTACCGCGAAGACGAGGCGGCGTCCCGGCCCCTCTGATTTCGCGCGCCGTTTCCGCTTTTTTCTCCTCAAACCGGCTTTCTTTCGCGTGCGCGCTTGACATGCGTGCATAATATGCTATATTATACATAAGATGTCGCGGGCATGCGCCCGCCAATCTGTTTTCGACAGCCCGGTCCGAGGAGCACGCCCCGCTCGGAAGACCTATCGACTCAATGGGAAAGGATCTTATCATGGCTGACGAGTTTGAAGACTACATCTTTGAAAACAAACGCAACGCAGGCAGAGATTTCGCCCTCGCGAACGGCGATGTGACGTCCGTTCTCCGCGGGCTTAAAGTTCAGAATACGGTCCTTGCGCCGTCAAAAAGACGCTCCTCCTATCTTTGGAACGGCGCCGCTGCCAGGCGCGCCCGCATCGGGGTCGGCTGCCTCGCCGTTTCCCGTCCGCAGGGCAGGCAGGCAGCTCTCGCCGTCCCCGTCCGCGGCGTCGGATCCTCCGCGTCCGGCTTCCTGTTCGACGCGGGGATGAACAAGGCGTTCTCCGTGACGCGGACGGGATTCTCCGCCGCCGGACGCAACACCTCGAACGGCGTGGACCTGGACCTTAAAGCGAGGGAGACGCCCGTTTTCAGCGGACTTTTCGCGAGGCGCGACGCCGTCGCATCGACGGAGACCGCGAAGCCGAAAAAAACCTCTGCGCCGGGCTTCCGTGTTTCCGCCGATTCTCCCGTGACGAAAGTCCTGTCTGCCATTGATCCGGGCGTTGTCCCGGACGGCGCCCGGAACGGCTCCGGCGCGGACGCCGCGCCCGCGTCTTCCTCTTCGCGGAGAGCTGTCCAGCGCAACCTGACGCTCAGCGCCGACGACATGGCGAACTTCAGAAGCTATCAGGTCGGCTACGATATCGAACGCGAAGCCGGTTCCGATCCCGATTCCGGTTCGGCGCATGTCGTGGCGCACCACGGGAAAACGAACAGCGCATATCTGTCTCCGTCCGGAGAATATTCTTACATCACCGATCCCGTCCCGCGCGACAACGGGATCATTACCATTGACGATCCCCGCTGCGGCTGGATCCCGGAACGCCCCATCGGCGGGTGGATCGATCTCCCGGAGCGCCCGATCGGCGGATTGGTCCCGTGGCGTCCCGGGGAGTGGATCATCGATCCTGCCCCGTACCCGTTCGAGGAATACGACGTTTTCGAGGACTACGGCATCGACCTGTCGAGCGACTGGACCGAATACACGGATTCCGATTTCTCGAAAGTCGACCTGGCGTACGGTTCCAAGCTGAGCTTCTCCGTCAGCGCCACGAATGCGGCGACGTTTACGGTTTACCAGTGCGTCATGGACGAAAACGGCGGCTGCACGCTGAAAGCGCTCCAGACGACCGCGCTGACCTACGACAAGGAGAGCGGGAACTATGTTGCGACGACGCAGGCGCTCCTGCTGGAAGCCGGACAGTACTGCCTCTACGTGCAGTCCGCCGGTCCGGCGCAGGAGGGCGATCCCGCCGCGTCCTACAAGTTCGAACTCAACCGCGAGGACAGCGACATGTTCGTCGACGGGGACAACACGGACGACTGGACCGACCTCAAGGTCGCCGGCGAGTCCGGCGAAGTGGCGTACGCGGGCATTCTGGATGAATGCAGCTTCGACCTTCTCAGCGACTGGGTCGGGTTCGGCGACGAGATCGACTATGCCGGATTCACGCTGGACAGCGCGGCGAAACTGAGCTTCTCGCTTGATTCCACCGACGCGGCGAAATTCACGATCTACCAGCTCATCCGGGGCAAAGACGGGACGTACTCGCTGAAGGCGCTCCAGACGACCTCGCTGACCTACGACAAGGAATTCGAGGACTATGAGGCGACGACGAAGTCGCTCCTGCTGGAAGCCGGCGAATACTACGTCTCCATGCAGTCGACCAACGCCGCCCAGGGCGGCAGCGCCTGGTACAATATCTACCTCAACGACGAGGACGACGCCACCGTGTTCTTCACGGAGGGCGACAACTCGGACGACTGGACCGATATCGGCACGGAGGGCCCGCTCGGCCAGGTCCGGGACGTCGGCACGATCGACGAGAACAGCTTCGACATCCTGAGCGACTGGGTGGGCTACGGCGACGAATCCGACTATGCGAAGTTCACGCTGGACAACGCGGCGAAACTGAGCTTCTCGATCGACGCCGACGGCATGGCGAAATTCACGGTCTACCAGCTCATCCGGGGCAAAGACGGGACGTATTCGCTGAAGGCGCTCCAGTCGACCGCGCTTTCCTACGACAAGGAATTCGAGGAATACGCGGCGAATACGAAGTCGCTCCTCCTGGAAGCCGGCGAGTATTATTTCTCCGTCCAGTCGACGAACGCCGCGCAGGGCGGCAGCGCCTGGTACAACGTCTACCTCAACGAAGAGGACGACGCCAGCGATTTCTTCCTGGACGGGAACAATTCGGACGACTGGACCGACCTCGTGACGGAGGGAGAAAACGGCGCGGTGGACGACATCGGCGTGCTGAACGATTCCGCGTTCGAGGTCCGCAGCGACTGGGTCGGCTACGGCGACGAAGTCGATTATGCGAGATTCACGCTGGACAGCGCGGCGAAGCTGAGTTTCTCGATCAGTGCCGACGACGCGGCGAAATTCACGATCTGCCAGCTCGTCCGGGGCAAAGACGGCACGTACTCGCTGAAGGCGCTCCAGTCGACCACGCTTTCCTACGACAAGGAATTCGAGGAGTACGACGCGACGACGAAGTCGCTCCTGCTGGAAGCCGGCGAGTATTATTTCTCCGTGCGGTCGACCAACGCCGCGCAGGGCGGCAGCGCCTGGTACAGCGTCTACCTCAATCAGGACGAAGGCGGCAGCGAGTTCTACGTGAACGGCAACAACCTGGACGACTGGACCGACCTCAAGACCGAGGGCGAATACGGTTCGGTCGGATACCTCGGCTATGTGGACGAGAACAGTTTCGACCTGGCAAGCGACTGGGTCGGGTTCGGCGATGCCGTCGACTATATGGGCTTCACGCTGGACAGCGCGGCGAAACTGAGCTTTTCGGTCAGCGCGGACGGCGCGGTGAAATTCACGGTCTGCCAGCTCGTCCGGGACAAGAACGACACGTACTCGCTGAAGGCGCTCCAGACGACCTCGCTTTCCTATGACAAGGAATACGGGGAGTATTCCGCGGCGACCAAGTCGCTGTTCCTCGCGAAGGGCGACTACTATATCTGCGTGCAGTCCTCCGACGCGGGGCAGGGCGGCGGCGCCTGGTACAATGTGTATCTCAACGGCGACGACAGCGTTTTCTTCACCGCCGACGACAGCGGCGACAACTGGTCCGACCTTGAGATCCTCGGCCCGGACGGCTCGGTCGGCGACCTCGGCGTCGTGGACGAATACAGCACGGAGCTGTCCAGCGGCTGGGTCGGCGGCAAGGAAGCCGACTACGCGAAGATCAGCCTGTACAACGCGGCGAAACTGAGCTTCTCGGTCAGCGCGGACGGCGCGGCGGCGTTCACGGTCTACAAGCTCGTCCAGGACAGGAACGGCAAATACTCCCTGACCGCGCTTCAGACGACTACGCTCACGCTCGACAAGCAGACGCAGGAATACGACGCCGCCACGAAGGCGCTCCTGCTGGAGGCGGGCGACTACTACATCTCCATGCAGTCCTCCGACGCTTCGAACGGCATCGGCTACACGATCTCCCTCAACGGCGACGGCTCCGCGTTCTACACCGAGGCATGGAACTACGACGACTGGACCGACCTCAAGACCGAGGGCGAGTCCGGCAGCGTCAGCTATGTCGGCACGATCGACGAATACAATACGGAACTGGTCAGCGACTGGGTCGGGTTCGGCGACGAGATCGACTACATGGGATTCACGCTCGACTATGCCGCGTCCGTGCGGTTCACGCTCGACGCCACCGACGCGGCTTCGTTCACCGTCTACCGTCTCACGCAGACGAAGAGCGGCATGTACACGCTGAGCCAGGTCCAGACGACCGCGCTTGCGCTGAACAGGTCGTCCGGGTCGTACGAGGCGGTCACGAAGGCGCTCCTGCTGGAGGCCGGCGACTATTATTTCTCCGTGCGGTCGACCAATGCCGCGCAGGGAGGAAACGCGTATTACAACGTGAACGTGAACCCGTCCGACTGCACCTTCTACACGCAGGGCTGGAACTGCGACGACTGGACCGACCTCGAGACCGAGGGCGCGTCCGGCAGCGTCGGCTATGTCGGCGCGATCGACGAGTACAGCACGGAGGACCTGGTCGCGGACTGGGTCGGCTTCGGCGACGCGGTCGACTATATGGGCTTCACGCTTTTCAACGCGGCGAAACTGAGCTTCTCCGTCTCGGCCGACGACGCCGTGACGTTCACGGTCTACCAGCTCGTTCAGGACAGGAAGGGCGCGTATTCGCTGAAGACGCTCCAGACGACCACGCTGTCCTCCGGCAAGGCGTCGGAGTACGAGGCGGTCACGAAGGCGCTCCTGCTCGAAGCGGGCGAATATTATTTCTCCGTGCAGTCCGTCAACGCCCCGCAGGGCGGCGGCGCGAACTACCGCGTGCGCTTCAACGGCGGCGCGGATTCGTTCTACACGGAGGGCGACAACTACGACGACTGGACCAATCTCGCGACGGACGGCGAATACGGCGACGTCGGCGACATCGGCCTGATCGACGAGTACAGCGACGAACTTGTTTCCGGCTGGGTCGGCTTCGGCGACGCGGTCGATTACATGAAATTTACGCTCAACAGCGCGGCGAAACTCGGCTTCACGCTCAATGCCTCGGACGCCGCGTCGTTCGCCGTGTATCAGCTGGTCGAGAATGCCGGCGGATATTCCCTGAAGGCGCTTCAGACGGTCTCGCTCGCATACAACAAGCAGGCGCAGGACTACGAGGCGGTCACGAAGGCGCTCCTGCTGGAAGCCGGCGACTACTACATCTCCGTCCAGTCGGCGAACGCCGCGCAGGGCGGCAGCGCGTACTATACCCTGAACCTCGGCGGCGACAGCGTGTTCTACACGGAAGCCGACAACTGGGACGACTGGACCGACGTCAAGTCGGAGGGGCCGTGCGGCGAAGTGGGCGACATCGGCGTGGTGGACGAGTACAGCTATGAACTCGCCTCCGGCTGGGTCGGGTTCGGCGACGCGGTCGACTATGCCGGATTCACGCTTTTCGACAAGGCGAACCTGAGCTTCTCGCTCGACTCCACGGATGCCGCGACCTTCACGGTCTACAGCCTGATCGAGGGCAAAAACGGCACGTACAAGCTGAAAACGCTCCAGACGACCGCGCTCACCTACGACAAGCAGCTGGGGAAATACGTCGCGGACACGAAGGCGCTCCTGCTGGAAGCCGGCGACTACTACTTCTCCGTCCAGTCTGCCAACGCCGCGCAGGGCGGCAGCGCGTACTACAATCTGCGCCTCAACGAGGCCGGGAGCGAGTTCTTCCCGTCCGAGGATGACGACGACAACTGGGGCGGGACCGAATACGATCCTTCGTACGAGCCGATCTGCAAGGTCGATCCGGCGGAACCCGAGCCCGTCTGGACCGTCGTCTGCGGCTATCCCGCCTGCGACGAACCTGCCGGGATGGAGCCCGTCGCCAATTCCGTCGACGACGTGCTTGTCTCCGCGGATGTCTTTGCGGTCGCCGACGCAGCCGAACTTGCCGCGTCCGGACAGACGGTCGAAAACAAGCCGCTCGACGCGCTGAAGGAGCTTTCCTCCATCGCGTGACCGGGTATAAACGGGACAATCAAATCGCCTCCGGCTCATGACGGGCCGGGGGCTTTCTTTTTTTCGAGGGGCGAATCTTTTCTTTTTCCGCTTGCATTCTCTCCGGGAACGATGTATTGTATAATTGTATACCGGAAAACACCGTTAAAACATTCCATAAGGAAAGGATTCCCACCATGACGAAACAGGAACTCATCGAAACCGCAAAAGCCATGATCGCCGCGCCGTCCTGCTGCCAGGACCTCAAGACCGTCGCGCAGGCGTGGATCGGCGCCGTCGGGACCGCGGGCGAAAAGGCCGCCGCGGACGCCCTGCTTGCCGAACTGAAGGAAGACGTCTGCTCGATCGACCAGGTGATCCCGTTCTTCGAATCGCCGCGCGCCGTGCAGTATTTCGGCGAGGCGAAAGCGAAGGAATTCGCCGCGCTGGCGCACAAGATCAAAGCCGACGGCGGGAAGTGGTGTTTCTGCGACGCCTGCGCCGCCGGAGCGAAACTGCTGGAAAACGCGGACTCCTTCGCCTGCTGACACACGGAGTGTGTCGGACAGTGCGCTCAGCTTCGCTTGCGCACAAGGGCAAGCCCTTGACTGAGGCGTGCTCTGCTACGCGACGGCACGGGGAGGGGAAACAGATACGATACCAAAGGAAAAACCCCCACGGTCATTTCTGATCGTGAGGGCTTTTTTTTTGCAGTGTGGCGTTGCGAAGCAAGCCACTGTTTCAGTGGAGGCGTTCGCCTCCCCTTACTCCGAGATGACGAAGATGTGCTGGTCGGAGTTGCACTTCAGCTCGGGGGCGTAGACGCCGCTGCCGCCGGCGGGGAGGGCGATGAAGCGTCCGGGGAGCTGCGCCCGCATCCGGTAGAACACGTTGGAATCGCCGCGCGCCATGTTGCGGAGGTAGAACTTGGCGCCGCGTTCGCGGTATTCGCGGTAGACGGGTGCCTTTCCGGTCCAGTCGTAGCCGCTGACGGGCTTTTCGAACTCGAATCCGGCGGGCATGCTGTCGGCGAAGCAGACGTAGTCGTAGTCGTTCTTCGCGGTGGAGATGAGCTCGACTTCGACGAGTTCGCCGGGGCGGATCACGTCGCCGGACTTCAGCGGGACGCGTTTGTACTTGTCGCGCTTGAGCGTCTGGACGGAGCCCTGGAGGCCGGCGGCGAGCGCTTCCTGGACCTCGGGGACGAGGCGGTAGTAGTTGCGCTTGATCTTCATTTCGAGTCCGGCGGGCTCGATCTCGTCCTCCAGCGTAAAGTAGTTCAGCATGGAGTTCATGTAGAGGACGCCGGGTCCGTCGATGGAGATTTCGAGCTTGTGGTCGCCGGTTCCGAGGGAGTCGGGCTTGGCGAGCGCGACGAACGGGCTGTCCCACATGGACGCCTTGTCGACGTGGAAGCTCTTGATCTCCTTGCCGTCGAGGCTGACCTTCACGTTCATGTCGGGGGCGTCTTCGCCTGCGGTTTTGATGTAGCGGGCGAGGCTGCGGACGACCGCGCCGAGTTCGCGGTTGCTGTTGCGCCACGGCGAATTGCGGATGTTCGTGACGAGGTAGTTCGCGAGCTTGCGTGCGTTCGGGTCTGCGGGATCGTTGTCGAGGAGCAGGTCGAGATACGCGGCGTTGGTCTCGTTCTCGCTGCCGTACCAGAAGAACCTGCATCCGGCGGGGATGTTGAGGTAGGAGGTCTGGTTCTCGTCGTCGACCATGCGGAACTGCGTGAGGTTGCGGACGACCATGGCGCGTTCCTCGGACTTGGGATCGAGGGCGAGGCCGAGCATGGCGAGTCCGTACGGGGCGAGCTGGCTGCGGAGTTCGTAGAGGAATCCGTTGAGTTCCTTGTTGGGCTTGCCCGCCTTGGCGAGGACGCGCGCCACGAGGGCGTCGGTGTTGGAGACGCCTTTGTACTTGCGGATGTCGGCGAGGCGTTCTTCCACGTGCGCCTGGAGCCAGTTGACGCCGCGGTTCATGGCGCTGTCGATGGTCTTGTCGCCGAACGCGCTGACGTCGAGCAGGGCGTCCACGACGTAGGCGGTGGTGTCGGGGAAGGAGATCTCGCGGTATCCGCCGAACCAGCCCCAGCCGCCGTCGGAGTTCGCCATGGTGAGGATCATCTTCAGATTTTCCGCCATGACGCGGTTGAAGGTCTTGGCATCGAACGAGGGATCGACCTTGCCGTCCTTCCAGCAGTATTTCTCCATATATTCGGTATAGAGCTTGTCGCGGGAAGTCTTCGCCGGGTGGACGGTGTCGAAGCTGACGCCGAGCTTGTTGAGGGCGTTCTTCGCCGCCATGGACGGCACGAAGCGGTTCACGACGCCGAACACGGTGGCTTCGCCGTCGGCGGCGAGATAGGGCAGGAGCTCGACCATCGCCATCGCCGCGCCGGGGGCGAGGTTCACGGTGAGGAACGTCGTTTCGGGCTTGCGCTGTTCCGGGACCTTCAGCGTGACGGTCGCGGACTTGTTGTCCTTGTCGAGGTAGGCGAAGTTGTTCACCTGCTTGTCGATGCCCTTCACGAGGACCGGGAGCGCGAGCTGGAGCGCGTCGTCTTCATCGCCGGCTTTCACGGAGAGCGTGATCTTGCTTTCGCCGACCGCCTTTGCGTTCAGGGTGAACGGGCACGCGGTGTGGCCGCCCGCCTTGACGGTGATCGTGGCGGTGTTCTTCGCGGCGTTCACGGTGTCGCCTTCGACGGTGAGCGTGACGTTCGCGGAGACGTCCTTTTCGGTGTAGTTGTGGATGTTCGCGACGGCGTTCACGGTGTCGCCGTTGACGAGGAAGCGCGGGAGCTCGAGGCGGGCGATGAGGTCCTTGCTGACGACGAATTCGGAGTCGCCTTCGCCGACCTGCGTGTCCGCGGTGAGGGACCACACGTGGACCTTCCACGTGGTGAGGTTGTCGGGAGCCGGGACGTCGATGGTGGTCTGTCCGTTTTCGTCGAGCTTCACGAGCCCGGCGAAGAACGCGGCGTCGAGGAAGTTGGAGCGGACGAAGGAGTCGCCGCCGCCGTCCATGCCGCCGACTTCCATTTCTGCGGCTTCGTCGGCCATCATCGCTTCTTCTTTTGCCGCGGACATGGACTTCATCATCACCGGACCGCGCGCGCCGGGCGCGGGCATGGCGCCGTCCATCGCCATATCGGCGGATTCCATCACGGCTCCGCCCGCGGCGGCGCCTCCGAAACCGCCGCCCATGCCGCCGAAGGAGTTCATGGCGGCGCCTCTGCGGACTGCGCCGCCGACCATGATGCCTTCGCCTTTGTACAGGACGATGTCGTCGTCGAAGCTCTCATAGCCGAGCGAGAAGGGGATGATGCGGCCGCTCATGAAGAGGTTGTCGTTCATGAAGTGGACGCCGGGCCTCGGGTTGGTGCGGAGGGCGGTGTTGTAGTTGAGGTTCCAGTCGCTGTTCGCGTAGTGGGAGCGCTTCCAGTTCCAGAAGAAGGAATTGATGGCGGGGATGCGGCTGGTCGCGATGGCGTCGAGGGACTTGTCGTAGACGGTGAGCGTGACCGCGCCCGTGACGGGCTTGCCGGTGCCGTCCTTGACGGTGATCGTCATCGGGACGTTCTGGCGCGGCTTGACCGCCTTTTTCGGACCGGCGATGTCGACGTCGAGCATCTTGGAGATGGGCGGGACGGCGATCATCTTGGAGAGTTCCTGGACCTCGCCGTTGCCGACCGCGACCACGGAGACGTAGGTGTTCGGGCGGTCGCCGGGGAGGAAGTCCATCTTGAACTCATGGGAGTATTCCTTTTCGCCGAGGCGGACGCATTCGTACTCGGTCTCGCGTTCCTGGCGCGTGAAGAAGTAGAGGGTCGCGCCGGGCTTCTTCATGGAGACGAGGATGCTGGCGGATTCGCCGGGGACGTACTCGCTCTTGTCGGTGGTGATCTCGAGCGGGAGCGTGCTGAAGAGGTCGCCGGACTTGTCGAAGCCCGCGACGAAGAGCGGATAGGAGCCCTCGCAGGTCACGGGGTTCTTGTCGTCGGCCTTGATCGAGGCGTCGGACGTGATGCTGGAGACGACTTCGTAGACGCCCTGGCGGTCGATCACGAAGCTCACGCCGTTCTCGTCGCCCGCGGTCACGGGCATGACCTTCACGGGCTGGCCGACGCGGTGCGGCACGCCGTTGGCATCGAGGTCGCGCAGGTAGATGGAGACGGTGCCCTTGCCCGCGACGGGCTTGCCGTCGGGCGTGGTCGCCTTCACGACGAGCGTGACGGGCTTGCCGGTGCGTGCGAATCCGGTCTTCGCGACGGCGGAGACGTAGAAGGGCTGCGCGGCGGTCACGACGGAGCCGGAGCCGCTGACCACGCGGTTGGACTCGTCGGTGACTTCGGCGTCGATGATGTAGCGGAAGTCGAGGTTGCCGAAGCGGCGAAGGGCGTCGCCCGTGTCGATCGGGACGGTCAGGAAGCCGTCGTCGTCCGCGACGCCTTCCGCCTCGGTGATGAGGTCGCGGCCCCAGGTGACCTGGCGGATGCTTTCGTCGCGGTAGGCGGTGGAGCAGATCCAGTAGCCTTCGCCGAAGAGCCAGTCGAAGCGTCCGCGGAACGGGAAGACGCGGCGCGCCTGTTCGCGGTGGACTTTGTACTTGATCTTCGCGCCGGACATGGGCGCGCCGAAGTAGTATTTCGCCTGGATCTTCGCCTCGAAGATGCCGCCGGTCTTCACCTGCGTTTCGGGCATTTCGACCTCGAGGAGGTATTCGGGCTTCTTGTATTCCTCGACGGAGAAGGAGACGCCGCCGGAGACGTCGCCGACCCTGGCGCTGATATTGAACATGCCGAGGGAGACGTCGTCCGGGAGCACGAATTCGCCGGTGGCGGCCGCGAGCATGGGATCGCCCGCGACGGTCTCTTCATACAGCTTCTTGCCGCGTGCGTCGCTTCCGGTGACCTTCAGGTTGTAGTCGGCGCGCTTCTGCGGAGCCTTCTCGTCGTAGGAGGCGCGGCGGGTGTAGACGGTGTATTTGACCGTGTCGCCGGGACGGTACACGGGCCGGTCGGTGATCACGTAGTTGCGGTCGCGTTCGTAGAAGCGGCCGGCGTTCATGGTGGAGTAGTAGGCGTTCGGGAGGAACGTGAGCCCGTCCTCGGATTCGGAGAGGATGAGCGTGCGGTCGTTCAGACGTTCGGGGAAGATGACCGCGCCGTCCTTGCCGGTCGTGACCTCGAACTCCTTCACGATGACGCGGTAGCGCCTGCCGCCGAACTCCGCCTGGTTGCGGTTGTTGGCGTATTCCGTGTGGTAGTTCATGATCTTGAGCTTGCGGTCGGCGAGCGGCGCGCCGGTCTTGGAATCATTGAGCGTGAGGAAACGCCCCTTGGTGACGGATTCCTTGGTGAGGATCTCCGGGGTGATCCAGACGAGGTTTTCGTGCCAGGCGTCGGCGGAATAGGTGCCTTCGGAGCCTTCGGGGAGGGTGCGGACGATGTACGCGCCGGGCTCGGTGATGGGCAGCGGGACTTCCGTGTCGGTCTCCCAGTGGTGCGGACGCGGCTTCACGTCGAACGTGAACTCGGAGAGCTTTTCGCCAATGGCGGGCGCCCAGCCCTTGTACGAGGGGTCGATCTGGTAGGCGTCGTTCGTGCGGTAGGACTGGTCGCCGCCTTCGCGGAGGCTCTTCAGCATGATCTCGACCGCCTTCTTCGCGTCCGCTTTCGTGACGACCGCGCGGACCTTCGTGGTGTTGCGGCTGTGGTAGGTCAGGACGGGCTTCGAGCCGTAGGGGACGACCTGGAGGCTCTGCGTGGAGCCCCAGTTGCAGAGGATCTGCTGGACCATGTCGTTCTCGCCGGCTTTTTTGAACCAGTCGGCGGCGGTCTCGTACTGCATGCGGGCGAGGTAGAGCCCGCCGAGCTGGGACGCCGCCTGCTGTTTGTAAAGCCCCGCCTTGTCGTCGTTGGCGAGTTCCTTGAAGATGCGGAAATAGCTGAACTCCTCGGGGAGCGTGATCTTGCGGATGCCGTCGGCGAGCTCGGCGACGGTCTCGACGTCCTTCATCTCATAGAGGAAATCGCGGTACTTGTCGGAGGTCTGGTATTCGTTGCGGACGTCCCAGTTGATCTGCGAGAAGTCGAACTCGTTGGCGAGGAAGGACGCCCATTCGTATTTGCTGCGGTAGTCGCCCAGCGCGATCGCCTGCTCGAACGCCCAGCGGACGCGTTCGCCGTCGCTCTTCGCGGAGGCGAAATCCTTCGGGCAGGAATAGAGGACCGGGGAGCCGTCCTTGTTGACCGGGGGCCGCGAGGAGCTGCCGAAATCGCCGTCGGAGTAGTCGGGGAGATCGGTCAGGTCGGTGAGCGTCTGGAGCTTGAAGGACTGGCCGCCGGTGTGGTTGCGGAGGAGCAGCGCGGCGAGCGTGCGGTAGAACCTGATCTGGAGCGGCTTGGAGACGTTCTTCGCCTCTTCGGAGGCGGACGCCATGAACCGGAGGTTCTGCACGCGGTCGCGTTCCGTGCTGTACACGCGGCGTCCGGCGTTGCCGCGGTTCGGGCCGCGCGTGAAGGTGTTGTTGAAGAAGAAGCCGTAGGTCGTGACGGATGCGTTGAACTCGGCGGCGAGGGAGACGTTCTTCGGGAAGCGCGCGGTCACGAACGCATAGGCGTCGTCGTATTCCTTCACGCGGTTGTTGCGGACCAGGCTGGTGCGGTACATGCTCCAGATCGGGCCGACGGCTTCGCTCTGGGACTTCGGGGGGATCGCCTCAAGCGCGGCGCGCGCGGCGTCGGCGGATTCCTTGTAGTTGCCCTCTTCCATGAGCTTGCGGATCTTGGCGATCGTCTCTTTCTCTGCGGGAGTCTGCGCCGTTTCGGCAGGCTGTTTCTCGTCCTGCGCCGACGCCGCCGGGACGACGAAGAGCGCCGGGAGAACAGCCGCCGCGGTCAGGAGGAAGCGGATGTTTCGGTTCATGGGAAAATCCTTTCTCTGGTGGTCCGGGGCATTGCCGGGGAACGGGACAGGAGCCGCCGACCCCGCCGGATGCTGCCGGACGATGAAAAGTTTTTGGTTGAATTCGTTCGTTTCTGACAGTTTGACGCGGACAGGAAGAAAATCTTAGCAAAAAAAAGAGGAAGAACAATTTTTTTTATATTATTCTTCGATTTCCTCATCTTCTTCTTCGTCTTCTTCGTCCACGCCGCTGCCGTTTTCGCCGTTTTCGCCGTCCCCATCCGCGGGCGAACCGGCGGAACGCAGGACCCGGACGACGGTGTTCACGTCGCGCGGGTCGAACATCAGGAGCAGCGTGCCGTCGTCGCCGGGTTCGATGCGGGTGAACGCGGAGAGCGCGGTGCGCGTGGAATCGTTGTCCATCGCCATCCGCTCAAGCTTCTTCGCCGCGTAGTCCAGCGCGCCGCCGGGCAGGGGGAAATGCCCCACGGAGCCGCCGCCGGGGGTCAGCGCGAGGACGCCTTCCTCGACGAACGGGGAAAACTCGAAGGCGAGGTTTGCGGCGCGTCCGGCGAAAAGAGGCATGGAGCAGTGCACGTGCAGGTTTCCCTCGTCCCAGACCGCGGCGTAGGGGAGCGATTCGCGTTTGTCGTCGTTGGATCTCGCGATGGCGGCGTTCAGCAGCGTCTGGACCTCGTTTTTGCTGAGGCGCAGGACGGCAGTCTCCACCACGCGGCCCTCCTTGTCGACCAGCGAACGCGCCAGGCGCGTGATGACGTTCGCGATGACGCCCGCGTCTTCGCGCGGGGCGGGGTAGGACACCGGCGCTCCGGTCGCGAGGAGGAAGAGCGAGATGCCAAGAACGATCAGGACGATCAGGAGGATGCACAGGACTTTCAGGAGCCTGAGAAAACAGCCTTGTTTCGATGCCATAATGGAGACCTTTGCAATCGGTTGGGAGTCAGGTGTTGTCGTCGTCGAGGCGCATGGACCAGTAGTTTCCGGCGTTCCAGCGGCTCAGCGCCTGGTCCTTGCGGATGGTGGCGCGCGGATACATGAGTTTCACATGCCCGTCGGCGAACGCATAGTTCCACATGCGGCTGTGAAGCGTGGTGGTCGCGTCGAACGACGAATTCCCGTTTGCCGACTCGTCGCCGCCCCAGGCTTCGGACTGCTGGGCGGGGCAGGAGATGGAGGACCACCAGGCGGAGAGGAACCCGGTGCGGTTGGAGCGGCTGTGGTTTGCGCTGGGGACGTATTCGGCGTAGAAGATCATGCGGGACGGCATCGGGATCTTGGCGTATTTCAGCCCGACCCAGAATCCCATGCCGTCGTTGCTGTCGTTGCAGATGGACTGTCCGCCGATCTTGTCGCCGACTTTCTCGTCGTTGGTGGTGCTGCCGCCGGGGGAATGGTTCATGGCGTAGGTGCGGACCGGCATCCCGGCGGAGACGCTCTTGTTGCGCGGCTCCTTGTCGGCGGGGCACTGGAAAAGCTTCAGGCTGACGAATTCGGACTTGCCCTTGCACGGCGGGACGCCTTTCCAGCCGACGTCGAGGTTGCTCATCGGAGTGTATTTCAGGATCAGGCGTTCCCAGAGGGAATCGTTGTTGCCGCCGCCGGATTTCGCCGGGGTGACGTACTGGGTGTCGCCGGCGTACTGGAGCGCGCAGACCATCAGCTGCCGCTGGTTGCTGGCGCATCCCGCCGTCAGGGCGGTGCGCTTGGCGGACTGGAGCGCGGGCAGGAGGAGCGAGGCGAGGATCGCGATGATGGCGATCACGATCAGAAGCTCGATCAGCGTGAAGCTGTGGAACGTGCAAAGGAAACTGGTTTTTGTGCGTTTCATAGTCGGACTGGAACTCCCGGTTTGTTTCTTTGCGTATAATGTAATTCCGGTCCATCCCGGAATCAACCCGCGACGGGACGAAAAACGGCAGTTTTTCCCTCTGTTTTATAAAATACAACGTTAATAACGTTTCCTGTGCCCGGAAAACGGCGCGGAGAGCTCCGCGGAACAAATCCCCGCGGGCGGCGTCCGGCACGGAAAAAACGGCGCGTCCGTCCTTTTTCGCGTTGTTTTTCCGTTTTTTTTCCGAAAGAAGCTTGACAGAATGCGGAACCATGTGCTATGGTAAGAGGCGAAACCCCGAAACCATCCCCTACACCATGCAACACAGGAGAACCACCCATGGGAAAGTACCTCGGCGAAGAGATTCCGAAACTCGGATTCGGCATGATGCGCCTGCCAAAGAACGGCGAAGCGATCGACATCGAAACGACAAAGATCATGGTCGACAAATTCCTTGCCGCCGGGTTCACCTATTTTGACACGGCGTGGATCTACCAGGGCAGCGAGGACGCCACGCGCCAGGCGCTGGTGGAACGCTACCCCCGCGAGAGTTTCCAGCTTGCGACGAAGAACGCCGCATGGGTGGACGACAAGACGCGCGAGGCGGCGATCGCGCAGTTCGAGACGTCGCTGAAGCGCCTCGGGACCGACTACGTCGATTTTTACCTGCTGCACAACCTCGGCGACAACCGCAGCGCGTTGTTCGAGGACCTCGGCTTGTGGGATTATGTGCTGGAACAGAAGCGGCTCGGCAGGATCCGGCACGTCGGGTTCTCGTTCCACTCCACAGCCGACCAGCTCGACGACATCCTCTCGAAGCACCCGGAGGCGGAGTTCGTGCAGCTTCAGATCAACTACGCCGACTGGGACCACAAGTTCATCCAGTCGCGCCTGAACTACGAGGTCTGCCGCAAACACGGCAAGCCCGTCGTCATCATGGAGCCCGTGAAGGGCGGCATGCTCGCGACGCCGCCGGAATCCGTCGTGAAGATCCTCCGCGACGCGAACCCGGACATTTCTCCCGCGGCGTGGGCGATCCGGTTCGGCGCGAACCTGCCGGGCGTGATCACGGTGCTGTCCGGGATGAGCACGCCGGAGCAGATGGACGACAATCTGAAGTCGATGAAGGATTTCAAGGGGCTGACCGACGCGGATATTGCCACGATCTCCGAGGCGCAGAAGGCGCTTGCGGCGGTCCCGATGATCCCGTGCACCTCCTGCGACTACTGCGCGAAAGTCTGCCCGATGAACATCGGCATCTCCGGCACGTTCAACGGGCGGAACCTGCTCACGCTGTACCGCAACGTCGAGAGCGCGAAGGTGCAGATATTCTGGGCGGTCGCGAACCTGGGCAAGAAGGACGCCGTGGAGTGCGTCGGCTGCGGCAAGTGCGAGGAAGTCTGCCCGCAGCACCTCAATATCCGCGAACTGCTCGCCGAGGCGGCGAAGGCGTTCGACCAGCACCCCAAAGGGGTGTCCGAGTAGTGCGCGGCTCCGCTCGCGCACGGCAAGCCGTGCTGAAATAATGCCTTGCTTTGCGACGGCACGGGGCGTCGGGCGTCTATCGTGCCAGAAACGCCTTGCGCTCCGGCTCGGAGTAATGCTCGATCGCGTACCGGAGCGTCGTGCGCGGCATGACCGCTTTGTTTTTCTCCAGATAGGCTGTCAGCGCGGCGCGGTCGCGTTTGCCGATCTCGCGCAGCATCCAGCCGCACGCCTTGTGCATGAGGTCGTGCGGATGCGGCAGGAACCGGTCCACCATGCGGAACGGGACTTCCAGTTGTTTCGCGCGGATGAACGGGAACATGGAGAGGACGGCGATGCGTTCCTCCCAGAGATGCCCGGACGCGGCGAAGCGTTCCAGCGTGTCCGCGCCGTGTTCGAACGCGTATGCCCCGGTGATGTCCGGCGCGGTCAAATCGACCAGGTCCCAGTTGTTGACGAATCCGCCCCGGGCGAGGCGCGCATACTGTTCGAAGATGGCGGCGCGTTCCGTTTCTTCCGTCGGTTTCGACTGATATTTGTCAGCCAGAATGAGCAGGGCGCAGAGGCGTATCTCGTGCCATTCGGAATGCGCGGCGCGGACCGCCTCGCGGACGGGGAGACCCCGGAACACCTTCGCCGTGCGGCGGGTCAGCGGATTGCGGATGCCGAGGAACCTGTCGCCTTCGCCGTACTGCCCTTTGCCCGTCTTGAAAAAGGACATGAGGATTTTCGCGTCGGCGGGATTCGCCTGCGCGAGCATGGCGTGTTCGAGGCCGGCGGCGGTGAGGTTCACGCCCGAACCGGAGGGGGATTTTTCCGGCGTTTTCATGCGTTTGGCTCTGCGGATGCGAGGCGTCCGGCGAGGAACGACAGCGCGAACTCCACGCGGAGGATGTGAGGCCCGAACGTGACGGGCGCGTAGCCGTTGGCGCGGAACGCGGCGACTTCGTCCGGCGTGAACCCGCCCTCGGGTCCGATCGCGAGCACGACTTTGCCGGGGAGCGCGACGGGGCAGGGCGCGGCGTCGACGGGATGCCCGATGATCGCGGCCGCGCCGTCCGTGAGCCGGGCGGAAAGCCCCGAGCCGAAGAACTCGCGCAGGGAGCGTACAAAAGTCAGCTCCGGCAGGACGGTCGTGCAGCCCTGTTCCAGCCCCTCGATCAGCACGGACCGGATCGCGTCCGGCGCCATGCACGAGCTGGTCCAGTAGCTTTTCTCGGTCTTCGCGGCGTGGAAGAACACGGCGCGGCGGATGCCGGACGACGCGATGAAATGGAGCGTTTTCTTGAAGCTCTGCGGACGGGGCAGGGCGATGACCGGGAGGATGTTCGACGGCGGGGGCGGCGGACTGGACGTGTCCTCCAGCCGGAGCCGGGCGGAATGCCGGGCCGTTTCCAGGATGCGCGCCGTGCCGATGCCGCCGCCGAGGACGCCCGCGCGGATGACGTCGCCGGGCTTCGCGTGGAGGATGCAGAAGATGTGTTCGGCGTGTTCTCCGCCGACCGTGAATTCGCGTTCGGGCGACAGGTCGCGTTCCTCGACGATCAGCAGGTTCATGCGGAGAACGTCTTTTTGACCGCTTCGAGGATGTCGGCGGGCTCCGCCATCCGTCCCTTGCCGGACGTGCCGCAGGCGAGGTGTCCGGTGTCGGGCCCGACGGTGCGGACGCCGAGCTTCTCCACGATCTTCGCGAGGTTGTCCTGCACGATCGGGCTGTTCCACATGTTTTCGTTCATGGCGGGCGCGAGCAGCACGGGGCCGCGGAAGGTCAGCGCGGCGGTGGTCAGGGCGTCGTCGGCGATGCCGGTTGCGTATTTGCCGAGGAAGTTCGCGGTGGCGGGCGCGACGACGAGCAGGTCCGCCCATTCGGCGAGGTCGACGTGTTCGGGGCGCGGCTGGAGTCCGGAGAAGAGGTCGGTCAGGACGGGGTGTTTCGAGAGCGTGAGGAAGATTCGGTCGGAGATGAGCCGGAGCGCGTTGGCGGTCATGACGACGCGGACGTCGAATCCGGCGGAAACGAGTTTGGAGCAGAGGTCGGCGGACTTGTAGACGGCGATGCCGCCCGTGACGCCGAGGATGATGTTTTTGCCGTTCATGTGCGTACTCCGTGGTTGTCTGTCAGACGGTGCGTCTGCGTTTCGGGTGGCTGCGGAGGCCGAGGATGAGTTCGGTGAACTCCTTCACGGCGCGGCCGAGGTCGTCGTTCACGATGATATGGTCGTATTCGTTCGCATGGTCCATTTCGCCCTTCGCGTTGGCGAGGCGGCGGCGGATGGACTCCTCGGTTTCGGTGCCGCGTGCGCGGAGGCGGCGTTCCAGCTCCTCGAACGACGGCGGCATGATGAAGATGAACTCGCACGCCTGGCAGAATTCGTCGGAGCCGGCGCAGAGCGCGCGGAGCTGCGCCGCGCCCTGGACGTCGATGTCGAGCAGGACGTCGATCCCGCGCCGGACGCGGCCGAGGAGTTCGGATTTGAGCGTGCCGTAGCAGTTGCCGTGGACCTCGGCGTGTTCCGCGAAGGCGTCCTCCGCGACGAGCGCGTCGAATTGTTCGCGGGAGATGAAATGATAGTCGCGTCCGTCGACCTCGCCGGGGCGGGGCTGGCGCGTGGTGCAGGACACGGAGAACTCGATGCCGCCGAGGCCGCCGATGGCGGCTTTGTAGATGGTGGATTTGCCGGAGCCGCTGGGTCCGGAGAGGATCAGGACCATGCCGGTGCGTGCGGGAGTGTCGGATGCCGTGTTCATGCGCGTGTGCCGTTCCGGAAAAGCCTGGCGGCGTTGACCGCCGTGAAGTAGAGGTCGTCCGCGGCTGCCGCCATGGCTTCTTCGAGCGTGCGGCGTCCGGTGGACGTGCTGAAAGCGAAATCGTAGGTCTTTGCGAGTTCCTCCGGGGCGCCTTCGATCGCGCCGGAGAGCAGCAGGACGGGGACGTTCTCCCTGTGCGCCGCCTGGGCGACCGCGCTGCAGAGCTTGCCTTCGGCGGTCTGGGAATCCGTGCGGCCTTCGCCGGTCACGACGAGGTCCGCGTCCGCGATCTGGCGGCGGAACGAGATGGCGTCGAGGACGAGCTCCGCGCCGGATTTCGGCTGAGCGCCGCAGAACGCGCGGAGGCCCGCGCCGAGTCCGCCCGCCGCGCCGTCGCCGGGCATTTCCTTCGGCAGGAGCATGGACTGGCGGTCCCAGACGGAGAAGAGGTGGCGGAGGTTGTGGTCGAGCTTGGCGACCATGTCGGGCGTGGCGCCCTTCTGCGGACCGAAGACCTGCGCCGCGCCGAGGGGGCCGGAGAGCGGGTTGCGGACGTCGCAGGCGGTTGTGATGCGCGTTTCCTGAAGGCGGACGTCGGCGCCGGCGATGGCGATGCGGTTGAGCATGTGGAGCGCGCCGCCGCCCCGGGGAAGCTCGCGGCCGCGCGGGTCGAGCAGGCTGTATCCGAGCGCCTGCGCCATGCCCGCGCCGCCGTCGACCGTGGCGGACCCGCCGAGTCCGATGAGGATGTCGCGGACGCCGAGGTCCAGGATCGCGCGGATGACTTCGCCCGTGCCGTAGGTCGTGGCGGTCATCGGGTCGCGCTTGATCGGTTTCACGAGGTAGAGGCCGCTGGCGGACGCCATTTCGAAGACGGCGGTCAGCCCGTTGTTGATGAGCGCGAATTCGGCTTCGACGGAATTGCCGTCCGGTCCGGTGACCCTGACCGTGCGGATCTCGCCGTGGAGCGCGGCGGCCAGCGTGCGCGTCATGCCCTCGCCGCCGTCGGAGACCGGAACGGAAACGAGTTCGGCGTCCGGGAAGACGGTACGGAAAGCCTTTTGGAGCACGCGGCAGACCGTGGCGCTTTTCATGCACATCTTGAACTTGTCGGGCGCGAACACGATTTTCATGGTCAAAGCTCCTTCTTCAGGATCCCGGAGATGATTTCGGCGGCGTTTTCCGGTGCGACCGGACGCGGCGCCGAGGCGAGTTTGATCGGATTCTTGACCGCGTCGGACGCGATCCTGTCGACCATCGCGGCGTCGAAGCAGGGCAGCGCGGAGAGTTTCGGCGCGCCCGCGTACTTCGCGATGAACGCCGCGGCGGCGCTCACGACGTCGTCCGGCGTCTTCTGCGGAGCCTCCGACGGGAACACGTCCGCGAGCAGCATGGTGCGTTCCGCGACGGCTTTTTCCGCGAGGTAGTAGCGCCAGAAGGGCGGCAGGAGCATCGAGGCGGCGATCCCGTGCGGGATCTGGCCGTAGAACGAGAAGCTGCCGAGGTGCGGGAGCGAGGTCGGACGTTCCGCGATCTGCATGCCGCCGATGGTCGCGGCGGCGCAGAGGCGTTCGCGGACGTTGACGTCGTCCGGGTCGCGGAAGGCGAGGGGGAGATAGTCCTTGATGAGGCGGACCGCATAGACCGCGTTTGCGTTCGTGGCGAACTTCGTTTCCGGCGAACCGGTGTTCAGCAGGGACTCGATGCAGTGGGTGAGCGCGTCGAGCGCGGTCGCCGCGGTGAGACTGTCGGACATGGAGCGCCCGTAATACGGGTCGATGAGCGCCATGCGCGGGATGATCTGCCTGTCGGCGATGAGGCGTTTGACGCCCGCCGCGCGGTCGACGATGTTCGCGTACGGCGTGACCTCGGAGCCGGTCCCCGCCGTGGTCGGGATCGCGATGATGCGCTTGAACTCCCTGCCGGGGAACCGTTCGGAGATCTTCCCGGAGCCGAAGAACTCGGAGACGTCGAGCCCGGCCTGGTATGCCGCCCAGGCGGCTTTCGCGGCGTCGAGGACGCTGCCGCCGCCGATGGCGACGACTTCCGACGACGCGCTCTGTTCGATGGCGTCGCGGATGCGCGCGACGTCGTCCAGGTCGGGTTCCGCCGGGATGTCGCACACGATGCGGGACTCGAATTCGTAGTGGAGCACCATGTTCGTCATGTCGGCGCGCGCGCCGGATTTCGAAAGGGACTTGCCGCCGGTCACGAACGTGACGACGGGCTTGTCTTCGGAGAGCAGGAACTCGGCGGACAGGTCGGTCATGACGCCGGGGCCGAGGTCGATGCAGACCGGTTCGTACTGTTCGAAGAGTGCGATGTAATCTTGTTCGGGGGTCATGGGCGGATCACTTTGCTACGATGTTGACGAGGCGGCCCGGGACGGCGATGACCTTCACGACGGTCTTTCCCGCGAGGGCGGCGGCGACGGCGGGGTCCTCCAGCGCCTTCTTCTGCATCTCGTCCACGGAGAGCGAGGCGGGCATCATGATGCGGGCTTTCGGCTTGCCGCAGACCTGCACGAGGATCTCGTGTTCCTCGACCTGCAGGTGGGCTTCGTCGACGGCCGGCCACTGCGCCAGGGAGACGGGCGCCTGTTTGCCGAGGCCTTCCCACATCTCCTCCGCGATGTGCGGGGCGTAGGGGGCGAGCAGCAGGACATAGGTCTCGGCGGCTTCGCGCGGCATCTTTTCGAGCTTGGAGAAGTCGTTGAGGAAGATCATCATCTGGCTGATGGCGGTGTTGAAGTTGAGCGTGTCCGTGTCCTCCGTGACCTTCTTGATCGTGGCGTGGAGCAGGCGGCGGAGGTTCGCCGGGACGGGTTCGTCCGTGATCGGCGTCTGCATGATCATGCGCCAGGAGCGCTTGAGGAAGCGGAAGACGCCTTCGACGCCGCGGGTGTTCCACGGCTTGACCGCCTCCAGCGGCCCCATGAACATCTCGTAGAGGCGCATGCTGTCGGCGCCGTATTCGCGGACTACGTCGTCCGGGTTGACGACGTTGCGGAGCGACTTGGACATCTTGGCGGGGAACTCGACGAGCTTTTCGCCGGTCTCCTTGTGCTTCGGTTCGGGCCCGGTGAGGTCGACGAGGTTGGTCGGGACCAGCGCGCCGCGGGCGTCCTTGTAGGACGTGCCGAGGATCATGCCCTGGTTGACGAGCTTCTGGAACGGCTCCTTCGTGGAGACGAGCCCCAGGTCGTACAGGACCTTGTGCCAGAAGCGGGCGTAGAGCAGGTGCAGCACGGCGTGTTCCGCGCCGCCCACGTACAGGTCGACCGGCATCCAGTATTTTTCCTTCGCGGGGTCGATGAACGCCTTGTCGTTGTGCGGGTCGATGTAGCGGAGGTAATACCAGCAGGAGCCCGCCCACTGCGGCATGGTGTTGGTCTCGCGGCGGCCGTGTTCGCCCGTCTTCGGGTCCACGTAGTCCACCCAGTCCGTCGCGTTCGCGAGCGGGGATTCGCCGTTTCCGGACGGCTTGAAGTCCTTCATGTCCGGGAGCGTGAGCGGGAGTTCGTCCTCGGGGACCATGCGGATCTCGCCGCTGTCCATGATGATGATGGGGAAGGGTTCGCCCCAGTAGCGCTGGCGGCTGAAGAGCCAGTCGCGGAGCTTGTAGTTCACGGTGCGCTTTCCGATGCCCTTCGATTCGAGCCAGTCGATGATGCGCTTCTTCGCGTCGTTCACGCGCAGGCCGTTGAGGCTGAGCCCGTCGTCGTTCGCGGAGTTCATCAGCGGGCCGTCGCCGATCCAGCAGACTTTCCCGGCGAGCACGCCTTCGACATCGACCTTGTCCTTCGCGGCGGCTGCCTCGTCGGGCCGGATCACGCAGATGACCGGGATGTTGAATTTCTGCGCGAACGCGAAGTCGCGGTCGTCGTGGGCGGGGACCGCCATGATCGCGCCGGTGCCGTAGGAGGCGAGCACGTAGTCGGAGATCCAGATCGGGATGCGCGCGCCGTTGACCGGGTCGATGGCGTATGCGCCGGTGAACGCGCCGGTCTTCTCGTTGTTGAGCCCGGTGCGCTCCAGGTCGCTCATGGACGCGGTGCGCTTCTTGTAGGCGGCGACTTCCTCGGCGTGCTCCGGCGTGGTGATCTCGTCGACGAGTTCGTGTTCGGGGCAGAGGACCATGTAGGTCGCGCCGAAGAGGGTGTCCGGGCGCGTGGTGAACACGGTCAGCGTCTTGCCGGGGTGTCCGTCGAGCTGGAACACGACTTCCGCGCCTTCGCTTCTGCCGATCCAGTTCCGCTGCATCTCCTTGATGCCTTCCGGCCAGTCGAGGCCGTCGAGGTCCGCGAGGAGACGTTCCGCGTAGGCGGTGATCTTCAGGACCCACTGCTTCATGGGGCGGCGGATGACCGGGTGGTTGCCGCGTTCGCTGCGGCCGTCGATGACCTCTTCGTTGGCGAGCACGGTGCCGAGCGCGGGGCACCAGTTCACGGGGACCTCGTCGATGTAGGCGAGCCCCTTCTTGTAGAGCTGGAGGAAGATCCACTGGGTCCAGCGAAAATACTTCGGGTCGGTGGTGTTGATCTCGCGGCTCCAGTCGTAGCTGAACCCGAGCATCTTGATCTGGCGCTTGAAGTTCGCGATGTTCTTCGCGGTCGTCACGGACGGATGCGTGCCGGTCTCGATCGCGAACTGCTCGGCGGGCAGTCCGAAAGCGTCCCATCCCATCGGGTGCAGCACGTTGAAGCCGTTCATGCGTTTGAAGCGGGAATAGATGTCCGTGGCGGTGTAGCCTTCCGGGTGGCCGACGTGGAGTCCGGCGCCGCTGGGGTAGGGGAACATGTCCAGGACGTAGAGTTTTTTCTTCGTGGTGTCGTCGGTCGCCCGGAACGTCTGGTGATCGTCCCAGTATTTCTGCCATTTCGCTTCAATGGCGGTGAAATCATAGTCCATGATGCGGGGATTCTCCGTTTTGTGTTGAGTTTTTTGGAAAAAAGTCCATCTAAATATAAAGCACATGCGCGCGTTTTGCAAGCACGAAGGACATTTTTCCCGCAAAAAAGGAAGGCCGTCCGGCAAAAGACCGGACAGCCTCGGAGCGGCCGGTTCCGCCGTGCCGTTATGCGAGTTTGAGAGTGAGGACCTTCGACGCCAGCGTGCGGCTGTCGTGCCCGAAGAAGATCTCGACGTCGTCCTTCGGCATGAACCAGCGTCCCTGGGCGTCGACGAGCCGGAATTCGTCGGCGGGGACCTCGATCGCGACGCGCGCCGTTTCGCCCGCTTCGAGATGGATGCGCCGGAATCCCTTCAGCTCGACGAGCGGGGCTTCCACGCCGGGCTTCGTGTGGCTGATGTACAGCTGGACGACCTCGTCGCCCGCGCGTTCGCCGACGTTCGTGACGTTCGCGGAGACGGTCACGCGCCCCTTCTTCGCCAGGGAGCCGGCGAGCCGGACGCCGGAGTATCGGAACTCGGTGTAGCTGAGCCCGAATCCGAACGGGAAGAGGATGTTGCTCTTCGCGTAGCGGTAGGTGCGGTTCGCCATGCTGTAGTCGTGGTAGTCCGGGAGCTTCGCGGGGTCCCGCGGGATCGTGAACGGGAGATGGCCGGAGGGACACGTCTTGCCGAAGAGGACTTCGCCGATTGCCGTTCCGCCCGCCTCGCCGGGATAGGATGCGTACACGATGGCGGACGCCTTCTTCACGTCTTTGCCGAGGTCGACCGGGCAGCCCGCCATGACCACGAGGACGACCTTGAAGCCTTCCCTGTAGAGGAAGTCGAGCATGGACCGCTGGGAGTCGGGCAGGGCGATGGTGTTGCGTTCGGTGCTGTCGCTTTCCTCGCCCTCGATGGATTCGTCGAACCCGACGACCGCGACGACCGGGTATTTTTTGTCGTAGAGCCAGATCTGTTTGGAGAGGTCGACCGCGGGTCCGTCCAGAGGCACGCCCTTGCGCGGCTCGAAGCTGGTGGCGGGATCGGCGTTGGCGGCGATGCCCTCCAGGACCGTGACCATGTGGTCGGAGAATCCGTTGTAGTTGCCCCAGAGCGCGGTGAGGCTGGTCAGGTTCGGACCGGCGAGATTGAGTTTCGCTGTCGGCTTGAGCGGGAGGATGCCGTCGTTCTTGAGCAGGATGACCGACTTTCGCGCGGCTTCGAGGGCGATCGCGCGGTGTTCGGCGCAGTGGACTTTCGAGATCGGCGTCTTCGCCAGCGGGACGAGTTCGTCGCGGTCGAAGCAGCCGAGTTTCATGCGGGTCATCAGCACGTGCCGCAGGGCGTCGTCGAGGTCGGCATCCGTGATCATCTTTTTTTTGTAGGCGTCGAGGAGCTTTTCATAGGAGCAGCCGCAGTTGAGGTTGCAGCCGTTCTTCAGCGCGTAGGCGGCGGAGGCGGTCTGGTCGGGCGTGACCTTGTGGGTCTGGTGGAAGTCCATGATCGCCCAGCAGTCGGAGACGAAATGCCCCTTGAATCCCCATTTCTTGCGGAGGAGTTCCCGGATGTACTTCGCGCTGCCGCAGCACACCTGTCCGTTCGTGCGGTTGTACGCGCCCATGACGCTTTCCACTTTCGCCTCGGTCACGAGCTTTTTGAACGCGGGCAGATAGGTCTGCGTGGCGTCGCGTTTGCCGATCTTCGCATCGAACCGGTGACGTTCCGCCTCGGGCCCGCTGTGCCCCCAGAAATGCTTCGCGCATGCCGCCAGTTTCAGGTACTTCGGATCGTCGCCCTGAAGCCCGCGGACCATCGCCGCGCCGAATTCGCCGGTGAGGTACGGGTCCTCGCCGAACGTCTCCTGTCCGCGGCCCCAGCGCGGGTCGCGGAAGATGTTGATGTTCGGCGTCCAGAACGTCAGGCCGCGGTAGATCGGCGTGCTGCCGTCGCCGGAAAACCTGCGCGCGGCGGCGTTCTTCGCGCGCGCCTCCACCGCGATCGCGCACCCCATGCGGTACTGCAGGTCGGTGTCGAACGTGGCCGCCATGCCGATCGCCTGCGGGAACACGGTCGCCATGCCGGCGCGCGCCACGCCGTGCAGGCATTCGCTCCAGTAGTTGTAGGCCGGGATGCCGAGGCGTTCGACCGCCGGGGCGTCGTGCAGCAGCTGGCCGACCTTTTCCTTCACGGTCATCGCCTTGATAAGCGCTTCCACGCGCTCCTCGAACGGGAGGCTGTCGTCGTACCACACGAATTTGCCGCGTTTTGCCTGAAGTCTGCTCATGGATTTCTCCTGTGACGGGTTGGGACGGACCGCTTCCGCAGTCCGTTTTGTGTATGGATAATGGTTTGAAATGGCATGGCGTCCGCGCCTGTTTGCGGAATCGTTTCCGATAATATAAGCCCGCGTCCGCCAGTTGCAACCCGGTTCCAAGGAAAAGATGCGCGTTTTATCAAAAAAAATATGCCTTTTGCGCGGATCCTGTCTTTTTTTCGCAGATGCTGCCGAAAACGGAAGAACCCGGCCCCGCTTTTTTTATAAAGTTTTTGGAAAATCGCTTGACAAAAACAATTCAGAGGTGTAAATTATTAAAAATGTCATACTTTGTATTATGTTTCCCGTCCGGGAAAAAAACCAGCTTTCTCAAGGAGGAACCACGATGAACATGCCTCTGAAACGTTTTGCGGCGGTGGCCCTGACCGTGTGCCTGCTCGGCGTCGCGGCGGGAACCGTCTATGCCGGACACGCTCCGCAACCCCAGCCCCAGCCGAAACCGCAGCCCCAGCCCCAGCCGAAACCGCAGCCCCAGCCGCAGCCGAAACCGCAGCCGAAACCGCAGCCCCAGCCCGCTCAGCAGGCTGCACCGCACGGGAGCAACATCATCGGCACGCTGAAGCCGCAGCGTTCCGGCGAACAGCCCATGATCGGCACGCTGAAGCCGCAGCGTTCCGGCGAACAGCCCATGATCGGCACGCTGAAGGAACAGCCGAGTCCGCAGCCCAGAAGGATCGTGCCCCAGCCGGTCTATGCGGAGCCGGCCGGCGAACCCGAGAAGTCTCAGCCGAAACCCCAGCCGCAGAACAATCCGGCGCCCGAACAGCAGGCGCGTCCGCAGGGCAATCCGCCCCCGGAGAGCCGTCCCGCCGCCGCACAGCAGGCCGAACCCGCTCCGCAGATCGTTCAGGAAGCCGCGCCCCAGGCGCAGGAACCGATCATCATCACGCCGCGGTCCGTGCGCGCCGGGAATGTCTCTTCGGGTTCCGGTTCCCGCACAAGCAACCTCCCGGGGTACACCGGAGGCAACGGCAGCGGTCCGCTGATCTACAACCCGTAAATACTCCCTTTCTTAAACATAACGCGCGCCATTCCGGCGGCGGCAGCTCCTCAATCCCGGGCTCCGCCGCCGTTTTTCCGTCTCGATTCGGACCAGCTCCGCCAGACCTGCGGATATTTCCGCATGGCGCGTTCGAGCTGGGAAACGCTCGCGCCGCAGAGCGCGGCGGTCCGGGCGAGGTCGAAATCCGACGCCGCCAGACGGTCGAACAGTTCCGCCGTCCACTGGATGAGGCGGGCATGGTTTGCGGGCGAGGGGGCGGGGAGCAGGGAGAAGCCTGCGCCGGACGGTTCGGCATGAACGCGCACGGCGATCTCGTACCGGAGCTTCCGCAGGGCGATGTGACGGTTCCGGGACTGGCTGCGCTCCTCGTTCGCGGACACGGCGATCCCGGTCGGACGGTGCCGCAGGCGCACGGCGGAGGACGTTTTGTTGATCTTCTGGCCGCCGTTCCCCGTGCCTTTCTGCATGATGAATTCGCAGTCGCGCAGAAGCGCGTCGTCCTCCGCGGTCAGCATGGCGTTGCGTTCGGAGGCGGTCATGGGAGAGAAATGGACAACGGATTGTGCCGGGACAGCGGGCGGGACGCGCCTCACTGGCGGCGTTTCTTCGAGATGCGGACGACCGGATCGCCGTTCAGCTCTTTCGAAACGACGATGTCGAAGCCTTCCTCGGTCGGACCGGAGACGGTCAGGCAGTAGTCGGACCCGTTCCTGACGATCGCTTCGGAGATCAGCGAACGGAACACGCGGTCCGCATAGATGGAGTTCTGCGGGCAGTACATGCCCGTCCCCGTAAGCCCCTTGCGCGTGAGCGCGAGGATCAGCGACTGCGTGGCGGAGCTGACGAGCTGGTCGTTCGTGAGCGTGACGGCCTCGGGCGCGGGGTCCTGCGGGCCGGGGTCGACCGCGGGGGTGTCCGGCGGCGGATTGTCCTGGTTGCGCCAGTCGAACCAGAAATCGGCGCAGGAGGAGAGGAGAACGGGTGCGAGAAGCGCGAGCGAAAGGGAAACGGTGTGCAGGGATTTCTTCATGCGCGGTGCTCCTTTGTGCGTTTAAAATAAATGGAGCGGGCGAAGGGAGTCGGACCCTCGACAATCACGTTGGCAACGTGACGCTCTACCACTGAGCTACGCCCGCATCTGGCATGTAAATTAATTTATCACTTGTTCCGGAAAAATCAAGCTCGATACGCACATTTTTTTCAAAAAAGTTTGTTCCGCGCCGATTTGAGGCGGGAATCGGCTTTTCTTGAAGTCCCTGTGCCCGAGCGCAGCCGGGCACCGCCGCAGTCGAGGCGTTTGCCTCGTGCCCGAGCGCAGCCGGGCACTACTCGACCCACTTCGTGGGGGTGGCAACCCTGTCAGGACTCGAACCTGAACTAAGTGGACCAAAACCACTTGTGCTGCCATTACACCACAGGGTTATGAAAAACAGCGTCTTTTACTTTAGCACGGATTTCGGATTTTTCCAGTTGAAAGCTCGAAAAAGAACGTTTTTTTCCGGCAGGGGTTTTGCCGTGCGTGAGCGTAAATGACGCGCCGGCGGCATGCCCGGCGTGTCAGCGGAGGGAGAGTATTTTCCCGGCGACGGCTTCGGCGATCGCTTCGGGCGTGAATCCGTGTTCCTCGCGGATCTTCGCGGTCGAGCCGTGCGGGATGATCTCGTCGGCTTCCCAGCCCCAGGAGAGCAGGGCGGGACACCCGTTTCCCGCGGCGAGTTCGGCGGCGATGGACGCCAGACCGCCCTGTTTCACGTGGTCCTCCAGCGTGACGACGGGCTTGCCGAGGTATTGCTGGAAGAGCGCGGCGTCGAACGGCTTCAGGAACCGCACGTTCACGACGGCGGCGCGGAGATTGTGCTTCTTTTCCAGAATGTCCGCCGCTGCCAGCGCCGTATAAATCTCGCGTCCGGCGCACCAGAAGGAGAGGTCGGAGCCCTCGCGGACGACGGCGGCCTTGCCCCATTCGAGCGGGGCGGGCGCGGGATCGCCGTCGGGCCTGCCGGAATTGCCCTTCGGGTAGCGGATGACGGCGGGGGAGGCGTGCTTCAGCGCGGCTTCCATCATCATGGGGAGCTCGTCCTCGTTCGCGGGCATCAGGATCGCCATGTTCGGGATGGCGCGCAGGAACGACACGTCGTAGATGCCGTGGTGCGTGGGGCCGTCCTCCACGAGGCCCGCGCGGTCTTCGCAGAGGAGGACGGGGAGGTTCTGCAGCCCGACGTCGTGGAAGAGGCAGTCGAGCGCGCGCTGGGAGAAGGTGGCGTAGATGGCGGCGACGGGGTGGCAGCCGTTGGCGGCGAGGCCGGCGGCGAACGCAATGGCGTGCTCCTCCGCGATCCCGACGTCGAAGAAGCGTTCGCGGTATTTGCGGATGAAGTCGTGGGAGATGCCGCATCCGAGCGCCATGGCGGCGGCGACCGTGACGAGTTTCGGGTCCTGCGCGGCGAGTTTTTCCAGCGATGCGCCGAAGACGGCGGAGAAGGTCGGTTTCGCGTCCGCGCTGCGGATCAGCTCGCCCGTCTCCGGGTTGAATCTGCCGATGCCGTGGAAGAGTTCGGGATCCTCGTTGGCGAACTTGCAGCCGCGTCCCTTCTCCGTGATCACGTGGACGATCACGGGCAGGTCGTTGTCCTTCACGCGGCGGAGCGTGCGGATGAGTTCGGCGAGGTTGTGCCCGTTCACGGGGCCGATGTATCGGATGCCCATTTCCTCGAAGAACACGCCGGGCACGAGCAGGCTTTTCAGGGAGCTTTCCAGCCCGCGGATGCTTCCGATCATGTTCTCGCCGTGCGGGAAGATGCGGAGGAAATATTTCAGGGCGGTCTTCGTGCGGTTGTAGAGCTTCGCCGTGATGATGCGGTTCAGGATGCGGGAGATCGCCCCGGTGCTGCGCGCGATCGACATCTTGTTGTCGTTCACGATCAGGATCAGCCCGCGGCAGGTCGACCGCAGATTGTTCAGCGCCTCGAACGTGACGCCGTTGGTGAGCGCGCCGTCGCCGACGACCGCGACCACGCGGTCCTCCTTCTTCAGCAGATGGTCCGCGACCTCGAATCCCATGGCGGCGGAGAGCGCGGTGCCGGAGTGCCCGGACCCGAAGCAGTCGTAGGGGGATTCGTCCATCTTCGTGAACCCGCTGATGCCGCCCTTCCGGCGGAGCGTGTCGAAATCCTTCTCGCGCCCGGTCAGGAGCTTGTGCGTGTACGCCTGGTGGCTGACGTCCCACAGGATCTTGTCCTCCGGGGCGTGGAACACCATGTGCAGTGCGATGGTGAGCTCGACCGTGCCGAGGTTCGGCGCCAGGTGTCCGCCGTTCCGGGAGACCACGTCGATGATCCGTTCGCGGATCTCCTCGGGCAGGGCGGTAAGCTCCTTGCCCGTGAGTTTCCGGAGGTCTTCCGGGGAATGGATGCGCGGCAGAATCTTTTCCATGGTTTCGGATTCGTTTCCCTGTGTGTCGGTGAAAAGTACAATCAATTAATTTACACCGGAAACAGGCTCTTTTCAAGCATTGTTTCGTTTTTTAGGGGATAATCTCGGAGCCATTTTTCCGTCCGCGCGGCGGCGGCATCGAAAAACGGGCGCATCGGCGGCTTTTTCGCGTTTTTTTCTTGATTTTTTGCGGAAAATGCAGTATAATAATTTGGATTAAATTATCGCGCGCATGGGAAGCCTTTTCCGTGCGGCGCAGCACCTTTTTTTCAACAGAGGAAACCGCTATGGACAGCAACAAACGCCCGGACGACATGGTCCGCATCACCACGAAAGAACTCGCAGACAAGTTTATCGAAGAACAGATCGCCCTCATCCGTCAGCAGGTCGGCTCCCGCAAGGTGCTCCTGGCGCTCTCCGGCGGCGTGGACAGCTCCGTGGTGGCCGCGCTCCTGATCCGCGCGATCGGGCAGCAGCTCGTGTGCGTGCACGTGAACCACGGCCTGATGCGCAAGGGCGAAAGCGAGCAGGTGGTCGAGGTGTTCCGCAGCCAGCTCGGCGCGAACCTGATCTATATCGACGCCACGGACCGTTTCCTCGACAAGCTCGCGGGCGTCTCCGACCCGGAACAGAAGCGCAAGATCATCGGCGGCGAATTCATCCGCGTGTTCGAGGAAGAGGCGCGCAAGCTCACGGACGTCGATTTCCTCGCGCAGGGCACCATCTACCCCGACATCGTGGAAAGCGTCGGCGTGAAGGCGCACCACAACGTCGGCGGCCTCCCGCCCGATCTGCATTTCGAACTCGTCGAGCCCGTGAAGCTCCTCTTTAAGGATGAAGTCCGCGTGATCGGCGCCGCCCTCGGACTCCCCGAATCCATGGTCAACCGCCAGCCGTTCCCGGGCCCCGGCCTCGGCGTCCGCTGCACCGGCGCGATCACCCGCGACCGCCTCGCCGCGCTCCGCGAATCCGACGCCATCCTGCGCGAGGAGTTCGACCGCGCCGGACTCACGAAATCCGTCTGGCAGTTCTTCACCGTCGTGCCGGACTACCGTTCCACGGGCGTCCGCGACTCCAAGCGCGTGTTCGACTGGCCGGTCATCATCCGCGCGGTGAACACCCGCGACGCCATGACGGCGGTCGTGCCGGAGATCGACTGGGCGGTCCTGAAGAAGATCACGGACCGCATCCTCGCCGAGGTCCCCGGCGTCTGCCGCGTGCTCTACGACCTCAGCCCGAAGGGACCCGCCACCATCGAATGGGAGTGATCCCTTCTTTCCGTCCGGCTGAAACGACAGTCGTTTTTCTTCCGGGACCGCGGTTCGCATCGCGGTCCCGTTTTTGTCTTGAAATCACTCTTTCGCGTGCTATATTATTTTTGTGATATAAAACAAAAACTGTTGTTCACGGAAAAGGATGTTTTATGCCTTATTACGAGATCGAATCCGCTCTGACCTATAATTTTACCAGCGGCGACTATGTGTTGTTTTCCTCCGGCGGCGTCGCCTCGAAATGCAATGTCTACTCCGGCGCGCACGTCAGCATCGGGCCGAAAGGCGCGGCCAGCGGGACGTCCGTCTTCAGCGGCGGACACATGGCGTTCCTGTCCGGCAGTTTGCCCGGCAAGGACAACAAAGTCCTGACCGGCGGCGTCCTGTCGGTCGGGCTCGGCACCCAGCCGGGGAATATTGACGCCGCCAACGGCGCGATCCTTCAGCTCACCATGGGCGGCACCTGGTTCGTCCAGCGTCCGACCGACTATGTCATAACGTCCAACGGCACCCAGATCAAGAAGACCGGCACGACCTCCACCACGTCGGACGGCATCGTGTATGCCGGGTACACCGGATGGGATATGAAGACCCCCGGCTGTACGCTGAATATCGTCGACTTTGCGTCCGCCGCCTTCGTGAAAGTCTCCAGCGGATGCAGCCTGGGGCTCGGCGGCGGCCACGGATACGGCGCGGGCGCGGCGGGACGGATCGACGTTTACAGCGGCGGCTCGGCGGTCCTCGAAAAGGCGAACTATGTCGGGCTCGCCACCGTGCATTCGGGCGGGACCATGACCCTCGGCGCGTATTCGGAAAACACCACGGTCATGGAGAACGGCGGATACCTGTACATTCCCGACGAAAGCATCCTTCTGCCGGACCTGTACCCGGACTACGACCTGAACGTCAGGATCAAGCCGAATACCTTCAAGGACCTCGTCCTCAGCGGCCCATACCAGAGCGCCACGGCGCATTCCGGCACGGTCGCCTCCCATGTCACGCTGAAAGGAAGCGCCGGGCTGGACGTGTTCGATGGCGGAAAAGCGGTCAACACCGTGCTTTCCAGCGGCTACCTCACGGTCGAGTCGGGCGGCGTCGCGAGCGGCGTCTCGATGGCCGATTCCGGCTTCGTCATGGTTTCCGGCGGCGGCATGCTCACCGGACAGCTCGATTTCGGGACCGGCACCGTGTACGTCGAGGACGGCGGCATCGTCGATTTCGACATCTCCGCGCTCAAGGGCGGCAATGCCGTCCTGCTGACCAATTACAACATGATCCCGGTCAATTCCGGCGAACTGCGCAACACGATCACGGTCTCCGCCGAAACGCAGGCGAAAGGCTCCTACGCGCTCGCGACGAAGGCTTACTCGCTGAGTTTGGACTCGGAATACCGTTCCGAACAGCAGAAGATCTTCGCCATCTGCGGCAAGGACGGCTCGAAACTCGGCGCGGTCATGATCGGCACGAAGGCGCTCGTCGGCGACCGCACATACGCCCTCAACCTCAGCGGGTCCGGCGACCTGTCGCTCACGGTCGCGGCATACGCCGAGGGCGACGAGATCTGGACCGATTCGAGACCCGACTCCGACGACGGCCGGAACAACAACCTCTTCGTCTCGAAGATCAAATACGTGCTGCCGGAGTACGCCCGGAAGCTGGATTCCACCCCGATCAAACCCGCACCCGGCGTCACGCCCGTCCTCCTGGACCGGAAACTTGCCATCACAGTCAACAATCAAACGTACAGGAACTACGTCGGGGAGGGCGACGGCGCGGACTTCGCGAAGATCACGCTGGAGAAGTCCGCGAGGCTGAGTTTCTCCGTCGGCGCCACGGGCTCCGCGAAGTTCACCGTGTGGAAAGCCGTCCCGCTCGAAGAAGACGGCGAATTCAAGGTGGAGGCGGTCAAGTCGGTTTCGGCAAAGAAAGCAACAGCGAAAGCCGCGGAATACACCGCGTCGACCGGACCGCTTCTGCTGGAGTCCGGCGTTTACTATGTCTCCATGGAGGCAAGCGAGAAGAAAGGCAGCCGGGCGTATTACAACGTGTCCGTCGACCAGGAGAAAGTTTTCCTGAAGAGCGACAACTCCGACGACTGGGGCAACGTCAAGGATATGGGCCCGGGCGGCGAGGTCGACAACAAGACGGTCGGCACACTGAAAGCCGCGCCCTCGAAAGTCGTGACCGGCGGCTGGGTCGGCTGCGGCGACGCGGTCGACTACAAGAAGTTCCGCCTCGACACCGCGGCGAACCTGGTCTTCCATGTGAAAGCCGGGGACGCTTCGAAGTTTGCGGTCTACTGTCTGAACGGCCCGAAAAAGGAGCGGTATTCCCTGAAATCGCTTCTCTCGTCGAAACTGTCCAAAAATCCGCTGTACGGTCAGGACGGCGAACCGGCGTATCAGACGGTGACCAAGGCGCTTCTGCTGGAGGCGGGCAATTACTACCTCTGCATGACTTCCGCGAATGCCGCGAAAGGCGGCGACGCGGACTACGACATCCTGCTGGACCCCTCCACCGTTTTCTACGATAAGACCGACGACCGGAAAAACGATGTCCTGGTCGATTCGAAGAAGAATCTGGTCGGCGTCTGCGAGACGATCTCGCTCGGCCTGACCTCGAAAGCCGTTCAAATGGACAGGGTCGCGGTCAACTGCGGCAAATGGAAGAACTTCGTCGGGCACAACGACGATACGGACTATGCGAAGATCAAGCTCTCGCAGGACCTGACGGCGAGTTTCACCGTCGAGGCAAACGACGCCGCGAAATTCACGCTTTACAAACTCGTCAAAAAGGGCGAAAAGTATTCGTTGAAGGCAATTCAGTCGAAGACGCTCAAAAAGCAGGACGGCGTGTATGCCGCGACGCTTTCCGGCAAACTCGACAAGGACGAAGATTACTACCTCTGCATGAAGTCCACGAACGCGAAGAAGGGCGGAAACGCGTATTACAACGTGTCGTACGAATATGTCTCACAGGACAAGGACGCGCTGACTGACCCCGAGGCGGAAGCGAACGCCTGGAACGGCGCCGGGATCAAGCCCGGCGCGGCGGATTCCGGTTTCGCGGACGCTTTCGCCGCGGACTCCGCCGTCCTGTCCGATGCCTTCGCGTCGGATGCCATTCCGGCGGACGTCCTCGCGGATGCCGGGTTCATGACGCTCTCCGGCGCGGACCTCGCCGGAATGGCGATGCCGGCCTCGTGCGATCCCGCCGTCTCGCCGGTCCCGGTCGCGGCGTCCGACGACATCTTCGCCGGACTGCTGGCGTAAAGCAAAGAACGCTTTCTGTCTATTGGAGAATTGGTGCGAAAGCCTATGCCTCGCACCAGTTTTCCAGTTTCAGCCCGCGGATCCGGGAAAAATGCGCGGTGTTGTTCGTGACCAGAACCGCACCCTCGGCGAGAGCGGAAGCCGCGATCAGCATGTCCATAGACCCGATCGGCGTCCCCTCGGCCTCCAGATTTGTCCGGAGATTCGCGTATGCCGCCGCCGCGTCCGCGTCCCAGTCGACGCACGGGACGAGCTCGCAGAAAGCATGCACCTTTTTCGTGAGCGCCTGACTGCGGCGTTTCGCGGCTCCGTACTGCAGCTCCGCGAGCGTGATTGCGGAAACACAGACGATTCGGAAATGCTTTTTGAACGCCTCCGTGACGGTTGGACGGTCCCCGCGGATGAGATACGACGCCATGTCCGTATCAAGCAGATACCGGCTCATGAGAACAAATCCCGTTTCTGGATTCTCTGCGCGTCTTCGCGGTCGATCCTGAAGTCGGGACAGCCGGGCAGATCAAGAAATGCCTGCAGCGCGTCTTTGCCCGAGATCGGGGTGAGGATCACGCTGTTGCCGCGCCGCCGGATTTCCACCTCGGCGGTGTTGAATCTGTACTTTTTCGGGATTCGGACCGCCTGGGAGCGCCCGGTCATGAATATCTTTGCGGTTTCCATTGTTGACCTCCTGTGTTTTGATATACGGCAATAATATATATCACGCCGGGCAAAAATCAAGAGAGGAACATTGTTTTTTATCGTTTTTGTCGAATCGAAGAGAAAAAGCTCCGGCGGAGACGACTCTGCCGGAGCTTTGAGGTTTTTGCTGTGTTTTCCGATCATGTTTCAGGAAAACATGGCCGGGGAGGGCGGGGGGGGGATCACCCTCTGTATGTGGAGATTGCGAATGCGAAATTGCCGGACGGGGAAGGACTTCAGTCTACAAACTGTCCGACCGCGAGAGCGAAATCGCCGGAAGTGCGTTGGCGGTTCGTGATCTTGCGGCGGTCGCGGTAGGCCGCGCCCTGCGGATAGAGGTCCTTTTCGGAACGGAACCAGCTGATCGGGAACGTCCTGCGCGGGGCCTGAAGCTCGAAGACGTAGGTGTGGTCTTTCTTCAGGATGATCCCGCTATCAATATTGTCGCCTTTTCCTAAAAAACTGATTGAGACTACGCCCGGCCCCTGCGGCGTGTAGACGAAATACGGGGACTGGCCGTTGTCGGACGGGATGAGGTTCTCGCCGACGGTATAGGTGTCCGCGTTCGGATCGGTCCCGGTGATGTCGTAGAGCGCGATCCTGATGGCATGCTGAGGCTGTTCGCGGGTGATCTCGCCGTCACCGACGTAGATTAGAAACTCATTCAGAGCCATGTTGCGCGGGACGACGAAAGTCTGACCGAGGGTTTCGCAGCCGCCGTTCTCATAGAACCCGGAGCGCGCGGTGCAGTCGCGGAACGGAATTTCCATGGTGTACACAGCCGGGTCGATGATGCCTTCTTTTTTCTCGGCTAAGGCGCTCATCGTGTTCATCTCGGGGACGGTGCGGAGGACGGGCTGGAAATAATTATTGTGGGAATGGGCAGAGATGCAGGGGAACGGTTCGATCTTTTTGATCTCGCTCTTCGGGACGGCGGCGGCGATCTGTTCGGCGGTCTTCGGCGGGGCCTCGGTGCCCTTGTCGGTCTGCTCGACCATCTGGATCGTGCCGTCGGGGTTGAAATACATGTAATCGAGGCAGACGCTGCGGTGCTGGGAATCGCCCTTTTCGCCGTTCGCGAGTGTGAGCGCGCCGTTGAGGTAGAAGAAATACCAGTTGCCCTTGAACTCGGCGACGCCGGGGTGGATGCAGTTGGAGTTCTTCGTGTCGCGGCACATGATTCCGCGCGGCGTCCACGGGCCTTCCATGCTGGTCGCGGTGGCGTAGGACGCCATTTCGTTGAACCCGTTCAGGATGTGGGAGACGTAGATCATGTAGTAGACGCCGTTGCGCTTGAAGAGCCACGGCCCCTCGGTGTAGTTCGGCAGGCGCATCATTCTGATCTCGCCGTCAAGCTCGATCATGTTCGGTTTCAGCTTCGCGACGTAGAGCATGGTATGCCCCCACGCGAGCCACGGCGTGCCGTCGTCGTCGATGAAGATCGTCGGGTCCATGTCGTCCCAGCCGACGGGGCCGGGCGTCATGCTGTCCCACACGAGCGGCTTGCCGATGGCGTCCTTGAAGGGGCCTTCCGGCTTGTCGGAGACGGCGACGCCGATGGCGCGTCCGCTGTACTGGTTCTTGCCGCAGAGCGTGACGTAGAGCCAGTATTTGCCGTCCTTCTTGATCGCCTGGGCGGCCCAGGCGTCGTGGGTGCCCCATTCGAACGTGTCCTTGCTGGCGACGGGGCCGTGCGCCTTCCAGTTTACCATGTCCTTCGAGGAATAGCAGAGCCAGTCGTTCATGACGAGCCACTGGCGCGGCGGAGCCTCGTCGTGCGTGGTGTAAAGATAGACGGTGTCGCCGTCCACGAGCGGGGCCGGGTCGGCGGTGAAAACGTCGGTAAGGAGCGGATTCCCGGCGAGGAGCGCGGAGGATGCGAGCGCCATTCCGGCGAGGAGAGCGGTTTTTGCGATTCGTTTCATGGCAGGTTCCTTATGATTGAAAACTGATCACTTCGCGGGGGAGAGGCGGTAGAGCTTCGTGGCGTGGCACGGGAGCTTTTCGCAGGTGAACGTGCCCTCGGCGGTGCCGACCTCCTTCCCTTCCCAGAGGTCGCGGACGACGACCTTGCCGGAAAGTCCGATATCGGCGAGATTGACCTTGATGTCGCTGGTTTCGGGGGAGGGCTGCTCGAACGCCTTCTCGTCGAGGACGAGGAATTTCAGGCGGTTGCGGGAATCGCTGTTGTCGACGAGTTTGACCTTGGACTTGAAGGTGTCGTAGCCTTCCGGGAGCTTGTAGACGATGAGGGAGAGCGCGTGCGTGCCGATGCCGTTGATCGCCTGTCCGTCGCTGGTGAGGCCGTTGCGGACCGCGCCCCATCCGGCGTGCGCGGAGGACCACTGCATGTCGACGAGCTTCTTGGTGCCGGCGGGACCGGAGATCTCGGGCTGGATCCAGGCGGAATGGCTGTAGCTGGAGCCGAAGCCGTTGTCGACGACGGCGAGCGCGAGGATCTTCGATCCTTTGATGTCCGCGGTGATCTCGGCCTCCGGGACGCCCTGCAGGCCGACGCCGGGGCTTTCGGCGAGGGCTTTGCGGCGGTCGTACTTGTTGTATTCGGAGGTGCCGGTGTTGAAGAACGCGAGGTACTTGTCTTTGCTGCCGGGGACGTCGGCGGTCCAGACGATCAGGTCGCCGTCCTGCATGAGCTGGCGGTTGTTCTCGCTGTTCTGGTTGATCTCGATGACCTCCTTGTTGGTGAGGAGCTTCAGCGTCCAGTCGTCGAGCTTGGTCATGTCCGCACCGAGGATGAGCGGGGACCGCGCGATCGACCAGAGCGTGAAGCACAGGCGCTGTTCGTCGTGCGTGAAGTTGGTCGGACGCGTGAACTCGATGATGCCGAACGGGAGCATGTCGGCGTCCGGCCAGGAGCCCTTGATGCGGTAGGGTTCCCAGCGGTGCAGACGCCCGAACATGCCGCGGAGGGGTTCCCAGCGATCCCAGAAGTCGTCGGAGACGCGCCACATGTTGGCGTGGCGGTCGGCGTGTTCGCCGTTCTGGATCGGGGTGTCGCCGGGGGAAAGGCTGAGGATGATCGGGCGGCCGCATTTGTCGATCGCCTTGCGGATGCCTTCGATCTCGGCGGTGGCGTACGGACGGGAGAGGTCGTCGATCTTGATGAAGTCGAGGCCCCACTCGGCGAACTGCTCGAACACGGAATCATAGTATTCCTGCGCGCCTGGCTTGCTCATGTCCACGCCGTACATGTCCTGATTCCAGGGGCACGTGCTGCGCATGTTCACGATGTCCTGCGCGTGATAGTCCGTGCCCTTCACTTTCGTGTTCTCGCGGACCGCCTGGCGCGGGATGCCGCGCATCAGGTGCACGCCGATCTTCAGGCCGCGTTCGTGCATGTAGTCGGCGAGCGGCTTCAGTCCCTTGCCGTCCTTCGAGGACGGGAAGCGTTCCGGGGCGGGGATGAAACGACCGTATTCGTCCATGGCGAACGTGTGGCGGATGTCGCTCTGGAATCCCTTCTGGTTGTCGTTGTACCACTGGTGGTCGATCACGAAGACGTTCCAGCCGAACGGCTTCAGCTGTTTGACCATGGCTTCCGCCTGTTCCTTCGCCTGCGCCTCGGTGAGGCTGAGCCCGAAACAGTCGAAGCTGTTCCAGCCCATCGGCGGGGTCGGCGCCCAGTCGTGGAAATCGGCGGCGGTGAGCGTGGCGGCGGCTGCGAGCGCGGCGCCCGCGGCGGAGAGAGAACGGACCGGGAGTTTCATGGATGTACCTCCAAATTGAAATATGATGTTTGAAGATGCGTGATGTTCGGAAAAAACGGTTTTGTCAAAATATACAGTCTGAAAGCGATTCCGCCATATTGATTTTAGTCAAAAGTATATATTATTTGTTCAAATCTTCAGAAGCGCGGCGTTACAGGGCTTTTAAAAAAACGGAAAGCCTCAAAACGAACGCGGTTCAGGTCGCCGCCGTGTGCTTGGAGAACTCGCAGCCGGGAGGACAAGTCCTCCACTGCGGCAGTGCGCTCAGCTTCGCTTGCGCACAAGGACAAGTCCTTGACTTGGGCAGTGCGCTCAGCTTCGCTTGCGCACGGGAAAGGTACGCTTTTTTCAGCCTTCTTTCCCGTGTTTGGAGAACTCGCAGCCGCAGTAGTTCTGGCGGTAGATGTTGAGCTTGCGGCAGAGCTCCAGCGAACGCAGATTGCCGCCGCCTTTCTTGAAGTCCCACGGCTCGAACGCATCGCCCCACTGCGCGCCGATGCCGTGGATCACGCGGGAATCCTTTTGCGGGCCGAGCGTGAGCGTGGTGGTGAAATGCGCGCCGAGGCGTTCCGCGAACACGGACGTGCGCGTGAGCTGCCACTGGAAACACCTCCTGCACCGCGCGCCGCGTTCCGGGCAGGCGGCGAAATCCGGCACGGTTGACACGAATTCGAGCCATCCGGCATGGTCCCACGGATCGGTCTCCACACGCAGCCCGTAGAAATCCGCCAGCGTCTTCAGGGCGTCCAGACGGCGCAGGTATTCCGCCTCGGTGTCGAGGTTGGAATTCGAGAAGAGGAGCGTGATGCGGCGGCCGTCGTCCAGTACGGGCGCGATGCTCCCCGCCGCGCACGGGCCGCAGCAGCAGTGCATCAGGAGCGGGATCGAGGCGTCCGTATGTTTGTTGTGAGGGCAGGGAGTCATGACGGGGAATCCGGTTTTTACGGGAAAATATAGCTGTCCGCGGAACAAAAATCAAGTAAAACGGTCAAATTTAAGTGAATATAGACGATGCATGCTTGCAAAAGCACGCCTTGCGGAGTATATTAGATATCAATCTTTTTTGCCGTGAAGCCGGAAAAATACGGAGAGGAACGCATGCCTGAACCGACCTACGAAAGCAATTATATCTTCCCTCGCAGGATGCTCTTTTTCCATGCCAACCGGTCGGCTCTGCTGATCCGCGGACTGGTCTTTTCCGCCATCGGCTTGATCGGACTTTTCCGCCCCGTCGGCAGCATTGCCGCACTGACGATCGTGCTGGGGGTCTTCCTGCTGCTGGACGCCACGGGCGCGCTCTTTCTTTCGATCGCCTGCCGCCGTTTTTCCGGCGTTTTCTGGTCGCTTCTGCTGTGCGCGTCGGGCATCGCCATGATCGTCCGCCCCGTGGAGGCTGACGTGCTGATCGCGGTCGTGCTCGGCGTGTGGCTGTTCGCAACGGGCGTGGGCGAGCTTCTTTCCGCGCATGTTTCGCCGAGCCGGATCATCCTGTCCGGTTCCGGCGTCCTGTCCATCGTGATCGGCTTGCTGCTGATCGTCGCGCCGTTTGCCGGACTGACCGCCTTTTCCTGGCTGATCGCGCTCCTGCTGCTGATCTCCGGGCTGGAGATGCTGGTCCTCGTGTTCGGGCTTCGCGTGCCGGGACTCTCCGCGGGCGGGAAACAGAGGAGCAGGGATTCCAACGAATGAACCGATTTGCGGGGCCGCGCCGGCCCGGACGACGCCGGATGCCCGCAGAGGAAAAGAAAAGGAGTTGACGCAATGAACAAAGACCGGACCTGGGAAAGGCTTTATACGATCCCGCAGAAGATGTTTTCTTTCCACGCATCGCGCTCCGTGCTGCTGCTTCGCGGGCTTATCCTGTTCCTGCTTGGGCTGTTCGGGCTGTACAATCCCGTCTTCGTCCTGACCGCCGTCACGATGGTCGTCGGCGGCGTCATCCTTCTGTTCGCGGTCGCGGCGTTCCTGATGGCATGGAACAGCGGGCGCGTTTCGGCTTCGCTGCTGATTCTTTTTTTCCTGCTGGGCGTTGCCGGGGCGGGGCTTCTGATCTATCCGCTGTACTTTGACATGTTCATCATGTTCGCGGTCGGCGTGTGGCTGATCGTCACCGGCGTCTGGGGCATCCTTGCCGTTCAGAAGCGGTTCGGGCAGCTCATCCTGCCGATGCCCGGCCTGGTCGCGATGCTGATTGGCGTCCTGCTGGTCGTCGCGCCGTTCATCGGCGTCGCCGCCATCTCCTGGACCGCCGCGCTGCTGATGCTTCTCTCCGGGGCGCAGATGCTGCTGCTCGCGCTCGGCGTGGATGCCGGGAAATGGGTGATCCCGGACGGGAAGCGCAACGGCAAGTCCTGATTTCCCGTTTTTCGCATTGCCGGTTTTGAAAAAAGGTTCTTTATCCTCTTTCCTTCGGGACGCTTCGTCTTATTTGAAGGGCGGAAGAAGTATTTATCCGCCTGCCGGCTGTTTTCCGTCTTGAAAAAGATTATATCAAGACGGGGAAATGAGAAAAAATGCGGAAAAAAACTGTATTTTGGGGATTTGACACTTGCTTTTCTAAAAAACGGGGATATATTTATTGAAATAAAAAGCAGTGTTAATCTTTACTATCACTTGTCATACTACACCATTCTCTCATCGAAAGGAGAACACCATGCCCGATTTCAAACAGACCTTCCAGGAGGAAGTGCGTCGTCTGGCGCGTAAAGAGCTGAAAGCCCTTGATGAAAAGATCAACGAGCAGAAGAAAACGATCAATGCGCTTCAGAAGCGCGTGAACGAGCTGGAAAAGAAGCAGGCAGTCGCGGTCAAGCCCGCGGCCGCGGAAAAAGCTCCGGAAGCCGCTCCCGTTCAGGAAGGCCGCAAGATCCGTTTCTCCGCGAAATCCCTCGTGAAGTTCCGCAAGAAATTCGCGCTCTCCCAGAAGGCGCTCGCCACTCTTCTCGGCGTGACTCCGTTCACCGTCAGCCACTGGGAAATCGGCAAGAACCGTCCGCGCACCGTCCAGATCGAGGCGTTCAACGCCCTCGCGAAGCTCGGAAAGCGCAAACTGTATGCGCTCGTGGCGGAAAAGGCTCCCGGCGAACTCCCCGCTCCGAAGAAAGCCGCGAAAAAGGCTTCGAAAAAAGCCGCGAAGAAGGCCGCCGCTCCCGTGAAGCGCGCCCGCGGAAAAGCCGCGAAGAAGGCCGCCGCTCCCGCGGAGAAAAAAGCCTGACCGTTTCCCGAAACGGATGCTTTTCCGGACGGACTCCATGCGGGTCCGTCTTTTTTTGCCGAAAAATGCGGTCCGTGCTTGAAAATGCCTGAATCCGGCTGTATAGTATTTGGATATACTTATCATCGAAACTGTTCCCAACCACATATTTAACGATATTTGGAGAAACCCGAACCATGGCTAATCCTGTCAATGTCGCGATCGCCGGCGCCACCGGCGCGGTCGGCGTCGAAATGCTCCTCACGCTCGAGAAGCGCAATTTCCCTGTCAAGAACCTGAAACTCCTCGCTTCCGCGCGTTCCGTCGGCAAGACGTTCAAATTCCACGGCGAAACGGTCGCGGTCGAAGAGATGACCGAGGATTCGTTCAAGGGCGTGGACATTGCGCTGTTCAGTGCGGGCGCGTCCATCTCCAAGCAGTTCCGCGCAGCCGTTACCGCCGCGGGCGCGGTCATGATCGACAACTCCAGCGCGTTCCGCATGGAGGACGATGTGCCGCTGGTCGTGCCGGAAGTCAACGCCGCCGACGTCTTCCTGCACAAGGGCGTCATCGCGAACCCGAACTGCACCACCGCCATCATGTGCGCCCCGGTCTGGCCGCTTCATCAGGCGAAGGGACTCCGCCGCATGGTCGTCTCCACCTACCAGGCGGCGTCCGGCGGCGGCCAGAAGGCGATGAACGAGCTCATGGAGCAGACCCGCGCGATCCTCGAAGGCAAGCCCGCCGAGGTCAAGGTCATGGCGCAGCAGATCGCGTTCAACCTCTTCCCGCACATCGACGTCTTCCAGCCGAACGGCTACACCAAGGAAGAGATGAAGATGGTGAACGAGACGCGCAAGATCATGCACCTCCCGAACGTGAAGATCTCCTGCACCAGCGTCCGCGTCCCCGTGATGCGCGCCCACTCCGAATCCATCAATCTGGAGTTCGAGAACGAGATCACGCCCGAAGAAGCCCGCGAGATCCTCGCCAAGGCCCCCGGCGTCCAGCTCCGCGACGATCCCGAGAACAAGGTCTATCCGATGCCGATGGAAGCGACCGGCATGTACGACGTGCTCGTCGGCCGCATCCGCCAGGACATCTCCCGCGACGACAAGCGCGGCCTCGACATCTTCATCAGCGGCGACCAGCTCCTGAAGGGTGCCGCACTGAACGCCGTTCAGATCGCCGAAGTGCTCGTCAACGGAAAGTGACATGCCGGATCCCCCGGAAAGTTTTTTCCGGGGTTCATCGGATTCATCCGTTCAAGCCGTTTCCCCTTTTCCGAGGCGGAGACGGCTTTTTTCGTGCGGACTGGAGTTTTTTAACGTTCCCCTTAAACACAAGCCCCCGTTTCCCCGGATTAGCGATTTCTTTTTTCTATTCATCGGATTGATTTTTCCGGCAAAACCGTGTATATTATGAAAAACGATCTGTCCGACGGTCCGGTTTCTCCCGATTCCGCCCCGGAGGATGAACCCTCTTTTGCCTTGGATTGAACCTATGACCGAACAGAACCCCCCGTTGGAACAAATTGACGCGCCGGCTGCTCCTGCGAGCTGGAAGGACGTCGTGCGCCGGCATGCCACGGGCCCGGTCTTCTCGCTCGCGTTCCATATCTTCCTGCTCGTCCTGCTCGGCACGATCGTGTTCATCGCGCCGAACGCGGTCAAGGACGACATCGACCCTGTCCAGATTACGGAAATGGAGCCTGTCCTGCCTCCGCCGGAAGACGAGCCCATGCCGTCCGACATGACCGTGATGGACACGTCCAGCCCGAACCTCGACCGCTACGACTCCGCCGAGATCGAACAGATGGAGGAAGTCGGCGTGACGGACGTGCAGGTGATGACCGATATTGAGATTCCGACGCCGCTGACGATCCCGGACAGCAATTCCTCGCTGAAGCTTCAGGGCGTGCTCCCGTTCGGGCGGCCCGGCGGAGGCGGAAAGATGGGCGACGGCGGGGAGGGCGACGGCCGCGGCAATCTGAAGGGCATGCTGCAGGGAGTCTTCTACGATCTGAAGCAGACGCGCGACCGCAAGGCGACGGACGCGATGGGGAATCCGAACGTTGAAAACGATTTTACGCGCGACAGGATCCTGCCGGTTTTGAAGGAATTCATCAACGGTTCCTGGCGGAGGCAGTACGACAACGAGGGCAGGGTGCATTATCCGGAGCTCGACAAATACTACTGCTCCCCGACGCGCCTCTGGAATTCCTGTTTCTACACGCAGCAGATCAACGCGACGGAGGCGCCCGCGGCGTTCCGGTGCGGGAAAGAGGTCAACACCGGCGGCTGGGTCTGCATCTACTCCGGCAACCTGGTCGCGCCGTTCAGCGGGAAATTCCGTTTCGTCGGGTACTGCGACGACATCCTTTTGATCCGGTTCAACAAGGAGATCGTGTTCGACTACGGCTGGTATTCCGCCACGCTCGGCGTGAACTTGAACACGTTCGGCGGGAATTTCGACGATTCCTATCACCGGATCCTGACGGGGCATCCCGAGACGGAACGCCAGCGCCGGATGATCGCCGACAGCGTGATCTATTCCAAGCACATGCTTGACGTGTATTTCCCGAGCTTCGACAGCAACCACGGCATCGCGAAAGGCCCTGTGCTGGAGGTGAAGGAGGGACAAGTGTATCCGATCGAGATCATGATCTCCGAAGTTCCCGGCGGAAAGTTCTCCATGCTGCTTTTCGTGGAACAGCTGGACGAAAACGGCGAACCGCTGGAGCCGAATCCCGAAACCCTCACGCTCTTCCGCACCACGCTGGATCTGCCGGAACACCCGACGCAGCGCGGATTCCCCGATTTCAAGCCCTACGGCCCGATCTGGCGCGTGGTGCGTTCCGCCGATGCGGCTTCCTCCGGCGGTTCAGGCGGCGGTTCCGGCAGCCTCCTCGGCAGCCGCACGACGCCGCGCACGGCGCGCGTCAACGAGGATGACGACGATCTGTCGCTCTGATCCCGGATCCCGCGCAGAACCGTTTTCCCCTGTCCGCGCTCCGTCTTTTCGGAATGTGCGTTTTTTTTGCCAAAAAGATGGGATAAAAAAAAGAAAATAGCTTGAAAACGGAGCGGACGTGCTATAAATTATGGAATGATGATTTACACGGCATCACGGAGAATGGGGTTCCCGGGGATGTGTTTTTTATCGTGAGGTGAAACAATGCAGATCGAACAGCCGCAGAATCCGGCAAACGAACTTGATGCGGAAGCCGCCGCGATGGCTCCGGCGAGCTGGAAGGACATCGTCCGCCAGCATGTCACGGGCCCGGTCTTCTCGCTTGCATTCCATATCTTCCTGCTCGTCCTGCTCGGCACGATCGTATTCATCGCGCCGAACGCGGTCAAGGACGACATCGACCCGGTCCAGATCACGGAGCTGGAACCGGTGCTGCCTCCGCCCGAGGAGGAGCCGATGCCGTCCGACATGACCGTGATGGACACGTCCAGCCCCTCGCTCGACCGCTACGAATCGGATAATCAGCAGATGGAGGAGGTCGGCGTGACGGACGTGGAGATGATGACCGACATCGACATCCCGACCCCGCTGACGATCCCTGACAGCAATTCCTCGCTGAAGCTTCAGGGCGTTCTGCCGTTCGGGCGCAAGGGCGGCGGCGACATGGGCGACGGCGGCGAAGGCGACGGACGCGGCAATACGAAGGGCATGCTCCAGGGTGTGTTCTATGATCTGAAGCAATTGAGAGACCGCCGGAAAAACGAGGATTACAATGCCGACCGCTGGGTTGGCGGATGGCATGTGGAACGTGTCGAACCGACTCTGAAGATCATGCGGTCTTTTGTGAACGGCGTCTGGCAGCGCGGTTATGACAACGAGGGGCGCGTGCATTTTACTGCCCTTGATAAATACTACAGTCCGCCGCTGCGTCTTTGGTCTTCCTGTTTCTTTTCGGAATCAATTGATGCCGATGAAGCGCCAAAGGCTTATGAATGCGAGAAAAATGTGAATCCTGCAGCATGGGTCTGCATCTATTCCGGCAACGTGGTCGCGCCTTTTACGGGAAAATTCCGGTTCGTCGGAACGGCGGATGATGTGATGTTTGTCCGCTTCAACAAGGAAATCGTCTTGGATTACGGCTATGCGTCGTACTCTGTCGGCGAGTATTGGACAGGCAGCAGTGACAGCAACCGTCTTGCGCTTGCCAGCGATACCGACAGGAGCATCCGCAGCAGAAGCTCTCTTTATTCAAAGCAGAAACTGGAGGTCTATTCCACGCCCGGTTCCATTGGCCTTGCAAAAGGCCTGCCTGTCTCCGTCAAAGAGGGCGAAGTATATCCGATCGAAGTCCTGATCTCTGAAATCCCGGGTGGAAGCTATTATCAGGCGCTTTATATCGAACGTCTGGATGACAATAATCAGCCGCTGGATCCGAATCCCGACCGTTTCACTCTTTTCCGTACCACTTTGGATCTGCCGGAACAGCCGAAGGGGAATATGTTCCCTCAATTCAATCCCTACGGACCGATTTTCCGCGTGGTTCCTTCGAGGACAGGCTCCTCCGGCGGCGGCTCGGGCGGCGGTTCCGGTTCCGGCAGTCTGCTCGGCAACCGCACGACGCCGCGCACGGCGCGCGTCAACGAGGATGACGACGACCTGTCGCTGTAAGATTCTTTTTCCCTGACGAAAATCGCCGCTTTTTCAGGAAAACTCCCGGAAAAGCGGTGTTTTGTTTGGGGAAGAAAACCGGTCAAGTCTCAGATGCAGTAGTCGATGTCCTGCGGGTTCTGCTTGTCGTAGGTCGCGAGGATGTCGGCGAGCGTGGTGCCGCGCATCAGGCTGCGGATGTCCTCGTTGAGCTTGCACCAGACTTCGCGCGGCGCGCAGGTCGGGCTGTGGGCGCAGCCCCGGGGCGTCGACACGCAGTCGACGATGGACAGCGGGCCCTCCATGACTTCGATCACGTCCAGGAGCGTGATGGTCTCCGGTTTCATGGCGAGGTGGAATCCGCCGTTGACGCCGCGCACGGACCGGACCATGCCCGCCCTGCGGAGGGCGATCACGAGGCGGCTGATGTACTTTTCGGAAATCTGCTGCGATTTCGCGATGTCGCGGATCAGACGCGGCTTTTCCGACTGGTGGAGTGCGAGGTCCATCAGGATGCGAAGACCGTAGCGGCCTTTGGTCGATATTTTCATAAAACGTAAAACTCCGGTAAGGTTTCCGTGAAAATCAGCGGGATTTTTCTATAATATGCCATCGTTTCATGGAATTTCAAGCGAAAATTGTAAAAACCTGACTAAAAAACTGTTTTATTCAGGATTGTCGGGCGCTGCCTCGGCCTTCATCGCGTCCGTGCTTCCTTCCGCCGGATCTCCGCCATGATCCTGCGCGGGCTTCTTCCCCGTTGAAAAATCGGAGGAATGAAACATCTCCATTGCAAACAGGAAGCAGGCGGTGGCGAGCATGCCCAGCGAGCAGATCGGAAACATCGCCGAGTGTTCCTTCATGGGGTTGTTTGAATACACGAAAACCGCCTGTCCTGCGGGAATGTTGCATCCGATCCAGCTTCCGATTTCATAAAACAATCTCAGCGGGAACGTCCAGAGGAAGAACACCCCGGCGATCCCCAGAACCCAGAAGAGATTGAATGTCCGGGAATCGTCTTCCAGGTAGACGCGTTTCAACGTTTCCAGCAGAATGACTCCCAGAAACGGCACGATCAGGACGGCGTCGTAGACCCGGTGATAGGAGATCGCCATGGTAAGCGCGGCGAACGCTCCCCATTCCAGCGCCGTCACTCCCGGCGTACCGTCCCCGTCCGTCCCGGCATTCGCATTCTTCTTTCCGCGCAGGTGGATGATCCGCAGGGTCACGCCGTAAAGAACAAGCAGGATGACCTTTGCCAGTGTGTTGGCTGTTTTGCTGGTGAAAAAACCGATATGGACGAAAAAGAGGGAATTGGCGTTGTGATAGGAATTCGCTCCCCTCATGGTGTTCTCGATCAGGAGATGCAGATAATCCCTGATCGAGGGAATGACCCCGTCAAGCCAGAACCCGGTGACAAGCGCCATGGAGAGGAAAAGCAGGAAGGAGAAGACGCACAGACGCCATCTTTTTTGGATCAGCAGGACGGGCGCCTGCATCGTCAGGAGGGAATACTTCATGGCCGCCGACAGAGCGAGAAAAATGATGTTTCCCTTCTCGTCGCGCTTCGGATAAAGCAGCGCCAGAAAGAGGAAGAAGACGGTCATGCATGCATTCTGCCCGTGTCTCAGCGAAAACAGGAACGGAGAAGAGGTGAGGATCAAGGCAAACACGAACCATATCGGAAGATTCTTCCAGCGCGGTTTCAGATAATCCCGCGGATGAAATCCGTAAAAATCGAAGATCAGGACCGTGAACCCGACAAAGGCAAGTATGCCGGTGAAAAAGAAGAAAAGAAACACGGCGAGGTCCGGAAGCGGGCATAACGGCATCGTCAGCAGGGACATGCTGGGCGCCTGCATCGGGTACTTGTATCGTGTGGGGTTCGTTTCCGGGGTGTAGGGGGAAATGCCCTGAAGGATCAGCCTGGATGTCTCCACGAAATACCGCGCGTCGACAAAGCCTTTTTTGTCCCATGTCGTTGAAATGCGCACGGAAACCAGAATGCAGATCAACGCCAGAAGGATGCCAGCCAGAATCTTTTCATGTTTTTTGAAAAACATTTTTAAATCCGCTCTGTTTTATTCTTTCTGCGCGCGGGGGCCTGCTTTTTGGGGAAGGGCTTCCGGCCGGCTCCGGATTTCGTTTTGTTTTTGGCGGGAGACGCTTTTTTCTTCGTCTTCTCCAGCAGGACCATCGTTTCGACGTTGGGCGAGCCGGGGAACATGTCGAAGACGCGGACCGCCGAGGGGGAGTAGCCGTTGTGCTTCCATGCGTTGAGCGTGCGCGGGACCTCGTCGGCGGAACAGAAGACGTTCAGGACGCGCGCCGGGGACCGCTTCGCGATGGCGGCGATCACGTTCGGGCGGACGCCGCTCCGGGGCGGGTCGAGGATGAAAAGTTCGCCCTCGGGCTGTTCCTCGTCCGCGCCGCAGAGGTCGGCGGGGCAGGGCGGGAGCTTGTTCTCGATGGCGGACGGCGTGACCGCCGAGGCGACGAACTCGATGTCGGCGTCCGGGCGGTTGTGCAGGGCGTTGCCGGACGCGGCGTGGATCGCCGGGCCGTTGAAGTCCATGCCTACGACGCGTTCCGGGGCGTCGCCGAGCGCGACGGCGAAGAGTCCGTAGCCGGAGAAGAGGTCGATCAGGGTGGAGCCGGGGCCGGGCTTCAGGAGCTTCTTCGCTTCGCGCAGGAAAGCGTCCAGGATGGATTCGTTGACCTGGGAGAACGCGGACGGCGGGTACAGGAACTTGCATCCGGCGGCGGTGAGGTCGAGATACTCGGAGCCGAAGAGCTTCTTGAACGGATGCGCCCCGGCGGCGCGCGATTCGAGGTAGAATTCCGAGCGGGTCTCGTCCAGGAACGTGAACATGGCGGCGACCTGCGGGAGTTCGGCGCGGACGTGTTCGGCGAGCAGCTTCGTCTTGTGCATGACCGCGGCGTCCAGGTGGAAGAAGTTCAGGATCAGCGCCAGGCGGGACGCGCCCCCGCGGATGACGATGAAGTTCAGGCTGCGCCCGACCGCGCGGTAGACGGGCGACGCGAGCATCTTCCGCAGCCAGGCGTAAACGTCGTTGTGGGACTCCGGTTCCAGCGCGGACCGGAGCGTTTCCTCGCGTTCCGCGCCGTAGCCCATGCAGAACCTGAGCTGGCCGCCGCGCGCCACGTACACGCGGCGTTTGGAGGTCGCGCGGTAGCCGCGCGGGACGGGCGACGGGACGATCTCCCGGACCAGCTGCGCGGGGAGCCCGTGGACCTGCCAGAAGGAGCGGACGGCGTCGGTCTTGACGCGGCATTCGTCGGCGTAGTCGAGCGGGACCAGGATCTCGTGCGGATGCTCCGCGTCGAGCCTGTCCTCGAGCTGCGCGTTGGAGACTGCGAGCGCGACGGCGTGCTGGAAGAGGAACTCCGCGGCGCCGTCGGGCTCTTTTTGCGCGGATGCGTTTTTCGCTCCGCGAGCCGGGGCTTTTTCGTCCGGGGCGGAGAATGCTTTCGACTGTCTGAAAGCGCCGTTTTTGCGCCCGGTCTGAGCGGCGCGGGCTTTGCGGCGCGGTCTGGAGAATGCCATGGGGTCAGGATTCCTCAAGTTTTGCGTTCACGGAGAGCGCGTGGAGTTTGTCGAGGAGGTTTTCGTATCCGCGGAAGATCATGTCGGCGTTGTGGATCACGGACCTGCCGTGCGCGATGGTGGCGGCTACGATCATTGCCATGCCGGCGCGGATGTCGGGGCTGGACATCTCGCCGCCGTGAAGCGGGGAGGGGCCGGAGATGACCACGCGGTGCGGGTCGCAGACGATGGCGTTCGCGCCCATGGAGATCAGGCGGTCGACGAAGTAGATGCGGCTCTCGAACATCTTTTCGAAGAAGAGGCAGGTGCCGCGCGCCTGGGTGGCGGCGACGATCATGCAGCTCATCATGTCGCTGGGGAACTGCGGCCAGGGGCCGTCGGAGATGGTCGGGATCGCGCTGCCGAAGTCGTTCTGCACGCGGAGGTTCTGGTCCGGCTTCAGGATGATGTGGTCGCGGTAGAACCGGAACTTGATGTTGAACTTCTCGTAGACGCGTTTCGCCATCCAGTAGTGCGCGGGCGGCAGTTTGCCTGTGATCTCGAGTCTGCCGCCCGTGGCCGCCGCCATGGCGAGGAAGCTGGCGGCTTCGATGTGGTCGGCGTCGATTGTGAATTCCGCGCCGTGCAGCTCGGAAACGCCCTCGATGAAGAGCGTGTTGGAGTCGATGCCGGTGATCTTCGCGCCCATGAGGTTCAGGAACTCGGCGAGCTGCTGCACGTGCGGTTCCGCGGCGGCGTTGCGGATGACGGTCTTCCCCTTCGCGAGGACGGCGGCGATCAGGATGTGCTCGGTGGCGGTCACGCTGGCTTCGTCCAGGAAGATGTCCGCGCCGGAAAGCCCGTCTTTTTTGAGCTGGAAATGCACCACGGCGGTGTCCTGGTCGAACGTCTTCCCGATGCCGAGCTTCTCCAGCCCGTAGAAATGCGAATCGAGGCGGCGGCGTCCGATGAAGTCGCCGCCGGGCAGTCCGATGAAGGATTCGCCGCAGCGCGCCGCCACCGCGCCGCCGAAGATGAAGGAAGCGCGGAGCGCGGCGCATTTTTTCGGGGGCAGGGAGGCGGAGTCGATGTCGCGGGCGCAGATGACGACCGTGGAGCCTTCGCGCTTCACGGACGCGCCGAGGTCGCGGGCGAGGTCGAGCATGACCTCGACGTCGAGGATCTTCGGCATGTTGTGGATGACGACCTCGTCGCGGGTGAGGATGGCGGCGGCGATGATCGGGAGCGCGGCGTTCTTGTTGCCGCCGGGCGTGATGACGCCGGAGACGCGTGCGGGGCCTTCAATGACGATGCTTTTCATGATCGGGGGATTTCCTGTGGCTCAAAAACTGTGGCTTGTGTAAAAACGGTAACGTGAAAACGGAAACGCCGCATCAGAACCCTGCGAGCGAGAGTTCGCGCTGGTCCCGGCCCTGGAGCGGGCGGAGCAGCAGATGCAGCGTGTGCGGCGGCAGGATGTCCATGATGCGCTCCGGCCATTCGACGAGCGTGTAGGCGCGCGGATCGTAGAGATATTCGTCCACGCCGAACGCCAGCGCGTTCGTCGAATTGTCGATGCGGTAGAGGTCGAGGTGGTACAGCACGCCGCCGGGGAACGGGTACTCCTGCACGAGCGTGAACGTGGGGCTGCTCACGGGCTCGACGATGCCGAGCGCGCGGGCGAATCCGCGCGCGAAGACCGTCTTGCCCGCTCCGAGCGTGCCGTGCAGGGCGATGACCGTGCCGGGCGGGAGCTGCCGCGCGATCGCGGCGGCGGCGGCCTCGGTGCCTTCGGGGGAGTCCGAACGTACCGGGAGGCGCTGCGCCAGGATTGCGGCGAAACCTTGCATGTCGAAGCTCATCGGGTTTCCTCGTCGGATTCGGATTCCTTCAGGAGCGAGAAGACGCAGACGCCGTCGACGAACGTCGCCATGGTGCGTCCCTTCGCGGCGTAGCCGTTGAACGGCGTGTTGCGGGACTTGGAGTAGAAGTCGTTCACGTCGACGACGTAGTCGCATTCCGGGTCGATGACCGTGACGTCCGCGGGCGCGCCGACGGAGAGCGTTCCGGCGTTGATGCCGAGGATGGTGGCGGGGCCGACCGTGAACTTGGAGATGACCTGCGACAGGGACAGGTAGTTTTTGTGGTAGAGTTCGGTGAGCGCGACGGGGACCGCGGTCTCCAGGCCGATGATGCCGAACGGCGCGTGGTCGAACTCGACGAGCTTCGCCGTCTGCGTGTGCGGGGCGTGGTCGGTGGCGATGGCGGCGATCGTGCCGTCCTGGAGCCCTTCGATGACCGCCATGCGGTCCTCTTCGGCGCGCAGAGGCGGGTTCATCTTGTAGTTCGTGTCGAACTTTTTGATCTCGACGTCGGTGAGCGCGATGTGGTGGGGCGTGGCCTCGGCGGAGATGCGGACGCCGTCGGCCTGCGCGGCCCGGATCATGCGGACGGAGTTGCGGGAGCTGACGTGCTGGATGTGGATCTTCCAGTTGGCGAGGCGGGAGAGGATGATGTCGCGCGCCACGATGACTTCCTCCGCGGCGGCGGGCATCGCCTTCATGCCGAGCAGGACGGACCAGTAGCCCTCGTGCATCACGCCGTCCCCGGCGAGGAATTTGTCCTCGCAGTGATCGAGGATGGGGAGCCCGAAGTTCCCCGCGTACTCGACCACGTGCCGCATCAGCTCGTTGTTCTGGATGCAGGTGCCGTCGTCGGTGAGCGCGACGACTCCGGCGGCCTTGAGGCTGCCGACGGGCGACATTTCCTCGCCCTTGCGCCCGACGCTGAGCGCGCCGGAGGGCAGGACCTTCACCACGCCTTCGCGGGCGGAGAATTCCTTGATGTACTGGATGGTCCCGGCGTTGTCGGCGCAAGGGGATGTGTTCGGCATGGCGACGATGGAGGTGAAGCCGCCCGCGGCGGCCGCCATGGTGCCGGTGCGGATGGTCTCCGCGTCGGTGTTGCCGGGCTGGCGCAGATGCACGTGCATGTCGATCAGGCCGGGCGCGACGACGAGCCCGTTCAGGTTGATCGTTTCGGTCTCGTCGAGCGCGGGGTCGAAGGAGCCGGGTTCGACGATGCGGCCGTCTTTGATCCAGAGGTCGCCGGTGCGGTCGATGTGGTTGGCGGGGTCGATGATGCGCCCGCCCTTGAGGATCCAGGAGTTTTTCTTGTTCATTTGAGGGCCCCCGCGACGAGGAAGAGGACGGCCATGCGGACTGCGAGGCCGTTGGTGACTTGTTCAAGGATGACGGACTGCGGGCCGTCGGCGACGGCGGAGTCGATCTCGACGCCCCGGTTGATGGGGCCGGGGTGCATGATGAGCGCGTCCTTCTTGATGTACCGGAGCGTTTCCGGGTGGATGCCGAAGAAGCGGGAGTATTCGCCGAGGCTGGGGAAATAGCCGCGCTGCTGGCGTTCGAGCTGGATGCGGAGCAGGTTGATGACGTCGGCGTCGGCGAGGGCGTCCTTGAGGTTGTGGCAGACGCGCACGCCGATCTGCTCGAATTCGCGCGGGACGAGCGTGGCGGGCCCGGCGAAGGTAACGTTCGCGCCGAGCTTGATGAGCCCCCAGACGTTGCTGCGCGCGACGCGGCTGTGGAGGATGTCGCCGACGATGACCACGTTCAGCCCTTCGATGCGGCCCTTCTTCTCGCGGATGGTGAAGATGTCGAGCAGCGCCTGCGTGGGATGGCTGTGCGCGCCGTCGCCCGCGTTCACCACGCCCATGTTGAGTTCGCGGGCGAGGAAGTTCGGGGCGCCGGTCGCCTGGTGGCGCATGACCACGATGTCGGCCTGGAGCGCCTGGATGTTCTTGAGCGTGTCAAGCAGGGTCTCGCCCTTGCGGAAACTGCTCACGTCGGCGTTCATGTTGATGATGTCGGCGCTGAGGCGCTGTTCGGCGAGCTCGAACGAGACGCGCGTGCGGGTGCTCGGCTCCACGAAGAGGTTCACCACGGTGCGGCCGCGGAGCGCAGGCACTTTCTTGACGTTCCGCTGGGAGACCTTCTTGAACTCTTCGGCAGTGTTCAGGATGTGCAGGATCTCGTCCCGGGAGAGGTCGTAGAGATCCAGCAGGTCCTTTTTCGTCCATTGAAAATCCATGTGGGGGGTCCTTATTGTTTTTTGACCTTGAAAACGCTGTCGGTGCCGCTGCATTCGGCCCAGTCCATGCAGACGCGCCATTCCGGGCCGACCGAGACTTTCATCCCGACGTAGTCGGCGTGGATGGGGAACTCGCGCCCGCCGCGGTCGATGAGCGCGGCGAGGCGGATCTGGTCGGGACGCCCGAAGTCGGTCAGGGCGTCCAGCGCGGCGCGGACGCTGCGTCCGCTCTGGAGCACGTCGTCCGTGAGGATGATGATCTTGTCGTTGATGTCGAACGGGATGGTGGTCTCCCGGATCATGGGGAGCGTCTTCCGTTTGCCGATGTCGTCGCGGTACATGGAGATGTCGAGCGCGCCGACGTCGATCTCGTGCCCGAGACGTTCGCGGATGCCGCGCGCGATGCGTTTGGCGAGGGGAACGCCGCCCGCCTGGATGCCGATCAGCGCGACGGATTCCTGCGGGTCGTCCGCGATGTGCTCGCAGATGGCCTCCGTCATTTTCGCGATGGCCTCCGTGATGCAGTCGCCTTCGAACATGATTTCGTGTTCAGATTCGTTGTCGTTCATGCGTGATGTTCCTGTCCGGATGTGTGGTGGCCGCCGCCCCGGGGATTCGAGGCGCACGCGTTGTGCGCGTTCGCGCGCGGGCGAAATGGCGCGCGCGAAGTCCGGCCCTTTTACAATAACGCCGAATCGCGGAATATTCCAGTTGACATTTCATTTTTTCCATAAAAAAAACGGGATAAAAACTTGATTTTGTCCGCAAGCGGGGGTATACTAATAAGAAAGCAGGGCGTCCGCCGCATGTCCGCGGGGGATTCCGGCTTTTCGTCCCAGTTCAAGACACCGAGGAGTTTTTGAAACCATGCTTCGTTTCCGTTTTATCCTGATCGCCGCCGCGCTCGCAGTGTCCGCACCGCTTTTCGTCAACGCGCAGACTTCCGGCGCGGAAGCCTCGGCCGCATCCGTGGCGAAAGCCTCCGAGAAGATCACCGCCGTGCCGTTCCGCGCGGGCACGATCCTTTCCGCCGAGATCGGCAAGCTGAAACCGGCGTTCGACGTCGAATCCGAGTTCGACAAACCCGCGATCGAGAATCCCGCCTGGATCGAGCTGATCGTGAAGCTGGACAGCGGACGCAGCCTCAGCAGGTTCGACTATGAGATCGTCGGCAAGAACGGCTCCTATCCGTGCTTCGCGGTCGCCGAGGGCGCCGACGGCTATTCCGTCGACCCGGAAAAATGGATCATCAAGACGTCGTCCCCGTTAAGATATTACCGTCTGCTCTTCCCCGTGAGGCAGGACGAGATCGCCGCGGCGAAGAAGGAGCTGCTGCCCGTGACGCTGAAAGTGAAGCTCTACGATACCACGCTCCCGCCCGCCTCGTTCCAGGTGCGCGTGATGCCGGAAGGAAAGAACTTCACACGCGTGTCCTCCGTCCGTCCCGAAGGTCTCTGCAACATGACCTACCACGAGGCGTTCGAGTCCGGCAAATAAAGGCTGTTAAGCTCGATTTCTGTTCAGGAAAATGCCTCCGTCCGGCGAAGGGCGGAGGCTTTTTTCATCGAGTCGTCTTTTTCCTGTCACGCCAGCGTCGCGAGGTCCTGACAGGCGGAAATACCGTTCAGGTCCGCGAGGAAAGTTCCGGAAGGATCGGCGAGGACGTCCGCATCGGCGTACTGAGCAAAGCTCAGGTCGTCCGACATGGCGAGCGCATCGGAGGTCTCCGGCATGGCGAGCGAGGAGGCAGCAGAAGCGGTCTCCGGCATGGCGAGAGCGGAAACCTTCGGAGCAGCACCGGTGTAGAGGAACACGGTGTAATCGTTGCCATTCCCTTTTCCACTTACTGCGATGTAGTAGTCGCCCGGCGTCAAACTTCTCGTGTAATTCCCCCATGACAATTCCTCTGTGTACGGGCCTCCTTTTCTTTGCTGTGTAGGCGGCAAATTCGGTATTGACTTGCGGTTTTCTGGAACAGAAACCAGCTTATACTCTCCCTCATTCTCCTCAAGTTTGTAAATTTTGAGAAACAGCTTATCAGAATAATGAAGCTCGGCTTTGAGGCAATTGTAGAGATGTCCTTTATCTTCTATCGAGATTTTATAGTAGTCGACGGGGTCGTCATAGCCGACCCAGCCGGTAAGCATCATGCCTTTGTCTTCGTCGAACGCTCCGAGGTCGCAGAACAGGCTGCTGTCCGCTCCGTTCGTTGCGAGATCGTCCCAGTCGTTGCTGTGGTCGGCATTGTTCCGGGCGAAGACGCAGTCATCCTGGTTGACCGAGATGTTGTAATACGCGCTGCCGCCGGCATCCGGATTCAGCGACTCCATGGAGATGAAGTATTGTTCGTCTGCATTCAGCATGATCCCCGGCATCGTCAGATGGAATCCGCCGGTTTCCGGATCCGGGAGAAGCTCCGCCGAGTAAAAGCTGTTCAAGCAGTAATCATTTTTATCGCGGTCGAATCCAAGCATGCCGATCGAGAACCGTGCGGCGTCGGTGCTGTCGATGCTGAGGCTCAGCTGCGTTTTGACCGTCAGAACGATCGCCGCATAATCGGATGCGTCTCCCTGGCCGACGAAGTTATGGAACACCGTGCCGTTATACTCGAAGCTGACGTCTTTGTCCACGACGATCTCTTCCATGTCCTCTTTCACAAGGATGGAGGAGTCCGTCACATCCGTGTTTTTTACAGGATCTCCATATTCATTTTTTTCATCTTTGGAAAGCGAGTTGTTCCAGCCGTCGTCGGGGGCTTTCTGGTCCGGTCCGTAAACCGTGCCGTATACGGTCCCCGCCTCACCATAAAACATGCTCTTTTCGTCGAGCGTCACTTCATAATAGGCGTCTCCGCCCTTCGCGGCGGTTGTGGACTGCACGCAGATATAGTATTCGCCCTTTGCGAGCTGGATTGCCGTGGTCTTCTTGGAATAGTCCCATTCCGGGTCAACCCATTCGTTATCGGCGCTGTCATATTGTTTTGGGCTTTTCGGCGTCGTCACCGTCTGGACTTTTTTCAGGGAATAGCTGCCCAGACTTCCGACAAGCTTGTAGATCGTGAATTTCACCGGATCGCAGGCGTTGATCTGGAATTTCAGCTTCGCCTTGCCGGCGAGCGAAAACTTGTAGTAGTCGTACGGATCGCCGTAGCCTACCCAGCCGGAAATGATTTTCTTGTCGGCTTGGAGCGGTCCGGCGGCGACGAGTTGTTTCGACGCGGCGCCAACTTCCTTATAGTCGCGCCAGTCGTCGACGCTACCGTTCTCATTGCCGAAGAAGGAACTCTTTTCCTTGTCGATCTCCAGAGAATACTCCGCATTTCCGCCCTTCGATGCGTTCCTGGACTTCACGCAGATATAGTATTCTCCTTTCTCGAACAGTTTCCCCTTTGCTGCCGCGGCATAGATCCAATCCTCGTATTTGCTCGAATGCTTTTCGGGCGAAATGGAGAGGATATTTTTCCGGTACGTATTTCCCCGCTTGTCCGTTGCGAGTTGGAAAATGGTAAACTTCACGAGATCGTCGGCCAGGGCCGTGAAGGAAAGGCGCGCGGCCCGATCGAGCGTGAAGACCCTGTAGTCGGATTCATCGCCGAATCCGACCCAGTCGCGGAACGACCAGTTGCTGAATGAATTCGGGGAACCGAGCCTGTACGCATCATTGCTCTGGACATCTTCCAGCTTATCGTCGTCGTTGTTGCAATGGGGGCCGGGGAACATGCTGTCGGAGGCAAGATACACGATGTAGTCGGCGCTGCCGCCCTTCGCGGCGTTCGTGGACTCCACGGAGAAGAAATAGGTCCCTTGGGCAAGCGCTCTGCATTCGGTCTTCACATAAAGATTGTATTCGCCGCCCTTTTTCTCTTCCGGCTTCACGGAGAAGACCTTTTCCAGAGTTTGCGTGTCCGTATTCAGCATCCACAGCGTGAACCTCGTCGAGTCGGAGGAACTGACTCTGAAACTGAGCGCAGCCTTTTTCTCCAGGGTAAACTTCCGGTAGGCGATATCGTCGCCGCAGCCGACCCAGCCTTCCGCCAGAACATCGTAGATCGGAGCGGATATCACGCCCAAATTGTATTCGTTATCCGGATCTGCATTCTGATGGATGGTCAGCCAGTTGTTGTCTTCGGGCTCGCTCTTGACGCCGAAGAAGATGCTGTTGTCTTCGAGGTACACGTTGTATCTGGAGTCGACGGTCTTGTCCTTTGCCTGCACCGAGATAAAATAATCCCCGGAAGTCAGCAGAAACGCCTTGGTCGTCGCGGAATAATTCTTTTCGGGATACTCCCAATACCAGTCTCCATCCTCGTCCTTCACTTTTTTCTTCTTGGCTTTCGACAGCGACCCCGTAGAGATCGACTCCAGCGTGCCGTCCGCATACCGGTAGATCGTATATTTCGCCGTCGTGTCGGCGTTCACCGTGAAGAACAGTTTCGTCGGTTCCTCAAGCTTGAACCGCATATAGTCGATCTTGTCCTCGTTCTTGTCAATCCAGTCGTCAAATATCGCGACTTCCGTATCGCCGTCGGTCAGAGTTCTGACCTTGTCGTCTTCCAGATTGAGGAGCTCCTGCCAGTTGTCGTCGCGAGTGTTCAGGTCGTTGCCGGGCATTTGTGCGGTCCTTTCCGTCGGCATATCCGGGGGGGATCGGACATCGGCCGATATGAATGGTTCATGTTCGTTATTTGCTGATGGTATAATATGGATAATATAATTCCTGCCAGGAAAATGTCAAGGATTTATTCTCTGTTTTTGCAGAGAAGGGTAAAAGACGATTCCATAAAAAAGCTTCCCTGCCGGGGCTGAACCGGAGGGAAGTTTTTCTTTGTCCCGATTTGAGGCGAAACGAGGTGGATTATTTCTTTGCGGCCTTTTCCTCTTCCGCCCAGCGGTCGAAACACCCCTGGATGAAGTCGATCGTCTTCTGGTGCGTTTCGTGGCTGTTCTGTCCGACCTCCATGGCGGGTCCGAACTCGAACCGCACGGCGCGCTCCGGGTGGAGCGGGCCCATGTCGCGGAGGTATTTCCCGGTGGAGAGGAAGTCGGTCTTCAGCGCCATGGGCAGGACGGGGACGCCCGCGGATTTTGCGAGCTTGACGCCGATGGTGTTGAACTGCGAGGGGTCGAACGTCTCCGTGCGCGTGGACTGGGGGAAGACGATCATGGAGCGTCCGCCTTCGAGGAGCTTCTTTCCCTCGGTGAGGACGGTGCGGAGGTCTTCGCGGGCGTTGGTGCGGCTGACCGGGATCGCGCCGAACGACAGCAGGATGTGGCGGAAGAACGGCACGTCGAGCAGGGATTTCTTCACGACGAAGGAGAAGTCGATGTGTTCGCGGATGATCGCGTGGAGCACGGCGGTCTCCAGCAGGCTCATGTGGTTCCCCACGATCACGACGGGCTTGCCGCCGAGGTCGCGCAGGTGGTTGAGCCCGCGGATGTGGATGCGCCCGCCGCAGCGTTCGATCAGGCGGATGTTGCGGGAGGAATACATGATCTGTCCATCCTTGTCGAGCTTGCCGTGCGCGGCGGTGTTGCCGCACTGGATGAACGTCATGAAGTTGCTCTGATAGAAATACCAGCGGCTGTGAAGCCAGAGGTGGAACGCGAGGGAACAGCGGCTGGACTCCGGCGTATCGTAACTGTCCATGCCGGCGAAGAGATATTGAGACATTTCGGAACCGTGTGAATGGTGGAAGTGGGGACCCGCGGCGTCCGCCGGAGGGCACATCCGGAAAAGACGCCGAAACTACTTCAATAATTTACATCATAAACGGGCGTTCTTCAAGCGGAAAAAGGCATCCGGGCGCGTCTTTTCCGGTATTTTTTCCGGACGGCGTTTTTTTTTACGTTTTTTTGCCGTTTTGCGCGGTTTCGCGTTTGCATGCCGGGCAAAACGTGATACATTGTATACTCTTGTTTCATCAATCGGTTGATTGCACTTTCCCGCTTTGATCCCGCGACACGTCCTCCGTAATCAACTGCCGACCCGAATCCGTCCGGAGCCGCGCTCGACCGGCCCCGGCTGTCTGTCAGTCACGCCGCGCCGCATCCGCAAAACAAAACACGGCGGCACGGCACAACAAGTTCAACAAGAAGGACACGGCAAGCATGCTGAAGGATGTGTACGATTACTACAGCCACGACGACTGGGCATTGATGAAAGCGGAAATGGACCGCCGGGAGACCCCGTTCCTGGTCGTCAACCTGAACATCATCCGCCGCAATTACGAGGCGCTCCGCAGCCTGTATCCGTTCGCGCATATCTATTACGCGGTGAAGGCGAATCCCGCGCCGGAGGTCCTGACCGTCCTGCGCGACATGGGCGCGTGCTTCGACATCGCGTCCGTGTACGAGCTCGACCAGATCCTCTCGCTCGGCGTGTCGCCCGACCGCATCAGCTACGGCAACACCATCAAGAAGGCGCGCGACATCGCCTACGCCTACGGCAAGGGCGTCCGCCTCTTCACGACCGACAGCGAGGCGGACATCCGCAACCTCGCGCAGTACGCGCCCGGGTCGCGCGTCGCCTGCCGCATCCTGACCGAAGGCGGCGAGACGGCGGAATGGCCGCTCTCCCGCAAGTTCGGATGCCATCCCGACCTCGCGATCGACCTGATCATGCTCGCGAAGGAGCTGGGCCTGAACCCCTGCGGCGTGTCGTTCCACGTCGGCTCCCAGCAGCGCGACATCGGCGCGTGGGACTCCGCGATCTCGAAGGTCCGCTATATCTTCGACTACCTCGCGGGGCAGGGCGTCAAGCTCAATCTCGTGAACATGGGCGGCGGGTTCCCCGTCAAGTACATCTCGAAGACCAGCAGCCCGCGCGTCTACGCCGAGGAGATCACGCGCTACCTGAAGGAAGACTTCCCCGACGGACTCCCGGAAGTCATCCTGGAGCCGGGCCGTTCGCTCGTCGCCGAGTCCGGCGTCCTCGTGACCGAGGTCGTGCTCGTCTCCAAGAAGTCCAACGTCGGCGTCGACAAGTGGGTCTACCTCGACACCGGACTCTTCAACGGCCTCATCGAGACCATCGGCGAGAGCATCAAATACCCGCTCTACAGCGACGCCGAGGGCAAGCCGTCCGACAACTTCGTGATCGCCGGGCCCACGTGCGACAGCCAGGACATCATGTACGAGAAGTTCCGCAACGCGCTCCCGGACGGCATCAAGCCGGGCGACCGCATCTACTGGCTTACGACCGGAGCGTACACGGCGAGCTACTGCTCCGTCTGCTTCAACGGCTTCCCGCCGCTGAAGACCTATTTCGTGAAGTAAGACGGAAGGGAACGCGCCATGAAGACCATGATCGCATACTGCGGCCTGGACTGCGAACAATGCGACGCGTATCTTGCCACGGTCCGTGACGACCGGGCGCTGCGCGAGAAAACCGCGAAACTGTGGTCCGAGCTGAACCACGTCGAGATTCTGCCGGAACACATCAACTGCGAAGGCTGCCGTGCGGACGGAAAGAAGACCGTGTACTGCGACCGTCTCTGTGAGATCCGGCAGTGCGCGCTGAAAAAGGGCGTGGAGACCTGCGGCGGCTGCCCGGAAATGGATTCCTGCGGGAAACTGTCGATGGTGACCTCGAACAATCCCGAGGCGCGCAGAAATCTGAAAGGATAGTCCGCCGCTTTCCCGGAAACGCTTTTTTGTCCGTTCATCCGGCATCGCCGCCGGATGTTCTTTTTTTTATGCCGCGGGCGGGGAGGATTCAGAAACCGTTGTCCCGAATGGCGCGGAGCGTGACGGCGACGTTGTGGACACGCAGCGCCTCGACTCCGGCGCGGCAGAGTTCGAGCTGAAGCCGCGCCGTGGCGTCGTCGCGGTCGGCGGGGCGGGGGATGCCGTACATGCGCCCGATGAATCCTTTGCGCGAGATGCCGTAGAAGAGGGGGAATCCGAGTTTTCTGAACTCGGCGGCGCGGCGGATGAGCGCCATGTTCTGTTCGTCGGTCTTGGAGAATCCGACGCCCGGGTCGAGCATGATGCGGGCGGGGTCGACGCCCGCGCGGACGGCTTTTTTTACGGCATCCAGCAGGAACGCCGAGACGTCCGCGATCAGGTCGCCGTAGACGAGGTTGTCCGGGTCCTGCATGGTGTCCGGCGTGCCGCGCATGTGCATGATGATGAGCGCGGCATGATGCGCCGCGACGGCGTCCGCCATGCGCGGATCGTATTGCAGCCCGCTGACGTCGTTGACGCAGTCCGCGCCCGCATCCAGCGCGGCGTCGGCGACGTCCGCCTTGCGCGTGTCGACGCTGAGGAAAAGGTCCGGGAAACGCGCGCGGATGAGCTTCAGTGCGGGGAGCAGGCGTCGTATTTCCTCGTCAGCGGGGACCGCGCCCGAGCCGGGCCGCGTGGACTCCGCCCCCAGGTCGAGCGCGTCCGCGCCGTCTGCGACCAGCTGTGCCGCGAATTCCGCCGAGGATTCCGGCGAGGCAGTGTGCGCGCCGCCGTCGCTGAAGGAATCCGGCGTGAGGTTCAGGATGCCGAAAAGACGCGGCCGGGCGAGAGTGCCCGACCGCGCGATGTTTTTGACGGATTCGAAGAAACGGTCAGAACGGGACATTGCCGCCGTCGTCTCCGCCGAAGTCGGAGGGATCGACGTAATCGTCTTCCTCTTCCTCGGCCTGTTTCTTCGGGGCGTCGTCGTCGAAATCGTCGTCGCCGCCGGTCTCCTCCACGGGTTCCTCCGCTTCGGTCTCCGCGTCCTCGCGGACGGGGAGCGGTTCGCCCGCCGCCGCGAACACGCCGGTGTTTCCGGCGTCTTCCTTCGGCTCTTCCTCTTCGACCTCCATCACGGTGGAAACGCCGATGATGCTGTCGTTCTTGCGGAGCGCTATGATGCGGACGCCCATGGAATTGCGGCCGACGAGGCGGATCTCGTCGACGCGGGTGCGGACCACCTGTCCGCGCTGGGTCGTGAGGATGATGTCCTCGCCGGGGTGGACCTTGATCGCCGCCACGACGGTCTCGCCTTCGCCGAGCTTGATGTTGCGGACGCCCATCGCGCCGCGTCCGGTGAGGCGGTAGGAATCGACGTAGCTGCGCTTGCCCATGCCGCGGCTGGTGACGACGAGGAGCTGGGGCTTGGAGGCGTCTTCGGGGATCGTCTCGTCCGCGCCTTCCGCGCCTTCCGGGGCTTCCTCCGCGGATTCCTCGGCGGCGGTTTCGGCGCCGTCGATCGCGGCTGCTTCCTCGGCGGCGTCGGCGTCGACGTCGGCGTCGCTGATCGGGGCGACGTTTTCGTCATTGTCGGCGTCGACGTCCAGGTCGGACGCAGGCGCTTCGATGACGGGCGGCAGGCCGGTCGCGACGACCTCCATGCTGACCACGTAGTCGCCTTCAAGTTTGAACTTGAGGCCGTGGACGCCGCGTGCGGCGCGGCCCATGGGACGGACCTTGGATTCGCTGAAGCGGCACGCCATGCCCTTCGCGGTGGAGAGGATGATCTCGCTGGAGCCGTCGGCGAGGTCGGCGGCGATCAGGTCGTCGTTGTCCTCGATCACGAGGGCGCGGAGCGCGACCTTGCGGAGGTTGCGGAACGCGGAGAGCGGGGTCTTCTTGATGATGCCGTTGCGGGTCGCCATCACGAGGGACATGCCGGGCAGGTCGAACATGGCGCGGTTGACGGTGACCATGGCGCTGATCTGCTCGTCCTTTTCGAACTTGATGAGGTTCACGATCGCCTTGCCGTTGCCGGTGCGCGCGCCTTCCGGGATGTCGTAGACGTTCAGCCAGTACATGAATCCGCGGTTGGTGATGAAGAAGATGATGTCGTGGCTGTCGGCGCTGAAGAGGCGCGCCACGTGGTCTTCCTCCTTGGTGCTCATGCCGATGACGCCGGATCCGCCGCGGTGCTGCGTGCGGTAGGTGTCGGCGGGGACGCGCTTGATGTAGCCGGTGTCGGAGACGGTGATGATGCAGGAATGGCGCGGGATGAGGTCGGCGATGTCGATGTCGCCGTCGTCGTAGGTGATCTCGGTGCGTCTGGGGTCGGCGTACTTGTCGCGGATGGCGGCGAGTTCGGTCTTGATGAGCTCGAGGCGTTTCTCGCGGCTGGCGAGGAGCTCTTCCAGTTCGGCGATGCGCGCCATCAGCTCGTTGTACTGGTTCTCCAGGTCGTCGACCGCGAGGTTGGTGAGCTGGTGGAGGCGCATGTTCAGGATGGCGGCCGCCTGGATGGCGTCGAGTTCGAACCGCGCCATGAGCGCCTTCCCGGCGGATTCGCGGTCGCGGGACTCGCGGATGATCTTCACGACCTCGTCGATGTTGCGGACGGCGACGAGCAGCCCGGCGAGGATGTGGGCGCGTTCGCGCGCCTTGCGGAGTTCGAATTCGGCGCGGCGGGTCACGACCTCGAAGCGGTGGTCGATGAACGCCTGGAGGATCTGGACGAGGTTCATGACGCGCGGGCGGTTGTGGTCGACCACGAGCATGTTGCAGCCGAATGCGGATTCGAGCTGGGTGGTGGCGAAGAGCTGGTTCAGGACCACGCTCGCCATGGCGCCGCGCTTGATGTCGATGACGATGCGGATGCCGATCTTCTTGTTGGATTCGTCGCGGAGCCCGGAGATGCCGGTGATGCGTTTTTCCTTCACGACGTCGGCGATCTTCTTGACGAGGAGTTCCTTGTTCAGCGCGTACGGGATCTCGGTCACGATGATCTGTTCGCGGTCGTTCTTCTCCACGATCTTGGTCTTCGCGCGGATCTTCAGGACGGCGTGCCCGGTCTCGTACAGGGCGCGGACCGGGTTGATGCCGCAGATGATGCCGCCGGTGGGGAAGTCGGGGCCGGGGAGGTACTGCATGAGGTCGCGGACCGTGGCGGTCGGATTGTCGAGCAGGTGGATGGTGGCGTTCACGACTTCGCCGAGGTTGTGCGTCGGGATGTTAGTCGCCATGCCGACGCCGATGCCCACGCTGCCGTTCACCAGCACGTTCGGGAACTTCGCCGGGAGCACTTCGGGTTCCTTCGTCTCCTCGTCGAAGGTCGGGATCATGTTCACTGTTTCCTTGTCGATGTCCGCGAGCAGTTCCTCCGCGATGCGCTCCATGCGGCACTCGGTGTAACGGTAGGCGGCCGGCGGGTCGCCGTCGATGCTGCCGAAGTTGCCCTGGCCTTCGATGAGCGGCGTGCGCATGGAGAAGTCCTGCGCCATGCGGACGAGCGTGTCGTACACGGACGCGTCGCCGTGGGGATGGTAGCTGCCGAGCACGTCGCCGACGACCTTGGCGCATTTGACGGTCTTGTGGGACTTGGTGAGTCCGCGCTGGCCCATGGCGTAGAGGATGCGGCGGTTGCAGGGTTTCATGCCGTCGCGGACGTCCGGGATAGCGCGGCCGACGTTCACGCTCAGCGAGTACTGCAGGTACGCGGTGTGCATGATGTCTTCGATGTTGATCGGGAACACATTGTGAGGAGTGTCGGACATGCTGGAAGCCTTTCGGAAAGAAGGTGTGGTTTGTGTTGTTTTTTTATAATATTAATATAACACGGGAAAGCGCTTTTTTCAAGCGCGCGCGTACGCGTGTGCGAGGAAAAATGACAAAAAAACGCGAAAAATCGACGGAAACGGCATTTGCAGGCGATTTGACGCTATGTTTGATTTAAAATAATTTTCAAAAGAAGCGGGACGCGGTGTCGCGCTTCCGTCGATTTTTTTGCAAAAATGAAGCGTTCCGCGCTTGATTTTTCCGCCTTCCGGCAGTATGTTATATCACACGCTTTTTTGCGGGCGTAGCAAAATGGTTATGCTCCAGCTTCCCAAGCTGGTCACGCCGGTTCGATTCCGGTCGCCCGCTCCATTTTTTTGCCCCGGTTTCCGGCTCCCCGTTTCCCAAACAAAAACGCCCGCGGGACGAATGTGTCCGTGCGGGCGGTGAAAACGGAGGAAGCAGCCGGGAAGCGCTGCCGCGCTCCTGTTCGGCGCAGAGAGGGCAAACGTCATTCCCCGTCGTCGAAATCGCTCTCCCAGTCAATGCCGCGTTTGCTCAGGAAGAACGATGCGTCCAGCGGGCATGTCAGGCGTTTCTGGTTCTGTTTCTTGCCGTCGATATAGGTGCAGGCGGGGTATTCGACCTTGTCCCACTTTTCCTTGCGCGCGAGCGCGATCCCGCCCAGCTGGAACGCGCCTTCCGCATAGCCTTCCTTGTGGTAGATGCGGTACTCCATCTCCTCAGGCGAATGGAAGTACAGAAAGATGTCGTCCTCTCCCTCGAGGATGTATTCGCCTTCCGGGATGTTGACCGTTTTCTTCTCCAGCGGGTTTTCCCCGAGTTCAAAGAGCATGTCCTTGTTGACCGTGAAACGGCGCGGCATGCGCGGCAGACGCACCCCGGAACGCGGGATCGTGCCTGCTGAATCGACCGGAGAACACGCCGCGAAAAGCGCGCAGGACGCGGCTGCGAGGGCGAGGACAAACGCGAACCTCCGGACGCGGGAGACGGGGAGCCTTCCGCGGATTCCAAAGCGTTTTTGAGAGAAAAGATTTGATTCTTTCATCATGCCTGTGCCGGGGTTCGCGTGTTACGATTTGTTATGGTTACTTGGAAGCCTTCTTCGCGGCCTTCTTCACTGGAGCCTTTTTCGCCGGGGCTTTCTTTGCGGCGGCGGGCTTGAGCGTGATGGTGGCGACGGAGCAGGGCGGGAGTTCGAAGAGGACCTTGCCGTTTTTGACGGCGAGGTCGAGCTTGCGGATCTTGACCGCGTTCGGCTTTTTGAAGGTGTTGAGCGCGTGGATGTCGCCGTTGCCGAGGATCTCGCCGGAGACGCTTGCGGCGTCGAAGCCCCAGACGTCCAGTTCGACCGGGAGCGCCTTGTCCGCGTGGATGTTGGCGGCGCTGACGTGCAGGACGCCGTCCTTGACGGAGGCGGTGTGCGTGATCGCGTCGAGCTTGCAGCCGTCGATGGGCGCGGCCTGGGCGAAGGATTCGACGCGGTCGGCGTCCTGGTGGACCTTGTAGAGGTCGAAGACGTGGCAGGTCGGGGTGACGAGCATCTTCTCGCCTTCGGTCAGGATCATCGCCTGGAGCACGTTCACGAGCTGGGCGATGTTCGCCATGCGGACGCGGCGGTTGTTGCGGTGGAAGATGTTCAGGGAGATCGCGGCGACCATGGCGTCGCGCATGGTGTTCTGCTGGTGGAGGAATCCGGGGTTGGTGCCTTCCTCGACGTCGAACCAGGTGCCCCACTCGTCGACGAAGAGACCGACGCGCGCCTCGGGATCGTACTTGTCCATGATGACGGACTGCGCTTTGATGATCTTTTCGATGTTGTCGGCTTTTTCGAGCGTGGTGTAGTATTCCGGCACGTCGAACTTGGTCGCGGAGCCCTTGTGTTCCCACACGCCGGGCACGGTGTAATAATGCAGGGTGACGGCGTCGAGCCACTGGCCCGCGCTCTGCATCAGGACCTCGGTCCAGTTCAGGTCGCCGCCGTTGGCGCCCGCCGCGATGCGGACGAGCTTGGTGTCGCCGTAGTCGCGGGCGTAGGTGGTGTAGCGGCGGAACTGGTCGGCGTAGTATTCCGGGCGCATGTGGCCGTCGCCCCAGGGTTCGTTGCCGAAGCCCCAGAACCTGACGTTCCACGGCTCCTTGCGGCCGTTCTTTTTGCGGAGCTCGGTCATCGGACCCTGCACCTTGGCGTTCAGGTACTCGATCCACTGGGACATCTCCTGCACGGTGCCGCTGCTGACGTTGCCGTTGATGTACGGCTCAGCGCCGATGAGCTCGCAGAAACGGAGGAATTCGTGCGTGCCGAAGGAGTTGTCTTCCGCGACGCCGCCCCAGGTGTCGTTCACGATGTACGGGCGCTTGGAACGCGGCCCGATGCCGTCGCGCCAGTGGTAGCAGTCGGCGAAGCAGCCGCCGGGCCAGCGGAGGTTCGGGATCCGGATCCGGCGGAGGACGTCGATCACGTCCTTGCGCATGCCGTCGATGTTCGGGATCTTCGATTTTTCCCCGACGTACAGGCCGTCGTAAATGCAGTGTCCGAGGTGTTCGGAGAACTGTCCGTAGACATGGCGGCTGATCCGCCCCTGGAGATTGCTTGCGTCGACAATGAGTTTCACGTTGGTTTCCTTTCGGTTCGCGTGTGTTGAAATACAGTGGTTTCAGTCAAAACAAAATAACATACATCCATCCGCGGAAAAATCAACCGGAAATCAGGCGAAAAACAACGGAACGGCATAAAAAAATCCTGCCCGGATTCCTTTTGCCCGGCGTGAGCCGGAGGAACTTGGACCCGGACAGGTTTCCCGAATGGAGATGCGGCGGTGATCAGGCTTCTTCGAGGGGGGCTTCCTCTTCGGAGATTCCCTCGTCCTCCGCTTCGGAGCCGCTGCCGGACGCGTCGGATTCGGCGGCTTCGTCTTCTCCGCTTTCCTCCGCTTCGGCGGCTTCCGCTTCCTGCGCGGCTTCCGCTTCCTGCGCGGCGCGGTCGCTCTTCAGGATGACCTTGGCGTCGTCGCGGAAGAAGACGGCGTTGTCGCCGAGACGGCGGATGACGCGCGGGAGCACGATGCCGTCCTGTTCGCGCCAGTCCATGATGTAGGAGATCTTGGAATCGTCGTCGAGGATGATGTCGACGCGGGAGATGGTCTTTTCCTCGTTGCTGACGTAGAGCGCCATGGCGACGGCCGGGGCGCAGACGCTTTTCAGTCTGACGTCGTAGCACTTGCACCAGCGGTTGTCGATGCGGAACTCGATGGGCTCGGTGGTGGTCTTCGGCTTGAGCTCGGGCTTGTTCTTGTCGATCTTGTTGCCCTTCTCGTCCAGGTTCGCCTCGTTTTCGAGGTCGGCGATCGCGGGGTTCTCGCCCTGTTCGAGCTTCTCGTAGCTGCGGAGTTCGACGGTCTCCGCGATGCGGTTGAAATTGGTGGCGAACGCGTACATGATATGGACGTCGTAGGGGATCGCCGGGGGAACGCCGTTCGTGAACGTCTCGAAGGTGTATGTCTCGGTCTGACCTGCGATCGTGCGGGTGAACGTGCGGGACTCGCGGTCGACGAGGAGGGTGTAGTCGATGTCCTGCGGGCCGGCGAAATCAATGGAGACCAGGCTGATCTGCTCGGCGGCTTTGACGAAGGAGAGGTTCATGAAGTCATCCTTGACCTCTTTCGAGGAGAAGATGGGGAGCTTCGCCTCTTCCTTTTCGTTGAACTCGTCCAGCCTGCGGTCGATGTGCGCATTGATCTGGTTGAAGTAGTCGTTGTCGACTTCGTCTTCGACTTTGGGCTTGGCGTCGGACTTTTTGGGAGTGCCGTAAAACTCCCGCACTTCATCATCGAGCGACTTGCAGGAGACGGTCGTAAGACCGGCTGCGATTCCGGTCAGGAGGAGGATGGTCTGAAGTTTCATAAGGTTATCCTGTTGTTAAAGCTGAAAAGCGTTGATTAGCCGTTGGTTTCGGGGAGCCGGAACAGCTCGTCCGGGAGTTCGGGGTTGATCTTGACGTCGCGGATGACGCAGGTGACGGGCGCGCCGTTCTCGGTCGAGGTGACGATGCGGGACGGGTAGGTCACGCCGGATTCCGTTTTGTATTCCTGGAATTGAGTGGAAAACCGTTCGTCGGAATCGCCTGCCATGCGTACGACGAGTCCGGTCCAAAGGTCCGTTTCCGGGTCGGTCGCCGCGATGCAGAACTTGATTTCGGGGAGGTCCGCAAGCTCCAGCACATAGGCGTGGCAGGTCTTGCCGTCGAATGCGGGAAAATCCACCGTGTCCTTCTTCCTGAGGGCTCCGGCGATCACCTTGCCGGGATCGAGGACCAGCCCCGCGAAGAAGCGCGCCTTCGCGGCGTCATCGTCTTCTGCGGCCGCCGACTTGCCGTCTTCGGTTTTTACGGCTTTGCCGCCGTTGATGACGATGGAGACTTTCTTTTCCGCGCCTTTCTCGTCCTTCCAGACGTAATCGCGGCGGACGCGTCCGTCCGTGCCGAGCTTGACCTCGCACGTGAAGGGCAGGGCGCCGTCCTGCGCGTATTCGGCGGTGTAGGAGACCGTGGTCAGCGGCTCGGCGGAAACGACCAGTTCAGGCGCTTCGGCGTCTTCGATGAACGGCGTGCTCAGCGAATGGCACGCGGGCAGGACCATGCAGAGGGCGGCGAAGCCCGCGAGCAGGATTTGTTTTGCGCCTTTCATGGTCCCGTTGTCTCCCGTTGAGTTCATCCGAGGCGGTTTCGGATCAGCCGAGCACCTTTTCGTCGAGGTAGGCGCGCAGCCCTTCGATCGGGATGCGTTCCTGCGCCATCGAATCGCGTTCGCGCACGGTCACGGCGTTGTCTTCGAGCGAATCGAAGTCGAACGTGACGCAGTACGGCGTGCCGATCTCGTCCTGGCGGCGGTAGCGCTTGCCGATGTTTCCGGTCACGTCCAGCTCGGTGCGGTAGCGGCCGAGGAACTTTTCCTGGAGCTCCTGCGCGTTCTGGTTGAGCTTCTTGGAGAGCGGGAGAAACGCGACCTGGACCGGGGCGACCGTGGCGGGGAAGTGGAGCACCACGCGGACGTCGTCCTCCATGCCTTCCTTCTGGGTCGGGGCGCGGTCTTCGTCGTAGGCGTTGCAGAGCACGGCGAGGACCATGCGGTCGAGGCCGACGGAGGTCTCGACGACGGTCGGCAGATAGCGGGTGTTGTTGGACTGGTCGAGGTACTGGAGGTCCTGCTCGGAGAACTTCTGGTGCTGGGACATGTCCCAGGTGCCGCGGTGGTGGATGCCTTCGAGCTCGCCCCAGCCGAACGGGAATTCGTATTCGATGTCGACCGCCGCCTTCGCGTAGTGGGCGAGCTTGTCGTGCGGATGCAGGTGGAGCTTTTCGACCGGGAACTTCAGGACGTTCAGGTAGAAGTTCCAGCGTTCCTGGCGCCAGTACTCGAACCATTCCATCGAGCCTTCGTCCGCGCAGAAGAACTCCATTTCCATCTGCGAGAACTCGCGGGAACGGAACGTGAACATGCGGGGCGTGATCTCGTTGCGGAACGCCTTGCCGACCTGGGCGATGCCGAAGGGCAGCTGCATGCGCGTGGCGATGCGGATGGAGTGGAAGTCGAGGAAGATCGGCTGGCAGGTCTCGGCGCGGAGATACGCGATGTGCTCCTCGTCGAACACGGGGCCGACGTAGGTCTTCATCATCAGGTTGAACTCGCGCGGCGGGGTGAGGTCCTTCGAGCCGCAGTTCGTGCAGGTGGTCGGGTCGGGCATCTGGTCCACGCGGAAGCGCGTCTTGCACTTCTTGCAGTCGCACATGATGTCGCCGAAGCGGTCCACGTGCCCGGAGGCTTTCCAGACTTTCGGATGGCAGATGATGGAGGAGTCCAGGCCGACCACGTTGTTGCGTTTTTCGACCATGTAGAGCCACCACTGGCGTTCGACCGCGCGCTTCAGGGCGATGCCGTAGGGACCGTAGTCCCAGAAGCCGTTGAAGCCGCCGTAGATTTCGGAGCTCTGAAATACGAAGCCGCGCCGTTTGCACAGGCTGACGATCTTTTCCATACAGGTGTCAATCGGTTGTTCCGACATAATTTTCCGTACACTTTCCAGTTTTTGGGTTGAAAAAAACAAAAATGCTTCTCAAAATATAGCCCGCCTTGCTGAAAAAGCAAAATGATTTTTTCGCTTTTTAATAAAAAAGACGCGAAAAAAGGCTATTTTTTCCGCACGACCGTGAATTCCACGGCGTCCGCGGCGGAATCCGCGGCTCGGACCGCCTCCACGCGGTGCATGCCCGGAGCGAAGATTTGAGGAGCCGGATTCTCGCCGAGATACACGCCGTCGGCGAACCAGTAAGCGCCGTCGTCCGGCGCAAGGTCCAGCTTGACGCCCTCGTCCTTTTCCGCGGCGTATGTGGCGGGCATCGGCGAGAGGATGCGGAATGCGTTTTCGCCGGATGCCGCGTCGCCGCAGGACCCGCACAGGACAAGCGGGATGCCGGCGGGCTTCACGGCGGATTCTTTCTTTTCGCAGTCAGGCGAGGCGGAAAGCCCGGTCTTCGCGCAGACTTCGGCCGTTTCCAGCGCGTCCTCCCGCGGCCAGGCGCTTTTCCATTCCGTCAGGCCGTATTTCGAGGCGGCGAGGGACAGGATCTCCCCGGCGGCGGGCGCGGCGGACGTGCCGCCGACCAGAGCGTCCGACGCGGACCCGTCCTTGTTGCCGAACCACACGCCGACCGTGAGCGTCTCCGTGCAGGCGAAACACCACGCGTCGCGCAGATTGTTGCTCGTGCCTGTCTTCCATGCCGCCGTCCCCTCGAACCCGGCGAGCGGGAGCGAGGTCAGCATCCGCAGGACCGTCTGCGCCGTCCCGGCGGAGAAGACGCGTTCGCCGCCGGGCAGGGGGCGTTCGGGGACGTGCCGGAAAAAAACCGGGCGCAGTTTGCCGTCCATCGCCAGCGCGCGGTAGGCGTTCGTGAGGGAGAGCAGCGTATGTCCCGCGCTGCCGAGCGCCATGGAGAGCCCGAAGCCGCTTCCCGGGCGGCGCGACGCGAGGATGTGGAGTTTTTCCGCCAGTTCGATCATGCGCGGTTCGCCGAGCGCGGCCGCCAGCCGGACCGCCGGGGTGTTCAGCGAATGGGCGAGCGCGTAGGACGCCTTCACGGTGCCCCGGAACGCCCCGTCGAAGTTGCCGGGCGCGTAATCGCCGTAGCGCAGCGGGGCATCCAGCACGCGCGTGTCCGCCGTGATGATGCCGCCCTCGACGGCTTCGGCGTACAGGAACGGCTTGAGCGTGGACCCTGCGGACCGGACCGCGTTCGCGGCGTTGTATTGCCCGGTGCCGGGTTCGTTGAAGTCGAGCGTGCCGAGGAACACAAGGGCTTCGCCGGAGGCGTTGTCGAGCACGACCGCGGCGGCGTCATGCACGCCGGGCAGCGTGTCGCGGCGGCGTTTCAGGACCGCCTGCACGTCCCGCTGGAAATCCGCGTCGACGGAGCAGAGGACGGGTTCGCCCTGCGCGGGGGACCACCCTTCGCGCCGTTTTTCCGCGCGGGCGCGCCGGACCGCATGGATCGTTTCGTCCGGGGCGGATTTGAATTCGAAATCGGCGGGCTGGGAGAAATCGCGGTAGCGGAGCGGTTCGGACTCATAGACCGTGCGCGCCTCGTCCGGCGTGAGCAGTCCGTGGTGCACGAGCAGGTCCAGCACGATCTTCTGGCGTTTCTTCGCCGCTTCCGGGTGCAGATTCGGGTTGTAGCGGTTCGGTTTCTGCGGGATGCCGCAGAGGAGCGCGGCCTCGGCGCGGTTGAGCTGGGACGCGTGGAGCCCGAAATAGAACCGCGCCGCCGCCTCGATGCCGTAGACCTTGCCGCCGCACGGGATGCGGTTCAGGTACTCGGTCAGGATCTCGTCCTTCGTGTAGAGCTGTTCCAGGCGGCGCGCCATGGCGGCCTGCCTGAACTTGCGGACGAGGCTCGGCCTGTGGTCGGGCAGGGCGAATCCGGCGAGCTGCATGGTGATGGTCGACGCGCCGGAAATGATCTTCAGGTTGCGGACGTCCTGCCACAGCGCGCGCAGGATCGCCCGGTAGTCGACCCCGCCGTGCTCGTAGAACGCGTAGTCCTCGGCAGAGAGCATGATCGACACGGCTTCCGGGGCGATATCCTTGAGCTCGACCGGAAACCGCCATTCGTAGTCGTGCGTGGTCTCGTAGAACACCGGGAGCCCGTTGCGGTCGAGGTAGGCGTGCGCCGGGGTGATGCGCCGCAGACGGACCATTGGGTCCTCCACGCAGTACGGCGCGACGGTCCAGACCGCGAGGGCGAGGATCGCGAAAACGAGGAAAGCCGCCGCGGCGAAGCGAACGGCTTTCCTTCTGGTCAGGCTGTGGAACCGGAGGCTCATTTCACCTCGAAGACGTCCTCGCCGGCGGCCGGGATGAACGTGCCGTTCATGTCCGGGTCGTACATCGCCTCGGCGTGGAGCGCGGGGACCGCGAACCTGCCGGGCGTAGTGGCGCGCACGGTGTAGATGGCGTATGCGGAGCCGTAGAGCGTGCCGAAGACGAGGAAACGGTCGTCGCGCTTTTCGGTGCGGCTGAATTCCTGGCGGTTCTTGAGGAGGATGTTCTTCGGGATGCGGCCGGAGGCGTCCATGCGCGTGGCGAGCGCCTCGTCCTCGATCTCAAGCCCGGCGGGGAGCAGGTCGGAGATCACGATGTTCTCGACCACTTCGGGGGAGTCCGCGGTGATGCGGACGAACGCGAGTTCGCCGTGTTTGAGCGAGGTGACCGGGCTGCCCTTCTCGTCGAAGTATTCGCGTTTGAGGCGGATCGGGCCTGTGGCGGGTTTCGCCTCCTTCGGGACGCCGGAGACGACGGTGCGGACGTAGAGATTCGCGTTTCCGGTGTTCGAAACGGCGCTCGCGCCGTCTGCCGAAAGCTCGAATCCGCTGAGCGCCTTGCCGGAAAGCTCGTGCTTCGCCTTGCCGGCTCCGGTCACCGCGCCGGAGAGGTCTGCGGGCGGGTAGTATTCCGCGAACGCGCCGAGGCCCATGCACGCCCAGGCGTTCGCCTGCGTGGTGCCCCAGCACTCGCCGTCCTTGCGGATGCGTCCGGCGAGGAACGCCGCGAGTTCGGCGGCTGCCGCTTCGCTGCCCTTCGGGTCGCACTTCATGAGGATGCTCAGGACCATGCCCGCGCGCGACGTCGTGTCGGTGATCCCGACGAGGTCCGAGGTCTGGTAAAGCCAGGTGGGATCGGCGAGCGCGGCGCGGAGGGGTTCCGCTCCTTCTCCGGCGTAGCCGCCCCGGACGAGCGCGGCGGCCGCGAGGAACGAGGCGAAACCGGGCTTGCTTCCGGCGAGGATGTTGCGCGCCGGGATCACGAAGTCCTTGTTTCCGGCGGACGCGAGCACGTAGGCGGCGTAGGCGCGGAGTTCGGGCTTGTGGCTGCCCGCGCTGTTCGCGAGGCGCAGGAGATAGGCGGTCAGGCTCTTCTCAATAGTCGCGTCGACCGTGACGCGTTTCGCCGCCTTCGCCTCGAAGATGAAGTGCGCGGCGTAGACCGTCCCCTCGGGCCATTCCCTGCGGACATCCGGCCACATGGAGAACGCGCCGTCGCCCGCCGTCATCATGAGGATGCGGGCGTAGGCGGCGGACACCTTCGGCTCCATGGTCTTCGCGATCTCGGCGTCGAGCAGTCCGGCCTTCACCAGCGCGGCGGCGGAGAGGAACGGGAACGCGCCGGAGACGGTCTGCTCCAGGCAGCCGTAGGGGTATTCGTTGAGCCACGCGAGCGCGCCGGACACGCCGACTGCGGGCGAGGAGGAAATGCTGAGTTTCGCGCTGTCCACGGACGCGAATCCGGCGGCGGGAGAGATCGAAAGCGTCTGGTCCGGCTTCACGACCGCGAACGTGGAGACGGTCTGCGGCGCGACTGCCGGGCGGACCGTGATGTACGCCGTTTCCGTGCGGGACTCCGCGCCGACGGACAGCGTGGCGGAGAGCGTGCCTTCGCCGGTCTTGTCGAGCGCCTTCACGCGGAAGGAGACGTCTTTGGTCTCGCCCGCCTTCAGCGCGCCGAGTTTGGGCAGGTCGCCCACCGCCTGAAGCGTGTCGGGCAGTTCAAATTTGAAGTCGACCGCGCCGTCCTTCGCGTCGTGGTTGAACGCGCGGACGCTGATGACCGCCTCGTCGCCGGGGGCGAGCACGCGCGGCGCGGAGACCGTGAGGCTGACCGGATTGCGGACGATCATTTCACGTTCGCCGGAGCCGACCGCGCTGACCGCGTTCGCGACCGCCATGAACCGGAGCGAACCGGAGTGGTCCGGGATCTTCACCTTCACCGTGGCGGAGCCGGATTCCGGGACCTTCACGACGGGCACGATGACGCGCGCGGCGTCCTTCATCTTCACGAGGGACGCGGCGAGCGCGGACGGGGATGCGGAGTCGTCGCCGCCGCCGATGGTGCCGTCCGGGCGGATCCTGAGGTTCGGGAAGAGGTCGCTGTATGTCTCGCACATGGTGATGCGCGCGATGTCGTCCTGCAGGAAGAACTTGTAGATGTCGGGCGTCTTGAACCCGGTGAGCGCGAGCACGCCCTCGTCGACCGCGAAGAGGCAGACCTGTCCCGCCTGCGGCTTGCCGTCGAGGCTGGCGAGCTTCACGGTCACGTCGGTTTCGGTCTCGGGCCGGACGATGCCGGGGACGGTGATCGCGACGTCGAGCTTGTGCGCGGCGGAGTGGTCGAGTTCGAGGCTCGCCAGTCCCGAGGCGCGGATGTATTCGTCCTTGTCCTTTCCGATCACGATGACGCCGATGTGGTAGCGTCCGTTCAGCGTGTCGGGCCGGATCTTCGCGTCGATCGTGACCTCGCCCGCCTTGACCGGGATCGCCTCCGCGTAGTCCAGGTGCAGCGCGCCCATCGTCACGAACGCCTCGCCGTCGACCGGGCTGGTGAACGTGATCTTCGCGGTCTCGCCGGGCGTGTATTTCTTCGCGTCGGTCTTGAACACGAGTTCGGAGGGATCGCCGGTGCGCCTGCCGGATTCGCCCGCGGAGTGCCACACGTTGATCTTCGTGCGGATGTCGTTGCCGTATTCCGCGACGATGTCGTAGCAGCCGGAGGGCAGGTCGAACGCGACCTGCGAGGTGTAGGCGGCGAGGTCGGCGCCCTGCGGGACCGTGACCGTCTTCGACGCGCCTTCCACCTCGGAAACGGTCTCCTGCCAGCGTCTGCGGTAGCCGTCGCCGTCCTGCACCAGCACATAGTCCCAGGCGCGCTTGAGGACGGTGAACTTGATGTCGCGTCCGGCGTCGAGCGTGGCGGGCTTGCCCTGTTCGGTCGCGAGCAGAGCCAGGTCAAGCAGGCATTCCCTGCCCGCGCCGTCCTTCTGCTTCAGTCCGATGAACCAGTCCGTCGGGTAGAGCGTGAAGTTGTCGCTTCCGGTCACGGCGCGTCCGCCCGGCTCCTGCACGGACGCCTGAAGCACCACGCGCACCGGGTCGAACGACATGCCGCGCGAGCCGAACGACGGCAGGGAGAGGTTCGTCTTGCCGTTTTCGACCGCGAGAGGCGTTTCGAACTCGTCGAAATTGAAGCGCGAGGCGTCGCCGACTTCCCAGCCCTTCCAGTGGTCGGGGCGTTTTCCGCCCGGCGTGCAGTCAAAGAGGAGTCTGCCGGAAGCGGACGGCACGGGCGTGCCGAAATAATAGTCCGCGGAGAGGACTGTATTCAGAGGCTCCTTCACGGCGGCGGGGCCGGCGGGCAGGGCGGCGTGTTCGAGTTTCGCCTTGATGCGGTCCGGCACATAGGCGCCGACGCGGATGGTCGTTTCGCCCATGCGTGAGACACCGGATGCGACGCGGACCGTGTAGACGCCGGAAACGGCAGTGTCCGGGACGCGGATCATCTTCGAAAGGAATCCCATTTCGTCCCCGTGGACCTCCTCGGAGAGGATCTGTCTGCCGTCCGGGGCGATGAGGGAGATCTTATACGGCGAGTAGCTGGGGCCGCTTTTGCTCGGCGGAGGCATCGTGGCGTCGGGGAACTGAGGATAGATCGTCTTTCCCGACCCATTTTCCCTGTAGCGGATGAACGATGCGGCGAGGAAGTCTTCGCCGGGGCGGACGATGCCGCGTTCCGTGAACACGAACGCCATGTCCCCGTAAGATTTGAAGTCGTCAAGATTCAGTTCGAGGGGGAACCATGCGAATTCTTCGCCTTTGCGGATGGCGGCGGAGTAGAGCGTGCCTTTGTTCAAGCCGGGAATCGGTTGCGTGAACGCTTTCCCGTTCGAGTCGGTCTTGTATGTCCCGACCAGCTGGTTCTTGTCCGTCCTGAGTTCGATCTCCGCGTCGGCGACGGGCTTGCCGTCGGAGATGCGGCGGACGAAGATCGCCAGTCCTTCGCCCGTTTTGGCGGCGGATGCCGCGACCATCGCGAAATCGGTCAGCGTGAACGTGCGGCGTTCCGTCTCCCGGTAGGTGTAGTCGTCGCTCCAGTCGGACTTGCGGTCGTATTCGACCTCCAGCACATAATGGCCCGGACGGAAGCGCAGCATCCCCTCAGACGGATGGGATATCTTTGCCCGGTCGTCCAGAATGTCGGTGAGGTCGAGCATGTGGTTGACCGTTTCGTTGCGCGGATCGGACAGCGTGACCGTCTTTTCGCCGACGAGTTCCATGGCGTAGACGTCGTCGTTGCCCGAGGCGAACGCGAGGTTGTTTTCGAAGCCGCGGTAGAGCTTGAGGGTGTATTTCTTGAGATTGCGCGCGGAGTAGGGGAATTCGATCCTGTCCGCGGTGAGCGGGAAGACGCTGCCGTCCGTGAGGAACGAGAAGCGTTCCGTGAGCTCGGGGATCGTGACGTCGAACACCGCGTCGTTTTCGAGCGTCGCCTTGCCCGAACGGTCCATGATGCCTTTTTTCACGCGGACGCGGTAGGTGACGCCAGGCTTGAAGCCGCCGCTCACGGAGATCGTGGAGCTGTACGCGTAGAACGAGAGGTTCGGGACCGCTGGCGTGAACTCAAGCGCGTCCTTCGCGAGCTTGGACGGAAGCGAGGACGGAGACGAAAAACTGATGTCGAGCTCGTCGTTGTATTTGTCGTAGCGCGCGGACCGGAACGTGATGGCGGAACTCTGCTGTGCGGCGGCCGCGGGCTTTGTCGCGGAAACGGAAGAAACCGCGGTCGAGACTGCGGAAACATCGGCATTGTCTGCAACAGACTGAACTGCATTCTCTTCGGAATTCTGTTTTTCGGGGCGGATGCCCTTCGCGCGCTGGTGCTGGACGATGTTGTACGTGACGGATGCTGCGAGCGCGAGGGCGACGAACGTGGTGGCATTGACTGCTTTTTTCATGTTTTCTTCTTGCCTTTGGAAAAATATAAAACGGGCTTTTGGGAGGGGTGGGAAAAGGACGCTAAAAAGATACACGGACGCGACGAAAAATCAAGTGCGAAAACCCGAAAAATTCAAAAAATAAACAAAAATTTCTCGGAGGCCGGATCATAAGGCGGAGAAAAGGCCGGGAAAAGGCCGGAAACCCGCCAAAATAAGACTTAAAAAGTCTTATAGGGCCTGTTTTTTGAGAGAGAGGGGACAACCGGAAGCGGCGGTCAGCCGGTGATGTCGGCGTAGGTGAAACGCAGGACTCTCGCGAGGTCGGCGGGCGCGATCTCGATCTGGTAGCCGATCTTGCCCGCGCTGAAGAAGATTTTGTCGAGCGCGGCGGCGGATTCGTGAATGGCCGTGCGGAATTGTTTTTTCATGCCGATGGGGGAGCAGCCGCCGTGGATGTACCCGGTGAGCGGGAAAAGTTCCTTCGATTTGATCATTTCGATGGATTTTCCGTTCACCGCCTTCGCGGCTTTCTTGAGATCGAGCTCGGAATCGACCGGGACGACGAAGACGAAATGCTCGCCGGATTTCTCGACCGTGACGAGCGTCTTGAAGACGTGCGCCGGGTCCTGACCGAGCGCGGCGGCGACTTCCAGCCCGGAAACCGCCCCGGATTCCGCGTAGCAGTGGTGGCGGAACGGCACTTTCGCCTGTTCCAGGATGCGCATGACATTGGTCTTGAATTCGGATGCTTTGCCCATGGTTGGTCTCCCCCGGCTGATTGTGAGCTAATACTATACCGCGTGAGCGCGGATTTTTCAACCTGTCCGCGAAAAAACGGTCCGGGAAAGAATGAAGCGGTCTTGAAAAACACGGAAAATGAAGTACATTATATAGAACCCGCAAAAAAAAAGTCTTATAGGACTTGTGAGCCTTATAAGGACAGAGAAGTATTTCAGGTCCAGGATGTCCGAAACACAGAACACGCCGCGGAACGACGCGGAACAGGAAATGCCTTCTTCCGGCGCGCCTCAGCCGAAGCTGAAAAAGCTGCTGGGGCGTCTCAACGCGTTCCTGGACTACATCGACGAGGAGGTCCCGGCTCCGCAGCCGGACCCCGGCGCGCCCCGGTCGATGCCGAAAAAAGCGTGGGCGGCGTTCAATTCGTTCCTGGATTCGCTGGAGGAACCTGTTGCCGAGGACGCGGACGCGGATGCGGAAAAGAGCGCAGCTCCGCTGAAGAAGACCGGGCGCATCTGCTGGGAAGTCGTCTTCCACGGCACGATCCTCGTCTTCCTGTTCGTGCTGGCGATCTTCGCGACGATCAAGGCGCTGGATTTCGTCAACGAACGCCATGTGCCGTTCTATCCCTCCCGCGAGGTGATGCGGTATCTGACCGCGGAACACGAATCGCTGGAAGCCGTCGCCGACGCCCTGCCTGCCGGAAAGGACCGGCGCGACCATATCCCGCTTGATCGATTCGGCGAAGAGTGCGCCGGGATCCTGAAGCCGGTCCGCATCTACAGCGACGAGTACGGCGTCTACCTCATGACCGCCAAAAGCCTGTATACCGGCGAAAACGGCATTTTCATCGCCCGGGACAAGGACAACATGCCGGACGATCTGAGCTGGGGATTGATCGAAGGGCGCGTCTTCACCTACGCATTTTTCGAGTAAATCCATTCCCTTTTCGGGAACGGACGAAAAAAGCAAACGGGGAGGGAAAGTGACCGTTTTCAGTCCGCCGCGGGGGCGTCATCTTCTTCCTCGTTCCGTTCATCCTGCGCCGTTTCCGGCGGATTCTGCGTGTGCGCGGCGATGTGTTCCGCCATGCGGATGAACTGCGCGGGCGTGACGCGTTCCGCGCGGATGTCCGGGTCGACCGAGGCGTCCGCCATGGCGGCGGCGATGACGTCCGCGCCGAAGACGGACGCCGCCTGCTTGAACATCTTCTTGCGCCTGTGCGCGAACGAGGTGCGGGCGAGGCGGGAGAGGATGATGCGGATGTTCTGCGGCGGGATGACCGGTTTCCTGACGAGCGCGAAAAGGGCGGATTCGACCGAGGGCTCCGGGTAGAAGACTTCGGGCGGGACCATGCGGACGATGCGGCCGTCGTAGACGGCGGCGATGCGGACGGTCAGCGCGGAGTAGTCGGCTGTGCCGGGGGCCGCGAGGAAACGCTCCGCGACTTCCTTCTGAAGCATGAGAAGCATGTCCGCGGGGGGCGTTTCGAGGTCGAGGAGCTTTGCGATGACGATGGTGCCCGCGCTGTAGGGCAGGTTGGAGACCACGCGGAAATCGCCGGGGAAGAGCTCGGCGTATTTGACGCGGCAGGCGTCGGCTTCGATGAGGTGGAGTCCGAGCGGGACGACGGCGGTGCGGAGATACTCCGCGATCTTGCGGTCGAACTCGATCGCGGTAACGTCCGCGCCGGACGCGACGAGCCCGCGCGTGATTGCGCCGAGGCCGGGTCCGATCTCAAGGATGGTCTGTCCGGGCTTCGGGTCCGCCTCGTGAATGATCTTCGCACGGAACTGGTCGTCCACGAGGAAGTTCTGTCCGAGGCGCTTGCTCGGCGCGATGCCGAGGCGTTCGAGAAGCGGTTTGAGTTCGGCTTTGACCATGTCTCGACGGGGTCAATGATGGTGGTGTCCGCCGCAGCAGCCGCATCCGCAGCCGCCGCCGTGCGCGGACGCCATGCAGTCTTCCGACATTTTGCAGGAGCCGAATTCGGTCTTGGATGCGGCGGCGAAGCGGGAGAGAAGGCGTTTTGCGCCGGACGCGCCGCATTCGGGGCATTCCGGGGCGGGGTCGGAGGCGGACTTGAGGAGCGCCTCGAACTGATGTCCGCACTTTTTGCACGCGTATTCGAAAATAGGCATAGGTCAGCTCAGTGTTTCTCGAATTTCTTGATGAGCCAGAAGACGAAGAGCGCGAGCCCGGTCATCAGGATGAAGAAGAGCGGGTACGAGATGTACCACTTGAGTCCCGTGCGGCAGAAGAAGTCCGTGAACTCGCTCATGCCGAAGACGCCGGTGAAGAAGGTCGGGATGGCGACCGCGATCACGATGGCGTTCATGTTCTTCATCAGCACGTTCAGGTTGTTGTTGATGATGCTGGAGCGTGCGTCGACGAGTCCGGAGAGAATCTGGGAGTACACCTGCGCCTGGTCGAGGAACTGCCGGTTTTCGATCTGGAGGTCTTCCAGGAGCTCGATGTTGTCCTCCGTGAACTGGAACTTCGCCGCGCCGACCTGGATGCGCTCGAATGCGCGCCGGTTTCCGCTGAGTGCGTTCACGTAGTAGACCAGGCTTTTCTTCAGGGTGAACATGTCGAGCAGGTTGCTGCTGTTGTACGACTCGTTCAGGTGCGTTTCGATGTCGTTGCTGCACATGTTGATCACGCGCAGATGGCTCTCGAAATGGCGGATGGTCTGGGTCAGGATGCGGAGGAGGACATCCTGTTTCGTGTAGACCTTGGAGGCGAACCTGCCCGTGAAAAGCTGGGGAAGCGCCTCGTCGATGACCAGCACGACGCGGTCGGCGAAGAGGAAGATCCCCATGGATTTCACGAGGAAGAGGAAGTTGTCGTCAGCCGAATAGTTCTTCGGGTACTTGAGGATGATGGCGATGTAGTCGTCTTCAAACTCGATACGCGGCGTTTCGTCCGGGTCGATGGACGACGCCAGCGTGTGCGGGTCGATCCCCAGTTCGTCGGTCAGGTAGGCGCGTTCCTCCCCGTCGGGCATCACGTAGATGTCGACGGGGATCGAGCCTTCGTCCGAGTGGGCGATGCGGCCGTTCAGTACGGAATAGCGGTCGAGCATGACGACGCCCTCCGGTCAGGTCAGTTGTTCTTCTTGAAGTCCTGCATGAAGGACACAAGGCGCTCGATGCCTTCGAGGGGCATGGCGTTGTAGATGCTGGCGCGGATGCCGCCGACGGAACGATGGCCCTTGAGGCCGATCATGCCGGCCGCCTTCGCCTCTTCGATGAACTTCGCTTCGAGTTCTTCGGAGGGGAGGCGGAAGACGACGTTCATCTTGGAACGGCTGCACGGGCAGACGGGGTTGCGGTAGTAGCCGTCGGAGCCGTCGATGGCGGCGTAGAGGGTCTCCGCCTTCTTGTTGTTGATGCCTTCGAGGACTTCGAGGCCGCCCATGTCCTTCACCCAGTCGGTGATGAGGCCGAAGATGTAGATGCCGAAGGTCGGCGGGGTGTTGAACAGGGAGTTGTTGTCGATGTAGGTGGAGTAGCGGAGCATGGTCGGCACGTTCGCCGGGGTGCGTTCCGCGAGGTCCTTGCGGATGATGACGACCGCCATGCCGCTGGGACCGAGGTTCTTCTGCGCGCCGCCGTAGATCATGCCGAACTTGGAGACGTCGAGCTTGCGGGACATGATGTCGCTGGACATGTCGGCGAGCATCGGGACGTTGGCGGGGCAGTTCGGGAACGCCTGGTACTGCGTGCCGTAGATGGTGTTGTTGGAGGTGATGTGGAAGAACGCGGCGTCCTCGTCGATCTTCATTTCGTCGACCGCGGGGATGCGGGTGTATTTTTCTTCCTTGCTGGAGGCGATGACTTTCACGTCGCCGAAGAGCTTGGCTTCCTTGATCGCCTTGCTGGACCAGGTGCCGGTGTCGGCGAATTCCATGGGCTTGCCCGCGACCGCGAGGTTCATCGGGATCATCGCGAACTGCATGCTCGCGCCGCCCTGGATGAAGACGACCGCGTGGGTGTCCGGGATGCCCATGATCTCGCGCATATTCGAAATCGCCCGCTCAAGAATCTCGTCGAAGAGTTTGTGGCGGTGGGAGTGCTCCATGATGCCGCATCCGCTGCCTTTGTAGTCGCAAAATTCTTTCTGGGCTTTTTCCATGACAGCCTGCGGGATCATCGCCGGACCCGCGTTGAAATTGAAAACTTTCATCGTTCTCTGCTCCTGTTGAGGGTTGAGTTGGTTGATGTGTTTCAAAAATGGTAAGATATAATATACCATTCAAACGGCTTGTCTTCAAGGAGAAAACGGCGGAAAAACGCAAGAAACCGAAAAAAAAGACGACCGGTCCGGTCGTGCCGGACGCCGGATGCGCGCCGCATGCGGGAGAATGCCGGACCGGGGACGCCCGTGTCTCCGCAGACGAAACGGGCCGGCGGATGCGGAACCCGCCAGCCCGTGGGAAATGCTTTTCATGGGGAAAGGAAGTGTTACTTGTCCTTCTTTTCCTCTTCTTTTTCGTCCTTCTTCCCGTCTTTCTTCGCCTCGGCGGACTTCTTTTCGACGAATTCGACGTAGTCCAGGTAGACGTCGGCTTTCGATGCCGTGTACTGGCTGTTCGAGGAGATGCTGAGCGCCCAGCCGGACGGGATCTTCTTGAAGATCTTCATCATGTCGTCGTAGACGTTCACTTCCTCCTCGAACCAGGTGTCCATCTTATCGTTCTTGTCGCGCAGGGTGAACCAGTCGACGTCGACGACCCAGTTGTAGGTGGAGCTGCCGGATTTCCCTTTCGGGGTCTCGGTCTGCCAGTTGTAGGAGATGCTGCTCTGCGTGAGCTTGCCGTAGCCGACGTAGACGGCGATGCCCTGGTCGTCCTTGGACTTGACCGTGGCGTCCGCGCCGGTCGGGAGCGTGACGGCTTTCCAGCGCCAGCGCATGACCGGGTATTTCTTCAGGTCGACGTCGGAGCAGTCGACCATGATGACGCCGGACGCCTTGTCGGCGGTGATGTGCAGGACGTTGTGCTTCAGTTCCTTGTCCTCGACGATCTCGTACTTCACGTCGGGCGTGCCGGGCTTGCCGCGGTAGCTCCAGCCTTCCGGGACCTTGTCGCTGTCGAGCTTCGAGCTCCGGAAATCCCAGTGGCGCACGGGCTCCTTGTCCTTTGCGCCCAATCCGAGGGAAAGGAAGGCGCAGGGGGCGAGGAGGGCGGCGGTCAGGGCGGCGGATTTCATGAGGCGGAAACGATGGTTCATTTGAGTTTCTCCCATTTCCATTCACGTTCATATTGGTCGCGCCGTTCGAGGATGTCCCGGACGTATTTGCGCGTGGATTCGATGTCGATGTTCGGCAGGACCTTGCCGTCGTGCAGGAGCGGCTTCCACGATTCGGCGCGCTGGATGCCCGCGTTGTATTCGCAGAGCGCGAGCGCCTCCGCTTCGTTGTAGTCCTTCCAGCGGTTCAGGGCGCGTCCGAGGAACCACGACCCGATCTCGATGTTGAGCTCGGGGTCCATCAGCGCGCCGTCGGACGGCACATGGCGCTGGAACGCGTTTTCCCAGTCCTTGACGGCGGACGACGGCATGACCTGCATCAGTCCGATCTCGCCCTTGCTGCCGCGCGCCGAGGCGTCGAACCGGCTTTCCTTCCAGATGACCGCCTTCAGGAGCGGCGGATACACGCCGTTGCGGCGTCCGGCGTTCACGATCAGCTTGTCGTAGCGGGACGTGCGGTCGGCGTAGTTGAGGAGGAACGACCCCGCCTTCCATACGCCGACGCCCATCAGGACGCCGACCATGGCGAAGAGCAGAAGCAGGAAGACCGCCTGGGTCCGGTGAACGGAGATCTGCAGCGTACGGCGCTGCGGATTCGTCTTTTTGGACTTCTTTCCGGCGGTTTTCCGCTTGATGGTCTGTTTCGGTCGTTTGGCGGGCATGCCGGTCCTCCGTTGATGCGGCGGGGCAGGGCGGCCCGGAGCGGGGTCAGTTCTGCTCCGGAGCCTGGGATGCGTTCATGGCCGCTGCGGCGGCTTCCGCGGCGCGGATGCGTTCCGCCTCGGCGAGGAGTTTCTTGAAGGTCTCTTCGTATTTGAGCTCCTGCGGGACGGGGATCACGCGGAGTTCGCGGAGTTGCTTCATGTCGACGGCGGCCGGGGCGTTCATCATCAGGTCTTCGGCCTGCTGGTTGAACGGGAACGCGATGACTTCGCGGATGTTCGGGGCGTCTGCGAGGAGCATCGCCATGCGGTCGACGCCGGGGGCGATGCCTCCGTGCGGCGGCGCGCCGAGCTTGAACGCGCGGATCATGCCGCCGAACTTGTCGTCGACGACGTCGCGGGTGTAGCCGCACATCTCGAAGAGCTTGTACATGAGTTCGGGCTGGTGGTTGCGGATGGCGCCGGAGGAGAGTTCGATGCCGTTGCAAACGATGTCGTACTGGTACGCCACGATGTCCAGCGGATTCTGCGTCTCGACCGCCTTCATCCCGCCCTGCGGCATGGAGAAGGGGTTGTGGCAGAAGATCAGCGCGCCGGTCTCCTCGTCGGTCTCGAACATCGGGAAATCGACGATCCAGCAGAACTTGAAGACGTTCGGGTCGATGAGGCCGAGGCGGCGTCCGAGTTCGCCGATCACCTTGCCGCCGACGGAGTTCACGAGCGCGCGCTTGTCGGCGAGGAAGAAGAGGACGTCGCCGTCCTGGATGCCCGCCTTTTCGGCGAGCGTGGGCAGTTCGTTGCCGGTGAGGAACTTCACGATCGGGCTCTTGGTCTCGCCCGCGCTCCAGATGATGTACGCCATGCCCTTCGCGCCGCATTCCTGCGCGAACGCGATCATTTCGTCGTAGAAGCGGCGCGGCTGCGGATTGTCCGCCTTCGCGATGCCGCCGACCTTGATCGCCTTCACGACGCCGCCCGCGGCGACGGTCTTGGAGAACGCCTGGAATCCGCTGTCCTTGAAGACGTCGGTGACGTCGATCATTTCAAGCGGGTTGCGGAGGTCAGGCTTGTCCGTGCCGAAGCGTTCCATGGATTCGCGGAACGGGATGCGCGGGAACGGGGCGGGGCTGATCTGCTTCGTCGTGAACTTCGGGAAGATGTCCGTGAGGAGGTCTTCCAGGATCGCGAAGATGTCGTCCTGCGTGGCGTAGCTCATCTCGATGTCGAGCTGGTAGAACTCGCCGGGGGAACGGTCGGCGCGCGCGTCTTCGTCGCGGAAGCACGGCGCGATCTGGAAATAGCGGTCGAACCCGGCGACCATCAGCAGCTGCTTGAACTGCTGCGGAGCCTGGGGCAGGGCGTAAAACTTGCCGGGATGGACGCGGCTCGGGACGAGGTAGTCGCGGGCGCCTTCCGGGGAGCTGCTGGTGAGGATCGGGGTCTGGTACTCGGTGAATCCGAGGTCCCACATCTTGCGGCGCAGCGCCTCGATGAGCTTGGCGCGCATCACGATGTGGTTGTGGAGCTCGTCGCGGCGGAGGTCCAGGAACCGGTATTTGAGGCGGAGCGATTCCGGCGCGTCCTCGTCTTTCGCCACGAGGAACGGCAGCTGCTCGGTCTCGCCGAGCACGGTCATCTCGTCAGCGACGAGTTCGATCTCGCCGGTCGCGATCTTCGGGTTTACGGTCTCCGGCGTGCGCGCCACGACTTTTCCCGTGAAGCACACGACCGTCTCGACGCGCCAGCGTTCGAGTTCCTGGTAGAAATCCTTGGTCGGGTCGATCACGACCTGCGTCTTGCCGTAGTGGTCGCGCAGGTCGATGAAGATGATGCCGCCGTGGTCGCGCACGCTGTGGATCCAGCCGGACAGGCGTGCAGTGATTCCGACGTCGCTTTTTCTCAGTTCGCCGCAGGTATGCGTTCTGAACTCATGCATGATTCGTTCTCCGTTGTATCTGAATGGGTTGAAAAACCGGAAGGACATGGGCGATGACGGGTTCGAACCGCCGACATTCACGGTGTAAGCATGACGCTCTAACCAGCTGAGCTAATCGCCCACAACATAACACAAATTATAATATACCCCGCTGACCTGAAAAATGCAAGCTTCGCGCGGGATTTTTCCGCAATTATGCAAAAATGGTTCCGGTGCGGAAAAAGATCGGCTTATTATCTATAAAAATTGCTGTGTTTTTTGTGTCCGCGCCTGTTTTTTTCTTGACAAAACCGGAAATTGATGCTATATTCCCGAAAAATTAGCCAAAACAAATCATTCATCGGAAAGGAGCCTCAATTGGATCACAGAATTACCATCGCGCACCGGGCGAGACTTTATATATCTGTTTTCAGTCTGCTGACTCTGACTCTGCTCGGTTTTCTGGTTTTCAACACGATCCGCCTGAACCGTATCACCGTCGAGACGGGGATGACGGACGAGTACCTTATGCAATGCAACCAGGCTGGCGACCTTCTCCAGACCGGTTCGGACATTCTGACAAACGCCGTGCGGAATTATGTCGTCTCAGGGAACAAGGAATACCGCGACGCGTATTTCAAGGAAGCCTACGTGGACAAGCATCGCGAGGCAGGCATCGAGGAAGCCGCCCTTCTTCCGAACGGGGAGAAGCTCGAAAAGATCCTCGTGAACGGCATGAAGCACTCGGTCAACCTGATGCAGCTGGAGTACCACGCCATGAGGCTGGTCCTTTCCGACGAGGAGCTTGACGATCCGTCCTGTCCGGTGGAAGTGCGGGAGTTCTCTCTCTCCCAGGAGGAACTGGCGGCGTCGCCGGAAGCGCGGCGCGAAATGGCGATCGGGATCATCTTCGGGAAGGACTATTCCCTTTACAAGGACCAGATCTACAACGCGATCGACCGGAACCTCGGAAACGCGATCCTGTTTTTCTCGTCCCAGAGAAAAGATGTCCTCGACCGGTATCATCGCTTTTACTTCTACCAAATGCTTGCGATGACCTGTTTTGCTCCGCTTCTTGTGCTGTTTACCCTGTTCCTGCTCCGTCTGCGCGGACGTGCGAACAAATTCCTGCGCAGCGTCCTGGACAACATCCCGATCATGTTCTTCATCAAGGACGCGAAAACGGAGCGCTATGTGGACTGCAACATGGCGTTTTCGCGTTTTGCGTGCAAGCCCTCGGTCGCCGAAACGATCGGGTATTCCGACGCCGAACTATTCGACAATGCCACGGCAACTGATTTCGTGGCGAAGGACCGCAGGGCGCTTTCCGGCAATGAACCCAATTCCTTTTTTGAAACTGCGCTGGACGCACATGGAAAACCGTACAGTTTCCTGACGACCAAACTCAAACTCACGGACCTGGACGGCAACACCTGTCTTTTCGGCATGTCGCAGGACGTGACGGAGGCGATGGAGACCCACCGCAACAGCGAGGCGATCGGCGAAGCCCTCCTCGCGCTTCAGTCCTACGACGCGGTGTCCCATCCGCAGAAGGTGATCGAGGTCATCCGCAGACGTCTCGGCGCGGATTTCTGCCACCTGATCCGCTGCGATGAATCTCTGGGGCAGGCGATCGTCGAGCCGGACTGCCACGCGCACCGCATCCATGAAGCCCCCTGCGAACGCCTCGTCGCCACTCTGGACGACTTCCGCTACTACACAAAAGATATTGTGCCGATGGAATCCTTCGTGATCGACCGAGATGCGCCGCAGTCGCTCATCCATACCTACGGCATTTTTGAGCCCAAGACCGGAACATGGAGGCCGTCAACGGCCTATTCCTCGCCCGTCATCATGGCCGGCAAACGCTTCGGGGACATCGTCATCGGCTATGCCGAGAAACGGACGCTTTCCGCGATCGAAAAAGAATTCATCCAGATGAGCGTGAAGGTGCTGGAGAACGCGCTGGAACGCAAGCGCGCCAACGACGAACTGCACACCGCGCTGGACAAGGAGATCGAAGCCGAACGGGCGAAGAGCTATTTCTTCTCCTCCGTGTCGCATGACATCCGCACGCCGCTCAACGCCATCATCGGCTACACCGAGCTCCTGATCGGCGGCATCGACGACATGAAGGAACGCGAAAAAGCGCTGTCCGCAATTTCCACCAGCGGCCACACGCTGCTCCAGCTCATCAACGACGTGCTGGACCTCTCCAAGCTCGAATCCGGCAAGATGGACATCAAGCCGGAACTCACCGACGTCCGCGAGATCGTCACATCCGTGCTCCATTCCTTCGACGTGACCACCATGAACAGCGACGTCAAGCTGAAGGAGGAATACGGCCTGCTTCCGCTACTCGAGATCGACCCGCAGCGCATCCGGCAGATACTGTTCAACCTCATCGGCAACGCCGTCAAGTTCACGGAACACGGCGAAATCCGCGTCAAAGCGTCGTTCCGGAACAACATCAGCAACGCGAACGGCGCTTTCACGCTCTCCGTCTCGGACACCGGCTGCGGCATCGCGGAGGCCGAAAAGGAAAAACTCATGACCCCGTACGTCCAGGCGGGCACGAAGGCGCGGACCAAGGGGACCGGCCTCGGACTCGCCATCTGCAAACAGCTCGCCACCCGGATGGGCGGCAGCCTGACGTTCGTCTCCGAACTCGGCAAGGGATCCACGTTCACGCTGGAACTCCGCGAGGTGAAGTGCACCGAGCATTCGCCCGACGCCGACAAGAAAGCAGTCGACGGTCAGGTGCTTCTGCACGAGCGGATCGAGGGCGATGACATGCGCGGCGGGATCAAGGCGTCCGGAATGCAGAAGGAGATGCGCGACTACCGCATTCTGATCGCGGACGATGTCCCGCTGAACCTCGCCGTCCTGAAGGCGCTCCTCACAAGGATCGGCCTGCGCAACGTCGCGACCGCCGTCGACGGGCAGGACGCATGGGAAAAGATCGCGAAATCCGATATCCCGTTCGATCTGGTCCTGACCGACATGTGGATGCCGAAGATGGACGGCAAGGACCTGGTCACGAAAATCCGCGCGGACGAACGGTTCGCCGGACTTCCGGTTTACGCCGTCACCGCCGATATCGAGGAACAGAAGAAATTCGAGGAGCACGGGTTTACGGGGATCCTCCTGAAACCCGTTACCATTGACAAGTTGTCCCGGCTTTTCAACTGAAAGACGATCCCGTTTTTCTTCCGGACAGAGCCTCCGCAGATCTCCGGGCAGACGCATTTCTCTGGGCCGAATGCGTCTGCCTTACGTTATTCTTACGTTATTTCAGCGTTTTTTCACGAGAGCGTTTGATTTCTTTTTGAGAAGATGGTATAGTTTTGCGTGATGCGCGGGGGCGCCACGACCTCCCGGATCGATTCAAAACCGGAAAGAAACCGCAAAACGGATGGTTTCCGGCTTTTAACTTGTTTTTAACTTTCGTTATACCCCAAGCTAAGATAAAGGAGAAAGACCGACCATGAAACACGCTCCCCTTTCGCTTTTCTCGTTTGCCATCGCATGCGCGGCCGCAGGTTCCGCCTACTGTGCCGAACCGCAGGATGCCGTGCCGTCGCATCCGCGCCATTTCGCGGATCTTCGGACGACCGGAGTCAACCGCGAACTCAGCCACGCGCCGATCTACGGGACGTTCTTCGACGAGGCGTCCGCCGAAGCGTACCGGAAAACGCCGTCGAAGTACACGCTCGACCTGAACGGCGAATGGAAATTCCAGCTGTACGGCAAGCCGGACGAGGTGCCGGACGACGTCATCAAGCCCGATTTCGCCGATTCCTCCTGGCTGGACATGACCGTGCCGTCGAACTGGCAGAACGACATGCGCGTCCCGGACCGCGGCGTCTATATCAACAATATTTATCTGTTCCAGAAGGAGGCGAATCCGCCGCTGCTGCCGGACGCCAATCCGACCGGATGCTACCGGCGCACGTTCGACGTTCCGGCGGACTGGCTGGAACGCGACGTCCGGATCGTGTTCGACGGCGTGGACAGCGCGTACGATTTCTGGGTGAACGGCAAATACGCGGGCTATGCGGAGGACAGCCGTCTGCCGTCCGAATTCGCGATCACGAAGTTGCTGAAACCCGGCAAAAACACCATCGCCGTGAAGGTGTACCGGTTCTCGACCGGAACTTTCCTGGAATGCCAGGACGTCTGGCGCATGAGCGGCATCTACCGCGACGTCCGCCTGATGGCGCTCTCTCCGGTGCATCTGCGCGACTGGTCGGTCCGGACCACATTCACCGATCCCGCGAAGAACCAGCGCCATGAAAAAACCGACGCGAACCTGAACATCACCGCCTACGTCGAGACCCGCGCGCTGCCGGTCCAGCCCATCGCGGACATCCCGAAGACCTCGTACCCCGGCGTTCAGGTGAAGGCGCGCCTGGTCGACGCGAACGGCAATCTCGTCGCCGAGAGCCGTCCCGCCCGGTTCGCCGGACAGTCCGGGATGTACGGTCCGATGGCGGAACGCGGCTCGGCGAACATCTCCATGCGGATCGCCGCGCCCGAACAGTGGTCCCCGGAAACGCCGTACCTTTATAAGCTCTTCCTGCACCTCGTCGACGATTCCGGCAAGACGCTGGAGGTCCAGTACGTGCCCGTCGGATTCCGTCAGATTGAGATCCGGGGCAGGGACGTCCTGCTGAACGGACAGCGGCTCATCGTGCGCGGCGTGGACCGCCACGACTTCAGCGCGAAGCACGCGTTCGCCGTGACCGAGGAGGACATGCGGCTCGACATCGAGACGATGAAGAAGCTCAACTTCAACGCCGTCCGCACCAGCCACTACCCGAACAACAACCGCTGGTACGAACTCTGCAACGAATACGGCATGCTGCTCGTCGGCGAGACCGACATCGAGACGCACGGCCTCGGCGCGCAGCTCTCGAAGGATCCCGCCTGGGCGCCGGTCTACCTCGAACGCGCCGAACGCATGGTGCTCCGCGACCGCAACAACCCGTGCATCGGGTTCTGGTCGCTCGGCAACGAATCCGGTTCCGGCGCGAACCAGATCCCGGCCCGCTCATCAGCGACATCCAGTGCCCCATGTACACGCGTCCCGACCGCATCCGCTCCATGATGAACAGCCAGCGCGACACGCGCCCGATCATCCTGTGCGAATACGCCTATGCCAAGGGCAACTCCACGGGCAACATCTTCCAATACTGGGACCTCGTGCATGAAAACCGCGGATACCACGGCGGATTCCTCTGGGACTGGGCGGACAAGGCGCTCCTGAACACGATCGCGAAGACCGGCGAGGTCAATTACGGATACGGCAACGACTTCGGCGAGAACTACGACTACAAGGCGAACGGACAGAACCGCACGCAGGTCCTGAACGGCATCGTGGACGCCTCCGTCACGCCGCACCCCGGCGCGCAGGAAGTCCGCGTGTGCCAGTCGCCCATCCGCTTTAAGCTCGACGGGAACAAGCTCACGGTCATCAACGAACGCAACAACGCCTCGACCGCCGGACTGAAATTCCGCTGGGAGGAGACCTGCAACGGCGACGTCGTCAAATCCGGTACGCTGGACGTCCCTGTGACCGAATGTTTCGAATCCGCGGTCGTCGAGGTCCCGTTCGATGCGCCGAGTTCGGAAGCCTGGTGTTTCCTGAACGTCTACTGCGATGCCCCGACGCACGAGATCACCCGTCAGCAGTTTGCGCTTTCCGCTCAGCCGTCCGATGCGATCGTGAAAAAGCATTCCGCGCGTTCCGGCGGAATGTCCATCGCGGAGTCCGACGTGAAGGAAACCGAAGACACGCTCGCCATCGGGTTCCTGACCTGGTCGAAAAAGACCGGAGAACTCGTCTCCATGAAGCCCGAGGGCAAAGAACTGCTCGCCGCGCCCGCCGGGGATATCTTCTATCGTGCGCCGACCTGCAACGACCGGATGATGGATGCCGACGGATCGTTCGCGAAGGACTGGCCGCCGCTCTTCAACGCGAAACGCGAAAACGTCAGGCTCGACTGGAAGAAAAATGACAAAGGACAGTACGAAGTCACCGTTTCGGCGCGCGTCTGCGGCGTGATCGACTCGCAGGTCGTCTGGACCGTCGATCCCGCGAAGGCGCAGTTCCTGGGCTTCCGCCAGACCGCCTCCTTCCGCAACGAAAACATCCACTCCGTGGCGCGCGTCGGCATGATGTTCCCCCTGGTCGAAGGCTTCGAGACCGCGACGTATTTCGGCCGCGGCCCGTACGAGAACTACCCGGACCGCTTCGTCGCCTCCCTCGTCGGCCGCTGGGAAAACAACATTTCCGACATGCTCGAAAACTACCTCGTGCCGTCCGAATGCGGCAGCCGCGGCGACGTGCGCGAACTTGACCTGACTGGCGAAAACAGACTGCATCTCGGCGCGTTTGAGAACGGCGGAAAGCCGTTCCGCTTCTCCGCGCTGCACGTCTCGCCGAAGGACCTGATGGCGGCGGACCACAGCTGGGAGCTCAAACAAAGCAAAAAGACGTGGCTGATCCTCGACGGCTTCCACATGGGCGTCGGCGGCGACGACGGCTGGTCGGTCAGCGTCCATCCGGAATACGTGCTGCGTCCGAACCGGTACGAATGGAGCTGCACGCTCGATTTCCGCAAGCCGGAATAAGACCCGGACCGTAGAATAAAACAATGCCCGTTTGCCTGGGGAATCATCTCCGGCAGACGGGCATTTTTTTCAGAAAAATCGATTTTTTTGACTAAGCTCTTTTGAGCTCAGTCCTGCTTGCTGCCGGAATCGCTTTGAGCTTGCGGGACACCTGGCGCACACCTTCCGATCGAACTGCTAAGAATTTCTTAGTAGTTGCCGTCTGATTCAGTTCTCCGGAATCATAAATATGTGCCAGATGCTGAATTACGTTCTCAACGGAACAATCAAAAAGCTCCGCCATGGCCGCCTGCGTCAGCCATACGGTTTCATTATCCAGCTGGACGTTGAGATGGATCTCTCCGTCCTCGGTCTGATATACGATCATGTCGCTGGTCATGTTTATCGTCTCCTTTGTCCGGCAGCATCCCGGAACGGCGGTTTACTCCTCGAATCCGGCGTAGACGTGCGTCAGGTCGGTCAGATAGAACGAGCCGTCGGGGAGACGGCAGACGCTGCTTGCGGGCGTTTCGATCATCATTTCGTCCAGCGTGCGCCAGAAGAACGCCACATCGGGATCCCCGTTGGCGAACGATCCCGAAAGCCCGTCGGGGAGCGGCTCCAGCCAGAGCTCGTCAGGGCGCGCGAAGGCGGCGACGCGGCGGTGTTTGACCCGGAGCGCCTGAAGATAGATGCTCCGCAGATAGAGGCATTCCGCCTCCGCCTCGTCAGCCGTGCGGATGAGTTCGCATCCGGCTGGCATCCCTTTCGCCGCTTCCTCCTTCGGGAGAAGCGGACGGCCCAGCCAGTCCTTCCGCAGCAGCATCGTGCGGTCCGGCGCGCCGGGACAGGGCATGGCGTCGGCGAATTTCGCATAGCCGCTCAGCGCCTGTCCGCTGCGTTTTTCCCAGGTCTCGATGAGGTGCTGCGCCGTGCGGCGGACCTCGGCGAAATAGAACGTCTCCGCCTCGGTGTCGGTCTCCGCCGCGCCGACCTCGCGGATGGCGTGAAGCATCTGCGTGCGGGACAGCCCTTCGCGGAGCGTGACGATGCAGCGGCTCATGAACCTGCGGGCGGCTGGCTCGACGCTGCCCGGGTGTTCGATCTCGATCAGGTCGACCCAGGCGAGGGAATTCGATCCGGGGTGGTAGAGGATATTGCCGAAATGGAGGTCGCCGTGGCAGAAACCGGCGTCGAAGAACTTCTTCAGGAACGCCGCGATCTCCGACACAAGGCGGTCGGCGTTCCCGCCGCCGTAGACGATCTGTTCGTAGTAGTATTTGTCCAGCGGGATGTATCCGGGCATGGCGCGCGTGACGAGCACGTTCGTGCCGCCGAGCTTGCCCCAGCCGAGGCAGTCCACCGCGGGGATCCCCGCCGCCGCCAGGTTGCGTCCGTTTTCGTATTCCACGCGGGCTTTCGGATGCACGCTTTTGCGGAACGCCGACCACAGGTCAGGCGAACGCTCGAATTTCAGGTAGTAATCGCCGCAGCGGTACACGGAGCGCACCGGAGTGCTCTTGACGAGGTGCGGCGGAGTAAGCACGAGCGAACGGACGGCGTCCTTCGTCTTTTCGGACGGGATATGCCAATGCCAGCGTTTCGACTGCAGAAGATTTTGGGGCAGGGGAGCCGTTTTTTTCATGGTGTCCTGAAAAGTGTATGAAATGATCCTACAAGAACTATAGCACCGGAACGGGAAATATCAAGCCGGAAACCTGATTTTAAGTCCGCAAAAAGCCTCCGCCGCTCTTGAAGAGGACGGAGGCGCAGGACAAATCCTTTCGTGCGGCAGTGCGCCGCATGCGAGTTATTTGCAGTATTTCTCGACGTAGGGACGGATGGCGTCGGCCCAGATCTGATAGCCCTTGGCGGTCGGATGCAGGAAGTCCGCCATGATGTCGCGTTCGAGGATGCCGGTCGGGGTCAGGAACTTCGGCCCGAGGTCTTCGTAGAAGACGGTCTTGTTGTCGGCGAAGCCCTTGATGATCTCGTTGGTGGCGGCGATCTTCGGGCGGTTCTGGTCGTTGGGCGTGTTGCCCGCGGGGAAGATGCCGAGGAGGAGGACCTTGGCGTTCGGGGCTTTTTCCCTGATGGCGAGGACGCACTGGCGGATGCCTTCGGCGGTGGCGATCGGGCCGCCCTGGTTCCAGCCGAAGTTGTTGACGCCGATCAGGAGCATGACGAGCTTCGGATCGATCTTGGAGAAGACGTCGGTCTCTTTGATGACGTACAGGCAGTTCTGCGTGCGGTCGCCGGCGAACCCGAGGTTCAGCGGGTGGTACTGCGCGAACTCGGCGTTCAGGACGTCGCGTCCGGCGTTCTCCCAGAAGTGGGTGATGGAGTCGCCGACCATGACGAACTTGATGTCCTTGCCTTCCTGTCCGGCCTGCGCGCTCTTTTCCTGAATGCGCTGGACGTAGTTGCGGCTGAGTTCGGGCGTGGTGACGCGCTGGTATCCGAAATCCTGTTCCGCGCCGGGCACGGGGGTGTTCAGCGTGGAGACGGCTTCGGGTTCGGTGGCGCATGCGGCGAGGAGCAGGGCTGCCGCCGCGGCCGCGAAGAATGAGAAGATATGTTTCATAAGGTAAAATCCTTATAAAACAGGACCTATAGGTTATATAAGTCCTGTTTTTGGGGTAAGGTTGATCTGATTGGGGTAGATTACTTGATGTTGTGCTGGTCGGCGAACGCCTTGATGGATTCGCCCCAGATCTTGTAGCCGGGCTCCGCGGGGTGGAGACGGTCGAAGTTCATGACGCCCTGGATGAGGTTGCCCTGTTCGTCTGTGAACTTCGGGGTGAGGTCTTCATAGAAGACGGTCTTGTTGTCGGCGAAATCCTTGATGATCTCGTTGGTGGCGGCGCACTTGTCTCCGAGGCCGTCGCCGCGCGGGAAGATGCCGTAGAGGAGGATCTTGGCGTTCGGCGCCTTTTCCTTGATGGCGAGGACGATCAGGCGGATGGCTTCCGCGGTGGCGGCGGGTTCGGATTCGTGCATGCCGAAGTTGTTCGTGCCGATCATGACCGTGACGAGCTGCGGGTCGATCAGTTCGAAGATGCCCGTGTTCTTGACGACGTGGAGGATGTTTTCGGTGCGGTCGCCGGAGAACCCGAGGTTCAGCGGATGATACACGGCGAGTTTGCTCCAGCTGTTCTCGCTGGGCTGGGCGTTCTGTCCGTTCTGGCCGCCGCCGGCGGGAGCGCCGCCGCCGAAACCGCCGAAGCCGCCGCCGAAACCGCCGCCGAAACCGCCGAAACCGCCGAAACCGCCGAAGCCGCCGCCGAATCCGCCGAAGCCGCCGCCTTCCCAGAAGTGCGTGATGGAGTCGCCGACGAGCACGAGCTTGATGTCCTTGCCTTCTTTTTCGGCCTGCTGCTTCTTCTCCGCGATGCGCTGGACGAAGTTCTGGCTGAGAGCGGGCGTGGTGACCTTCTGGTATCCGGGGTCCTGATCCGCGCCGGGCACGGGTTCATTGAGCTTGGAGTTGCATGCGGAGTCGGTGGAAGCGCATGCGGCGAGGACGGCGAGCATGGCCGCCGCGACGAACGAGGAAAGAATACGGTTCATGGAGATCCCTGTCTTTCTGTGTTGATATTGGTTGAACGGTTGAAAAATGATAAGGTGGTGTAAACTATTTTACGTTAATATAACCTGCCCGAAGCGAAAATCAATCCCCCGGCAGTTTATTTTTCAAGTTTGTTCGTTATTTCCTGAAGCATTCCGGGGAGAATCCCGGCGACTTACATGCAGACGCTAAACGCTCCGACGACTGTTATCACAAGCGTGAAGACATTCATCTTCTTCAGAAAACCGTTGTCCTCGAAAATCAGCAGCGCGATCATTCCGGCCAGGACAGGCAGAAGATAGGACCATAAGAACGGGCCGGCGGGCAAGTCGCTCTTGAACAGAATGCAAAAGTCCGCGAGCAGGTCCAGCCCCAGGAGCGCGCAGGTCGTAATCCGTGCTTTCCTGTTTGTCGAAAAAAAGGATTCCGCCAGCAGAAAGATGCTGTAGAAACAGGGAAACCAGCACCACCAGCCCCAGTCGTGAGGTTCCCGTATCCGGTCCAAAGCGCCGCTCGTACACCGGAACACTTCGAACCCGAGCAGGAGCACGGCAAGGGCGCACATGCCGTATTTCAGAAGCTTTTGGTTTTTGCTGTTCATGGCAGGATGTTAACTCTTGCGAAAAAAAAGGCAAGACCGTGAGATCAGCCTTGCCCTGAATTATTGCGGAAAAACGAAGTCGATCAGACGATGCGATTCGTTGTCGCGGGGTCGAACACGTGCGCGCCGACCATGGCGAGTTTGAGCGTGATGGTCTCGCCGACCTTGGCATCGAGATGGGGCTCGACGCGGGCGATGCAGGGAGCATCGACGCCGGTGTCGAGGTGGAGATAGATTTCGGCGCCCATGGGCTCGCGCACATCGACCTTGGCGGTGATGGACGGTGCACTTGCGTCGTTCGTGGCGCGTTCGGAACCGATGTCCTCGGGACGGATGCCGAAGAGGATTTCCTTGCCGATATAGGGTTCGATCGCGGCGTTCCAGTCGGCAGGCAGGGCGACGGAGATCGGACCGGCCTTGAAGACGTTTGCACCGTTTTCGGCGGCGAGCGAGCCCTTGAAGATGTTCATGGGCGGGGTGCCGATGAAACCGGCGACGAAGGTGTTCGCGGGCTTGTCGTAGATGTTCAGCGGGGTGTCGATCTGCTGGATGATGCCGTCCTTCATGACGCAGATGCGGTCGCCCATGGTCATGGCTTCGATCTGGTCGTGGGTGACGTAGATCATGGTGGTGCCGAGGCGGGTGTGGAGCTTGTTGATTTCGGCGCGCATCTGGACGCGCATCTTGGCGTCGAGGTTGGAGAGCGGTTCGTCGAAGAGGAAGACTGCGGGCTTGCGGACAATGGCGCGGCCGACGGCGACGCGCTGGCGCTGGCCGCCGGAGAGCGCTTTCGGCTTGCGGTCGAGGTAGTCGCCGATGCCGAGGATGTCCGCGGCTTCCTTCACGCGCTTGTCGATCTCGGCCTTGGAGAACTTGCGGAGCTTGAGCCCGAACGCGAGATTTTCGTAGACCGTCATGTGCGGATAGAGGGCGTAGTTCTGGAACACCATGGCGATGTCGCGGTCTTTGGGCGGGACGTCGTTGACGACGCGTTCGCCGATCTTGATCTCGCCGTCGGAGATCTCTTCGAGGCCTGCGATCATACGGAGAGTCGTGGATTTGCCGCATCCGGAGGGGCCGACGAGGACCATGAATTCCTTGTCGTGGATGTCGATGGAAACACTGTTGACGGCCTTGACGCCGCCTTCGTAGATCTTGCAGACATTTTTAAGAATGACTTCAGCCATGATTCACCTGAAAAAAGGTTGTGTGGAGTTAAGAATTATGGAATTTCCCAGTAATATAGTCCTGTAACTACGCATTGTCAAGCGCAAAATAGGATTATTTTTGGAAAAAACAGGTTAAAACGTAGAGTATTTCGAGGTTAACGCAAGCTCATATCCGGACGGACGGATGTGCGGGGCGCGGACAATCGCGGAATCACGCCTCGTCTCCGGGCGTCAGGATCATCGCGCGGAGCCGGAAAAATGCGCCCGCCACGGCGCGTTCGCGGATCTGTTCGCGCGTGCGGCGGAGACGCAGCTCGAAGACCTCCGTGCGGCCGCGGTAGCGGATGGCGGCGAAGACCAGCCCGACCGGTTTTCCGACCGTGGCACCGCCGGGCCCCGCGATGCCGGTGAGCGCGATCGCGGCGTCCGAGGGGACCGCGTTCGCAAGTCCGTCGAGCATGGCGCGTGCGGTCTCCCTGCTGACCGCTCCGAACTTGCGGATGACGTCGGCGGGGACGCCGAGGAGAGACGTCTTCGATTCGTCGCTGTAGGTCACGACGCCGCCGGCGAAGACGTGCGAGGAGCCGGGGATGTCGGTCAGGAGTTTCGCGGCGAGTCCGCCGGTGCAGGATTCCGCCAGGGCGAGCGTCTCGTTCCGGTCGCCGAGCAGATGCAGGATCTCGTGGGACAACGAATCGGCGTCGTCGGAGAGCAGTTCGCCGGCGAAGATCTCCTGCACGGACTGGATGGCGGACTCCATGACTTCCGGGGATTCCGAGGTCAGGAAGAGCCGGACGAACTGGGCGGTGGCGCAGTAGGCGACGGAGAGCATGGAGTGAAACCGGGCGATGACGGGGAGCATGCGCTCCTCGACGATGTTTTCGCCCAGCCCGGCGACGTGGAATTCGCGCGTGAACGTGAAATGCCTGAGCGTCTTTTTCAGGAACGGGATGATGGACGCGTCCATCATGGGGCAGAGTTCATTCGGCGGGCCGGGCAGCATGATGACCGTGCGGCCGGGGAACTCGTCGGTGTCCGGGGTGCGGAGGATCAGGCCGGGCGCGGTGCCGCAGTCGTTCTGGATGACCTTCGCGCCGTGCGGCACGAGCGCCTGGTTGAAGACGCGCGGCGGGATCTCCTCGCTCGGATGGCGCATCTTCCAGTGCTTCATGATGTTGAGCGCGGCGGCGCCGTCCTCCTCCAGCCGCATGCCGCAGCGTTCGGCGATGTACTCCTTGGTCACGTCGTCGGCGGTCGGCCCGAGGCCGCCGCTGGTGATGACGATGTCGGCGCGGGCGAGGGAGAACTCCAGCGCGGCGAGGATGTCTTCGCGGCGGTCCGGGACCTCGACGGAGGAGACCGGGACGACGCCGAGCGCGAGCAGGCGGACGCCGATGGAGGAGAGGTTGGTGTTGACGACGGCGCCTTTCAGCAGTTCGTCGCCGATGCAGATGACGGCGATCTTTTCGCTCATAGACAGTAGTCCTCAGGTTTCACGAGGGAAGCGCGGTTCAGTTCGATCTCGGCTTCCTTCCGCCAGTGTTCCAGGTCGTCTGGGGTCAGCTCGGACGGAATGCGGAGCTCGTTGCCGATGATCACGGTGAGTTTCGACCACGGCTTCGGGATGCGGAATCCGTCCCAGCTTTTCACCGTCCAATACGACGAATAGTTGATGCCGAGCGCGACGATCGGGATGCCGAGCTGGGATGCGATGTGGATGGGGCCTTTGCTCATGTGATAACGCGGTCCGCGCGGTCCGTCAGGCGTGATGACGACCATGCAGCCGCCCTGGATCGTCTTGATCGCGTCGTAGATGACTCTGACCCCGTGGCGTTTCGTCGAGCCGCGGATGCACGAGGCGCCGAACTGCGCGGCGAAATCGACGACGTACTGGCCGTCGCGCGAGGCGCTGACGACCGCCACGGTGCGCTTGCGGAGCGGCAGTTCGAAGAGAGGCGGGAGCAGAAGCAGGCGGTTGTGCCAGATGCTGACGATGCAGACGCGCTGCGTTTCGTGGCGGTATTCCTCAAGAAGCCCGTTCGGGTCGATGATCTCGACCGGCGTGAGTTTGCGCCACCAGAGGATGATGTGGGACGGAAGCCAAAAACACCAGTCGGGGAGTTTTTTGATGTTTCTGAAACGGTTCTTAAACGCGGACATGGCGGTCAGGCTTTCGTGTTGGGTTTCCGGGGCTTCCGGGGCGCGGGACTTGATGCCGCCGCAGGTTTCTTCGCGGGTTTCTTCGCGGGTTTCTTCGCGGCGGCGGATTTCGCGGCAGCGCGGACGGCGGGCTTTTTCGCGGAAGGCTTTTCCTTCCCGCTTTTCGCGTGGCGGCAGAGGTCCGCGATCTCGCATTCGGCGCAGCCGGGACGGTTCGCCGGACAGCGGGTGCGCCCGTGGACGATCAGCAGATGCGAGAACTGCGCCCAGGTCTCCGGCGGCATGACGGCGCAGACGTCGGACTCGATGGCCTCGGGATCGGACGATCCCGAAAGCCCGATCAGCCCCGCCAGACGGCGCACGTGCGTGTCGACCGGGAATCCCGGCTGCCCGAGGGCGTCGCCGAGCACCACGTTCGCGGTCTTGCGCCCGACGCCGGGGAGCTGAAGCAGCCCTTCCATGTCGCCGGGGAGTTCGCCGTGGAACTTTTCGACGATCGCCTTTGCCGCTTTCAGGATATGGTCGGCTTTCGCCCGGTAGAACCCGCAGGTGAAGATCGCCCGCTCCAGTTCCTCCCTGCCGCAGGACGCGAACGATTCGGCGTCCGGCCAGCGTTGGAACAGCTCGCGCGTGACCATGTTCACGCGTTTGTCCGTGCACTGGGCGGACAGGATCGTGGCGACGAGGAGCTGAAACGGCGTCATGTGCTCCAGAAAGCACTTCTGGGGGCCGTAGACGGACAGCAGTTTGTCGTAGACTTGTTTGGCCGGGGCGGTTTTCATGCCATACGGGAAAAGACCGCACAGTCCGCATGGAAAAGCACGGTCCGGGTGAATCGGGTTTGTCGGGTTGAATGGAATAAAGAAATTTAGCTTCGTCGGCGTCCGTTTTCAAGCCGCGAACGTGTTTTTTTCGTTTTTTTTCGCTGTTTGAATTGATTTTTTGCCGGAAAGACGTATCTTTTTCTGTAAAAAATCCACACATCCGCGCGCAGGGAGTCCTTCCTTCCTGTCATCCGTGACTGCCCGCCGTGCGGATCATCCCATCTGGTTTATCATGCTCAACTGGCTGTCCGTACAGAACCTTGCCATCGTGGAAGAGGCCGAAATCGAATTCGGTCCGTCGTTCAATGTCATCACCGGCGAGACCGGCGCGGGAAAATCCGTCATCATGGGCGCGCTCGGGCTCCTGCTCGGAAACCGCGCCGACAAGTCCGCCATCCGCACCGGCGCGGACCACTGCGAGATCTCCGCCGGGTTCACGCTCGCGCCGGGCGCGCTGCCGAAACTCCGCGCCTTCCTCGCGGAAAATGCCCTGGTCCAGGAGGACGAACCGGACAGCATTCTGGTCCGGCGCGTGATCACGCACAGCTCCTCGCGCAATTTCGTGAACGGTTCGGCGGTCAACCTGAACGTGCTCCGGACGATCGCGTCGGCGATGGTCGACGTCCATGCCGCGAACGAAAACGCCGCGATCCTCGACCCCGCCAACCAGCTCGACGTGCTGGACCGTTTCGCCGGGCTTCAGGACGATCTGAACGCCGTCCGGCAGCGCTGGGAGCATCTCTCCGCCGTGCGCAGGGAGAAGGATGCGTTCGCCGCGTCCCTGCCGTCTCCGGAGGAGGCCGAGCGTCTCCGCCGCGACTGCGTGGAGATCGAACGCGCGGACGTTCGCGCCGGGGAGGACGACGAGCTGACCGCCCGCCACGACCTCGCCGCGAACTCGCGCAGCGTGATCGAACTGGCGTCGCAGGTGTGCGGCGGCCTGACCGACGGGGAGGACAGCATCTCCCAGCGGTTCGCCGACTGCCGCCGGATCCTGCGCGGCCTGGAGCGCATCGAGCCCGGAAAGGCGGAAGAGTTCCTGAACGCGCTCGACGGCGCGAAGGACGCCGTGGACGAGCTTTCCTCCGACCTCGCGTCGTTCGCGTCCGAGGTCGAGATCGACGAACAGGAGTTTCAGGAGATGGAGGAGCGCATGCGCCTGCTCCAGACGCTGAAACGCCGCTACGGGCCCACGCTCGACGACGTGCTGGCGCATCTGGACCGCGTCCGGGTGCGCGTCGCCGCGTTCGACGACGCGGAGCTCCGCCGCAAAGACTTTGAGAAACAGGAGGCCGACGCGCTCAAGGCATACCGGGAAGCCGCCGCGAAGCTCAGTGAAAAACGCAAGGCCGCCGCGGGAAAACTTGAGGATGCGCTGTCGAAGGAGACGCGCAAGCTCGGATTCCTGAAGGCCGCCTACCGGCTCGAGTTCTCCGAGGCGAAGGAAGGCCCGCTCGGGACCGACGCCGTCACGTTCCTCTTCTCCGCGAATCCGGGCGTGCCGATGATCCCGCTCCGCGACGTCGCCAGCAGCGGCGAAGTGGCGCGCGTGATGCTCGCCGTGAAAACCGTGCTGGCGGAAGTCGACGAGATCCCGATCCTGGTGTTCGACGAGATCGACGCGAACATCGGCGGCGAGACCGCGTGCCGGGTCGGCGAAGAGCTCGCGCTGCTCGGCAGGTTCAAGCAGATCGTCTCCATCTCGCATCTGGCGCAGGTCGCGGTCTGCGCGGACACGCATTTCCGCGTCGCCAAGCACGTCGTCGACGGCCGCACGCTGTCCGGCATCCGCAAGCTCGACGAAACGGCGCGCGTGAAGGAGATCGCCCGCATGCTCGGCGGCGGCGAATCGGCGTCCGCCCACGCGGAAGACATGCTGAAACAGGCGAAGAAACCCGGCAGGAAGAAATGAAAACGTCGTTCGCAACGCTCGATACGCCGGAGAGCCTTCAGACCGTGCGCGACATCGCCGCCGAGGTCTGGCCGAAGACGTTCGCCCCGATCTTGCCGCCGGAGCAGATCCCGTACATGATGCGGATGATGTACGCGCCGGAGGTCATGGAACGCGAACTGCGCGAGGGATACCGTTTCGCCGCGCTCCTCGTGGACGGCGTGCCGTCCGGGTATGTGTCGTGGTCGCCGTACCATGGCGGCACGGCGAAACTGCACAAGGTGTATCTGCTGACCTCATGCCACGGGAAGGGCTTCGGACGCCTGATGCTGGACTACGTTTCGGACGTGTGCCGCGCCGCCGGGTTCAAAAAGCTCCGGCTGAACGTGAACAAGCACAACGAACGCGCGATCTCCGTCTACCGCAGAAACGGGTTCGAGACGGTCGAGTCCGTTAAAAACGACATCGGCGGCGGTTTCTTCATGGACGATTACGTCATGGAGAAACTTCTTTCGTAACGCTTCCCCGGTAAAAGGGGCGTTTCCTTAACGCGCCTTGCGTTTCGACGCGGGTTTCGCGGACGGCAGACGCTGGGTCGATTCCCGCACGATCAGGCTGGTCGGGATGACGCGTTCCACGGCGGGCAGCTTCATGGTCGGATTGTTCATGCGCGTGAGGAGCAGTTCCGCCGCGGCGGTCGCCAGCGCGTTTTCGTCCTGATGCACGCTGGTGATCGGCACGCGCACGATGCCGCTTTCGAAGACGCCGCCGAACCCGACGAGCATGATGTCCTCCGGGATGCGGATGCCCCGGTTCAGCAGCTCCAGCTCCGTGCCGACCGCGAGCATGTCGTTGAAGCAGAAGATCGCTTCGACCGGCTCCTTCTGCTCCAGCAGCTGCGCGACCGCGCTCTGACCGGCGATCATGTCGTTGCCGGTGCGGAACATCCAGTCTCCGCGCACCTCGATCCCCGCCTCGCGGAGACCTGCGAGATACCCGGAACGGCGTTCCTGCGTGACGTAGGAATCCAGCCGCGCGCCGAAATACGCGATCTTGCGGAGGCCCATGCTGGTGAGGTGGCGCATGGCGGACAGCGCGCCGTGGCGGTCGTCGACGACCACGGAGTCGGTGTTGATGCCGGGGATCTTGCGGTCGATGAAGACCAGCGGGCAGTTCTGCTTCATGATGAGCTCGGCGGCGCGGCGGCCCTCGTCGTACACGACCGGCGCCCAGATGATGCCGTCGACCTGGCGTTCGAGCAGCGCCGAAATGTCGTGGAACTCCTTGATCGGGTTGTTGAAGCTGCACGCGAGCAGGATGCGGTATCCGTGCGTGAACAGCGTGGATTCGATCTGCTGGAGGATGCTGGTGAAGAACGAGTTGCCGAAGTGCGGGATCACCACGCCGACCGTCATGGTGTTTTTCTGCTGGCCGAGCTCGTACGAGAGGCGGTTCGGCACGTAGCCGAGCTCTTCGGCGAGGCGCGTGATGCGCGTGCGGAGTTCGCCGCTCACGCCCGCGCCGCCGCGGAGCGCGCGGGAGACGCTCATCATGGAGACGTTGGCGGCCTTTGCGATGTCGCGGAGCGTGGTCTTCTGCTGTTTCATGTCGGGGGGTCCTTATCGTTGAAATGTCGTTTGTTCTGATGCGTTACAACGCTAAATTTAACGTAAAAAAACGAAAAATCAAGCGGTAAAACAAAGATTTCCTAACTTTTTTCGGAATGTCCGGGGCCGGGGACAAAAAAGCCCCCGCGCCGGACCATACGCCGGAACGGGGGACTGTTTTTGAAGAAAGGACTTACTCCGCGAGGAGGATGCCCATTTCGCCGAAGACCATTTCCTCCGCGCCGTCGAGGAACCGGTCCGCGCGGATGCGGATGTGGTCGGTCTTCACGTTGTCGAGCGGGATCAGCTGCGGCACGGGATTGGATTTCACGTTGGAGAATTCGCGGTCGGCGGCCTTCACCCACTTGCCGTCGCGCCGGATCTCGACGGTGCAGCGGTCGGGGGTGCCGAGGGGAGCGCCGGCAGCGCGGCGGCGTGTCTGAGCGTGGGGAACATGTTGGCGGACTCCTGTTTTAAGAAAGCGCGCCGGTGTCTTTGCCTGCAACCCGGGGAACGGGTCGGATAATGGAACTTGTTTTCCGTCCGCGCCCGGTCGCGGGACATGGCGGCGCAGAGTGTTTGTCTAAGACTGCCCGATCTCGTTTTACGTTTTTTTTGAAAAAAAACACCGTTGTTTTCCGGGCGGCACAGCATAATATAACACGTCGCCCGGAAAAAGCAAGTTCCGTTTTTTTTGACATGACAATTGCATGAAAACGCCACTTCTTGAGGCATGTTTTCTCTGTCGGACGTTGAAAACGATGGAAGAAATCCTCCGAAAAGCCTTTTTTTAATTTGCAAAAACGCGTGTGCGGGTGTATGTTATTCGAAATCCCGCGGAAAACAGAGGACGCACGAACCCGTTTTCTTCAGTTTCGAACGGAAAAAAACGCATCAAATATAACGCAAACGAAAGACGAAAGGTCCCGACACATGGCTGAAACCTACTACGTGAAACCCGAAAACTCGCCCGTGAACGATCTGACGCTCAATTCCGGCGACGCGATGTTCATCACCAACGGCGGCACCGCGAACGGCACCATCATCAATTCCGACGGCGCGGCGACCGTCAACGACGGCGGCTCCGCGAACAACACCACCGTCAACGAAGGCGGCACGCTCCATCTCATCGGCGGCGCCGCGACCGGCGTCAATGTCGAGAAAGGCGGCAGGCTGGAAGTGAACAAAGGCGCGACCGCGACGGGGATCGAGGCGGAAAAGGGCGCCACGCTGGTCTTCGACGTCGCTGCGGACACCCATATCGCCGGCACGTCCGACGGCGCGGCGTTCCTGATCCAGAACGGCATCGCCACCGGGTTTGTGCTCGAGACCGGAGTCCTGATCGTTTCCGAAGGCGGCAAGGCGGTCGAGACGACACTCAACTCCGCGGGCTTCATCAACGTTTCCCAGGGCGGCTCCGCGGACAAAGCGGTCATCAACACCAGCGGCGAGCTCAAGGTCAGCAGCGGCGGCACCGCGACCGAAGCCACGGTCAAAACGGGCGGCAAGCTCACCGTCGAAAGCAGCGGCTTCTGCGACGACGCCACCATCGAAATGGGCGGCAATCTGTACGTCGTCTCCAGCGGCGGCACGGCCGCGGGAACATACATCGGCGCGATGGGAAACCTCGCCGTCTCCAAGGGCGGCACGGCCTACGGGACCACCGTCGGTGCGGGCGGCTTCCTCACCGTCGGCACGAAAGGCATCGCCGAAGGCGCGGACGTCAACGGATTCCTGAACGTCCTCGACGGCGGCACGGCGAGCAACGTCACCGTCAACGAGGGCGCCGTCGTCTATGTCCAGAGCAAAGGGACCGGCTCGGATGTGTCCGTCGATTACGGCGGGATCCTCGAGGTCCTGTCGGGCGGCAGGCTCAAGGGCGCGACCGTCGACCAGGGCGGCTCCGCCACCATCCACGCCGACGTCATGGCGTCCAACGTGGTCGTCGACGGCGGCAAGGTCACCGTCATGAGCGACGGCTGGGCTTATCAGTCCGGCGTCTCCAGCAACACCATCGTGCGGAACGGCGGCCGGCTCGTCGTCAGCGGCGGCGGATATGTCGTAGGCGCCGCCGTCTCCGCCGGCGGGCATGTCACGGTCGAGAGCGACGCCACGTTCTCGTCCGCCACCGTCGCAGACGCGGACGTCACCGCGCTGGACGGAGCGTTCGTCTCCCGGCTCAATCTCGAGGCCGGCGGCATCCTGAACGTCGTGTCCGGCGGCAAAGCGGAACATATCAACGTCAGCGCAGGCGGTGTGCTCACGGGCATCCTGCGCGAAGCCTCCGAGCTGAAATTCTACGGCGGCACGCTCGACCTCAACATCGCCGGAGTCTCCCCGGACAGCGAGGCCCTCGTCGACGAAATCTCGTTCCTCAGCATCATGCCCGTGGCCGAAGATTATCTGTGCACCCTCACGGTCTCCGACACGCAGGCCGAAGGCGCGTACAAGCTCATCGAGGGCGCTTCCGGATTCGACACTTCCAAGGCGATCACCGTGAAGGACACGTCCGGTACGACGCTCGGCACGCTCACGGTCAACGGCGGCTCCACGACCATCGGCGGCGTGAACTACACGCTCGCCGTCACCACCGAGGACGTCCTCACCGTCACCATCGCCGGCGGAGTCGACCTGACCGGCGACCTGGACACGACCTTCGAGCTCACTGCCGGCATGGTCGGCAGCAAAGTCAACATCCTGGACGGCGGCAAACTCCATGTTTCCAACGGCGGCCTCGCTGAAGTCACCGCCATCAATGCCGGCGGCTCCATGGTTGTCTCCCAGGGCGGTTCGGCAAGCGACACCACCGTCAATAACGGCGGGAAACTCTATGTCTCCCAAGGCGGCATTGCAAGCAAGACCGAACTCAATGACGGAGGAAAGCTGTTTGCGTCCGGCTCTGTCGGCGGCGCCACGGTCAGTTTAGGCGGTTCGATGTTCGTCTCTTCCGGCGCGACAGTCAACGACATCAATGTCAGCGCCGGCGGATTCCTGTGGATTTATGATGGCGGGACCGCAACCGGCATTGTCGCGGCCAAGGGTGCGGAATTGTATTTCAATGTCGCTCCCGATACGTATGTGAAGGGGACTTATGCCGAAAACGCCTTCGAGATGAAGGACGCGACCCTTTCCGACTTTACGGCTTGGAAAAAATGTACGGTCGCTGTCCGCTCCGGCGGCGTCACGAGCAATACCACGCTCAACGATGGTACCCTGCAAGTCGACGGCGGTGTGGCGAAAGATACCGTTGTCAAAATAAATGGAGAAATCTGGTTATATGGAAAAGGCTCCGTCGTAAGCGGCGTGACGTTCCAAGACGGCTGCCATCTTTGGATACGCAAATCGGGCGGCAAGCTCACCGGAAAGGTCACGTTCGAAACCGGCGCCGGGGTGACCTATAGCGACGGCGCCAGCGCAACCCTCGACTTCGACCTCACGCAGACCACGGTCGGCGCGGACGCGCTCGTGAACGATTTGTCACCCGTCCTGGCGGCGCCGTTCGACTACACGCTCACGGTCGACGGGACCGAGGCGGACGGCGACTACAAGCTCGCCGAGGGCGCGACCGGATTCGACAAGACCATCACCGTGAAGGACACGCTCGGCACGACGCTCGGCACGCTCACCGTCGCGGGCGGCAAGACGACCATCGACGGCAAGGACTACACGCTCACGCTGACCGGCACAGGCTCCCTCGGCGTCACGCTCGGCGCGGGCGGCGGCATCCCCGACACCACGCCGCCGGACAAGCCGATCCCGGAGGCCAGCTCGGAATTGCCCACGAACGGCTATGTGACCGTGACTGCCACGTTCAGCGACGATTCCGTTCTCCGCGAATGCAGCAAGGACGGCGAAAACTGGGTCGAGTATCAATCAAGCGGTCTCACGTTCGTGGAAAACGGCAAGGCGTATTTCCGCGCGACAGACGGCGCCGGAAACGTGTCCGATATCGCCGTGTACGAAGTGACGAACATCGACAAGGTCGCGCCGACCATCTCGTACATCACGCCCAGCACGACTGCTCCGGCCGCGTCCGTGACCGTCACCGCATCGTTCGACGACGATGTCTCGCTGGCGTCCACGCAGTACAGGATCGGCGTCGGCGCGTGGCAGGACTACACCACCGGCGTAACCGTGACCGAAAACACGACGGTCTACTTCAAGGCGGTCGACGCGGCGGGAAACGAGTCCGAGGTGAAAGAATATGAAGTCACGAACATCATCATCACCGGCGACATCACCGGCAAGGAATACGTCTCCTCCGGCGGCATGGCGAGCGGCGCCACGGTCAAAGCAGGCGGCAGCCTCAACATACTCAGCGGCGGCGTGGCGCGCGACACCCTGATCAACGCGGGCGGCAAGCTCACCGTCGTCAAAGGCGGCAAGCTGACCGGATCCATGACATTCGAGGACACTGCGTCCGTCACCGTCCAACAGTACGGCATCGTCGACTTCGACATTTCCGAACTCGCTCCCTCCAACGCCGCGCTCGTGAACAACCTTTCCGTCATTCAGGGCAAACCCACCTACACGCTTACGGTCGGCGCATCCCAGGCGGAAGGCACGTACACTCTTGCCGGAGGCGCTTCCTCGTTCAGCAGTTCCATCACTGTGAAAGACACGCTCGGCACGGAACTCGACAAGTTCTATTCCGTCAACCAATCGCTGATCATCGGCGGCATGGTCTACACGCTCACGCTGACCGATGATGTCCTCGCCGTCACCATCGCCGGCGCGGGCGGCGGAGTCGACCTGACCGGCGACCTGGACACGACCTCCGGTCTCGCCGCCGGCATGGTCGGCAGCAGCGTGAACATCCTGGACGGCGGCAATCTTGAAGTCTCCGAGGGCGGTTTCACCAGCCAGACCACCGTCAATTCCGGCGGCGATCTCTCCGTCTCCGCCGGCGGCTCGGCGAACGTCGTCACCGTCAATTTCGGCGGCGACCTCTTCGTCCGCAACGGGGGCATCGCGACGCTTGTCAAGGAAAACGGCGGATATGCGAGTGTCAATGATGGCGCGACCGTGACGTTCGTGTCCAATTCGTTCGGCGGATATAATTACAATAAGGCCGACGACTGGTGCACGATCCACTCCGGCACCACCGGGACCGATCTCGCCGTCGGCAACGACGGGAAGATCACTGTCTACGACGGCGGCGTCGCCAGCCAGACCACCGTCAATTCCAACGGCGATCTCGCCGTCTCAGAGGGAGGCGTGGCGGATGTCGTCACCGTCAATTTCGGCGGCGATCTCTACGTCCTCAACGGCGGCGTCGCGACGCTGGTCAAGGAAAACGGCGGATATGTGGGCGTGGACGACGGCGCGACCGCGACGTTCGTGTCCAATTCGTTCGGCGGATATGTTTACAACAATGCCGACGACTGGTGCACGATTCACGACGGCACCACGGGGAGCAATCTCACCGCCGCCAACAAAGGGAGAATCTACGTCTACAGCGGCGGCATCGCGAGCGACACCACGGTCAACGACAAAGGTATCGTCGAAGGAAACTCCGGCGGCCTGATCGACGGCGTCGTCGTCAATTCCGGCGGCAGCCTCCTGATCTACAACGGAGCCAAGCTCACCGGACAGATGACGTTCGTGACCGGCGCGGAAGTGATTCCGTTCGTCGGCTCGATCCTCGATTTCGACCTGACGCAGACCGCGCCGGATGCGCCCGCGCTCGTAAATGACCTTTCGATCCTGATGGGGACGCCGACCTACACGATTACGGTTGACAACTCGCAGGCCCTGGGTACATACAAACTGGCGGGCGGCGCGGCAGGTTTTGATAAGCCCATTACCGTGAGGAGCATCTATGGTGAAATAGGCTGCACGCTCACGGTTGATGGCGGCGCAACAAAGCTCGGCGACGTTTACCTCACGCTCGCGCTGAGCGGCTCCGAACTCACCGTCACCATCGGCGAAACATCCGAGCCGGACACCACCCCGCCGACGGTCACGAACATCAAGGCGAGCACGACCGAGCCGACCAACCAGAACGTGACGGTGACCGCGGACTTCAATGACAATGTGGGGCTGAAGTCGAAACTGTATCAGATCGACGGCGGCGCGTGGCAGGACTACACCGCCGGCGGCGTGGTCATGACGAAAAGCGGCACGGTGTACTTCAAGGCGGTCGACACCTCCGACAACGAATCGGCGATGTGGGGCATCACCGTCGACAACATCGACAAGGTCGCGCCGACCATCACGAACATCACGCCGAGCACGACGGCCCCGGCCGCGTCCGTGACCGTGACGGCGACCTTCGCCGACGACTGGGAGCTGGCCTCCCGGCAGTATAAGATCGGCGACGGCGCGTGGACCGACTACGTGGACGGCGTGACCGTGACCGAAAACGGCACCGTCTACTTCAAGGCGGTCGACATCGCCGGAAACGAAATCGAAGACGAATACACGGTGACGAACATCGCGGCTCCGGGCGAACCGCTGAACGAGCCGGACGACGGCTGGAACGACTACCTGTACGACAGCAAGAACAAAAAGTGGAACACGGAGGGCAACATCGCCAAGTTCACCCCGAACCCGGTCTCCGGCAACTGCGAGATTCTGCTCGACGAGCCTGGCACGGTCGACCTCGAAGGGATGCACAACATGTTCGGCAACGACACGGAAGGGAAGACGGGCAACCTGGACAAGGGCGACGTCGGCAAGATCAACGTCACGACGCCCGCGAAGCTGTCGTTCTCGGTCAAGTCCACCGCCGACGCGACGTTCTACATCTACGAGGACGGCTTCGACAAGAAGAACAACCGGGCGCAGCTCACGGTCGGCAAAGTGTCCGTGAAGAAGGGCAAGGCGGCCCTCCTGAGCGACATCTGCCTCACGACCGGCGAAAACAAATACTACGCCGCGATGGTGGCGAAGAACGTGAAGAAGCCCGGGCCGTCCGCCATCTACAACGTGTTCGTGGTCGACAGCACGGTCTTCGTCGACGCGGACGGCGGATGGAACAACGAAGCCACGAACGGCGGCGTCGTGGACAATCCGTTCACCGTCAAGCGCGGAGTGAAGACCGTGAAGCTGGACAACACCGCCATGATCGACAGCGGCGACTACAACAACTTCGTCGGGTTCAGCGACGAAGTCGACTACGCCAAGCTCGATCTCGTCACGACCACCTACCTGAGCTTCGACGTGGGGACGAACGGCAGCACGAAGTTCACGCTCTGGAAGCGCGACACCAACTCCGGCAAGCTCTCGAAGGTCGGCGGCGTCACGACCCTGAAGTCGAAGAACGGCGAACTCGCCGCCAAGTCGACCAAGGCGCAGCTGCTCGAGGTCAGCGACAAGTACGAATACTTCGTCTCCATGGAGAGCAAGGACGCCGGCAAGGGCGGTTCCGCGTACTACAACGTCGACATCAACACGGTGTCGACCCGGTTCTTCGACAGCGCGGACGGCGGCGCGAACAACTGGCTCTTCAACAAGAAGGACAGGGAATACAACAGCGACGACAACCTCCACGAGAACACGCTCTCCGCCTCCGGCGACCATTCGGTCATCCTGGACGACAACGAGATCGGCGACACCGCGTTCAAGAACTTCGTGGGCTTCAAGGACTCCGCCGACTACGCGAAGGTCGTGCTGACGGCGAAGGGCACGCTGAGCTTCCGGATCACCGCGCTCGCCGACGTGTCGTTCGAGCTGTGGCGGAAGGACAAGGACGGCAAGGACAGAAACATCCTGACCTCGCTCCAGAAGAAGACCGACGTCAAGGTGAAGGACTACGCCGTGGGCGCTTCCGCCACGACCGACGCGCTCACGCTCGACGCCGGCGATTACTATATCTCCGTGACCGCGAAGAGCACGAAGGCGAACGAGAAGGGCAGCGCGTTCTACAACGTGACCGCGATCTTCAGCTCCGCCGAAGCCGGTTCGCTCGCCATGCCGGAGACCGACGCGCTCGCGGGCGCTTCCCTGGATTCCTACCTCGACTCCGCTTCGGACAAGCTCTTCGGCGAGACCGGCGGAAGCCTGCTCGCATAAAGAAAGAAAAACATTTCACTCCACATGCCGCGGCGGAGAGATCCGCCGCGGCTTTTTCGTTCCGGCGGGACGGGCATGCGGAAAATGGACAGGTCCCGCCCTCTTCCGCAGGTCAATACGTTCTGCTAACGGAAAAAACAATGAAAAAAACGGCGAATGCGCGTTTTTTTATCGGAAATCAACTTGATTTTTCCTGTTTGCGCGGTATACTATTCGTATAAACCCGTTTCGGCTGTTCATTTCAGCTCAAAACAGGTTTGATCCCGTTCGAAAGACCAATCGTTCCGTTATCCTTATTAACCCACAACATAATGGAGTTCTTTATGAATCGTTATGTCCATTCGACTGTGATTTCCTGCTCGATCCTCGCGGGAATCCTCTTACTCGCAACTTCTCTCTCCGCACAGGCTCCCGCAGGCGGCGCGGCTCCCGCAGGCGGCGCACCCGCAATGGGCGGCTTCGGCGGCGGCATGGGCGGCTTCGGCGGCGGCAT
>CACZEK010000003.1 GCA_902780135.1 uncultured bacterium
TCCGGTGCCTGGGTGAGCCAGGTTATATCCATCTTGTCCGGCCCTGTTGTGTCCGCCGGAATGAAACCATCGTCCGGATCGGAGGAATCGAAACGCAGGTAAAAGGTTTTGGGAAGAAGCTTCTTATATTTTCCGTGTTCTTGCAATATGATTTCTCCCTGGTTGTCACGCTCGAAATCAAGACGAAGATACTTTTTTAGTGGAATTGCTTCTCCCAACTTCAGTTCTTTTCTATTCAGCTTTCCATCTGCAATTTCAGAAAGATCGAAAACTGTCAGGAGCTGCCGCTCTTCATCATATTCAAGATGGGCGTCCCCTTTCACTAATGCAGCCAAAGTCCCGATTTCCCTCAGCTTGATATGGCAGTTTTCCTGAATCGCCGACAGGGGATTATTTGCTTCTTTAGATGTGTAAAACGTTATATGTTCTATGCGATAACCAGGTTTATAAAAAGATATGGAAACACTCGTGTAGCGGCTTTTCTTTATCGTAAAACTGCCGTTTATTTTTCTAGTTTCCCTTATGTGTTCAGAATCAAGACCAAAATTTATGGGACGGTTGAATTCAAGTCTTAATGTAACATCTTCCAGTTCCCGGTTGTTCATGTCCGTCACTTTTCCAACGAGATGAATCCTGGGATCTTTTATTTCTTCATTAAACATTATTTCCATCATGATGAGAAGAAAAATCCCGGCTCCCAAAATGATGATAATAACGAGACCCGTAATTATATTTTTACGCTCGGTTGAATCTGTCATTTTGTCCTCCAGGATTGCGATTATAAATCTGTAGTGTATGATAAACCCAAAGGAAACACTGTCCAATGGACGATTACTCCATATTTCCCGGTTTGTCCTCGCACTCGCCGCGGCAGCCGAAGGGGATATGCACGGAGGGGGTGAATTCCTTGGCGGCTTCGAGGTGGGGGGACCACTGGTCGTCGAAATAGATGTGGGGGCGGAGCTGCTTCAGGATGCGGCTTTTGTTCATGCCGCCGAGCGTGAAGGTTTGGTCGACGGTGATGTTCCAGTCGCGGAGCGTGGTGGCGAGACGCCATTGCGCCGGGCCGTTTCGCGCGGTGACGATGGCGGTACGGAGGAACCTGTGGTACTTCGGGTCGGCGCTGCGGCGGTCCTCCTCCATGGTGTGCAGGCGGCCGAGCTTGGCGAAGAGGTCGGCGAGGGGGCCGGGCCCGAGCGGGACGCCCGCCTGGCTGGATTCGGATTTCCAGAACTTGTCGATGCCGCCGTCCTGGAAGACCTGTTCCGCGCTGTCGTCGGCGAGCACGCCGTCGAAGTCGAACGCCACGCGGAGCTCGTCGTCGCTTTCGTCGTCGTTGAGCTTGCTGTCCAGCACGTAGCCCGCGGCGAACCCTCGGCGGATCGCCTCGTGCACGTCGGATTCGTTGCCGGAGAGGAAGAGCGAGACGTTGTAGGCGTCGATGTAGTCCACGGGGTGTCCGTCCGTGAGGAACGCCGAGCGCGTAATGTCGAGTCCGTAATGGTCGATGCAGCGGAGCACGCGGTTTCCGGTGTCCGGGTCGTTGTGGCTGAGGAGGACGACCTCGACGGGCTTGGTCTCGGGGAAGAGGTCGTTGAACTTGAGGAAGCGGCGGATGAACGGGAACGCGATGCCGGGCTCGAGGATGCAGTCCTCGTGGTCGCGCTGGTACTGGCGGTAGGCGGAAAGGCCCTTGCTGCGGTAGATCTCGTCGGCGACGTCCAGGCGGAAGAGCGCGCTGGAAGCGACCGCGATCACGAGCTTGTCTTCGATGGGGAACGGCATGGTCAGACGCCTCCTTTGCGGATGTAGTCGAACGCGCCGGGGATGCGCGCCAGCAGGTCGTCGGCGATGACGCCGCGTCCGGCGAACGGGGCGTCCAGCTCGCCGAGCATGCCGTGCACGAAGACGCCGTTTTTCGCCGCCGTGAAGAGGGAATCCGAGGCGAGGGCGAGCGCGGCGACGATGCCGGAGAGGATGTCGCCGCTGCCTGCGGTCGCGAGCACGGGCGATCCGCTCAGGTTGAGCGCATAGAGGCCGTTCGGGGACATCACGACGGTGCGGACGCCCTTCAGGACCACGTGGAGCGCGGTGAATTTCGCGAGCGCTTCGGCGCGTTCGACGCGCTTCTGACCGGATTTCAGCCCGATCGCCGCCTCAAGCCGCTTCATCTCGCCCTCGTGCGGCGTGATGACCGTGGCGGTGCCGAGTTCGTGCAGGAGGTCGGGATGCTTCGCGGTCAGGTTCAGCGCGTCGGCGTCCAGGACCAGCGGACACTGCGCGGACGCCATCAGCTTCCGCAGGAACGGCACGGTCTCTTCGGCTGTGTTCATGCCCATGCCGGCGGCGACCGCGGAGACGTTCGGCGGCAGGTCCAGCGCCTCGGCGGACTTCGCCGAGAAGACGCCGTTGCCGTCGTCGGGGAGACGCTTCACGATGAGCGCCTTCGGCGGGGCGCAGACGATCTCCATGGAGGCGGGGACGTACACGGTCACGAGCCCCGCGCCCGCCCGGAGCGCGGCCTCGGCGGTCAGGAACGGTGCGGACGGGTAGTCGCGGCTGCCGCCGATCACCGCCACATGGCCGCGTTTCTGCTTGTAGGTGTCGAACTCGACCGGGTGCAGGCTCAGGCTGCGGCGCACGTCCGCCAGCCCGGTGCACGGCACGATCCGCATGACCGAAGCGTCCGGCAGGTCGTCCGGCAGCCCGATGTCCACGACGCGGATGCGTCCGCAGAGCTCGGGGCCGCGTCCGGTCAGCATCCCGGTCTTCGGGAACCCGAACGTGACCGTAACGTCCGCGCGCACCGCCGCGCCGCCGCGCACTTCGCCGTCGTCGGCGTCCAGCCCGGACGGCAGATCGGCGGCGACGACCGGGAGGTTCAGGTAGTTCACGAGGTTGATCCAGTGGAGCCAGGGTTCCTTCAGCGTGCCGCTGAACCCGGTGCCGAGGAGGGCGTCGATCACGACGGCGCCTTTGAGGTCGGCGGCGTGGAGCTCCGCGGCGCGTTCGATGCCGTCCGGGAGCTGCGACCAGGCGCGGAGGGCGTCGCCCTTGAACTCGGAAGCGGGGCAGGTGTGGAAGATCTTCACGCGGCATCCGCGTTCGAACAGCGATTTCGCGGCGACGAATCCGTCGCCCGCGTTGTTGCCCTTGCCCGCGAGGACCGCGAAGAACGCTCCGCAGTCGCGGAACGCCTCGGCTTCCCGGGCGAGCGCTTCGCCCGCTATGGTCATCATCGCCCACGAATCGACGAGCCCCTGCTGAATGGCGGCGGCCTCGACGGAACGCATGTGTGTACCGGAAATGGCTTTCATGGTGCGGCCTCCTTGATGGGCGCGAACGGGGCGCCCGTATGTTTTTGCGGAAATAATCCGAATTTGATTTGTCTTAACGGCGTTTACGGTGTAAATTTACTACATCTTTTTTCTTTTTCAACATCTATAAACGGGTTTTCACCTTTTTTATGGCCATTTTTGAAGAAAAACAGCCCCGGGTACGCTGGATCGTGCTGCTGATCGCCGCCGTGTTCCTCGTTTCCTTCCCGCTCGTCCAGATCGGGATGAACGAGCTGTACTCCACGGAGGGCGAGTACGCCGCGGCGGCGCTCGAGCTGAGCGGCCTGAGCACGCTGGTGACGGTGCACGGGACGCTGCCGGAAACGGTCTTCCCTCTGTATCCCGCGCTGGTCCGCCTGCTGCTGAACTGCGGTCTCCCGCTCGAATTCTCCCTGCGGTTCATGTCCCTGCTGCCGCTGGCGCTGACCGCGCTTCTGGTCGGGCTGATCTGCGGACGCTCGGCGGACCGTCAGGCGGGCGCGGCGGCCGCGGTCATCGTGCTGACCACGATCCTGTCGGGGTCGAAAGCGCCCGAGGGGTATCCGCAGATGCTGTCCGCGCTGATCGTGTACGGCGGCTGGATGCTGTGGTTCTATCTCGGGTTTGTCCGGTCGCACTGGAACGCCGCCTGGCTGTCGGCCGGGCTGTTCGGCGGGCTGGCGTTTTACGCCAACGGCCTCACGGCGGTGATCTATTTCCTCGTGCCGCTGGCGTTCCAGCAGAGGCCGTTCACGGTCTGGACGAAGCTCCGCAAGCCGGGCCTTCCCGCGGCGATCCTGCTGGCGGCGGTCTTTTTCTTCGCGTGGCTGACGCCGATCCAGAACTGGCTGGCGGCAAACCCGGAGCTTCCGCGCGAGGCGTCCTCCTTCCGCATCCTGACGTATTTCAGGGACATCGCGCTCCGCCCCTTCGACGCCGCCGTCCGGTTCTTCCCGTGGTCGCTGATGCTGTGGGCGCCCTTCTGCCCCGCCCTGATCGCCATCGAACGCAATCCCCTGCTCATCAAATACCACCGGATCCTGTTCGTCGTGCTCGGCCTCCTGATCTGGTTCAACCCGCAGACCAAGCCGCGCGATTTCTTCTATCTGCTGCCGGTCGCGTCCGTGCTGGCGGCGTGCAACTACTGGATCCTGGTGCGCCGCTATGCCGGAAAGTTCTTCGGCCTCTTCATGGCGCTGGCTGTGCTGGCGCTCGCGGCGGGCGCGGCGGCGGCCGCCTACCTGCTCCTGCCGCAGGAAGTCTTCTCGAAATTCGCGATCGGGGTGGATCTTCCGCCGGAGAAGCCCGCCGTCACGCTCCTGATGGCTGCCGAGGTCGCGCTGTCGTTTGTTGCGGCGTTTGCGGCGGTCCTGCTCATCCGCATGCGCCGTCCCGTATGGATGGCGTATCTGTTCGTGTTCGCGTCGTTCATGCTGCTCTTCTGGTCGGTGGTGAACACCGTGCGGAGCATGGACCGGAGCAAGGAGGAGTTCGCGGCGGGCATCCTGGCGGTGCTGGGCGGGAAGGACGCGCCGGATTCCGGTTCCGCCGTTCCCGCGACGCTCTACAAGGACCCGTCCATCATGGGGCTTTATTCCGAGGGGTGCTATATCGGCATCCCGATCCGCACGCTCGCCAACGACAAGATCCCCGCGACCGTCGACCCCGCCTGCGTGCTGACCACGGACGTGCCGTCCCACTACACGCGCACCTGGACCCGGCTCTACGACTGCGAGTACAGGCACGGACATCTGTATATCTACCAAGGCGTTCTCAAAAAGGAGCTCTCCGATGACGACGAATACGACTATGAATGAAGCGAAACCCTTCCTGGCGTCCGCCTCGAAACAGGACATCGCCGCGGCGCTGAAGGCCGCCGGACAGCCCGGATACCGCGCCGACCAGGTCTACGACTGGATCGTGAAGAAATGGGTCGTCGATCCCGCGCTCATGACCAATCTTTCCGCCGCCGCGAAGGAAGCCCTGTCGGAGGCGTTCCTCTGCCCGTCCGTCGCGATCGAGGCGGAGTATCCCGCCGACGACGGCTCCGCGAAATATCTGCTCCGGCTCCACGACGGCGAGACCATCGAATGCGCCCGCATCCCCGCCGAGGACGGACGCATGACGTTCTGCCTCAGCTCCCAGGTCGGCTGCCCCGTTTCCTGCGTGTTCTGCTCCAGCGGCGAATCCGGCCTCGCGCGCAACCTCGCCGCCGGCGAGATCGTCGAACAGTATTTCCTGCTCTGCCGCAAGCTCGGCCAGGCGCCCGACAACGTGGTCATGATGGGCATCGGCGAGCCGCTTCTGAACTTCGACAACCTCGTCGCCGCGCTGAACGTGATCACCAACCCGGACGGCGTCGCGCTCGCCCAGCGCCGCGTCACCATCTCCACCAGCGGCTGGACGCCCGGGATCCGCGCGCTGACCGGACTCCGCAAGCAGTGGAACCTGGCGCTCTCGCTCCACGCCCCGGACGACAAGACGCGCGCGCTGCTCATCCCCACGAAATTTCGCCGCGACATCCGCGAGATCCTCGCCGCCTGCCAGGAGCACCGCGAGGCGACGGGACGTCTGCTCACCATCGAATACGTCCTCCTCGCGGGCATCAACGATTCCCCCGAAATGGGGCGCAAATTCGCGCGTCTCGCCGCGGACGCCAACGCGAAGGTCAACCTCATCCCCTACAACAAGGCGCGCGGCGCGTTCGAACGCCCCTCCCGCGAGGCGGTCAAGCGGTTCGAAAACGCCCTGAAGACCCTGCATGTGCCGGTGACCGTCCGGGTCGAAAAGGGCGCGTCCGCCACCGCCGCCTGCGGACAGCTCCGCGCCACCTCGAAAAAGAACGCCGCGGGCAAGGCGCTTTCCGTGTTCGCCGCCGCCCTGACGCTTCTTGCGTCCGCCTCCTGTTTCTCCTCGAACTCGCACCCGAAGACGCTGTCCGACGGCCAGCGCGAGCTCATGGCGCAGATATACAGCCCGGAGGAAGACCTCGCGCCTCTCTATGACGCCCTTTCCTTCACCGATCCGAATTTCGTCGACCCGGACACCGGGCGCACCCCCCTCATGACGGCTGTTGCCCTCGCCGATGCGCCGCGCGTCTCCGCCCTCCTGGCGTCGAAGGCCGACCCGGAGATGAAGGACGAGAACGGCGTCCGCGCGATCCATTACGCCGCGGGCGAACCCGACCCCGCGCTTCTGCGTACGCTCATCGTCGGCGGCGCGGACGTCAACGCGAAGGGGCGCACCGGCAAGACGCCCGTCATGGAGGCCGCCCGCCTCGGCATGCTCCAGAACGTGAAGATACTCGTCGACGCAGGCGCCGATCTTGAGGCGCGCGACGACCTCGACCGAAACGTCGTGATGTTCGGCGCGATGGCGAAGCGGTCCTCGCCCGACATCGTGAAATACCTGCTCGAAAACGGTGCCCCGGACTTCACGTTCACCAAAAAGGGCGATACGCCGCTCTTCCTCGCCATCGACCACGGCAACACCGACACCGCGCTCTACCTGCTCGACCATATTGAACAGTTTGAGGGGAACCGGGGCATCCACGCGGGGCCTGTTGAGATCGAGTACACCGTGTTCAACCGCTACAACGAAGCCACCGCGATCGGGCTCGCCGCCATGAAGCACGCCATCTACGCGGACAACATGAAGATCGTCGAGGCGCTGGTCGAACGCAAGCTGCCGCTGAACTCCAGCGTGAACCGCGTCTACAAAGGCCTGAAGCGCATCAATGTGGAGGGCTTCCACGAACTTCTCGCCCGCAACGGCATCATCGAGGACGGCAAGAAGCCGCTCTTCTGGGCAGCCGAGACCAACAACGTGCCGATCATGAAATACCTCGTGGAACACGGCGCGGACCCCTACGAGATCGACCACGCCGGAAACCGTCCCATCGCCTATGCCCGCTCCCGCGACGCCGTGAATTATCTCCAAAAAGTCATGCCATGAGCGCGGGCAGCCTCAAGACCCGGTACATGATCCTCCGCAAAACCCCGTTCCGCGACACCAGCCTCGTGGTTGCCGGGATCAGCGCGGATTACGGCCGCCTTGATTTCGTGTTGAAAGGCGCGCGCGCCATCGGGAAAAAGCAGTTCCCCACCGCGGACGTCTTCCGCGAATTCCTGCTTGAATTCCGCCCGTCGCGCCGCGCGGAGTCCATGCCGTCCCTCGTTGCCATGGACCTCGCCGCCTCGCACGACGGCATCGCGCAGTCCATGGACTGCTACCTCGCGGCTTGTTCCTTCGCCGCCGAAACGCTCCGCCGTGCGCAGCCCATGCTCGAAATGCCGCTGGCATGGCAGGCGTTCTCCGTGATGCTGACGCGCATGGAACGCACCCTCTCGCCAAAGATTCCGCTCATGCTCGCCCGCCTCGCCGTATTGCGCGAACACGGCATCCTTTCCGGCGTCGTGCCGTACCCCGAACTGGTCGCGCCGCTGTTCCGGTGCGCCGTCGAGGCCGACGCGCCCCTGCCGGAGCTCGACGAAACCGCGCTGAACCGCGTCGACGGCTGGATCGAGACACGCTGCCGCATGCTCACTGCATGACCCGCGTTTGAGCCGGAAACCGGGCGCGGACCGGAAAAATCCGGAAAAAATGAAAAAAAGCTGTTGAATCGGGAGAAAAAATGCGTTCTTGTCTGTGTGTCTTTCCCGTCGAACCATCAATGATTTTCTTGAAAATTGATGCGGGGCGTTGAATCGGCGGGAAAGACGCGTTCTTTTAACGTGACGGGCAACGGCCCGATGGAATAGAAACCGCAAACGATATCAGACAAGGAGGCTACTATGAACAGGATTCTTACTTTCGCAGTCGCCGGGATCCTCTTCGCCGGGATCGGTACGGCAGGAATCGCGAACGCCCAGGCGGCGTTCGGCAGACAACAGCCCGGAACGTTTCAGCCCGGATTGCAGGGCGGTTTCGGATTCGGTATGATGCCCCGGAGCGGCGCGGCCCGGCAGGGATTCGGTGTGATGCCGCAGGGCGGGCGTCAGGCTCGTCAGGGACAGGGCTTCGGCGCAGGCGCACAGCGCGGGCGTCAGGCTCGTCAGGGCTTCGGCGCAGGCGCGCAACGCGGACGTCAGGGCTTCGGCGCAGGCGCACAGCGCGGACGTCAGGCTCGTCAGGGACAGGGGTTCGGCGCAGGCGCACAACGCGGACGTCAGGGTTTTGGATTTGGAGTGGCTCCTCAGGCGCGCGGTCCGCAGGCAATCCAACCTCGCGCTCCTCAGACAATCCAGCCTCGCGGCCCGCAGGCAGGTCCTCAGGCTCGTGCTCCTCAGGCGCGCGCTCCCCTCGGAGGTCCTCAGGCGGTTCAACCTCGCGGCCCGCAGGCAGGTCCGCAGGCTCGTACCCCTCAGGCGCGCGGTCCTCAGGCAATCCAGCCTCGCGGTCCCCTCGGAGGTCCTCAGGCAATCCAGCCTCGCGGCCCTCAGGCAATCCAGCCTCGCGGACCCCTCGGAGGTCCTCAGGCAATCCAGCCTCGCGGTCCTCAGACAATCCAGCCTCGCGGTCCGCAGGGACCCGGCGGAAGAGCCGGAGCGAATCCTCCCGTCCCGGGACAGGGACGAGCCGAAAAGAAATAAGGGTTGATCCGATCCTGTGATCTGGACAGACTCCCGGTTTCGAACAGAGCCGGGAGTTTTTTTATCCATAAATATGGATTCGGAACCCTTTTTTTTGAGGTTGCGGTATAAAAACCTACCAAAAAGATAGAGAATATTTTAAAAAAACACTTGACAAATCCGTTTTTTGTGCTAAATTATAATCATAACTCGATAGGTAGACATTCAAAAACGAAAGGAGACACTTCCTATGAGCATCGCAAACAACATCCTCGAAAAGATCGGCGGCACTCCGCTGGTCCGCATCAACAAACTCAACTCCGGCGCGGCGGAAGTCGTCGTGAAGGTCGAGTACTTCAATCCCGGCGGCTCCGTGAAGGACCGCATCGCGATCGCCATGATCGAGGCCGCCGAACAGTCCGGCGCGCTGAAGCCGGGCGCGCTCATCATCGAGCCGACGAGCGGCAACACCGGCATCGGGCTGGCGTTCGTGGCGGCGGTGAAGGGCTACCGCCTGATCCTGACCATGCCGGAAACGATGAGCGTGGAACGCCGCAAGCTGGCGCAGGCGTACGGCGCGGAGATCGTGCTCACCGAGGGCGCGAAGGGCATGAAGGGCGCGATCGCGAAGGCGCTGGAACTCCGCGACGCCAACCCCGGCTCGTTCATCCCGCAGCAGTTCGAGAACCCCGCGAACCCGGCGTACCACAAGGCGCACACCGGCCCGGAGATTTGGGCGGACGCCGACGGCAAGGTCGACGCGTTCGTGGCGGGTGTCGGCACGGGCGGCACGCTGACCGGCGTCGGCGAGTATCTGCGCGAAAAGAATCCCGGCGTGAAGATCTTCGCGGTCGAACCGGACACCAGCCCCGTGCTCGCGGGCGGCGCGCCCGGTCCGCACAAGATCCAGGGCATCGGCGCGGGATTCGTGCCGAAAGTGCTGAACACCGGCCTCATCACGGAAGTGATCGGGGTCTCGGCGGCGGACGCCGGACGCACGGCGCGCGCGGCCGCGGCGAAGGAAGGCCTGCTCGTCGGCATCAGCTCCGGAGCGGCGCTCTTCGCGGCGCTCGAACTGGCGAAACGCCCCGAGTTCGCGGGCAAGCGCATCGTGGCGCTGCTGCCGGACACCGGCGAACGCTATCTTTCCACCTGGCTTTTCGAGTAAGAACGAAGAGCTTTCCTTTGCAGGCGCTCCTCTCCGCACGGCCGCGCGGGGAGGAGTTTTTTCAATCAAAAAAACGAGCATAAGACGAGGTGAGACCATGAACGAGATACAAGTGCGATCCACGCTCGACGGCACGCTTCAGCCGTCGCTGTTCTTCCGTCCGGAGACGGATGCCCCGGTCCCGCTCGTCGTCGGGCTGCACACCTGGAGCTACGACCGCTTCAACCAGGCGGAGAACTATCTGCCGCTGTGCGAGAAGTACGGCTGGGCGCTGCTCCTGCCGGAATTCCGCGGCCCGAACCTCGCCTCGAATTCATCTTCGCACGACGCCTGCGGCAGCCTCAGGGCGAGGCGCGACATCCTCGACGCCGTGGAACACGTCGTGCGGACGTCGGCTGTCGATTACGAGAACATCTTCCTGCTCGGCTGTTCGGGCGGCGGGCACGCCGCGCTGCTGACGGCGGAGGACGCCCCGGAGGTGTTCCGCGCCGTGGACGTCTGGTGCCCCGTGTCCGACCTTGCTGCATGGCATGCGCACCTCACGGAAACGCGCCAGCATTACGTTCACGACATGGAGTCGTGTCTGGGCGGCGGCCCGGCGGACGCGCCGGACGAATACGCGCTGCGCTCCCCCTCGGCGCACCTCGAAAAACTGAAATCGCTCCCCGTTTCCATCCACCATGGCAGACACGATACCGTCGTCCCGTACCGGCATTCCGCCGAATTCGTGCGGAAACTGGAGGCGGCGGGCGCGGATGAGGTCTATTTCGAGGTGTTCGACGGCGAACACGAACAGTACCCGTCGCACAGTTTCGAGTGGTTCGCGCGGCTCGCGGGCGTACGTCCGCCGGAGGACGCCGGAAACGCGGCGGTCCGCATCACGGGATAGACTTTGAGGCGGGGGGCTGTTCAGAACCCGAATTCCGCGTGCGGGAACGGCGATTCGAAGCGGAGGAGTTCCCCGGTGAACGGATGCCGGAACTCCAGCACGGCGGCATGGAGCGCCTGACGGCGGAACCTCAGTTTCGCGAGGTCGTCCGCGCTCAGTTCCCCCGAGGCGATCTTTAAGAACAGGCGTTCGTCCGGGCCGTAGAGCTTATCCCCGGCGAGCGGGAATCCGAGCGAGCGCAGCGTGGCGCGCACCTGGTGCTGGCGGCCCGTGCCGAGGACGGCGCGGACCAGCGTCATGTCCGGCGGCACATGCGACTCTCCGATGAGGTCGGTGACGGCGGTTTCCGAGGCAGGGTCGAGGCGCGCGGCATCGGCTTCCGGCGTGCCCGCGAAGACGAACCGTTTTTTCTTGCGGACCGCGCTCCCCCGTTCATGTACGAGGAATCCCTCCGCATGGACACGCCCCCGGAAATCCCCGGTCACGAGCGCGAGATATTCCTTGTGGACGGGCGTGTTGCCGTTGTCCATGGCGGCGGCCGCCCGGCGCGTGCGCGCGGCGACGACCAGCCCGGAGGTCTCCCGGTCGAGACGGTGCACGAACCGGAGCTCGCCGTATCGGCTGCCGGCGAGATGCCAGAGCGTGTGGCGGAAGAACGGCCCGGTCGGGTGCATGCACAGGTTGCCCGGCTTGTCGATGACCAGAAAGTCGGCGTCTTCGAAAACTACGTCGTAATGCAGCTCGGCGTCCGGTTCGGGCGTTTCCGGCGGATAATACCCCACGCGGTCATGGCGTTTCACGGTCATATCGGCGCGGGCGGGACGGTCGTTCACGGTCACGAGCCCGGCTTCGATCGCCCGGATCCAGCCCGCGCGGTCGAACCGGCTGAAGTGCGCGGCGAGGTGATCGGGCAGGGGGACGCCGTCCTCCGATTCGGGGACGTGGCTGTAGAGCTGACGGCGTGCGAGCTTGTCCGCGAAACTTCTGCCCATGAATCCGTCCCCGTTTCCGTTCAGTCTCAGGACTGAAGCGCCTGTTTCTTCTGTTCGAGCTCGTCCCAGCGCGCGTACAGCGCGTCGATCTTTTCGCGCAGACCGTTCAGCTCGTTCTGGAGCGCGGCGGATTCCGGGCCGTGTGTTGCGAAGAAATCCGGCGCGGAGAAGATCGCCTCGATTTCGGAGACGCGCTCCTCGAGGCGTTCGATCTCCGGCTCCAGCTCCGCAAGCTCGCGTTCCTCCTTATAGGACAGCTTTTTCGGCGGGGATTTCGGTTTCGGCGGCGGGACGTCTTTTTTCGGCGCGGGCGCGGGTGCGGCCTGCCGGACCGACGCGCGGTGTTCGAGGTAATAATCGTAGTCGCCCGGCCCGGCGAACAGATGTCCGTCCGGCTCGAACGCGATGATGTGGGTGCAGACGCGGTTCAGGAAATAACGGTCGTGGCTCACGACGGCGAGGCAGCCGGAATAGCCGACGAGCGCCTCTTCCAGCACGCGCATGGACGGCAGGTCCAGGTCGTTGGTCGGCTCGTCGAGGATCAGGAAACTGCCGCCGGACTTGAGGATCTTCGCGAGCGCGATGCGGGCGCGTTCGCCGCCGGACAGACGGTCGATGCGGGTGTTCACGCGGTCGTCCTCGAAGAGGAACCGCCGGAGATAGCCGCGGATGGAGACGCGTTCGTCGCCGAGGTTGATGAACTCGTGTCCCTCGCCGATCTCCTCCAGCACGGTGTGGTTCGGGTTCAGTTCCAGGTGCGCCTGCCCGATGTAGTTGAAGACGACGGTCGGCGCGACTTCGATCTTTCCGCTGTCGGGCGTGAGCTGCTGCGTGATGAGCTTCAGCAGCGTGGTCTTGCCCGCGCCGTTCGGCCCCACGATGCCGACGCGCTGCCCCGCCTCGAATTCGAACGAGAAATCGCGGATGAGCGGCTTCCCGCCCATGGCGTGGCTCACGTTTTCGATGCGGACGACCTGGTTGCCGAGGCGGCCCGCCTTCGGGATGATGAGCTCCATGCTGCCGATGCGGTCGGGCGCGGAGAGCGCTGCCGTCTCCTCGTAGCGTTTGATTCTGCCGAGGTTGCGGCGGAGGCGCGCCTTCGGGGAACGCCGCACCCATTCGATCTCGCGCCGCAGGAAGCTCTGGCGTTTGTACTCCGCCTGGTCCTCACGGTATTCGCGCGCGGCCTTCGCGGCGAGGAAGTCGGCGTAGGAGCCCTCGCAGGAATAGAACTTGCCGTGGTCCAGCTCCACGATGCGTGTGGCGATGCGGTCCAGGAAACACCGGTCGTGCGTGACGAAGAGGCACGTGCCGCGGTAGTCCGCCAGGAAGTCCTCGATCCAGGTGATCGCGCCGATGTCGAGGTGGTTGGTCGGCTCGTCGAGCAGGAGCAGGTCGGGGTCGGCGGCGATGGCGCGCGCGAGCATGACTTTGCGGAGTTCGCCGCCGGACAGCGCGCCGCAGAGGGAATCAGGAGGCGGCAGGTTCAGTTTCTGCGCCACGACCTCGATCTTGTGCGCGGGGTCCCAGGCGTCGTGGAGCGTGAGGATGCGTTCGAGCTTTTCCTGTTCTGCGGAACCCGGCCGCATGGCGTCGAGCTGCCGGTGGATGTCGTTGAAGTACGCCAGCCCCTCGGCGATGGCGTCGCGGACGGGGACGTCGCGGAACCGCGTGCAGTCCTGTTCCATGCAGGCGATGCGGAGTCCGCGCGCGCAGGTGATCTCGCCCGCCGCGGGCTGTTCCGTGCCCGCCACGATGCGCATGAACGTGGATTTGCCGCTGCCGTTCCGTCCGACGAGCGCGACGCGTTCGCCCGCGTGAATGGAGATCTTCGCGTCGTCGAGCAGTATCTGCGTCCCGATGGCGAGGCTCAGCCCTTCGCCTGTCCAAAGTACGGCGCCAGCCATGTTCCGCTCAGTTCTCGAAATCCGCCTCGATGGCGTCCCATTCGTCCTCGATGTCCTCGATGCGCTGTTCGAGCGCCTCGAGTTCGGGGCCTTCCGGCAGGTCCGCCTGGTTGTTCAGCAGCGCGAGCGTGTCGATGATGGCGCGGTGGAGGTGTTTCACGCGCGGCGTGAAGCGTTTGATCCGGTCCTCGTTCGCGCCGGAGAGGATCGCCTTCGTCATGGCGATGCGGGCGTTGTCGAGCTCGATCAGGCGGGCGCGGATGGGGGCTTTCGGGGCGTCTTCGCCGGGATGGTACACCTCGTTGCAGGCTTCCCAGTTCTCGTCGAGGAAGTTCAGGAACGCCACCTCCTGCGTGTCGTCGGCGAAATCGTGCTCGATGAGGCCGAGGACGGACGCGCGGTAGGAATTGAAGTCCACGCCGTTCGCGATGGCGTCGAGCGTGAACGCGTAGAGTTCGATATATCCGATCGGCGCGTTCACGTCGGACAGGATCGCGTCCAGCGAGTCCAGATGCCCGGACGAGGCGGAGAAATCGCTCGCGGAGAGCCCGGGGACCGGATCGCCGTCCTGCGGCGCGCCGTCGCGGCGTTCCCCGTGCGTATGGGCGTGGGCGCCGTGGTGATGCCCGCAGGAACAGTTCCCGCCGTGTTCGTGGTCGTGTTCATGCTCGTGCTCGTGTCCGTCGTGTGCGGCATGGGCGTCCGCGCCGGGTTCGCTTGTCTCGTCGACCGGCACGATCATGGTCTCGCCGTCCTGGTTGCTGAGCGTGACTTCGATCATGTTCCGGTGGAACTCGTCGAACGACACGCGGGGCTGCGCCAGGAGGTCGTTTCCGGCGCTGTAGGCGCAGAAGAACCCGGCGGCGAGCTGTTCGGTGATCGTGATGTAGTTGTAGTTGCGGTGCCAGACTTCGACCAGCGCGGCCTCGAACCGTTCGATCCATTCGATCTTGTCGGCGTTGGACGCGTCGAGCTCGGCGGGCCGGTACTCGAGGGAGAACCTGCCTTCTTCGGCGTCCTCGACCGTGACGATCAGGAAGTCGCCGAACCGGAAATTGGTCTGCATGTAGAAGTCGCTCAGGTCGAACGCCGGGACGTCGAGCATGGCGTTCCTGAGGTTCTTCGCGGAGCGCATCCGCAGGTAGTTGTCGTGGGACTCCGCCGCGAAGGCGTCGATCATGCCGCCGTGCCCGAGCAGGATGTAGTACGGCGCGAGCTTGGCGAAATCGCACCGGACCACGGTCAGCTCCGCGGGCGTCTTCGCTCCGGGCGCGTACAGCTCGAAATCGTCGTTGGAAAGCTCGCACGGGTTGAACGCCTCGAAACGGTCGCCCGGCAGCAGGATGCCGTTCGCCAGCTCGAAATCGGACGGCACGATCTTGATGCGCGCGCCGTCGAAGAACTTCGTGCGGAGGGCGCAGTGTCCGTCCTGCTCGAAGATGCGGCGGTCGTCCTTCAGCATGGTGCGGACGCGTTCGAGCAGGTCTTTCTCCTGCCCCGCGTCGCACGGGATGCCGTCCGCGATCGCCTGTGCGGCATCGTCGAGCTCGAAACATCCGCGCGGCTTTCCCTCCGCGTATGCGGTCAGCGCCTTGTCGAACTGTTCGTGCTGGGCGTTGTTCAGATAAAGCATGGTCGTGTCCCCCTGAAAAGAATTGCGCCCCGTCAGAACGAGAACTTGGGCATTTTGGAGAGTTTGTTGAAGAGGAAATCGTTGATGGCGGCCTTCAGCTCCTCCTGCTCCCAGGTCTTGACCGTCTCGATGTCCACCGCGTCCTTCAGCTCGAAATCGCCGCTTCTGAGGCGGTTCAGCCGGTAGAGCGCGGCGCCGCACCCGAGCACGTCGCCGACGTCCGCGCAGAGCGTGCGGATGTAGGTGCCCTTGGAGCAGGCGACCTCGAAGTCGACGTACGGGAGGTCGAACTTCTTGAACGTGATGGAGTGGATCGTGATGGGCTTCGGCTCGCGCTGGACCTCGACGCCCTTGCGCGCCAGGTCGTACAGGCGTTCGCCGTTGTGCTTCACCGCGGACACCATCGGCGGCGTCTGCATGATGTCGCCCCGGAACTTCAGGAACGCCTCGCGGACCTGTTCGACCGTGAGGTGCGACGTGTCGGCGGTGCTGAGGACCGTGCCGTCCATGTCCTGCGAGTCCGTGCGCGTGCCGAGGAGCGCGGTGCCCTCGTAGACCTTGTCCTCGCCGGAGAATTTCTGGCTGAACTTCGTGAACTTGCCGAACACGACGACGAGCAGGCCGGTCGCGGCGGGGTCGAGCGTGCCGCAGTGCCCCACCTTCACGGCGTTGAACCGCGCGCGGAAGAACCCGACGACGTCGTGGCTGGTCCATCCTTTCGGCTTGTTGACGAGGAGGATGCCGTTCTGGGTGAAGGGCGGCAGCCGGTGGCGTTTGGGGTCATATTTCATGGTTCATCTCTTTCCTGACGTAGCGGAGCAGCACCTCGGATGCCTCCGCCTGGTTTTTTGCGAAGATCGAGCATCCGGCGGCCATCTCGTGTCCGCCGCCCTTCAGGGCGCGCGCGATGCGTCCGACGGAGATGTCCGGGTCCTTCGAGCGCATGGAGACGCGGAAGATGCCGGGGTTGGACGTCGGCTTGACGAGCGCGGCGACGATGACGCCCTGGATGCCGCGCACCAGCTCGATGAGCTGTTCGGTGTTCCGCAGGTTCACGTCGTACTTGTCGAGCAGTTCGCGCGGGACGGAGATCCAGGCGAACTTGCCGTCGTACGCGGTCCGGATGCCGGAGAAAAGCTCGCTTTCGAACCGGACCATGTTCAGCGGCTTCGAGAGGTACACCTCGTTGATGATGCGGTCGTGGTCCGCGCCGAGTTCGAGCAGCGCCGCCGCGGCGCGGTGCGATTTCGCGCTGGTGTTCGTGAACTTGAAGCAGCCGGTGTCGGTCACGACGCCGAGCATGAGGAACGTGGCGGCGAGCGGGGAGATCTTCCAGCCCTGCGAGACCGCGAAATAGTAGATCAGCTCCGCAGTGGAGCTCGCTTCCGGGTCCAGGCAGGTCAGCGTGCCGAACATCTCGTCGTCCGGGTGGTGGTCGAACGTGATGACCGGGACCGTGACGTTCGCGAACTCCGCCGGGCCGAGCTGCATGCGCTTCACCGTGGACGCGTCCGCGTTCAGCACCAGCGAGAATTTCGTGTTGATCTCCTCCGCCGTGAACTCGGCGGGCGGGAACGGCAGGAACGGGCGGTAGCAGTCCGGCATCTGCGCCGCAAGAAAAAACTCTGCGCGGAACCCGTTGTCCCGCAGCAGAGTGCAAAGCCCGCACGCGGAGCCGACCGCATCGCCGTCCGGCCATTCGTGGGTGACCACGAGGACCGGAGCGGGATTGTCGCGGACGGCTTCCAGCGCGGCCGCCATGCCGGCGAAATCAGTTTCCGGCATTTTCGTCCTCCATGTGCCGCAGCAGGTCCAGCACGCGGTCCCCGTCGGCGACGGAATGGTCGAGGACGAAGTGCAGGACCGGCGTGTATTTGAGGATGACCTCCTTCGACATGAGCGACTGGATCTCGGCTTTGCGTTCGATCAGGCGGCGGACGATGCGCGCCTCTTCCTCCTCGTTCTTCGCGCCGAGGATGCTGACGTACACGGACGCGGTCTTGAGGTTGGACGCGCAGTCCACGCGGGTGATGGATATGATCCGGCCCTGTTCCTCGTTGTATCCGAGCGTCTCCAGCAGGTCGGCGAGCACGCGTTTCAGCAGCTCGTTGACGCGGACGAGACGGTCGACCGAGGCGACCGGGTGTTTTCGGTTGTTCCGAGGCATGATGAGCCTCCTGGGCTTACAGGGTTTGTTTCTTCAGTTCGATCTCGTAGAGCTGGATCGTGTCGCCCTCGTCGAAGTCGGCGAAGTTGTCCAGGCGGATGCCGCACTCCATGCCGGCGCGGACCTCGCGGACGTCGTCCTTGAGGTGGCGGAGGGAGCGCACTTCGCCGTTGAACAGGAGCTCCTTGCCGCGGAAGACCCTTGCCTTCGCGCCGACCTTCGCGGTGCCCTTTTCGACGATGCAGCCGCAGATGTCGGACCCGTTGGAGAGGTGGAAGATCTTCAGGATGCGGACGGTGGCGAGCTCCTTTTCGCGCTTTTCGGGCTCCAGGCGGCCCGCCATGGCGTCCTCGATGTCCTCCAGCAGCTCGTAGATGATGCTGTACAGGCGGATCTCGACGCGTTCCTTCTTGGCGAGGTCGTTCACGCCGGGGTTGACGCGCACGTGGAAGCCGAGGATGATGGCGTTCGCGCTGCTGGCGAGCATCACGTCGTTTTCCGTGATGGCGCCGACGTCCGAATGGATGACCTCGATGCTGATCTTCGGGTTCGATTTCTTCTTCAGGGACTCCACGATCGCCTCGGTCGAGCCGCGGACGTCCGCCTTCACCACGACCTTCAGGTCGTTGCGCTTGCCTTCCTCCATCTGGGAGAAAAGGGCTTCGAGTCCGGCGGCGACGGGTTTCGCGGAGAGGACTTCCAGGCGGTTTTCAGCCTCGCGGGTCTCGCCGAGGGACTTCGCGACGGCGAGCGATTCGCAGACGGCGAGCTTGGTGCCCGCGGGCGGGACGCCGGAGAGTCCGACGACCTTGACCGGGGTGCTGGGGCCGGCGAGCGGGACGCGGTGCCCGCGGCTGTCGATCAGGGATTTGACCTTGCCGTAATACTGGCCGCAGATGATGGCGTCGCCGACGCGGAGCGTGCCGTTCTTCACGACGACGTTCGCGGTCGCGCCGAGGCCCTGTTCCAGCTCGGATTCCAGCACGAACGCCTGCGCCGGGTTCTTCGGGTTCGCCTTCAGCTCCAGCATTTCCGCTTCGAGCAGGATGCGTTCCAGCAGGTCGTCGATGCCCGCGCCCGTGCGGGCGGAGACTTTGATCGCGGCGGTCTGTCCGCCCCAGTCCTCCGGCATCAGGTCGTGTTCCTGCATGTTGCGGAGCACGCGGTCGAAATTCGCCTCGGGGAGGTCCATTTTGTTGACGGCGACGATGATCGGCACCTTGGCGGCCTTGGCGTGGTTCAGCGCCTCGATCGTCTGCGGCATGAATCCGTCGTCCGCCGCCACGACCAGCACCACGATGTCGGTCACGTTCGCGCCGCGGGCGCGCATCTGGGTGAACGCCTCGTGGCCGGGGGTGTCGACGAACGTGATGTTCTTGCCGTCGAGGTTGACGACGGACGCGCCGATGCTCTGCGTGATGCCGCCCGCTTCGGACGCGGTCACGTGGGTCTTGCGGATGCAGTCCTGCAGCGAGGTCTTGCCGTGGTCGACGTGGCCCATGAAGGTCACGATCGGGGGACGTTCCTTGAGCTCGGACTCGGAGCAGGCGTACACGCGGTCTTCGGGCGCGACCGTCTCCTCGACCTCGTTCTTGAGCATGTGGAGGTCCTTGTCGCGGTGGTCCACGACGAGCTTGCAGCCGAATTTCTCGGCGAGCTTCTGGGCGACCTCGGATTCCACGGTCTGGTTGATGTTCGCCAGCACGTTCATCATCATGAGGCTCATGATGACTTCGTTCGGCTTGCGGCCGATGGCTTCGGCGAGCGCCTTCACCACGATCGGCGTCTTGATATGCACCTCGCGGCCGGGGACGTTGTTCGCGGTCTGCGGTTCGTTGGCAGGACGGTTGTCGCGGTTGTCGCGGCCTCTGTTGTCCCGGTTGTCGCGGTTGCGGTTGTCGCGGTTGTCGCGGCCCCTGTTGTCCCAGTTGTCGCGGTTGCGGTTGTCGCGGTTGTCGCGGCCCCTGTTGTCCCGGTTGTCGCGGTTGTCATGTCCGGGGCCGCGCGTCTCGTGGCGGAAATTCTTGCCTCCGCCGGGATGGTTGAACTTCTCGCGGCGGCCCTGCATGGCGTCGTCCGCGTCGTCGAGGTCGGACGAGAATTTCGCGGCGTTTCCGCCGAGGACGTGCTGCGGTTTCGGCTGCTGGACGGGCGCCTGCTGCTGGGGCTTCGGCTGGACGGGCGTCTGCGCCTGCTGCTGGGGTTTCGGCTGGACGGGCGTCTGCGCCTGGGGCTGGGGTTTCGGCTGGACGGGCGCGGGCTGCGGAGCCTGCGCCTTGGGCTGTTCCTTCGGCGTTTCCTTCTTCGGCTCTTCCTGCTTCTTCGGAGCGGGTTTCGCCGCCTTTTCTGCCTGCGCGGGCTTCGATTCCGCCGCGGGCTTTCCCGCCGCCTTCAGATTGAATTTCTCAATCAGGCGGTCCATCGCCTCCGGGGGGAGGTTGGAGGATGCGGTCTTGCCGGGGAATCCGAAGGAATCGAGCGCGGCGATCACGTCTTTATTCTGAAGGCCGTACTGCGTGGCCCAGTCTCTGATTCTGATGTTTTTCGTAGCCATGGTGGGTGCTCCTCAATAACGCGTTTCGCCGTCGGTCAAAGCTGTTCGCCGTTCGTTTCCGCTTCGGCGGGCTGTGCGTCCGCGGGCGCGGCGGCTTTTGCGGCCGCGACGGCCTTCTCAATGCCCGCGCGGTCGTCGTCGGTGAGTTCGGCGATGGATGCGAGGTCCTCGGCGGAGGCGTTGCCGAGTCCGTCGATCGTCAGGTAGCCGTGTTCGACGAGAGCCTGCGCCGCTTCGGCGGAGACGCCCGCCACGGCCGCCAGCTCGGCGGCGGCTTCCTGTTTCTTGCGGTTGAATTCCTCTTCCTCGCTCTCCTGGATGACGATGTTGATGTTCCACTGGATGAGGCGCTGCGTCAGACGGACGTTCTGCGCCTTGCGCCCGAACGCGAGGCGGGAGTTTTCCTGGTCGACGTGGAGCGTGACGGTCTTCGTTTCCGGGTTCAGCTCGATGTCGAGGAGCTTCGCCGGATGCATGGCGTTCGCGATGAACGTCTTCAGGTCGCTGCTGTACGGGATCACGTCGATGCGCTCGTTGCCGAGCTCGTTCGTGATGTTGCGGACGCGGAGGCCGCGCATGCCGACGCACGCGCCGACGGGGTCGACGCGGGGATCGTTGGACTTGACGGCGACCTTGGAGCGGGAACCGGGCGCGCGGGAGATGCCGACGATCTCGACCACGCCGTCATGGATCTCGGAGACTTCGCGCTCGAAGAGGCGGCGGACGAAATTGTTGGACGTGCGGGTCAGGATGAGGCTCGGGCCGGAGCCTTCCATGTCGACTTTCACGAGCAGCGCGCTGATGCGGTCGCCCGCGGAGAACTGTTCGCCGGGGATGCGGTCGCGTCCGGCGATGATGCCCTGGGACTTCTTGATGTCGACGACGATGCCGAGGGCGTCGGCGTGGTGCACCGTGCCGGTCACGATCTCGCCGATCTTGTCCTTGAACTCGTCGTGCACGATGTCCTTTTCCGCCTTGCGGAGCATCTGCGCGATGGTCTGGCGGGCGGTCTGCGCGGCGATGCGCCCGAAGTCCGCGGCCGTGACTTCCCATTCCACGATGTCGCCGACTTTCGCGCCGGGGATGCGCCGCACGGCGTCCGCCAGCAGGATCTCGTCCTCGGTGGGGAACTCCTCGACGACTTTCAGGCGCGCCCACGCCTTCAGCTCGCCGGTGCGGAGATTGACTTTCACGTTCAGATCGCTTGCGGGGCGGGAGCTCTTCCGGTATGCGGAAAGAATTGCCTGTTCCAGTGCCTTGACCACCTGCTCTTTGCTGATGCCGCGTTCCTGCTCGATGTATTCAAGCATAGCCAGTAATTCGTTGTTCATGTTGTTCTCCTTCAGGTGCCGGGTTCGTTGATGATATCGTGATGCCGGGATGGACGGCTCGCGCCGTCCGCGGTTTTCCTGCCTGTCATTGCCGTTTTTTGTTCCGTTGTTCCGGTGCAAAACGCAAAATAACCCCACAGGCCCCTGGTCGTCCCGGCCGCGCGGACCGGTCGGTCCGGCAGCCTTTCCGCTTCAGAGGTCTGGCGGTTTCTGCATGAACGGACTGCGTTTTCGGGCGCGGTCCGCGTCTTTGTACCGGGATTCGCGAAGCAAATCACAGCGTTAATACAATACATCAAAAAGAGAATAGTTCAAGCAGATTCCGTACAAAAAGCGGCAAAATCTTCCATAAAACGGGGAAAAACGAAAAAAAACGGCGCTTTTTCCGCTTTTCTCCTTGAAAAACAGCGCCCTGCATGTTATATTGATTGTTCCAAAAAATTATTTGAATACGCATTTGTTCTGAAAACATATCGAAAAACCGAAAGGTAACACCCATGCCCAAAACGTATGTCCGCAAGTCCGCTGTGAAGACGCAGCGCAACAGCGAAAAAGCCCGTATCAAAAACAAATCCCACAGAAACGCTCTCGCCACGCTCGAAAAGACCTTCCGCGCGGCCGCCGCTTCCGATGACAAGGTCGCCGTCGCCGAGCTCTACCGCAAGGAATGCTCCGCCCTCGACAAGGCCGTCAAGGTCGGCGTGATCCACGAGAACAAGGCCAACCGCAAGAAATCCCGTCTTGCCGCGCTGGTCGCCGCGAAGGCCGAGTAAGCCTTTTTCTGGCCGGCGGAACCTTCCGCTTCCTCCCTGCGTTTTCCAGGCGGATCCCCGTCTGATCGGACAGGCGTCTTTCCCGCTAAAAAGGCGCTGCGGGGGGGTATTGTTCCGCTCGGTCCGTCAAGTTGTATTGTTTTGATTTGCTGCCCTCCGGTTCGCCGGAGGGTTTTCTTTTTTCTGACGCGGAGAATGAGCGCGAGCGCAGCCGCGCACTGTATCGGCACACTTTGTGTGTGCGCGAGCGCAGCCGGGCACTGTATCGGCACACTTCGTGTGTGCGCGAGCGCAGCCGCGCACTGTATCAGCACACTTCGTGTGTGTCAGCGGCGCAGCTGGGCGCAATTCTTCTCGATGGTGCGGACGAGACGTCCCAGCGGCGGGATCCAGCCGGGGGCGACTTCGGCGTATGCGGACAGAAGGAGTTCCGCGATCGCGTCGCAGGAGATGAAATCGTCGAGCGAGGGCCTGTGGTTAGCCGCCTCGGTGCAGATCGCCGCGCCGAGGGAGCCCAGGTCGCGCAGGATGCTGCGTTCCGTGAGGTGTCCGGACCAGGACTGAAGCCAGCCGGGATTCCAGAGGGAGAGGACGGCTCCGCGGTAGTAGAAATGGGAGAGGCGGAAATCGCCGTGGAAGAGTTCGGCGGAGTGGAGCGCGGCGATCAGGCGGGAACTGTCCTCGATGAAGAGGGCGACGCGTGCGCGTGCGTTCGGGCGGCAGAAGATGTCCGTGACTTCCTCCGCGTCGGAGACGGCTTCCATGACCAGATAGACGGACTTGATGAGGAGTCCTTTTTTGCGGATTCCGATTGCCATGACGGCGGGCGTGGAGACTCCGGCGTCGGCCGCCAGCGCGGCCCATTCGGCGCGACGGAAGGGATTGGTGCGCGAGAAGAGGTTGCGGAGGCCGAGTCCGGTGGGATAGACGCGTTTTTTCAGGTAGAGCGCCGGCGTCTGGTCGGTTTCGGGGCGGAGCCCGGACCAGAAGCCCGGGACGTTGTCGGGCGTGATGTACGGGTCGAAGAAATCGTCGATGCGGAGGATGTCGTCGTTGGAGATGGTGAAAAGCTCCGGGACGGGGAAAATGAACTTGAGGCCGCCGTCCGCGGCGTTGACGAAGAGCGGGGTGTTGCCGTTCGGCGTGAAGATATGCTTGCTCATGCTGTTTGTCCTCCATAATCGAACCGGAGTTTGCGTTTGTTCAGCCAGTGCGTCCGTGCGGCGGCCGCGACTTCGTCCGGAACGGGCGGCGCGGCCTTCGCCGTACTTGCGTATGCGCCGAGCAGGTCCTGCGCGACCCGGTCCAGGCTGAAGAATGCGTCCGGGAACGCCGGGTTCTGTTCGGCGAAGATCAGGACCGACGATATGATCCTGCCGAGTTCGCGGACGACCAGTTTGCGCGGGACCTCGCCGGGGAAAAGCTGCGCGGAATCCAGGTCCCAGATGCCGCAGGGGGCGTCGTCGCCCGTCCGGTACAGGTTGACGAGTTTCAGGTCGCCGTGGTAGATCCCGTGGTTGTGGAGGCAGGCGGCGACCCGGGCGGTTTCGCGGATGACGGCGGGCATCCCGCCGGGCGCATCCGGGCGTTCGATCACGTATGTCATCAGGTCGCATGCGTCCGTCACGGCGTCGGTGATCAGGTAGCCGCTGAGCAGGAAATGCGCGCGGCGTTTTTCTCCGGCGGCGAGCACGTGCGGAGTCGGGATGCCCGCCTCTTCGACGCGCCGTGCCGCCAGAGCCGCGCGGAAGACGCGCGCCGGGATGAAAAAGTACCTGACGACGAACTTCAGGCTGCCGACGCCGTTCCGCTTCACAAATATTTGCCGTCCTCCGGGGAGCGTGCAGACGGCCGCGCTGGATTCGACCGAGGTCTTCATGCGCGCCCCGGCTCCGATCATGCCGTCGACTTCCGCGAAATGCTCCGCGAGGTAATCCTGTGCAGGGCCGGGCGGGAGCGCGAACCGGTACGGCCCTTCCCAGACTTCGCGGACGCCGGGCAGCGCCAGGAAACTTTCACGGCAGTGGAAATAGTCGGTGCTCATTTCGGCAGGTCTTTGAATCCGGTTGCGGCGAGGCGCCAGACGATGCGGAACGCGACGTCCGCGGCAGTTTTGATGCTTTCCGGCGATATCTTGTCCATGGTGTCGGCTCCGGTGTGCCAGTAGCAGTTGTCCGGCCCGAATTTGAAGTCGATCAGGTCCACGGCGGGGATGTTCGCCAGCAGGAAAGGATAATGGTCGTCGAGGATGGCGATCTCGCCGCGCGAGAACTTGTCCGCGTGCCCGGCGGCTTCCGCCTCGGCCATCGCGAGTTCAGCGAGCGCGCGCGTGGAGTTGCCCGCCAGGTCGATGTGAAGGTCCTTGTCGCCGATCATGTCCAGCAGGACCATGGCGCGGCAGCGGCCGGAATCGCCCTCCCTGCGGAGCATGTCCACATAGGCGCGGCTGCCGACCAGGCCGTCGGTCTCGGTGTATTCGTAAAGCGCCTCCTCGCCGTCGAAGAAGACGAAGCGGACACCGCACGGCAGGGAGCGTTTCCGCGCGTATTCGGCGGCCGCCGACGCCATCGCGAGCAGCGCCCCGACCCCGGACGCGCCGTCGTTCGCCCCGGCGAAATCCGGCACGCTGAAGAGGCGTTTGGTGTCGTGGTGCGCGCCGACGACGATGAAGTCGTCCGAGCTGCCGGGAAACGCGATCTCGACGTTGCATTCGCCGCGGACGGGGGCGGGAATGCGGACCTTGCCGCCTGCATCGGCGAATCCGGGGATCTGTTCCGCCTGCGTCCGGATCCATTCCGCGGACCGTTTCGCGCCCTCCGTGCGGAATGCGCGCGGACCGAGGTCGAAATTGCCCTGCGCGTACCGCATGGCGAGTCCGCCGTCGATGGCGGGCGGGTCGATGTCCTTTTCGTTGCAGGCGGAGACGGCGAGCGCGGTCAGCGCGGCGGGAAGCGCAACGGCGGAAACGAGGTGGAGCCAGGCGTTTTTCATCGGGTTCAGCTTCCCTTGTCGATGCGGATGTTGCGGCGCTGGTAGGTCGGGATGTCGAGGTCGTCGTCGTGGAAGCGCACGGACGGCAGTTTCTTGAAGACGCCCTTGTCGTAGCTCTGGAGGCCGAGTTCCACCTCCTCGACGTTGTCCGAGGCGGCGGAGAACGGCAGCGGGAGTTCGTCGCCCCGGTCCGGCGCGGCGGCGGGAACGGCTGCGGGCGTGTGCCGGGGCAGCGGTTCCGGCTTGGATTCCGGGGCATACTGGAAGATGACGGCGGTCATCTGCACGGAGCCCGCGGCTTCGTCGCAGACGTTCGCGCCGGAGAGGATCTCGATGCCCTTCGGCATGGCGCCCGCGGCGAGCTCGAGGGATCGTTTCAGTTCGCCCAGCTCCAGGTCGGGGCCGCCGGTCAGCGTGACGATGGCGGCGTCGGCGCGTTTCATCGCCTCGCTGCCGCCGAGGAACGGCGAATCCAGCATGCGCGTGAGCGCGAGGGCGCAACGGTCGAGGCCGTCCGAATTCTCCGCGAACCCGACGCCGATGCCGCATGCCGCCTTGCGCTTGTGGAGCGCCCGCATGAACGTGGCGAAATCGGTCCCGACGAGGTCGCGGCAGCGCAGGACGGAGGCGATCCCGACGACGGTCGACGCCATTTCCTTCGCCGAAGTCGCGAACGCGTTTTCGGCGGGCGTGTCGGGCGGGAGCATGCTGAACAGCAGGTCGTTCGGCATCGTCAGCACCACGTCGGTGACAGGCAGGATCTCCTGGAGGCAGTCGTCGGCGTTCTTGCGGCGGGAATGCGCCTCGAACGAGAACGGCGTGGTGAGCAGGAAAATGGCGGGGACGCCCTCCTCGCGCGCGACGCTGGCGAGCGTGCGGACGCCGCCGGTGGCAGTGCCGCCGCCGAGCCCGCCGGTCACGATCATCAGGGAGAACCCGCGGATGTGCTCCTTCAGGTTGGCGCGTTCGTGGGAGACCGCGCGTTCGCCGCGGATGATGTCGCCGCCGCATCCGGCGCACGATTTCGAATTCCAGTCCGCCGAGGCGTTGATGACCGCGTCGGCGCGGGTCCCGGCGAGGACGCCGCCGTCGGTGTCGACCGCGAGCGTGACAAGCCATTTCGCGCGCGGGTTGCCCCGCAGGAAATCGAGGATGCGGATGCCGCAGCCGCCGATCCCGACGACGAGCGCTTTGCCGTTTCCGATGGGAGCCCGGGAGAGGCCGGCGGACGTGTTTGCGTTGAATTCCATCATATTTTGAAAGCCTTTCCCAGAGATTTCAGACCGTCCAGGAACTGGTCCGTGGCATGCACCACGGTGCGGCGAAGTCCGCCGCCCGCGGAGGGCGAATCCTCCTCCAGCGCGGCGGCGTGCTTCACGAGCCCCAGGATCGCGGAGTAGCACGGCATGGGGCTGCGGAACGCCGACAGCGCGCCGGTCACGTTCATGGTCTCGCCGCAGCGGACCGGGACGTTCATCACGTTCATCATGATGGCGGGCGCGGAGTCGATCATGGAGCCGCCGCCGGTCATGACGATGCTGTTCCGCAGGTAGGAGAGCATGTTGGCGCGCTCCAGCTCCTTTTTGAGGAGCGTGAACGTCTCCCGCTGGCGCAGGTCCATGACCTTTTCGAAGGAGTCGAGCGGGATCCGGCGGATCTTCTCCTGGCCGCCGCCAGAAACTTTGTACTCGACGTAGTTCTTGCCCTCGTCGCGCAGCGCCTTCAGCCGGGATTCCCGCAGGAACCTCTGGCAGTATTCGTACGGCAGCTCCAGCGCGACGGACAGGTCGTTCGCGACGTTGTTCGCGCCGGTCGGGATGGACCCGCTCAGCAGGACGCCTTCCCTGTAGAGCAGCACGTAGGAGCAGACGCCCGCGCCGTAGTCGAAGAGCAGCGTGCCCTGGTTCCGTTCGTCCTGCGTCAGCACGCCGTAGGCATCGGCGAGCGGGGCGAAGATCGGATATCCGGCCTCGAACCCGAGTTCGCGGAGGATGGTCTGCACCATGTCGATGCGCTTCTTGTCCGCGAAGACGATGTGGATGTAGGCGGTGAGCTTTTCGGCGAGGCTGCCGATCGGGTTGAACGTGCGTTTCGTGCCGTCGAGCAGGAAGGACGAGTCGTAGACCTGGATGTTCACGAGGTCGGTCGAGACCGCCAGGTTCTTTGCGTTTTCGATCGCGTTCTGCACGTGCGACGCGGTGATCTTTTTGTCCTCGTTGTAGTTCAGCACCGTCCCCTCGCCGAACCGGGAGCTGACGTGCATCCCGTTGACCAGGAAGTAGACCTGCTGTTCCGTGCGGCTGAACTTCCAGCCGAGCCCCTTTTCCGATTCGTCAAGTACGGATTTGAGGATGTTCAGGACGGCGTTCTGGTCGATGATCGTGCCCTTGACGACGGAGTTCCTGCTGGGGAGCGAGGCAAAGGAAAGCACCTCGATGTTCCCGTTCTGGTCCGGCCTGCCGTGAATGACGCAGATCTTGTCCGTGCCGAATTCGATGCCGGTTATGATTGTTTGTCCTGACGAAGCCATTTCGTTCCCTTCTGCTGCATGCGAGCCGTTATGCTGGCGGAGTTATCATAAAACATTACCACATTTTTTAAAAAAATCGAATGGTTTTTCCAAAAAAGTTGTGTTTTTTCGAAGAAAAACACAAAAAGCGGCGGATGCGGCGTGCGCGGGCGTCATGCCAGCCCGAAAAGCCGGAGCAGCGCGTCGAACCGCTCCACCGTGTCCGTGCCAAATTTCTCCAGGGACCGCCGGGCCGCTTCTGCGGACTTTTCCCGCATGTCGCCGGACTTCGAGAAGAACTTGTCCGCCAGGCAGATGAGCTTCTCCTCCGGCGTCTCGGGCAGCCAGTCGCGTTCGGGGATCGGCAGGCGCTGTTCGCGGACCTCGCGCGCCGTGATGCCGGCCCCGGTATGGCGTTCGCAGATGCGCGCGAACGGCTCCAGGTCGATTCCGTGCGTTCTGCCATAGTCGCGGAGCATTTCCGCGCCGATCATGCCGTGGGCGATGTAGGGACGCGTGCCGACGCAGAGGATGGACGGCGCATGGCATTGGAGGATGCCGACGTCGTGGAGCATGGCGCCCGCGGAAACGAGCCCGGCGTCGAGCTCAAGCGGCGGTCGCGACGGATTCGCGAGGATGGCGAGGGCTTTGTCCCGGACCTGCGTGCTGTGGCGCAGGAGCAGACGCCGGAGCGGGGTGTCCTCCGGATAAAAATGCGTGATGATGGCGTCCGGGTCGGTCATGGTCAGGCGGTGCGGGGAGTGCGGGGAAGGAAGCGCGGGCGGAACGGGACCGGGAAGGGATTACTTCTTTTCTTGTGCCGCTTTCGCCTCGTCGGCGCGTTTCCTGAGTTCCTCTTTCAGGTCGGCGACGATCTTGTCTGCGAGTCTTTCGGCGGCCAGGTTCATGCCGTCCGCGAACGCCTCGGCGGTGGTGTCTTCGACCGGGATGCCGTAGCCCTCGGTGCCCGTGATCTTGAACGATTCGTTGCCGTGCTCGATGATGAAATAATGCACCATCAGGTCGACCTGCTTTTCGGCTTTGTTCAGCTCGCAGTTCAGCACGGTCCCGTCAAGCTCGAACACCTTTTTCTCCGTCCGGTTCTGGTTGCCGGCGGTCGCGGCGAACCGGGCGGCGAGATACTTGGTGACCATGGCGCCGGGGGTCATCGACCAGCGGTTGTACTGGTCGATCTCGATCCGGTTGCCTTTTTCGCGGAAGACCATCTTGTAGCGTCCGGAGCACTCGTTGGAGAAGGAGTCGACGTCGAGGATGAACGGGAGCCCCTCGATCGGGACGGGCGAAGCGAGGTCGAACGTCCTGGGTTCCGTGAAATCGGTCTCCGGGATGAGGCTGAAGCTGCATGCGGCGAGGAGCGGGAGCAGCGCGGCCGCGCACCAGAGATGGAAACGTTTCATGAGGCGGTGTCTCCTCGGATTATGCGGTGGTTACTGCTGGACGGCGGGGATGACGAGCTTCTGCCCGATCTTCAGGATGCCGCGTTCGCCGAGCGTGTCCTTGTTGGCGTCCTGGATGATCTTCCACATGGACGCCTTGCCGTACATCTTCTGCGCGATCGCCTGGAGTCCGTCGCCTTTCGCCACGTAGTAGTAGCGCACGCCGTTCTCGCCGGCGATCGTGGTGCCGGGCGTGCCGGTCGTGGAGGACGGGACGCCGGTGCGCGGAGCGGCGGCCGAAGCGGAGGATGTTGCGGAACCGGACGAAGCGGGAGCATCCTTCGGGCGCTCGGCGGCGGTTCTGACGCCCGCGAGGCGGTTGCGGAGTTCCTGGTTCTGCGCCAGAATGACCTTTTCGTTTTCGGCGAACGCCTGGATCTTCTCGCGGAGCGCGGCGTTTTCGGCGTTCTTGGCGGCGAGCTTGGCGGGATCGACCTGCGGGACGTCGTCGGCGAGCTTGATGTCGTTGCGGACGCGGTAGGATTCGAACATCAGGCGTTCGCAGTCCTGGACGTAGCGGCGGATGTCCGCCTGGTCCTGCTTGGAGAGCGTCTCGCCGCTGAGCTCAAGGTACTTCAGCAGGTGATAGATGGCGGCGGGGTAGTTCTCCAGGTTTTCCTTGTAGAGCAGCGCCACGTCGTAATGCGCCTTCGGGGACTTCGGGCAGATCGAGAGGAATTCCTCCAGGCTTTCGGCTGCTTCGCGGTAGGATTTCGCGGTCTTCGCGCTCATGGCTTTCGCGTACAGAGGATGCGTGGCTTCCTTGCCGACGTAGTCGGAACACGCGGTGAACACGATGCAGGCGGCGAGGGCTGCGGCGGGGATCAAACGAACGGCCTTCATAATTGAGGACTCCTTTCGGAAAAAAGCGTTGAAAATGACATGTGCCATTAAAATATAGCAAGAGAACGCGAAAATGAAAACCGAAAACCGAAAAAAAACGGAAAAAAGTCTTTTCTCCTTGTTTTTTGCGCCTTCCCGGAGTAAATTATCTGCCCGTCTCTTTGAGACGAACCCCCGTTTTTTCATCCGAATCAGGAGTCCGCGCACCATGAACGCCATTCCGACATCCTCCCGCCTCATGCGGACCGTTTTCGCCGTTTTCTCCGGCCTCGCGCTGTTTGCGTTCGCGGCGTGCTCCGCCTTCCGTTCCCCCGAGCCGGAAACGCCGGAAACGCCCGCCGGGGCGGAAGCAGGCCCGGACGCCGGCGCGGAAACGGCCTCCGCGGAGCAGCCGTCGAAGCCCGCCGTGGAGATCAGCGCGCCGCTGGTCATCCCGCCCGCGCCCGACTACGCGAATCCCGCCAGCTGGGTGCGGATGGGCGCGACGGACTCCGTCCTGCCCGAATTCGAGGTCTTCTACATCTATCCGACGCTCTTTCAGAACAAGCTCCGTCCCGTGATGGACCACCGGTTCGAACGCATCCGCACGAAAGCCTCGGACTATATCGGCCTCACGTTCGGGCTCCTGACCGATCCCGTGCATCCGCTGAAGCTGTACGCGCCGTTCGTGCGGCAGGCGGACTATTCGACCACGCTGGAGACGGACTTCGACGCCGATCTGAGCGGGACGCTCCTCCGGTACGGCATCGAAGACACGCAGACCGCCTTCCGGTATTTCCTGAAGTTCTTCCACACGCCCGGCATGCCGTACATCCTGGTCGGGCACAGCCAGGGCGCGTCCGACCTGTACGAACTCCTCCGCTCCACGCCGGAGATCACGCCGGAATCCGGGTTCGCCGCCGCCTATCTCGCCGGGCTCCCTAAGAAGACCGCGGCGGAGATCGACCGGAATTTCAGCGGGCGCGGAATCCGGCGCGGGAAGAGCGCGGACGATACGGGCGTGATCCTGACCTGGAACACGATTTCGGAGGACGCCGGGGACAACATGTTCACCGTGCCCGGAGGGGCAGTCATCAACCCCGTGAACTGGCGGACCGACGCGGTCCCCGCCGACCTCTCGGAATCCCGGGAGACGGCGTATTACTACGTGTCCGAAAAGGAGCCCCCCGGCACGTTCAGCGCCTCGCTGCTGAACGGCGTCCGCGCCGACTTCGTGCGGGGGTCGCTGACCGTGGAACTGCCGGGCGACAGCGAGTACGACGCGAGCGCGCAGATGGGCGAGGGGGTGTTCCACGCCAACGACATCTTCTTTTTCGCCGCGTTCCTCCGCGACAACATGGTGCGGCGCGCGGCGGCGTGGCGCGCGGAATACGCGAAGCCGGAATAAGACAAACTCTCCGCCGCTTCAAAACCGCCCCGTTTCAGGCGGAACCCGCCTCAGACGTAGGGGTTGTTCTTCTTCTCGTACCCGATGGACGTGAACGGGCCGTGCCCCGGGACGACGCGCGTGTCGTCGGGGAGCTTGAACAGCTGGCCGTGAACCGAATCAATCAGCTGCTTTTCGCTGCCGCCGGGCAGGTCGGTCCTGCCGATGGAGCTGAAGAAGAGCGTGTCGCCGGAGAAGACCGTGGCGAGCTCGGGGAAATAATAGGACACGCCGCCGGGCGAATGGCCGGGGCATGGGAGGACCTGCATCCGCGGGTCTTCGGGCGGCCACGTCGTGTCGGGGAGGTCTTCCGCGGCGGGGATGTAGTTCCCGACGGTGTTGCCGGGGCTGTAGTAGATGGGCTTGTCCGCGGGGTTCAGGTAGACGCGCCGGACGTTCAGCGCGTCCGCGACGTCGCCCGCGGCGGAGATGTGGTCGACGTGGGCGTGGGTGAACAATATGACCGCCTCGTCGTAGTCGAACGACCTCGATTCCGCTTCGATGAGCTTCCAGTCGCCGCCCGGGTCGATCACGTACAGCGTGCGCGAGCCGGGGAGCTGGACGAGGCAGCAGTTGACCTCCAGGAGGCCGACGGTGATATGTTTGAACGGGAATTCAGGCATGGTGCGATGCTCCTTTGATTTGTGTCCTGCGGGGTGTCCGTGCGCTCAGTGCAGCTTGGACGGCCCTCCGTTCGAGTGAACCGTGCCGCCCCAGCCGCTGCCGGGGCCGCTGCCCCGGCGTCCGGTGCAGTTGTACTCCCGGTTCGTGTAAAGCGGACGGCGGTTTCCGTTTTCGTCCTTCGTCCAGACCGCGGTGGCGTCCAGCCAGTCGAGTCCCGCCTGCCGGAAATCCGGGTCGCCGAGCACGGCGAGCGCGCTCACGTATTTCGAGAAGTAGCCGAGGTGGTTCGGATAAAGCTCCATGGCGCGCTGCCAGGCGTCCTGAAGGCTCGGGCTGCCGGAGAGGAGCGGGACGAATTCGGTGAGGTAGTACAGCCAGTCGATATCCGACATGGACATGCCGTCGACCGGCTCCATCGCGATCGGGATCAGCGCGGTCTCCGTGAAGACGGGCAGGACCATGCGCCCCGCCTCGAACGGGCGGAGATACTGCCCTTTTTCCGTTCTGATGCGTCCGATCGGCTTCGCCTCGGCGTTCGTTTCGATCCTGTTGACGGAGTTCGTGTCGTTCAGCCGGTAAAGCGCACGGGAAACGCGCTGCGCCTCGCCGTTCGTCTGCGCCGATGCGAAGACCTGCCCGACGTCTGGCGCCATGAAACCGCGACGGGGACGTCCCATGGAGCCGGAAATGGTCACGGTGTCCTGCTGCGCCTCAAAATAGGCGAGCGCGCCGGACCGGTAGTCCATGCCGGGCTTGAAGCGGCCGCGCAGGTATTCCTCCCATTCCCTCTTGTCCCCGTCGAACGCGGTCCATTCTTCGTCGAAGAGCGCCCAGGAGAGGCGCGGCAGGAGGTCGTAGCGGAGATCGGCGTCCTTGTCGTTGTAGGTCTCCTCGAAGAGCGCGGAGTTGATCGTGATCGAGATGTTGGTGAGGGTGTAGTACGTGTGCTTCTTCTCCTCGTGCACCTCGCTCGACTCGACGTCGTCTGTCACCTCGTATTCGTAGGGGTCCTCGTCGTTGAACGTCTCGGAGAAGAGCTTTTTCCCGCTTCCTGCGTACCGCGCCAGCGCGCCTTCATCGTTGGCGTCGTCGTAGACGTCGGACGACTCGGAGAACGCGATGTGGAGGGGCAGGATCTCGGACTGGCCGGAGAAGTTGCTGTCGAACTCGCACTCGAAGTCGCCCCACCAGTTTCCGCTGAAATCGAGGCGGAGCAGGCGGTCCAGCCCGCACCAGTCGCGGGCGTGGATCATGTCGTAAAAATGCTTGTCGCCGAGGTAGTTCGAAAGGTCGCTCGGCGGATTGGCGGAGAGGCTGGGCATGCCGACGAACTCGAACCTGGTCCCGGCGGCGATCCCGTACGCGCGGTTTTCGGTCTCCCCGGTGAAATCGTTGTGGACCGTCGAATAGTCGAGGATGGAGTCGAGCATGGAGACGTACGGGGCGCGCCAGGCGTAGTCCTTCACGAAAACCGGCGTGACGTGCTCGTAGATGCCGTCGTTCCCGACGAGGTTCAGGTACTTGATGTAGAACTCGCTTGCGTCATCGTCGAACGTGATGCCGTTATTTTTCGCCGCCTGCTGCGCCGCGCCGAACCCGATCAGGGGGCCGACGAACGCGATGCGCGTCTGAAGCTGGGAAACGAGGTCGTCGAGCGCGTCGAGATAGCGTTTCTGCTTTTCCACGCGAATGACTTCCTGTATCAGCTTTTCGACGTTCAGGGAGCCGTCTTCGTTGTAGAACTCCGCCTTCTTCGGGAATTTCGTGAAATCCTCCTGTGCGGAGGGCAGCTGGAGGTCGGCGAAAAACTCCGCCGCGTTCGAGTTCGGGTTTTTCAGGATGCCGTCGGCGAAGAACGGGTCGGAGATCAGCGTCCCGGTCGCGCGCACCAGGTTCAGCTCGCCGATCAGGTTCAGCGAATGCTTCTGCCATTCCGCCCCGGTCAGCGCGGCGGCGTCCACGCCGTTCTGCGCCTTCACCTTGCCGCGGATCACGGTCTGGACGTCGAACAGCAGCAGGACGGCGATGATGACGAGGATGAGCGCGACGATCGCCAGGATGAGCACCTGGCCCTGTTCGCCGCGTCCGCGCCTCGTGATTGCCGTATTCCGTTTCATGCGCCGTCACTCCAGAAACGCCGAGGAATGGTTTGTGAGCTCGGCCTCGCCCGAAATGTCGATGGAGTCGCGCCCCGTGAGCCAGTCGTGCAGGGGGATGTTCAGCGGGTAGCGGACGAATTCGAACTGGAACCGCGTCGTCTCGCCGAATCCCTGCACCGACGCCCTGACGTAATGTCCGTGACCCGAACCGCAGACGGAGCATCCGCCGATCAGGAGCTCGCCGTAATGCGAGCAGCGGTAATCCGTATGGAAGCGTTCCTCCCCGACCCAGTTCGCGTATTCCACATGGCGGTCGCCCTCCATGTAGCCGCGCAGGAGCGATTTCTCCGATTCCAGCCCGCTCCAGTCGGAGTATCCGACGCGGCCCGGCGTCACCATGGCGCCGGAGACGGGCGCGGACTTGATGAGCGCCTCGCGGATGGCGTATTCGTCGCGGAATCCGACTGCGGCGGACCGCGCGCCCCGGAATGCGGCGTAGTCGGTGACCATGTCGGCGACCGCGAGCTGGAAAAGCTGGAGGATGCCGAACAGGATCATGCCGAGCAGGATCATGGCGAGGAACGATTCGAGGATCGCGGAGCCGCGCTCCCCTTTCCTGCGCGCAAATCCGGCTGCCCGGAAACGACAATGCCCCGCACGCCCCTCGGCGGAAACCGCCGCCTCGGAGTTCGTTCCGGCGCTGCGGGATCCGATCGCTCCGCGGCCGGGGAAATGTCGGGGCACAGAATGCACAGGCTGCGTCCTTTTTTGAAAAACATTCAGACACGGGCGGCGTGCAGACGCTCCCCGTGTCCGTTCATCAGGCAAAAACAGCGCGCTCAGAAATTGATGCTGTCGCCGCCGTCTTTGTCCATGTTCCTCAGGTTGTTCAGCGAGTCGCCTTTTTCTCCCGCGGCGTCGGCGGCGGTGGAGTCGTTGCTGATTGCCGAGGTCGTTCCGGCGATCAGTTCCCGGATGCGGTCGCCGAAGAGGCCGAGCACGGTGAGCGCCGCCACCGCGACGAGCGCGATGATGATGATGTACTCCAGGATCGCCTGTCCGCCGGTGGAGCGGCGTTTCATTCTGTAGTTTCTTCTGTTGAATTTCATATCGGGACTCCTTGGTTCGAGGTTCCGTTGTCGTTTTTTTCAGGGCTCCCATGCGATCAGCGACAGCAGCCGCCAGCCGTATTCCAGGAAGACCCGCATGAGAAGGAAAAGCGTGAGCGCGACGAGCACGACCATGAAGAGCATCACGGTGTATTCCGCAAGCACCTGTCCGGATTCGCCTTTGCGCGCGCGCCGTCTCATTTTTTTCCTCCGATACAATACGATAGCATATATTTTTCAGGTTTCAAATCGAAAAAACGACAAAAACGGAAAAAAGGAAAGAAACCCGCCGGAAACAGGCTCCGTCCCGCCGCGTGGCGGCGTGCGGATCACTTGCTTTTTTTCTTTTTCGAGCTGCTTTTCTTGTTGTTCTTCGCGGCGGATTTCGCGACGTCGTCGAGGAATTCCTCGGAGAGGTTCAGCGTGAAGACGGCGTCGTTGCCCTTCGGTTCGTGCTTGAGCGTGGAAAGCGGGTTCGCGCCGCCGCCCTTCTGGATGAGCTTGCCGTCCTTGCCGATCTCGAAGGAGGCGCTGGAGAGCATGGTGTAGAGGGTCACGAAGCCGTCGACGGTCTGGAAGACTTCGTCGCGGATGGCGGAGCTGGTGCAGCGGAGCGTGATCGTGGCGTCGAGGGAGCCGCGCGAGCCTTCGGTGATGCGCGCGAAGATGGATTTGACGTTGTTGCGGATGTCCTCGATGCTGGGGTCCTCCTCGTCGATCTCGATGGAGCCGTCGCCCGCCTTGATCTTCGTCTTCTTCTCCTCGGCGGTGCGCGGATGGGATTCCTCTTCCGCCTTGATCCTGCCCTGCACGTAGGCGGCGTCGACCGCGGCGGAGACGAGCGCGCCCTTGGTCTTCATGCTGGTGACCAGCATGGGCGTTTCCGGGTTCACGGTCCAGACGAAGGGCTTCGTGTCCGGGAGGTTGATCGCCAGGCGGCACTGCATGATGTCGTCGGAGACGAACTGGAAGATGGCGAGTGCGTCGGTCTTGCCGTTCACGGTGTGGATCTTCAGGATGCGCGCGCCGGGGACGGAGGAGGCTTCGGTCTTGATGTCGTCGCGTTCCGCGAGGCGCTTGTAGATGGCGTCGACGCGGCCGGGGGCGTAGAGGACGACGTCCATGAGGGACTTCTCGAAGTCGGCGGGGTCGAGCTCGGTCAGGAAGAAGGAGACGTCGCCGGTGAGGTCCTCCAGGATCATCGCCACGTCGTCGAGGCTGTTTGAGAGGTCGAATCCATCCTTGGAGAGGAGCGTCTTGAGCGAAGCCGAGTTGACCGCCTTGTTCGCGTTGACGTAGAGCGCGAATTTCGCGTTCGACGGGATATATGTTTCGGAGACTGCGAGGAGAGACGGCGTCAGCGCCGCGAACGCGAGCAGGACCGCGGCGGTCTTTATGCCGGACAGAAGTTTCATGGCTGGCGTCCTTTCTGCCGTTGGGCGTTTATTGCTGTGAGAAGTGCATGAAGTTGCGGATGGCGTTCGCTTCGAGGTTCAGCGCCATAGGCTCGTCGAACGGACCGTCGATGACCACGGTGTCCGCGTCGGAATAGAGGAAGCGAGGCTTGAACGTGCGGTAGAGCACGTTGTCGACGACGAACGCGAGCGAGGGCGTTTTGTCGCGGTCCATGGCGCTGAGCTTGCGCCAGAGCTTCCCGCCCTCCTGGGTCAGGTTGAGGCGGAGCTTGTAGAATCCGGGCAGGTCGTTGACTGCGATCGCCTCGATGGAGATGATGTCGGAGGAGTCCAGCAGCGGATCCTTGTTGATGATGACCTCGTCCTCGAACATCGCGCTGATCTCAAGCTCCTTCGCGTCGCCGCGCTTGTGGTGGATGATCTCGTGGATGGAGACGACGCCGACTTCGCCCGGCTCTCCGACGACCGGCGTGTAGGCTTCCTCCTTCTCGTCGACGCCGAGCGGATCGAAGATGTTTTTGCCGCCGCAGGATGCCAGGCAGAATGCCGCGAATCCGAGCGCGGCGAGGCGGAATGCGGGGCGGAGGAGAGTGCGGGCTGCGCGCCCGGCGGAATGCTTGCTGTGTTTTCGTGTCGTCATGGTCCGTGTCAATTAAGCCGGAAGAAATTCCGTGGAGCGTTATCTTCAAGTCGTTTTGCCGTGGCGGGGTCGAACGGTCCGTCCACGATGATGGAGGTCGTAACGTCGTCGTAGAGGATGCGCGGGACGAACGTGCGGTAGACGATGCCGTCGACGATGAACGCCACGTGGGTGGCCTTGTTCGGGAGGCTGAGCCCGATCCAGTGGCGCCTGCCGCGGTCGGTCAGCTTCAGCTCGAGGCTGCAGTAGGGCGGATGCTTTTCGATCGGGATTGCCTTGATCTCCTTCACGTCGGCGGAGTCCAGCAGGATGGTCTTGTTCAGGCAGATGTCGTCGCCGAACATCGTGGGCGCCATGATCTCCTTGTCGGTGCCGCGGCGCAGAAGGATGATCTCCTGGATTTCGATGAGGCCCTCCAGCGGACGGTTGGACGTGTCGAGGTTCTCCGGATCGAACATGTGGTCGATCTGATCGGCGCTGCAGCTCTGGGGGCCCGCGCCGCAGCAGAAGACCGCCGTGAAAAGGAGCATGGCGACGGGCAATGCCCGGCGGATGTGTTTGGAAACGGACATGGCGCGGTCACTTCCTCATTTTGAAGTAGTTGTATTTCGCGTTGTTCTGAATCGCCATCGCGGTCGCCTGGTCGAACGGGCCGTCGATGATGACCGAAGTCGCGTCGTCGGCGATCTGCCGCGGCACGAATCCGCGGTACACCGTGCCGTCGATGACGAAGGCGAGCTGGGTGCCCTTGTGCTGGACGCTGAGGTTGATCCACAGCATGCGCCCGCGGTCGGTGAGGTCGAGCTTGAGGTTGTAGAATCCCTGGTCGCCGGGGATCGGGACATACGTGATGTTTCTGATCTCGGACGAGTCGAGCAGTTGGATGGAATGGATGGTCACTTCGCCGCCGAAATACGACGCCACGGTCCGTTCGATGCTGTCGCCCTGCTTGCGGCGGATGACCTCGTGGATGGAAACCACGTTTTTCGGCGGCAGCTGCATTTCCTCCCAGTTGTCCGGGTCCATGTACAGATTGACCTCTTCGTGGTCGCAGCTGTGGTAGCCGCAGCAGAAGATGACCGAGCAGAGCAGTGCCGCCGGAGCGAGAAGTCTGCGGATTTTTTTCATATTCGTTCGTATCCCGTGGTTGAGCATTTCAGTCGTAACTAATAAGATAGACTCCAAATGCGAAAATGCAACCTTCCTTTTAGAAAAAGGAGAAGAAAAAACGCGAAAATCGGTTTTTCCGGTTGAAAAATCCGCGGGACGGGGTATTATATTTCTGTTTTTTCGATTCCGCCGGAGGCGCGCCCAGCCGTCCGGTTTTGCAATGTTTTACGGAGGTGCAAGAATGGCAGAGCCCCAGACGTCTCACCTGGAGACGATCGGACAGATGCGGACCCGCTTGAAACAGGTCATCCGCGGAAAAGACGAAGTGATCGATTTGCTGCTGAACGCGGTCCTGGCGAACGGGCATGTGCTGCTGGACGATGTGCCGGGCGTCGGCAAGACCACGCTCGCGAAGGCGCTCGCCCTGACGGTCCGGGCGGAATTCAAGCGCATCCAGTTCACCTCCGACATGATGCCGTCCGACATCCTCGGTTCCTCGGTTTTCAACCAGCAGTCCGGCGAGTTCAAGTTCTATCCGGGCCCCGTTTTCGCCAATATCCTGCTCGGCGACGAGATCAACCGGGCGTCGCCCCGCACGCAGTCCGCGCTGCTGGAGGCGATGAGCGAACACCAGGTGTCGATCGAGGGTGTCCGCTACGACCTGCCGAAGCCGTTCCTCGTGATCGCCACGGAGAACCCCATTGAGTATTTCGGCACGTTCCCGCTGCCGGAAGCCCAGCTGGACCGCTTCGCCATGCGGTTCTCGCTCGGCTATCCCGACTCCGCCGAAGAGCTCGCCATGCTGAACGACCGCTGGCAGGACGACCCGCTGGACCGCCTCGAACCCGTGATCGACTGCGCCGGCCTCATGGAGATCCAGAAAAGCGTGCGCGCCGTGACCATGGAGCGGTCCGTGCAGGAATACGCCCGCGAACTCGTCGCCGCCACGCGCGACCCGGAAAACGGCTTCTCGCTCGGCGCCAGTCCGCGCGCCCTGCTGGACTTCGCCCGGTGCGCCCAGGCGCACGCCCTGCTGGACGGCAGGACGTTCGTGACGCCGGACGACGTTTCGGCGCTCGCCGTTCCCGTTCTGGCGCACCGCCTGGTCCTGAACCGGAAGAGCAGCCATGCCGGGTCCCGGGCGGCGGACCTGGTCGCCGCCGTCGTGAAGAAAACGCGCGTCCCGGTCTGACCGGCCGGACCGCCGGAGAAGGAGTCTCCCCCGTGATATGAGGAATCCGCTGCGCATGGTCCGGAACCTCTGGCTGAAGTTCCTGGACGGTCCCCAGTGGCTGCGCGAGTCGCACGGCCTCGGGTTCGTCTTCAGGCATTACCGTTCGCCGTCGCTCAAGCTTCTTTTCTGGGCGATGGCGTGGTACGAACGCCTTTTCAGCCGTCCCATGCGCCTGTTGTTCATCGTGATCCCGATGTTCGCCTTTTTCTCCCTCTTCACGCTGAGCAGCCCCGCGGTCCCCGTGTTCCTGTTCCTGCTGGTGCTGCTGGCGGTCGACCTCGTGCTCGGCCTCGTCTTCCGCCCCCGGCTTTCGGTCGAGCGCATTTTCCCGCCGCGCGTCAAATGCGGCGTCGCGTTCGATATGACCTACCGGGTCCGCAATCTCCGCCGCCTGCCCGCCGCCGACCTGCTGATCGACCCGAACATCGAGCTGCCGGAACTCCGCCGTGTCCGCGGGTTCAAGTATTGCGCCGTGCCGGGGTTCGCGGAAGAGACGTTCACCGTGGAGCTGAAGCCGTTCCGGCGCGGCGTGTTCAGCATCCCGCAGGGGGTCGCCGAATCCAGTTTCCCGTTCAACATCTTCAAACATTCCGTCCTGTTCGCCCGGAAGGAATCCCTGATCGTTCATCCCGCCGGCCGTGAGCTGCGGAACCTTTTTCCGCGCGGCGGCGGCGAACTGCCCCGGCTGAGCGCGCGGTCCGTGCCGTCCCCGGGCGACAGCATGGACTTCTACGGCTGCCGCGCATACCGTCCCGGCGACTCCCCGCGCAAGATACACTGGCGCGCGACTGCGCGGTGCCGCATCCCGATCATCAAGGAGTACCAGCAGGAACACGTCTCGCATGCGGCGGTCCTGCTGGACACGTACATCCCGCGCACGCGCCTCGCGGCGGGGACGTTCCGCGCGCTCTTCAGCCTGTCGGAATCCCTGCTGAAGGTCCGCACGAACCGGACGTTCGAGGCGGCGGTCTCGCTGGCGGCCTCGGTCGCGGAGACCCTGACCTCGGCGGCATATCACGTCGACCTTCTCGCCGTCGGCGGCAGTGTGAGCCGGTTCCCGTCGAACGGCGAACCGGACCGCGACTGCGATCCGCTGCTGGACGAACTCGCCATGGCGGCGCCCTCCGCGCGGGACGCTTTTTCCGGGGGGCAGGCGCAGGCTCTCACCGAAGAGGCGCTGGCGTCCGGCACGGTGTTCGTGGTCCTGATGCGCTGGGACGGCTCCGCGCGGGCGTTCCTCGACAACCTGAACGGACGCGGCTCCCTGGTCGTGCCGGTGCTCGTGGCTCCCCATGTGCCGGATGCCGAACTGCCGGACAATCTCCGGGTGGTCACGCCGGACTCCGTCCTGACGGGAGGCGACCTGCCGTTATGAAGACCGGGAACAATCTGTTCGAATACGAACCGCCGGAACGCCGCCAGCTCGGCCTGCTGACGCGGTGCCTGCTGATCCTGCCGCCCGCGTTCCTCCTGTCGCTGAAATACGACCTGCCGCACATCCTGATCCTGACCTCGCTGATGGTCGTCTTCCCCCTCTTTCAGGACCGCAGTTTCCGTCTGCGCGACCGTCCCGTCGTCTATTCCCTGCTTGCGGCGGGCATCCTGGCGGTCGTCCCCGGCCTCTTCGTGAAGATCCCGACCGAACGCCTGACTTTCTCCGACTACCTGATGCGGTCGCACCAGTTCCTGCCGTTCCTGCTGTACGCGTCGGCGATCTCCTGCTGGTTCATGCGGACGCGGGAAGTCTCCGCCCTGTGCATGCTGATCGTCCTCCTGTCGTGCCTGTCGTGCGGCGACGTCTACAACACCTCCAAGCTCGTGAACGTCTCCTTCGTCGGGACTACGCCGCTCCTCCGGCATTACCGCCAGACCTACATGGCATGCACCGGCCTGCAGTGCGTCGGCACGCTCCTGCTCCTGACCGCGGATGTGCGGTACGACTCCGAAAAGTCCCTCCTCTCCGTGCGGATCGTGCGCGCCGCGGCGATGCTTCTGCTGGTCCCGGCGTTCTGGAGCGCCCTGGGGTATTTCAACGCGCAGGAGAAGACGCTCAGCGAATGGCGGTCGCACATCCAGCAGTCTTTCCAGGATTCGATGCAGAGGCGCGCCAATGCGTTCCCCGCCGAGGTCGCGATCCGCATGCCCCAGTTCGGGTCGGACACGCCTGTACGGGTGGTCATGCAGGCGATCGCCTCGTCCGCCCCGGGCTATCTGCGCGGCAACGTCTACCGCGGGTTCAACGGGACCTACGGCGGAGTCTGGGTCGCCGCCGAGAAGGACACCACGGACATCGTGGAGATCACGCGCGAGGAGGACCGCAACCTGACGGTGCTGACCTTCCTGCTGCAGGACACCGGCGACACCGATACGGAACGCATGGAGCTCCGGTTCGTGTCCGATTTCCGCAACACCGTGACCCCGCTCCCCGCGAACGCCACCTCGGTCACGCTCGACGCCAAATCCGCCGCCGTCACGCGCGACGGCGGCCTGATCGCCGAAAACTGGATCCCGTCCACGGGCGTGATCGCGACCGTCCATGAGCCGGACGCCGCGGCGGCGTATCAGGAGCCTCTGGCGGGCGACATGGCGGAAGGCCAGTCCGTGCGGCACGAATACCTGCGGCTGCCCCCGATGCTGTCCGACCAGCTCGCCGTCCTCACCTACGAGATCTTCGGCGACGCGAACCCCGCGGACCTGCCGCCCCGGGCGAGGGTCGACGCCGTCGTGCGGTTCTTCGCGGAGAATTTCACGTACTCCCTGCGGCGGGACGACTACGTGCCCTCCCGCGGCGAATACTACAGCCCCCTGATGCGGTTCCTGTTCTACCGCAGGACGGGCCACTGCGAGCTTTTCGCGACTTCGGCTGCGCTGCTCCTCCGGCTGTACGGGGTCCCGACCCGGTACGTCGCGGGCGTCGTGTGCAGCCGGTACAATCCGGCGGGCTACTACTACGCCACGAATTTCGACCTGCACGCCTGGGCGGAGGCGTGGCTCGACGATGAGCAAAAATGGGTCCTCGTGGAGGCGACGCCCCCCGGAGACGAGATCGACGGCATCCTGTCCGGTTTCGAGGAGGAATCGTGGTTCCGCGACGTCCGCGACCGCATCGCGTTCCAGTTCGACAACCTTGTTTACTGGTTCCGGCGCGGCTATCTGGCGCAGTCGCTGATCCTGGCGTGGGACACCGCATACCAGTGGTCGCTCGACCAGCTTAAAACGCATCCCGTCCGCTCCGCTTTCGGGCTTTTTGTCCCCCTGTCGCTCGCGGCCGCGGGCTTCCTGTACTGGCGGAACAGGCGCCGCAAGCGGTATGCGCTGGCGCGGCAGCTCCGCCGTCTCGCACGCATGATGCGTTCGCTGCAGCTGGACGTCTGGCGGAAGACAAACGTCCAGCGCGAGCCGTGGCAGACTTACTCCGCCTGGGCGAAGCTGCTCGGCGACCCCGCGCTGAACGAATGCGTCGCGCTCTATGAACGGATCCGCTACGCCGGACGCCTCCCGCTTCCAGGGGAGGTCGAAGCCTTCGAGCGCGCCGTCCGCGCGGTCAGACGGCACATGCCGCGCCGGGGAAGGCAAGCCCTCCGCTGAAGCAGTGACGTGCTTTGCGACGTCACGGAAAGAGACTTGGATTCAAGCACGAAAAAGGGACACCCGGACGAACCGGATGTCCCGAGGTGTGCTTTTCCGCGTCCGGGCGGGGGTTATTCCGCGGCGGGAGCTTCCTTCGCGGGGGCGAAATCGTTGATCTTCGCGTTCTTCGCGATCTCGTCGTCCAGCATCTTGTTGAGGCCGGTCTGCGCCTTTTCCGCGGAGAGGTACCGGACGATGTTGTCCTTGACCTCTTCGAGCGGGGTGATCTCCTCCGCGGTCTTTTCGATCAGCTTGATGATGTGGTAGCCGAACTGCGTCTTGACGGGCTTCGTGATCTGGCCGGGCTTCTCAATGGCGAACGCCGCGGCGGCGAACGTCTGGTCCATCGCGCCGCCGCCGTCGAGGAGCATGCCGTCCTTGTCGAAGGCGGGGAGCTTGCCGTTGTCGCGTTTGCCGGAGGGGCAGTCGCTCTTTTCCTGGGCGAGCTTGTCGAAGCTGGCGGGATCCTTGAGGAGTTCCTCGTAGATGGCGTCGATCTTTTCCTTGGCTTCCTTGTCGGCTGCGTCGGCGTCGGCGGCTTCCTTTTCCTCGTCGAGCTGGATGAGGATGTGCGCCACGGTCACGCCTTCGGGCTTCGTGACGTCTTCGATGTGTTCCTCGTAGAACTTCTTGACGTCGTCGTCGGAGACGTCCTTTTTCGCCTTGTCGCGGAATTCGGTCTGGACATACTGCCGCAGGGCGGCGGCCTTCTGGATGTCGACGTTCTCGGACGTCTGCTTCATGTACTCTTCAAGCGTGAGCCCGTCTTCCTTCAGGGATTCCGCCAGGGCCTCCTGGCGTTCCTTCGGGAGCTCGTCGTATTCCTCCTTCATCTCCTTGGCGACGAATTCGGCGGAGGGCTTGAACCCTGCCTTTTCGGCCTGCTTGATCAGGATCTTTTCCTCGACGATGCTTCCGATCTGCTTCGTCATGGCCTGGCGGAGACGTTCTTCGCCGATCTGCTTGTAGATCTCGAGCGGGACTTCCTGCGAAACGAGCTCGTCGATGATCTCTTTCCTGGCGATGGGCTCGCCGTAGACGGTGGCGACGGGGTCGGGGAGGAATGCCAGGACTTCGAGGATCTCCGCCTCGGTGGCGGGCTTCATGTCCAGGTCCTGCATTTCCATGCCCTGCGCCTGAGACTGCGTCTGGGCGCCGGGCTGGACTGCGGGTTCGTCGGTCTTCTTGTCGCCGCATGCGCTGAGCGCGGCGGCCGCGATCCCTGCCGCGAAGCAGACCGCGACGGCTTTGCCGGTGAGTTTCATGATGTTCATGTTCACTCCTGTTGCTGAGTTATCGTTTGTTATTGTATGATTGTCGGTATGTCGGGGTTCTGCTGCCGGAGGCGCGCCGGACGGGGCGTCCCGCGGCTCTTTCGCAAAAACGGATATATACCATTAGCACCGATTCCCGCGTTTTCAAACCGGAAACATGACTTTTTTCGGGAAAGTTTCGGTTCCGGCGGAACGGCGGGGGCGGCGGATGCGTCGTGTTACTTCTCCGGCTTCCAGTATTTGACGGTCTTGCGGATGGCTTCGATCTCCTTGTCGAGTTCCTTCTCCTTGGACGGGGCTTTCGCCTTCACGAGGGTTTTCAGGACTTTGTCCTTTTCGGCCTCGAATTCGCCCGGGAACTGCGCGCGGTTGGCGTCGTAGTGGTCCAGGATCTCGTCTTCCGAGATGTCCTTCTTCGCCGCGTCCTCCGCGTGCTTGTTCACGAAAAGCTGCATGGCGGTCTGCTTCTGGACGGTTTCGATCTCGGCGACCTTCGCCACCTGGTCCTCCAGCGACGCGCCCTGCGCCTTCAGAGCTTCCTCAAGTTCCTTTCTCTGGTCGGCGGGGATCTCGTCGAACTCCTTCATCACGGACTCCTTCACGAGCTGCGCGGACGGGACGAACCCGGCTTTCTGCGCGAGGTAGAGCAGGATCGCGTCGTCGAGGTTCGCCTGGATCATCATGCCGACGGATTCCGGCGTGATGCGCTCGCAGTCGCTTTCGGTCGGCTCCTGTTCGAAGATCTCCTTCAGGAGCTCTTCCTTCGTGAGCTTCAGGTCCTCGTATTCCACGAGCATGTCGGGCAGGTACGCGAACTGTTTCTGCAGCTGCTCCATCGTGACGGGCTTGCCCTTGCCGTCGAGGATGTCCTGGATCTTCGCGATGTATTCCGGGGAGTAGCCGGAGAGCGTGCCGAGCTTGGTCTCGCCGTCGGACGCGAGCACGACCGTGCAGGGATAGCCGTCGACCTTGAACTTCTCGGCGAGTTCGGCGTTCTGCTTCTTCAGTTCGGCGGGGAGCTGCTTCTCCTGCGGGAAGTCAAGCTCGACCAGCACGAGCTTTTTGGAGAAATCCGCGAATTCGGGCTTGTCGAGGACGCCCTCGTGGAGCCGCTGGCACCAGATGCACCAGTCGGACCCGGTGAAGAACATCAGGATCGGCTTCTTTTCGGCGGCGGCCTGTTTCTTCGCCGCCTCGAAGTCGGTCAGCCACGCGGCTTTTCCGCCCGCTTCTCCGGCTTCGTTGTCTTCGGCATCTTCCCCGGATTTTTTTTTCGCGTCGACGGCGACTTTCTTCACCGTCTTCTTCAGCTTCTTGACCAGGTCCTTGTCGTAGCCGACCGTGCGGTCAAGTTCCTTCTCGCCGTCGGAATCGACCAGCACCATCGTCGGATAGCCGTCGATCCTGAACTTCTTGTTGAGCGCGTCGTTCTGTTTCTTCAGGTCGGCGGACAGCTGCTTCGTGCGCGGGAAATCCAGCTCGAGCAGGACCACGCCGTCCTTCGCGAACGCCTGGAATTCGTCCTTGTCGAGGACGTCCTCGTGGAGCTTCTGGCACCAGCCGCACCAGTCGGACCCGGTGAAGAACATCAGGATCGGCTTCTTTTCGGCGGCGGCCTGCTTTTTCGCCGCCTCGTAGTCGGTCAGCCAGACGGCTTCCGCCTTCTTCGCGGCTTCCTTCGCCTCCTTGGCGGGCTTCGCGTCGGCGGCGTTCAGGGCGATGCCTGTGAAAAGCGAACCGCAGAGCGCGGCCGCGAGGATCAGTTCGAAATGCTTCATAAATCAATACCTCCGGAAACGGTTTGGTCGATCTTGCAGAAAAAGACATAACCTAATATTATAGCATTAGACAACGGAAAATGCAAATGTGTTCCGCGCCTTCCGTATGAAAAAAACATCTTTTTGCCGTGCCGTTATCCTTGACTGACAAAAGAAAATGCGCCAAAACCGCCGCGGGGTTCTTGCAATCGGGTGTTTCATGCGCTATAGTATCGCGTGTTTTCATTCATTCAATTTCGCAACACCGAGGTCGCCGCATGAAAAAATCCAGTCTCGTCTTGTCTGCCGCGCTCTGCTGCGCCGTGATCGTCTGTGAAGCCGCCGAGATCGCAAGGACTTCCTTCCCGTATCCGGGAGCGAAAACCCGTTTCGGAGAGGAAAAGAAAACCGTCGCGTGCGTTCCCGCCGGATACGTCACGCTCACGGGCGGCCCGCTCGCCGAACGCCAGAATCTCAACAACCATTACATCGCATACACGATCAAGCCGGACCGCCTGCTGGAACCGTTTCGTATCCAGGCGGGCCTGCCGAAGAAAGCGGACCGCTACGACGGCTGGGAGGACGGCGAGCTCTCCGGTCACGCCATGGGGCATTACCTCTTCGCGCTGGCGTATGTGTACGAGCTCACGAAGGACCCGCAGGCGCTGAAGCAGATGGAATACGTCGTGGACGAGATCGCGAAGATGCAGGAGGCGGACCCGGACGGCTACGCGTTCCCCGTCCCGAAGAAGACGTTCACGCAGCTCCGCGAGAACAAAGTCGATGCGCAGCCGTTCAAGCTGAACGGCATCTGGTCGCCGTTCTATTCCCTGCACAAACTCATGGCGGGACTGCGCGACATCAGCCTTTTGCATGGTAGTGAAGCAAGGTCGGTAAGACAGAAGGCGCGCATGGCGCTGTTCAAGCTCGGCAACTTCGTGGTCTCCGTGGTCTCCCCGCTCACGCCGGAAAACACCCAAAAAATGCTCTCCTGCGAGTTCGGCGGCATGGACGAGGTGCTCGCCGACCTCACGGCCATGTCGGGTGACAAAAAGTTCCTCGAATGCGCCCAGAAACATTTCTACCACGAAGCCCTCATGGATCCGCTGAGCCGCAAGCAGGACATCCTGACCGGGCGGCACGGCAACACCATGATCCCGGAAATGACCGGCATGGGCCGTATCTACGAGCTCACGGGCGACAAGAAATACCGGGACATAGCCGAGTTCTTCTTCGACCGCGTGGCGAACCACCGGAGCTACGCCACCGGCGGACACGGCGACGGCGAGTATTTCTTCCCGGTCGGCGACGACGCGAAGCACCTGTCCAGCCACACCACGGAATCCTGCAACTGCTACAACATGCTGAAGCTTGCCCGCCTCGTCTTCGAGTGGGGGCCGAAAGCCTCCGTCATGGATTTCGCCGAACGCGCCACGCTGAACCATGTGGCGTCCGTGATCCGTCCCGACCGCGAGGGCGCGTACTGCTACTTCCAGCCGCTCGCGTCCGTCGCCGTGAAGAATTTCTCCACCAGCGAACACGTCTGGACGTGCTGCGTCGGCACCGGACTGGAGAACCCCGGGCGCTACGGCGAGCTGATCGCCGCCGGGAGGAGGGGCGAGGTGTACCTGAACCAGTTCTGGGACGCGGACATCATGCTCGACGCCATCCAATGGATGACTGTGACCGGGCACTATCCCCTGCCGGAGGGAGTGTATATCGATGTCGACATAACGCCTTTTAAAAGGTTTTCGATTTCCGGCGGTTTCCCGTACTCGAAGGACGTGACGGTGACGTTCTTCGGTTCCGACAGCTACGACTCTGAGTTCACGCTGAAGATCCGCAAGCCGTACTGGAGTCCGAATATGACCTTGAAAGTGAACGGCGAACCCGTTTCCGCCGAGGCGGGCAAGGACGGCTACATCGCGCTCAAGCGCAAGTGGAAGAACGAGGACACCGTGAACATCGGATTCGATTTCAGTCTGCGCGCCGTGCCGATGACCGACAAGCCCGGCGATCCGCTGTGCCTCATGTACGGGCCCTTCGTGCTCGCGGGCGTCGTGCCGCCCGATCCGTCGAATCCCGGAGCCCGCGCGTGGCGCAACGACGGCCAGAGCTACGAGACGCCGCCCGTGATGGTGGCGGAAAACGTGCAGGAACTGCTGTCGAAGCTGACGCCCGCCGACGGGTTCGCGCACTTCAAATCCGGCGGCCTGATCTTCCCGAAGGACCTCGAATTCCGTCCGCTCATGGACATCATGGACGAACACTACGCCGTGTATTTCAACCGGTTCAGCAAGGCGCAATGGGACGCCGAGGGATCCGACGTCATCAGCCGCGTCCGCCTCGAAATGGGCAACAGCCGCCGCCTCGTCGACGAGATCACGCCCGGCTACCAGCAGTCCGAGATCGACCATAAGGTCGTGACCGGAAACACCCAGGCGCGCGCCGGAATGGACGGCCGCCGCTTCCGTTTTGCGCCCGCCGGGACCTCGTTCGAGTACACCGTCTCGAACCTGCCGTCCGGCGAGCCGCTGGAGCTGACCGTTGAGATGTCCGGCCGCAACGCCGCGCTGAAGATCGTGTGCGGCGGCAGGGAGATCTTCTCCGGGGACGTGAACACCGAGCGCGGACAGAGCGTCGGGAAGACGGTCCCGATCCCCGCGGACGCCATCGCCGCCGACGGCACGGCGAAGCTCGTGTTCTCCGGCGCGAACGGGAAAGCCTCTCCGCAGATCACGAAAATCAGGATTATGAGGAGGACAAGTCCTCCACTGAAGTAGTGCCGGGCTGCGCTCCGGCACAGAATACAAGAGAAACAGCCGTGTCCGGTCTTGGCGCCGGGCACGGCAATTTACTTTAAAAAATGCACCTTTTTCCGAAAAAAGGCTTTCATAAATCGGAAAGCGGTGCTATATTATAAGATAAGATTTCAACCCTCCCACCCGAATCAACCGCAAGGACCCCAAAATGCCGGAAGACAAAACCAATAAGAACAGTCAGGCAAAAGTCGATTTCATCTGCGCCGAGGAAGGCTGCGACGGCGTCGTGCAGTTCAGCCTGCAGGACTGCTCCGAAAGCAATATCCAGGTGCTGTGCCCCAAGTGCCACAAGCCCTATGTGTTCGACCATGAACTCCGCACGAAGTTCGGCAAGCTCCAGAAGCTGATCGAAGTCGTCCGCGAGGCGGAACCCATCCTCGGCGACTGCTGCGTCTCCGTCAACGTCCCCGGCGGCAGCGTGAAGGTCCCCTACGCCCTGCTGCTCACCCGGCTGAACACCATGCTCACGCTCCGCGTCGGCGGCAAGTCCATCGACTTCCACCTCTGGATCCAGCCGTCTTCGCCCGACACCTTCCGCTAATCACCGAAAAAAGGTACACCATACCATGACAGACCAGGAAATCATCGCCGCATTCGAGTCCGCCGGCGCGCTGCTGACCGGACATTTCCAGCTTCGCAGCAAGAAGCACAGCAACCGTTTCTTCCAGGCCGCGCTCGTTTTCAAGAAGCCGTGGGTCGGGGAAGAGCTCTGCAAGGAGCTCGCCGCCCGCATCAAGGCCGCCTGGATCGAAGCCGAGACCGTCATTTCCCCCGCGGTCGGCGGCCTCTTCGTCGGGCAGGAGATCGCCCGCGCCCTCCACATCGAATCCATCTTCGCCGACAAGGAGAACGACCAGCTCGTCCTGAAGCGCGGCTTCCGGCTCAAGCCGGGCGAGAAGGTCATCGTGGCGGAGGACGTCGTGACCGAGGGCGGCCGCGTCCAGCAGACGATCGACCTGGTCCGCGCGCACGGCGCCGATCCGGTCGCCGTGGCGGTGATCACGGACCGCAGCGGCGGCAAAGTCTCGTTCGGCGGCATCCCGTTCTTCAGCCTGCTGAAGCTCTCGCTGCCGACCTACACGGCAGAGGAGTGCCCCATGTGCCGCGCCGGACAGCCCATCGACGTCCCCGGCAGCAAATCCTGAACCGAATCCGAATCGAACCGCTCCGTTCCGCCGCTCGGAATGAGAGGGAATCTCTTTCCCGTTTCGAGGTGGCGGCCGGTCGGATGAACCACAGAAAGACTATCCATGTTTGCTACGATCGTTAAGAAGATATTCGGCAGCAAATCGGAGCGCGACGTGAAACGGCTGCGTCCCCTGGTGGCGAAGATCAACGCCCTGGAGGAATCGTACCGGTCGCTGACCGAAGAGCAGCTGAAAGCCAAGACGCAGGAGTTCAAGGACCGCTACGCCAAAGGCGAGTCGCTCGACTCCATGATGTGCGAGGCGTTCGCCGTCGTGAAGAACGCCTGCCGCCGCATGGTCGGGCGCACCTACCAGGTCTGCGGCCACGACCTCGTCTGGGACATGATCCCGTTCGACGTCCAGATCATCGGCGGCATCGTGCTGCACCAGGGCAAGATCGCGGAAATGGCGACCGGCGAAGGCAAGACGCTCGTCGCCACCATGCCGCTGTACCTGAACGCGCTTTCCGGGCACAACTGCCAGCTCGTCACCGTGAACGACTACCTCGCGCGCCGCGACTCCCAGTGGGTCGGCCGCGTGTTCGAATTCCTCGGCCTCACGGTCGGCTGCATCCAGAACTCCATGCACTCCGGCGAACGCAAGGCGCAGTACGCCTGCGACATCACCTACGGCACGAACAGCGAGTTCGGGTTCGACTACCTCCGCGACATGGGCATGGCGACCAGCAAGGAACAGCTCGTCCAGCGCGATTACTACTACGTCATCGTCGACGAAGTCGACTCCATCCTCATCGACGAGGCGCGCACGCCGCTCATCATCTCCGGCCCCGTAAGCGTCTCCACGCACCAGTTCGACAAGCTCCAGCCGCTCGTCGCCGCGCTGTACCGCAAGCAGGAATCGCTGTGCGACCGCCTGCTGCGCGAGGCGAAGGCGGTGATCGACCGCCGCGACGAGGGCAAGGCGACGGACGAGGAGTTCGACGACGCCATCCGCAAGCTCCTTCAGGTCAAGTTCGGCATGCCCCGCCACAAGCTGCTCGCCCACATCCTCGAGGACGCCGACATCCTCAAGCGCCTCGAACGCTACGAGTCGTTCGTCCGCAGCGACCAGAACCGCGGCATGCTCCAGGAGGTGCAGGAGGACCTGTATTTCTCCATGGACGAGAAACAGCACGAGGCCGACCTCACGGAACGCGGCCGCAACACCGTTTCCCCGAACGATCCCGACGCGTTCGTGCTGCCCGACCTGCTGAACTCCCTGCACGACATCGACAACGACCCGAAGACGGACTACCAGACGAAGCTGCGGCGCCACCGGGCGTTCCAGGAAGCCTTCGCCGAGAAGAGCGAACGCCTCCAGAACATCTCCCAGCTCCTCCGCGCCTACTGCCTCTTCGAGAAGGACGTGGACTACGTCGTCATGGACGGCAAGGTCCTGATCGTGGACGAGCACACCGGGCGCATCCTGCCGGGCAGACGGTTCAGCGACGGCCTGCACCAGGCGCTCGAGGCGAAGGAGAACGTGAAGATCGAGAGCGAGACGCAGACGCTCGCCACGATCACGATCCAGAACTATTTCCGCATGTACAAGAAGCTCGCCGGCATGACCGGCACGGCGGAGACCGAGGCGAACGAGTTCCACCAGATCTACAAGCTCGACGTCGTCGTGATCCCCACGAACCGCCCGTGCATCCGCAAGGACGTGAACGACACGGTGTTCAAGACCAAGCGCGAGAAATTCCGCGCCATCGTGGCGGAGACCGAGGCGGCGTACAAGCGCGGGCAGCCCGTCCTGCTCGGCACCATCTCCGTCGAGGACTCCGAGCTGGTCAGCCGCATGCTCCGCATGAAGAACATCCCGCACAACGTGCTGAACGCGAAGAACCACGCCCGCGAATCCGAGATCGTGGCGCTCGCCGGACGCCGCGGGGCGGTTACGGTCGCCACGAACATGGCGGGCCGCGGCACCGACATCAAGCTGGAGCCCGGCGTGGAAGAGCTGGGCGGCCTGCTGGTCCTCGGCAGTTCGCGCCACGACTCCCGCCGCATCGACCGCCAGCTGCGCGGACGCTGCGGACGCCAGGGCGACCCCGGCATGTCGCATTTCTACGTGTCGCTGGAGGACAACCTGATGCGCCTGTTCGGCTCCGACCGCATCGTGACGATCATGGAGAAGTTCGGCATGGAGGAGGGCGAGGAGCTTCAGCATCCGCTCCTGAGCCGTTCCATCGAGACCGCCCAGCGCCGCGTGGAGCAGCACCATTTCTCCATCCGCAAGCGCACGCTCGAATATGACGACGTGATGAACAAGCAGCGCGAGGTCATCTACGGCTTCCGCCACGACACGCTGTTCCAGGACGACAGCCGCCCGGCGATCTTCGACATCATCGAGATCGAGGTCGGCCGCCACGTGGAGGAGGCGTTCGCGGCCGCCACCGGCGACCTCAAGAACCCGTACAACCGCGACCTGCTCCTTGCCTGGCTGAACTACTCCTTCCCGTTCGGGTTCTCCGAAGAGGACCTGGACGTGGACCTGACGGCGGAGAACGCCGCCGAGCTGATGGTCGAGCGCATCCTGAAGAAGGTGCACGACATGTACGAGCTGAAGGCGTCCCTCGAGGATCCCGTCGCGCTGAAATGGCTCGAACGCCAGATCGTGCTCGACGCCATCGACTCCCGCTGGCAGGACCATCTCCGCAGCATGGACGAGCTCCGCGGCAGCATCGGCCTCCGCGCCTACGCCCAGAAGGACCCGCTGGTCGAGTACAAGCGCGAGGCGTTCCGCCTGTTCGAGCAGCTCATGAACGACATCGACCAGCAGATCATCGGAAAGATCTTCCGTTCCGCCACCAGCCTCGCGGCGTTCGAACGCTTCGTCCCCGCCGCGCGCCAGTACCGGCTCAGCCACCAGACCATCGACCAGCTCGGCTCCGCCACTGCCTCCGCCGAGGCTCCGGCGCCCGCCGCCGCGCCCGCGCAGCAGGCGTCCGGCGACGATTCCGAACCGGAACCCGTGATGCAGCGTCCCGATCCCGGCGTCCCGTACCAGCGCGGCGACGAGAAGGTCGGCCCGAACGATCCTTGTCCCTGCGGCTCCGGCAAAAAATTCAAGAAATGCTGCGGTAAATGACCGCATCGGGCGGTGCATCGTGATTGGACGCAAAGACATCTGCTTGCTCCTGATCGGGTGCGCCGCCGTTTTTTGCGCCCGCGTGTCCGCCGCCGGGGACGATCTTCGGGAGAAGGCGCTGCTCGGCGACCCGAAATCCGAATTCGCGCTCGGCAACGAGTATTTCTACGGCACGGAGACGCGCAAGGCGAATCCCGTGCTCGCGGCGCACTGGTTCCGCAAGGCCGCCGACGAGATCCCCGAGGCGATGTACAACTACGGCTACTGCCTGGAGCGCGGCCTCGGCGTGGACCGCGACCCCGTCGCCGCCGCCGAATGCTACCGCAAGGCCGCCGAAAAGAAGTGCGAGCCCGCCGAGTTCAAGTACGCCATGGTCCTGCTGAACGGCGTGGAGTTCCGCACGATCGACGAGCGCACCAAGTTCAAGGAGGCGGACATCCCCGTCCCGGATCCCGAAAAGGCGCGCAACATGATCCGGGCGCTTGCCGACCGCGGCTATCTGCCCGCCCGGGTCGAGCTCGCCGCCATCCTGATCGCCAGGCCCGGCGACGTTTCCGCGAAGGACGCGGAAAAGGCGTTCGAGCTGGTTTCCGAGGCGGTGAAGGACCCGGACGCCCCCGCGCGCGCCTGGCGCGTGCTCGGCGACTGCTATTTCTCCGGCCTCGGCACCGTGCCGGACGGCAAGAAGATGATCGAGGCGCTGGAGAAGGCGGCGTCGAAGGGCAGCCTGGAGGCGCTGTCCCGCATGGGCTACTGCTACGAGTTCGGCATCAACGTGAAGGCCGACCAGAAGAAGGCGGTCGCGTACTACGAACGTGCCGCGAAGGCCGGGCTCCCCGCCGCCATGCTCAAATACGGCGACATGATCGCCGCGGGCGAGGTCGACGGCAAAGGCTCGGACGACGCGCTCGTCTGGATCAAGAAGTCCGCCGCCGCGGACTGCCCCGAAGCGCTGTACCGCCTCGGCACGTGGAACCTCCACGGCATCGGCACGGACAAGGACCCCGAACTCGCCGCCGAGCTTTTCTCCCGCGGCGCGCAGCTCGAACATCCGAACTCCCAGTACGAACTCGGCATGCTCTTCCTGCAGAAGGACGGCCCGATCGCGAAGGACGAACACGCCGCGTTTTTCTGGTTCAACCGCGCCGCCTCCCAGGGATGCGCCGCCGCCCAGCGCCAGCTTGCCGCGTGCTACGAACACGGCAGCGGCTGCGAAATCGACCTGGAGAAGGCGCTGGTGCTGTACCGCGAGGCGGCGAAGAACGGCGACGTGGAGGCGCGGCAGCGTCTGAGTCAATAACTTTTCCGGAGTATATCTTTCCCATGCCATCCGATCCCCTCTTCCATATTGTCCTCCATGCTCCCGAGATCCCCCAGAACACGGGGAACATCGGGCGCATCGCCTGCTGCACGGAGTGCCGCCTGCACCTTGTGAAGCCCATTTCTTTTTCGTTCGACGACGCCCACCTGAAACGCGCCGGGATGGACTACTGGCGGCACGTCGACTGCGTCATCCACGAGGACTTCGAATCCGTGCTGAAGGCCGCCGCGGGGGCGCCGATGTATTTCTTCTCGACCAAGGCGAAACAGTGTTACTGGGACTGCCCGTTCGAGCGCGGCTCCTTCCTCGTCTTCGGCAGCGAGAGCAGGGGGCTGCCGCAGTACCTGCACGACACTTACGCGCCGCAGTTCTACACCATCCCCATGCCGGGGAATTTCAACCGGAGCCTGAACCTGGCAAACTCGACCGCGATCGCCGTGTACGAGGGCCTGCGACGGATCCTGCCGGGAACGGAGAACCTGCCATGAACGAATCCATGCCTCAAGAACAGCAGAACGTCGTGCCTGAAACCGCCGCCGAACCCGTTCCCGTTATGGAAACGGAGAAGCCGCCGGAGCCGGGCTGGAAAAAGACGCTGAAATTCATCCTCCGGTTCGGCGTTTCCGCTGGCATCCTCACGTATCTCATCTGCACGCGCGACATCAAGTGGGCGGACTTCAAGCTCGTGAAACCGTGGTGCATCGTCGCCGCGTTTTTCGCCATCTACACCCAGCTCTCCCTGACCGCCGTCCGCTGGTTCACGCTCCTCCGCGCCGCGGGCGTGAACTGCTCCTTCCGCGAGGCGTTCAGCCTTCAGATGCAGGGCATGTTCTTCTCGCAGTTCCTGCCGGGCGGCTCGGTCGGCGGCGACGTGGTGAAGGCGGGCATCCTCGCCACGCGGACGCCCCCCGGAGGCAAGTTCAACGTGGTGTTTTCGATCTTCGTGGACCGTCTGTGCGGACTCGGCGCGCTGCTGATCGCCCTGCTCGGGACATGCCTGATCTGCCGCGACACGATCGCGCGGTTCCCGGAGGGGTCGCGCCACGGCCTGCTGGTGATGTGCGCGGTGTGCGGCGCGCTGCTGTGCGTGGTCATCTTCGTCTTCTTCAGCGACCTGCTGTACAAGGTGAAGTTCTTCAAGTTCTTCCTCGACATCGCCGACCGCATCACGAAGGACACCTTCAGGCGCGCCGCGGACGCCGTGGCGCTGTACCGCCGCAGCTGGAAACTCCTCCTCGGCTGGATCACCGCCACCACGCTGGTCCTCTTCCCCGTGCTCAGCCTGCCCGTGTGGCTGATCGCGAACGGATTCGAGGGCGCGCCGCACCGGGATTTCCTGCCGTGCCTCATGATCTCGAACGTCAGCCAGACGATCGCCGCGATCCCGGGCTCCTTCGGCGGCACCGGCACGCGCGACATCGCCTGCGCCGAAATGATGACCGCCATGGGCTTCACCGACACGGAGAGCGGCGTGATCCCGATCCTGGTCACGATGGTCACGCTGCTCGTCGCGCTGTCCTGTTCGGTCTTTTTCGTCTTCGACCGAGGGAAACGCGCCCCGAAAGCGTGAATCCGGCGGAATCGCACTTGCTTTTCTCCTGAAACGTGATACATTAGAAACGATACTTTTTTCAACCGTACAACCGCCAGCCAGGCCGCAGAACCGACATGTCAACCCGCAAACAGGACGGATCAATGCTGGACATGCTGTCCAGAACGCAGGTCATCGAGCTTTTCCCAGCCGCGGCGTCCTGCATCGCCGCCGATTCCCACCCGGGATTCCTGCGCGACCACAACGAGGACAGTTTCGGCACGTTCACGGACCCCTCGACCGGCTGCGCGCTGCTCTTTGTGGCGGACGGCGTGGGCGGGAACAGCGGCGGCGACCTCGCCAGCCAGTTCACCGCGAAAAGCCTTCTGGCGCAGTGGAAACGTTTTGCCGCGGGCAGGACGCCCGGCGCGGACGAGACGGTCCGTTTCTTCCGCAATGCGCTGGAGGACATCAACGGGACCGTGTACGGCATCAACGCCGACCAGGGCACGCTCTCCTCGCCCATGGGCACGACCGTCGCCGCCGTCGCGCTGCTCCAGGACCATATCGTGGTCGCGCACTCCGGCGACAGCCGCGTGTACCGGTTCCGCGACGGCAGGATCGAGGGGCTGACCGAGGATCATTCGCTCGTGCAGAAATGGGTCCGCGAGGGCGTGATGACGGAGGCGGACGCGAAAGTCCACCCGATGTCGCACGTGATCTACAAATCGGTCGGGCAGCAGCGCCGTCTTGACCCGGATGTCCGCATCTTCGACCGCAGGCACGGCGACAAGTTCATCGTGTGTTCCGACGGCCTGATGTGCCATGTCTCCGACCCGGAGATCCTCGCGATCGTGAACCGGGCAGGCTCCGCGCAGGAAATCGTGCGCGACCTGATCGCCGCCGCCCTGAAACGCGGCGGCTACGACAACGTCACCGTCGCCTGCTACTATCAGGCGTAAGCCGTCGGGAACGCCGCCGTGATGACGCCGTGCTCCGCGAGGCGAGATTGAACCCGGAAAAATGAAACACGTCATTGAAAACTTGGCTATCAAACAAAGCAACTTTTCAATGAAAAACGCTTGACAATGCCGTTTTGCGATGTATATTATTGATAACTTGGCTATCAAACAAGGCAACTTTTCAATGGAAAGGGCCGAAAAATGGAAATCAAGCGCGATCTGTATCTGCAAAAACTGATTGATCGCCAGTGGAACGGAATGGTGAAGATTATCACCGGGATCCGGCGCTGCGGCAAATCCTATCTGCTCCGCACCATGTTCAGGGACTATCTTCTGGCGCATGGCGTGAGCGCGGACCGGATCGTTCATCTGGAGCTGGACCAGGTGAAAAACATCCGGTATCGCAATCCGCTGGAGCTTGCGGCGTTTATTCACGGCATCATAGACGGCAGGCCGGAACGTTTTTATCTTTTCATCGACGAGATTCAGATGTCGGAACCGGTGAAGAATCCCTATCTGCCAGATGCGAAAAGGATCACGTTCTACGATGTCCTGAACGAGTTCAAGGAGATCCCGAACTTGGACGTGTATGTGACCGGAAGCAATTCCAAAATGCTTTCCAGCGACATCCTGACCGAATTCCGGGGGCGCGGCGACGAGATCCGAATCCATCCGCTGAGCTTTTCGGAGTTCTATTCCGTGGCGGGCGGCGATGCGGAAAAGGCGTTCGAGCAGTTCGCGTTCTACGGCGGGATGCCGCTTGCCGTGTGCCAGCGGGACGACGCTTCCAGAATGGCTTACCTCGATTCATTGTTCTCCGAACTGTACCTGAAGGACATCGCGGAGCGAAAGCATATCGAATATCCGGAGGAATTGTCGCAGATCCTGGACCTGCTCTGTTCCTCCGTCGGCTCGCTCACCAACCCGTCGAAGATCGCCAACACGATCCTTTCCCGGAAGCAGGTCGGCATTTGCCCGAATACCCTGAAATCCTACATCGAACACCTGAAGGATTCATTCCTGTTCACCGAGTGCAGACGGTACGACGTGAAGGGGAAAGCCTATTTCGACTACCCCATGAAGTATTACTGCGAGGATGTCGGGCTCCGTAACGCCAGGACCGGATTCCGGCAGATGGAGCTGAACCACATCATGGAGAACATCGTCTGCAACGAACTGCGTGTGCGCGGGTTCGCCGTCGACGTCGGGATCGTGTACGAATCCGTCAGGAACAAACGCGGAAACAGCGTTCAGGTCCAGCGGGAGATCGACTTCGTCGCATCCAAAGGAAACCGGAAATTCTATATTCAGTCGGCGTTTGCGATGCCGACCGATGCGAAACAGGATTCCGAGCTGAAACCCTTTGCCCTGACCGGCGATTCGTTCCCGAAGATCATTGTCCGCCGGGACATCGGAAAACGGTGGTACGACGAACACGGGATCCTGCACGTCGGGCTGACGGAGTTCCTGCTCGACCCGGCGATCCTTGACTGACTTGAATCCGCTTGCGGTGTGCCCGGGCGGAGCCGGGCGCTGTGTCGGCACTGCCTGCGGTGTTGACTACGGCACTTCGATGTCCTTCGGCATGGTGCAGAAGTTTTCGATGCCGGTCTCGGTGATGAGCACAAGGTCCTCGATGCGGACGCCGCCGATGTCGTGGTAGTACAGGCCGGGTTCGACGGTGATCACGTTGCCGGGCTGGAGCAGCTCGAAATTGCGCGCGGAGAACCGGGGCTGTTCGTGGATTTCGAGCCCGACGCTGTGTCCGAGCCCGTGGAAGTATCCGCAGGGGTAGCCCTCGCTGTCGACTCCGGTCTTGAACCCGGCCTCGGCGAGCGTCTTGATGCAGAAATCCTGCATAAGGCCGCAGGGGACGCCGGGCTTCAGCTGCGCCTCGACCGCCTCGTTCACGTAGCGGACCGCCTTGTACATTTCGAAGAGGCGCTTGCTCGCCTTGCCCTTCACGAACGTGCGGGTCATGTCGCCCCAGTAGCCGTTCACGTCGCTGCGCGGGAAGATGTCGGAGACGACGGGCGCGCCCGCCTTGACGGGGCCGCTGCCGATGCAGTGGGGCAGGGCGGAGTCCGGGCCGCAGGCGATGATGGCGCCGACGGAGGAATAGGATTTGCGCTTGAACTCGGCCTCGACCTCGGCGCGGATGAATTCGCAGGTCAGGACCTTGCCGTGCCATTCGAGGAATCCCTGCGAATTGACGGTGGATTCGGCGATGAAGTCGCGCACCTGGAGCTGGGCTTCCTGTGTGGCGGCCTCCGCGGCGCGGATTTTTTCGATCTCGTCCGGGCGTTTCACGGCGCGTTCGGGGAAGAACGGTCCGTCCGCCATTTCGACCTCGACTCCGGCGTCGCGGAGCTTCTTCGCGTAGATGAGCGGGAAGCGTTCGGGCACCTGCCAGCGGGTCACGCCGTAGACTTTGCTGATGGCGGCGACGAGACAGCGTTTGCAGTCCTGCGGGGCCTGCTTCAGGACCTCCGCCAGATCGACCACTTCCACGCCGGGGCGGACTTCCTGCCTGGCGCGCGCGATCTCCAGCACGGACACGAACACATAGCGTTTGCCGCCGATTTCGGCATAGACGAACTCGTCGGGGGCGAAGAACCCGGACCCGTAGACGAGGTCGGCGGATTCGGCGGTGGTGGCCGCGATCAGGCGGCCCTGGGACATTTTTTCCATCAAAAAGAACCTGTTCGCTTGAAAAAGGGTGAAAACGAAGTTAAATTGAATGTTGCATTTATTTAATATAACACATACCGCGGAAAATTCAAAAGGTCCTTATGACGATTCCCAATACTCCAGTCGGCATCGGCGTCTCCATCACCGTGATCGCGCTCGGCTCCTACCTCATCGGAGCCGTCCCGTTCGGATTCCTCATCGGCAAGCTCCACAAAGGCATCGACATCCGCAAGCACGGCAGCGGCAACATCGGCGCCACGAACGTGACGCGCGTGCTCGGCAAGGGCTGGGGACGCCTCTGCTTCTTCCTCGATTTCCTGAAGGGCGCGCTCCCCGTGATCGCCGCCTCCATGCTCTCCACGCGCGAATCCTCGCAGTTCGTGGTGGAGCACCTCCCCGAATGGCTGAAGATGGAGCCGTGCCTGCCGGACCCGGGCGGACTGCTGGCGTGCGTGGCGGCGTTCGCGGCGGTCTGCGGGCACATCTGGCCGGTGTACCTGAACTTCAAGGGCGGGAAGGGCGTGTCGACCGCCGCGGGCGCGATCCTCGCGCTGAATCCGCTGTCGCTGCTGTCCGCCGGGGCGGTGTGGGTGATCGTGTTCTTCGCCTCGCGCTACGTGTCGCTGGCGAGCATCGCGGCCGCCGTGTCGATCGCGGTCTTCTGCGTCGTCTTCCGCGCCGCCGGGCTTTCGAACGCGACCATGCCGGAGATCATCCTGCTCTTCCTGCTCGCCGCGCTTGCCGTGACCAAGCACGCGTCCAACATCAGGCGTCTGCGCGAGGGGACGGAGAACAAGTTCGAGCGCAAGAAGAAGGCGGCTCCGCTCTCGCTCTCCACGCTTCAGGACGATTCCGCCATCAACGCGGCCGTGCTGGGCGACGGCGCCTGGGGCACCGCGCTCGCGCTCACGCTCCACGCCAACGGACACAAGGTGAAGGTGTGGGGCGCGTTCCGGGAGAACATCGACGCCGTGAACCGCGACCACGAGAACAAGAAATTCCTGCCGGGCGTGCCGATCCCGGAGGACCTGGAATACACCGCCGACATGGAATCCGCCGTGAAGGACGCCCGTCTGATCGTGCTGGCGACGCCGTCGCAGTACCTCCGCGGCGTGCTCCAGCAGTTCAAGCCGCATCTGAACCCCGACACGCAGATCGTCGTGGACATCGTGAAGGGCATCGAGCTCAGCTCCCTGCTGACCATGAGCGAACTCTGTCGCCAGGAGCTCGGCCCGACCCATTACGTCGCGCTCTCCGGACCGAGCCACGCCGAGGAAGTCGCGCGCCGGATCCCGACCCTGGTCGTGACCGCGTGCGAGGACCGCGACATCGCCGAATACGTGCAGCGCGTCTTCATGAACGAGTTTTTCCGCGTGTACACGTCGTACGACGTGGTCGGCGTGGAGCTGGGCGGCGCGCTGAAGAACATCTACGCCATCGCCGCCGGCATCGTGGACGGCTGCGGCATGGGCGACAATTCGAAGGCCGCGATGATGACGCGCGCCATCGCCGAGATGTCCCGCCTGGGCAAGGTCCTCGGCGGCAAGAAGGAGACGTTCAGCGGCCTGAGCGGCGTCGGCGACCTGATCGTGACCTGCACCAGCAAGCACAGCCGCAACCGCTACGTCGGCGAGGAGCTCGGCAAGGGCCGCAAGCTCGACGAGATCATACGCTCCATGAACATGGTCGTCGCCGAGGGCGTGAAGACCTGCGAGGCCGCCTACGCGCTCTCCGAACGCTGGAACGTCGACACCCCGCTGATCCACGGCATCTACGCCGCGCTCCACGACGGACGCGATGCGCGCGAAGTCGTGCGCGAGCTCATGACCCGCAAGGCGAAAAACGAGGAGGAGTGACGGGAGATTTCCGTCCTCCGGGTCTTTCTAATACTTTCTGAGAATGGGACTTATAGGTCTTATAAGACTTATAGGTCCTATTTTTGTGATCCCTTGTTTGAGGCTGATTTGCCCTGTCCGGGGGCGCAAAAAACCCCGGCTCCGCGCTGGCGGGACCGGGGTGAATCAGACGATTCGGAGAGAGGCGGGGAGCCTCTTACTCACTTTCTCATTTGAACGTGTCGTTGATGGCATCGCCGACCGCCTTGTTGGTCTCGGCAGCGGCGTCTTCGGCCTTCTTGGTGAACTTGTTGACGCCGGATTCGGTGCTGTCGATCGCCTTGTCGAGCTTTTCGCCGGCGGTTTCCTTCTTTTCGCAGGAGGTGGTGAACGTCATGGCGCAGAACGCGGCGGCGGCGACGGAGAGCGTGAAGAGCAGTTTTTTCATGATGATATGCCTTTCAATTGGTTGTTGAATATGAGGAGAAAGCCGGATCGTAAAAAGCGGTCACTCGGCTTTCTTTTTGGGCTTGATGGTGAGGATGAACCCGAGGGCGAGGCTGAGGAACGCGCTCATGAGGACCTGGTAGTTGGCGGGGAGCGAGAACGTGATCGTGTGCGCCGGGATCCAGAAGACGACGATGGTCTTCAGCAGGTAGGAGCCCCAGAGGTGCTTGTCGATGCCTTCGAGGAACTCGGTGCCGCCGAGGAAGCGCTTCTTGGTGATGCAGGTGTTCCAGAATTCGTGGCTGAGCATCATCGGGAAGCAGAAAATGAGGTTGGCCCACAGGGACGTGGAGAAGCCCTGCCAGATCTTCTGCACGGTGTCGTTTTCGAACGTGAGCGGCCAGACAGGGGTGCCCATGATGGCGTGGATGCCCTTGCCGAAGATCGCGAATGCGATGGTGAAGAGCATGCCGTACACGCCCCAGACGATGAATTTCGCAATCAGGTCGGGGGTCTTCCAGCTGCCGGTCTTGCCGCGCACCTTGATCATTTCACCGAGCGTGGCGAGCAGGCCGACCTTCAGGAAGCCGGAGATGTAGGGGTAATGCCCGACGACGCGGCCGAAGTTCCTGATGCCGTCCGTGGAGAATCCGGCCCAGTAGAGGCCGTGCTTCGCGGATCCGGTCAGGGCGTTGAGGTCGATCTTCACGTCCGTGCCGTAATCCCACGGGAAGAAGAAGACGAGGCAGACGAACGCTGCAAAGTAGATGACCGCGATGATATCGCCGATTTTGAATTTCATGGTAATTGTTTCCTTTTGTGGGGGTTGGGGAGATCAAAACTATAACTTATAACATAGCACGGAATCCCGAAAAAATCAAGTGAAACTCAGCCGATAAACGACCGAATCCGTCCTGTTTGAACTCATGAAGATTTTTTCGATTTCAGATCCCGGGGTTGTTTTTTCTTCTTTCCGGCTTTCTTTTTCCCGGCGAGTTCCGCACTGACGATCTCATACATCTCGCGGGCGTCTTTTTTCCTGTCAAGTTCATACGCGCTTGCCGCCGACGGGTTTTCCATCGCTTTTTTGAACCAGAAAAGCGCCTTGCGTTTGTCCCGCGGCATGTGTTCTCCGCTGTACAGCATCATGGCGTAATCCCACTGGCAGTCGATGTCCCCCAGCATCGCGCCTTTTTTATAGAACCGGATGCCAAGCTCGATATCGTCCTGTTCGCCATCCCCGAATTCTCCGGTCACGCACTTGGCTCCGACTTCGTGCATGCAGCGGCGGTCGTTCAGGATCAGCGCCTTTAACGCCTCACGCAACGTAAAACAATCACGTTCCAGTTTTTCGATTCTGTCAGTCAGTTTGCTCATGAAAGAATTCCGTTACACATTTTGGAGGTAAAACATAGCATTATGGATGGCGGCCCGGTATTATTGCGGCGTCTGCGAGGGAGCGGGATCGGAATCGCCTTCAGTACGGTTTTCCTTGTTCTTCGCCGCGGCGCGGCGTTCTTCCAGTTCTTTCTGCCAGATGATCTCCCGCCATTTCCTGTCCAGCTCCTGATATTCTTCAAGATCGCGTTTCTTCTTGTGTCCCGGTGCGCCCGGCATGTAGGCGTGGATGTTGACGCCGTATCGTGAATCCGGGTCCCGAGATACGATGCGCCGTCCGTCCACTGCCGGATCATGGACCCACATTTTCAGCTCAAGGGGCTTTTGGCTCAGAATGGACGACTTCTGTTTCAGTTCGTACACCTCGCGGGCGATGTCGAATGCCTGTGCCTGGGCATCCGGATTGAGCTCGATCTTGAGTTCGACCGAATCGTCCGGGTGAAATCCGACCGTGCATTCCCGAATCCTGTATTTGCTTTCGATCGCGTCAAGGATGTCGGCGCGGACCTGGAGGCGCATGCCGGACGAAGCGGCGTCGAATTGAATACCTCGACCCAATTTGTAGGTAAAGTAAACAAAGGCACCCAGCCATGCAAGTCCCACGCATACGACGATCAGCAGTGCATTCTTTTTGTTTTTGGACTTCGTTTGCATCGGTTTGGCCTCAGGTTGACGTTCGGGTGTATGTTCGGGAGAATGAGGAAATAATACTCCTATAATACACCTTTTTTCCCGTTTGTCAAGCGGCGGAAAAGCAAAAAGACGGAGGTCGTTTCCTCGTCGGCGGATCAAATCTCCGCGCTGATGTTCCGGCCTTTGGAATCGGGGAGGAAGCGGGTTGCGACAACGGCGGGAACCGCGAGCGCGAGGCAGATGCCGAGGATGAGCTCGAAGGCGTGCGGCGTGGCCTGAAGTGAATCCGGGGCTTTGAACTTGTCGAAGATCGAACCGGCGACCTGCGAAAGCGTGATGATCAGGATGTTCGCGCAGAAGTTCACGAACGCGATGGCGCTGGCGGCGAATTCCGGGGGGACGAATTCGCGGCAGGCGGTGATCTGGATGCCGGTGAACCCGTAGCCGGTGCCGAGCAGGAGGAATCCGGTCCAGGCGGCGGCGAGGGCGGAGCGTTCGGGCAGGAAGGTCCCGGCGAACAGCACGGCGGAGCCCGCGGCGATCAGGGCGCAGCCGGCGGCCTGGAAGAGCTTTCTGCGGTTGCCGAGGAACAGGCTCACGCTCCCGGCGAAGATCATTTCCGCCATGACGACGGTGTTCATGGTGCCGAGCGCGGAGGCGTCGGCGCCGCAGAGGTCGGAGAGGTATTTCCTGCCGATGCCGCTCAGGCATGACCAGTACAGCACGATCCCGGACGCGGCGCAGAAGAACACGCCGACGCACTGCGGTTTCTTCAGCTGGGCCAGCAGCTGGCCCCAGGGGAACGGTTCGCGTTGTTTCGCCGGTGCATTTGCGGCGCGGCGGGCGGTCCGGGCGGAACAGAGCAGGCAAATCGCAACGGCGGCGCCGCAGGCGGTCGTGAGGTGGTTGCACCAGCGCAGGATCAGTTGCCAGGGATGGTCTGCGGCGAGGGAGGCGAACGGGGAGGAGCCGAGGAGCGTGCCGCCGTAGCTGAAGACGTAGAAGACGCCGATGAGGGCGGAGAAGTATTTGCGGTCGAACTCGGAGTCGAGGAATTTCAGGAGCGTGAGGTAGCCGATGGTGCGGCCGCCGCCGTTCAGGAACGCCCCGGCGAAGACCCACGCGGGCGAGGCGAACGTGTACAGGAGCCATTCGCCGAAGACCTGCAGCGCGATCCCGGCGAGGATCACGGGCCGCCAGCCGAAGCGGTCGGTCAGGATGCCGGAGACGCCCAGGAACGCCATGCACCCGGCGACGCCCCAGCTGGAAATGGCGGACGTCTGCGCGGCGGTGAACCCGAGCGATTCGCGGATCTGGTCGTACACCATGCCCGGCACTCCGGCGCGCGTGGCGGCTCCGATGGCGTAGACCACGGCGGCGAAGAAGAAGATCAGAATCGTCGGGAGCGGGATCTTTTTCATGGGCGTTTTTCCGGGGGGAAATAAAAGAAGTCAGGGGAGGGCGTCGGGGAACGTTTCGCGCAGCACGCGCATCACGCCGTCGTCCTCGTTGGACGGCGCGCGGAACCGTGCAGCGGCGAGCAGATCGGGGTGCCCGTTCGCCATGGCGTAGCTCAGCCCGACCTGCCGGATCATTTCGAGGTCGTTCGGGTAGTCGCCGAACGCCATGCACTGGCGGGGCGCGACGCCGAGGCGTTTCTGGAGAAATTCGATCGCGATGCCCTTGTTCACGTCGGCGCGCATGATGTCGATCCAGTTCTGACCCGCCAGCGTGACTTTCAGGCGGTCGCGGAACGGCGCGAAATGCGGCTCGCAGCGGTCGGCGGCGCTCACGGGATCGAACACCGCCACCTTCACCACGGAGTCGCCCGCTTCGGCGACCGCGGCAAGCGGATCGTCCGCGAACGTGCGCCGTCTGTAGTAGATCGCGGTGTTTTCGCGTCCGGCGGGATCGCACGCGCTGCCGATGTACGCCGACTGCACGCCGCAGAGGACCGTGGTCGCGGGGATCGCGGAGCCGGTATGGTAAAGCGCGGGCAGGATGTCAGCGGGGAGCGGGCGGCTGAAGATGTTTTCCGCGCCGTCGAACACGAGTCCGCCGTTCTCGGAGAAGAAGAACAGCTTGTCCGCGATGCGTTCGAACATGGCGGCGAGGTTGAAATACTGGCGTCCGCTGGCGATGACGAACCGCACGCCGCGCGGATACAGCGCCTCCACCATGGGGACGAAATCCGGCGGGATCTCCTTGCGGTCGTTGAGCAGCGTGCCGTCCAGGTCGACGGCGATCAGTCTGACGTCGGGGCGCATGCGGTCGGGCTTGAGCTTGTTACGGTTCGATCATGTCGTCCAAGCGGAACGGCAGGGGGAGCATGTCCTGGCTCTGCACCCACGCCTTCACCGTGGGGGCCAGCAGAAAGTCCTCCAGCGCCTGGTCCTTCGCGAACTTGTGGTCGCAGTACGGGCAGCGGGAAAAAGCCTCGACGTCCGGCTGCGCGAGCATTTCGCCGCAGACGGGGCACACGAGGTAACGCTGTTCGCCGCCGTCTTCGACCGGGGGGACCGGGACGGTCGGAACGTGGATTGCGGGTCTGATCATTTGAATCTTTCATCCTTTCTTTTTGCCATCTTTTTTTCCGGGAGCGCACCCCAGCGGGGTGTCGGGCAGTGTCCGGCTTCGCCCGGACACGGGCATCCGTTGAAAACACCGCGCTCCTATAATCAATATAGCGCGCGCACCGTTTTTTTCAACCCGCGCCCGCCGGAATTTCCGAAAAAACCCGGTGCGGACGCCGGAAAAAACGCATCCGCGGCTTGCATTTCCCGCGTGGGTGGTGTATGGTATCGAATCATCCATTTTGCTTTACAGGGGGATCGGTCATGAACAGCGGACGGGATCAGTTGAACCGGATTGTGCGGCGGCGGGGCTTTTGCGCGGCCGCACTGCTTGCCGTCTGGCTGCTCCTGAACAGTCTCCTGACCGCTGCCGCCGCCGGAAACGGCGGTCCGGTGTCCGCCGGGATCCTCTCCGAACCGTCGTCCTCGCCGCGCGGCATCCGTTCCGAGGCGGAACGCGCCGGGCATCTCGCGGTCATGCGGACCGGCGGAGGCGCGGGGCTTCAGGTCGGCGGACGCAACAGCCGTCCCGGCCTCAGCCCCGTTCAGAAACTCCAGTCGGACGCTGCCCGTCCCGAGCCGCCGCATCTGCGCGAACCCGCCCCGAACTGCCCGTTCCGCATCGAATCCTCCGGCCAGTCGTGCCTTTTCCAGCTTTTTCCCCGTTCCTATCTGCCCGTGAGGGCGGGACCGGTTTCCCCCTGTTGAGTTGAAAATCGCCCGGACGGCACACTTTTTTTGAGGCTGGCGTGTGCCGTCCGCACCATCATCTCCGCGACAGAAAGGGAAAACACTATGAAACGCTATCTTGCGGAACACTGGGACACCGTTCTCTGCATCGGTCTCAGCATCCTTCTCGCCGTCGGCGGCATCCTCGCCTTTTTCTGGATGTTCCCCTCCGAATAACGGCGTAACGCCCCGAAAAAACACCGCCGCCGTCCGTGACTTGAATCCGGGCGGCGGCGATTTGCGTTTGCGGAAGGACGAGCCGAATCAATCCTTCCCCGGGCGGTTGCCGTAGGGGAAGAAGAAGATCCTGCCGCCGGTTTTCCCGTCCTCCACGGAGCGTTCGAAGAGGCCGCCGAGGAAGGACCACTCGTGGAAACCGGGGGCGTCCTTCGTGGTGATGAACGGGAAGATGAACTTGCGGGTGTTGATGCCGTCGGTGTCCATGTTGTAGAGGTATCCGAGGATGCTCCGGTGTTCCTTCGCGCCGAGCTTCTGGCTGTTCGCGCCGAGCCCGAAGAGGACCTTGGTCTGGTAGTCGCCGGTCTCTTCGCAGCTGAAGGACGAGGACAGGATGCCGCTGGCGGTGTTGAATCCGGAGATCGTGCGTGTCACGAGGCGGTCGGCGGCGATCCCGCTGAGGCATGTCTCAAGGGCTTCCGTCAGGAGCGCGTTCGGTGCGGGCGGCTTCATGCCGTTCTTTTCCATGGCGACGATGACGTTGTTCAGGAGTCTCTGATACTCCGTCAGCCCCGTTTCGAACTTGTCCGGCGTGAGACTCAATGCCTCGGCGACGGTCATCCGGCCGAGTTCGGCGGCGTTGAATCCCGAAACACAGTCCATCTTGTACAGACGGTACAGGTCGAGGTAGATGCTGCGGACCGCGTCCTTCGTGTCGGGCTTCCACTGGAGGAACGTCTCGTCGGAGGAGTTGAACAGGAAGAGCGCGTAGTGGTCGGTGCTGCCGCGGACCGGGAATCCGGTGTGCGACGCCTGAAGCGGGTTCACGCCCGGCTGGAGGATCCGCCTCGGATCGGGGATCGCCTCGTCGTGCCGCTGCGTCGCGCCGAAGTAGAGCAGGGGGCAGAGGATTCCGAGGGAGGAGCCTTCGTCGGAGGAGGTCCCGCCGGAGAGGAGCGGGAGCACGAACCAGGATTTCGAGATGTTGGAGAGGTCGCCGTCGCGGTCGAGGCAGTCCTTGCTCCAGAAGAAGAACGGGTAGAACCCGCTGGAGGTGGAGCGTTCGTCGCCGTTCCAGAAAATCTCGTTCTCCCAGCGGACGATATTGTCCGCCATCGCCTGCGTGTCGGCGGCGGTGCGCGCGCCGTCGCGGTAGGCGGTCACGGCGGAAACGATGTCCTTGAAGCGCGCGTACTTCTTCAGCGCGGTGTTGCATGCCGCCGTGACCCGGAGGCCCCAGAAGTCCGCGAGGATGGGATCTTCGTCCGCGGCGGGCTGTTCCTTCAGAAGCTTCGCGAAGCTGTTGAGCGTCTCCGCGTCCAGGGTCCGGGGGCGGATCTCCGTGCTGGAACGGATGAGTCCGAGCGTGGAGAAGCTGTCGTCCGTGCATGCGTGCCCGTTGGCGAGGGTGTAGTACGTCTCGCTGGATTTGCTGCCGAGGATGCCGAGCAGCACGTCGGTCGAGGATGCCCTTTCCGTGATCTCGGTGTAGGTCAGCGGGGTCAGGACCTCGGTGGAAACGGCCTTCGTTTCGCCGTCCTTTTCGTTCACGGTGCGGTCGACGCCGAAGAGCGGGAAGAATCCGTAGCGGGTTTCGACGTTCCTGCCGCCGGACGCATGGATCTTCAGCCCGGCGTCCATGAGGCGTTTCACCGTGTCCTCCGCCTCCTTCGCGGTCATTTCGCCGGAGAGCGCGCGGTCCATGCCGCAGACGCGGAAGACTTCCTCGTTCGGGACGCCGGGGATGATCTGCCTGACGCCGGACGGGTTGACGACGGTCACGGATTTGATCTCCCCGCCACTGGAGGACATGAGCGGGCCGCCGGGCGCCGGGGGCTGCGGGACCGGGGTCCTGCCCGGAATATACTGCTTTCCGGCGTAGTCGGTATTGAGGTCGCGGCTCCACTGTTCGCTCTCCTCGGAGCCGTCCTCCATGAGGGCGCGCCGCAGGAGGTGTTCGATGCTCTCCTCCAGGTAAGCCTGCGGCGTGTAGTCGATCCGGGAGGAATACGGGACCTCGGTGTCGCGGAACCAGTACGGGAAGACGCCGAGGATGTTGGTGTAGCTGGACGTCCGGTCGAATCCGTAGCTGTCGCGGCTCCGGTCGGAGCCGGACGTGAACAGGATGTGCCAGAGCAGCCAGTTCGAGCTGGAGTCCTTGTCGCGGTCGAATCCGAAGAGGTAGAAGAGCAGCCGCAGGTCGCGTTCGCCCTCGTTCGACGCGGTCCATTCGAAGAACGGATGCAGCGCGGTCGTGCGGACTTCCCACTTCGACGCGATCTCGTCGTCCACCTTGGTCCGCGCCTCCTCGCTCGTGAGGTCGTCCTCCTTCATGCGCGCCTTCACGTCGTCCATGTAGGACGGCGAGTAGCCCCAGCGCGGGACGTAGTCGTCGCGTTCGTGCGCCGCCTTGAACCGGTTGCCCTTCTTCTCGTGGTCGGCGTAGATGAGGTAGCGGCGGCCGTGGACGGACGTGGTCGCGCGGTATTCGGGGTAGTCGTAGTCCTCGCGGAAGTACGGGATGGACGTGAATTCGGAGCCGAAGCGGTCCTTCTCCCAGCTGTACACGGGGAAGAGGTAGCTCCTGTTCGCCTCGCCCCGGCTGCGCTCGACGCGGAAGAACGGGAAGAAGCCGTACTCGCGCTCGTCATCGTCGTACGCCCACCACAGCGGGCCGACGTACTTCATGTCGTCCTCGGACGACGAGCCGCGGAAGAACGGGAAGACGCCCCACGCCGTGTGCCCCCAGTAGCCGAGCAGCAGCACGTTGCCCTCCGTCCAGGTCTCCTCCTCGCCGTCCTTGTGCGTGGCGGAATGGTTTTTCCACTTGCAGACGGGGAGGATGAGCCCGCCGTCCTTGTCGAACCACGCGAACGGGAAGAGTCCGCGGTCCTCGGTGTTGTGGTCCCACCACCAGAGCAGGATGTTGTTGAAATGTTCGTCGCGCTTGTCGATGGCGTAGAACGGGAAGAAGCCGTGGCGCTCCCAGTCGTTCCGCCAGTAGCCGAGGAACAGGTATTGCCCCTTGATCCATTTGTCTTTCTGTTCGTCATATCCCGTTGCCATCCAGAGCAGCGGCGAGAGGAAAAAGTCGTTTTTGTCGTACAGATAGAGGGGAAACAGAGAGGAACTTTCCCCGACCCAGTGCCAGTAGAGCGGGAAGAGCCCGAACGCTTCCGTTTTTCCTCTGCCACCCCACCAGACCGGCCCGACGAATTCAAGCTCTTTCCCGAAGTAGCAGACGGGGAAAAGCCCGACGCGTCCTTCGTTGCCGAAGAGCGGTCCGGCGAACCAGAAATCGTCTTCCTCCTTCCCGATATGCATCAGCGGGAAGATGCCGAAGTGGTTTTTGTTCCAGTAGGCGTTCAGCGCCCAGCCGTCGCCGTTGACCGGATTCCACGCGCAGAGCGGGAAGAGGATGGAGTATTCGTTGCCCTCCTGGTTGAAGAACGGGCGGACCGCCATGCCGAAGTCGTCCCAGTCGATGAACGGCCACAGCACGCTGACATAGCGGCTGTTCACGGTGCAGAACGGCCAGATGTTGACCTGGCGGTCCTTCAGCCCGACGGGGGCGCGGAGATTGACGACGGCGTCGTCGAACCTGCCGCCGGAGATGCGGCTCGCCTTCGGCGCGGAGTAGGAATCGGAATCGTAGCTGATGCGGTTCATGCGTTCGCTGGAGGCGCAGGAGGAGACAAGCAGTGCCGCGAGAAGCGCGAGAGCGGAGAGGAAGGATGCTTTCAGGTGGCGCGGATTCATGGGAATGCTTTCTGTTGAGTTTATATGAGTTTGATTGATATGCGGTCGGTCGGTTCAGAATGGCGGACCGTCGAGGTCCTTCGAGAGGGAGCGGATGCGGTCGCGGAGCTGTGCGGCGCGTTCGAATTCGAGCGCCTCCGCCGCCTCGAGCATCTGGGATTCGAGTTCGAGCACGAGTTCGTCGATGCTGGCGGCTCCGGTCTGCTTCAGGATCTCCTCGGTCTCGCTCAGCGTGATCGTGTTGCCCTTCATGCCGCGTCCCTTCTTCGCTTTCGCGGGGCGCGTCTTCATGCCGGTGTGGTAGGGCGCGCCGGGTTCGTGGAAGGTGTAGGCGCGTCCGGAGTTCGAGGCGGCGGGCGCGGAGGCGGTTTCGGGCTGTGTCGCGCCGATGATCTCGGCGATGGTCTCGCGCGGCGGCTTGATGATGGTGTGCGGCACGATGCCGTGCTCGGCGTTGTAGGCGTTCTGCTTGGCGCGGCGCGCCTCGGTGGTCTCGATGAGCGCCTTCATGCTGTCGGTCATGTTGTCGGCGTAGAGGATGACCTTGCCGTCGGCGTTTCGGGCGGCGCGTCCGGCGACCTGGATGAGGGACCGGCGCGACCTCAGGAAACCTTCCTTGTCGGCGTCGAGGATGGCGACGAGGCGGATCTCCGGGAGGTCGATGCCCTCGCGGATGAGGTTGATGCCGACGATGCAGTCGAAGTCGCCGCGCCGGAGTTCGTTCAGGATCTTCACGCGTTCGATGGCGTCGATCTCGGAGTGCAGGTATTTCACGCGGATCCCGACGTCGGACAGGTAGTCGGCGAGGCGTTCGGAGCTTTTCTTGGTGAGCGTGACGACGAGCGAACGCGCCCCGTCCGCCGCGGCCGCCTTGATCTCCGCGATCACGTCGTCGATCTGCGTGGCGAGCGGGCGCACCTCGACCGGCGGATCGAGCAGTCCGGTCGGGCGCACGACCAGCTCGACCACGGCGTCGCCGCACATCTGCATCTCGTAGTCGCCGGGCGTGGCGGAGACGTAGACGGTGTCGCCGGTGAGCCCGAGGAATTCGTCGAAGGTGAGCGGGCGGTTGTCGAGGGCGGAGGGGAGCCGGAACCCGTAGTCGACGAGCGTCTGCTTGCGGCTGCGGTCCGCCTTGTACATCGCCTGGAGCTGGGGGAGCGTCACGTGGGATTCGTCGATGAAGAGCAGGTAGTCCTTCGGCATGAAGTCGACGAGGCAGAACGGGCGGGAGCCGGGCGCGCGGCCGGAGAGGTGGCGCGAATAGTTTTCGATGCCGGGGCAGTAGCCGATCTCCTTCATCATCTCGACATCGTAGTTCACGCGCTGGAAGAGGCGCTGCGCCTCGACGAGCTTGCCCTGTTCTTCGAAGTTATGCACGCAGGTCCGCATCTCCTCCAGAATGCCGTTCATGGCGGCGTCGATCTTCTCCTGCGGCAGCACGAAATGGCGCGCCGGGAAGATGAGCGCCTTGCGGCACTGGGCGATCACGTGTCCGGTCACGAGGTCGCGCCGGGAGAGCGATTCGATGGTGTCGCCCCAGAACTCCACGCGCAGGAACTCCTCCTTCTGCGACAGGAAGACGTCCACGCAGTCGCCGCGCACGCGGAACTGGCCGCGTTCGGGCGCCATGTCGTTGCGTTCGTACTGGATGGCGACGAGCATGTGGAGGAACTGGTCGCGGTCGAGCTCGTCCCCGGCGGCGAGGCGGAGGCTCATGGAGTCGTAGTCCTCGGGCGAGGTCAGGCCGTAGATGCAGGAGACGCTGGCGACGACGAGCGTGTCGCGGCGTTCGAGCAGGGACGCGGTCGCGCTGAGGCGGAGGCGCTCGATGTTGTCGTTGATGCTGGCATCCTTCGCGATGTAGGTGTCGGTCTGCGGGATGTAGGATTCGGGCAGGTAGTAGTCGTAGTAGCTGATGAAGTATTCGACGGCGTTCGCGGGGAAGAACGCCTTGAACTCGCTGTAGAGCTGGGCGGCGAGCGTCTTGTTGTGGGAGAGCACGAGCGCGGGGCGGTTCAGCTCGGATTCGAGCAGCTTCGCGAGCGTGAACGTCTTGCCGCTGCCCGTGACGCCGAGGAGCGTCTGGTGGCGGATGCCGCGGTCGAGGTTCTCCTTCAGCTGCCGGATGGCGTCCGCCTGGTCGCCCGCGGGTTCGTAGTCGGAGACCACGCGGAATATTTCGCCGGAGTCCTGGATCATGGTTTCGCCTCAGACCTGTTTGCCCTGCATGGCGCTTTCGAGCAGGCGGCACGCGGACTGGTAGCGGCACTTGCGGCACGCCTCGCGGTTTTCGCAGGGCGGGAAGTCCTCCGGGTGCGCGAGGCCGTCCTTGTCGATGAGCGCGAGCATCTCCGCGCTGCTCCGGTCGATCATGGATTCGATGTCCGGCTCGAAGAGGTTGTAGACCACGCTGGAGAGCTCCTGCGAGAAGGTGAACGTGGTGATGTTGACGGGGAATCTTGGGTAGCGCCGGGCGCAGTAGAGGGCGAAGAGCGAGTTCAGGCGTCCGATGCGGGCGAAGAAATCGGTGTCGCTTTCGCGGTTCGTGAGGCGGACTTCGGCGTTGATGGCGGACGCCGCGCCGTCGCGGAAATAGATGAGTCCGGGCACGAGCCAGACGGGGAACCCCTTGTAGTCGATGCTGATGAAGACGTCGTCGGTGCGGAGGTCGACGAAGCTGATGTTCGCGAGGTCGGCGATGATGTCGGAGCGCGAGAGCATGGCGTAGGCGTCGCCGAGGATGTTGACCGCCATTGCCGTGAGCTTGTCGACGTCGGCGAAATCGCCGATCCCGAGGTGGTATTCCAGGATCGCGGGGCGTTTCGCGTCGTAGAGGTATTCGCGATTTTTCAGGCTCATCTGCAGGTCCGCCGTCGCCTTGCCGATCTGCCGCAGCAGGTAGAACCCGAATCCGCGGCGCTTGTGGCCGGGCGAACCCGCGCTCATCTTGGCGAACGCTTCGCGGATGGAGTCGCGGAGCGTGTGGGAGAGCCAGGTGTCGAACGGCATCAGGTACTTGCTGAAATACGCCTCGCGGGCGAGCGTGTGGGAATAGGCGTCCCACCCGCCCTGCGCGAGGTAGTACCGGATGAAATACGCCCGGCGGCAGAACCGGAAGAGGTAGTGCCTGGCGAGGGACCAGGAGAATTCCTCCGTCCGGATCGGCGGGAGCGGCCCGGCGGCGTTTCTGACTTCCTGTTCGAAATCTCTCATGGCGCACCCGAAGAGCGAACGGCGGGGATCAGAACCCCGTGGCGAGGTAGTAGGGGCAGCCCGCCTTCGGGAGAACGACGTTCGTGCCGGAGAGGAGCGAGTTGAACGTGACGGGCTGCGCCTTCACGCCGAAGAGGCCGAGGAGGTCGGCGAGGGAGGAATTGTTCGTGAAGCGTTCGATGCGGCAGTTGTCGCGGGTGAGCCCGGCGAGTTCGAGCGCGGCGTCCTCGGCGGTCGTGAAGTAGCCGATCTGGTCCACGAGGCCGTTCGCGAGCGCCTGTTCGCCGTCGAACACGCGGCCGTCGCCGAGTTCGCCCTGCGTGATCTTCTCAAGCGGGATGTTTCTGGCTTCGGCGACGATGCCCGCGAATTCCTTGTAGGCGTCCATGACGAGCGTCTGGACGACCTTCGCTTCCTCTTCGGTGGTGGGCAGCGCCGGGTTGAGCATGGCTTTCATCTTGCCGGAGGTGTAGAACTCGGGCTTGACCTTCGCCCAGTCGAGGAGCTGGGAGACGTCCACGGTGGAGATGATGACGCCGATGCTGCCGGTCATCGTGAACTTGTTCGCGACGATCTTGTTCGCGCCGCAGGCGACGTAGTAGCCGCCGCTCGCCGCCAGCGTGTTCATCATGGCGACGACGGGCTTGCCGCAGAGCTTGAGCTCGTGGTAGATCTCGTCGGACGCGGTGACTTCGCCGCCGGGAGTGTCGAGGTCGATGATGATCGCCTTCACGCTGTCGTCGTCCTTCGCGGCGCGGATGAGCTTGACGATCTGCTTGGAGTTCGCGATGAGGGAGCCGAAGGAGTCGGAGTCGCTCGTGATCGTGCCCTTCACGTCGATGACGGCGATGCGGTTCTCGGCGTCCTCGTTTCCGCTGATGAACTCGGCGGTGTAGTCGGCCGAGGCGCCCTTGAGCGCGGTGCCGCTTTCGCCGATCATGCCGATGATGACGCCCGAGACCGTGAAGAGGGCGATGAAGCCGAGGAAGCAGACGAGGATGAAGATGGCGAACGCGATCAGGCAGCCGCGGAGAAATCCGCCGGAGGAGTTGGAGCTCATGGTAAGTGTTCCTTTCTGGTGTTTTTTGATATGGTCAAACTGTTGCGGTTTTCGTTACGAGTTGCGGGGTGCGGCTTTTTCGATCCGCATCGCGTCCCGGATGCGGAGCGCTTCCTCTCGGCCGAAGTCCGCGGCGTACTGCTTCAGGCAGCTCGCGCACGCGGCGGCGATCCCGGTCGTGAAGGCTTTCAGCGGATCGGCGCCCGCGAGGAGCTCGGAGAGCATGACGCCGGAGCAGACGTCGCCCGCGCCGATGGGATTGCACACGCCGTCGAGCGGCGGGATGAAGATGCGGTGAAGCGCATTGTCCCAGGCGATAAACGCACGGTCCGGTCCGTCCGTGATGGCGGCGCACCGGAGCGGATACCGGTTAAGCAGGGCGAGCGCGGCGGCCTCGGGATCGGACGCTCCGGTCATGGACAGGAGTTCGCCGCTGTTGATCTTCAGATACTGCACTCCGGCGGCGAGCGTTTCGCCGAAATGCTCCACGGAATCCATCAGGACGGGCTTGTTCTGGCGGACGGCCTCCTTCGCGAGCGCGGCGTAGAAACCGTCCAGCGGGCCTTCCGGGAGCGTGCCGCAGAGCGCGAGCGCGTCGGCTCCGGGGAGCGCGGACAGGATGCTGTTTTTCAGGAACTCCGCGTCGTCCGGCGTGACGGACGGCGGCGGTTCGATCAGTTCGGTCATGCAGGCGGTTTTCCTGCCCAGGACCGTGGTGCAGCAGCGCGTTTCGCCCCGGATTTCCCGGCTGACGAATCCGATGCCCTCCTGTTGAAGCCATTCTTCAAGGTCGTGTCCGTTTCTGCCTCCAGCGAACTGGTAGACGACGGGTTCGGCTGTCCCCCAGGTGCGGACGGCGCGGGCGAAGTTCACGCCTTTGCCGGACGCCCGGCAGTCGCGCTCCTTCGCGCGGTTGACTTCGCACGGACGGAATTCGTCGAAGACAAGCGTTTTCTGCCAGGACGGATTCGGGCCGCAGACGAGGATCGCGGGGAGGTTTTTCGGGGAGGATGCCGGCGTCATGGCAGGGTGCCCTCCGTCCGGGCGGAGCCGTCCGGACCGGACGCCGTCCCGGGACGCGCCTGTTCAATTTCCATGATCTTCCGTTCGCGGGCGTTTTTTGATTCCGGCGCCAGCGGTCCGATGTCGGTGCTGTAGACGTTGAGCGCGCCGTCGTAATTGCCCTCTTCCATGAGGCGGGCGGCTTTTGCGTTCAGGGATTCCATGAGCTTCTCCACGGCCGCGTCGGATGCCTTCTTGAGTTCCGACATGATCTCCATCGCTTCCCTTTGATACGCCTCGGACGACGTGAAGGTGTCCAGGTCCTCAATGGCTTTTTTGAATCCGAATCCGTCCTTCAACGCCTGCGCGGCCGCCTTCTTCGCCTCTTCGAAGAGGACGGATGCCTGCGAGTCGATGCTCTCGCCGCCGATCGTGATCTCCGCCTGGAGCGCCTTCGTGGACGGACGCGGGTTCTGGAGGGACGCGGTCCCGCCGGGATCGGGTTCGATGCCGGGCACGGCGTCCTGCATGGACGCCGGTGCGGGCCGAGGCGTTTTCGCGCGCTTTTCCGCCCTGTCGCGTTCCATCAGGACCAGCAGCCCTGCGCCCGCCAGGATCAGCAGTGCGAGCACGGCGGCGATGACGGGGAGGATCGCGGGGCGGCGCCCCGCGCCGGTATTGGCGCACAGGACCGGCGTCCTGACAAACGGGACCGCGCCGCAAGTGGTCGAGGGAAGCGGTTTGTCCGCGAGGAACGCCTCCAGGTCCGCGAGCAGTTCTTCCGGGGTGCTGTAGCGTTCGTCCGGGCGTTTCTGGATGCAGTGCATGACGATGTAGTCGAAGTCGATCGGGATGCCGTGCACGTATGTGCTGGGGACGAGCGGTTCGACGGAGATGTGCATGTGGCGGAGCTCGGAGCGGGTCTGCGTTTCGAACGGCAGGCGTCCGGCGGCGAGCTGGTACAGGGTCACGCCGAGCGAATAGATGTCCGAACGGACGTCGCAGGATTCCGTGTCGATGTACTGTTCCGGGGACATGTATTCGAGCGTGCCGAAGCTCGTTTTGCGCGCCGTTTTCACGGGGTCGTTTTCATCCAGGACGCATGCCCCGTTTTCGGCGGCGGACGACGCGTCGAGTTTGGCGAGGCCGAGGTCCGTGAGCTTGTACTTCCCGTCGGCGGAGAGCATGATGTTGTCCGGCTTGATGTCCCGGTGCACGATGCCGAGCCCGGCGGTCACGGCCAGTGCGCGGCAGACTTCGGCTCCGATCTCCGCCGCTTCCTTCGCGCCGAGGAATCCGTCCTTCAGCATGCGGTCCGCCAGCGAGCCGCCGGAGAGGAACTCCATGGCGAGGAACGGAACGCCGTTTGCGTCACGCCCGGTCTCGTAGACCTTCACGATGTTCGGATGGACCGCTTTCGCATAGATCTTCGCCGCGTGGAGGAAGCGTTCGCGGGACGGCCTGTCCGCGGCGTATTCCGGGAGCAGGGTCTTGACCGCCACGGGGATGCCGAGTTCGGGGTGGATCGCCTCGTAGACGCAGTTCATCGCGCCGCGCCCGATATAGCGCACGACGGAATACCGTCCGATGGATTCCGGCGGCGGGAGGTCCGGCAGGGAAAACTCCTCCACGACGGTCGAGTCGTCGATGCGGAACGTGGCCTGGCAGGCGCAGACGGCGATCCTCCCATGTTCGACATGGGGGATCTCGCTGATTCTCATGCACTGCGGACAACGTATCTTCATGGCGCGGAACGGTGAATGCGGTTTCGGTTATGCCCCTGTGGAGCGGGCGGTTTTCAGGGAGGATTCGATGAATTCGATGACGTTTGCCGCGGCTTTCGGCTGCGCCATGGCGAGCGCGCCTTTCCCCGCTTCGCGGAATTTCTCCGGGTCGTCCAGGAATTCCGCCAGGATGCCGCGGAAGAGCGAAGGGGAGCAGTCGGCGTTCGGGACGATGCGGGCGGCTCCGGTCTGCGCCAGCAGGCGCGCGTTGTCGTCCTGGTGGCCTTCGGCGGCGTACGGATACGGGATCAAAACGGCGTAGCGTCCGAAGATGGCGAGCTCGGAGACGGTGCTGCCTCCGGCGCGGCACACCACGAGGTCCGCCGCCATGTAGAGGTTCTGCATGTCCGAGGCGGATTCGAGCGTGAGCGCGTTGACGCCGCAGGCGGAATACTTGTCGTGGATGGCGTCGTATTTGCCGGGGCCGGACAGATGGATGACCTGAAGCGATTTCGCCCCGGGATGGTCGATCGGGATCGTGAAGTTCTCGTTGATCGCCGCCGCGCCCAGCGAGCCGCCGAACACGAGGACGACCGGACGGTCCGGCGCGAACGCCGTTCCGCGCGTGGCGTTGATGCGGGCGATGGCATCGGCTTTGGACGCGGGGACGTCCTCCAGCAGCGCCTTGCGGAGCGGAAGCCCGGTCACCGCCGAGGGGCAGTGAAGCTTGTTCGCGTTGACGGCGGGGAAGGAGAGCGCGATGCCGGACGCGATGCGGCTGAAGACGCGGTTGGACTTGCCGATGCGGGCGTTGCCGTCGTGCAGGAAGAGCGGGATGCCGCTGCGCCAGGCGGCGACGGAGGCGGGGATGGACGGAAACGCGCCCATGGACAGGACGGCGTCCGGCTTGAACTCGCGGAAGATAGCGCGCGCCTCGCGGACGCCTTTTCTCTGTTCCGACAGGAACCGGAACGCGCCGGAGGGGCTTTTGGAGAGCGGGGCGCAGGAGACGCGCTGGTATTCGATGCCGTTCTTTTCGGCGGTCTTCGACTGTTCCTCGAAATGCTTCCCGCCGAGGATGAGCAGGGGCTTGCCCCCCGCGTCGCGGAACGCGCAGGCCGTGCTCAGGCCGGGGTTGAAGTGGCCGCCGGTGCCGCCGCAGCTGATGACGAGTCGGTTCAGTTCCTGCATGGTTTGTTCTTCTCCTGCTTCAAGATGAACGTTCCGCTTCTCCGGAACCGGAGGCGCGGCCGATATGAAGGCGTTTTCCTGCCCAGGCAAGCAGCTTGTCCGGGTAGTCCGGGATGGCGGAATCGACCGCCACGCCGGCGACGCATGCCGCCGCGATGAGGCACGCGAGCAGATTGCTGCCGCCGTAGCTTATCATGGGGGCGGGCATGCCCTTGGTCGGGAACGCCGCCGTGATGACGCCGATGTTGATCAGCGCCTGCATGCCGATGAATATGCTCATGCCGAACGCGATCAGCATGCCCTGGCGGGTGCGCGCCTTCACGCTGATGCGGAGCCCGACGTACACGAGGATCAGGTACGCCACGATCACGGTCAGCAGCGTGATGAACCCGAGCTCCTCCCCCACGATGGAGAGGATGAAGTCGGTGTGGTTTTCGGGGAGGTACAGCAGCTTCAGGCGGCTCTCCGTGAAGCCGACCCCGGTCCAGCCGCCCGACCCGAGCGCCAGCAGCGAATTCCACAGCTGGTAGCCCGAGGTCATTTTGTAGGTCTCGGCGTCCAGAAACACCGTCAGGCGCTTCCAGCGCATCGCGTCGAACTCGCGGATGATCAGGAACGCCGTCGGGGGCAGGATCAGCGCGAACGGCAGGATGTACCGCAGGCGCATGCCCGCCACGAAAAGCATCAGCAGGTACAGGGAGCCCAGCAGTACGGTCGTGCCGAGGTCCTCGCCCGCCAGCACGAGCAGGATGGTCGGGCCGACCCAGAGCCCCGTCGGGACCAGGACCTTCCAGAACGGCTCGCTTTCGAGTGCGCGCGTGCGCGAAGAAAGAAACTTCGCCAGGAAGAGCGTGATGACGACCTTGCCCAGCTCGGACGGCTGAAGCGTAAGCCCGGCGACCTGGATCCACCGCCGGGCCCCGTTGATCGGCTTGCAGAAGAGCGCCCATACCAGGAGCAGGTCCAGCACGAGGATCATGAGCGGGCTCCAGTCGGAAAGCCGTTTGCTGCCGATCATGACCGTGCCCGCTCCCGCGAACAGGCCGATGAACATCCACATCAGCTGTTTTTTGAAGTACGCGCTGCCCTGCGTGACGAACGAGGTGGAATACAGCATGATGAGGCCGAAAAGCGTGATCATGAAAGCGAAGAGGATGAAAACGGCGAGTTCCGGCAGAGCCGGTTTTTTCGGCGGCTCGATGGCCTGTACGTCGGGCTGCTGCTTGATGGGCTGACGGATTTTCATGTGCTATCTAAATACTGCGCGTGAGAAGGTCGAAAAAAAGCGGATATGATAACCTAATCCAAAAATGCCGCAGTACAACCCGAAAACCGACTTTTTTTATAAAAAAATAATAAAAAGCTTAAAAATCTTTCCCGGGGGATGCTTTCAAGCTTGAAATCCGGCGTCCGGCACGCCATATTATTTAGTCCGCCGTCCGGTTTCCCCGGCATCCCGTTCTTCACGAAAAAACGCTTTGCTCCGCATGTTCCGCCCATGAGATCAAACATCCTCCTGCAAGTCCTCTGCCTGATGCTCTGCCTCGCTTTCGCGGCGTGCCGGTCCGCGGCGGATCCCGCCGAGTCCGGCGTCATGTCGGAAGTCCTGGAGATCGAAGGCTGCATGCTGCCCGTGCCGTGCCTGCAGGTGACGGCGGAAGTGTTCGGCACGCTCCCGGAACCGGTCCGCGCCGAGGCGAAAAAGTATTGCGGCAGGCGCGGGACCGCCGTGGTCGTTTCGAGCCTGCGCCCGCGCTATTTCCGCCTGATCCGCAGCCAGGAACGCCTCCTGCTCGGCAGCGCCGAGGCGAAGCCGGGACGGAATGTCGTCTATCTGAGCGTGATCGACGGACTCGGCGAGGCGGCGGATTCCATCCGGAGCATCAAGATCGAAAACCCCGACTCGCCCGATCCGTGGGACCTGGGCATTTTCATCAAACGCTATCCCTCGCTCGCCGGCCGGATCGCCGAACTCCCGCCCGACGATGAACGTCTCTCTGCCCTGAGGCCGGCTGCGCGGGAACTCCTGAGCCGCGGCTCGACGAAAGTCATGCTGGAACGCCATTCGCGGACGAAGGATCCCGCCGCCCTGGAGGCCGCGGCGCATGCCGAACAGGAGCAGATCGGTGTGCTGGAAGAGCTCCTGAGCTCGAACTGAGCCTGTCCGCGGGCATAAAAAAACGCACGGCTGTTTGAAGGTCAAACAACTGTGCGTTGCGTTTTGAGGCGATCTCGTGCTCAGGCGGGTGCCGTGTTCGATTCCGCCGATGCCGTTGAACCGGCGACGGAAACGGCCTCCGTTGTCCGCGACGGGGAAAGCGCGGCGACCGTCAGGCACGCCGCCGCGCGGGAGTCAGGGCAGTCCAGCAGGCGGAACGACTCCGGGATGAACACGACGTCGCCGGACTGAAGTCCGTCCGGCGGAAACAGTTCCTGCAGGGCGTCGAATCTGCCGAGCGCGGCCGCCGTGCGGGCGTCGTCGGATCCCGCCAGCAGGTCGATGAGGATCAGGTGGAACTGCTGGCGCCGCGTGAGCGTGCTGTCCGTGTAGATCCCGTCGCCCGCGAGGACGAGCACGCACGGCGGCCTGAGCCCGGCGGGCATGGATTTGCCCTGGACCGCCAGTTCCGGCGTGCTCGCCGAGGCGAGTCCGACGGCGGGAAACGAGGTCGCGACGAGCGTTTTCAGCGTGTTCGCGATAGTGAGCGTGGCTTCGGTCATGGACGCACCTCCGGGGCGGGATCGGTTTCGGCGCGCGTGAGCGAAAGCCCGAACCGGGCGGAAAGCTCCGCGGGATCGGCGTCGAGGCCCGCGCGATGGAGCGTTTCGACGATGCCCGCGAAGACGGCGCGGTCTTCCTGCGCGGAGTTGCGGAATTTCAGGACCGGCGCGGCCGCCGCGTCGCCGAAATTGAACTTGGTCCACGGGACGGCGAGCTGGGTGCGGATGGTCGATTCGATCGCGCGGGCGTCGGCTTCCAGCAGGTCGCCGCGGACGCGGGACTGCGCGTCGCCGCCGGAAAGCCCGCCCGATTCGGACGAGCTGGCGAGCTGGCCGAGGATGACTTTCGTGATCGCTTTCGAGGTGTATTCCAGAAGCTTGAAATACACCTCGCCGCCCGAGTTCGACGCCTGCAGGAGTTCCAGCTCGGTCGACTTCGTGAACACGCCGCCGCCGTTCGGCCCGAAGCTGCGGATCAGGTTCCGCATCACCCCGCGTTCATTTTCCCACGCGCTGCGGTCGACTTTCGCCACCACGAACGGCATCCCGTAGCGTTCGACGAACGACACGAGGTCCTTCACCGGATAGTTCTGGAACACGTGCAGCCAGATCAGCGTCCGGATCAGCCCGGCGCGCGCCGGGTCGCCCGCGCTGCCGTGCGTGTGGACGATGAACTTCGCCGGGGGCAGGGGGACGCCCGCGCGGTCGTCGTCCGTCACGAGGAGCGGCGTCTCCGAGTTGCGGAACGTGAAATGCCAGGCGCCCACGGGACGGAATCCCGCCAGGTCGCCGCCCGCGCCCCAGATGATCTCGGCGGCGGACAGCGGCGCGATGACGGCGTCCATCAGGTGGTCGGCGAGTTCGTGGAACGACGCCAGGCCCGGCTCGGAACCGGATGCTTTCAGCGCGGCTTCGAACGCCTGCGCGGCGTCTTTCGATGCCGGACGTCCGTCGCCGGGTTCCACGCCCCAGTCGAGCCCGGTCAGCGCGCTTTTCCGCACCTGCATCGCCAGGATGACTTCCCAGTTGCGTTCCTGGATCTCCCGGGCGGCGACGGCGAGTTCCGCGATGTCGCCCTCGTTCGCGGCCTCCAGAATCCGCGAGACGTTCGCCGGCGTGTATTCGGAGCTTTGGAGCCAGCGGCTGCGTTCTCCGGGGGCGGCTGCGGTCCAGCGCCCCGGGGCGGGGATGCCGTCGTTTCGGGCGGCGGTTCGGACGGAATGGTTCAGTTTCATGATCGGAATCCTTATGGTTTGAGGTTGAAGAGCATTACTGCGGTTTGACGCCGAGGAGCGAGGACAGACGGTCGGCGACCTCGGCTCCGTCCACGCGGGACCATTCGTCCCGGCGGCGGTCCAGCAGTTCATTGTACTGCATCCGGGCGCGTTCGAGCGCCTCGCGCAGGCGGACGTTTTCTTCGGACAGCGCGGCGACGCGTTTCCGCAGGACGGTGTTCTGTCCGTCCGAAACGGATTTCGACAGCGTGACGGCCGAGCGGACGAGGCGTTCGATCGTCTTCGGGTCGTCGGTCGTGGCGTCGGTGCATTCCCGGACGAGCTTCAGCAGGTCGATCTTGAGTTCCTCCGCGATGGCGCTCGTCGCCTCGCAGTCGCGGAGCAGTGCGGCGGACAGCCGAACCTCCTCGTACGCCCGGTGTACCTTTTCCCGTTCTTCGGCGATGGTCTTGAACTCGCGTGTGGCCCTGAACCGCGTGACGGCACCCGCCGTCAGCGTCATGCCGAGCGAACTCAGCGTTCCCGCCACTTCGGGATTGCCGAGCACCGCCTGGCTCGTCGCGCCTTCGAGGAGCAGGCATGCGATCCGGTAGCGGAGCCGGAACGGGAGGCGTCCGAACTGGGAAGGCGGTTTTGTTTTCTGTTTCTTTTGCTTTTCGGGCAAGCCCATGGTCCCTCCTTTTTTTGATCCATTCTCTCAAGAAAAGCTCCGAACCCGGAAAAACGGACGCGCGTTTTTCGCAACGTACTGAAATTTCAGTTGGTTGTGGATGACACGTCCGGCTCCGACGTTTTCCCCGTCCGCGCCGGTCGGGGCACAAAAAAACCGGGCAGACCCGTGCGGGCCTGTCCGGATGGATTCTGCCGGAATAAGCGGAGGATTACTTCCTGTATTCCTTGGCGAAGACGAGGTTGGTGACTTTGTCCCTTGCCTTGTCATAGTAGAAAACGAGCGTGCCGGAGACGTTCTGTCCCTTCCAGTTGAACGTGTAGGGGAGGATCGTCTGCCCTTCGTCGTCCTTCGCGAGCTTGATGCGGGAGTAGACGTAGGGGAGGTTCTCGGAGGAGACGGCATTTTCGAAGGACTCCGCCTTTGCGATGGCTTCCTGCAGTTCGGATGCCGCATTGTCGCGGGCTTCCTGCAGCTCGTCGCGGTTGTCGTCGTCCGCATTTTTCAGTTCGGCGACCGCCGAATTGAACGCCTTTTCGGCGTCTTTCACGGCAGCTTGCGCGGCTTCGATCTCGTCGGCGTCGGCGATCTGCTGCGGCTTGGTCTTGCCGGAGAAGATGTTGGTGAACGCGGCGGAGTTCACGCCCTTGTCCTCGGCCGCATGGCCGTACTGCTCGGTGAGGGAGTCCTTGAAGCGGAGGAAATCCTGTCTGGAGCAGTCCTTCATGATGAGGACGACCTTGGACAGGCTGTTGGACACGTAGACGAGGTCAATGGCGGCGGGTTCGCCCGCGATGCCCACGTCCATGCCTTCCGGCGGGAAGTTGATGACGTCGCGTCCGAGGGCGGGCTCGATGTGCGGGAACTCGGGTTCCTGCCAGAGTGCGTAGCGGGCGTCGGCGATGGAGAATCCCCAACAGGCTTTCTTGTAGCCGCAGTCGGTGTCGATGCCCGAGTAGTTGTCGTACGCGTTCTTCTGCTGCTTTTCCGCCTTGGCGATGACGGATTTGTACTTCGCCTGGGATTCCGCGTTGTCTTCCATCTTGATGGAGTCGTTGACCTGGACTGTGCCGGCCTGGACGAACGCGCCGCCGCCCTGGCTGACGGACTCGACGGGTTCCGTCTTGTCCGCGATTTCGATGTCGTCCGGTTCTCCGTCGTCGGCGGGTTCAGCCTGCTTCACCTGGGTGGAGGGCTTCGGACGCGCCGACTTGCTCTTGTCCTTGACGATGCGGTCGATGTAGTTCTTGGCGATCTCCTGCGCCGTGCCCCAGTGGTCGGTGGTCGGATCGTAGATGTAGCCCGCGGTCTCGTTGCGCTTGAAGATCTCGCCCTTGAACTTTTCGTAGTAGTCGTTGATCTTTTCGATCTTGATGCGGTTGATCAGGTGGATATGCGTCTCCTTGTAGCGTTCGCGCATATACTTGTTCTTCTGCGGATCGAATCTGGAACGGGTCTCGTCGTTCAGGTCGACGAGGTTGATGATCTTGTCCTCGACGGTAATGGAGTTTTCCGTGACGCGGTAGAGCTTGCCCTTCACGGAGTAATGCTTCGGCCCCATGTTGTAGTTCACGACGACCGTGTCGCCGATCTTGTAGAGGGGAAACTCCGCCGCCGCTTCCGCTTCCACGACCTTCAGGGTCGTCGCGTCGTCGGAACCGTATTCCTGGTCGACCAGCGCTTTCGCGCGTTCGGTCAACGCCTTCAGGTCGACTTTCTCGAAGGGAACGGACGGGATGATCGGCATGTTCTTGCCGATGTCCTCCATGATCTCGCCGACGATGTTCTTGTCGGAGAGGTCTTCCGTGGAGGCATAGCCGTCGATCGTGCTCTTGATGAGGTCGGTGCGGTGGTTGGAAAGCTGGTATTTCGCGGCTTCGAGGGCGGCCTTGTCGCTCTTCGCCGTATTGCCTTTCGCGGCCGCGGTGTTCGCCTTGCCGGCGTTCGCCGCGGATTTCGCTCCGGCCGGATTCGCCTTCCCAGGCGCGCCCGCCTGCGGGAACCCGGCGGGGGCGCGTCCCGGTCCGCCCTGCATGCCCGGCATACCCTGCGGCATGCCCTGCGGGGAGAAATTGCCCTGGGCGGTCGCGGGGACGGACAACAGCATGCAGCCTGCGGCAAGCATGCTTCCAAAAACCCAAGTCGTGTTCTTCATCTTCTGCTATTCCTTATATCGAGGTTTATGGATCGTATGAATGGAGCATTCCCCGTCGATTTCGGGAAAAAATCTCGGGAAACATCATACATTAACTTGATTCTTGCAAGTTTTCAAGCTATAATAGAAAAGTTTTGGTATTTTTTTTGAAAAAAATCCTGTTCCGGTTGTTCTTTCCGTCCAAACCCCAAGATAGGAACCGCCATCGTGAGTGGTAAAACTTGTTTCGTCGCGACCCTGACCCCCGACCAGATGAACGCCCTCCGGGCAAACCTTGAGACGATCTCCGCGTGGGAGTTTTCGTCCGGACCGTACATGCTCTTCAAAGCCGCGCGCGAAAAAACGCAGGTGGCGGCGTACCGGTCCGGCAAGCTCGTCGTGCAGGGCGCGGGAACGCAGGACTTCGTTGAGTTCGTGCTGGAGCCCCTGATCGGGCTGACGCGGGACGAATCGGAGCCGCCGCCGCTGCTGGAGTTCAGGGACCCCCATGCGGGCATCGACGAAAGCGGCAAAGGGGATTTCTTCGGACCGCTGGTCGTGGCGTGCGTGTTCGTGGCGGACCGCGGGACCGCCGACGCGCTGGCGCAGGCCGGCGTGCGGGATTCCAAGGCGATCAAGGACGATTCGAAGATCGCCGCACTGGCGGAGACGGTCAAGACGGCGGTCGAAGGGAAGTTCGGCGTCGTGGTCATCGGCCCGGAGGCGTACAACCGCACCTACGAGTCCATCGGCAACCTCAACCGTTTCCTCGCCTGGGGTCATGCCCGCGCCCTTGAGAATATGCTCAAGTTCGCCCCCGAATGCCGCCATGTGATCTCCGACCAGTTCGGAGACAAGCGCCTCGTGGAAAATGCCCTGCTCAAAAACGGCCGCGCGGTGCGCCTGGAACAGTTCCCGCGCGGCGAACGCGACGTCGCCGTGGCCGCCGCCTCCATCCTGGCGCGCGCGGAATTCGTGCGGCGTCTCGCGAAGCTCGAAGAGGAGGCCGGCTGCCCCCTGCCGAAGGGCGCCGGAACGCAGGTCGACAAGACCGCGAAACAGCTTTTCCTGTCCGGCGGCGAACCCCTCCTGCGGAAGTTCGCGAAGATGCACTTCCGCACCGCGCGCAAGGCGATGGGGCTGCCCCTGGACGACTGAATTGCCTCCGAGGGGGGGCGATCCGGTGCAGACACGGACATTTTGCGGAAAACCCTTCCCGCCGGGAAAAAGAATCGGGCGCAAAACGTTTTTTTCTCGAAAAAAGGATTGCTTTTTCTCCCGCGCGATGCTATATTAATATGATGGATTTCTTTCAACCCTAATCATAGGAAAGGACAACCGTATGGTCAACTACAAAGATCTCGGACTGGTCAACACCCGCGACATGTTCAAAAAGGCGATGGCCGGCCACTATGCGATCCCCGCGTTCAACTTCAACAACATGGAACAGCTCCAGGCGATCATCGCCGCCTGCTCCGAAGAAGAATCCCCCGTGATCCTTCAGGTCTCCAAGGGCGCCCGCAACTACGCCAACCAGACCCTCCTCCGCTACCTCGCGCAGGGCGCTGTCGAATACGCCCGTGAAATCGGCGGCGGCAAGGTGATCCCGATCGCCCTCCACCTCGACCACGGCGATTCCTTCGAACTCTGCCAGAGCTGCATCGAGTTCGGTTTCTCCTCCGTCATGATCGACGGCTCCTCCAAGTCCTTTGACGACAACGTCGCCCTGACCAAGAAGGTCGTCGAATACGCCCACCAGTTCGACGTCACGGTCGAAGGCGAACTCGGCGTCCTCGCTGGCGTCGAAGACGAAGTCAAGGCCGAGCAGCACACCTACACCCGTCCGGAAGAAGTCCAGGCGTTCCTGAACGGCACCGGCGTCGACTCCCTCGCCATTTCCATCGGCACCAGCCACGGCGCCTACAAGTTCAAACCCGGCACGGATCCCCGCATCCGCCTCGACATCCTCAAGCAGATCGAAGAGCGCATCCCCGGATTCCCGATCGTCCTCCACGGTTCCTCCTCCGTCCCGCAGGAATACGTCCAGATGATCAACCAGTACGGCGGCCAGCTCAAGGACGCCATCGGCATCGGCGAAGACCAGCTCCGCGAAGCTTCCAAGTCCGCCGTCTGCAAGATCAACATCGACTCCGACGGCCGTCTCGCCATGACCGCCGGCGTCCGCAAGGTCCTCATGGAAAAGCCCGCGGAATTCGACCCCCGCAAGTATCTCGGCCCCGCCCGCGATATGCTCAAGGAACTCTACAAGCACAAAGTCATCAACGTGCTCGGTTCCGCCCACCACGCCTTCGATTGATCCTTCGATCATCCTCAGCGTCATTCGCGCCGCTCTCTCTTCACCGGGGGAGCGGCTTTTTTGCGGACCGTTCCCTCTTTGCCGGGGGAGCGGCTTTTTTGCGGACCGTTCCCTCTTTGCCGGGGGAGCGGTTTTTCTTTTATTAATTTGCGCCTGCGTATATGATTTTGCTTGATTTTTTCAGTTTTTATGCTAAAATATAACAATTCGCATCAGTCTTTTTTTCTCATTCCATATTTTACCGCGAAAGGACGAGTATCCGCATCATGTCTCAATCTCAATCGACCCGCAAGACGTTCTCGAATCCCGTTTCCTGGTGGATTCTCAACATTCTGACGACGTGTTTCATCGCCACCGCCATTGCCGCGTTCGCGGTCCGGTCCGTCAGATCATCCGGAGGTTCCGGCAGTGTCCGCGTGCTCCGCCTGGGGCACGGCCTCTCCGCCGACCATCCGGTCCACCAGGCGATGCTCCACATGTCCGAACGGCTGCGCGAGCTTTCCGCCGGCACGATGGACCTCCAGATTTACCCGAGCGGCATGATCGGCTCCGAGGACGAATGTTTCAAGCAGGCGCAGAACGCGCAGATCGAGTTCGCGAAATGCTCCGCCGCCGTGCTTGACGGCTCCGTGCCGGAGTTCCAGGTGGTCGGCGCGCCGTTCCTGTTCCGCGATTCCGACCATTTCTGGGCGGTGATGAACGGCGAGATCGGCAAGTCCCTCCTGCGGAAGCTCGACGGTCTGATGGGCATCTGCTATTTCGACGCGGGCGCGCGCAGCCTGTACACCACGAAGAAGCCGGTGCGTTCCGCCGCCGACATGAAGGGCCTGAAGATCCGCACGCAGAAGAGCTCCATCGCCATGCAGTCGATGGAGGCGCTGGGCGCATCTCCGACCCCGATTTCCTGGGGCGAGCTCTACACTGCCCTTTCGCAGGGCACCGTGGACGCCGCCGAGAACAACATCCCGAGCTTCGTGACCGGACGCCATTTCGAGGTGTGCAAATACTTCATATTCACGGAGCACCAGCGCGTCCCCGACGTGCTCGTGATGAGCAGGAAGATATGGGACGAGCTCACCGCCGAGCAGAAGAGCTGGATCGAACAGGCCGCCGCGGATGCGAACGTGTTCCAGCGTCAGGCATGGCGCGAGTCCGAGGTCGTCAACGAGCAGATCGCGCGCGAAGCGGGCGTTGAGTTCATCACCGTCGACCGCGCGCCGTTCATCGAACTTTCCAAACCGATTTACGATGCGTTCCCCGCTGAACTGCAGGACCTCGCGAAGCGCATCCGGGAGGTCAAGTGATGCAAAAAGTCCATACCGTTATGGTCAGAATCCTGAGTTTCCTGCTGGAAACCAGCATGGCGGTCCTGGTGCTTGACGTGCTCCTCGGCGTCGTTTCACGCTACGTTGTGGGCAAGCAGGTGTCCTGGACCGAGGAGCTCGCCTGCCTGCTGCTCGTCTGGTCCTCCTTCTTCGGCATCGCCCTCGCGTTCAACAGCCGTTCCCACCTCGGCATCGACCTCATCGTGAACATGATGACCGACGCCCCGCGCAAGACCGCGGCGACGATCGCCCACCTCGTGACGATTGCGTTCACCGTCACCGCCTTCCTTTACGGCGGCTGCTTCCTGCTGCACAAGGCGATGTTCGTCACCCGGAACGTGATGCCCGCGCTCCAGATCCCGGACGCCGTGATGTACCTGCCGATCCCGGTCTGCGGCATCTTCATCCTTTATTTCGAAATCCGCAGTTTTGCCGCCGATCTCCGCGGCGCGGACGAAAAGGAGGCGTGAACATGGAATGCGTGGGCTTCATCCTTGCGCTGATCTTCTTCTCGCTGCTCTTCCTGAACGTCCCGGTCGCCGTGGCGATCGGATCCGCCACCATGCTCGGCGTGGCGGTCGCGGGCGGCACGTTCCGTCCCGAGATCATCGTTCCGGAACGCATGATGTTCGGCATCAACTCGTTCCCGCTGCTCGCCATCCCGTTCTTCGTGCTGTCGGGCATCCTGATGGGGCGCGGCGGCATGGCGCGCCGCCTGATCGACTTCGCCTCTGCGCTGGTCGGGCATCTGCCCGGCGGCCTGGCGTATGCCAACACGATCACCTGCATGCTGTTCGGCTCGATCTCCGGTTCCGCGGGCGCGGCGGTCGCCAGCGTGGGCGGCTTCATGATCCCGGAAATGGTCGAAAAGGGCTATGACCGGAACTTCTCGACGGCGCTGACCACGACGTCCGCCACGACCGGCCTCGTGATCCCGCCGTCCAACATCATGATCGTGTACGCGGTGGCATGCGGCTCCGTGTCGATCGCGGCGATGTTCCTCGCCGGCGTCGTGCCGGGCATCGTGATGGGCCTCTGCATCATCGCGGCGTGCGTGATCCATGCGGTCCGCTCCGGCGCGAAGTTCGAGAAACGCGTGCCGTTCTCCGTCCTGTGGACCACGTTCCGCCGCGCGTTCCTGAGCCTCTTCCTGATGGTCGTCATCATCGGCGGCATCCTGAAGGGCATCTTCACCGCCACGGAGGCCGCCGCCGTCGCCGTCGCATACGCGTTCATCCTGAGCGTGTTCCTGTACCGCGAAGTCAAGTTCGGGGACCTTCCCGGCATCCTGAAGGAGACCGGCATCACCACCGCCGTCGTGATGTTCCTGATCGGCGTCAGCTCCTCCATGAGCTGGATCATGACCGTGGCGAACATCCCCGGCACCGTGAGCGCGTGGATGATGTCGCTCTCGTCCAGCCCGGTCGTCATCCTGATCTTCATCAACATCCTCCTGCTGGTCGTCGGCGCGTTCATGGACATGACGCCCGCCGTCCTGATCTTCACCCCGATCTTCCTCCCGATCGTGCGCGAATTCGGCATGACGGACATCCAGTTCGGCATCATGATGATCGCGAACCTCTGCATCGGCCTCTGCACGCCGCCCGTCGGCACCTGCCTCTTCATCGGCTGCGGCATCGGCAAGACCTCGATCGCGAAGGTCACCCCCGCCATGATCCCGTTCTGGATCGCGATGGTCGTTTCGGTGGCGCTGATCACGTACGTCCCGTGGCTTTCCACCTGGCTGCCCTCGCTGCTGGGCAAGTAATGCCGCGGACTTCAATCATCCGACAAAAAAACGGCTGCCGTTTTCACGAACGGCGGCCGTTGATTTTATGTGGGGAAAAGGGGAAACTCAGGGGCGTTCCTCGACGGGCGGGACGACGCCTTCCTCAAGCGAGGAATAGTCGATGCGGCTGTCGGCGATCCTGAGGCGTTTTGCGAAGACGCATTCCGCGTCCATGAGCTCGCAGTCGCCGTTTGCCTTGCCGCAGCCGCAGGACCCGTTCGCGAGTCCTTTCGGGCACGTTTCCGGGCAGACGTAGTCGGTCTGCGGCAGCCTGCACCGGCTGCATCCCCGGCAGGAGACGAGCATCTTCTTGGTCAGGCGGCGTTCCCGCGCCGGCAGCTTGTCCGCGTTCGCGAAAAGCGAAGCCGCGAGGTTATGGCGGAACCGTTCCGATTTTGTCAGCGGGCGGATCCCCGCCGCGAGCGCCAGCTGGTCGGCGGGCAGGTCGGACTCCAGCAGTTTGCCGAAGAGATAGAATTCGTTCGGGTAGGGCGCCATGTCGAGGCGGTCGTAGTATTCCTCGTAGGCGGTGCGCCAGTCCTCGAATGTCCGGAATTCCTGGAACGCCTCGCGTATCTTCTGGAAGATGGTTTCGAGGAGGGCGACGTTCGTGACGCCCGCGATCTGGACCGCGCTGAACCCGAGCAGGCGCGCCCCGGCGGCATGGATCTGGATGCGGCGGAGCTGGGCGGCCTCGAACTGCGCGAACGAGTGGCTGCGTTCGTTCTTCAGGAGCACCTCGAAATCGGGCGAGATGTGGACCCCGTGGAATGCGCCCGCGCAGAGCTGTTCGGCGTTGTCGGGCGTCAGGAACATCAGCCGCGCCACGGTCGGGATGTTGATCTCGCGGCGGAAGAGGTTCCAGATCAGCTCCTGGAGCTTCATCATGTCCCAGCCGTACTGCGCCACCAGATAGTCCGCCCCGTTGGCGAGCTTGCGGAACATCTTGAACGACTGGGCGTAGGCGGATTCCGGCGTGTACTGGTATGGATTGACCGCCGCCCCGACTGATATCGAGGGAAGCTCCGCGTCCCGGATCGCGCCGAGCATGTTGACGCTCTCCAGAAACACGTGTTTTGCCGTCTGTGCCGCGGTTTCGCCGGGGACCGCCGCCCCGGTCACGGCGCAGAAGTTCTTGAATCCCTCGGAATGCGCGCAGCGCACCGTTTCCAGGATGTCCTTGACCGTGTGGTCGCGTCCGTGCAGATAGAGCACGTGGCGGTCGCGGGAGTATTTGCAGAGTTCCGATGCGAACTGCACCATGTCGAGCGCATCGCCCGCGGGGGATTCGTCGATGAACGCGATGGACGCCTTCGGGTGTTCCTGCGAGTGGACCAGGTACTCGAAATCGGCGGCCCGGCGCACGGCGTCGGTCATCGGCGTGTCGGCGGAGGGGACGGGGAGCTCGGCGACGAGCTGAAATTCGCCGAGGTCGAACCTCTGCTTGAAACGGTTTTCGTTGGTGCCGTCGAAATTCATTTCCAGCTGGATGGATTCCCGGGTCATGGACGAGTCTTTCCTTCTTCAAAAAATTCCCTGACGTTGGTGATGAACTCCGCCGGATCGTCCTCCATGAGGAACCGCCCGGCGAGAGGCAGTATGACGACTTTCGCGGACGGGAAATACTCCGTCCATTTCCGCAGGGCGCGCTTCGTGTAGAGCCAGTCCTTTCCGCCCCACAGGATCAGCGCGCGCTTCCCCCGGAGCGACCAGATCGCCGTTTCGATCTCGATCATGGACTGCGCCGACTTGTCCTCCGGCGCGCACGGCAGCGAGTTGATGAACTCCATGAGGGCGCAGCGGTCCTCCATCCGCGGGAACGGCAGCAGATAGGCGTCGCGGACGATCTTCGGGTAGCGCCAGGACGGACGCAGGAAGAAATTGAACTTGTTGACGAGGATGTTGCCGAGGATCGGGAGCTTGCAGATGCGGAGGCGGAGCGGCAGCGAGAAATCGGAGAACGACATGGCGTTCATGACGATGAAGGATTCCACGCTTTCCGGGTGGCGCGCCGCGTAGCCCATGCCGATTGCCGCGCCCCGTCCGTGCATGACGAGCGTGATGCGGTCGCTGATGCCCAGATGGTTCAGCAGGCGTTCCAGGTGCTCGATGTGGTTCTCGATGCGGTAGTCGAAGTTCAGCGGCTTGTCCGAACGCCCGAAGCCGAGCTGGTCGTACGCGACGACACGCATGGTCGTGCGGAATTCGCGGATCACGCTGCGGAACGCGAACGCCGACATCGGGCAGGAATGGATCAGGACCAGCGCGGGGCCGGTCCCTTCATCGAAATAGCACAGGTTCTGGCCGTCGACTTCGAGGAAATGCGCCTCGAACGGAAAGATTTCCCGGAATCTTTCCCGGTCCTGTGCACCTGGGTCAGACATGGCGAGCCGACGGCCTTTATGAAAACGGATTTACCAGCGGTTGTTGCGGGAGCTTCTGCTGCTGCGGTTGTTGCGGGAGTTGTAGTTGTTGTTCTCGCGGTCGCGGCGGCGGTCCTCGCGTTCCTGTCTCCTGCGCTCGTTCTCCTCGCGGATCTGGCGTTCCCGCTCCTCCTTCTCCTGCTGCTTGCGCGCCCTTTCCTCCTCCTGCTTGCGCTTGCGCTCCTCGGCTTCCTGTTTCTTCTTCTCGTTGTACTCCTCGATCTTGCGCTTGCGTTCCTCTTCCTGCTCTTTCTTGAGCGCGGCGGCCTCTTCGGCTTTGCGCTTCTTCTCCTCGGCTTTCGCCCTGGCGGCTTCTCTGGCCTCCGCATTGTCGGCAACGGCGACGGAACCGCCCTTCAGGGCGGCAGCGGCGGTCGCGCCGGACGGCGCGTTGGAAGACGCCGGCGGCGTGTACGAGCTGGTCGGGCCGCCCTTCGCGAAATCCACGGTCATGCCTTCGGGGGAGAACTCGACGCTCTTCGCACGGGCGAAGAAGCTCGTCATCGCCTCGTTCTGGATCAGCGGGGTGAACCCGTTGAGGAACGGCTGGGTGTTCAGGAAGATCGGGAGACGGCCGATGTCGAGGCGTCCGACGTCGAGCGTGATCGGCTCCAGCTGGGGATCCTTCGCATTTTCCGGCGGGACGTTGTAGACGACGTCGCCGTGGATGGTGTAGGTGACCGGGACTTTATCCTTGATGGAGACCCACAGATATACGACGGGCTGGTTCTTCGCTTCGTCGTATGCGACTTCGACGGCCGTGGCCTTGGCGAAGGACTTGGTTTCGGAAAGCGGGTCCACGATCATGGTCTTGAGCATCTTGTTCACTTCGGCATAGGTGTATTTCACCTTGCCGACCGCGGTCCCGTTGGTCGCGTTGTTGAATTTCTGCCTGACGGCCGCGTCGTTGGCTGCCGGTTCCTCGTATTTGCGGAGCCCGCCGTTGTAGAAGACCGTGCCGATGAACGCGGCGACCAGGAGAAGCCCGACCCCGGTGGAGATCGCTTCCTTGATGCGTTTCTTGGCGCGCTTGATGTTTTTCTCTTTGTTGACGTCTTTCTGAAGCTTGTTCGGATCGATCGCATCCATATCCAGCTTTTCGCCGCATTCACGGCAGAAAATGCTGCCCATCTGGTTCTCGAAGCCGCACTTCTGGCATTTGATCATCATGGTAGGGGGTGCCTTTCTTGTAAATAGTAATGGGTCGCGGAATATATTCCGATAATATAGCATCGGGACGCTTTTTATCAAGTTGAGTTTTTCATCTTTTCCCTTTTTTCGGAAAAAAAAACGTCTTTCCTTCCCTTTTTATTTGACTATCCGGTTTTCGGATGTATAATTCTTGATACGCTTTTTTGTTCAGAATCGTTTCCACGGGAGACTTACCGTATGCCGCAGGCCGAAAAGGAATCCGCACCCGCCCAGGACATGTCGTTTGAAGAGGCGATGGCAAAGCTTGAATCGCTCGTCCGGTCCATGGAGAACGGCAACACGCGCCTGGAGGACGTGATCGCGTCGTTCGAGGAGGCGAAACGCCTCTCCGCGTACTGCCAGCAGAAGCTCGAAACGCTCAAGCGAAAGATCGAGATCCTCACGAAGGACGGCCCCGAGGGCCAGAGCTGGGCGCCCTTCCAGCCCGAAGCCGAAGGCGGCGACTCCTTCATCCCGCCCGCCCGGAACAATGCGCCCGCCCGCGCCCCGGAGCCGGAAGTCGGCGATGACCCGGACAACGTTCCGTTCTGAGGCGGCACAGGCGCACGTCGACCATGAGCAGACCCCCGAAACAGCGTTCCCCCGAGGACTTCGGCGAGAAGAACATCACGCCGATGATGAAGCAGTATCTGCAGGCGAAGGCGGAATCCCCCGCCGACTCCATCCTGCTCTTCCGCGCCGGCGATTTCTACGAGATGTTCTTCGAGGACGCCCTCCGCGCCGCCCCGATCCTCGACCTCGTCCTGACCCACCGCGCCAACAACCCCATGTGCGGCGTGCCGTACCGCGCCGTCGACGCCTACATCCCGAAACTGCTCGACGCCGGGCTGAAAGTCGCCGTGGCGGAGCAGATGGAGGACCCCGCGCTCGCAAAGGGCCTGGTCCAGCGCGCCATCACCCGCATCATCACGCCCGGCACCATCCTCGACGCGTCGTTCCTGAAGCCCGGCGACAACAACTTCCTCTGCGCCGTCGTGGCGGAGGACAAGGACGTCTACGGGCTCGCCTGGCTCGACATCAGTACCGCCGAGTTCCAGACCGAACGCCTCGACTCCCGCGAAGCCTTCGAAAGCGAACTCCAGCGCCTCCAGCCCCGCGAATGCCTCATCCCGCGTTCCCTCTGCGACCAGTGGGAGCAGACCGGCGGACGCCCCGTGCTGATCCGCCCCATCCTCTGGACCCCGCTCGACGACTGGATCTTCTCCTTCGAACACACCTCCGAACTCCTGAAACGACAGTTCTCCGTCGCCGTGCTCGACGGCTTCGGGCTGAAAGACTGCGCGTGCGGCGTCCGCGCCGCCGGAGCCGTGCTGCACTACGCCGCCGAAAACCTCCGCCGCAGCACCGGCCACATCGTCTCCATCCGCCGCAACTACAGCGAAAAATACCTCGGGCTCGACCCCGTCTGCCAGCGCAACCTGGAGCTCGTCGACGCGCTCCACGGCGGCGGCCGCGAGGGCACGCTCCTGCAGGTCCTCGACCGCACCGCCACCGCCATGGGCTCCCGCCTCATGCGCAGCTGGCTCCTGAAGCCGCTCCGCGACGTCGACGCGATCGTGGAGCGCCAGGACGTCGTCGGGCTGATGAAGGACGAGGTCCTGACCCGGCAGGAGATCCGCGAGACGCTCCTCTCCATCCGCGACATGGAACGCCTCACCGCCAAGCTCAACGCCGGCGCGCTCACCCCGCGCGACCTGCTCGCGCTCGGACACAGCCTCTCCGTCCTGCCCGGCCTCAAGATGATCCTGAACGCCTACGACCTGCCGCTCGTCGAACGCATCCGCGACGGCCTCGGCGACTTCCCGGAGCTCACCTCGCGCATCTTCGCCGCCATCGCCGACGATCCCCCGGCGGACATGGCGGAGGGCGGATTCATCCGCGAGGGCTTCAACCACGACCTTGACGTCTTCCGGTCCGCCATCACCGACGGCAAATCCTGGATCGCCCAGCTTCAGGCGAAGGAGCAGGAGCGCACCGGCATCAAGAGCCTGAAGGTGCATTTCAACGGCGTCTTCGGCTACTACATCGAGATCTCGAAAAGCAACCTCGCGCGCGTCCCCGACGACTACGTCCGCAAGCAGACGCTCGTCAACGCCGAACGCTTCATCACGCCCGAGCTCAAGGAGATGGAAAGCAAGATCCTCGGCGCGTCCGACAAGGCGGTCTCCCTCGAAAAACAGCTTTTCGACGAACTCCGCACCTACGCCCGCACCTTCACCGGAGAGATCCAGAAGGCCGCGTTCTCCGTCGCCCGCCTCGACGTCCTCGCCGCCCTCGGCGAATGCGCCTCCAAATACCGTTACTGCCGCCCGCACGTCGCGGACGACGACGTCCTCCACATCGTCGCCGGACGCCACCCCGTGCTCGACGCCCGCATGGAGTCCGAACGCTTCGTGCCGAACGACACGCTGCTCGACGGCGCGGACAACCGCATGATGATCATTACCGGCCCGAACATGGCGGGCAAATCCACCTACATCCGCCAGACCGCCCTCCTCGTCATCATGGCGCAGATGGGCTCCTTCATCCCCGCCGACGAGGCGCACGTCGGGCTCGTGGACCGCGTCTTCACCCGCGTCGGCGCCATGGACGACCTCGCGCGCGGCCAGAGCACGTTCATGGTCGAGATGATTGAGACCGCGAACATCCTGAACCACGCCACCAGCAAGAGCCTCGTGATCCTCGACGAGATCGGACGCGGCACCAGCACGTTCGACGGACTTTCCATCGCTCTCTCCGTCGCCGAATATCTCCTCGACCATCCGTCCTCGCGCGCACGCACCCAGTTCGCCACCCATTACCACGAGATGACCGAGCTCGCCCTCACGCGCAAGGGCGTGAAAAACTACAACGTCGCCGTCCGCGAATACGGCGATCAGATCATCTTCCTGCGCCAGATCGTCCCCGGAGCCGCCGACAAGAGCTACGGCATCCACGTCGCGAAGCTCGCCGGGCTCCCCAACGACGTGATCGTCCGCGCCCGCGAAATCCTCGAAAACCTCGAGGAAAACGCCATCGCCGATGCCGGGATGCCGTCCTACACGCGCCCCATCCTCCGCGAACGCCACGCGAAATTCCACACGAAAAAGACGCGCAGGACCGCGCCGGACGAGGACGACGAGCCCGAACAGCCCACGCTCTTTTGATGTTTGCATCCTTTTTGGGTGAAATGTTTCATCCTTTTCTTGATTTTGCGCCGTTTTTGTGGTATGTTTACATGCCCCTGACGAATCGGAAATATCTGAAAAACGGTGTATTATGAACGAAAATCCCGGCAAGGAAACTAGTCCTGCAAAGAAGAAGCGCGGCGGCAACCGCGTGATAATCATTGTCCTTGCGGCTTGCCTTTTTTGCTGGCTTGCAGGCGTTTTTTTTCTGTTTAACTGTTTCCGCACCAGCTACAGACGCGTGCAGGAGTATGCCGACACCTATCAGCTGATCGTGCTTCTTGATGACGCGGTCCGGCAGTACAAACTTGATGTCGGGACATGCCCGTCCTCACTCCAGGGACTGCTGGAGAATATCGACCACGCCGAAAAATGGGACGGCCCCTACCTCAAACCGGCGCTTCCGCGTGACCCGTGGGGCAACGAATTTCATTATGTCTTCCCGGGAGAGCACGGCGAATTCGATATTTTCTCGCTCGGCTCCGACGGAAAGGAAGGCGGCGGGAGAAAAGGCGAAAGAATGGAACCCCGGAATCTGGCGGGCGATCTCGGCAACTGGGATATTGTGGAATGGAGGAAAGAAACGACCCCGTCCTTTTATGATTTCGAGCTTGTCACGTGGGACGGTCAGGTCATCCGGACTGCCGACCTCAAGGGCAAGGTCGTGCTCGTGGTGAACACGTCCATGACCGACGTTTTTACGCCTCAGTATGCCCGTCTTGAGGAGATTTACAGGAAATACCGCGACAAGGGCTTCGAAATCCTGGATTTCCCCGGCATCCAGTTCACTTCGAGGCGGCCCGGGACGCAGTTTTCTCCCCGCAATGCGGATGTCCATTCGTTCCGCACGTCCCGTTACGGCGTGACGTTCCCGCAGATGGCGAACTCGGGTTCGGAGTTTCCCCCGCTTTATTCGTCGTTCCTCGGCCTGCCCCAATGGTACTTCACGAAATATCTCGTCGGCCGTGACGGCAAAGTCGTTCGGTGTTTCGCGCCGGACCCGATCTACAATCCCGCCGACACCATGGACGAACTCGAACGCTGCATCCAGTCCCTGCTGGACGCCCCGCCCCCCGCCGCGGAGGATGCGGAACCGCCCGGACCCGAGGCGAATTGACCGTCCGCGCCGATCATTGGCGAGCCGGACAACCCGTCCAGTCCCGATTATTCTTTTTTTCGAAAAAAACGGTTTTCCCTCTTCTTTTTTTTCCGGTTTTGCGGTATAATATAGCCTGCCGGAGACGATCCGGCATGTTTCCGCCATTGATCCGGCGTCCTCCCGCCCCCCGCCGGAGAAATCGGAAACGCAACGCGAGGAGAAAAACGATGAAACGCCGGTCCGCCCTGATTCCGTTCCTGTTCTGCTTCGCGCTTTGCCTGACGGCGGCAAATCCCCTTTTTGCGGAATCCCTGCTGGACGTCGTCGAGGCGGCGCAGGCCACCATCCTGAAAAAGTACCCAAGCAAGGATTCCCTTGCCCGGAAGATTGCGCTGGAGGAGCTCGAAAAGATCGCACGGAGCGGCGAAACGGACGAGCAGATCATGGAAGCCCTGCTGGAAAAGTTCCCGGAGACTTCCGCCGAACTTTTCGCCAGATCCGACCGGAATTCCAACGGCGTCCCGGACGAGTGGGAGAAGAAGTTCAAAGTCTCGCCCGGTTTCACTGCCCCCGAATCCGACGAGGATTCCGACGGATTCAATCTGCTGGAGGAATACAAGGCGGGCACCGATCCGGTCGATCCGCTCAGCCATCCGAAGTATGTCACGCGGATTTGCGTTTCCAACGTCATTCACCGGCGCATCGACGGCCTGAAATTGGCTTTCGTCGACATGATGGGGAAGACAGGCCCGTTACCCGACAAACGCGACTGGACCGTCTCGTTCAATGTGATCCGAAACGGAAGAAAGAGAACCGAATTCGCGGGCATCGGAAGAGGTGCGTTTAAGAGCAGCGATATCGCCTTTGCCGTCACTGACATTGAGATTGACGACAAGACGCAGGAACCGGTCGTCTATCTTCAGCGCGTCGGGAAAAACGAACGCATCCCATGCCGCCCCAAACGTCCGGTGTATGAACCTGTTCCGCAAGTGAGGTTTCTTGATTCCCTCAACGGCCGCACGATCCTTTCCCCGATTGGTGGCAAGTTCAAACTCGGTTCGAAAAAGACAGGGGAAGAGGTGTATAAAGTCGTCTCCATGGATTCCGGCACGAAGACCGCCGTCGTCGAATCCGTCGGAGAAGCCCCGGAAACGTTCAGGATCCAGCCTGTCCCGAACAGGCTCCCCGCGGCAAAGGCCCCCGCCCCTGCGAAACCTGTCGCAAAAACTCCGGCGAAACCCGCTGCGAAGTCCGCTGAAAAGGGGCCGGTGAACCTTTCCGTATATGCGAAGCAGGCTGAGGTGAATATTCTGACAAGACAACCCGTGTTTGCGGGATTCGCCGCGCCGTTCAAGGCGCCGGAGAAACCCGCCGCTCAGCCTGCCGCAAAAAATGCCGCTCGACCCTCTGCGAAGACCGTCACGAAATCTTCGCCCTTGAAAAACCTCACGTCTTCCAGGATCAAGGCTCCGGCGAAATCTTCACGAGTTTCCGGGAAAGGATCCGGGAAGAAATAAGCGGTCTGTTCATCCCTCCCGTGTCCGGGCGCAGCCGGACACTGCTCCGTCCAGGACTTGTCCTGGGCCGTCGCGGAGCACGGCATTACCCAAGTGGAGGACTTGTCCTCCCGGGCGCAGCCGGACACTACCGCAGTACAGGTTTTACTCTGTTCCAGTCGGGCTGGTACAGCCAGATCGACCAGGGCAGGGGCTTTTCCGGGGGATTGCGCCAGGCGTCTTTCAGCAGACGGTTCCAGTTGCGGCGGCCTTCCAGCGCGAATGCCCGGTAGTCGCAGTAATACATCACGTATGCCTTCGTCTCGCGGCCGGATTCGAGCCGGGAGAGGAAGGCGTCGAGCACGCAGACGTCGAACGGGTTGTAGAGCCAGAAGACGGTGCCGTCGCGCGGCAGCACGTCGAGGATGTTCCCGTTCAAAATGGAAACCTGCGGATAGCCCTCGAAGCGTTTTGCCGTAATCGCGGCGACGTCCGGGTCAAGCTCGACGCCGTAAAACTTTCTGCACGGCGACTTTTTGAGCAGGAGCCAGCTGATCACGCGCCCGAATCCGCATCCGACGTCCACGAAAACGTCGTTCGCGTCCAGCGGGAACTCGCGGAACATCATCTCGATCGCGCCGTACTCCGCGCTCATGGTCGGGTACGCGCCGAGGTCCTGAAACCGCGATTCGCGCACTTCGGAGAGCGAGATGCCGCCGATCTTCCGGTCGAGACGGTCCTCGCGCCAGGCGCGCAACTTCGTCCGCAAGCTCGAAAACGGGGCTGCCATCGTCGGTCTTTCAGCGGGGGGCGGGCAGCAGGACCGCCAGCATCTCTTTCGCGATGGCGTCCTTGCTCTGCAGCGGGAGGTCGAACCTGCGGCCGTCGGCGGCGAAGAGCGTGACGGCGTTGGTCTCGGCGGCGAATCCGCGGTCGGGACGCGACACGTCGTTCGCGGCGATCCAGTCGAGGTTCTTCGCGGCGAGCTTGGCGCGGGCATACTGTTCGAGATCATCGGTCTCCGCGGCGAATCCGACCAGGATCTGTCCGGGCTTTTTCTGCTGCCCGAGCGTCTTCAGAATATCCTCGGTCCGCTTCAGCTCGAGGAAGAGATTGCCGTCCGCCTTCTTCAGTTTGCGGTCGACCGGATGCGCCGGGGTGTAGTCCGCCACGGCCGCGCACATTACGACCATGCCGCAGTCCGCCGCGCGGGATTTGACCGCTTGTGCCATGTCGGCGGCGGAGACGACCGGGACGAATTCCAGCACGCCGTCCGGCGGCGTGAGCGCGACCGGGCCGGAGACCAGGATCACGTCGTGACCCGCCTCGACGGCTGCCTTTGCGAGGGCGTAGCCCATCTTGCCGGAGGACTTGTTGCTGAGGAACCGGACGGCGTCGACCGCCTCGCGCGTCGGGCCCGCGGTGACGAGGATCCGCATGGTCAGCGGCCTCCCTCGCCGCCGCCGATGAAGCGCGTGGAGTCGCGGAGCGTGTGGCGCAGGCGGCGGCATTCGGAGCACATGAAGAGGTCGAGTCCGAGGATGTCGGTGAACTTGTCGGACATGGAGAGTTCGGCGAATCCGCCGACTTCGACGAGCACGGTCTCCTCGGAGTTGTCGGCGACCATGACGGCGGGCCCGCGGAGGATGTCGATGCGGACCAGGGAGTTTTCGGGCAGGACCAGGTGGTTGACGAGCTCGGTGCTGTTGCTGAACGCCAGCCCGATTCCGGTGCGGAAGATGCTGTGGGTGATGCTGCGGTAGTACGCGGTGGAGCCGTGGATGGTGGCGGCGCCGACCGCGTCGCCGACGACCTCGCGGGCGTACATGGCGCCGTCGATGGAGACGCTGTAGCGGAGCGCGGTCACGGGCATTTGGTTGTGCAGGAAGATGTCGTTGATGGCGAAGAGCTCGCGCCCGTTCGCGCGCCCGGAGAGCTTCGGCAGCCGGGTCGTCTTCAGTTCGCCCGCGAAGAACGCGTCGAGCTGGGTGTCGAGTCCGTGCGCCGGGCAGCGCGGCGCGGTGGCGGCGTCGCGCACCGGGTATTTCAGGCGGCCGGGCCAGCGGAGCTCGGCGGTGAAGAGCGTGCCGTCGCCGCCGCAGGGCATGATGAGGTCGGCCTCGCCGGGGTCGTCCGTGAGGTGCGCGCCGCGGCGTTTCAGGTCGTCGCGCAGCGCTTCGGTGTGCTGTCCGAAGAGGAAGAACTTCCAGTCTTTGCCGGGTTGAACGTTCATGGCGTCATCTCCTTGGATGGTCTTCGAGGAATTTCGCGGCCGCGGCGTACAGGACGACCGCCGCGCAGTTGCCCACGTTGATCGACGCCTTCTCGCCGAACATCGGCAGGCCGACCGTCGCGTCGGCGGCTTCCAGCGCCTCGGGCGAGATCCCGAGCGCCTCGTTGCCGAAGATCAGCGCGACCGGGAAACGGTACGGATACCGCCACGCGTCGACGGATTCCGGGAGCGGTTCAACCGCGAGGACCTCGATGCCGGGCGTCTCCTCGCGGAGCGCGCGGATGGCGTCGAGCGCGGTCGGGAACGACCTGCTCGGGACCATCGTGTCCGCGCCCATGGCGGTCTTCGCGAGCTTCGGGTGGGGAGGGCAGGGCGTGTAGCCGCAGCAGATCACCTCTTTCGCGCCGAGCGCCTCCGCCAGACGGAAGATGTTGCCGGTGTTGTGCGCGCTGCGGAGACGGTCCAGGACGACCGTGATTTGGGGCGCGTCCGTCTTTGCCGCCGGAATCATCTGCGTCTGCCCCGTCCGCCGCCGCGATGGGGGCGTCCGCCGCCGGATCCGCCGTGGCGGCGGTTCATGCGGGCGCGTTCCTCGGGCGGGAGTTCGCGTGTCTTTTCGGGGAGCTCCAGCCATTCCTGCGGCGGCTGGACGGTCTTGATCTCGCACTTGGTGTACTGTTCCAGCTGGGGCAGCACGAACGAGCCGAACTCGTCGGCGAAGCTGATGCTGATGCCGTGTTCGCCGGCGCGCCCGGTGCGGCCGATGCGGTGCACGTAGTCGTCCGCCTGTTCGGGCAGGTCGTAGTTCACGACGTGGCTGATGCCGTCCACGTGGATGCCGCGCGCGGCGACGTCGGTGGCGACGAGGATGCGCGTTTTGCCCTCGCGGAAGCGGTCGAGGATCTTCAGGCGTTTTTCCTGCGGCACGTCGCCGGACAGGAGCTCGGCGTCCTCGCCGTATTCGAAGAGGCGCGCGGCGACCGCCATGTTCTTGTCCTTGCGGTTGCCGAAGATGATCATGCGTTCAGGCTTCTCCTCGTGGATGACGTGCAGGAGCACCGCCATCTTCTGTTCGTCCAGCACGGCGTAGAACCGCTGGTCGATGAGGTCGGTCACGATGTGCTGCGGCTCGGACTCCACGAATTCCGGGTCCTTCATCCAGGAGTCGACCAGGCGCAGCACGGCGGGTTCGAGCGTGGCGCTGAAGAGCATGGTCTGGCGGACGCCGGGGCGCGGCAGGTGGTAGACGATGCGGCGGACGTCCGGGATGAACCCCATGTCGAGCATGCGGTCCGCCTCGTCGATCACGAGGACTTCCGCCTTGGAGAGGTCCAGGTCGCCGCTCTGCGAATAGTCGATGATGCGGCCCGGCGTGCCGACGAGGATGTCGACGGGCGCGTCGAGTTCGCGGCGCTGTTTTTCGTGGTCCATGCCGCCGAAGATGACGACGCAGTTCAGGTCCGTGAACCGGGCGAGCGCCTCGGCGTCGTCGTGGATCTGGATCGCGAGTTCGCGGGTCGGGGCGAGGACCAGGGCGCGCGGCGCGCCGTGCTTGCGTTCGCCTTCGACCGGACGGCGGCAGAACCGCGTGATGAGCGTGGAGAGGAACGCGGCGGTCTTGCCGGTCCCGGTCTGCGCCTTCGCGGCGAGGTCGCGTCCGGCGAGCGCGTAGGGCAGGCAGAGCTTCTGGATCTCGGTGCAGTAGAGGAATCCGAGGACCTGGACGGCGGCGAGCACTTCCTGCGAGAGTTCGAGGTCGCAGAACCGCATCTTGCCGGGTTCCTCCGGCGGCGGCACGATGGCGGGCATCGGCGGGATCTGCCGGGGCTGTTTCTGCTTCTGCGCGGGCTGCTGCGCCTGTTTCGGCTGTTTCGGCTGCTTCGCCTGTTTCGCCTGGTCCTGCGGCTGTTTTGCCTGCTTCGGCTGTTTCTGCTTGCGGGACTGCTGTTTCGCCTGGGGGGCGTCGTTTTTTTCGCCGCGGACGGGAGCCGGACGGCTGTCGGCGCGCCGGATGTACGCGGCGTCCTCGGGATGCCGCTGGCGGCGGCGTTTCTTGTCATGCTTGCGGACGGGTGACGCCGCCTGCGCCTGCTCCTGTTGTTTCGGGGAGCCGGAGATGGCGGTTTTCAGGTTTCTGATGAGGTTGCCGACGGATTTGGAGAGATGATTGAACACGGGAATAGAATGCGGGCGGGGGACTGCCCGGCCGGGGCGCCCCGCTGGAATGGTTTGAGGTTGGGATTATTTCTGGCCGGTCAGGAGATTGATGTCGGTGTTGAGCAGGTCGAGGGAAGGTTTCTCTTCGAGGTTCAGGACCAGGTTGCGGACGTCGATCTCGTTCGATATGATGTACTTGCGGATGTCGCTGCAGTCGTTTTCGAGGAAGTCCAGGTAGGTGCGGAGCTTGAACATGCCGGGGAGGTGGCGGTAGGATTCGAGCTGGCTTTCGAACCGAGATGCGTCCGCGAGCGCGACGCTTGCGGTGTCGTATTTGTACGCCTCGGCCGCGCCGAGGATGCGGGTGGACTCGACCTTGGCGGATTCGACCGTGGTGATGCTGTATTCGTTCGCCCTGGAGATCATTTCCACGGCGTCCTCCTGCGCGCAGACGACGTCCTGGAACGCCCCAGCGACGTCGACGCTGCCGTTTTCGCCGTTCCCGATGGGCGGATGCGCGTCGTGCATGTTGATGCCGACGAGCCTGATGCCGAGCCCGATGCGGTCGCACGCCTTCTGGATGCGGTCGTACAGGTTCACGGCGACCTGTTCGCGCCCGGAGGAGATGTCGGTGATGAAGTCGGTGCTGGCGAAATAGCGCGTTGCCTCCGCCTGGCCGACCGCGAGGAGCGTTTCCTTCACGTTGTCGAAGTTGAACGCGTAGTCGAACGGGTGTTCGGGGTCGGCGGTGTAGAAGACGGGGAGCGAGACTTCGAGGATGGACGCGAGCTGCGCGCCGGTCTTGCCCTGCTGCTTCACCGCCACGAGGAACTTGTTTTCATGCTGGTAGTTGTCGCCGGTCCAGAGGATGACCTTGGCGTTGCGGCCCGGATTCAGCACGGATCCGAGCGTGGCCTCCTGCACGTTTTTCACCGGGATGCGGAGGATCTTCTCGCACGGCCACGGCAATTTGAAGTGGATTCCGGCGTCGAGCGGCTGAGATTCGCGGTTCACCGCGCCGAAGACCTCGCGGATGCCGATCTCGCCCGGAATGACCTCGGCGATGCACGTGAAGAGCCACAGGACCGCCGCCCAGACCATCAGCGCCGGGACGATCGCCTTCCGCAGGACCAGGTAGATGCCGGTCCGCGAGATCTGGAACCCGAACTGGTAGTCCAGCGAATCCGAGATGTTCCGCACCACGCCGCCCGGCTCCGTGAAGATGGCGAGCAGACGGCTTTCGTACACCGGGCGGACTTCCTCCAGCGTGCGGGGGCGGTAGAACTCGATGATGAAGCTCACGAGGAGTTCGGCGGCGAGGATCGCGAGGACCCAGAAGACGATCTTCGTGAGCGGCGCGGCCCAGCCGGTCCTGCCGTAGTTGATGAAGAGCGCCGAGACCGCGCTCACGAAGAGCACGATGGCGAAGCAGATCAGCCAGCTGCCGACCGGACGCAGGCAGCGGAACTCGCGGATGCGGGACTGCCCGACCAGGAACACGCCCGTGAAGTAGGCGAAAAGCGCCGAGATCGCGCTCAGGAACGCCAGGTTGATCGGGTTCTTCGGCGTCAGCACGAGCGTGGCGGGATCCGCCGCGCCGAGCGTGGAGTGCCGCCAGAAATACCAGAACGCCGGGATGGAGAGCAGGAAGACGAGGAGCGAGACGGCGGACGGGATGTACTTGTTGAAGTTTTCGAGGGTGCGTTTGGCTGTGAACCGGACGTCCTCGCTCACATCAAGGATGGAGTTCACGTTGGATTTGCGCTGCTCCAGGATGAGCTTTTCCTGTTCCTCCTCCGCCATTTTTCGCAGAAACGCGGAATGCACGAGGGCGCAGACCGAGAAGATGAAAGCCAGCGTGACCGGGTACAGCGCGAGCGTGAATGTCTCCATGCCCGCCCATTTCGTCGCCGGGCCCGCCACGATCACGACGAGCGCGAGGATGAAGGACAATCCGAGGGAGATGATGGCGATGCGCCCTGCGAGTCTGGCGCGTTCGATGGTGCCGCTGAGATCGCCGTTTTTCATAGTATTAGAACTCCATAATGCGGGGTGAAAAAACAAAAGGTATCTTTGAACTATACCTTAATTTTGAAAAAACTCAAGCGTGAAACGTCTTTTTTTCGTCTTTTTTCCGTTTTCCGGTGGTTTTTTCCGGTTTCCGGGCTATATTGTGAAAGTCAATGCGGCTTTTGTTTTCCGTTTCCCGATCCGCCGCACGCATCCCGTTTCTTTCTTGCCGGAGTCCGCCCCATGGAAAAAAACATCTCTGTCATGAACGATCTGCACAAGATCAATATCTCCAACGTCCTGAATCCGTCCGCGCCGATGGAAAGCAACCTGGTGCAGGATATTCCGCAGACGCCGCCTCCGCCGCCCCCCGTTTCCAAACAGCTCTCCGAGGCGATGCAGCGGCGCGTGTCCGATTTCCGCCTCTCCCGGCGCGACCTGGCGGTGCGGATCGCGGAGTCCCTGGCGGGGATCGACTGCGAGATCGCGGAATCCGAGCGCAGGCTCCGGGAGCTCCGTCCGCGCAGGGACCACCTCGCGGCCATCGCCGCCGAACTGAACAAGGAGTCTCCGCTCGACGTCGACGGCGCCGCGACGCAGTCCCAGATCGCCGCGGAATCCCGCCGTCTTGACGAGCACCGGCTGAACGCCTGCCGCATGATCGCGGAGTCCGGCGCGACGACGCAGAGCATCCCGCTCCCGGCGCAAACCTCTTCGTTCGAAGGGATCGACTGGGGATCGGTCACGTTCGGCCAGCTCTGCCGCATCGGCTGGGGCGTGTTTTTCCCGGTCATCGTCACGGTCCTCCTGTCGTCGCTTCTGATCGGCGCCGCCGTCATCGCGGCTTTCAACGGGACCATCCGATGGTAAAGCAGGCGGGACGGAAACGGAGCGGAGGCGGGACCGGCCGCCGGAAACGCTCCGACTGCGTGGAGAATCCCGGCCTGAAACGGGACCAGGATTTCACCAGCTACGCGAAGCGCGCGCTGGCGTTCCGCAGGTTCTGGCTGTTTCTTCTGACCGCCGCGCTCGTGCTGATCGGGCTTGCGTCGGTCGTCCGCGCACGGTTCTTCTGACCGTTTCCCGTGCTCACGGAAGCGGGATCGGCGCCAGGTACGTGAACGGCGCGAACGGGAGATTCCGCAGGACCGCGAATCCGATCACGATCGCGGCGACCGCGACCGCCACGGGGCGTTTCAGGGAGATCCCCGGCTTCACGATCAGGACCGCCAGCATCGCGCACCCCGGGACCAGCAGCAGGTTGTTGTGCAGGCTCGCCTTCAGGTCGCCGTGCAGAAGGGCGGAAAGCGCGCGCGTCGCGCCGCATCCGGGGCAGTACAGCCCGGTCCACCGGTGAAACATGCACTTCGGCAGCCATTTCGCGCGGGGACTGCCCGGCGGCGCCAGCAGCAGGACGATGCACGCCGCCGCGCCCAGCGCGAGAAGCAGCCCGAGCGTGATCCATTCCTGTTTTGTGAAGGGCTTTTTGTTCATGGCGGGGGGGACAGGTTCAGCTTAAAAGCTCCCTCAGGCCGGGCAGGATCAGCTCCAGAAAATGTGACAGGATGCCGCCTGAAGGCTCCGGCTGCTGATCGTAGAACACCAGCTGTATGATTCCCGGCAGGATGAGGATGCCGAGGAAGAGTCCGATCGCCGAAAGGATGATGGCGGTCCAGCTCCAGACTTTCCCGATGTGAGCCAGACGCCGTGCGCCCTCGTAGTCGCCGCTGTGAAGCGTGTTGCTCGCAAGCACGGAGAAGACCAGCCCGATGAGGCCGAGCATCTGCGACAGGACGACCGCGACGATGGCGAGCCCGAGCCCGCAGTCGAGCTTCGGCGGCGGGGCGGGGGATTCCGCGGGCGTTTCCGGTTCGGGCTGCGCGGGCGTTCCGGCGGGCGCGTTTCCCGGAGCCGTTTCCACCTTTTTCCCGCAGTTCGGGCAGAAAAAGGCGTCGGGCGGGAGCGGTTTGCCGCAGTGCATGCAGAACATGGCGTTTTTCCTGTATCTCCGCCGCCGGACTTACGGCTGCAGGATTTCGGACAGGGCGCTGAAAATGGACGACCCGACGTTGCAGAGGAGCCCGATCCCGATGGAGATCCAGCAGAAGAGCTGGGCGTTGTCCGCGCTTTTCTTCGCCGCCTCGTAATCGCCGTTCTGGATGTGCTTGGAGACCTGCGACGCGAACACGATCGCCACGATGCCGGTCGGGAGGCAGCAGCAGAGCGTCGAGAAGATCGCGAATCCCATGTGGGAGTCGATGTCGGCGGGGTCGCCGGCGAATCCGCTTTCCTTCGTTTCGTTGCGGTCGCCGTCGCTGCCCCAGTGGATCTCCTGGCCGGAGCCCTTGAGCGGGTTCACGAATCCCGTGCCTTCGCCGGATTCGGGCGGGACCGGACCGTCTTCGACGACTGCCTCCACCGGCTCGGCACGCTGTTCGGATGCGGGGGCCTGTGCGGCGGGCTGCGCCGGTGCGGCCGCACTGCCGTCCTCTTTTTTCACCTCGGGTTCGTCATGGAAGACGGTCTTGCCGGAGTCCTTCAGCGGGTTCACGAATCCGGTCGGCGCGGCGGAGGGCGCGGCGGGTTCGCGGCTTGCGCTGATGCGGACGATGCCGCCGTCGTCCTTGCCGGAGAGGCTGAACTTCTTCTGCCCGGAATCGGAGAGGCTGAACTTCTTCTGCCCCGCGTCGGAGAGGCTGAACTTCTTCTGGCCGGAGCCGCCGGACAGGCTGAACTTGTCCCGGTCCGTGCCGACCGCGCTTTCCGAACGGTTCAGGTCGTTTTCCTTCGCGTAGTTCGGGAGATTCTTGATGTCGCGCCCGGACCGTTCGTCGCCGTATGATTCGCCGCCGGACCGTTTCGTGCCGCAGGCGGGGCAGAACGCCGCGTCGTCCGGGATTTGTCTGCCGCAGTTTTTACAGAACATTCCGATGCTCCTTCTCGTTTGATGCCAAAACAGTTTTTATACGCAGTATCATACCATGAAAACGGGAAAAATCAACCGGAAAACGGAAAAAAATGAAAAAAAGACGATGCGGCGGTTTCCGGCGCGCCCTTTTTCCGGCATGATGCGCCGCCGGACCGGGAAAAAACGGGAAACGCGGATAAAATGCCCGCTTTTTTCAGTTTTGGAATTGCTTTTTCCGAAAAACGTGGTATCTTTTGCGATGACCTTTTTTCTTTTTAACAAAACATACTCTCCACAAACGAAAGGAAATGAGATGGACGCAACCACCCTGCGCAAAGCCGCCGACACGATCCGCATTTTATCCGCCGAAGCGATTCAGAAGGCAAAATCCGGGCATCCCGGCATGCCCATGGGCAACGCCGATTTCGCCATGGTCCTCTGGGCGAAGTATCTCCGCCACAATCCCGCCGACCCGACCTGGATCGGACGCGACCGCTTCGTGCTGTCCGCCGGACACGGCTCCATGCTGATCTATTCCCTCCTGCACCTCTTCAACTACGGCCTCTCCATGGACGAGCTGAAGAACTTCCGCCAGTGGGGCAGCCTGACTCCGGGCCATCCCGAGTTCGGCCACACCAAGGGCGTCGACATCACGACCGGCCCGCTGGGAAGCGGTTTCGGCTCCGCGGTCGGCATGGCGATCGCCGCCAAGCAGTTCGCGGCGAGAATCGGCCTTGACAAGACGGACATCCAGCAGAGCCGCATCTTCGTGATCAGCGGCGACGGCTGCATGATGGAAGGCAACACCTCCGAAGCCGCCAGCCTCGCCGGCCACCTCAAGCTCGACAACCTCGTCGTGTTCTACGACGACAACAACATCACCATCGAAGGCAGCACCGGCCTCGCGTTCACCGAAAACGTCGCCGCCCGCTACGCCGCCTACGACTGGCGCGTCCTCCGCTGCGACGACGCCAACGACATCGCCAAGGTCGACGCCGTCCTGGCGGAAGCCGTCAAGTCCGACGGCCGTCCGACCCTCATCATCGGCAAGACCAAGATCGGTTACGGCGCGCCGAACAAGGCGGGCACGCACGGCTGCCACGGCGAACCCCTCGGAGACGAGGAACTCGCCGCCACGAAGGCGAACCTCGGCTGGACCGAAGAGCCCTTCACCGTTCCGCAGGCAGTCAAGGACATGCTCGCGGGCCGCGTGAAAGAGCTCGCCGCCGAAGCCGCCGCCTGGAATGAAAAGTTCGCCGCCTTCGTGAAGTCCGCCGACCAGGCGCTGATCGACAGCCTCGTCAACCGCACCGTCCCGGAAAACATCCTCGACGAACTCCTCGCCGCCGCTCCGGTCGACAAGCCGGTCGCCTCCCGCGCCTCCAGCGGCACCATCCTCCAGAAGGCTTCCGCGCTCGTTCCGGCGCTCGTCGGCGGCGCCGCCGACCTGGCTCCCTCCACCAAGACCGCGGTCAAGGGCGCGGGCGACTTCAGCGCGGAAGACCGCGCGGGCCGCAACCTGCACTTCGGCATCCGCGAGCTCGAAATGGGCATGGCGGGCAACGGCATGGCTCTGTTCGGCACCGCCATTCCGTACACCTCCACCTTCGCGGTGTTCTCCGACTACATGAAGCCCGCGATCCGCCTCGCCGCGATCCAGAAGCTCCACGAGCTCTACATCTTCACGCACGATTCCTTCTACGTCGGCGAAGACGGCCCCACGCACGAGCCGATCGAACAGCTCGCCATGCTCCGCAGCATCCCCGACATGACCGTGTTCCGTCCGGCGGAAGCACACGAAGTCGCGCACTGCTGGGCCGCCGCCCTGAAGAAGCAGGGACCCGTCGCCATGATGATGACCCGTCAGGACCTCCGTCCGTTCGACGCCGCCCTCGCCGCGAAGATCGACGTGACCCGCGGCGCCTACATCCTCTCCGAGGACGAAGGCTTCGAGGCCGTCATCCTCGCCTCCGGCAGCGAAGTCAACCTGGCGCTCGACGCCGCCGCGATCCTCCGCTCCGAAGGCCGCAAGGTCCGCATCGTGTCCGTCCCGTCCCTCGAGACCTTCCTCCGTCAGGACGCCGCCTTCCGCGAAAGCATCCTCCCGAACGCCTGCCGCAAGCGCATCTCCATCGAAGCCGGCACGACCCCGATGTGGTACGCGCTCGTCGGCCTCGACGGCCTCGCGATCGGCCTGGACCACTTCGGCGCGTCCGCTCCCTACAAGAAGCTGGCGCAGGAATTCGGCTTCACGCCGGAAGCCGTCGCCGACAAGGTCCGCGCCTATCTCCAGGCGTAAGCCGTTCCTGTTCGATTTGAACTCATTCCGTGTGCGGGCGCGTCCCGCGCACGGATGTAACACCGCCTGCGGTGCGCGGACGCAATTCGCGCCCCGTATCAGCGCCGCTTGCGGTGTCCGCGTAACACTTTGAGCCGTTTCCCCGGCTCTTTTCGCGCGCGGGCGCAGTCCGCACGCGGGACCAAACACATCCATCCGGGAGTCCGCCTGTGGCGACGTTCAAGAAAAAGGTCAATGTTTCGAGGATCGTCCTCTTCGCGGCGATCCCGGTGGTCCTTGCCGCCCTCGTCCTGACCGGGTTCTTCACGTTCCGCCGCCCGCTGGCGCGCTTCTCCATGGATTTCTATTACCCGTTCTACCAGGCGGCGAAACACGTCGAGCTGGCGGGCGCGCGCCAGGCGCTCGCGATGCAGCCCCGGCAGAAGCTCGCCTCCGCGGTCGAACAGCTCCAGCGCCAGAACGCCATGCTGGCGGCCCAGGTCCAGCTGCTCCGCGAGATGGAGGCGGACAATGAACGCCTCCGCCAGGAGCTCCGCATGCCCCGCTGGTCCGGCTATCATGAGGTCTATGCCGAAGTGATCCTGCGCGACCCCGCCACCTGGAGCGAACAGTTCGTGATCTCCAAGGGGCTGGGCGACGGCATCGAGACCGGCGACCTGGTCCTGACGTTCGAGTTCGCGCCCCGCGGCGGCACGCCGAGCTGCGTGCTTGCCGGACGCATCATCGAGACGTCCGCCCGGACTTCGGTCGTGGCGACCGTCGTCAATCCCGCCTGCCAGCTGAGCGTTTCGCTGGCGGAATCCGGCGCGAACGGCACGCTGACGGGCAACGGCGCGTCCTCCATGACCGCGCTGGTGTCGCGCCTGCCGCTGAAGAGCAAGTACGGCATCGGCGAAATGGTCCTGACGAGCGGGTTCTCCGAACGCACCCCGCGCGGCATCTGCGTCGGATACCTGACCGACGCCCCGGTCGGCGTCAACCGTGCGGCCGTGGTGCACGACGGCGGGCTGTACGCCGAGGCGTGGATGAAGCCGGCTGTCTCGCCGGACTCGATCCGTTTCGTGGTGGTCCTGACCGGGAAATGATCGCGGGGAGGGGACGATGTACGCTTTCTTCTACTTCACATCCTGCTCCATCCTGCTGCTCGTCGCGGAGACCCTTCTGCGGTCCGCCGGCCTGACGCTTCCCCTGCTCGGGTTTTTCTTCCCCGCGGCGGCGTTCATCGTCTCGCCCCGGATGGCGCTCGGATTCGCCCTGGTGTTCGGGATCGCCATGGATTTCGTGCTGGGGTACATGATGCCGTGGGACGGCATTCTGCTTCCGCTTCTGACGCTTCCGGCGCTCTTCCTGCACGGGAAACGCCCGGCGTCCGACGTGCTTGAGTTCCTGGCCGGGGCGATGATCCCGCCCGTGCTGGCGCTCCCCCATGTCTGGACCTCGCTCACGACGCCGGACGCGTTCGCCTCCCTGATGATGTCCTGCCTGTGCGGCGCGATCCTCTTCCCGCTCATGGCCGCCCTGATCTCGCGCTCTGCCGTCCGGCTGAAGATCGGCATTGAGGGCGAAGAAAACGGAGGCGCATGATGCCGGACGGCGACAACCCGCGTTTCGTGATCGATTCCTTCGTGATCCGCGTCTGCATGCTCGCGGTGGTCGCGTTCCTGCTCTTCTCCGTGCTGGTGATCCGCCTCTGGAACATGCAGGTGATCCGTTCGTCCGAGTACGAATACAAGGACCGCAAGCAGAGCGCGCGCCGCATCCGCATCCCCGCCATGCGCGGCGAGATCTTCGGGCGCGACGGCACCGCGATCGTGCGGAACCGCCCCTCGTTCAACGTCCTGTTCCACCCCGGCGAAATGACGACGGAGCGTTCGCGCGACCAGGCGAAATACATCATGGACAAGGCGGACCAGGTCGCCGCCGTGCTCGGACGATACAATCCCCTCACGCTCGAAAACGTCCGCCGCCACCTCAACTACCAGCCCGGGCTTCCGCTCACCGCCTTCAAGGACCTCTCCGACGAGGAACGCGGCCGTCTGGACGAGCTTTTCCCGCCGGTCCGCGGCCTGGAAGTGACCGCCGAGCCGATGCGCGAATATCCGTTCGGCAGCCTCGCCGCCCAGCTGATCGGATACGTCGGCAACGAGGACCCCGGCGCCGCGGACGACCGCCGCGAGTATTTCTATTATCTGCCGAGCCTGGAGGGGCGCTCCGGGCTGGAGTACCAGTTCAACGACAAGCTGTCCGGCAAGGCGGGCAGCCAGTTCGTGATGGTGAACAGCAACGGATTCGTGCATGAACAGCTGGAGGAGCCGACGCCGCCCGAAAATGGCTACGACCTGCGCCTGACCCTGGACATCGACGGCCAGCTCGCCGCCGAACGCGCCCTGCAGGGGCACCTCGGCGCGATCGTGGTCCTGAGCGCCAATTCCGGAGCGGTCCGCGTCATGGCGTCCTCGCCGACCTTCCCGCCCGGCGACTTCGTCCCGTCCATTTCCCGCACCCGCTTCAAGGCGCTGAACGAAGACCCCGGCAAGCCATTCCTGAACCGCGCCGTGCAGGGGTCCTACATGCCCGGCTCCACCATCAAGCCGCTGACCGCGCTCGCCGCACTCGAAAACGGCATCCCAGCCTCGAAGACCTACGACTGCGAAGGGCGCACGCCGCACGGATACGGGGAAGGCATCCGCTGCACCGGCATCCACCGCGACCTGGACATGCGCCGCGCGATCATGAAGTCGTGCAACGTGTATTTCGTGGAGCTCGGCGTGGACACCGGCATCGACGCGCTCAGCCGCATGTTCGAGTCCGCCGGGATCGGACGCAAGACCGGGATCGAGATCGGCGAACGCGCCGGATACCTGCCGAAGGACGGCCCCCGCTGGAACGAAAACGAGACCGCGTACGTCAGCATCGGGCAGGGCAAGGTCGAGGTCACGCCCCTTCAGGCGGCCGTGATCTACGCCGCCATCGCCAACGGCGGGACCCTGTACAGGCCGTACCTGATCGACCATATCTACGACCACGACCGCCTCTCCGGCACGCGCCTGAGCGTGTTCGACGCCGTCCCCCTCAAGGCCGGCAGGCTCGCCGCCTCGAAGGAATCCCTGGACGTGATCCGCGAGGGCATGTATCTGGTCGTGCACGATCCCGGCGGGTCCGGCAGGCGCGGCGACATCAAGTCCGCCGAGATTTACGCGAAAACCGGCACAGCCAACGTCGGGACCGGCGCGAACGCCACGAAGAACACCTGGTTCAACGGCTTCGTGAAGCATCCGCGCACGGGCGAACTCCTGAGCTTCGCGGCGGTCGTCGAACACGGCGATTCCGGCGGCGGCACCACCGCGCCCATTGTCGCCGAGATGTTCACGGAATGGTTCTCCCGCGACTGATCCCCGCCGCCATCCGCCAAAAACCGGCCGCCCGATTCGTGTTTTTTCCTTGTTTTTCGCGGGTTCGGGGTGTATATTATTAGAAAGATTTTTTAACCCGACCCGAGGAGGTGCCGACTATGCTGCCGTTCATTGACCTGAAATACCAATACAGCCTGATCCGCGACGAGATCCACGCGGGAATCGATCGCGTGCTGGAGAGCGGACACTACATCCTCGGCGCCGAGATCGCGGAGCTCGAAAAACAGCTCGCCGAGTACGCCGGAGTCAAGCACGCGCTGGCGTGTTCCAGCGGCACGGACGCCCTGCTGATGGCGCTCATGGCGCTCGGCATCGGGCCCGGCGACGCCGTCTTCACCACCCCGTTCACGTTCTTCGCCACGGTCGAGACGATCGCTCTCGTCGGCGCGACTCCGGTCTTCGCCGACATCGACGAAGCCACGTACAACATCGACCCGGCGAAGCTCGAGGAGGCCATCCTGAAGGTCGAACGCGAGGGCAAGCTCAAACCGAAAGCGATCATCCCCGTCGACCTCTTCGGCCTCACCGCCGACTACAAGGCGATCAAGCCGCTCGCCGACGCGCACGGGCTCGCCATCATCGAGGACGCCTGCCAGGCGTTCGGCGCAGTCGACCCCAGCGGCAAACGCGCCCCCTCGCTCGGCACCATCGGCTGCACGAGCTTCTTCCCCGCCAAGCCGCTCGGCTGCTACGGCGACGGCGGCGCGGTCTTCACGGACGACGACGACCTGTACGACAAGCTGTACTCCATCCTCGTCCACGGCCGCAGCGCCGAGGACCGTTACAACAACGTCCGCCTGGGCCTGAACGCCCGCTGCGACACGATCCAGGCCGCAGTCCTCCTCGCCAAGCTCAAACTCTTCCCCGGCGAAGTCGAAATGCGCCAGGCCGTCGCCGACCGCTACCGCGCCGGTCTGAAGGACCTCGTCTCCGTCCAGGCAATCCCAGAAGGCTGCGTCTCCGTCTACGCGCAGTTCTGCCCGCGTTCCCCGAAGTTCGCCGAGATCCAGGCCGCTCTGAAGGCCGCCGACGTCCCGACCGCGCGTTACTACCCGATCCCGATGCACCTGCTCGGCGCGACCGAATACCTCGGCTACAAAAAAGGCGACATGCCCGTCTCCGAGGCGTGCGCCGCCGACATCTTCGCCCTGCCGATGCACCCCTACCTCAAGAACGAGGACATCGACCGCATCTGCGGCGTCATCGCCGACACGGTGAAGGCGTAAGCCGGGATGAAGAAAGTCCGCATCACGGTCAAGAAGATCGTCCGTCACGACGACCTGATCGCGCAGTACGAAAACCCGATCGAGCACGCCTGCGACATGAAGCTGGGACAGGTCTTCGTCTGCAACGGCTGGGCGCGCCCGGACGGCTTCTGCGACAGCGCCTGGGACACCGTTTCCCCGTTCGTCCTCGCGCTCGCGCACGGCGGCGAAAATTTCTACGACGGCTGGATGAAAAACCCGAAATCCGCCATGATCTCCTGCAACGACGGATTCCGACCCGTCAGCTTCCTCCTCGAAGCCCTGGACGAACCGGCAGACTGACCTCTGCACTTGGGTAGTGTGCGGCTCCGCTCGCACACAGAGTGTGCCGGGTAGTGCTCTGCTACGCGAGAGTACAAGGACAAGTCCTTGACTGCGGCAATGTGCGGCTCCGCTCGCACACAGAGTGTGCCGGGTAGTGCTCTGCTACGCGAGAGCACAAGGACAAGTCCTTGACTGCGGCAATGTGCGGCTCCGCTCGCACACACACGAAGTGTGCAGAATAGCGCCGCGCAAACTCAAAAAAAACGAAAAGTAAGGATTTTATCCGTTTGCCGCTTGCATTTTCCTTTTCGTGGTGTATCTTTCCTAATAATTTGACGAATCCTTCCAACCTTCAGCAATACACGAAAGGACTAAAATAATGTCGTCACGAATTGTCAGCAGAATGTTCGTTTTTCTCGCCGCGCTCGTCCTGACCGGCGCAATCTTCACCGGGTGCGGCAAACAGGATGCCGCCGACGCACAAGGCAAGTCCGCTCAAATCGGGAGCAAAACGGAACAGGTGAAAGGCATCGAGGAACTCGAAGCCGGTTACGCCGCCATAGATGCGGGCATAGACGCCATATACGGGCATGCTCAATACAGGACCGCCATGGATCCTCCGGAGAATGTTCAACCTGAGACCATAGCGGCGGCCATAGCGAACGGCGCCTATGGGGAGAACCAATACAAGATCGCCGTGGAGCATTTCAGAAAAAGCGCGGACGAGGGCAACACGGACGCCATGCTGATGCTCTATCTCTGCTGCAGGAGAGGCATCGGCGTCAAAAGACAGGAGGAAGGTGAAATTGCGGATCAATATCTGATACCGGCCGCGGAAGCCGGAAACGAGATCGCAAAGGCGTTCTACGGCCAATATCTGATCCTGAAAATGCAGGAAAAGGAAAAAGGGCTCGAAATGATCAGGGAAGTCGCGGACAGCGGATGCGTGTTTGCGCAGTATATGCTTGTGATGGCACGGGAGACCTTCCGGAACAGACTTGACAAAAAGGATGTGGAAGGGCTCATGGAACAGTATCTTGAAAAACTGGCATCCCTCCCCATGACCGACAAAAAGATCGTCCTTGACCATGTACCCGGCTTTATCTATCGGAACGAGGAGTTTTTCGACATTGATCCCAGGACAATCAATATAAAAGTCCCCACGATTGAGAATAAGATCGTCGTCTGTTCGCAGATATTGCTCGCCTCATACCTTTTTGAAGGGAGAAACGGTTTCCCGCGCGACAGAGAAAAAGCGAAGAAGTGGATCAGGAAAGCGGGCGAAAACGGGTTCGCCAAGGCGGATGACATCCTGAAAAATATGGAACCTGAATGAGCTTTGTTTTCAACGGGGACTATCCCGTTCGGCGCAATCTGAGGTAAAGGACAAGACCGAAACAGCGTTCAGGCCGTTCCGAGGCGTTTTTTCTTTTCCCTTGTCCGGGCGCAGCCGGACACACCGCAAGCTGTGCTGAAGCAGTGTTCTGCTACGCGAGAACACGTGGCGTTGCGAAGCAAGCCACAACGTAGTGGAGGCTGTACCTCCCCGGTTGCGGCATGGCGTCGCGTCATGCGTTTTTAACGTGAAAATAACGTTCAAAAGACGTTTTGTCCTGTTGAAAAACCGTCTTTTTGTGCTATGTTTACAGTGTTTACGGATCATCCGTCCTCAATCATCACCATTCATCCATAGGAACCCAGACCATGAAGTTTTCCCTCTCCATGAAAACGGCGCTCTCCTGCGCCGCGGTCTTTTTCGCCGCCGGACTCTGCTCCGCCGCCGATCCCGTTCTGACCTCGCCGGACGCGGACAAGACGATCCGCGTGTACCTCGACGAAGGCAACGTGCTCCGCGTGGAGCGCAACGCCTCGGAAGTCTTCCGGGTCCGCCTCGGCCTGAAGTCGAATAAAGCCGACTACGATTTCTCCCGGCTGAAACTGCAGGGGAAGCTCCCCGCCGGCAGCAGCGCCATACTCGTTTCCGAGAAATACACGTCCGTCAACGGCAAGCGTTCCGAGCGCAGTTTCCGCATGAACGAAAAGACGCTCGTCTTCGGCGAAGGCGCCGAACAGATCGGCGTCGTGCTTCGCGCGGGCGACAATTCCTTCGCGTTCCGCTACACCGTCGGCGGCTCCGGCAACGTCGAATTCCAGGGCGAATCCACCTCGTTCGTGTTCCCGCTGACCGACGGCTTCCGCATGCAGCGCCGCGTGACCAGCTACGAGGACCGCTACAACGCCTACACCGCCGACCAGCTCAAAGGGTCTCCGGCTCCCCAGGGCGGACAGGGCGGCCCCGGCGGCTTCGGCGGTTTCGGCGGCGGCCGCAGAGGCGGCGCGAACCGGAACTGGAACTATCCGCTGCTCTTCAACTCCGCCGACAAGTCCACGTGGGGTCTCCTCTCCGAGACGTGGTTCGACGGCACCTACTGCGGCACCTATCTGGTGTCTTCCGTCGACGACAAGGGCGTCTCGTTCACCACGCATTATCCCGACCAGGGCGAAGGCGCGAACCAGGGCGCGGTGAATCCGGCGACCTCGCTCCCCTGGGAATCCCCGTGGCGCTGCGTCGTGATCGGCACGCTCGCCGACGTCGTGGAGTCCACGCTCGTCGACGACCTCGCGCCCGAATGCGCGGTGGACGACGTCTCCTGGATCACGCCCGGCGTGGCGTCCTGGGTCTACTGGGCGTACAACCACGGCAGCAAGGACTTCCAGATCGTGAAGGACTACATCCTGCTCGCCTCCGAGATGAAGTGGCCGAACGTCCTGATCGACTGGGAATGGGACGTGATGGGCAACGGCGGCAACATCGACGACGCCATCGCGCTCGCAAAGGAGAAAAACGTCGGCGTCTGGCTCTGGTACAATTCCGGCGGCAAGCACAACTACGTCCAGGGCGGCCCGCGCGACCGTTTCAACACCCACGAGACGCGCGAAAAGGAATTCGCCTGGCTGAAGGACAAGAACGTCAAGGGCGTGAAGATCGACTTCTTCGAGAGCGACAAGCAGAGCATGATGCAGTACTACGTCGACATCCTGAAGGACGCCGCCCCGCACAAGATCATGGTCAACTTCCACGGCTCCACCCTCCCGCGCGGCTGGTCCCGCACGTATCCCAACCTCATGTCCATGGAGGGCGTCTGGGGCGCGGAACAGTACAACAACCACCCGATGATGACCGAGCCCGCCGCCGAACACAACACCACGCTGCCCTTCACGCGCAACGCCGTCGGCCCGATGGACTACACCCCCACCGCGTTCACCAACTCCCAGCACAAGCACCTCACCTCCCACGCGCACGAGCTCGCGCTCCCGGTCGTCTTCGAATCCGCCGCGCAGCACATGGCGGACCGCCCGTCCGCGTTCCGCGCGCTCCCGGAATCCGTGAAGGACTTCATCGCCGGGCTTCCGACCACGTGGGACGACACGAAGTTCCTCGGCGGCGAACCTGCCGACTACGTGATCCTCGGCCGCCGCAAAGGCGACGTCTGGTACGTCGGCGCTATCAACGGCAAGAACGAGACGCGCGAAGTCACGTTCACCGTCCCCGGCAAGGCGGGCGAGACTTTCTCCTACCGCAAGATCGCGGACGGCAGGGACGTTGATTCCGGCTATTTCGCCAACGGCGACGTGAAGCCCGACGATCCGCGCGCCTGGGACATCTCCGAAGGCACGGCGAAAGCCGGCGACGTGATCACCGTCCGCATGGTCGGACGCGGCGGCTTCTCCTTCCGCTTCACCAAGAAATAAGCCCTGCGGCAAAAGCCGGACAGGCAGTCCGAATCACAAACAATGCGTCCGTTTCCTCCGGGACAGCCCCGCCGGAAGCGGACGCTTCTTTTCCTCCAAAAAACAAAACCGCCGGAATCGTTTTGCGGATTCCGGCGGGAGGATAAAACTGAAAAAACGGGGGCGGAGGTCAGAGCTTTTCCGCGGCGGCCTTGAGCTGGGCGAGGCGGGCGGCGTCCTTCGCGAGGTCGTCGGCAGCGGCGGCGCAGACGGATTCGTCGAGGACGACTTCCCAGCCGAGGAATTCCGCGATGCAGCGGAACTGGTCGGAGATGAGCTTGTATTCGGGGTTGCTGAGGGAATCCGCGCCGCAGGCCACGATGCCGATCTTCTTCTTCGTGCGGAGCGTGGGCTTCGCGGAGGCGTCGTCGCGGGAATAGAACTTGTCGACGACGTCCTTCAGCTGGGCGGAGATGCCCCACCAGTAGACCGGCGAGCCGAAGATCACGAGGTCGGCGTCGGCGACTTTGCTGATGATCTTGACCGTGTCGTCCGACTGGATGCAGTTGCCGCCGTTGCGCTTGCAGGCGTCGCAGTTGCGGCAGGGGCGGAACGTGAAGTCGTAGACGTTCAGGGATTCGACCGTGTGGCGCGCCTTCATGCCGTCTTCGATGGCGCGCAGGGCGTGCGAGGTGTTGCCGTTTTTGCGGGGGCTTCCGTTCAGGATCAGGACGTTCATGGTGATACTCCGTTATGAAAAAGAATGTGAAAGGCGGTTCGAGGGAGCCTGATGCGGCACGGCGTTACTTTCCGTCGCCGCCCTGTGCGGCATCGGCGGGACTCGACTTTTTCTTGCCCTGGATGAGCGCGGCGGGATCGCTGTCGATGTACTGGATGAATTCGATCAGGGCATCGACGCCGCCGTTGACGTTGAAGAGCGTTTCGTCGAGGGTCTTGCTGGTGCGGATGGCGGTGGAGAGGAAAGCGCGGAAGTTTTCGGCGATCTTTCCGAATTCGATGGACTTGATCTCCACTTCGACGGACTTCGTGAGGGATTCGACCGCGCTCACGGCTTCGCCGACGTTCTGCGCGATGGCGTCGACCTTGTCGCGGAGATCGGATCCGGTGAGCTTTTCGAGGTTTTCGATGCTCTTGCGCGCCTCGCTGACCATGGCGTTCACGTTGTCGATCGTCTCGTCGAATTTCGGCGAGTTGACGCGCTCGTTGATGGAGTCCAGCACGGCGTTCGTGCGGTCGCTGATGCCCTTGTAGTCGATGCTTTCGAGCTTGGCGAGGATGGTGGTCACGCTGCCGCGGAGGTCGCTGATGAGCGAGGGCTGGCTGGGGACGTAGGCGTATTCGAGCCCGAATTCCTTCACGTCGAACGTCGACGGCGCGGCGTCCTTGTCCGGCTGGAGTTCGATGTACTTGCCGCCGGTGATGCCTTCCAGCTCCATGCGGCAGCGGAGGCCCTTCTGCACCGCCTTTTCGACTTCCTCGTTGAACTCATCGAGCGAGATCGTGACCGGGGCGTGGCCGGGCTGCTGGACTTTGAACTTGGAAATGTTGATCTCCATGTCGATGCGGATCACGTTGTCGTTGGGGTAGATCATGATCTCGCGGACGCTGCCGATGGGCACGCCCTGATACTTCACGGAGGACCCGACCGAGAGCCCCTGCACGGATTCCGAGACGAGCGTGGAGATGTACGCTTTTTCCTTGAACCTGTCCATGGTGCCGAGGATGAAGAGTGCGGCGAAGAATATGACGGCGCCCAGGATGATGAACAGTCCGAGTTTGAATTTGCTGTTGTCGTTCATGATGCGGGATTCCTTCCTGAAACTGAAAATGACATGAAAACGGCCGGCGTGTCAGGCATGGTCCGGCTCCGTGCTGTTGCTTTTATAGGTGCCGCCGCGCGAGAGGAACGTGCGGACGTACTCGTCGGCGCTGTGGTCGCGGAGGTACGCGGGCGGCCCGTCGTCCACGATGCCCTTCTTTTCCGCGGAGAGCATGATCACGCGGTCGGAGACGCGGAAGATGCTGGGGAGCTCGTGCGTGACCATCATGATCGTGGCGTGGGTCTTCTCGCGGATCTCCAGGATCACGTTGTCGAGCATGTCGGAGGTCAGCGGGTCAAGCCCGGCGGACGGTTCGTCGAAGAAGAGCAGTTTCGGGTCGAGTGCGAGGGCGCGCGCGAAGGCGGCGCGTTTGATCATGCCGCCGGAGAGGTCCGAGGGCATGTAGTCTTCAAATCCGTTCAGATGGACGAGCGCGAGTTTTTCGGAGACGCGTTTCCGGATCTCGTCGCGCTTCCAGTTCGTCAGCTCCTCCATGGGGAGCGCGATGTTTTCGGCGACGCTCAGGGAACGGAACAGCGCGCCGCCCTGGTACGCCACGCCGAATTCGGACACGATGGAACGTTTTTCCTGCGCGTCCGCGCTCACGATGCTGCGTCCGTTGATGAGGATGTCGCCGCGGATCGGCTTGTGAAGGCCGATGATATGCTTGAGCAGGGTGCTCTTGCCGCAGCCGGATCCGCCGAGGATGGTCACGATCTGGCCCGGCTCGATGCGGAAGTTCAGGTTCTCGAGCACGACGCGCGAACCGTACCCGATGACGAGGTCGCGGACCTCGATCGCGGGCGTGCCTTTTGCGGCGGGAGCGGCCGCTGCGTTGTCGTTGCGGTCCGTCATGGCTCATGTCCCCCAGGCGTAGAACACGGTGAAAAGTTTCGCGAGGAAGGTGTCCGCCAGCACGATGAAGAGGATGCTGGTGACGACCGCCGAGGTCGTGGACCGCCCGACCGCGATCGCGTCGTTTCCGGTGCGGAATCCGCGCCAGCAGCCGGTCATCGTGATGATGTACGCGAAGACGAAGCTCTTCAGGATGCCCTCGAAGAAATACTTCACCGCCACGCCCTGCCGGGTCAGCTGCAGGAAGACGTCCATGGGCATGCCCAGCTCGCTCTTCATCACCAGGTAGCCGCCCGCGCAGCCGACGAAATCGCCGACGACGGTCAGGAGCGGCAGCATGACCAGCATCGCCCACATTTTCGGGACCACCAGGAACCGCGTGGGGCGGATGCCCATCGTCTGGAGGGCGTTGAGTTCCTCCGAGATCTTCATGGTGCCGATCTCGGCGGCGAAGGCGGATCCGCTGCGGCCCGTCGCCACGATGGCGACCATCAGCGGGCCGAGTTCGCGCAGGATGGTGCATCCGATGACCATGGGCAGGAAATTGTCCGCGCCGTATTTGTGCGACTGCACTTCCGCCTGGTACGCCAGCACCACGCCCATCAGCGTGCTGATCATGATCGTGATCGGCAGCCCGTCCGGGCCGCAGGTGTTCATGTAGAAAAGAAAATCCTTCCAGCGGAGGCGTTTCGGGTGGCGGAACCCTTCCCACAATGCGGCGGTGACGTCGCCCAGAAACGTGACCATGGACACGGCCTCGTCTTTGAGCTGGAATGCCATTTCTCCGAACTGGCTGATCTTTTCCGCTGTCGTTTTCATGGATTCTTCATCTGCCGTTTTTATCCCGGCGAACCGGACCCGGATGCGGCGAAGGAAGACGGTCCCCGCTTAAAAGGACTGTCCGTTTCCGTCTTCCGGTTTCTCCTCGGTTTCCGCGCCGGAACTGTAGGGATTCCCGTCGGGATCCAGCAGCACGACTTTGCGGGCGCATTCGCCGCGGTCGTTGGTGCCGACTTCGAATTCCACTTTGTCGTTGATGGCGAGCTCGTCGAACGCGCAGTTCTCGAGGTCTTCCCACAGGAAGAAGAAATCGTGGTCGCCGCGGTCCGGCGTGATGAACCCGTATCCGCTCTTCAGCTGGACCACGGTGCCGCGGCGGCGTTCGGGCGGGAGGCTTTCGTCGTAGTCGTCCTCCTCCTCGTAGCCGTCGTCCTGTTCGACGTTCTCGGATGCGGAATAGGCGTTTCCGCCGCCGGAGACGAAGAGCGCGTCGATCTTGTCCTGCGGATAAAGCTGTTTTTCGATGATGTCCTGCATCCAGATGCCGTAGGTGGCTTCCGCCATCAGGCGGCCGGACGTCATGGTCTGGCGGTGCCCGCCGTTGTCGTCCTCGTAGGAATATTCCCAGCCGATCACCATGACGCGCGCGCCGAGGGAGTTGAGCTTGCGGACGAGCGGGACATAGTCGCCGTCGCAGGCGACCAGGACCACGACGTCGAATCCGATGTGGACCATCTGCTCGTAGGCTTCCAGCGCGAGCGAGATGTTCGCGCCCTTTTCGGAGCCGTGGCTGACGGGGAGGAAATGCGCCACGACGCCTTCGCGCGTCAGGACGTCGTCGAAATTGCGTTCGGAGAAGAGCAGATGCCGCAGGTTCGCCTCGGACGCGGTCAGGCGGCCGCGGAAATAATGGCTGTCGACGATCCGGCAGAGGTTTTCGCTGACATGTTCGCGTTCCGCCACCATGGTGCGGATGAGGCTGTGAAGTCCGGGGACGCTGATGCGGCTTCTGCGCGGATGGCCGTGGTAGTAGTAGTTGCTGACGTGATAGAAATAGTTCCCGTCGTAGAAAATGCCGATCCGGATCAGTCCGGAATCCTTTTTCGCGTCCATAAGACGTCTTCCTTTCCTGTTTTTGTTCTGTTCCGTTATTGCGGGATGATACTGAAATCGTTTCACACTCGAAACATTTCAAGTCTTAACATAGCACGTTTTTTTCAAAAATCCAGTGCCGTTGAGAAAAAACGCCCAAACAATTAGATTTTTTCCGGTTTTGTTCCTTTTTCTCAAGTCGTTCTGTTCGATTCGCTAACACTTTTTTTGCGGTTCGGTCCGTCTGGACGGCAACCGCCGCGAAAAGAGGCTCACAATCTTTTTTCACCATCTCCCGGACGCGCCGCCTCCGCCGAAACCGCCGCCACCGCCGCCGCTCCGGCTGCTGCCGCCGCTGCTTCTTCCGCCTCGACCGCCACCGCCGCGCGCCATTCCCTTCAGGACCTCCAGCAGAATCCGCAGGATGATGATCATGACGATCAGCCCGATGGACTTTTTGACGTCCGGGTGGATCATGATGCGGGCAGTGATCGTTCCGATGAGCTGGAGGACGATCAATATGGCGATGACGCAGAACAACGTCTCTTCGGGGCCGTTCCGGGGAGAGGCATAGCTGCCGCAGTCGGCATCTTCGTCATCCGTTTCTCCGGGGGCTTCCGGACCGTTTTCGTGCAGGACGAACGCCGAGACGGCGGAGACGGCATAGGAGATCGCCTGCGCGTATTGTCCCCGGCGCAGATACGGCATCATGTCGCGGAGGATGTCGCCGGCGCGGGCGTCGTTGATGACGCCCTCCAGTCCGTAGCCGATCTCCAGACGGTCTTCATGGTCGTCGACTGCCAGGAGCAGCAGGACGCCGTTGTCCTCGCCGCGCCAGCCGATCTTCCACTTCTCGGCGACGGCGAGGGAGAAATCCTCGACCGCGTCGCCGTGCAGCGAGGGAACGATGTAGACCGCCATCTGCCCTTTCGAAGCCGCCTCGTAGGCGTCGATCTGCGCAGTCAGGGCGTTGATCTCGGACTGCGTCAGGACTCCCGCCTCGTCGACCACGCGTCGCGTGCCGAGAGCGGGGATGCGCTCGTCCATGGACTTGAAATCGTCCGGATCGAAAACGTTCCGCCCGAATCCCGCGTGCAGGACAAACAGCGCAAGCCCGGCCAGAAAGAGGACAAGGCACAGGTTTCCCAGCTGGTTCGGGAATGTCGAACGCCAAAAGCCGATGTCGGACCTTTTCGCTTTCATGGTTCCTGTTTTCTTCCGATGCTCTTCCGTTTGCGGTGCGTTTGCGCACCTGAAAGAAATCCCGGGCAGACTGCCGAGCGTCTGTCCGGGAGAGATGAACTCAAATCAGAATTCGACTTTCGGCGCTTTGACCACCGCGTCATGGCCCTGCGGGGGCTCGAAGTATTCGCGGGTGCTCAGGCCGAGGCTGCCGGCGAAGAGGGAGCCGGGGAACTGGCGGATCGCCATGTTGTACCGTTTCACGATCTCGTTGTATCTCTTGCGGGCGACGGCGATGCGGTTTTCGGTGCCGGCGAGTTCGTCCTGAAGGCGGATGAAGTTTTCGTTGGCTTTCAGTTCGGGATAGTTTTCCGCGATGGCGAGCAGGCGGCCGAGTCCGGCGGTCAGGGCGGCGTCGGCTTCGGCTTTCGCCGCGGGCGTCGTGGCTCCGGCGAGCTTGCTGCGGGCTTCCGCGATGCCGTTGAAGACGCTGTCTTCGTGCGCGGCGTAGCCCTTCACGGTGGAGACCAGGTTCGGGATCAGGTCGTTGCGGCGCTGCAGCTGCGTGTCGACGTCCGACCAGGCTTTGTTCACGTCTTCGTCCAGGGCGATCAGGCCGTTGCGCTGGGAGATGAACCATCCGAATGCGATGGCGGCGATTGCGGCTATGACGCCGACTCCGACCAGAAATGATTTCATGCTGTGTTATCCTTTCCTGATGTAAAGTTTGGATAGAGAAAACCTGTGTGCGCGGCATCCGCGTTCGAGGTAAAACGCCTTGATGCCGGTTCTATCTATATAAAATACAATCTTTTCAGGGAAAAGCAAGCCCGTTTGCGCAAAAAAGGAGTTTTTTCTTCCGCAGGTTCCGTCCGGAGCGGACTGCTCCCGCGCGCATTTTTCGCGGAGGACTTGCTTTTTGTGCGGAGAGCGAGGCTGGAGAACTTGACAAAGAGCGGCGAATGGGGTATATTAGTCGGAAAAACACGTGTTTCATCCTTTATCTATTTTTCCAAGGAGTATTTCCCATGCGCCGTTCGTTCGAACTCATCGGTTCCGCCGTCTGCCTCTCCGCCTCCGCCATGCTCGCCTCCTGCTGCTGCGACGGCGGCGCCTGCGCGGATCAGTACAACAAGCCTGTCAACGCCTATGCCCCCGGACAGGAACAGCCCCTCTTCCCGCTTCTGCCGAACGGCGCGACCCAGCAGCAGAAGGACGACGCCATCGTCAGGAATACGGGAGTGGCGCAGAAGACGTTCGACGCCGACGGCATTAAGATCAATTACTGCGAGGGCACGTACAACATGGACGCCCCCGGCAGGCCGTCCGTGCTGGTCTTCCTGCACGGCGTGGGCGAACGCGGCAGCGACAACAAATCGCATCTCCGCTACGGATTCGAGCAGATCGTCTCCTACATCCTCGCCCACCCGGACACCAAGGTCGTCCTGCTCGCGCCGCAGTGCCCCGCCAACGAGGGCTGGGGCAACAACGTCCAGCGCGGCGGCGACGGCATCATCCGTCCGGAAAGCGTGTTCGCCAACCTGCCGAAGCTGGTCCGCGCGAAGATGAAGGAATTCGACGCCGATCCCGCGCGCATCTACGTGACCGGGTTCTCCATGGGCGGACACGGCACGGTCGAACTCGCGGGGCGCAACACCGACCTTTTCGCCGCCTGCGTGGCGATCTGCTGCGGCGGCACGCGCGAGGAGGCGGAACGCCTGAAGGACATGCCGGTCGCGCTGTATCAGGGCGACTACGACGAGACGGTCCGCACCGAACTCACGCGCGACTTCTTCAAGTTCCTGTGGGAGGCGGGCAACACGCAGTGCAGCTACCGCGAATACCCGCTGATCGCGCACAACGCGTGGGACGTCTGCTACAACGACTACTCCACGCTCGACTGGCTCTTCGCCCAGAGAAAGAAATAAGCGCGGTTTCCCGCCGGAACCTCAGCGCAGATTAAAACGATGCTCCCGCCCGGACGAACGATCCCGGCGGGAGTTTTTGATCGCGGAAAAAGGTGCTGTCAGTCGTCGTAGGCGACCGCGTCGTCATACAGCTTCATGACCGCCTCGGACGGCGTCCCGGCGAGCTTCGCGGCGGCGAACGCGGCGACGGCTCCGGCTGCGAATCCCGGCAGGATCTCGTACACGCCGGTCTGCTTCAGGAAGACGATCCAGCAGATGTCCACTGCCGCGCCGACCACGATGCCCGCCACGGCGCCCGCGAAATTGAACTTGCGCCAGAAGAGCGACAGGAGGATTGCCGGGCCGAACGCAGCGCCGAAGAGTCCCCAGGCGTTTTCCACGAGCCCCATGATGGAGCCGGAGTTCGGATTGGCGGCGATCACGAGCGCGACGACGGCGACCGCGAGCACGACGAACCGCCCGACCCACATCAGTTCGCGGTCGGACGCGCGGTTCTTGCGGACGATCGGCTTGTAGACGTCGCTGGCGAGCGAGGACGAGGCGGAAAGCAGCTGGCTGTCCGCGGTGCTCATGGACGCCGCAAGCACGGCGGAGAGCAGGATGCCGGAGATCACGCCCGGGAAGATCCGGCGGACCATCTGCACGAAGACCAGTTCGTTCTTCGCTATGTCGGCGTCCATGCCGAAGTCCAGGCGCCCCACGACGCCGATCAGCGCCGCGAAGAACAGGATCAGGACCGTCCACGTGATGCCGATCCACGCCGACCGTTTCAGCGTCTTCTGCGACGAGATAGACATGAACCGGATGATGATGTGCGGCATCCCGAAGTACCCCAGCCCCCACGCCAGCCCGGACACGACGTCGCGCCAGTCCGCGGCGGGGTTCCAGTAGTGGCTGGACGCGTCGATCGCCTCGCCGGAGAACTCCAGCACGAACAGCGCGAAGACCGGCGCAAGCAGCATCGCGCCGAGGATGAGCATGCCCTGGAAGAAGTCGGTCCAGCACACGGCGGAGAACCCGCCCATGAACGTGTATCCCACGATGATGAACACAGCCAGATACATCGCCGCCATCGGGTCCATGCCGATGACCTTGTGGAACAGCGTGCCGCACGCCTTGATGCTGGACGCCGCGTAGACCGTGTACGCCAGCAGGAACACCGCCGCGCAGATCACCTGCAGCGCCTTCGATTTCGCCAGAAACCGGTTCGAAAGGTACTGCGGGATCGTGATCGCGTCGCCGGACACGATGGAGAACCTCCGCAGGCGCGGCGCTTCGATCAGCCAGCTGGCAGTGTAGCCCGCCACAAGCCCGACCGGAATCCAGATCTTGCCCAGCCCGAACGCATAGATCGACGTCGGAAACCCCATCAGCACCCACGCGCTCATGTCCGACGCGCCCGCGGACAGCGCGCCGACCCACGCGCCCATCTTCCGGTCGCCCAGGAAGAACGTCTTTTCGCCGCCCTTGCGGTCCCTGATGAAGAAGAATACGCCGATGGAGAGCATGCAGAGGAGGTAGAGGACGAAAACGATGACTTCGGGGTTCATAGGGCTGGTGTCCGGGGAGGATAGGTTGCGGTTAGTTGGATGTTTGGACGGGAGCGGCGGAACACGGAGCGCATTTCGCCGGAACAGACAGTAATGTAGCCCGGAAACGGCGGGGATTCAAGCCGGATATGCCGTTTGCCGGATATTTTTCCGTTTTTTTCCGCGCGGAAGCGGGATCGCGGGGAAAAACGCGGGTCGCGCAGCAGGGGAGGAATCAAAGGAATACGCGGCCGGACATGCGGCGAAATAATGTCGGATGCGGACATTCTTGAGCTTATTTTGCGGCGTTTTTCCCGTCCGGACGGCTTGAAAAAGACGGCGCGGCGGTGTATCGTTATCACCCGGCGCGGTCAAATCACGGGCCGCGGCCGGGGATTCATCCAAAACAAAGGGGGTAACGATGAACACCGAAGAAAAACAAATCTGTACGGATTCCGGATGCAACTGCAAGGGAATGGGGCTGGACCAGAAGACCTGCGACGAGATCGTGCACCATCTGCGGGGCGCGTACTGCGACGAATGGCTCGCGTATCTCCAGTATTGGACGGCGGCACAGGTCGTAATGGGCTTCATGCGCCCGAAAATGTCCTGCGAGCTGATGGAACACGCCGACGAGGAGCTGAAGCACGCCCGGATGCTCGCGGACCGCATCCAGACGCTCTGCGGCGAGATCCCGCTCACGCCGCAGGAGATCCTGGAGAACTGCAACTGCGCGTTCGTGGCGCCGTCCGACCCGTGCGGCTACCGGATCATGTGCCAGTCCATCGCGTCCGAACGCTGTGCGATCGCGGTCTACAACCGGATCCTGAAGACGATCGGCGACCGCGACCCGGTGACCAGCCGCATCATCCTCGAAATCCTCGAGGACGAGGAGGAACACGAATTCGAGTTCCGCCAGATCAAGGAGGACATCGACGCCAGCCGCAAGGCGCTCGGCATGGACAAAACGTGATTCGGCGGACCGCTTTCCCGCACCATGAAAAAGGACGCACCGGGGAAACCGGTGCGTCCGAATTGCGCTTGCGTGCGAAACGCGCGGAGGATCAGCCCTTCGTCGCGCCGCTGGTCAGGCCGGCCACGAATTCCTTCTGCAGGATGAAGAAGAGAATGGCGGGCGGGATGATGGCGAGCAGCGTGCCGGCGAGGAAGATGCCGTATTCCTGCACGTACAGGCCGATGTACTGGTTCAGCACGACCGGCAGCGGCAGCTTGGACTGCGTCTGCACGAAGATCTGCGGCTGAAGGAAGGCGTTCCAGGTGCCCAGGAACGTGATGAGGCAGTATGCCGCCGTAATGGGGCGCACGAGCGGGAGCGTGATCTCCCAGTAGATGCGGAACTCGCTGGCGCCGTCGACGCGTGCGGATTCCAGCAGGCTGTTCGGCACGCCGACCATCGCCTGGCGGAACAGGAAGATGCCGAACACGGTGATCGCGCCGGGGACGATCAGGGCGAGATAGGAGTCCATCCAGCCGAACTTGTAGATCATCTCGAAGAGAGGCGCAAGGAGAAGCATGCTCGGGAACATCATGGAGCCGATCATGACGAACGCGATGATGTTCCTGCCGCGGAAGCGGTATTTCGCCAGCGCATAACCCGCCATCGACGAGAAGAAGATGTTGATGGTCGTGATCGTGCAGGACAGGAAGATCGAGTTCACGATATACTGCCAGAAACTGACAGGCCCCTGCGGGGAGATGTCTTTGACGTTGACAAGATGCTTGAAGTTGTCAAGGTTCAGCGCCCCGTTGAACCAGTCGGAGACCGGCGGGAGGAACGTGTACTGCATCATGATCGTCTTGTCCTTGAACGCGCTGCAGATGAGCCAGATGAACGGCGTCAGCGTGAGGAAGGCGGCCATGCAGAGCAGGACGACGCGAAGGTAGGCGGGTGCGATTTTCCAGCCCTTGCCCGGAATCAGGCGCAGGACGATGTAAATGACGGCCGCGGCGATCAATACCCAATGTACAGTATGCATTTGATGTGTCTCCTATTCCGTCAGTCCACGTCGTAAGCCCGCGTGACTTTGAGCTGAAGAATGCTGATGGTGAAGATGATGACCGCCAGGACCCAGCCGATTGCGGCCGCGGTGCCCAGGTCGCCGACGTTGAAGCCCCAGTCGTAGAGGTAGCCGACGATGGTCAGCGCGGAGTCGCCGGGGCCGAATCCCTGGCCCTTCATCAGCGCGAACGGGAGATCGAAGAGCTGGTAGGACCCGATCGTGCTCATGATGACCACGAAGATCGCGATCGGCTTGATCTGCGGCAGGGTGATGTGCAGGAACGTCTGCCAGGAGCTCGCGCCGTCGATCTGCGCCGCTTCGATCAGCTGCTTGTCGACCGACTGAAGGCCGGCGAGGAAGTAGATCATGTTGTAGCCCACGTACATCCACAGCGAGATGATGATGAGGGCGGGCAGAAGCAGGTCGGGGTTCTGAAGCCACTGTTCTTCAAGGCCCCACCCGATGAGGGCGTCGAGGCCCTTGTTGAAGAGGCCGTAGTGCGGGGTGAAGATCACGGCGAACATCACGCCGACGAAGATCTGGCCGACGAGGTTCGGGCTGAAGATCATCAGGCGGAACGCGCCCTTCATGCGGCTGTTGCTGTTGTTCAGCAGCATGGCGAGCCCCAGCGCGATGGGCAGCTGGATGCAGATGGACGCGATCGCGTAGATCGTGGTGTTGGTCAGCGCCTTGTAGAATCTCGGATCCGAAAAGACGAACTTGAAGTTGCCGAGTCCGACGAAGACGGATGCCTGCGGGCCGTCGGTCTGGTGGAACGCCAGCCAGGCGGCGTAAAGCAGCGGATAGACGAAGAACACCGCGGCATAGATGAGGTAGGGCGCAAGGAACATCCATGGCGCCAGGGGATGGCGGTCGGGACCGCCTTTCGATTTTTTGATATTGGCAGACATTTCTGTTATTGCTCCTGTTCACTCTTGGTTTCGGCGGCTTCGGCTTCGGCTCTGGCGGCGGCCGCCTTTTCGGCGTCGCGGGAGAGGAAGACGTTGCGCGCCACAAGGCCGCGGACGTAATCCGCTTTTTCCTTGAGGTTCTTTTCGATCCGCTCAAGCAGACCGTCGTCGCCGTTCTTCACATAGTAGTCGCGGGCGTCGTAGTACACGTTCAGCAGCTGCGTCTCGGCCTGGGTGGTGTACGCCGTGACGTAGCGCGGAGGCGTGCCGTCCGCCTGGGATGCGTACATCTCGCCGATGGAGACGTAGTCGGCGGTGAGGTCCCCGGTCACCGGGTCATGGAACATGTGCTTGTAGAAATCGCTTTTCTGCTTGAACTCGGGAAGCTCCCAGGACGCCTTGATCGGCGGCACGATGTTCGTGAGCAGGAAGCGTTCGCCGAGGTCCTCGACCTTCGTGTAGAGGTACTTCGCGAACTTCCAGGCGAGATCCTGGTTCTTGCAGTGCTTGGTGATCGCAAGTCCGGTGCCGCCCCAGGTGCCCGTCTTGTAGGTGCCGGGCAGCTGGTTGCCGTTTTCGTCCGCCCAGACGGGCATCGGCATCAGGGCCAGGTTGCCTTTCTGGCGCGGGTTGTCCAGCATGAACTGGGCGGTGCGCCAGTCGGGCGTGAAGAAGAACAGGTCGAGGCCTTCGTTCATCGCCTGGTAGAAGTTCTGTCCGTCGCCGGCGGGGAACGCGATGCGCGTCTTGCCGCTGGTCTGGTGGACGAACCAGAGGACCACGTCGGCCACGCCGGGCTTGTCGAACGCGACGTTGCCGTAGGCGTCGAAGAGGTCGAACCCGTGCTGGGACAGCAGGATGATCAGGCTGATCATGCTGTCGTCCGCCATGTCGATCATGTACCGTTTCTGCGGGATGGTGATCTCCTGGCCGACCTTCACGAAGTCGTCCCAGGTCTTCAGCTTCGTCACGTCGATGCCGAGCTCCTGGATCAGGTCGACGCGGTAGCACAGGCAGGACGGGTGAACGTCGTGGGGGAGGGCGAAGATGTGCTCGCGGCTGGACCACAGCGGATAGCGGGTCTGGACCATGTTTTTGGGGTCCAGCAGGCCGTCTTCGCGCAGGCGCTCGGTCAGGTCGACGAAGCCGACGTTCTCAAGCGGGCCGCGGGTGAAGTAGCCGATCGTGCCTTCGAGGATCTCGACCACGTCCGGGACGTCGCAGCCGGTCTGCATGGCCGACTGGAGGCGGCTCATCAGGACTTCCTTCTGAACGCGCTGGAGTACGACGTTGCAGTTGTTTTCCTTGTTGAACTGGGCGATGGCTTTCTGATAGGGCTTGACATGGATTTCGGCCTGGATGGCCAGGACCAGGTCGACTCTGTTCTTGTTTTCACGCAGTCTCATCCAGCCAAATACCACACCGGAGACGATTGCAATGATCAGAATGACAAACGGGGCTTTTCCGAATGGATAGATGTTTCTCATTGATAACTCCTCAATGGTACGGTCATGACGCCGCCGGCATCATGACCATTGCAATTCCTCCAGCTCTCGTTACCGTTTGACCTGAACGTTGTCGAGACCGCACATCTGCATGATGCTGTCGAGGTCGCCGGCGCTCTGGGAGGCGGGCTTGTCGGACGGCTTGATGCGGGCCGCGAGCGTGATGGCGATCGAGAGCGCGCGGATGCAGTCGCGGATGAACTGCTTGCGGCATTCGATCTGGGCGTTGAGGTCGCCTTCGGCGCGGAGCATGTGGCAGTCGAATTCCACGATGCCCTTCCAGCCCATCTGCTGGAGCGCGTTGAACATGAACACGGTTTCCTTGAGTCCTTCCGGTCCGATCAGCGGCGGGAAGTCGTTGTCGAACTGCGCCTTGATCTGGCAGCCGAAATGCAGGAATTTGAGCTTGTTCATGCTGCAGAGGTAGCTGACCGTCATGACGGAGTTCAGCAGAGCCATGCTCTCATGCTGGAGCAGTTCCGGGTTGACGCCCCAGAAATCCGGCTTCTTGAGCTTGCCGAAAATGAATCCGACGGCGTGGCCGCTGGACGGGAGGAACATCTGGCCGCGGGGCTCGTTCGGCTTCGGCTCAACCGTCGCGCCCTTGTAGTTCGTCAGGCCCTGCGCCTCGATGTAGTCGGTCACGTGGTTGAGGCCGTCGGCGAGCCAGGTGTAGACCTCGCCCCACTTCGTGATCGCGGGGACTTCGAAACCGTCGCGCGCCACCCAGTAGGTGTAGTAGTCGGCGCCGAGGAACGCGCCGATGCGGAGGGTGCGTTCGACCTTCTTCGCCGCGAGCTTGCGGAGTTCGGGATCAGGATTGCAGAGGCCGCCGTCGCGGAAGATCTTGTTGCCGTGCAGGCTGCAGGTCATCGTGTTGAACTTGATGCCCGCGCCGTCGAGGATCGACTTGATCTCGCGGAGGATCTTGCTGGTCTCGCTGTTCGGATCCAGGTCGTCGTCCGGATTCGCGGGATCCCACGGCACAAGGTCGTCGTCATGGGCGCTGGTGGCTTCGATGAGGCCTTCGCCGGCAGCCCAGGCGAGGATTTTGGCGACTTCGATCGAGCTGATCTTGTCGAGGACGGAGCCTCCGAACGGGTCGGACAGCGGGTTGCCAACGCACCAGAAGGGCATTGAACGGCGGGTGACGCAGTACTGATTGAATTCCATTTGTATAACTCCTTATGAGACCGTAAAAAGGAAAAAACGGTCACGGTTGAATTTGCAGAGCCAGTCTCCGGTTGAGGCTGATTTATCTCTATTACTATAGCACGTCAAAACGAAATTTAAATGGAATTTATGGCTGATAGCATGTATTTTTTATCAATAAACATAAACTTTTTGATAATCTCCTGTAGTTTTTTCGAGAATAAAACAAATTTGCCCGGCACGGGAACCGCGGGATTCCGATGCCGGGCAAGTCGCGTTAAGAAACGTGCCGATTAATTCTTTCCGCCCTTCTTCGCGGGCTTTGCGGCGGGTTTCGCCGGAGCTTTCTTCGCGGGCGCGGCGGCCTTGGCGGGCGCGGGCTTTGCGGCGGGTTTCGCCGGGGCTTTCTTCGCGGGCGCGGCGGCCTTGGCGGGCGCGGGCTTTGCGGCGGGTTTCGCCGGAGCTTTCTTCGCAGGTGCGGCGGCCTTGGCGGGCGCGGGCTTGGCGGCGGGTTTCGCCGGAGCTTTCTTCGCGGGCGCGGCGGCCTTGGCGGGCGCGGGCTTCGCGGCGGGTTTCGCCGGGGCTTTCTTCACGGGCGCGGCGGCGTTGGCGGGCGCGGGCTTCGCGGCGGGCTTCGCCGGAGCTTTCTTCGCGGGTGCGGCGGCCTTGGCGGGCGCGGGCTTGGCGGCGGGTTTCGCCGGAGCTTTCTTCGCGGGCGCGGCGGCCTTGGCG
>CACZEK010000004.1 GCA_902780135.1 uncultured bacterium
GTGGCGTGGAGGGCGTCTTCGACGCGCGCCTTCTTCTCCTTCATCTCGGTCTCGGTGGCCGCGCCGACGTTGATGACGGCGACGCCGCCGGAGAGCTTGGCGAGGCGTTCCTGGAGTTTTTCACGGTCGTAATCGCTGGTGGTCTCTTCGATCTGCTTGCGGATCTGGTTGACGCGAGCGAGGATGTCGGACTGCTTGCCTGCGCCTTCGACGATCGTGGTGTTTTCCTTCTCGATGGTGATGCGTTTCGCCTTGCCGAGCTTGTCGAGGCCGACGGTGTCGAGCTTGATGCCGAGGTCTTCGGAGATCAGGGTGCCGCCGGTGAGGATGGCGATGTCTTCGAGCATGGCTTTGCGGCGGTCGCCGAAGCCGGGGGCCTTGACGGCGCAGACGTTCAGGGTGCCGCGCATCTTGTTGATGACGAGCGTGGCGAGTGCTTCACCCTCGACATCCTCCGCGATGATGAGCAGGGGCTTGCCGGTCTTGGCGACGGCCTGGAGCACGGGGAGCATGTCGTTGAGGTTGGAGATCTTCTTCTCGTTGATGAGGATGTAGGCGTCCTCGAGGGAGCAGGTCATCTCTTCGGCGTTGTTGACGAAATAGGGGGAGAGGTAGCCCTTGTCGAACTGCATGCCTTCGACGACGTCGAGTGTGGTCTCGATGGTCTTCGCCTCTTCGACGGTGATGGTGCCGTCCTTGCCGACCTTGTCCATGGCGTTGGCGATGATCTTGCCGATCTCGGAATCGCCGTTGGCGGAGATGGTGGCGACCTGTGCGACCTGTTCGCTCTCGCTGACGTCCTTCTTGATGGTGTCGAGCTTGGCGACGATGGCTTCGACCGCCTTGTCGATGCCGCGCTTCAGGCTCATCGGGTTCGCGCCGGCGGTAACGTTCTTCAGGCCCTGCTTGAAGATGGCTTCGGCGAGGACGGTGGCGGTGGTGGTGCCGTCGCCGGCGATGTCGCTGGTCTTGCTGGCGACTTCACGGACCATCTGCGCGCCCATGTTCTGGTAGGGGTTCTGGAGCTCGATCTCCTTGGCGACGCTGACGCCGTCCTTGGTGATCAGCGGGGAGCCGAATTTCTTGTCGAGGACGACGTTGCGGCCGCGGGGGCCGAGCGTGGCCTTGACGGCGGCGGAGAGCTGTTCGACGCCGGAAAGAAGCTGACGACGTGCTTCGTCGTTGAAAAGCAGTTGTTTAGCAGCCATGATATAAAATCTCCTGTGATGATGTAGCGGTTAAAAAGTGGGGTGGGGTGTCAGCCGACGATGGCGAGGATGTCGCTGGAACTGAGGATCTTGTATTCCTTGTCGTTGAACTTGATCTCGGTTCCGCCGTACTTGCTGGTCAGGACGATGTCGCCGACCTTCACGTCGAACGGGGCGCGGGAGCCGTCGTCGTTGAGCTTGCCGCTGCCGAGCGCGATGACCTTCGCGGACATGGGTTTTTCCTTCGCGGTGTCGGGGATGTAGATGCCGCCCTTGATCTGTTCGACTTCTTCGACGGGTTCCACGAGGACGCGATCGCCCAGGGGCTGGATTTTCTGCGTTTTTGCCATGATGTCATGACTCCTTGTTGGTTGTGAGTTGAATGGTGTATGGGTTAGATTTGTTTTTTAGCTTGAAACCGGCCTCCGGTGAAGGAGACCGGTGTTTTTGTTTTTTTACTTCTTAGCAAGGATTACAGCTACGAAAACTACACCGCAAGCTAAAACACCACCTATAGCTGCGGCCGCGTATCCAAATCCATGTTCATCGGATTTGATCCCGACGCTCTTTTCCGAACCCGGAGCGGGAAAATCAATAGATGTTGCCATAATATTGACCTTTCTTGTGAATAGATTAATCTTATAACGGAATAGACTTTTTGTTCATTGTTCTGTACTATAACATATACTTAAGCACCTTTCTTGTTAGAGGTTAATCAGTCCACGACTTCCGCGTCGACCACGCCGTCGTCGTTCTTCTTGTCCTGCGCGGAGGCGTCGGGTCCGGGCTGTGCGCCCGCGGCGCCGCCGGCCTGTTGCTGCTGGTAGACGGCCTGTCCGATCTCCATGAGCTTTTCCTCAAGCGCCTTGGTGTCGGCCTTCATCGCCTCGGTGTCGTCGCGCTCGATGTCCTTTTTGAGCTTTTCGATGGCTTCCTCGACGGGCTGCTTGATGTTGGCGGGGACCTTGTCGCCGAGGTCCTTCAGCTGTTTTTCAGTCTGGTAGACGAGGGAGTCGGCGTGGTTCTTGACCTCGATCTTGTCCTTGGCGGCCTTGTCTTCCGCCTCGTGCGCCTTGGCGTCGTTGACCATGCGCTGGATATCCTGTTCGGAGAGCCCGCTGCTGGCGGTGATCGTGATCTTCTGTTCCTTGCCGGTGCCGAGGTCCTTCGCGGTCACGTTCAGGATGCCGTTCACGTCGATGTCGAAGGAGACTTCGATCTGCGGGACGCCGCGGGGCGCGGGAGCGATGCCGTCCAGACGGAAGCGTCCGATGGTCTTGTTGTCCTTCGCCATGTCGCGTTCGCCCTGGAGGACGTGGATGTCGACGGAGGGCTGGTTGTCTGCGGCGGTGGAGAAGACCTGGCTCTTGCGGGTCGGGATGGTGGTGTTGCGTTCGATGAGGCGGGTGGTGACGCCGCCGAGGGTCTCGATGCCGAGGGACAGCGGGGTGACGTCGAGCAGGACCACGTCGCCGAGGCTGGCGTTGCCGCTGAGCACGCCGCCCTGGATGGCAGCGCCTGCCGCCACGACTTCGTCCGGGTTCACGCCCTTGTGCGGATCCTTGCTGAAGATCTGCTTGGCGACTTCCTGGACGCGGGGCATGCGGGTCATGCCGCCGACGAGGATGACCTCATTGATCTGGGAATTGCTGAGGCCGGAGTCGGAGAGGCAGTTGTTGCACGGGATCTTGGAGCGTTCAAGCAGCGGATCGGTGAGCTTTTCGAGCTGTGCGCGGGTGAGCGTCATCTGGAGGTGCACCGGGCCGTCGGCGTTCATGCTGATGAACGGCAGGTTGATGTCGGAGCTCATGCTGGAGGAGAGTTCGATCTTCGCCTTTTCGGCGGCCTCTTTCAGACGCTGGAGCGCCTGCGGGTCCTTGCGGAGGTCGACGCCGTTTTCCTTCTGGAACTCGTCGGCGATCCAGTCCATGACGACCTTGTCGAAATCGTCGCCGCCCAGGTGCGTGTCGCCGTTGGTCGCCTTCACTTCGAAGACGCCGTCGCCGATCTCAAGGATGGAGATATCGAACGTGCCGCCGCCGAGGTCGTAGACCGCGATGCGTTCGTCGGATTTCTGCTTGTCCATGCCGTAGGCGAGGGCGGCGGCGGTCGGCTCGTTGATGATGCGCTTCACGTCGAGGCCGGCGATGCGGCCGGCGTCCTTGGTGGCCTGGCGCTGCGTGTCGTTGAAGTATGCCGGGACGGTGATGACGGCTTCGGTGATCTTCTCGCCGAGGTAGGCTTCCGCGTCCTGTTTCAGCTTCTGGAGGATCATTGCGGAGATCTCGGGCGGCGTGTAGGTCTTGCCGTTCGCCTCGATGCAGGCGTCGCCGTTGTTGTTCGCGACCACTTTATACGGTACGCGGGAGATCTCTTCCTGGACTTCGTTGAACTTGCGGCCCATGAAGCGCTTCACGGAGAAGATGGTGTTCTTCGGGTTCGTGACCGCCTGGCGTTTCGCGGTCTGGCCGACGAGGCGTTCGCCGTTCTTGGTGAAAGCGACGACGGACGGAGTCGTGTTGGCGCCTTCCGCGTTGGGGATGATCTTGAAGGTGTTGCCGTCCATGACAGCCATGCAGCTGTTGGTGGTGCCGAGGTCAATACCGAGAATCTTGCTCATAGTAACTGTCCTTTCTGTGAAAAGGGTTTGATGTTTTGTTCGAGTTTCGCCTTTTGTTTAAGCATACATGATGCCAAGTTTTTGCGATTCTCAAAAACAATTCATTTTCAAACGGTTGCAGAGACAATTCTTTGGCGCGGGCGTTTTTTTGGCATGGCGCGGCGTGTCTCACTGTGCCAAAATGTCGCGAAATCCTGTCGCATTGGCACAGCAGTGCCCTCTTTTCACCACATAAAAGAAAGAACCCGGCATCCGTTCAGGAGACCGGGTTCGGACGTTGCTCTGTCAGGAGTTGACTGGCGCCTGCCGCATCATTTGCAGTATTTGAGGTATTGCGGATAGAGGGCGTGCAGGATGCCGTATTCGAGGCCGCGGAGTTCGGCGAGGCCGCGCATGCGTCCGAGCGCGGAGTAGCCGGGCGTGATCATCGTCGCCTTCTTGTCGAGGTCGTCGGCGATCACGTGGCCGTGGTCGGGACGCATCACGATGCGCCAGTCCTTGCGGCCGGACTCGATGCGGCGGATCTGCTCCTCGATCACGGCTTTGACCATGCCGTACATATCCACGACGCCTTCCAGGTGGTTCGCCTCGTAGAAATTGCCCTCGGGCGTGTGCTCGGTGCTGCGCAGGTGGACGAATCCGACGCGGTCGGCGCAGGATTTGAACATCGGCACGAGGTCGTTTTCCGCGCGGCCGCTGAACGAGCCGGTGCAGAAGCAGATGCCGTTCGCCGGGCTGGCGTCCATCGCCAGCAGCTCGGTGATGTCCTGCGCCGTGCTGAAGATGCGCGGGAGGCCGAGGAGCGCGAACGGCGGGTCGTCGGGGTGGATGACGAGCCGGCAGCCGGCTTCCTCGGCGGCGGGGCAGACGGCGTTGAGGAACGCCTTGTGGTTCGCCTTGAGTTCGGTGCGGCCGATGTTGTCGTAGCGGGAGAGCATGGCGCGGACGTCGTCGAGCGTGACGCCCTTGAATCCGGGGAAGTTGTCGACGATGTCGAGCTCGAACTGTTTGGCTTCCTCGCGGGAGAGGCTTTCGAAATAGCGTTTGGCGCGTTCCACGATCTCCGGCGCGTAGTCCGCCTCGGCGTTCTTGCGGCCGAGGATGAAGATGTCGAACGCCGCGAACTTCGTGCGGTGGAAGAAGAGCGTGCGGGAGCCGTCCGGCAGCTCGTAGCTGAGGTCGGTGCGGATCCAGTCCAGCACGGGCATGAAGTTGTAGGTGATGACGGAGAGTCCGCACTTGCCGAGGTTGCGGAGCGAGATGCGGTAGTTCTCGTACAGTTCCTCGTAGTTGCCGGACTTCGTCTTGATGTTTTCGTGGACGGGGAGGCTTTCGACCGCGCTCCAGGTCAGCCCGGCGCGTTCGATCATCTCCTTGCGCTCCATGATGTCCTTCACGGTCCAGACTTCGCCGTACGGGATCTGGTGCAGCGAGGTCACGACGCCGGTCGCGCCGGTCTGGCGGATCGTCTGAAGCGAAACCGGGTCGTTCGGCCCGAACCAGCGGAACGATTCTTCCATCAGCATGGCATGGTCTCCTGAGGTGAATGTGAGGTCAGATGCCGGAGAAGGAGGAGAAGCCGCCGTCGACCGGGATGATCGCGCCGGTCACGAAGCTGGCGGCGTCGGAGAGCAGGTAGTGGATGCAGCCGTAGACTTCGCTCTGGTCGCCGAAACGGCCCATCGGGGTCTTCGCGACGACCTGCTTGCCGCGCGCCGTGTAGGAGCCGTCCTCGTTCACGAGGAGCGCGCGGTTCTGCTTGCCGAGGAAGAATCCGGGGGCGATGGCGTTTACGCGGAGGCCTTCGCCGAACTTCATGCCGAACTCCATCGCGAGCCAGCGGGTCAGGTTGTCGATCGCGCCCTTCGCGTTCGAGTAGCCGATGCCGCGGGAGATCGCCTGCTTCGCCGCCATGCTGGAGAAGTTCACGATCGCGCCCTTCTTCTGGTCTGCCATCGCCTTCACGAAGACGATCGTCGGCAGCAGCGTGCCCTTCAGGTTCAGGTCGAGCACTTTCTCATACTGGTCGAATTTGAGGTCGAAGATGGTCTGGTCGGGGTTGACCATCGCGCCAGCCATGTTGCCGCCCGCGCCGTTCACCAGCGCGTCCACGCGGCCATGTTCCGCCATGACCTTCTCATACACGGATTCGAGCATGTCGCGGTCGAGCACGTTGCACGCGTAGCCGGACACCTTCGGGGAAATGGTCGCCTTCGCGTCCGCGACGATCTGGTCCACGACTTCCTGCTTCAGGTCCAGCATCACGACTTTCGCGCCCTGTTCGAGCAGATAACGGGCGGTCCCGCCCGCGAGCACGCCTGCGGCTCCGGTTACGACGATGACGCGGTCTTCGAGATCAAACAAGCTGTTTTTCATGGAAAAAGCTCCTGATTAAAATGGAAAAGGGTTGAGATGAAATTGAAAGAACATAACATTAATATACACCGCGACCCCCTTTTTTGCAATCTTTTTTCTCCGTTTTTGATAATTTCTGACAAAAACTGTCAGCATTTTACGTTTGCCGTATGACGGAGAAAAAACGCTCCGGCGAGCCAGGGCAAGCCCTGGACTGCGGCAGTGCGCTGCCTTGCGAGCGCACAAAAAACGGCGCCCCGGGGATGATCCCGGAGCGCCGGAGTTTTGCAGGTTTTGCTGAGCCGCCTCCGGAATGGAAACGGCTTTTTTCTCAGCGGAGTTCGACGCCAAGTCCTTCCGCGAGGTTCTTGCGGACCTTTTCGTAGAGGACGTTGACCTCGTCGTCGGTGAGCGTGCGGTCGGGGGACCGGAACACGAGCGAATAGGCGAGGCTCTTCTTGCCTTCTCCGATCGCCTTGCCCTCGAAGACGTCGAAGATGGAGACGGATTCGAGGTGGGGCAGATGGAGCTTGCGGATGAAGTCGACGACGTCCTGGTTGCGGAGCTTGGCGGGCGCGATGAACGCGATGTCGCGGGAGACGCTCGGGAACTGGGAAACGGGGACGTAGTATTCGGACTTCGTGCTGGCGTTGAAGATGGCATCGAGCTGGATCAGGGCGATGAAGAGCGGCGTGGTGAGGCGCATGCCCTTCGTGAGTTCGTCGGTCGCCAGGCCGAGCACGCCCGCCTTTTTGCCGTCGATGACGAGCTCTGCGCAGCAGGTCGGCGCGAAGCGCGGATCGGTGGCGGGGACGAACTTGAACGAGGCGAGGCGGCGTTTGAGAAGGACGGACTCTATGATGCCCTTCAAATCGAAGAAATCCATCGTCGTGCCGCGTTCCTTGGAGTAGCGTTCGGGGTGGGGGCAGCCGGTGATGGCGATGCCGACCTCGTCGCGTTCCTCGGGGAATTTCTCCGTGTTCGCGCAGAAGACGTGCCCGATCTCGAAGAAGCCGAGGTCGTAGTTTTTGCGCGCGACGTTGTAGCGGACGGCGTCGAGCAGGCAGGGGAGGAGCGAGGGGCGCATGACCGCGAGGTCGAGGCTGATCGGGTTGTTGGGGCGGATCAGGTCGGCGGGCTCGAAGATGCCGCCGCGGATGGCGGAGGCTTCGCTCATCATGCTGTTGCTGACGATCTCGAAGAGGCCGACGTCGGCGAGCTCTTCGCGCAGGTGCGTGATCGGCAGGATGGCGTCGCCGTGGATGTCGGACTGCGTCGCCTTGATCGGGACGTCCGGGAGTTTGTCGAGGCCGTGGATGCGGGCGACTTCCTCGGCGAGGTCCGCCGGGCCCATGACGTCGAGTTCGCGCCAGGTGGGCACGCTGAAGGACGCGCCGCTTTCGGACTGGCGGACGGTGGCGAAGCCGAGCGAGTGCAGGATGTCGTCGATGCGGCGGTTGTCCACGTCCATGCCGAGCACGCTGCGGACGCGGTCGTACTTGAGGTCGATGATGCGCGTGGGCGGTTCGGGCTGCGCGACCGAGACGAGCGGGGACACCACGTCGCCGCTGGCGAGTTCGCGGATGAACTGAGCGGCGCGCATGCTTGCCGGGACGATCATGGCGCGGTCGGCGCCGCGTTCGAAGCGGTAGGATGCCTCCGAGGAGAGTCCGAGGCGGCGGGAGGTCGCGCGGACGGACGCCGGGTCGAACCAGGCGCTTTCGAGGACGACGTCGGTGGTGTCGCTCACGACGCCGGAGTATTCGCCGCCCATGACGCCTGCGATGGCGACCGGCTTTTCGGTGTCGGCGATGACGAGGTCTTTTTCGGTGAGGCTGTACTGTTTGCCGTCGAGCGCGGTGATGGTCTCGTTCTCCTTCGCGCGGCGGATCACGAGGCGTTCGCCCTTCAGGAACCGCATGTCGAACACGTGCAGCGGCTCGCCGAGCTCCATCATGACGAAGTTCGTGATGTCGACGATGTTGTTGATGGGGCGGATGCCGACCGCGGCGAGGGATGCCTTCAGCCACGCCGGGCTTTCGCCGACCTTCACGTTGCGGATGACGCGCGCGGTGTACAGCGGGCAGAGGTCCGGGGCTTCGACCGTGACCAGGTTGCTCCAGTCGCCGGCGAGTTCGGTCGGGACGCTTTCGGGCGCGGGGAATTTCACGGAGCCGCCGACGAGCGCGGCGATGTCGCGCGCGACGCCCCAGTAGGAGAGCCAGTCGGGGCGGTTCGGGGTGATTTCGAGCGTGTAGACGGTGTCGGTGGGGACGTAGTCCTGGAGCGGCTTGCCGAGCTCGAAGGTGCCGGGGAGCAGCATGAGGCCCTTGTGGTCCTCGCTGAGCCCGAGCTCCTTTGCGGAGCACATCATGCCGAAGGATTCCACGCCGCGGATCTTGCCCTTCTTGATCGTGAAGGTGCCGCCTTCGCCGTCCGGGAAGACGGTGCCGATGGTGGCGAGCGGGACGATGTTTCCGGTGTCGCAGTTCGGCGCGCCGCAGACGATCTGGAGCGTTTCCGTGCCGGTGAAGACTTCGCAGATGGAGAGGTGGTCGGAGTTCTCGTGCTTGCGGCGGGAGATGATCTTCGCGACGATCACGCCGTCCGGGATCTTGCCGACGGTTTCGATCTCCTCGACCTCAAGGCCCGCCATGGTGAGCGCGTTGGCGAGTTCCTCCGGGGAAAGGGTGACGTCGATGTAGTGTTTCAGTCTAAACAGGGAAAGTTTCATGTCAGCCGTCCTTTCTCAGAACTGTTTGAGGAACCGCAGATCGTTGTCCGAGAAGATGCGCAGATCGTTGATGCGGTGCTTTAACATGGTGAGGCGTTCCAGCCCGAATCCGAAGGCGAAGCCCTGGACCTCATCAGGGTTGTATCCGACGTTGCGGAGCACGGCGGGATTCACCATGCCCGCGCCCATGATCTCGATCCAGCCGGAGTTCTTGCAGACGCGGCAGCCCTTGCCGCCGCACATGACGCAGCTGAAATCGCATTCGACGCTGGGCTCCGTGAACGGGAAGAAGTGGGGGCGCATGCGGATCTGGACGTCCTTGCCGAAGAATTCCTTCGCGAACTTGAGGATGGTGCTGCGGAGGTCGGCGAGGGAGACGTCCTTGTCGATGTAGAGGCCCTCGAGCTGGTGGAAATGCACGCCGTGGGTGGCGTCCGGGGTGTCGCGGCGGTAGCAGCGGCCGGGGGAGACGATGCGCACGGGGGGCTTGGCGCCGAGCATGGTGCGGATCTGGACCGGGGAAGTCTGCGTGCGGAGGAGGCGTCCGTCGGGGAGGTAGAAGGTGTCCTGCGGGTCGCGCGAGGGATGGTTCGCGGGCGCGTTGAGGGCGTCGAAATTGTACCAGACGGTCTCGAGTTCGGGGCCGGTGACGGCGATGAAGCCCATGCGCCGGAAGATGGAGCAGCAGGCGTCGATGGTCTGGCTGATCGGGTGCTTGCGTCCCATGGGCCAGGCGCGGCCGGGGAGCGTGACGTCGACCGCCGGGGCTTCTTCGGCCTTTTTCTCGTTGATGCGGGCGTTTGCCTCGTTGAGGGCGGCCTGGATGCCCTGTTTTGCCTCGTTGAACGCCATGCCTGCGGCGCGCTTGTCTTCGGCCGGCAGTTTTCCCATCATCGGGCTGAGGGCGGTAATGGCGCCGTTTCGGCCCAGCGTGCGGTTTTTGACTGCCTCGACGTCGGCCGGAGTCGAGGCTGCGGACAGAGCCGTTTTCGCATCGGCAGTGATTGCCTGAAGCTTTTGCAGCAGTTCTTCCAGCATGTTGAAAACTCCTTAAAGGAAACTTGGAAAAAGAAAAACGCGGGTCTGCCGGGAGGCGGCAGCCCGCGAATCGCAGATAGTCTGTCTGGGGGGACGCCCGGCGCAGGGCAGGGCGTCCGGATCGAGTTCGTCAGCAGGCGGCCTTTGCCTTTTCGAGCAGGGCCGTAAATGCCGCGGGATCCTTGACTGCGAGGTCGGCGAGAACCTTGCGGTTCAGGTCGATGTTCGCCTTCTTGAGTCCGTCGATGAACTTGCTGTAGGTCATGCCCTGGGCGCGGCAGGCGGCGTTGATACGCACCGTCCAGAGGCGGCGGTACTGGCGCTTTTTCTGCTTGCGTCCTTCGTAGGCGTGGACGTTCGCTTTGTCGACGGCATCGTAAGCTGTGCGGATGCGCTTGGAGCTGGCACCGTAGAAACCTTTTGCACGCTCAAGGACGCGTTTGCGGCGTTTTCTCGAATAAACAGCGCAAGTAACTCTCATGATGATTTCTCCTGTTTTTCAAGCTCAGCCGTAGGGCAGGGCCTTTTTGATTCTCTGTGCGTGGGCGGCGTCGAGCAGACCGGCGTTGCGTTTCTGGCGCTTGTTCTTTCCGGACTTGTTCGTCATGAGGTGGCGGCGACCGGGCTTCGTGAACTTGTAGCCGCCGGAGGCGGTGCGTTTCACGCGCTTGGCGATACTCTTGCGAGTTTTCATTTTCGGCATCGTTTTGTCTCCTTATGTTAGAGGTTGGTCTCGACCGGGCAGGCAGACGCCATCAGCCTTGTCCGGCGGTTTTTGTATCAGCCCTTCGGGTTGAAGGACATGTTGATGTTCTTTCCGAGCAGCTTCGCCGGCGCGTCCACGACGGCGACTTCCGCGAGGTCTTCCGTAATCCTTGTCACGAGTTCGAATCCCATTTCCGGGTGCGAGAGTTCGCGGCCCTTGAACGTGATCGTCACGCGCAGCTTGTTCCCTTCGCCCAGGAACTCCTTCGCATGGTTGAGTTTCACCTCGTAGTCATGCGTGTCGATGTGAAGGCGGAACTTGATCTCCTTCACCTTCTGGGCCTGCTGGTTCTTCTTCTGCTCCTTCAGCTTCTTCTTCTGTTCGTACAGGAGCTTCCCGAAGTCCATGATGCGGCAGACGGGCGGGTTGCTGTTTTCCGACACGAGCACGAGGTCCAGATGCGCGTTCTGCGCCGCCTGGCAGGCGGCCGCGAGTTTCATGACGCCCAGCTGTTCTCCGCCGGCCCCGATGACGAGCAGGGGCTTGTCGGAATACGCACGGTCATTGCTTTTCAGTAGCTTGGCGATAGTAAACGCCCTCCATGTGAGATGATATCGGTTGCTTCCGCCACGGCGGCGAAAGCGCATAAACCTATACTATAGCACGTCAAAGCTTATTTTCAAGCTCCGATTGCAATTTTTTGATGAAAGTTTCCAGATCCATGGCGCCGAGCTGGTCCTCTCTGCGGGAGCGGACCGCCATCGTGCCTTCGGACTGTTCCTTCTCGCCGATGACCGCCATGAACGGGATGCGCTGCAGGCGGGCGTCCTTGATCTTGGCGCCCATGCTCTCGGAGCGGACGTCGCACAGGACCTGGAATCCCGCCTTGCGGAGGCCGTCGGCGACCTTCTGCGCGTATTCGTGCTGCTTTTCGGTGATCGGGATCACGCAGACCTGCGTCGGGGCGAGCCACAGCGGGAACGCGCCCGCGTAGTGCTCGACCAGGATGCCGAAGAAGCGTTCCAGCGAGCCGAAGAGCGCGCGGTGGACCATGTAGGGCTGGTGAAGCGCGCCGTCCGCGCCGACGTACGTGATGCCGAAGCGTTCCGGCAGGTTGAAGTCGAACTGGATCGTGGAGGTCTGCCATTCGCGTCCGATCGCGTCCTTGATCTTGAGGTCGATCTTCGGACCGTAGAACGCGCCGCCGCCCTCGTCCACTTCGTATTCGAGGCCGCAGCCTTCGATCGCCTGGACGAGCGACTTCTGCGCCTGTTCCCAGCGGGCGGGATCGCCGACCGCCTTGGCGGGACGGGTGGAGAGGTACGCCTTGATCTCCGGGAATCCGAAGGTCTTCCAGATGTAGAGGCAGAATTCGAGGACTTCCCTGATCTCGCTTTCGATCTGCTCCGGGGTGCAGATGATGTGCGCGTCGTCCTGCGTGAAGCCGCGGACGCGCATCAGGCCGTGGAGCACGCCGCTCTTCTCGTAGCGGTACACGGTGCCGAGTTCCGCCCAGCGGCAGGGGAGTTCGCGGTAGGAGCGCACGCGGCTCTTGTAGATCTCGATGTGGAACGGGCAGTTCATGGGCTTGGCGTAGTAGTCGAACTCGTCGATCTGCATCGGGGAGTACATGCTCTCCTTGTAGAATCCGAGGTGGCCGCTGGTCTCCCAGAGCTGGCTGCGTCCGATGTGCGGCGTGTACAGCAGGTCGTAGCCGTGCGCCAGGTGCTCCTTGCGCCAGAACGTCTCGATGACGTTGCGGATGTAGGCTCCCTTCGGGTGCCACAGCACGAGGCCGGGGCCGACCATTTCGGAGATGCTGAAGAGGTCGAGCTCCCTGCCGAGGCGGCGGTGGTCGCGCTTCTTGGCTTCCTCGATGCGCTGCAGATACGCCTTGAGTTCCTTCTTGTCGGCGAACGCGGTGCCGTAGATGCGCTGGAGCATCGGGTTCTTCTCGTCGCCGCGGTAGTAGGAACCGGCGACGGAGAGCAGCTTGAACGCGCCGATCTCGTTGGTGTTGGAGACGTGCGGGCCGCGGCAGAGGTCGGTGAAGTTTCCGCAGATGTAGAACGTGATCTCGCTGTCGTCCGGGATGTCGGCGAGGCGTTCGAGCTTGTAGTTCTGGCCGCGTCCGGCGAGGAACGCATGGGCGTCTTCGCGGGTCATGACCTTGCGTTCGAACGGGAGATGCGCCTTTGCGATCTCCTCCATCTTCGCTTCGATCTTCGCCAGGTCGTCGGCGGTGAGGCGCGTTTCCAGGTCGAAGTCGTAGTAGAAGCCGTCCTCGGTCGACGGACCGATGTCGAATTTAGCGTTCGGGTAGAGTTCCTGCACCGCCGCCGCCATCACGTGGGCCGCGCTGTGCCGAATGGTTTCCAACGGGTATTTTCCCATTTGAGTTTCCTCGTCGATATGTGATTGTGAATAAAAAGCATGATTCCTTTTAATATACACGCATCCGGGCGAAATGCAAGCCCGCGCCGTCCGATACCGCGGCATTTCTTCTCTTTTTGCGGCGGATTCCGTCTTTCCCGCTTGATTTTTCGCCGTTTGCATATCATATTATTTCCAAGCTTTTTCAGGAGATCCGACATGACCAGACGTTCCTGCCTCCGCATTCTTTCCGCATTGACCGGCGCGGCGCTTGCCGTCCTGCCGTCCGTTCTCCATGCCCAGGTGATCAAGCGCAGCCCGCTGAACGGCGCGTCCCTGGGCGGGCTTTCCGCCGGAACGGTTACGAATCTCCCCGTCATCCGGACCGAGGACGCCGCCTATGCGGAGATCGTGGCCGCCGTCCGGCGCGGCGCGCCGTCGCTGCTGGAACGCGTCCTGCAGAACTACGCGCATTCGCCGCGGTTTCTGGACGAGCACCTGAACTACTACGAAACGCCGGTCATTTTCTACGCGGTTTCCGAAGCCAAGCTCGAGCACTGCAAGCTCCTGATCCAGTACGGCAGCATCGTGAATTACCAGCTCACGGACACGCAGTTCCGCAAGTTCCAGAAGGGCGTCACCCGGAAACTGGATTACAAACAGACGGTCAAGGGGGCCTGCACGCCGCTCGCCTACGCCTGCCATCTCCCCGTCCTTTCCAATTCGCAGAAACGCGACGCGCTGGCGGTCATGAAGCTCCTGATCGACAGCGGCGCGGACTGCAATCTGCCCGGATTCGAGGGCAAGCCGCCCGTCCAGATCCTGGGCGAACAGGACCGCATCGAGGAGCTGAAATTCGTGTTGTCCTACAAGACGGTCGAATTCAAGTCGCCGGTCCTGGAGGAGTATATGCAGACGCACAAGGAGGACGAGGCGGTCAGGATCCTGGCCGCGTACCGGCTCGAACGCGAGGCGGAACTCGCGAAAAACGCCGCCTCGGCCGCGAAAAACGCGAAGAAGCCGCCCTACACGGGGAAGCCGACGCTGTCCTTCGACAAGGCGGTCCTCACAAACAACACCTCCGAGATCCTGAAGCACCTCGGCGCGATGAAGGACGTCGACGACCCGCTGCCCGGCGACGACAACAAACTCGAACAGACCCCGCTGATCCGCGCCGTCGTGCTGGAACGCCCCGCCGCCGTGCGGCTGGTCCTGGACGCCGGAGCTGACGTGAACAAGGCCGACGGAACGACCTGCAATCCGCTGGTCTGCGCGGAGATGAAGGGCCTCGACGAGATCGCCGCCATGCTGAAGGAGGCGGGGGCGAAACTCCCCGTCTGCGCCGACATGGAGGAGGCCGCCAAACAGGACCGTCCCGACGAACTCGACCGTCTGTACAAGGAAGCCGTCGCGAAAAAGGTCAGGACCGCCCCTCTGCTTGCTCAGGCGATGATCGCCGCGGTCGGGCTGGAGCGCGGCCGCGCCTTCGCGAAGTGCATCAGGCTCGGCGGCAATCCGAACCAGATCAAAGTCAATAAGCAGGTCCCGCTCGTGTTCCACCTGATCGACAAAAACCTCGACGCGTTCCTGCTGTCCTGCAAAGACGCCTCGACCCCGCTCGACCTGAAGGTCCGGCATCCGCTCGTCAAGCTCCCGCCCCTGCTGTACGCCGCGAACGGCGCGAAGACGAAGCCCGAGGTCATCCAGGCGCTCGTCAAGCTCGGCGCCAGCCCGAATTCCAAAGGCGCGAAGAACAAGACCGCGCTGATGTATGCCGCCGAGTCGGGCAACGCCGCCGTCGTGAACGCCCTGCTGAAGCTCGGCGCGGACCCGAAAGCCGTCGACTCCGACGGGAAGACGTATCAGGACTACGAACCGTAATCCGTCCGATTCCGTCTCCCGCGTGCATCTTAAACAAACTTAAAGGCGTCAGTCCGGGACCGGAAACCCGGTTCCGCGCCTTGCCCGGATGCGGGCGGACGGATGCGTTTCAGGCAGGAAAGAGCATCCTGTATTCCGATAATCTATAAAAAAGCGGAAGGGCGCTTGCATTTTCCGTCTTCCGGTGTATATTATATGCTACGTTTTCTCAACGCATCCGGGCCGGCCGTATGCCGGTTCCCCCCGCACCCAACCAACCCCGCGGGCGGATGCGCACAACTGAACAAGAAGGTATCTTGCTCCGCGCCAACCGACAACAACCGCGGAGGAAAAGAGCCGGAACGAAGAAAGGCGGATGGAATTATGGCCATCTCTGTCAAAGACCTGTTGGAAGCCGGGTGCCATTTCGGGCATCAGACGAAGCGCTGGAACCCCAAGATGAAAGATTACGTCTACGGGGCGAAGAACGGTATCTCGATCATCGACCTCACCAAAACCATCCGCCAGATCGGCGACGCCTGCAATTTCCTGCAGCGTGAAGTCATGAAGGGATCCCGCATCCTGTTCGTCGGCACGAAGCGCCAGGCGCAGCAGGTCGTCCGCAACGCCGCGGAAGAAACCGAAATGTTCTACATGTCCGAACGCTGGATGGGCGGCACGCTCACCAACATCGAAACGATCCGCAAGTCCGTGAAGAAGATGCGCGAGATCGACGACATCGTGAACGACGAGGAAAACTCCAACCTCAAGAAGAAAGAGATCGTCCGCCTGGCGCGCCAGGGCGTCAAGCTGCACCGCAACCTCGACGGCATCGCCGACATGAAGCGCCTGCCCGACGTGGTCGTGGTCGTCGACGTCTGCCACGACGAGACCGCCGTGAAGGAAGCCCAGAAGCTCAACATCCCGATCATCGCCATCGTCGATACCAACGGCAATCCTGAAAACATCGCTTACCCGGTCGCCGCCAACGACGACGCCGTGAAGTCCATCAAGATCATCATGGACACCTTCGTCGCCGCCATCAACGACGCCCTCGGACTCTACAAGGTCAAAGTCGCCGAAGACAAGGCGAAGGCCGAAGCCGAACGCGCCGAGAAGAAGGGCGCCGATGACAAGGCGGCAAAGAGCGACGAGCGTCCCGCCCGCCGTCCGTCCCGCCGCCCCGCGGCCCGCAAGGATGCCGCTGCCGCCGACGGCGAGAAGAAGGCCGCTCCGCGCCGCAAGGCTCCCGCCAAGGAAGTCAAAGACCTGTCCGAACTCAAGAAATCCGATGTGAAACCCGAGGAGAAATAATCATGGCAGCTATCACCCCGCAAATGGTCAAGGAACTGCGCGACAAGACCGACGCAGGCATGGGCGAGTGCAAGAAGGCCCTCATCGAAGCGAACGGCGACATTGAAGCCGCTGTCGATATCCTCCGCAAGGCCGGTATCGCCAAGAGCGCGCACCGCGCCGACCGCGCCACCGCAGAAGGCAAGATCTTCGTCGCCGTCGACGGCAACCAGGCGCTCATGCTCGAAGTCTGCTGCGAGACCGACTTCGTCGCCAACAACGAAAAGTTCCTCGAATACGGCAACGGCGCCGCGAAGAAGATCCTCGCGAACACCACCGGCGACGGCGACGTCACCGAGGCCGCGCAGAAGTCCGAAGAGACCGAGCTCGCCGCCCTGTTCTCCAAGTTCGGCGAGAAGATGATCATCCGCCGCGCCCTCCGCTACACCACCGACCAGAAGATCGCCTACTACATCCACTTCAACGGAAAGATCGGCGTCCTCCTCGACATCGGCGGCGAAATCGACGAAGCCGGCATCAAGAACACCTGCCTCCAGATCTGCGCCTCCAATCCGCAGTACGTCAACTCCTCCGAAGTCCCGGCCGACGCGATCGCCCACGAAAAGGAAATCGCCACCGCCCAGCTCAAGGAGAGCGGCAAGCCCGAGAACATCATCGAGAAGATCGTCGCCGGCAAGATCAACAGCTGGTACGGCGAGATCTGCCTCGTGAACCAGCCCTGGATCCTTGACAACAAGACCACCTTCGGCAAGCTCTTCCCGAAGGCCACCGTCAAGCGTTTCGCCCGCTGGGCCGTCGGTCAGTAATTCACTCCCGACAGTTTCTCCGAAACTCCGAACCCGATCCGGTTTCCGCCGGACCGGGTTTTTGCTTTTTTGCGCTTACGCGAAGCAGAGTGCTGCAGCAGTCAAGGACCAGTTCATGTGCCGTCGCGAAGCACGGCACTGCTAAAGTGGAGGACTTGTCCTCCCCGCCGGACCGGTTTTTTGCTTTTTTGCGCTTACGCGAAGCAGAGCGCTGCAGCAGTCAGGGACCAGTCCTTGTGCCGTCGCGAAGCACGGCACTGCTAAAGTGGAGGACTTGTCCTCCCCGCCGGACCGGGTTTTTTCATGTCGCCCCCCCCTGCCTTGTTGAACTAAAAAACGTTGCCGTTCGCGTTTCGCGGAAAAAAGACAGTCGAGCGTAAGCGAGCTTACCGAGGCGGCGCAGCCGCCCCCAGCGAAGCGTGACGCATTGCGTCCTAAGTGCCGGAAGCGAAGCCCGGCACTGCTAAAGTGGAGGACTTGTCCTCCCCGCCAGACCGGGTTTTTCATGTCTGTCACATTGGAATCTGCAGCAAATGAAGCAATGCCTTACAAAATTCTACTCCGAGTTGAAAAAGTGTGATGATCGTGTCGGGTCCCAGGTTGTGCATGATAAGTGATACATAGCCCAGACGGCTCCAGTAAAAAGATACTATGTTCTTATTCATAGTATTTCTCCTTCCGAGTGCGGTTGTTTATGAATGCACTCTGTCGAAACCGGGGCGTCAAAAAGGGGGAAAGAAACCGATGCTGGCATTTCCCGCGTAACCTCAGGGCAGGAAGGTTGAGAGCCTGCAACGGAGAGATGGTTCCGGAAACCGCCTTTTTTCCCATTTGTCCGGCCCGTACGCGAAATAATAAGAAAAAAGCGGGAAAGCGGATTGAAAATCAGGAGAAAAGGGTGTATATTACATACTCAAATCTTTTTTGAGAAGGTCCCCGCAACCGCGCGGGACCGTCCGGATCCGTTACCGACACAACATTCAGATAACCAATCACGAAGGCAAGACGAACATGTCCAATCCCACCTGGAAAGAACAATTCACCCTCACCATCACCGACACCGACGTCTGCGGCCGCGACGCGAAATTCGTGCTCCCCGCGGAAGCCTCCAAAGACCTTTTCCTGACCGCCGCGAAGGGCGTCGCCCGCAAGGCGCAGATCCCCGGATTCCGTCCCGGCAAGGCCCCGATCGCCATGGTGAAGGCGCGCTATAAAGGCTACATCGACGAGGAAGCCGGACGCCTGGTCCAGGTCGCCGCGTACGACCTGCTCTCCAAGAAGGCCGACGAGCTCGACATCATCTCCTATAGCAAGCTCGAGCCGGAAGGGACGCTCGAAGAGGGCAAGGAATTCACGATGAAATGCGATTTCGAGATCGCGCCCGAATTCGAGCTCCCGGACTACAAGGACCTCGGCGAAGTCGCGGCCTCCGAGGACGTCGCCAAGATCGAGGAAGACCTCATCGAACGCGCCAAGGCGCAGTACAGCAGCTTCGTGAAGATCGAGGACGCTGCGAAGGAAGGCGACATGCTCCACGTCTCCTACGAGAGCGATTTCGCGCTCCCCGAAGACGCCTCCGATTCCCTGAAGCGCGCGGTCAAGAACGATTCCGCCTGGATCTACCTGATCGGACAGGAAATGATCCCCGGCGTGAACGCCGCGCTCACCGGCGCGTCCGTCGGCGACGAACGCGAATTCACCGCCGAGTTCCCCGCCGACTGGCGCGAGGAAGGCCTCCGCGGCAAGAAGGTCACCTACAAGATGAAGATCCACGACGGCCAGCGCCGCGAGCCGATCGAAGACATGGCGAAGCTCGCCGAGAAGATGGAGTTCAAGTCCGCCGAAGAGCTGACGAAGTTCTACCACGACCTCGCGACCCGCCAGGCGGAGATCATGAGCCGTTCCAAGACGATGGAGTCCATCCAGGCCGCCATCCTCGAAAAGGCGCCGCAGTTCGACCTGCCGAAGAAGTCGCTCGAGACCGCCACGGACAACGAGTACAAGCTGCTCCAGTACGCGGTCGGACAGGACAAGGAAGCCCTTGAGAAGTTCGAAGCCGAGAAGGACCAGCACATGGAAGAGGCGAAGAAGAAAGCCTCCGAACAGCTCCGCAAGAACTTCATCATGCGCAAGATCGCCAGGATCGAGGAAGTCAAGCTCTCCGAGCAGGAAATCGCCCAGGCGATCCAGAACATGGCGCAGCAGACCCGCATGGAGCCCGCCCGCCTCGCCGAGATCCTCCAGCGCACCGGCCGTCTCAACGAGCTTGAGATCGAGCTCCTCGTGGAGAAGACCCTCGGCGTGCTCGCGGAACGCCGCATGAAAGCCGCCGCGAAGTAAAAAACGAACGGAACGCCGGAGGAGTACCAGCTCCTTTCGGCGTTTTTTATCAAGGACTGGCCATTCCGCCAGCAGAATGACCGGCCTTTGCGCGTCGAAAGAAGCACGAAGGCCGCGCATTTTTGACAGAGAATCGAAAACAAGAAGACAAGGAGATGAAACCATGAAACCGACCGGAACCCGCAACACCCTCGTGCCCATCGTCGTCGAACAAACCGGAAACGGCGAACGTTCCTATGACATTTATTCCCGTCTGCTCCGCGACCGCATCATCCTGCTGGGCGATCCCATCGACGACGCCATCGCGAACCTCGTCGTGGCGGAACTGCTGTTCCTGAAGAGCGAGGACCCGAAGAAGGACATCTCCCTGTACATCAATTCGCCGGGCGGCGTGGTGACCGCCGGGCTCGCCATCTACGACACGATCCAGTCGCTCCCGTGCGACGTCTGCACGTTCTGCATGGGGCAGGCGGCGTCTATGGCGGCGGTGCTGCTTTCCGCCGGAACGCAGGGCAAGCGCTACGCCCTGCCGTCCGCGCGCATCATGATCCACCAGGTCCTCGGCGGCGCGGAAGGCCAGGCGACGGACATCGAGATCCACACGAAGGAGATCCTGCGGACGAAAGCCGCGCTGAACGCCATCCTGGCGAAGCACTCCGGCCAGACGCTGAAGAAGATCGAACGCGACACCGAGCGCGACTACTTCATGTCCGCCGAGGAAGCCGTGGCGTACGGCCTTGTCGACCATGTCCTGCCGCCCCGCGCGGACGTCGCCGCCCTCAAAGTCAAGGGGAGCTGAGCCATGAAGAAACCCGAACGCTGTTCGTTCTGCGGACGCACGGAAGACGAGGTGAAGGGCGGCCTGCTGACCGGGCCGAGCGGCGCGTCCATCTGCCGCGGCTGCGTGTCCATCTGCGACACGCTGTTCAGCCGGAACGGCTTTCCCGGCACGCCGCCGAAAAGCCGTGTGACGGTCGATGGCGCGGACGACGATTTCGAACCCGCCGCCGAAAAGTCCGGCCGCCTGCCGTCGTTCGTGGACCATCTGGACGTTCCGACGCCCGCTGACATCAAGGCGGAGCTCGACCGCTACGTGATCGGCCAGGAACAGGCGAAGAAGATCCTGTCCGTCGCCGTTCACAACCACTACAACCGCCTGAAATCGAAAAACCTCTACGATTCCTCCGACGTCGACCTGGACAAGAGCAACGTCCTGCTGATCGGCCCCACGGGCAGCGGCAAGACGCTCATCGCGCGCACCCTCGCGAAGATGCTCGACGTGCCGTTCTGCATCACCGACGCCACGACCCTGACGGAAGCCGGGTACGTGGGCGAGGACGTGGAAAACATCATCCTGCGCCTCGTGCAGGCCGCCGACTACGACCTCGACCGCGCGCAGGTCGGCATCATCTACGTCGACGAGATCGACAAGATCGCGAAGAAGAGCCAGAACGTCTCCATCACGCGCGACGTTTCCGGCGAAGGCGTGCAGCAGGCGCTGCTGAAGATCCTCGAAGGCACCGTCTCCAACGTCCCGCCGAAGGGCGGCCGCAAGCACCCGCAGCAGGAATACCTGCACGTCGACACCTCGAACATCCTCTTCATCTGCGGCGGCGCGTTCGTGGGGCTGGACAAGATCGTCCAGCGCCGCGTGGGGCGTCACGTGCTCGGCTTCACGCAGGGCACGGAGAACGCCAGCGAGGAGGACAAGCGCACCGAGGAGGAGAACAGGCTCCTGCTCGAATCGCCGCTCTCCGCCGTGGAGCCGGAGGATTTCGTGCATTTCGGCATGATCCCCGAGTTCATGGGCCGCATGCCCGTCACGGCCGCGCTCACCCCGCTCGACGAGGAGGCGCTGAAGCGCATCCTGACCGAGCCGAAGAACTCGATCGTGCGCCAGTACACCGCGCTCATGGAAATGGAAGGCGTGAAGCTGTCCTTCACGGACGGCGCCATCGCCGCGCTCGCGAAGAAAGCCTACGAAAAGGGCACGGGCGCGCGCGGCCTCCGCTCCATCATGGAGAGCATCATGCTGGACGTGATGTACGACGTGCCGTCGCGCAAGGACGTGGCGGAATGCGTCATCACGGAGGAAGCGGTGAACGGCGGCGCGGCGAAGCTCGTGATGAAGAAGAAATGAACGGGCGCGCGCCTCACGGAAAAACGCAACGACAAACAAATCATATACGGAAAGGCAGACAAACATGGAACTTTTTCAGCAGAACGTCAAAGCCGCTCTTGACCGCCTGAGCGCGATCCGGATCGTCCCGGTCCTGGTCCTCGACAACCTCGAAGACGGCCTCAAAATGTGCTCGGTCCTCCAGGAGAAACAGCTTCCGGCGGCCGAGATCACGTTCCGCACCGAAGCCGCGGAGAGCGTCATCCGCGCGGCCGCGAAGGAGTTCCCCGGCCTCTACCTGGGCGCGGGCACCGTGCTGAACGTGCGCGACCTGCACCGGGCGTTCGAGGCGGGCGCGAAGTTCGCCGTGGCACCTGGCTTCAACCCGACCGTCGTGAAGGAAGCCGTGAAATGCGGATTCCCGTTCGCGCCGGGCGTGTGCACCCCGTCCGAGGCGGAACAGGCGATGGAGCTGGGCTGCCGTTTCCTGAAGTATTTCCCGGCGGAGGCCGCGGGCGGCGTGAAGTTCCTGAAGTCCCTGATTGCGCCCTATAAGCATCTCGGCGTCCGCTTCATGCCCACCGGCGGCGTGACGAGCGCGAACGCGGCGGACTACCTGGCGGTCCCGGAGATCGCGGCGGTCGGCGGCACCTGGCTCGGCAAGACCGCCGACATGCGCGCCGGAAACTGGGACGCCATCGGACAGGCGGTCGCCGACGCCGTGGCGCTCGTGCGCAGCCTGGCATAATCCCCCCGGAGACGACGAATGACCATTGACGAAGTCAAAGCGCACGGCGCGGACCTGACCGAACGCCTGTCGAAGCTGTCGAGCTATCTGCACGTGGACGAGACTCTGGCGCAGATCGCCGAGATCGAAAAGACCATGGCGCAGAACGATTTCTGGGACGACAAGGAGAAGGCGCAGGCGACCGTGCAGAAACTCTCCTCCTGCAAGAACATCGTGGAGCCGTTCAACAAGCTCAAGCGCGAGGCGGACGACTTCCTCGCGATCGCCGAACTCGCCGAGGAGGACCCGTCGTTCCTGGAGGAATCCGACGACGCCTGGGCGAAGCTCGAAGCCGCGCTTTCCAAGCTCGAGATCGTGAGCTTCCTTTCCGGCAAGTTCGACCGCTGCAACAGCTTCGTGTACATCCATGCGGGCGCGGGCGGCACCGAGTCCTGCGACTGGGCAAGCATCCTGCTCCGCATGTACCGCCGCTGGTTCGAACGCCGCGGATTCCAGGACGAGATCATCGACATGCAGCCCGGCGACGAGGCAGGCATCAAGAGCGCGGTCCTGAAAGTGACCGGCGAGTTCGTCTACGGCTACATGCGCGCCGAACGCGGCGTGCACCGCCTCGTCCGCATCTCCCCGTTCGACGCCAACGCGCGCCGCCATACGTCGTTCGCCTCCGTCGACGCCTTTCCGGAGATCGAGGACGAGATCGACATCGAGATCGACGAGAAGGACCTCCGCGTCGACACCTACCGCGCGTCCGGCGCGGGCGGCCAGTACGTGAACCGTACGGACAGCGCGGTCCGCATCACCCACCTGCCGACCGGCGTGGTCGTCTCCTGCCAGGTGGAACGCTCCCAGCACAAGAACCGCGCGATGGCGATGCAGATGCTGAAGGCTCGCCTGTACGAACTCGAAGAGGAAAAACGCCGTCAGCAGGCGGCGCAGATCTCCGGCGAGAAGACGGACAACTCCTGGGGCAACCAGATCCGCTCCTACGTGCTTCAGCCGTATCAGATGGTGAAGGATCTCCGCACCGGCGTGGAGACGGGCAACACCGCCGCCGTGCTCGACGGCGACCTGGACCAGTTCGTCGAAGCCTGGCTTCGCTCCGGCACGAAATAAGTCCTGTCCGGCATGTATTCACAGTCCCCGCTCCGGAAACGGCGCGGGGGCTTTCCTTTTTACGCCCGTGCGGGGGGGAATGTCTTTTATTTTCTTTTTCGATTGGAAAAGGCGCGGAGAAGTGATATATTATATAGATAATTTTTTATCTAACACATTTGCTTTTGGGTGCTTTTGATGAAATATTACCTCGGGATCGATATCGGGTCCACGACATTCAAGGCCGTCGTCATCACCGACAAGGGGCGCGTGGTGCATACGACCTACCAGCGCACGAAGCCCGTCGAATCCGGACAGCTTTCCTGCTCGGGCCGCTGCAATTCCTGCGGCCGCTGCAACATGGGCGCGCTGAAAAAGACTTTGGCGACGTTCTTCTCCGAAGCCGGAATCGACGCCGGCGGGCTCGTCGGCGATGCCGCGCGGGACGCGTCCGGGAATATTTCCACGGGGGACATCGCCTGCACGGTCGTGACGGGCAGCCAGATCGTGGAGGACACGAAGCGCTTCATCCCGTACGATTTCCAGGTCAGCGAAGTCTCCGCGCATGTGGCCGGGGCGAAACGCTACTATCCGAATGTCGACGCGATCATCGACTGCGGCGGGCAGGACAGCAAGTGCATGGTGTTCAACCACAAAATGGGCATGTGGGTGTCCATGATGTCCGGCGTGTGCGCCGCGGGCACGGGCAGCTACCTCGACAGCGTCGCCGCCAAGCTCGGCATCCCGGTCGAGGAAATGGCGGACAAGGTGAACTACGACGCGAAGACCGAGTTCAGCTCCGTCTGCGCCGTGCTCTCCGCCACGTCCATCAACAAGTTCAAAAACCGCATCCCGATGGGCGACCTGCTCGCCGGGGCATGCCGGGCGCAGGCGCGCACGATCCTGAACGGCGTCGGGCAGATGCTGATGCACCACGACCCGTCGCACCCGATCCTGTTCCAGGGCGGCGTGGCGTCGAACCATGCCGTGGCGTACTTCATGAAGGAGATCACCGGGTGCGAGATCATCATCCCGGAATTCCACAACGTGATGGGCGCGCTCGGCGCGGCGGTCCTCGCGCTCGAATACAGCAAGCTGCGCGGCAAGCTCGACCCGGACCCCGTCCAGTACGAGCCCACGCGCCAGAAATCCGTCGCCATGCGCGTGGTCGGCAACAAACGCACCTTCCTCTTCGGGGAAAAGGACAAGCCGACCGTCTGGCGCAACCTCTTCTTCCCGACCGAGATCCTGAACGCGTTCGGCGCGCGGATCCTGACGCTGGAAACGTACGCCGCGCTCTTCGGACGCAGCACGAAGCGCGTGAAAGCCGCGCTCGACACCGCGGCGCGCAGGGGATTCGACCAGCAGACCTGCTCCTTCCTGCGCATGCTGGAGGGGCTGCCGCTGAAGACGCCGGATTTCGCCGTCTCCACCAGCCAGCCGTGCCAGCAGGGCGAACGCATCTTCGCCGACCTCGCGCGCACCTACGGCTTCGAGGACCGTTTCTTCTCGCTCCAGACGCCGATCAGCATCATGAACACCAACGCGGTCGGGCAGATCGCCGACGGCCTGCGCCAGTCCGTGGAGCGGATGGAGGAGGCGTTCGGCCGCAAGCTCGATCCGGCGCGCCTGGAGGAGGCGTGCGTGCTGTCCAATATCGCGACGGACTACTCGCGCAAATGCAACGAACTGCGCTGGACCTCGCCGCCGCTGATCCGCGGGTCGCAGGCGGTGTACAACGCGGTCATCTTCAGCCAGCTCTGGGGCACGCAGGAGCTCGTCGACATCCAGAAGACCTACTACGAGGAGCTGCTCCAGAAGAAGGAATGGGCGGAAAAACGCTATTCCATCGACGACACCCACCGCCTGCTCTGGCTCCATCTGCCGCCGTTCTACGACTCCAAGCACCTCGACTATATCGAGACCGTCTGCAACGCGCCGATCGTGTTCGAGGAGACCAATTTCGTCGGCTGGGGACCGCTCGACCCGAAGCACCCGTACGAATCGCTCGCCCGGAAGCTCCTCACGACCGGATTCCTGGACCCGAAACTCCGCGTGAAGTACGTGAAGGACATTTCGGCGAAGGCGAAGTTCACCGGCTGCATCCTGTACACGCACGGGTTCGGACGGTGCAGCCTCGCAGACCGTCCGTTCACGAAGCTTCTCCGCGAGGAGCTCGAGGAGGTCGGCCTGCCGATGCTGGCGCTCGAGGGCGACTGCATGGACGCCTCCATCGACCCGTGCTCCACCACAACCAAGATCGCGTCGTTCGTCGAGTCCCTGAACCTGAAGAAATACGGCAATCTCTTCGGACGCATGAAGAACGCCTGACGCCTGAGCCGCCGGAGGTCTCTGCGGGGGATGCGGTCCCGTTCCGGCGTGCCGGGCGGGGCAGGGGGGCTCCGGCGCGTCGTACGCTTTTTTCGAAAAAAAAGCGCCGCGCGGTTTGTTATTTCCGGTTGCCGTTGTATATTGTATAAGCAAAAAGTTAAAAACATGAACGGATTTTCTGCCGATGACAACTCTTTCCAAAGATGAACTGTACCCGCTGCTGTTCGAGCCGATGTACCGCCGGACGTCGTGGGGCGGCGTCAAACTCGCGCGCGTCCTGAACCGCGAACTTCCCGCGGAGGAAGGCAGGTTCGGCGAGGCGTGGGACATCTGCGACCGCGAGGGCGCGGAGAGCGTGATCTCGAACGGTCCCCTGGCGGGAAAGACGCTGCACGAACTCTGCACGATGCTCGGGCCGTCCTACCTGATCGGGGACATGACGCGCGAAACGCGGTTCCCGCTGCTCGTGAAGATCATCGACACGGGCGAACGCATCCCGCTCCAGGTGAATCCGGACGAGAACGCCGCCCGTCAGATCGGCAACGGCGCGGAGCCGAAGACGAAGATGTGGTACGTGCTGGACGCCGAACCGGGGACGAAGATCATGGTCGGCATCCGCGCGAACGCCACGCGGCACTGGTTCCTGGAACTGCTGTCCACGCCCGACGTGGAGAGCGTGCTCCAGTCCTTCGACGCCGTGGCGGGCGACGCGTACTTCGTGAACGCCGGGCGCGTACACTGCATCGACCCCGGAAACCTCGTGCTCGACATCCAGCAGAACAGCAACACCGACTACCTGCTGAACGACTGGGGACGCCCCGATCCCGACCAGGAGCTTCACGTCGAGGAAGGGCTCCGCTGCATCGACTTCGTGGACCGCACTCCGGCACGCATCACGGGCGTCAGCGACAAGGCGGCGCGCAACCGCAAATACGCGATCATCAACCGCTGCCCGCAGTTCCACTGCGACGAGCTCCGCCTCGTCGGAGACTGGCCGGACACGACCCGCTCCACGCGCAGTTTCCATCTGCTGACCGCCATCAGCGGCCCGGTGGACGTGGAGGTGCGCGGCGCGGTGACGACCATCCCGCGCTGCATGACCGCTCTGCTCCCCGCCGCGCTCGGGGACTATGTCATCCGCGTGAAGCCGTCCGCCCCGGTCACGCTGATCCGCACAACGCATTAATCTTTCCCCATACCAACCTCTTTCTGCTTCATGAAAATCCAATGCCTCTCCCGTCTGGCGGATTCGTTCCGCGCCTCGCGTTCCCTTGATGCCTCGTTCGATATCCCGTGGGAGCCGTGCCCCGCCGGCATGAACGGCGACCTGACCGTGAACTGTTTCCGCCTCGCGAAGGCGCTGAAAAGCGCGCCGGACGCGCTGGCGGCTGAGACCGCCGGGCTCCTGATGAAGGACCCGGACGTGGTTTCCGCCGAAAAGATCAAGGCGTTCGTGAACATCACGCTCAAGCCCGCCGCGCTGTTCCGCGACTCCGCCGCGGACGTGAAGTCGCTCCTCGCCGACGTGCCGTTCCCGGAGGGCTCCCGCCGCAAGATCCTCATCGAGTTCTCCGCGCCGAACACGAACAAGCCGCAGCACCTCGGCCACGTCCGCAACAACTGCATCGGCATGTCGCTCGCCAGCGTGATGGCGCGCGCCGGACATACGGTCGTGCCCGTCAACCTCATCAACGACCGCGGCATCCATATCTGCAAATCCATGCTCGCCTACAAGCTGACCGGAAACGGCGTCACGCCGGACCAGGCGGGGATCAAGGGCGACCACTACGTCGGCAATTTCTACGTCAAGTTCAACCAGATGCTGTCCGACGAGGTCAAGGCGCTGAAAGCCGCGCGGCCCGAACTCGCCGACAAGTCCTCCGACGACCTCTTCCTCGAGACCGAGCTCGGCAGGCAGGCGCAGGAGATGCTCCGCAAGTGGGAAGCCGGCGACCCCGAGGTCCGCGCCCTGTGGACCACCATGAACAAGTGGGTGATCGACGGGTTCAACGAGACGTACCGCCGCATGGGCGTGCATTTCGACAAGACCTACCTCGAAAGCCAGACCTATCTGCTCGGCAAGGACGTCATCGCCGACGCCCTCGCGAAGGGCATCTTCGGCAAGCGCGCGGACGGCGCGGTCACGGTCGACCTGGGCAAGCTCGGCGAAAAGGTGCTCCTCCGCAAGGACGGCACCAGCGTCTACATCACGCAGGACATCGGCACCACGATCCTCAAGCACGAGGAGCACCGCCCGGACACCATGATCTGGGTCGTCGGCGACGAACAGAACCTGCATTTCCGCATGCTCTTCACGATCCTCGGCCGCCTCGGCTACCCCTGGGCGGACAGCCTGTTCCACCTCTCCTACGGCATGGTCAACCTGCCGTCCGGCCGCATGAAGAGCCGCGAGGGGACCGTGGTCGACGCGGACGACCTCTTCGACGAGATGCACAGCCTCGCGAAGTCCGCCGCGCTGGAACGCGTGAAGGAAGGCGAGGAGCCGCCCGCCGACCTGGAAACGCGCAGCGAGACCATCGGCATGGGCGCGCTGAAGTTCATGCTGCTGAAGTTCAACCCGAAGACCACGATCATGTTCGACCCGCAGGCGTCGCTGAAATTCGAGGGCGACACCGGCCCCTACGTGCAGTACGTCTGCGCCCGCATCAACTCCATCGTGCGGAAGTGCCAGGACGCGGGCATCGCGTTCGACCCCGCCTCGGTCGACTGGTCGCTGGCGGATTCGCCGGAGGAAAAGTCGCTCGCCGTGGCGTCCCTGCGCTACGCCGACGCCATCCGGTCCGCCGCCGACAAGATGGACTGCTCCATCCTCGTGAACTACCTGCTCGACCTCGCGAAACTCTTCAACCGCTTCTACCGCGAGAAACAGGTGCTGAACGCCGGCGACCCCGCGGTCCGCACGATGCGCCTCGCGCTCTGCTTCGCCGTGCGCGACATCCTCGCGGACGGGCTTGCCGCCCTGACGATCGGCATCCCCGACGCCATGTAACGTTCCGGGGCGCGTCCCCCGTCCGAAAGGCCCGCCATGCCGAATCTGCTGTCCGTCGTGATCCCGGTCTTCAACGAGGAGAGGACCGTTGTGTCCATGCTCGACCGGGTGGCGGCGGCGCAGACGCCCGGCATGCCGCTGGAGCTCGTGATCGTGAACGACGGTTCCACGGACGCGTCTCCCGAGCTCATCCGCGCCTGGATCGAAGCGCATCCCGGCGTGCAGGCGGTCTGCATCGACAAGGAGAACGGCGGCAAAGGCTCCGCCGTGAAGCGCGCGATCCCGGTCACGACGGGCGAGGCGGTCATCATCCAGGACGCCGACCTCGAATACGACCCGCGCGACTACGCCGCCTGCGCGGCGCCGATCTTCAACGGCGAATGCGAGGTGGTGTACGGTTCGCGCGAGGAGAGCAACCGCAACCGCATCTACTCGTCGCCGGGGTACTACCTCGGCGCGCTCAGCCTCACGTTCCTGATCAATCTGATGTTCAACGCGAACCTCACGGACGAGGCGACCTGCTACAAGACGTTCCGCGGCTGCCTGATCCGCGCGCTGGCGGAGGACCTGGAGGGGGACGGATTCGAATGGGAGCCGGAGATCACGGCGAAGCTCCTGCGCCTCGGCATCCACCCGTATGAAGTGCCGGTCTCCTATTATCCGCGCAAGCCCTCGGAAGGAAAGAAAATACGCTTCCGCGACGGCGTCCTTTCCATCTGGACCGCCTACGAATGGCGGTTCCGCAGCGTGAAGCCGATGCAGAAGCGCGTCGCCTCGCTCTCCGACGTCGACGCGGAACACGTCCGGCACGTGAAATACGCGCAGGGGGCGTTCCTGCTGGCGATGCTTTTTGCCGTGATCCCGTTCGGCGAGTTCGCGCCGTCGCGCCTCGGCTATGTGGTCGCGGCGGGGCTGGTCTACCTGACCGCCCGCCTGTACCTGCCGTGGAAAATGGCGTTGCTGTGGAGCGCGCTGACCACGGTCATGCTGGATCTGTTCCTGCCCGCGTCGTGCGAAGGGCTGATCCGCTCCATCATGTCGGGCGGGACGGAGCCGGCGATCGGCGCGCTGAACATGACCGTTTACCGCGGCCTGAAGCTCGATTTGTTCTTCCCGTATGCCGATCCGGCGTCGCTCGCGCTTGCCGGGTTCTGCCTTCAGATGTTTTTCTACCTCAAGTTCATGGCGTGCGGATTCGTGCTGTTCTTCGTGACGTCGATCCTGTTCTGCTGGGCGACTGCGCTGCTCATGCCGCTGAACATCTGGTGGATGGTCCCCGCGCTCGCCGGGCTGCTGCTCCAGCGCGGCAACAAATTCCGCGTGATGGGCGCGGCCGCCGCCGCGGTCCTGCTGCTGTGCCTGGTCCCGGCCGCCGTCTGGCTGGACTGGTCGCCGTTCGTCCCCGCGGTCTGCACGAACTGGACGCGCCTGATGCTTTGGGCCGCCGCCCCGCTTGCGGCGTTTGCCGTCGCGCCCGTGCTCTCCCTGCTGAAACAGAAGCCGCGCGCTCTGCTGCCGTGGACGCTGTTCACCGGGTTCCTGCCGTACTTCGCCGTCTGCCCGCCGTTCCTGTTCCCGTTCCTCGCGGCGTTCCGGGCGAAGCCGTCCCGTTTCAAACGGATGTGAGCGTATTCCCGTTTCGTCGGGGGCGGGGGGAGGGCAGCCCGGCGGTCCGGGGAAGAAATTTTCTTTAAATATAAGAAACGCGCTTGATAAGCGTGGGGAAGCGGGGTATATTATGGGAGCATCTTTTTTTACAGGCGCGCCTCGTTGCGCCGGAACCCGAAAGGACTTGTCATGATTCACCCTACCGCGATCGTCTCCCCCGACGCCCAGATCGGCAAAAACGTCGAAATCGGGCCGTATGCCGTCATTGAAGACAACGTGAAGATCGGCGACAACTGCTATATCGACGCCCACGTGAAGATCTGCCGCTATACCACGATCGGATCGGACTGCTGCATCTATATGAACGCCCTGGTCGGCGCGGAGCCGCAGGACCACCGTTTCTACCGCGGGCTCGTCTCCTACTGCGAGATCGGGCACCACACGGTCATCCGCGAGTTCGTCACGATCCACCGTCCGCCGTTCGAACAGCTGAAGACGGTCGTCGGCAACCACGTGCTGCTGATGGCGTTCGTGCATGTGGCGCACGACGTGGTGATCGGCGACCATGCGACGATCGCGAACCACACGCAGCTCTCCGGCCACGTGCAGGTCGGCGACGGCGCGGTCATGAGCGGGTTCGTCCTGGTCCACCAGTTCTGCCGCATCGGCGCGCTGGCGATGGTCGCCCCGACCTCCCTGATCGGACAGGACATCCCCCCGTTCTGCATGCTCCGCGAGACGAACTTCATCTGCGGGCCGAACACGATCGGTCTGCGCCGCGCGAACATCAGCTCGGACGCCCGCCTGGCGATCCGCCGCGCGATCAAGACGTTCTTCTTCGAGGGGCTGAACAGCCCGCACGCGCTGGAGCAGATCGAGAAGACCATCCCGAGCTGCCCGGAGGTCGAGCTGTTCGTGAACTTCATCAAGCAGTCGAACCGCGGCATCATGCCCGGCAATCCGAAGTATACCGGCGTCAACGACGACGTGCGCGACGCCCTCGAATCCGGCGCGACGGCCCCCCGCGGCTGATCCCTGCCGGAACCATGCAGACGGTTTCCCGGCCGTGCGGAAACGGCGGGCGGGAACCGGAGAAAGCGACCGGAAAATGAAGAAAACGACGAGAATCCTCTCCGCCCTGGCTGCGCTTCTGATCCTCGGCGCGTGCTCCGCCGAGCCCGGCGTGCAGCGCGAGTTCGACGAGACGAGGTATTTCCAGCAGGTCACGGCGAAAATGTCCCTGGAGCACGGCTACCTGCGCCTCGACTACACGCTCGGCGTGCCGAACCAGTCCATGACCTTCCTGCTCAAAAACCAGGACGTTTCGGTCGTCTCCGTCGACGAATGGTACATGAACGAGACGGACAACATCCGCCTGTACTACGCATTCTGCGAGCCGGGCAAGTCCGGCGAACTCAAGGACGAGGACTGGAAGCTCGCCTGGCCCGACGAGATGCCCGGCGAGGACGCCCCGCGGAAATCCCATCCGCGCCGCTCCTCGCTCGTCCTCCAGCCGAACAACAGCGCGGTGCTCGACGTGCCGCTGACGTTCCTGGAGCACGTCGAACCTCCCAGGCGCAAGGCGCGCTACACCGTCGCGCTCTATGCCCAAATCGCCCTGAACACGCTCCAGACGAAATCCGAAGTGTTCGAGATCCCGGTCTTCCCGAAGACAAAAGACGTCGAGATCGAATGACAATGCCGCCCCGCGCGGCGAACGAAAGACGCGAATATGCCTGAACTGACGCAATACCCCGAGGCCGGAAAACATCTGCAGCGGTTCTGCGGGGATACCATTGAATTCGTGCTCACCGGATCCGAGCCCCTCGCCGGACGCGCGTTCCTCTGCACCAACATCGGAAATGCCGCCATCCGCCGCGACGAGATCATTCTCCATGCCGAAAGCCGGCTGAACCCGATCGGACAGGACTGGAACAACATCCCGATGCAGAGGACCGACGAGTATTCGTTCCGCGTCCGGCTTGCGCTTGCCGAGGTCGGCCATTTCGAGTGCAAATGCGGCATCGTGGACGACGACGGCAACACGGCGTGGGTCCGGGGCGACAATCTGCATCTGAACGTGATCTCCGCCGACTACTGCGCCTCCAATACCGTCTACTGCGCGTTCGTCCGCCAGTTCGGCGCGAACAAGGCGCGTTCCGGCTCGGCGTTGCCGGACGGGCTGACGCAGGAAAGCATCGAAGCGCTCGACGGCGCCGGCTACTCCGTGATCCCGCCCGGCGGGACGTTCCGCGGCCTCATCCGCGAGCTCGACCACATCGTCGACCGCCTCAAATGCCGCATCATCCACCTGCTTCCGATCAATCCCGTCCCCACGACCTACGCCCGCATGGGGCGTTTCGGCAGTCCCTACGCCTCGCAGGACTTCACCGCGGTCGATCCCGCGCTGGCGGAGTTCGACACGAAGGCGTCGCCGCTGGAACAGTTCTTCGAGCTGGTCGACGCGGTCCACCGCAAAAACGCCTGCATCTTCCTCGACATCGCCATCAACCACACCGGCTGGGCGTCGAAGCTCCAGGAGGAGCATCCCGACTGGTTCGTGCGCCGGGACGACGGCACGTACGTCTCGCCCGGCGCGTGGGGCATCACCTGGGGCGACCTGATTGAGCTCGACCACAAGAACCCGCCCCTCTGGAGCTACCTGGCGGACGTCTTCCTGACCTGGTGCCGCCGCGGCGTCGACGGATTCCGCTGCGACGCCGGATACATGATCCCGGAAGCCGCGTGGGAATACATCATCGCCACGGTGCGGCGCGAATTCCCGGACACGGTCTTCCTGCTGGAAGGGCTCGGCGGCGCGCCGGAAGTCACGCAGGCGCTGCTTGACCGCGCGAACATGGACTGGGCGTATTCCGAACTCTTCCAGAACTATTCCCGCCAGCAGATCGAAGGCTACCTGAACTACGCCTGGAACGAATCCTGCTCGAACGGCATCATGATCCATTACGCCGAGACGCACGACAACAACCGTCTGGCGGCGTCCGGCGAACGCTACGCGATGCTCCGCACCGCGCTCAGCGCGCTGGCGTCCTCGTGCGGCGCGTTCGGGTTCACCAACGGCGTAGAGTGGTTCGCGACGGAAAAGGTCGACGTGCACCGGGACAGCGCGCTGAACTGGGGCGCGGACAGGAACCAGGTCGACTTCATCGCCCGCCTCAATACCATTCTCGCCCTGCATCCGGCGTTCTTCAACGGCGCGTTCATCCGCTGCATCGACTCCGGTTCCCAGGACGCCGTGGTGCTGATCCGCACCAACCGGGACGCGGAGCATTTCCTCCTCGCCGCCTTGAACCTGAACTGCGACCGCACCACGACCGTGGAATGGGACATCAGCTACGCCAGGTTTACGCGGGAGAAGATGTACGACCTCATCTCCGGCCGCCGCATGGATATCCTGTTCATCCACGGAAACAAATGCAGCCTGCCGCTTTCGCCCGGCCAGGCGGTCTGCCTGACCCCGGAAGCCGACTGGCTCCCGAAGATCGAAAAGGCCGCCGCCTGCGGTCGCCTGGAATACGACCGCCTGGAGGAACAGCAGGCGGCCGCGTTCGTGCTCACGGCGCTGACCGCCAAGCGCAGGACCCCCGTGCTTGCCGACGACGACGTCCCCGCGCTCACGCGCCGCCTCCGCGAATCGCCGGAAGGCTTCCTGCAGGACATCTTCGACGACCGGCCGGAGATCCCCTTTGTGGTCTGGAACTGGCCGGCCGACCTTCGCCGCGAGATCATCATCGCGCCGGGCCGCTCGATCCTGGTGGCCGCGCCCGTGCGGTTCCGTTTCTTCATTTCCCGCGGCGACGGCCGCGTGATCGCCTCGGCCCGTTCGATCTCCTGCTCGGACGGGCGGTTCGTCTCCATCGTGCCGCCGCTGCCCGTGCCGGACAAGCCGACCGAGATGAAAGTGTCCATCTTCGTGTCCGAAGGCGACGACCTCCGCCGCGACACCGCCGCGCTGCTGCTCATGCCGCCCGACATCGACAAGGCGGTCGTCTCCCTCAGCCGCGACGATTTCTTCCTGAAGGGGCGGACGTTCCTTCAGGCAAACGGACGCGGCGCCGCCGTGCATGTCTGCATCGAGTCGGGGCGCCTCCTCAGCCGTTACGACGCGATCATGCTGGCGAATCTCCATCCCGAGATCCCGGTCGACCGGCACATCATGTGGCGGCGGTTCCGCATGTGGATGATCTACCGCGCCAGACGCCAGATGATCACCAGCGGAATGATCGACCGGTTCCATATCGCGTCCGACGGCGGCGCGGTGTGGTATTTCAAGGTCCCCGTGGGGAACGCCCGCGTGGTCGGACTCATGCTCAAGCTCGCCATGATCCCGGACCGGAACGCCGTCCGGGCGTCGTTCCACCGGTACGCCTACACGGGATCCGGCGAGACGATCGCCGACGCCGAGTCCGTGCAGCTGATCATCAGCCCCGACCTGGAGGACCGCAATTTCCACTGCCTGACCAAGGCGTCCGAAGGCCCGCAGGACGCGTTCCCCGCCGCCATGGCGGAGTCCGCGCGCGGATTCGTGTTCAAGCCCGCCCCGGACCGCATTTTCCGCATGGCGGCGTCCGTCGGCACGTTCCGGCGTTCCGACGAATGGTCGTACATGAACTATCAGGAGAACGAGGCGGACCGCGGCCTTGATCCGAACTGCGACCTGTACAGCCCCGGCTATTTCAAGTGCGCGCTGAACGGAAACGAAACGGTTCACCTGGTCGGGCAGATCATGACTTCCGAAGACGAGGAGAAGATCTCGCCCGTGCCGGAGGAAAAGCCGTGCTACGACCGGATGACCGACGACCTGCAGACCGTCATGCTGAACAGCCTGAAGGCGTTCGTCGTCAAGCGCGGCGGCCTCAAGACCGTGATCGCCGGGTATCCGTGGTTCCTGGACTGGGGCCGCGACACGCTCATTTTCGTGCGCGGGCTGATGACGGAGCCGGCGTTCCACGAGGACGTCAAGCAAATTCTGCTTCAGTTCGCCTCGCTGGCGAAGGACGGGACCATCTGCAACATGATCGCCGGGACCGACACGGGAAACCGCGACACGTCCGACGCCCCGCTGTGGCTTTTCATCGGCGTGCGCGACATGTGCGCCGCGCTCGGCGGCAGGGATTTCCTGAAAACGAAGGTCGGGGACCGCGGGACGCTGCTGGACGTGCTCGTGGAGCTTGCCGAGGGGCTGGTCAAGGGCGCGCCGAACGGCATCGCGTGCGACCCGGAAAGCGGCCTCATCTTCAGCCCGGCGCATTTCACCTGGATGGACACGAACTATCCCGCCGGAACGCCGCGCGAGGGCTATCCCGTCGAGATCCAGGCGCTCTGGTACGCCGCACTCCGGTTCCTCGCCGATTCGCTCCCCGAAAAGAAGGCCGCCCGCTGGGCGGAGCTTGCGGAACGCGTGAAAGAATCGTTCCTGAAGTATTTCCCGCTGAAGGACGAGGGCTATCTCTCCGACTGCCTCCACTGCGCGGCGGGGACTCCGGCGTCGAAGGCGGAGCCGGACGACCATCTCCGTCCGAACCAGCTGCTGGCGATCACGCTGGGGCTGGTCGAGGACAGGAAACTGCGGCGCACCATCCTCCTCAACACCTCCGAACTTCTCGTGCCCGGCGGCATCCGCAGCCTGGCGGACCGCCCCGTCAAATACCCGCTCCCGGTCTACGGCAGGGACGGCGCGCTGCTGAACGACCCGACGCACCCGTACCAGGGGCATTACTGCGGCGACGAGGATACCCGGCGCAAGGTGGCGTACCACAACGGCACCGCCTGGACGTGGCAGATGCCGCTCTTCCCGGAGGCGTACTATATCACGCACGGCGCATTCGGACGCGCCACCGCCATCAGCCTGCTGTCCTCCATGGCGATCCAGCTGGACAACGGCTGCATCATGCACATGCCGGAGATCCTCGACGGCGACTGGCCCCACAAGCCGCGCGGCTGCGACGCCCAGGCATGGGGGCTCTCCGAATACTACCGCGTCTGGAAACTCCTTCACCCCGCTTCAAAATCCATCGGAAAAGACCATGAATGACCTGACCCGCATCCGCAATTTCTCCATCATAGCGCATATCGACCACGGGAAATCGACGCTTGCCGACCGCATGCTCGAGATCACCCACACGATCGAGAAACGCGACCTCGTCCACGCCCAGCTCCTGGACGCCATGGACCTGGAGCAGGAACGCGGGATCACCATCAAGTCCCATCCCGTCCGCATGCTCTTCACCGCCTCAGACGGCCTCGAATACGAGCTGAACCTCATCGACACTCCCGGCCACGTGGATTTCTCCTACGAGGTGAGCCGTTCGCTCGCCGCCTGCGAGGGCGCGATCCTGGTGCTCGACGCCACGCAGGGCGTGCAGGCGCAGACCGTGGCGAACGTGAACCTCGCCATGCGCCACAACCTTTTCATCATCCCGATCATCAACAAGATCGACCTCGCCGCCGCCGACCTGCCGCTGTGCTACAACCAGCTGGAGGAGATCCTGGCGATTCCGCGCGAGGAGGTCCTGCTGGTGTCCGCGAAGGAGGGCACCGGCGTGCCGGAGCTGCTCGAAGCGATCGTGCAGCGCGTGCCGCCGCCGAAAAAGCCCGCGGAAACCGGGACCGCCGCGCTGATCTTCGACTCCATCTACGACGCCTACCGCGGCGTGGTGACGTACGTCCGCATGTTCAACGGCAGCCTGTCGCGCGGAAGCCGCCTCAAAATGTTCAGCACCGGCCTGGAAAGCGAGATCAAGGAAGTCGGCGTCTTCACGCCCGAGATGAAGCCCATGCCGGAGCTTGAGGCGGGGGACGTCGGATACATCATCCCGAACCTGAAGTCGCCCGCCGACGCGAAGATGGGCGACACGATCACCGACGCCGCCGCGCCCTGCGCCGAGCCTCTGCCCGGATTCCAGGACGTGAAGCCCATGGTCTTCAGCGGCATCTACCCCATCGACACCGCCGACTACGAACAGCTCAAGTTCAGCATGGCGAAGCTCCAGCTCAACGACCCGGCGTTCCACTACCAGTCCGAAACGTCCGCCGCCCTCGGCTTCGGGTTCCGCTGCGGATTCCTCGGACTCCTCCACATGGAGATCGTGCAGGAACGCCTCCGCCGCGAGTACAACATGGACATCATCGCCACCTATCCGAGCGTGATCTACCACGTGTACCTCCGCAACGGCGACATGCTGAAGATCGACAACCCGGTGCATCTGCCCGACCCCGCCGAGATCGACCACATCGAGGAGCCGCTCATCAACGCCCACATCATGTCCCCCACCGAGTACATCGGCGACATCATGAACCTGGTGATGAACAAGCGCGGCATCTGCACGAACACGGAGAGCATCGACGCCAACCACGTGATGATCACCGCCTGCATCCCCATGCACGAGATCCTGATCGACTTCCACGACCGCCTCAAATCCATCACGCGCGGCTACGGCAGCCTCGACTACGAGCCCGCCGGCTGGCAGACCGAAAAGCTCGTGAAGCTCGACATCCTCGTGAACGGCGAGCCGGTCGACGCCTTCGCCAGCATCGTCCACTCCGACCACGCCTACGCCCGCGGCCGCGAGATCGCCGAACGCCTCGCCGAGGTCATCCCGCCGCAGATGTTCCAGATCGCCATCCAGGCCGCCGTCGGCGGCAAGGTCATCGCCCGCGAGACCGTCCGCCAGCTGCGGAAAAACGTGCTGGCGAAGTGCTACGGCGGCGACATCACCCGCAAGCGCAAACTGCTGGAAAAACAGAAGGAAGGCAAGAAGCGCATGAAGCAGATCGGGCGCGTCAATATCCCGCAGGAGGCGTTCATCGCCGTCCTGAAGAACAACGAGCAGTGAGGTCGTCCCGTGAGCTTCCTTGAGGCATTCTGGCGGAAGCGGTCCAACCGCAAGCTCCACCGCGAAATCGTCTCCTCCGTGCGCCACACGCTCGCGGAGGACGACGACATCCTGTCGGACGAGGAGAAGGTGCGTCTTGAGGAGTTTGCCCGGGCCGCCGACGACGCGAAGTCGAATCCCGACCCGGCGGAAAGCGCCGAAGCGCTGAAAAACGTCGCGCAGGAGTACGCGGCGTATTCCGGACGGTCCACGTTCAAGGCGTGGATGTGCTCCGTGCTTGACGTGCTCGCCGTGGCGTTCGGCGTGGCGTTCGGACTGCGCGCGCTGTTCGTCCAGCCCTTCCAGATCCCGACCAGCAGCATGCAGCCGACCCTGTTCGGCATCCATTACATCGACCGCGAGGCGTCCGCCCCGTACCGCAACGCCTTCGTGAAACTCTGCACCCCGCTCGGCGCGTCCGACGCGAAGATCGTTTCGCCGCGCGACTTCGCGATGGTGGAATCCGACCCGGTCCCGGTCGTCCGGCCGTGGCTTTCGCTCATCCCGTCGCTGCTGCATCCGGGCGATCTCTACCGCACCGGCTCCGTCCTCCGGTTCGGCGGCGAGAATTTCCTGCTGCCGGGCGCCGACCCCCGCGACAACATCTTCCGGTATCTGCCGGAGGATCCCCGGATGCGCCCGTACCGGCAGGGCGAAACGGTGTTCGACGGCTGGGTTTCCTCCGGCGACCATCTCTTCGTCGACCGCGTCTCCATCCACTTCAAACCGCTCAAACGCGGCGAGGTGTTCGTGTTCAATACGGAGGGGCTGTACTCGTCGCACGGGACGCCGCTGACCGGCTATTACTACATCAAGCGCCTCGCCGGACTGCCCGGCGACACGCTCCGCATCCAGGACGGACACCTTTACATCCGGCCGAAGAACGAGAATACGTTCCGTCCGGCGGAATGGTTCAACCCGGCGTTCTGCAAGGTGTATTCCGGGCTGGGCGGCTACCAGGGGCATCACGGCATGGGCCGTCTGGAGGAAGGCGTGGAATTCACCGTGCCCGACGACTGCTGTTTCGCGCTCGGCGACAACACCGCGAACAGCCTGGACAGCCGCGACTGGGGACCGCTCCCCGTCAGGAACATCATCGGGCGCGCGCTTTTCGTCTTCTGGCCGGTTTCGCGCCGCGTCGGCGCGGTCGACCGTCAGTATCCGATCCAGGTCCCGACCGAGTATCCGCCGTCCTCCACGCAGCCGACGGCGATGAATCTGCAGTAAAAACTCCGCCGGACGTCCCGAAACCGTTCCGCATTTCACTTTTTCAAAAAAAAACTCGAAAAAAGTCCTTTCCGCCTGTTGATTTTTGCACGGAAAGGGGCTATAGTAACGTAGATTTCAGGAACCGGATCCTGTTCCCGGCGGACAGATCAATCGCAATTCATTTGAAATCAGCGGAAACTGTTTATTTATGACAAACGGCGCGATGCCGGGCGTCCGGAAAACGGTTCCGGCGGTTTCGATGCGCTGCGGCCCTCCGGCCTTCCGGCCCTAAAACATCAACGTGAATCGGAGCAAAAACATGAAAGAGATCTTCTGTGATGGCGTAGCACGTGTCATCTTATCCCGCGGACTTGTTACCATTGACTTTTTCCACCTTGTTTATGAGGGAGACGGTCATAAGCCCGTTCCTTTTTTGACCCTTACAATCCCCTTGCGGGGCGTCCTGGACATGGTTGATCTGGGCGACAGAGTCATGGAGCATATGACCAAACTCGGATTGCTCGTAAACATTCCCGTCAACCCGGCTCCGGCGAAGAAGGCGGCTCCGGCGAAGAAGGCGGAATCCAAGCCCGCCGCGAAGTCCGCCGCTCCGGCGAAGAAGGCCGCCCCGGCGAAGAAGGCGGAATCCAAGCCCGCCGCGAAACCCGCCCCGGCTCCGGCGAAGAAGGCGGAATCCAAGCCCGCCGCGAAACCCGCCCCGGCTCCGGCGAAGAAGGCGGCTCCGGCGAAGAAGGCGGAATCCAAGCCCGCCGCGAAGCCCGCCGCTCCCGCGAAAAAGCCCGCAAAGGGAAAGAAGCCCGCGAAATAATCCGGGCGGATCCCGTTTCCTCGCAGCTTCCTTTCACAGACAGGGGCCCCGTTTGAGAGCCTCTGTCTGTCCGTCTTCGCGCGCGAGCGCGTTTTTTGCAAAAAAAGCCTTGACAACGGGGCGATTTTGTAGTATATTAAGAGAATATAATTCTCCCAAATCATATATAGCGTTATTGCTAGACTTAACCCAAACCAGCAAAGGAAAACTCAAATGCCGGGCAAAATCAACACTCAGGACGGCAACTACGCGGCCGCGTACGTTGCTTATGCGTTGAGCGAAACCGCCGCGATCTACCCGATCACTCCTTCGTCCACCATGGGCGAATGGGTCGACCAGTGGGCCGCCGAAGACAAGAGAAACATCTGGGGCAAGCAGGTCTCGGTCGTCGAGATGCAGTCCGAAGCGGGCGCCGCGGGCGCCGTTCACGGCTGTCTTGCCGCCGGTTCTCTCACGACCACCTACACGGCTTCTCAGGGCCTGCTCCTGATGATCCCGAACATGTACAAGATCGCCGGCGAACTCCTCCCGACCGTTTTCCATGTCACGGCGCGTTCGCTCGCCTGCCAGTCCCTCGCGATCTTCGGCGACCATTCCGACGTGATGGCGTGCCGCAACACCGGTTTCGCCATGCTCGCGGCCGCCAGCGTCCAGGAAGAAATGGACCTCGCGCTCGTCGCCCACCTCTCCACCTACAAGGCGAAAGTGCCGTTCCTCCAGTTCTTCGACGGTTTCCGCACCTCCCACGAAGTGCACAAGTTCGAAGAGATCCCCTATGAGGATATCGCCAAGCTCGTCGAGCCCCAGTACATCGAAGAGTTCCGCGCCCGCGCCCTCCGTCCCGAAAAGCCCGTCTGCAAAGTCGGCGCCCAGAACGGCGACGTTTACTTCCAGGGCCGCGAAACGGTCAACAAGTTCTATGAAGCCTGCCCGGCGATCGTCCAGGAAAAGATGGACGCCGTCGCGAAGCTCACCGGCCGTTCCTACCACCTGTTCGACTACGTCGGCGCCGCCGACGCCACCGACGTGATCGTCTCCATGGGCTCCAGCTGCGAAGCCATCGAAGAGACCATCAATTACCTCAACGCCAAGCGCGGCACCAAGTACGGCCTCGTCAAGGTCCGCCTCTACCGTCCCTTCTTCACGGAAGCCTTCCTCGCGGCTCTCCCGAAGACCGTCAAGCGCATCGCCGTCCTCGACCGCACCAAAGAGCCGGGCGCCATCGGCGAACCGCTCTACATGGACGTCAAGATCGCCGTCAACAACCCCGCCATCACCGTGATCGGCGGCCGCTACGGCCTCTCCTCCAAGGACTTCACGCCCTCCATGATCCTCGCCGTCTTCAAGCACCTCGAAAAGGGCGGCTTCCACGGCTTCACCGTCGGCATCGACGACGACGTGACCAACACCTCCCTCCCGATCGACGAGCACATCACGACCGAGCCGGAAGGCACCACCGCCTGCATGTTCTACGGCCTCGGCGGCGACGGCACCGTCGGCGCGAACAAGACCACCATCAAGGTCATCGGCCACCTCACGGACAAGGACGCCCAGGCGTACTTCGCCTACGACTCCAAGAAGTCCTTCGGCCTGACCTGCTCCCACCTCCGCTTCTCCGACAGCCCGATCAAGTCCACCTACCTGATCACCAGCCCGGACCTCGTGTCCTGCTCCACGGCCGCCTACATCGGCCGCTACGACCTGCTGAAGGGCCTGAAGAAGGGCGGCACCTTCCTGCTGAACAGCCACTACTCCGACGACGAAGTCTTCGGCCACCTGACCCGCGACATGCAGGAATACATCATCAAGAACGAGATCAAGTTCTACAACGTGAACGCCGAAGCCATCATCAAGAACATGCCCGGCCTCCGCGGCAAGGGCGCGAACACCGTCATGATGGTCGCCTACTTCAAAGTCTCCGGCATCGTCCCGTTCGACAAGGCCGCCGCCGAAATGAAGCTCCTCAACGCCAAGACCTTCGCCAAGAAGGGCCAGAACGTCATCGACATGAACAACTCCCTGGTTGACCTTGCCGCCGACGCCTGCCACGAGATCAAGGTCCCGGCCTCCCTCGACGGCGTCCCGCACGCCGAACACCTCAAGCTCATCCCGGACGACGCGGACGAGTTCACCAGGAAGATCATCGAGCCCAGCATGCGCAACAACGGCGATTCCATCCCCGTTTCCGCCATGTCCATCGACGGCACGCTCCCGACCGGCACCGCCTGCCTCGAAAAGCGCGGCTTCGCCCCGAAGGTCCCGCGCTGGGTCGCCGCGAACTGCATCCAGTGCGGCATCTGCGCGAACGCCTGCCCGCACGCCGCCATCCGCACGAAGCTCTTCCGTGACGAAGCCCTCGCTTCCGCTCCGGCATCCTTCACCACCAAGGCTCCGGTCCCGGCGGTCGAAGGCCTCAAGTTCAAAGTCCAGGTCTTCATCGAAGACTGCATGGCTTGCGGCGTCTGCCTCGACCAGTGCCCGATGACGGCGAAGGAAGGCAAGCAGGCCCTCGTCTGGTCCACCCTCGAAGAAGAACGCGCCGCCGGCGAAAACGCCAACGAAGCCTTCTTCGAAGCCGCCGAAGACAACATCATGGGCAAGAACACCGTCGCCACCGTCAAGGGCGCCATGCTCCGCAAGCCGCTCTTCGAGTTCTCCGGCGCCTGCGCCGGCTGCGGCGAGACCCCGTACGTCAAGCTCGTCAGCCAGCTCTTCGGCGAAAACGCCATCGTCGCGAACGCCACCGGCTGCTCCTCCATCTACTCCGGCACCTTCCCGACCATCCCGTACACCAAGACCAAAGCGGGCCGCGGTCCGGCATGGGCGAACTCCCTGTTCGAAGACAACGCCGAGTTCGGTTTCGGCATGCGCATGGCGGTCGATTCCAACCGCGTCCTCCTGAAGCAGGAAGTCGAAAAGGTCCTCGCCTGCGAAGGCGCTCCGGCGGACCTGAAGGACGCCCTGACCAAGGCGATGAGCTTCTGGGATAACTCCAAGACCGACGAAGCCATCGCCGCCCAGAAGGCCGCGAAGGCCGCCGTCGAAAAAGCCCTCGAAGGCTGCAACTGCGAATCCGGCAAGCCCACGCTCGCCAAGATCCTCGAGCTCTCCGACTACTTCTGCGACAAGTCCGTGTGGATCATCGGCGGCGACGGCTGGGCCAACGACATCGGCTACGGCGGCATCGACCACGTCGTCGCCATGGGCAAGAACGTGAACATCCTCGTCCTCGACACCGAAGTCTACTCCAACACCGGCGGACAGTCCTCCAAGTCCACCCCGACCGCCGCGGTCGCCAAGTTCGCCGCCGGCGGCAAGAAGACCTACAAGAAGAACATGGGCTTCATGTGCATGAGCTACGGCTACGTGTACGTCGCCAGCGTCGCCCTCGGCGCCGACCGTGCCCAGACCCTCAAGGCCTTCCAGGAGGCCGAGGCGTGGAACGGCCCGTCCATCATCTTCGCCTACGCTCCCTGCATCGCGCACAACATCGACATGAGCAAGACGCAGACCGAGCAGAAGCGCGCCGTGGATTGCGGCTACTTCCCGCTGTACCGCTACAACCCCGCGAACGCCGATGCGCCGTTCACGTGGGATGTCAAGAAGCCGTCCGACGGCAAGTTCCAGGAATTCATCCGCAGCGAAGGCCGCTACAAAGCCCTGCTGAAGACCAACCCGGCGCACGCCGAGGAGCTCTTCGCCCAGGCCGAAAGCGACGCCGCCAAGCGCATGGAATTCTACCAGAACGTCGGCAAGCTCATGAAGTAAGCCTCCGTTCCCGATCGGAACACGCGTTTCACGCGACATCCGGCCCGTCCGACCTTTCCCGGTTCGGACGGGCCTTTTGCGTCTGTTCCTGTCGTTTTTCCCGTTTTCGGTTGTTTCATGCCGGAGTTTTTCAAAAAAAACGGTTTTCGCCTCTTTAAATTATAAAAGAGCGGTGCTATATTAATATCTTGCAATAATTGGTCACACTATACTAACTGTAAGGGAACAAAAAATGAGCGGAATCCTTGAATTCGTCAAAGAACTGTTTTCGCAGTTCGCCTCCGGTTCGGGCAGTTTCATCGATATTGCGAACGCGCAGCGCGGCTGGGGCTTCGGACTGTTCTTCCTCATCCTTGTCTGGCTGCTGTCCGGATTCGCGTCCTACGAATTCGCCAATTCGACCGGGATGAACGGCAGGAAGCATTTCTGGATCGGCCTGGTCCTGCCGGTCGTCTATCCGCTCTTCCTGCTCGTCCGCAAGCTCGTGATCTGCGCCAGGGCGGTTTCCGCTGCGAAGCGCGAATCCGAACGCATCGCTGCCGACCGCGACCGGATCGAGGCGGAACGCCGCCGCATCGACTCCACGCCGAACAAGGACAATTTCGCGAAGCTCAAAGGCTCATCCGATGCCTCCAGCATCAAGGCGCAGTTCCGCCTGGAGCTCGCCGACGGCTCCGCGCTCATGGTCGCGAAGATCCTCGAGGTGCAGGACACGCTGTCCGTGCTCGAGCTCGAATCCAACGAGGGCGAGACGCCGCGCGTGCTCCGCATGCCGTACGCGAAGATGGCGCGCATCGAACGCCTCTGATCTCCCTCATTTTCCCTGATTTTTACATTCACTTTCCCATACACGAGGTTTTGAATCATGTTCAAAGCAGTTTCGGGGACCTCCGAGTTCCCCTCCATCGAAGAAGCCAATCTTGCATTCTGGGAACAGAACGGCACGTTTGAAAAGTCGCTTCAGAACCGGAAAGGCAATCCCGAATTCCTGTTCTACGACGGACCTCCGTTCGCCACCGGCCTGCCGCACTACGGCCACATCCTCGCCGGCACGATCAAGGACGTGATCCCGCGCTACCAGACCATGCGCGGCAAATACTGCGAACGCACGTTCGGCTGGGACTGCCACGGCCTGCCGGTCGAGTACGAGATGGAGAAGCAGCTGAAACTCTCCGGCAAGAAGGAGATCGAGGACTACGGCATCGGCAAGTTCAACGAGGCCTGCCGCGGCATCGTGCTGCGCTACACCGGCGAATGGGAGTCGATCGTGAAGCGCATGGGCCGCTGGGTCGACTTCCGCAACGGCTACCGCACGATGGACATGAAGTACATGGAGTCTATCTGGTGGGTGTTCCGCCAGCTGTGGGACAAGGGCCTGATCTACGAAGGCTACAAGATCCTGCCGTACTGCGCCCGCTGCTCCACCCCGCTCTCCAACTTCGAGGCGAACCAGGGCTACAAGGAAGTCACCGACCCCGCCATCACCATCCGGTTCCGCCTGAAGGACGAGCCGGAGACGAGCGTGCTGGCGTGGACGACCACGCCGTGGACGCTGCCGTCGAACATGGCGCTCGCCATGGGCCCGGACATCGACTATGTGAAGGTGAAGGACGGAGACGACACGTTCATCCTCGCCGAATCCCGTCTGCACGCCTACTACAAGGCGGACGCCATGCCGGAGATCGTCGCGCGCTTCAAAGGCACGGACATGGCGGGCCGCCGCTACATCCCGCTCTTCGACTATTTCGCGGACAAGGAAGCCGAGGGCGCGTTCCGCATCATCAACGCCGACTACGTGAGCACCGAGGACGGCACGGGCATCGTGCACATCGCCCCGGGCTTCGGCGAAGACGACGCGGTCGCGGGCGCGGCGAACGGGGTCCCCGGCGTCTGCCCGCTCGACGCGGAATGCAAGTTCACGAACGAGGTCCCGGATTACGCCGGACGCTACGTGAAGGACGTCGACGCCGAGATCATCGCGCGCCTGAAATCCGAAGGCAAGCTCGTGCATCGCGGCACCATCAAGCACAGCTATCCCCACTGCTGGCGCGACGACTCCCCGCTCATTTACAAGGCGGTCTCCACCTGGTTCGTGAAGATCGACCCGATCAAGGAAAAAATGCTCCGCGCGAACTCGCAGATGACCTGGGTCCCCGCCCACATCAAGGAAGGCCGTTTCGGCAAGTGGCTCGAAAACGCCCGCGACTGGGCGATCAGCCGCAACCGCTACTGGGGCTGCCCGCTGCCGATCTGGCGCAACACGGAGACCGGCGAGACCGTCTGCGTCGGGTCCGTCGCCGAACTCGAAAAGCTCACGGGGAAGAAGGTCACGGACATCCATAAGCATTTCGTGGACGAGATGACGATCACGACCGAAAAGGGCACCGTGCTCCGCCGCGTGCCGGAAGTGCTCGACTGCTGGTTCGAAAGCGGCTCCATGCCGTACGCCCAGAAACACTATCCCTTCGAGGACAAGGAGCACTTCGAGGAAGGCTTCCCCGCCGACTTCATCGCCGAGGGGCAGGACCAGACCCGCGGCTGGTTCTACACGCTCACGGTCCTCGCCAGCGCGCTCTTCGACAAGCCGCCCGCGATGCACGTGGTCGTGAACGGCATGGTCCTCGCGGAAGACGGGCAGAAGATGTCCAAGCGTCTCCGCAACTACCCCGACCCGATGCAGATCGTGAACACCTACGGCGCCGACGCGCTCCGCCTGGTCCTGCTCGGTTCGCAGGTGGTCCGCGCCGAGGACCTGAAGTTCTCCGAGGCCGCCGTGAAGGAGGCCATGCGCAGCGTGATCCTGCCGATCTGGAACTCCTTCTCGTTCTTCACGACCTACGCGAACGTCGACAACTGGAAGCCCGCGCCCGGTCCGCTCGCCGCGCCGGAGAATCCTGCGAATCCGCTCGACCGCTGGATCCTCTCCAGCCTCGCCGACATGGTGCAGGAGATCCGCACGAACATGGACCAGTACCAGCTCCAGCCCGCCGCGAACCGCTTCGAGGCGTTCGTGGAGGACCTGACGAACTGGTACATCCGCCTCAGCCGCCGCCGTTTCTGGAAGAGCCAGGACGACCGGGACAAGGCGGAGGCGTACGCCACGCTTTACTATGTGCTGGTGACCTTCGCGAAGGCCGCCGCGCCGTTCATCCCGTTCATCACCGAGGAGATTTACCGTTCGCTCCGCACCGAAGACATGCCCGAATCCGTCCACCTCTGCGACTTCCCCGAGCCGGAACTCTTCCGCCGCGACGAGAAGCTGGAGCGCCAGAACGCCCTCGCGCAGAAGGCCGTCTCGCTCGGCCGCTTCCTCCGCACGCAGCGTTCGCTGAAGGTGCGCCAGCCGCTGGCGCGCGCCGTGCTGGTGTCCATCGACCCCGAGGTGCGCGAGCTGCTCGCCCTGAGCGAGAGCGTGATTGCGGACGAACTGAACGTGAAGAAGGTCGAGATCTTCGGCGACGAGGAATCGCTGGTGCATCTCTCCGCGAAGGCGAACTTCAAGAGCCTCGGCTCCCGCCTCGGCCCGAAGATGAAGGCGTTTGCCGCCGAGATCGCAAAGCTGCCCTCGCACGTGATCTCCTCCATCATGGCGGGCTCTCCGTACGAACTGAAGCTGGAGGACGGCGCGACCTGCCTGCTCGGCGCCGCCGACATCGTGGTCAACCGCACCGAACGCCCCGGATTCTGCGTGGCGGCGGACGCGTCGCTCACGATCGCGCTTGACACCGAGCTGAACGACGAACTTCTCGCCGAGGGCTACGCCCGCGAGCTCGTGAGCCGCATCCAGAACCTCCGCAAGGAGATGGGCCTGCAGGTCTCCGACCGCATCAATGTGCGCGTGACCGCCGCTCAGGACCTGCTCGACGCCCTGGCGTCCGGCCGCGACCGCATCTGCGCGGAAACCCTCGCCTCGAACCTTGAATTCATCCCCGCCGGCAGCGAAGCCCTCGACGGCGACCTGAACGGCAAACCCTGCGGAGTCGAAGTCGGCAAAGCCTGACGTCGGATCCCGTTTGCGGAGGTATCGGCCATGAAATGCGAACAATGCGGATTTCAAGTGGACACCCTGCCGGAAGGCGGGGGGGAATACCTCTGCCCGAACTGCGGCTGGGTCATGCGGAAAGGCGCGCCGGAATCCGAAGAAGCCGAACCGGCCTCCGCCGATTCGACCGGGACCGCCACGCACCTGAAGATCGCCAAGACCGTGAACGTCGGCTTCGGCGACTTCGCATCCGTGCTCGCCGCCACGAACGCCAGCAAGATCGTCCCGGCGGACGCGCGGCGCGACGACGCCGACCGCACTCGGACGGTTTCCTCTTCGACGCTGAACGTGGAGGAGCCGGACGACGATGACGCGCTGTCCCCGCTCGACATTTACGACGAGGACGACGAATACGCCCGGATCCAGGCGGAGATCGCAAGCCGCAAGGCTTCGCTGGACGCCCGTGCCGCCGAGCTGGACGCCCGCGAAAAGTATCTGAACAAAAAGCTCGACGAGATCATCGCCGAAAAGGAGTTCCTGCGGTCCGGGCTTGAAAAGACGGACGCGGAACGCGCCTCGTATCTGAAGCAGAAGAGCATCATGGATGTGCAGAGGGGCGATTTCGAAAAGGAAATGGCGGCCCGCAAGGCTTCGCTGGACGCCCGCGCCGCGGAGATCGACCGGAAGAGCGAGGCCCTCGCCAAGACGCGCGCCGCGCTGGAGGAGCTCAAACGCGAGCTTGACTCCTCTCTGAACGGCGAACAGAACGGCGTCGGCATGGACCACACCACGTCGTCCGTCTCCATCCCGTACAGCGCGAAGCTGCTCCGCCAGAACAACCGGCTGGAACGCACCGTGCGCATCCGGACGCGCATCCTGATCTGCCTCGCCGCGCTCGCCGCGGTCCTGGCCGTGCTCCTGTTTGTGAAGGAGTCCGAGCTGAGGCGCGCCCGCACTGCGCCGGAACCCGTGCCGGAATCCGCCGCCCCCGCGGCGTCCGTCGGCATCATTGGCGGAGCGGACGGCCCGACCGCCGTTTTCCTGTCCTCCGAGCTTCTCAAGAAATCCGGCCAGTCCGCGGAGTCCGCCTCCGCGCCGGAACTGGACGCTCCGAACCCCGAAACCCTTTCCGCGCCGGAGTCCGCGACTTCCGGCGGCGGCTTATGACCATATCGTGCTGAACAGCACAGAAAGAAAGACAACGAACCATGAAACGAGTTTTGACCGGGATCCAGCCGTCAGGCGTCCTCCATATCGGGAATTATTTCGGGGCGATCCGCTCGACCGTGCGCCTTCAGGAAGAATGCGACGACGCGGTCGTCTTCATCGCCGACCTGCATTCGCTGACCGTCCAGCCGAAGCCGGAGGAACTGCGCGAACGCGTCCGCGGCGTGGCGGTCGATTTCCTCGCCTGCGGGCTTGACCCGGAGAAGGTCATCTTCTTCCGGCAGTCGGACGTGAACGTGGTGTGCGAGCTGATGTGGATCCTGAACTGCCAGACGGGCGTCGGCCTGCTCGAGCGCGCCCACAGCTACAAGGACAAGATCGCGAAGGGGTTCTCCCCCAACAACGGCCTCTTCTCCTACCCCGTGCTCATGGCAGCCGACATCCTGCTTTACCACGCGAACCTCGTCCCGGTCGGCAAGGACCAGAAGCAGCACCTCGAAATGACGCGCGACATCGCCATCCGGTTCAACCAGCAGTACGGCGACGTCCTGACCATCCCGGAGCCGTACATCAGCGGCGAGGTGGCGGTGGTGCCCGGCACGGACGGGCAGAAGATGTCCAAGAGCTACAACAACACCATCGAGATCTTCGGCGAACCGAAGGCGGTCAAGAAGAAGATCATGAGCATCCAGACCGATTCCAAGGGGCTGGAGGAGCCGAAGGACCCGGACACCTGCACGATCTTCGCGCTGTACAAGCTTTTCGCCACGCCCGAACAGCAGGCGGAAATGGCGGCGCGCTACCGCGCCGGAAACTACGGCTACGGACACGCCAAGCTCGCGCTGTTCGACGCGTACATGGATTTCTTCGCGCCGATGCGCAAGCGCCGCGAGGAGCTGCTCGCCGATCCGGGCTACGTCGACGCCGTCCTGAAGCGCGGCGCCGAACGCGCCGCCGAACTTGCCAATGCAACGATGAACGAGATCAGGAAGGCGGTCGGTCTCCGCTGACGCGCCGGAAAGGACCGAACGAAAGGGAACAAAACGCGGACACCGCTGTCAATGGATTGTTCAGCCGGACCGCTTCAATATAAGGAGAGCAACGATGTGGGACTATAACAACAAAGTCATGGATTATTTCCTGAACCCGCGGAACGTGGGCGAGATCGCCGATGCGGACGCGGAGGCCGAGGTCGGCAACATGACCTGCGGCGACGCCCTCAGGATCTTCCTCAAGATCGACGAATCCACGCATAAGATCCTGGACGCCAAGTTCAAGACCTTCGGCTGCGCCAGCGCTATTGCCAGTTCGTCCATCCTGACCGAGATCGTGATCGGCATGACGGTCGAGGAGGCCGCGCGTGTGACCAACCGCGACATCGTGGACCGTCTCGGCGAGCTTCCCGAAGAGAAGATGCACTGCTCCGTGATGGGCATGGAGGCGCTTCAGGCCGCCCTCGGCGAATACGCGAAGAAGCACGGCCTCGCGCTGCCCGAAGTGAAGAACGACGACCCGGACGACCACGAGGGCCGCATCGTCTGCAAGTGCTTCGGCGTGACCGACGCGAAGATCCGCAAGGTCGTCCGCCTGAACCACCTCACCACCGTCGCCCAGGTGACCGAATACACCAAGGCGGGCGGCGCGTGCGGGACCTGCCTCGACCAGATCCAGCAGATCCTCGACGAGATGAACAACACGGTCCACGCCCCCGCCGAAATGGAGAAGCCGCAGGCCGGGTCGTTCGATACCCTGTCGCCCGTCAAGAAGGCGCTGAAGGTGCAGGAAGTGATCGACAAGGAGATCAAGCCCGCGCTCGAACGCGACGGCGGCAGCATTGAGCTGATCGACCTCGACGGCGACGTCGTGAAGGTCTCTCTCCGCGGCGTCTGCGCGACCTGCCCGAACTCCAAGCTGACCCTGCGGAAACTCGTGCAGGGCAAGCTCCATGAATTCCTGTCCGACCGGCTCGTGGTCGAGGAGGCGTGACATGAACGGCGAAGAACGCGTCATCTATCTGGACAACAACGCCACCACGCGCACCGCGCCGGAGGCAGTCGCCGCCATGCTGCCGTATTTCTCCGAATACTACGGCAACGCGTCCAGCATCCATAAGTTCGGCGGCCGCCTGGCGAAGGTGGTCGAGGAGGGCCGCGCGAAAGTCGCGGCGTTCCTCGGCGCCGACCCGAGCGAGATCATCTTCACGTCCTGCGGGACCGAGGGCGACAACGCCGCCATCCTGAGCGCGCTGGACGTCTGCCCGGTCCGCCGCCGCAAGATCGTGATTTCCACGGTCGAGCATCCCGCCATCCTCAACCTCGGCAAGGACCTCGAACGCCGTGGCTACACCGTGGTGAAGATCCCCGTCGACAGCCTCGGCCGCCTCGACATGGACCGCGCCCGCGAAATGATCGACGAACAGACCGCGGTCGTCTCCGTGATGTGGGCGAACAACGAGACGGGCAACCTGTACCCGGTGGAAGCTCTCGCCGAACTCGCGCACCGCGCGGGCGCGCTCTTCCACACCGACGCCGTCCAGGCCGCCGGAAAGATCCCGTTCAAGCTCCGCGACATGAACATCGACATGCTCAGCGTGTCAGGACACAAGTTCCATGCCCCGAAGGGCATCGGCGCCCTGTACGTGCGCCGCGGCGTGCGGTTCCGTCCGTTCGTCGTCGGCGGACACCAGGAACGCGGACGCCGCGCCGGGACGGAGAACGTGCCGTACATCGTGGGCATGGGCGTGGCTGCCGAGCTCGCCATGGCGAACTTCGACACGGAGAACAACTACGTCCGCAAGCTCCGCGACGACCTGCACAACCGCCTCATCGCCGCCATCCCGAGCGTCCGTGTGAACGGCGACGTGGAGCACCGCCTGCCGAACACCACCAACCTGTCGTTCGAGTACATCGAGGGCGAATCCATCCTGATGCACATGGACATCCACGGCATCTGCGCCAGCAGCGGCAGCGCGTGCACGACCGGCAGCCTGGAGCCTTCCCACGTGATGCGCGCCATGGGCGTGCCGTACACAGCGGCGCACGGCGCGATCCGCTTCAGCTTCTCCCGCTACAACACGCAGGAAGACGTGGACACGGTCGTGGAAGTCCTGCCCGGCATCATCGAAAAGATCCGCGCGATCTCCCCGTACTGGGCGGATTTCGTGGCGAAACGCTGAAAAAACGAAAAAAAACGGCAAAACGGTTTGACAAACCATATTCCGGCATATAAATTACGGGCGATTTTCGAAACCGCTTTGCCTGAACCCCATCATAAGGAGACTGTAACATGGTCATGATCTGCCCCTACTGCGATACGGAGATCAACGAAAAGCAGATGGAAGCCGAAGACGGGTGCTGCCCGGAATGCGGCGCCGTCCTGACGCAGTCCAATATCCTCAGCGATCCCGACGACCCCGACAACGGAGACGGGTACGACGATTACGACGATGACGACGACGATTATTCCGCTTTCGGCGAGCGTTCCAGAGATTACGACGAGGAGTTCGACGAATTCGACGAGTTCCTCGAGGAAGAGGAAAAACGCGAACGCGACGAGGCGAAGAACCGCAACAAGAACAAATGATGCCGGAGTGGATGTCCCAGGACTTCGAACTTTTTGACACCCATGCCCACCTCGGCGACGACGGATGCCCCGACGAAGCGGAGTTCTACCGGCGCGCGGAGGAGGCCGGGGTGCCGTGGCTCCTGCTGTGCGGCTCGGATTACGAGTCCAGCCGCCGCGCCGCGGAGTTTGCGTCGCATTTCGGCCGCGTCTTTTTCGCCGCCGGGCTTCATCCGCTGGACGCGGTGAAGCGTCCGTGCGAAGCGGCGGCGTTCGAGCCGTTCGCGGACGCTCCCCGGTTCGCCGCCGTCGGCGAGATCGGACTGGATTACTACTACGAACGGGATACGCGCGACACGCAGCTCGCGGTGTTCCGCGCGTTCCTGGAGCTGGCGCTCCGGCTGGACCGCCCCGCGATCGTCCACACGCGCGACGCCGACGGCAGCACGCTTGCCTACGACGACGCCTACGGACTGCTTTCGGATTTCGCCCGCGCGGGCGGACGGTTCGTGCTCCATTCCTTCGCGGGGAGCCTCGACGACCTCGAACGCTTCGGCGCGCTCGGCGCATTCTTCGGATGCGGCGGCATGGTGACGTTCAAGAAGGCGGACAACATCCGCGCGCTCGCGCTCCGCTACCCTGAGGACCGCATCCTCCTCGAAACCGATTCCCCCTACCTGGCGCCCGTTCCGTTCCGCGGACAGGAAAACCACCCCGGATTCCTCCCGTGGACCGCCCATGCCCTCGCCGCCCTGCGCGGCTGGAGCATGGAGAAGACCGTGACCCTGACGACATCCAACGCCAAACGTTTTTTCAGGATACTCCCCGACCATGAAGAACTCAAGTAAGCACGAAACGCTCCGCGGCTGGTTCCAGCTCACCCGTCTGCCCCATCTTTTCACCGTGCCCGGCGATCCGCTGATCGGCTTTCTGATCGCGGGCGGCATGATGCAGGAGGGCAGGGGCTATTTCCCCATTGCCGCGGTCTGCTTCATTTCGTTTGCCATGTCGCTTTTCGGCATTGTCACGAACGACCTGGCGGACATCCAGATCGACATGACGCAGCATCCCGACCGGCCTCTGCCGCGCGGCGTGATCAGCCCGCGTGCGGCGTCGTATACGGCGCAGCTGTGCTTTCTGGCGGCGGTCGTGCCGGCGTTGTGCCTGGGCTGGCGTTTCACCTTCGTCACGCTTGTGGCTCTCATCAGCATCTACACCTACAATTTCTACGTCAAATACCGCCCGAAGCGCATGTCCACGATGATGGCGGTCATGCGCGACCTGACGTTCGGGCTGGGCATCCTGATCGTGCCGGGCATCTCCTTCCCCCGGATCCTGCTGCTGGTGCTGTACGGCGTCGGGCTTTTCCTGTACTACTGCGGCCTGAACGAGATCACGCGGTCCGAGACGCCTTCGAAGATCGTGCTGCCCGGCGGCGGCAAAATGCTTGCCGGGGCGTGCTGCTGCGCCATCGTGCCGCTGGTCTTCGTCATCAAGCTTCTGCGCGACTCCACGGCGCTGATGCCGGTGGTCTTCGGCCTGCTGGCGATCCTGATGTGCGCCGTGTATCTCCTGATCGCGCTGTGGGTGTACCAGGTCTCCCGGACCGGGGCGTCGCCCGCGCGCGTCCAGAGGTCCGTGCATGTGTCGTTCCGGGCTGCCCTCCTGGTGCAGGCGGCCGCCGCCGCGTCCTGCGGCCTGGTCGTCCTGCCGGTGATCCTCCTGCTGTGCCTGGCGGGGTCCGCCCTCGCGGAAAAGTATTCCTGACGCGGATTCCGGACGATGGAGGACTGGTTCGACATGCGGGTGGACCCCGCGCAGATCGCGAAGGAACGGGCGAAGGCGCGCGAACTCCGCCGCACCAACTGGTGGCAGGCGCAGATTCAGAAAGGCGTCTGCCATTACTGCGGCAGGAAATTCCCCCCGTCCGAGCTGACCATGGACCACGTCGTGCCGCTTTCGCGCGGCGGACGCAGCACGAAAGGCAACATCGTGCCCTGCTGCAAGGAATGCAACAACGGCAAGAAATACACCATGCCCGTCGACGAGATCCTCGCCGAACTCGACCGCGAAGACCGCGAGCGCGAGGCCGCGCGGGACGCCGCGGACACGGATGCCGGATCGCCGGACGACTCTTCGCGGGACGTCTGAGACCCGCCCCCGGAGCCCTTATGGATTATTACTGGAACGAACGGACCGACCCCGCGTACAACCTGGCGCTGGAGGAGGTCATGGCGGAGCAGGCGGACGCGCCGTTCGCGATGCTCTGGCGGAACCGTCCCGCGGTGATCGTCGGGCGGAACCAGAACGCCTGCCGCGAGTTCAACGCCGCCTATGCCCGCGAGCACGGCGTCGCGGTCGTGCGGCGCATGACGGGCGGCGGCGCGGTCTATCACGACCTCGGCAACCTCAATTTCAGCATCTTCGCGTTCGAGACGGACGCGAACAGGCGTTATGTCGACTTCGCGCCGTTCGCCGGACCCGTGCTTGCCGCGCTGCGGGCGCTGGGCGTGAAGGCGGAGTTTTCCGGGCGCAACGACATCCTCGTGGACGGGCGCAAGGTCTCCGGCAGCGCGAAGCGCGTCCACAACGGCCGCATCCTGTTCCACGGCACGCTCCTGTTCGACGTCGATTTCGAGGCGATGGCGGCTGTCCTGACGCCTCCGCAGGCGAAGATCGAGGCGAAGGGCGTCGCGTCCGTCCGGGCGCGCGTGGCGAACCTGAAGGAATTTCTGCCCGGCCTGGACCGCGAGACGTTCCGGCAGGCGATGGAACGCGAACTCCTCCGGCAGTTCGGACTGAAGGGGCCGCTCCCGATCATGGACAACCGGGTGCGCGAGGCGGAACGGACCGCCGACGAACGCTACCGGTCCTGGGAATGGAATTTCGGCGAGTCCCCGGATTTCACGTTCGAGCGCACGCGCCGGTTCCCGTGCGGGACCGTGACCGTGCATCTGGACGTGCATTCCGGCATCATCCGGCGGGCGGCGTTCCGCGGCGATTTCTTCGGCTCCGCCCCTGCCGACGAACTTGCGTCCCTCCTGTCCGGCTGCCCCCACCGCGCCGACGCCGTCCGCGCGGCGTTGTCCGGGGCGGACGTCGGGCGGTATATCGCCGGGCTTGAGCCGGATTCCCTCGCGGATCTGCTCGCGCCGTAATGGCGCGGGATCGGTCTTCTCCTCGCACGGGCCGGTTTCCGTTTTTGCCTCCGTTTTTGGCATAGAATAATAAATTTGCCTTGAAAAATTGATTAGCATGTGATATATTAATATGATATTATCATCAAGAAAAAACCAGGAACAGAGGTCCCCCGATATGAAAAAACTGTCAGTCATGAGTTTGACCGCGGCCGCGTTCGCCGCTCTCATCATCCCGATGTTCGCCCAGATGCCCGGCGCCGCCATGAAGCAGGTCGTCGGCGTCGCCGAGGTCGAAGAAGTCGCCAACGTCCAGAGCCGCCGTTACACGGGGCAGGTGGTCGCGCAGGCGGAGGTGAACGTGGTCTCGCGCGTGTCGGGCGAGATTCTGAAGCTCGGCTTCAACGACGGCGACTATGTGAAGAAGGGCCAGATGCTGTACACGATCGAGAAGACGCCGTATGAGGCCGCCGTGAAGCAGGCGGAGGCCACGATCGCGGAATGCAAGGCGAGGCTTGAATATGCTCAGAGTACCTACGACCGCAACCAGATGCTCTATGAAGTGAACGCCACCAGCAAGGACACAATGGAGAATACGAAGTCCGCGCTGGATGCCATGCGTGCCGAACTCGCCGCCGCCGAAGCGGGGCTGGTCACGGCGCAGTACAACCTGGATCATACCACGATCACGGCCGCCATCGACGGCCAGGCCGGCGTGACCAAATTTACCGCGGGCAACTACATCACGCCTTCCTCCGGCACGATGCTCTCGATCATCCAGATGAAGCCCATCCGCGTGCGTTTTGCCATGAGCACGGGCGATTTCCTGTCCGGCTACGGCAATCTCGCCGCGCTGAAGGCGGACGGCCAGGTCTCCCTGAAGCTCGCCGACGGTTCGGAATACGCCGACGGCGGCAGGATCGAGTTCCTGAACAACGAGGCGAACGTGAAGACCGACGCCGTCCAGGTGTACGCGTCGTTCCCGAACGCCGACCTGAAGCTGATCCCGGGCAGCACGGTCACGGTGACGCTGTCGAAGAAGTCCGCGGAAAAGATGCCCGCGGTGCCGCCGTCCGCCGTGATGCACGACGCGAAGGATTCCTTCGTGTACGTCCTCGCCGAAGGCAACAAGGTCGAGCGCCGCATGGTGGAGCTGGGCGACATGACGAAGACGCACCAGCTGATCAAGTCCGGCGTGAAGACGGGCGAAAAGGTCGTGTCTCAGGGCACGCACAAAGTGATGCCCGGCGACGAAGTCATCCCCGCCGCGTCCGAAGAGAAAAAGTGATCCCGGGGGCGACAAACGATGTTTTCCAAGATATTCATTGACCGGCCGCGATTCGCGATCGTCATCAGCCTGATCATGGTCCTGGCGGGCGTGATCAGCCTCTCCAAGCTCCCCGTGGCGGAATACCCCGAGATCGCGCCGCCGTCGCTGTATGTGACCGCGATGTATCCCGGCGCCAGCGGCGAAGTGATCGCGCAGACCGTCGCCATGCCGATCGAAGACCAGATCAACGGCGTGGACGACCTGCTGTACTTCTCCTCGGCGTGCAGCAACGCCGGTTCCTATTCGTGCACCGTGACGTTCAAGAGCGGCACCGACACCGACATCGCGATGGTGAACCTGCAGAACGCCATCAAGCGCGCCGAGCCCATGCTGCCGACCGACGTGACGAAGCTCGGCATCACCGTCGAGAAGCGCGGCAACGACATCCTCGCCGTGTACGCCTTCACCACGGACGAGTCGACGCTGAACATGATGGAGCTGAACAACTACATCAACGTGAACGTGAAGGACGCCATCACGCGCCTTGACGGCGTGTCCTCGGCGGAAGTGATGTCGCTGGAGGAATACTCCATGCGCATCTGGCTCGACCCGCTCCGCATGGCGGGACTCGGCATCTCCACCTCGGATATTTCGCAGGCCGTGCAGTCGCAGAACATCCAGGCCGCCGCGGGCAGCATCGGCACGGAGAAGAGCAACAACTACATGTCGTTCAAGCTGAACGTGAAGGGGCGCCTCCAGACGGCGGAGGAATTCGAGAACATCATCCTGCGCCACGATTCGGACGGCAGCATCGTGCGTCTCCGCGACGTGGCGAAGGTCGAAGTCGGCTCCAGCTCCTACGCGGGCCGGAGCGTGTTCAACGGCCATCCCTGCGTGGCTCTGCTCGTGAACCGCACGCCGGACGCGAACGCCATGGGCACGGTCGGGCGCGTGAACGCCGAGCTCGAGCACTGGAAGACGCTTTTCCCGAAGGGCGTGAGCGTGGTCAGCGCGTACGACCCGACCGAGTTCATCGAGGTGTCGATGAGGGAGATCGTGATGACCATCGTGCTCGCCCTGGCGCTGGTGGTGTTCATCACCTGGATCTTCCTTCAGGACTGGCGCGCCACCCTGATCCCGTCCGTCGCGATCCCCGTCGCCCTGATCGGCACGATGACCTTCCTGTACGCGCTCGGCTACAGCATCAACGTCCTGACGATGTTCGGACTGATCCTGGTGGTCGGCTCGCTGTGCGACGACGCCATCGTGGTGGTCGAGAACTGCCAGGGGCTGATGGAGCGCGAAGGCCTCGGCCCGAAGGCCGCCGCCGAAAAGACGATGCGCCAGATCACCGGCGCCATCATCTCCACCACGCTCGTGACCGTCTCCTGCTACGTCCCGCTGGCGTTCTACGGCGGCATGGTCGGCGTGATCTACGTCCAGTTCGCCGTCACCATGTGCATCTCGCTGTGCCTCTCCACGACGCTCGCCATGACGCTCAGCCCCGCGCTCTGCGCCATCCTGCTGCGCCGCCCGGACAACCACGTGCCGCTGCTGTTCCGCCCGTTCAACGCGGTGCTGGATTTCAGCCGCAAGATCTACCTCTTCTTCACCGGCTTCCTCGTGCGCGTCTGGCCCGTCGCCATCCTCCTGTTCGCCGGCGTGCTGTTCAGCGTCTACTACATGTTCACGCATTCCCTCAGCTCGTTCCTGCCGAGCGAGGACAAGGGCGTGCTCTTCTGCAACGTGGAGCTCCCGAGCGGCGCGTCCGTCGAACGCACGGACGCCGTCCTGGACGAGATCCGCGAGAAGCTCGCGGACATGAAGGGCATCCGCTCGACCCTTGCCGTGTCCACGTTCAGCATGATGTCCGGCTCCGGCGAAAACGTCGGCATCGTGATCGCCGCGCTGGACCACTGGGACAAACGCAAGACGCCGGATCTCCAGCTCACTGCGCTTCAGGGGCAGATTCAGCAGCGCCTGTCGTCCATCCCGGACGCCAGCATCACGGTGTTCTCCCCGCCCGCCATCATGGGCCTGGGCATGGTCAACGGCGTGAGCGCGCAGGTGTGCGGCATCGGCGACGTCGACCCCATCGACCTCTCGAACGTGATGAAGAGCTACACCCGCGAGCTGATGGGGCATCGGGATATGATCGCGGTCGCCATGACGCCCTACAACGCCGATACGCCGCAGCTGTACCTTGACATCGACTTCGACAAGGCGCAGATCCTCGGCGTCTCCCCGATCAGCATCTACAACACGCTCCAGAGCAAGCTCGCCTCCCTCTACATCAACGATTTCACCATGATCAGCCGCAACTTCAAGGTGAAGATGCAGGCTTCCGCCGACTACCGTTCCACCCTCGACGACATCCGCGAGATCCAGGTGGTCAACGACGTCGGCGAAATGGTCCCGCTGACCTCGTTCGGCGAACTGAAGTACACCGTCGGACCGCGCCAGATCTCCCGTTTCAACAAGATGACCAGCGCCGAACTGACCGTGAACGGACTTCCCGGATCGAGTTCGCGCCGCATCATGGACCTGATGGAGCAGGCGCACCTGCCCGACCAGTACCACCTGGAATGGACCGCGCTGAGCTACCAGGAACGCCAGAACGAAGGCCAGATCGTCTACCTCATGGCGCTCGCCCTGATGTTCGCCTACCTCTTCCTCGTCGCCCAGTACGAAAGCTGGACGATCCCCGTGCCCGTGATGCTGACCGTGTCGTTCGCCGTCTGCGGCGCGCTGATCGGATTGAAGATCGCGCATCTCGACCTCAGCATCTACGCCCAGCTCGGCATGGTCATGCTGATCGGGCTTTCCGCCAAGAACGCCATCCTCATGGTCGAATTCGCCAAGCAGGAGCGCGAGCACGGCAAGAGCATCGTGGAAGCCGCATTGAGCGGCGCGAGCCTCCGTTACCGCGCCATCCTGATGACCGCCTGGAGCTTCATCTTCGGCGTCTTCCCGCTGGTCGTGGCGACGGGCGCCGGATCCGGCAGCCGCCGCGCCATCGGCATCACCACGTTCTCCGGCATGGTCATGGCGACGCTGGTCGGCATCATGTTCACGCCGGCGCTGTACGCGTTCTTCCAGCGCGTCCGCGAGACAGGCAAAAAGATCTTACACCTCGACCGTCCGAGAGATTAAGGAGCCAATCATGGATAAAAAGGACAAAATCGAGTCGAATCTTCTGTTTCCCGTGCCGGATTCCGGCGATATCGCGAGCGACATGTGGCGTCTCATCCTGCGGAACAACGCGAAGATGCTGAACCTGCTGCTTCAGGAATGCCCGGACATCGCGCTCGGCCAGAAGATCACGTTCTCGCGCATCCGCGTGCTGACCTACCTCGCGCAGGCGCAGGGCGGGCTCGTGAGCATCCGCGACCTGGCGGAAGAGCTCGGCGTGACCTCCGGCGGCGTCTCCCAGATGGTCGACAGCCTCGTGAAGAGCGACATGGTCTGCCGCACCGCGTCGAAGGACGACCGCCGCGTCGTCTACCTCTCGATCTCGGAGTCCGCGAAAAAACGCCTTGAGATCCTCTCCAAATTCCTGCACGACCGCGTGGCGAAGGCCATGCGGGACATCCCGGAACAGGACCGCGAGATCATGGCGCGTTCCCTCCGCACCCTCCTGAAAGCCTTCTACGAGGATGCCAACTGACCCTCCGCGGAACGGACCGAACGGAAAAGCCCTCCTCGCCCCTGAACGGGCCGGAGGGCTTTGTTTTATGCGTGCGCCGCGGGCGGTCAGAAGATGGTTTCGGGGACGGAGACGGTGGAGGTGACGTCGATCTTTTCGATGTAGTACCAGTCCTGGCTGGGGAGGTAGTTCACGCAGTAGATGATGCGGCGTCCGTTCTCCACGCGGGAGATCGTGCCGTATTTGGTCTCGGTGAACCGGCGGAAGAGATCCTCGTCGTCGAAGCGGATGGTGAGGGTGTCCTCCTTGTTCGTCTCCATGGCTCCCGCGAATCTTGCTCCGGTGGAGAGCAGGATGAGGCCGGAGTCGTCCAGCAGGGTCTTCTCCAGGACGTTGTTTCCCGTGTTGCCGTGGGTGTTCAGGTCGCGGATGATCGTGTTCAGGTGCAGGTCGAATCCGGCGACGCCGAGGAAGTTGCCTGCGGTGTCCAGCATGGGGACGTTGCAGGAGAGCAGATAGCCCGCAGCGGCGGTGTTGCCGGGGTAGGGCTTGCTCCAGGCGAATTCGCCGCTGCTGGACTGGGCGGTCTTGTACCAGTGGCGGCCGCGCGGGTCGTAGCTCGACGCATAGGCGCCGCTGCCGGGATAGACGATGTACTGGCCGTCCGGGAAACCGAAGAGCAGCAGATGGAGGGGGATCCCCGTGAGGCGGAGATATTCGTTCTGTTCGGCGGCGGATGCGTTCCTGATGTCGTCGGGGAGGCGTTCGTGGAAGACGTCCATGATCGGTTCCCGCAGATGCGCGAGGACGTGCAGGCGGCGTTTTTCGGCGTCGGTGAGATCGTCGCCGTGGATGGTCTTGTGCGCGAAATGGGAGAAATCGATCTTGCGGTGGTATATGGAGGAATAGAGCAGCGAGGGGGGCGCGTTCTTCGAGTCGTCGCGGAGCGCGGAGACCGGCATCATGCAGTCCGGAGCGGTTTCCGTGCCGTCCGGGTCCGTCTCGCAGAGGAAGACGAACTCCGAGGTGATGGCGGAGAGGAACTGTGCGTTGCGGGCGATGTTCGTTTCGATGTAGTCCGCGCACGCGGTGGACTGGACCTGCGCGACGGCGAGACCGTTGACGTATGCGTGCACGGAATTGATCTGGCGGACGCGGCGGTAGCAGGTCACGCCGATCGTGAGGAGGAGCGTGAGGATGCTTGCGACGGCGAACGCCAGGGAGGCGCGCTTGTGGTGCACGGCGAACGAAGCCATGCGCCCGAAGAGTCGGTACGGGTTCGCGCTGGTCTCCTCGCCGCCCATGTAGCGGCGGATGTCGGAGGCGAGTTCGCGGACGGTCTGATAGCGTTCGCTGCGGCTGTACGCGGTTGCCTTCGCGATGATCGCCTTCAGGTCGGGATCGATCTTGAACCCGTATTTGTGGCGGGTTTCGGCGATGCGTCCTTCCCGGATCATGGAGACGACTTCGGCGCTGGTGCGCGCCATGTATGCTTCGCGGAGGGTGACGACCTCGAAGAGGATGAGCCCGAGCGCGTAGATGTCGGCGCGCTGGTCGGTGTGTTCGCCGTGAACGGCTTCGGGCGACAGGAATCTCGGCGTGCCGGAGATGGTGCTCGGTTTCACCCAGGTGGCGGGGTCGTATCCCGGCTCCTCGATCTGGCGCGCGATGCCCCAGTCCATGATGTAGGTCTCGCGGAATTCGCCGATGAGGATGTTTTCGGGCTTGAGGTCGCAGTGCATGATGTTGCGGCTGTGCGCGTAGTCGAGGGCGTCGCAGACGCGGAGCATGATCTCGAGACGGTACATCAGGGACTTGCGTTCGTCGAAGTGCCCGATGCCGGACGTGCGGTACTCGTGGTCGAGCTGTTCCAGATAGCTTTTCAGCGTCTTGCCGTCGACGAGCTTCATCACGAGGTGGAGCCCGTCCTTGTCGTCCGTGTTCAGCGAGTAGATCGGGATGATCGCGGGGTGGCTGAGCTGGGCGGTGACGCGCGCCTCCTGGATGAACTGGCCGCGCGCGGACTGGTCGTCCTGCTGCGGCTTGAGCGTCTTGATCGCCACGAGGCGGCGGAGGTTCAGGTCCATCCCCTCGCGGATGACGCCCTGTCCGCCCTCGGCGAAGACTTTGCCCTGCCGGTATTCCGCGTTGATGTCCTCCAGTTTCACGTCCAGTTTGTCGTCGAAGCGGACGTCGGAGCGGTCCACGTGCGTAAACGTGACCGAGGTGTCCTGCTCGCGGTTGAGGTTCTTCAAGCCGACCGAGATCGAGGTCACGGTCTGGACTTTGCCGGATGTCGCGCCTCGGTTCATCGCAGATTGCCTTTCTGTTCCGTTTTGATGCTCCGCAGGAAATCCTTCAGCCGGATCTTTTCCACATACCATTCATCCATGGCGGGGACGTCCGCGAAGCAGTAGACGAACTGGCCGTCGGGTTCCTTGCGGATGACGGATCCGTATTCCTTCCCGGCGACCCAGTCCCGCAGCCAGGGATCGGGATACAAGCCCTTTTCCAGGTTGACCGTAGGAGCCTTTCCGGGACCGTTGTTGATGCGTTCCAGCTTGACGTGGCCGTTTCTCGCGATGAAATACTGCGAGACCATGCCGAGCGGGGAGTTGTTGGCTTCGCTCAGGATCTGGTCGAAATAGCGGCCGGAGACCAGGATCGCGGCAACGCCGAGCGGGGCGTCCGGCGGCCCCAGCGGGATCGAAACGGGCAGGATCACGCGTTCCGCCCCGGGGACGGCATTGTCCAGCCGTGCGGGAAGATGCCATGCGGCGGAAGCCACCCGGGAAGCCATGGTCTCGCGGTACCATTCGCTTTTGTGAAAATCGGGGCCGTCTTTGCTCGTGTACGGATAGAGCAGGGTCGAACCGTCGGCAAGCAGGATCTGGACGCGGTAGATGGGGCTGACGCTCTGGGTGAGACGGTGGATCTGCCTGTCGGGGCTTTCCTTGGTGATGTAGGCGTTCAGGGGCGCCTGCAGCATGTAGCGGAAAAGCGTGGGCTGGAGCAGGCCGAGGCGGGTGACTTCAGGATTGGAGATGTCCTCTTCGTGGCCGACTTCCACATTGCGGAAGCTGACGGAGTCGCCGTAGTAGGGGGAGTATTCGGTCTGGATCCCGACGCTGCCGTCGACCAGCGCTTCGCTCGGCTGCACCAGATACTTTGTGCCGTGTTTGTTTTCCTCTGTGCGTTCGGAGAGCAGGAATTCGGTCTCGAATTTGATGGATTCGAGCATGTCGTTGATCTTTTCCGCCTGGAGGTTGAACTGATGGGCGGTTTTCCGGCATGAGGACTGCGCTTTGCCGAGCACATGGTCGTCGAGGTAGGATATCTGCGCCATGCGGACGTCGTTGAAGATGTTGTAGGCGAAGAGCGCGCCGACCAGGCAGATCAGCGTCAGGAACCAGAAGAACATGCGCCGGTGGTGCGCCCGGATAAGCTTCGCGAAGCGTTTCGAGAGGCTGATCCTGCGCACGGAGACTTCATCGGAGTGCAGGAACCGCCGGATGTCCTCGGCAAAGTCCTTCACGGTCGGATAGCGGTTCTCCGGATCGGACGCGATCGCCTTCTGGATGATCGCCTTCATGTCCGGGTCGATGGCTCCGCCGAAACGGTGCTCGATCGTGGGCTGGACGCCGTTGCGGAGGCGCTCCAGGATTTCCGGGGCGGTGGCGTCCGGGAACGGCGGATGGAGGGTGACGAGTTCGTAGAGGATCATGCCGAGGGCGTAGACGTCGGACCGGACGGACGGTTCGGCGCCGGAGATGAGTTCGGGCGCGATGAACCGCGGATCGGTTATCTCGGGCGGCTTGCGCTTCTGCGCGGCGTCGTCCTGCGCGGTGATGGGCCGGGAGAAGCCCCAGCCCTTGATGTAGACCTCGTGGTATTCGCCGATCAGGATGTTCTGGGGATTCAGGTTTGCGTGCGCGATGTTCCGGCTGTGGGCGTAGACGAGCCCGTCCGAGACGCCGAGGATGAGTTCGAGGCGGAAGCTCAGGGACCCGGCTTCCTCCGCCGCGCGGAATCCCGCGTTGCGGTAATGCGAGGTGATCCTTTCCAGGTATTTGCGGAGATCGGTGCCGTCGGTCAGTTTCACGGCGGAATGCAGTCCGCCGCGGTAATCGCGGTTGATGCTGTAGACGGGCAGGACGGACGGATGGTCGAGCTGCGCCGAGATCTCCGCCTCGGCGATGAAGCTGGCGCGTTCATCCTCGTCCATGAGCTTTTCGTCGCGCAGGGAATAGATCGCCACCTTGCGCTCAAGTCCGAGGTCTTCGCCGATGGAGACCACGTACCGCCCGCCCTCGGCGAGCCTGCGTTCGATCTCGAACCGGTCTTCGACGTCGGTCAGGTGCGCGTGGGATTCATCCAGGTGCCCGACCTTGGCGCGTTCCCTGTGGTGGTCCTGTCCGTCGATCTTTGCTCCGACGTCCTCTTTGCCCGTGCCGGTCAGCGCGGACAGGATCGACGCCGGATTGTGCAGGATGCCGTGGAGGCGCGTGCGCGTGTCGCCGAACAGCGTCTGCGTGTCGTCCGGCGCGGCGCGCGTGACGCCGTTTTCCGCGTTCAGGACGATGGTCCGGTCGACCTGCGCCGTGTCCATTTTCATGGTCCGGTCGACCTGCGCCGTGTCCATTTTCATGGTCCGGTCGACCTGCGCCGTGTCCATTTTCATGGTCCGGTCGGGAAGCGGCGCGGACGGTTCGGACGGCGCGGACGGGGCGACGCCGGACGTGCTGCCGGAAGAGGTCCCGGCAGTTCCGTCTGTGTTGTGATTGAGTTCGTCCGCCACGGGTGTCTCTCAGGGGGTGATCGGGTTATTTCGGGAATCCGACTGCCTGCGCGAGGATGACGGTCATCTTGCCGTCGAGCTTGAAGACCTTGCGGACGCCATTTTCATCGTACATGCCGAGGGAGACGGTGCCGAGTCCCTTCGAGGCGCAGTAGAGGTAGACGTCCTGCGAGGCTTCGCCGACGTGGATCGCGGGGTACTTGATGTCGTTCGGGAATTTGGTGGAATCGCTGGCGTAGACGAGGATCGCGGCGGCGTTTTTCGCCATGTTCTTGTTCATGATGAGCTCGGCGCGGAAATCGCCCGCGTCGATGCGCACGAGCTTGTTCGCCTTCGCGTCGTAGTGGTATGCGGCGCCCGGCAGAGCCACGTAGACTTCGAGGTCCTGCCTGTTCATCGCGGTCGGGATCGTGCGCTTGCCGTCGGGACGGTTCACGCCGTTGGCGGCGTAGAGGATTTCGGAGAGGGTGGCGGCGTCGAGTTCGCCGGGCTTGTAGTCGCGGACCGTCTTGCGTTCCGCGAGCGCCTGCATGAGCGGCATGCCGCCGGTCTTCGCGGGCGCGGGGAGGGCGACCGATTCGGCAGCCGGGTCGATCTTCGCGGAAGCGGCGGCGTCCTGCGCGGGGATGGAGAATGAGGCGAAAAGCGCGAGCGAGGCGGAGGCGAGAATAGCGAGATGTTTCATGGAGAAAGCTCCTTCCTTGCTGGAGTTGGTTGAAACGGTGGTTCAGAAACTGTTTTCCGGGGCGGGGAAGGTCTTTCCCTTCACCTCGGCGATGTAGGCGGCGATGGCGTCCTGCGCCACGGTCCCGACGTGGCAGAACCGTCTGGCGTGCTTCGGCAGGAATCCCTCGGTGTAGCCGAGCAGGTCGCTGATGACCTGCACCTGTCCGTCGCAGTCCGGTCCCGCGCCGATGCCGATGGTCGGCACGCCGACGGCGGCGGTGATCTTCGCGGCGAGTTCGGACGGGACGCATTCGAGCACCATGGAGAAGACGCCGGCGTCCTCAAGCTCCTTCGCGCGGGCGATGAGCTCGGCGGCCTCTTCCTCGCCGCGTCCCTGCACCCGGTAGCCGCCGGACGTCTTCACGGACTGGGGCAGCAGCCCGATGTGCCCCTGCACGGGGATGCCCGCCTCGACCAGCGCGCGGACGGCGGGCAGGGTGGACGGGGTGCATTCGAGCTTGATGGCGTCGCATCCCGCCTCCTGCATGAACCGCGCCGCCTCGCGGAGCGTGTTCTCCACGCCGAGATGGCAGGTCATGAACGGCATGTCGCCGACGATGAAGGTGTTCGGGGCGCCGCGGCGGACGCACTGCGCGTGGTGGACCATGACGTCCATGGTGGCGGGGATGGTGTCGGCGTATCCGAGGGTGTTCATGGAGAGCGAGTCGCCCACGAGGATGAAGTCGATGCCGGCTGCCTCGGCGAACGCCGCGGTCGGCGCGTCGTAGGCGGTGATCATCACGATCTTCTCGCCGTTCTGCTTCATCTTCCGGAACGACCGGACTGTTTTCTTTATGATGCTTTCGGACATGCGATGCCTCCAAATCTGAACTGAAAAAACTGTTTGCGTGCGTCCGGCGCCGTCCTGTGCGGGCTGCGGCGGGATCCCGCGGGGGGTCCCGGAGACTGCGCCCGCGTGCATGGTGAATTGTTGTATGGGACGGCTCCGGCTTAGAAAATATAACACGAAAACCAAAAAAGTACAACAAAAAAAGGCGGGAAAGCGGAAAAAGATTTGAATTTCTCTCTTTTCGTAGTAGTTTATCAGGAGGAAAGGCTTTTCAGTTATGGCGAAATCGAAAAAACAAAACAGGCAGTCCCGAGCTCCGCGCAGGATCCTCTACAGCGGCGTCTTCTCCGCCGCGTCCGCCGGATTCGGCTTCGTGAAGGTCCCCGGCGACCCGTCCCTCGAATTCTTCATCCCGCGCAAGTACACCGGCCACGCGCTGGACGGCGACACGGTCGAGGTCGAGCAGATCCCGGACGAACGCGACTTTTCGTACAGCAAACGGAAAACCGGCCCGGTCGGGCGCATCGTCTCCGTCACCGGACGCAGCCGCGAATTCGTGGTCGGGCGGCTGGACTCCCTGCACGAGATCCGTCCGCTGGACAAGCATCTGCCGGAGACCATCCGCGTGAACTCCGCGCCCCGCAACGCGAAGAAGGGCGACTGGGTGCAGGTGCGTCTGCTCGACGACGGCGCGAACCACACGGAACAGCTCCGCGGCCATGTGGAGCGTTCGCTCGGATCCGCGGGCGACGTGGCGCACGACCTGGACGCCATCGCCGCCGAATTCGGCCTGCCACCGGCATACACCGCCGAGGACGAAGCCGCCGCGCTGAAGATCGAGCCGCTTGAGATCGAACGCGAAGACCTTTCTTCCCTTTACACGCTCACGATCGACCCGGCGGACGCGCACGATTTCGACGACGCCATCTCCATTCAGCCCGCGGCGAAGGAGGGTGAGATCACGCTCGGCGTCCACATCGCCGACGTCGCGGTCTGGATCCGCCCCGGCTCCAAGTTCGACAAGGCCGCCGCGTACCGTTCGTTCTCCTCGTATCTCCCCGGCAAGTTCCTGCCGATGCTCCCGAAACCGCTCACCGCGAAGATCAGCCTCCGCGAAAAGGTCCTTTCCCCCGCCCACAGCGTGATCTTCACCGTGCGCCTCCGCGACGGGAAGATCCTCTCCTCGCGCCGCGTCCATTCGCTGGTGAAGGTGAAACGCCGCATGGACTACGATACCGTCCAGGCGTTCCTCGACGCCCCCGCGAAACGCCCGAAGGGCTGGAACAAGCAGGACGCTGAGAACGTGCTGCTCCTGCATAAGCTCGTGAAGAAGATGCGCGGCTGGCGCGCGAAGCACGAACAGTTCCTGTGGATCGACGCACCGGAGATCCGCGTGCTCTGCGACGAGGCCACGCACGAGATCAAAGGTCTCCTGCGCCGCATCCCGTGCGCCGCGGACGGCATCGTGGAGGAGTGCATGCTCGCCGCGAACTCGGCGGTCGCCAACGAGCTGATCGAACGCGGCGTGGGCGGCCTCTTTCGCGTCCACCCGGAACCCGACCCTGAGAAGCTGGGCGAGTTCGAAGGCTTCGTATCCGAGGCGTTCGGCATTTCCGCGGGCGACCTGTCTTCCGGCCGCGCCGCCTGCATGCGGTTCCTCGAAAACATCCCGGACGACCACCGCAAGCCCGTGATCCTGTCGCGGTTCCTGCGGGCGATGGCGCGCGCCAGCTACAGCGAGAACCCGGAGCTTCACTTCGGGCTCGGCAAGACGCGCTATTCGCACTTCACCAGCCCGATCCGGCGCTATCCCGACCTGGCGCTGCATCAGCAGCTCCTCGCCCTCGACACGAACAAGCGCCTGCGCTCCAAGCGCATGCTCGCCGAGATCGCCGTGCTGTGCTCGAAGAAGGAGGAGCGCAACGACAACGCCTTCTACGCCGCGAACGACCGCCTGAAGCTGCATTTCCTGAAGAACAGCGGCGCGCTGGAGAACACCACCATGTACGAGGCGATCATCCAGAAAGTCACCTCGTCCGGGCTTATGTGCGAGATACCGGAGCTGGGCATGCTCGGATTCGTGCCGACCTCGCGGTTCCGCACGCACGTCGCGCGCCGGAACTCGCGCTATTCCTCGCGGATGGAGAGCGGGCACACCGGATACCGCCCCGGCGACTTCATCTACATCGCGCTGGACAGCATCGACCTGGTGCGCGGCCATGCGCAGTTCCGCCCGGTCATTTAACCGTCATTCAGAAAGGGATTCCCGATATGAAACTGAAAACAGCATTCCGTTTCCTTCCGGCCGCCGTGCTCGGCATGGGCCTGTTCGCCTCCTGCAATACCACGACGTTCGAGGTGCCGAAGATCGGCTCGCGTTTCGACGACACGAAAAAATACCTGACCTACGACACGTCGCTGAACGAGTACGTCATCCCGCTCTCCAAATACGAGACGCTCCAGTACGAGAAGTTCGACATCCTGGTCCCGCAGGACGACGTGGTCCAGTATTACGCCCCCGCGCTCTCCAACTCCTCCAACAACGCCGAACTCCGGGTGCGGAACCTGCCGCCCGAGACAGGCTTCCTCGGCCGCGCCATTTTAGCCCCGGACCAGGAGGGATGGAAGAGCCTTTCCGAAATGCAGCGGTATTTCGAGGAAAAGTTCTCGGCGGGGAAGGGGATCATCAGCCGCAAGGTGCGCATCACGAGGTTTGAAGGCTGCAACTGCATTGAGTACGACGTCGTTTTGAACTCGGCGGAGGTCGGCAAGGTCGACGCCGTGCACGGATTCTGCATGTTCGACCCGACGAATCCCGGCTATATCTTCGAGGTCTTTGCGGGGCGCACGGCATACAAGAAGGATATCGACAACGAATTCCTGATCCGGGCGTCCGGCATCTTCCTCGATTCCGTGAAGTTCCGCCCGTAAGCGGGCGGGACCGGGCTTGTTTCCGGCAAAAGAACGGGGCGGTGCGGAGAATGGTCCGCGCCGCCCCGAATGCTGTTCGGCGTTCGCCTGAATCCGCCGCGCTCAGCCCCGGAACGCGTTGATGGCGTCGCGAAGCTTGACGGCTTCGCGGCGCGCCGCTTCGGCGAAGTCCTCGCCGTTCGAGGCGAAGATGATGCCGCGCGAGGAGTTGATGACCAGCCCGGTCTTGTCCGCGGTGAGACCGTTGCGGAGCACGCCCTCCAGGTCGCCGCCCTGCGCGCCGATGCCGGGCACGAGCAGCGCCACGGAGTCGCCGACGCGCCTGCGGATCTCGCCGAGCTCGGCGGGGCAGGTCGCCCCGGTCACGAGCAGGACGTTGCGGTTGTAGTTCCACACGGTGGAGATGCGTTCGGCGAGATACTGGTAGAGCAGTTCGCCGTTCTGAAGCACGAGTTCCTGAATTTCCTTCGCGCCGCCGTTCGAGGTGCGGCAGAGGACCACGACGCCCTTGTCGGCGCAGTCGAGGAACGGCTTGATCGCGTCCATGCCCATGTACGGGTTCACGGTCACGGCGTTCGCCTGATAGCGCTCGAACGCCTCGGAGACGTACATGCGCGTCGTGTTGCCGATGTCCGCGCGCTTGGCGTCCAGGATGACGGGCACGGACGGCGCGACCTCGTGGATGTAGCGGATGGTCTCGGCGAGCTCGTCGTCGGCGTTCTGCGCGGCGTAGCACGCGGCCTGCGGCTTGTACGCGCAGACCAGGTCCTTCGTGGCGTCGATGATCGCCTTGTTGAACGCGAACACGGGTTTCTCCAGCCCGCGGACGCAGGCGGGGAGTTTGGCGGGGTCGGGGTCGAGCCCGACGCAGACCAGCGAATCGTTGTTGCGCCAGGCGGCGCGGAGTTTGTCGTAGAAATTCATGTCAGTCTCCGGATATGTTATGCTGGGTTGAATCGTTTCAAGTACGGATTTTGCCTCAGGCCCGCCTCATTTGCCCTTCACTTTCACCACGCGGATCGCGGTGAATTCCTTTCCGGGGAGTTCGAGGCGGAACCGCCCCTTCATGACACCCCGGTCGTCGATGGTCATGTTCCACGTGTCGATCACCTCCACATGGTAGGACGCCTCCGGGTCGAGGCGGTTGAAGTCGCGGTATTTCGGCTGGTTGCGCCCGAAATAGAAGAGCAGATAATCGGGATCGTCCTCGGCGCAGGCGGCATCGTCGTCCCATTCCTGGTTCGTGTGACGCAGCCCGAGGCCGGGCGTCTGGTACAGGATCTCCTTCAGGAACTTCAGGCGCGGCGCGCTGTCGCCCCAGAGCTTGCCGCCGTGGCTCCACCACAGGACGCCGTCGTGCCCGACGTAGGTCTCGCCGTGCGTGGCGTAGCCGCCGCGGACGGTCGCCTCCCAGAAACGCCGCACGATCTCCGGCGCGGCGATGTTGCCCCACATGTACGGGATGTCGCCCTCGTACTGGATCTCGTCGAGCACGACAGCCTTGTCGTATTTGCGGCGGTACTGGTCGGTCAGCTCGGCGCAGACGTAGAAATCCTGCCGCTGGATGCTGCAATGCGTGATCCATGGCTTCGTGTAGTCGTAGAACGGGACGCAGTTGTGGATGCTCCGCAGGTGGTCGTACGGGTCCTTCTGCTGGATCAGCGCGGCGTAGTGCTCCCAGTCGTCGACGGTCTTTTCCTTCAGGATGTCGTACTCGTTGGCGAAGCTCCACCAGATGTTCGCGTACGCGCTGTAGCGCGCCGCCATGTAGGTGAGGTAGAAATCGTTCGCCTCGGCGGGCATGTTGCTGAATCCCCATTTGTCGTAGGGGTGGAACAGGATCAGGTCGCATTCGATCCCGAGCCTGCCGAGCGTCTCCACCGCCTCGTCGATGCGCGCGAAATACGCCGGATTCGGCTTCGTGTAGTCCCAGTCGTATTCCTTTTCGCCGCCCTCCTTCAGCAGGAACGGGTACAGGTCGGGCTCCTTCTCGTTGAAGACATAGTGCTTCGGGAAGATGCAGAACCGGATCTTGTTGAAATAGCCTTTCGAGAGTGTCTCGATCGTCTGTTTCCGCACGGGTTCCGGCTGGTTCAGCCACGCGTAGCACGTGGTGCCGACCGGATAGAACGGCGTGCCGTCGGCGTGCGCGAAATGGTATTTGTTTTTGACGCGGACGGGGCCGTGGCTGCCGGGTTCGGGCTCCGTCGCCTCGAATTCGCCGCGGCAGCTCCAGTTCCCGTCGGCGCTGATCGTATATTCGTGTTTTCCCCGGTTCATCGGCATGAGCCGGATGCGCCATGTGTCGCCGTCGCGGAAGCCTTCGATGAGCTTCGCCGTGTCGGCATCCTGCCAGTTGAAGATCATCCCGACGTCCTTCGTGTCGGCGGGCAGGCCGGTGATCTTCGCCTCGAACATGCCGTACTGCGGCACGGAGGCAGGCGCTTCCACTTTCGGTCCGGCGGCGGCGCCCTCCTGCGCGAAAGCCTGAGCGGCGAAGAAAAGCCCGAAAAGCGGGAAAGCGAGGCGGCGTCTGCGTGAGATCATGGTGAGGCTAACTCCTGTCTGGACGGATCGTTTGTGAAAAAGTCGTTTGTTACTATACCCCCGGGCGGACATGTTTTCAAGAAATGTCCCGCGTTTTTCACGAATTTGCCGGCAACTCCGGAAAACCTTTGTCCTCGGACTCGCTTTTCCGTGGAAAGGAGGACAAGTCCTCCACTGCGGCAGTGCCGGGCTGACGCTCCGGCACGGAAGATTTCATGAAACCTTTGTCCGGGGGCTTGCTTTTCCTGGGAAACAATGTAAATTATAAGGTACTGTTTTTTTATTCCACGATTGAAAGGCGGCAGACATGCGTAAACGCGAACAAGTCAAGGTACTGATCATCACCGGCGCAGGGTTGAACTGCGAAAAAGAGACGGCGGCGGCGTTCGCCTCCTGCGGCGCGACCGCGGAACAGGTCCATCTGAACGACCTTCTGGCGGGGAAGCGCACGCTCGGCGAATTCCATATCCTCGCCCTGATCGGCGGATTCTCGTTCGGCGACCACCTCGGATCCGGCACGGTCTTCGCGAACAAGCTGAAATTCAAGCTGACGGACGACCTCCGCAAGTTCGTGAGCGACGGCAAGCTCGTGATCGGCATCTGCAACGGATTCCAGACGCTCACCCGCCTGGGGCTCGCGCCCGCGCTCGACGGCGAGTACCTCACGCAGCAGGCCGCCCTGACCGAGAACGACAGCGGCGTGTTCCGCGACGACTGGATCACGCTGAAGGCGGACCCGGAATCCCCGTGCGTCTTCACACGCGGGATCGACGTGATCCGCATGCCGATCCGCCACGGCGAAGGCAAGTTCGTCGCCGATCCCGACGTGCTCGCGAAGATCGAATCCCGCCACCTCGCCGCGGTCCGCTACTGCGCCGCCGACGGCTCGAAGGCGAAGGGATTCCCGGAGAACCCGAACGGCTCGCTGAACGACATCGCGGGCATCTGCGACGAGAGCGGCCGCATCTTCGGCCTCATGCCGCACCCGGAAGCGTTCCTGTCCCCGTTCAACGCCCCCGACTGGCAGAAACAGAAGCTCGAAGGGCGGCTCCCCGAATGGGGTGAAGGCCGCGTGATCTTCGAGAACGCCGTGGAATTCGCGGCTTCCTGCCTCTGATCCGGCGGAAAGGGCGTCCCGGCGCATTTCCTGATCTTCCGTTTTCCCGCCGCCCCGGCGTCATCCGCGACCCCGCGGACGGACCGGAAAAGCGGCGCAAAACGGTCATTTTTCGAAAAAAAAGAGGAAAATGATTTGAAGAATCGGAAAATGGAGCTATATTAAAACGTTTATTTTTAGTCGAAAAACACAAATTCACACATATCACCATAACCCGGAGAACAAGACATGTACGCAGTAATCAAAACCGGCGGCAAACAGCTGAAAGTCCAGGAACAGGACGTCGTTGCCGTCGAACGCATTGAAGGCGAAGTCGGCGCGAAGATCACGTTTGATCAGGTCCTTGCAAAGGGCGAAGGCGCGGACCTCACGGTCGGCACCCCGCTGCTCGACGGCGCCAAAGTCGAAGCCGAGATCGTGGACCAGTTCCGCGGCCCGAAGCTGATCGCATTCAAGATGAAACGCCGCAAAGGCTGCCGCAAACGCAAAGGCCACCGCCAGGAACTCACCCAGGTGAAGATCCTGTCGATCGCGTGAAAGTGACACCGCCCTTATGAAATATGACTCGAACGGAGCTCTGCTCGAAACCGACATTCCCGAACTCCCGCGACCCCATCGGGGTAAAGTGAGAGATGTTTACGACTTAGGGGATTCCCTGTTATTCGTTGCGACCGACCGCATCAGCGCGTTCGACTGCGTGATGCCGAACGGCATCCCGGACAAGGGCCGCGTCCTGACCGCGATGTCGCTGTTCTGGTTCGATTATATTTCCTGGGCGCAGAATCATCTGCTCTGCTCCGAGGTCAGCGACTTCCCGAAAATGCTCCGGAAGTACGACAAGGACCTCGAAGGGCGCTCGATGATCGTGCGCAAGGTCAAGCCCATCCCGATGGAGTGCATCGTGCGCGGGTACCTGACGGGCAGCGCCTGGAAGGAATACAAGCGCTACGGCACCGTCGGCGGCTACGAAGTGCGCGACGACTACCGTCTGTCCGAAAAGCTCGACAAGGCGTTCTTCACTCCCTCGACGAAAGCCGAGGAGGGCCACGACGAAAACGTGACGTTCGAGGAAGCCTGCGAGCTGATCGGCGAAGAGAAGGCGGAGTGCCTCTCCGATTTCTCCCTCCGCATCTACAAGGACGCCGCACAGCACGCGGAACGCTGCGGGATCATCCTCGCGGACACCAAGTTCGAGTTCGGCGAACTCGACGACGGCGAGATCATCCTGATCGACGAGGTCCTGACCCCGGATTCCAGCCGCTTCTGGCCGAAAGCCGACTACGTCATCGGCAGCAATCCGCCCAGCCTCGACAAGCAGTTCGTGCGCGACTACCTCGAATCCCTCGACTGGGACAAGACGCCCCCCGCGCCCGCCCTGCCGCAGGACGTGGTCGAGAAGACCCGCGAGAAGTACCTCGGCGCCCTGAGAGCGCTCAGCGGCCGTTCGTTATAATCACAGCATCGCTGTTTCCGGAGCCGGCGTCCCCGATTGACCCCGGCTCCGTTTTATCTTAAGTCAGTTCGTCAGTTCGTTTTCTCCGCCCCGGCGGAGGGAAGGGAGTTCATCATGGCACAGGAACAACCGTGCAGCGGTTCAGTCGGGATCGTACAGCCCTCCGACTATCTTTTCGAGGAAGAACTCCCCCTCGACTGCGGACGCAGCCTGAAAGGCGTCGTGATCCGCTACGAGACCTACGGCAAACTCTCCCCGAACGCGGACAACGCCGTCCTGGTGGAGCACGCCCTCTCCGGCGACGCGCACCTGGCGGGCTACCATTCCCCCGAAGACAAGAAGCCCGGCTGGTGGGACGACATGGTCGGCCCCGGCAAGCCGTTCGACACCAACAGGCTCTTCATCGTCTGCTCCAACATCATCGGCGGGTGTTCCGGCTCGACCGGCCCCCGCAGCATCGACCCGGACACCGGCCGCCGCTACGACATGGATTTCCCGATCATCACGATCGCGGACATGGTGCGCGCGCAGGAACGCCTGATGCGCCACCTCGGGATCAAGAAATGGTTCTGCGTGGCGGGCGGCTCCATGGGCGGCATGCTGGCGCTCCAGTGGGGCGTCTCCTACCCGGAGGCGGTGAACGGCACGATCGCCATCGCCACCACGGCGCGCGTGTCCTCCCAGGGCATCTCGTTCAACTGGGTCAGCCGCGAGGCGATCATGAACGACCAGCACTGGCTTGACGGCAACTACGAGGAGCAGCCGCAGCGCGGGCTGGCGACGGCGCGCATGCTCGCGCACATCACGTACCTGAGCGACGAATCCATGAACCACAAGTTCGGGCGCGCGCTTCAGGAGTCGCCCGCATCCGACTACGATTTCGCGTTCTCGAAGGACTTCCGCATCGAAAGCTACCTGGCGCACCAGGGCTCGAAGTTCGTGGAGCGGTTCGACGCCAATTCCTACCTGTACATCACGCGGGCGATCGACTATTTCGACCTCTCCGACTGCGCCGAAGGCAACCTCGCGAACGCCCTGAAGCCGGTCGCCGCGCCGTTCCTCATCGTGTCCTTCTCCAGCGACTGGCTTTTCCCCGCCTACCAGTCCAAGGAGCTGGTCCGCGCGCTGCTCGACAACGGCAACGACGTGACCTACTGCAACATCCAGTCGTCGTACGGGCACGACGCCTTCCTGCTGGAGACCGAGGCGCTCGGCTCGCTGATCTCCAGCTACCTGACCAATCTGCCGTGGGAGCCGCCGGAATGAACGTGAAATTCAACAACAACGAGATACAGCTCCAGCGTTCCGACCTCGCCGCCATCCGCGACATGATCCCGGAGAACGCGCACATCCTGGACCTCGGCTGCGGGTCCGGGCGGCTCCTGTACGCCCTGAAGACGCTCAAGCACGCCAAGGTCATGGGCGTGGAGCGCGACCAGCAGAAGATACTGGAATGCGCCGCGCGCGGCATCCCGGTGGTCCACGCCAGCCTCGACACCGCCCTGACGGATTTCTGTGACGACTCCTACGACTACGTGATCCTGAGCCGCACGATCCAGTCGGTGCAGCGCCCGGACATCATCCTGAAGGAAATGCTCCGCATCGGCAAGCGCGGGATCGTGTCCTACATGAACTTCGGGCACATCAACGCACGCATCCAGCTGCTCTTCGGACACATGCCGGTGAACCGCAACCTGCCGCTGCCGTGGTACAACACCCCGACCATCCGCCCCGGCACGACCTCCGATTTCAAGGACCTCTGCAAGACGCTCGGCATCAAGATCTGCCGCGAGATCCCGCTGACCAACGAGGGCGACTATCTGCGGCGGCTCGCCGTTCTCTGGCCCAACCTTTTCGCATCCAACAGCATTTTCGTCATATCCAAGTGAGGACGCTTCTCCCATGAATCCCGCACCCGTCATCTACTGCGTCACGGTCGAAGACACCTCGGACAACCCGGAGGGCGCCGCCGAACTCTTCAACGCGCTCGAACTCGATTTCAGCTCCTGGCGCGACGAGGAGACCAAACACGTCCGCCACACCGTCTACTGCGCCGGAGAGGCGGAGGCCGCCGCGTTCCGCGATCGCCTGGAGACCGAGCTCATCCCCATGTGGCGCGAGTTCGGCGTGGTGCTGGAGGACCCGCGCACGGCGCAGATCAGGAAGGAAGACTGGGCGGAATCCTGGAAGATCCACTTCAAGACCATGGTCATCTCCCCGCGCATCGTGGTGCGTCCCTCGTGGGAAACGTACACGCCGGAATCCGGTCAGCACGTGATCGTGCTCGACCCCGGCATGAGCTTCGGCACGGGCCAGCACGCCACCACGAAATCCTGCATCGCGTACATCGACCGGTTCGCGGCGGAGTTCCCCGCCGGGCAGACTCCGTCCTTCCTCGACGCGGGCTGCGGCTCCGGCATCCTCGCCATCGCGGCGCACGCGCTCGGCTGCGCCCCGGTCGACGCGTTCGACATCGACCCGGACGTGATCCCGATCGCCCGCGAGAACGCGCAGGTCAACGGCATTCCCGATCCCGAGCTCGCGCTGAGCGTTTCCTCCCTGCTCGACTTCAAGCCCGGCAGGACTTATGACATCGTGGCGGCGAACATCCTGTCCTCCGCGCTCATCGAAGGCCGCGAGCACCTCGTTTCCCTGGTGAAGCCAGGCGGCATCCTGATCCTCGCCGGCATCCTCACCACAGAATACCCCGCGGTCCGCGACGCCTTCGCCGCGCTCGGCTGCGTCGAACTCGGCAACTCCACCGAACGCGAATGGACCGGCGGAAGTTTCCGCACGCCCGCGTCCTGACCTCTCTTTTCGCGCCATGAACCGGGGCATCGCAGAGGACGGGCGGACGGACGGACCGGAGCGGGGCGGCGTTGTTCCCGCGTCCGGCGAAGCGTCCGCGCCGGCATCCGGCGAGGCGTCCGTTTCCCTGCCGCCGTCCGCGCGGCGGCGTCTCTCCCTGATCTTGTTTTTCACCGCGCTCCTTTTCTGCGCGTGGTTCTTCCACGTCGGGCACGTGAACCAGATCGCGCGCTTCGACGCGGTCAGCGCGTTCTTCGAGAACACCGGCGACGACGCGCACACGTTCCGCATCGACCGCTATCTGTACTCCGAGATGAAGCAGATGAACACCTCCGACTGGTCGGAGTACGGCGGGCACTACTACTCGAACAAATCGCCCGGCACGACCTGGTTCGGCGTGGCGCTGCTCGCGCCGGTCTATCCGCTCGAACGCCGCCTCTGCCCGGACGGCGACGGCATCTCTCCGCGCGCGGAGATCTTCAACGCATGGTATCTGAACTTCGTGATGGGCGTGCTGCCGACGGCGTTCTCCGTGCTGGCGCTGGCGGGGATCCTGCTGAAACTCGGCGCGAGCGAGGCGCGGGCATATCCCGGCGCGCTGCTGATCGTGCTCGGCACGGCGGTGTTCCCGTTCGCTACGACCCTGATGGCGCATTCCTCCGTGGCGGCGTGCCTGGCGTTCAGCCTGTGGTCGTACCTGCGCGGCGGGAAATGGTCGCTCTTCGCGAGCGGGGCGTGGTTCGGCGCGGCGGTCCTGTTCGACTATTCCGCCGGGCTGCTCCTGCCGCTGGCGCTGCTCTTCATCCTTCTCCGCGGGAAAGCCCGCGTCTGGCAGTTCGTCGCGGGCGGCATCCCGTTTGCCGTGCTGTACTGCGTCTACAACGCGATGTGCTTCGGCGGTCCGTTCTCGTTCGCCGCGCAGTACATCAACCCCGTCTACCGCACCGAAGGCGACGCCGCGGGCGGGCTGCTGGCGCTGCCGAACGCCTGGCTGGTCCTGGAGCTTCTCTTCGGCGCGCGGCGCGGCGTGCTGATCGCGTCGCCGTTCCTGTTCTTCGCCGTGCCGGGCTTCATCTTCCTCTGGAAACAGGGCGGGCTCCGGCGCGGCGTGGCGCTGCTGACCGCGCTGTCGTTCGCCGCGCTCCTGCTGATGAACGCGTCGTTCAACGGCTGGCACTCGGGCGCGAGCTTCACGGCGCGCTACATGGTCCCGGTGATCCCGTTCGTCGGCCTGCTGGCGGTGATGGCGCCGCCGAAACCGGGCTGGCGGCGCGGGCTCTTCGTTTTTCTTGCGGCTGTCTCCCTGCTGAACATGTTCGCCGTGGCGGCGTACACCGTGACGCCCCCGGAAAACGACCCCTCGCCGGTCTACGTTACCTCGTACCGGCATTTGTTCGACAATGCGCCGCCGCCGGTCCTGATGGCGCAGCTGGGGCTTCAGGCTCTGCGCCCGGACGCCGCCGCGCTGCGCGACGCCGCGCGGTTCACGCTCGGGAGCCTCGCCGGGCTGTCCTACGGGGCGTCGCGGACGGTGATCTTCCTGCTCGGGCTTGCCGCCTGGGCGTGGCTTTTAACCGGTCGATTCGTTCCGGAACGGAGCCCGGCACTGCCGCAGTGGAGGCTTGGCCTCCTGAAAAAACAGGTCGGGCCGTGGGGCGTTCTGGCGTGCTGCGTCGCGGCGGCCGCGCTGCTGCTGCCGGGCGACGTCCCGTTCACGTACGGGGCCGAGCTTAAGGTCCACAAGGCCGCGCTTGACGCGGTCGAGGCGCACACGTTCGCGAACCCGTTCGGCAAATGGGGCTTCGCGGCGCTGTTCTATCAGATGCTGTATCTCTTCACGAAAGACATCGTATTCATGGCGTTCCTGAAGACCGCGCTGTCGCTGACCGCGTGTTTCCTGTTGCTGAACGGGGCCGCGAAACGCGCCAAGCTCTCCGCGCCGCTCCTGTTCCTGTTCGCCGCGGCGTCGCCGTATCTCCTGCTCGCGCACAGATCCCTGCGCGGGGATTCCCTGCTGCTGCCCGCGGGCGCGTTCGTGCTGTATGCGCTGGTCCGCCTCGCGGAAAAGGACGGCGCGCCCCGCCTGAAACGCATCGCGCTTCTGCTCGTTTCGCTCCTGATCTGGGGCCTTCTCTGGCTGCGGACGCCGGCCGGGCTTGTTTCCATGCGCGGACCGTTCGCCGCGCTTCAGACCACGTTCGGCGGGTTCGCCGCCGTATTCCACCCCGAACTGGGCGGCGTCGACCGCGACGCGAGCGCGTTTCTGGCGTTTATGACGGTGGCGTCGGTCGTGTTCATGGGCGCGCTGCTCCTGACCGGAGCCGTGCTCGTGTTCGCGCGCCGCGACCGCGCCGGGATCGTCTCCTGCGCGCTGGTCCTGCTCGCCTCGCTCGCGTTCCTCGCGTTCAAAAAGCCGTACCACCCGTTCCATTTCCTCTACGCCGCGCCGTTCGCCGCGTACCTGGAGACGACGGGCGCGTCGTGGTTCCTGACGGGACGTCCCGCGCGCGCCGCGAAGATCGCGCTCGGCGTGTACTTCGCGCTGTGCCTCTGCGGATGGCTGGTGTTCCTCGGCGCGGTCCACCGCGACGCCGGAAACCGCGCGGAGACGTTCGGCGTGACGCTGACCGAACAGCAGGCGGGCGCGGCGCGCATCAACTCCGAACTGCGCCGTTACGCGCCCGGCGTGCTCGCGATCTCCGCGCGCAACGACGCCGAACGCCGCACGTTCTCCCCCGTCGGCTGGCTCGCCGTGCTCGACAGTCTCCGCGACCCGTACGTCCAGATGCCGTCCGCGGCGCCCGCGCCCGGATTCTTCATCGGCTACCGCGACGGCACGAGCGCGCCGACCGGATACCTGCGGATCATGAGCCGGTTCCGGGACGACGGGACGAAGCTCGGGAAACTGCCCGCCGTGCCCGCCGACGCGACGCCCGCCGACTGACGCGCCGGCTGTTCCTGCGCGCCCGTGAGAAAAAAGTGCGCTCTTTTTTCCGAAAACGCTTGAAAATGAAACGGGGGGATGTAAATTAAGTAACAGGCGGACGCGCGCGGCTCCGGTTCAGGCCGGTTTTTCTTCGCGCATCCGTGTTATTCCGTTCAACTTCTATCTTTCGTTTTTGGAGGCAGTCTTATGCATTTGGGGCCCATGGAAATCGCGCTGATCATCGTCGTATTGGTTCTGCTTTTCGGCGCAAAGAAGATCCCGGAACTCGCGCGTTCCCTCGGCCGCGCCTCCCAGGAATACAAGAAGGCGAAGGAGGATTTCCTCAAAGAGGTGAACCAGCCCGCCGAGGACGTGAAGGACGCCGTCGAATCCGACAAGTCCGCTCCGGCGGTCGCCGCCGCTGAAAAGGACGGCAAAGACTCCTCCGGCCCCGCGCAGTCCTGACGCGCCCGGACGCGTCCCCATTCACGCGGGAAGGAAGCCGGAACGATGGCCGGGCCCGAAGTCCAGAGCGGCCTCATGGAGCACATCGACGCCCTGCGCATGACGCTCCTGAAGACCGTCGTGACGTATGCGGTATTCTGTATTCCGAGCTGGTTTCTGTCCGAATTTCTTCTGAACTACCTCCTGGCGCACGCGGTCCCCGAGGGCTTCACCATCCACTATTTCACGCTGCTGGAACCATTCTTCGCCCGGATCAAGCTCATGCTCGCCGTGGCGGCGATGACGTCCCTGCCGTTCACGCTGTACTACATCTGGCAGTTCATCGCGCCCGCCCTGCTCGACAGCGAAAAGAAGTTCATCCGGCCGCTCGTCGCCTCGTCGTTCCTGCTCGCCTGCACGGGCGTGGCGGCGGCGTATTTCTTCCTGATGCCGTGCGTGATCGCGTTTTCCCTGTCGTTCTCCGGGCCGAACATGGATGCCGTGATCGGGGTGGAGAGCTTCATCTCGATGCTGCTGATCCTGGTCGTCGCGGGCGCGCTGCTCTTCCAGTTCCCGGTGGTGCTCTTCACGCTCCTCACGCTCGGCGTCATCGACGTGGAATCCATGCGCAAACGCCGTCCCGCCGTGATCGTCGGCATCCTGGTCCTCGCCGGATTCCTGACTCCGCCCGACGTGGTGAGCCAGATCGCGCTCGCGCTCCCCGCGTGGCTCTTCTACGAGCTCAGCATCCTGATATTCTCGCATTACAAGAAGCCGGACCGCTCCGGCGCCGAAGCCAAACACGAGGCATGACACCATGAAACAGAAACACCTGAAGTATGTCCGCATCGCCGCCGCAGCCGTAATGTTCGTCCTGTTCGCCGCGGTCGCCGTCGGGTTCCGCCCGCTGGACGCGATCCTCGTCACGCAGTTCGGGCCGGGGCTCCTGCGCCTGACGTCCGGGCTGTTCCTCGGCACGCTCGCCGCCGTGCTCATGATCGCGGTCGTCACGCTCCTTTTCGGGCGCATCTACTGCTCCGTCCTGTGCCCGCTCGGCATCCTGCAGGACGGCATCGCGTTCCTGACGCACTGGAAGAAATGGAAGGAGAACCGGTACCGTTTCATGGATACGCGCCCGGTGAAATACGGCGTGTTCCTCGCGGTCGCCGTGCTCGCGTTCGCGGGCGTGATGCTCCCGCTCGCCGCGCTGCTGCCGTCGTCCAACTTCTTCACGATCGTCTCGAACGTGTTTCTGCGGATTTTCGGCTCGGCCGACCCGGAAATGGCGGGAGCTCCGGCGGGCGTCGTGCAGCACCATTTCCCCGCGGGGTATTGTTCCGTGAACCCGCCCGCGGCGGCGTTCTTCTTCTCGCTCGGCGTCTTCCTCGTCGTGGCGGCGCTCGCGGTGTGGCGCGGCAGGCTCTACTGCAATACGCTGTGCCCGGTCGGCGCGGCGCTGTCCCTGCTGGGACGCGCCCCGCTGTGGCGGATCACGCTGTCGCAGGACATGTGCGTGTGCTGCGGGATATGCGAGGCGGCGTGCAAGGGCGGCGCGATCAACGCGAAAAAGAAGAGCGTGCTCGCCGAAAACTGCGTGCTGTGCTTCAACTGCATCGGGGCGTGCAAACGAGGCGGCGTGAAGCTGGAATTCCGCCCGAAGGACGCGCCGAAATTCGATCTTTCCCGGCGGCATTTCATCGGCGCGGCGGGCGGAGTCGTGGCGGGCGCGGGAGCCGTCCTGATCGCCCGCAAGCTCGAAAAGGCACTGCCGCCCAGACCGTCGCGCGAACCCGCCATGCCGCCCGGAGCGGGCAATGCCAAACACTTCCACGAGAAGTGCGTGGGGTGCGGCGTCTGCATCCGCGAATGCGAGGGGCGTGTGCTCGCGCCGTCCGTTTCGCAGTACGGCTTGAGCGGATTCATGCAGCCGGTCATGGATTATTCGCGCGGAGCGTGCGTCTATACGTGCAACTGCTGTTCGAACGTGTGTCCGGCGGGCGCGCTCCTGCCGCTCACGCTTGAGGTCAAGCAGACCACGCGAGTCGGTCTGGCGTCCGTGGATGCGAATGCGTGCATCGGGTGCGGCATCTGCGCCTCGAAATGCCCCGCGAATGCGATCGAGATCGTGTCCGGATCGGATGGCAGGAAGGCCGTCGTGAGCGCGGACTACTGCATCGGATGCGGCGTGTGCGAAAACGTCTGCCCGCTGCCGGATGCTCCCGCGATCACCGTTTCGGGCGTCGCCGAACAGATTCGCGTGAAGGCTCCCGAAGTTCGGAACGAACCGGAAAACGCCGGACAGAACGTTGAAAACGGGCAGGATTCCGGCGTTGAACAGAAGACCGACGGCGAACAGCAGAACGGCGAACAGTCCGCCGCGGCTTCGTCCGTGCCGGTCGCCGTGCCGATCCCGGAACTCTGCGTGGGCTGCGGCCTGTGTTCCGAGGAATGCCCCGTTTCCGCGATCACCATGGTCGACGGACTCCCGAGTGTGAACGCGGATGCGTGCGTGGGCTGCGGCCTCTGCTCGGAGGCGTGTCCCGCGCCGGACGGACCCGCGATCGTCGTGCAAGGCTGATCGCGCTGAATTCACCTCACCTTTTTATCGGCAGTATTTCCCCAGTACGGCGCGCCATGCCGCGAGTTTCTGCTCGAACGTGTAGCGGGCGGCGGCCGGGCTGGTGGACGGCAGGCGCACGGCGGGGACCGGGAGACGCGGGAAGAATTTCCGCAGGCAGTTGAACGACGCGGAGCCGTTGCAGCAGATCAGCTCGATCTTCGGGCAGCGCGCCAGCAGCCCGGGGATGTCGTTCGGTTCCGGCGACCGGATCGCCGTGTCGAGGCTGCCCTCGCGTTCGCACTCGCACAGCACGTCCCACAGCGCCACGCCTGCCCCGCGCAGTTTCGCGAGGCGTTCCTCGTAGGGCAAATCGGGCGAAAAATGAAACAGCGTCCCCGTAATGCGCCAGAAGACGTTGTGCGGAAACGCGTAGTATTGCTGCCTGCGGAGCGATTCGCCGCCGGGCATGGAGCCGAGGATCAGGACGCGCGCGTCGGGCGATTCGCTCGGCGGGAAGGAACGGCAGAGGTCGGGCACGGGGGAGGGGGACTTCAGGATGATTCCAGAGCCGTCAGCGTCTGCGTCCGAAGATGCGGAGCAGCATGAGGAAGAGGTTGATGAAGTCGAGGTAAAGGTTCAGCGCGAAGAGGATCGCCACCTTGCGCATGGCGTCCGACTGCGCCTCTTCGCCGTTCGCCTCGCCGACCATGCGCATCTTCTGCGTGTCCCAGGCGGTGAGCCCGACGAAGATCGCGACGCCCGCGTAGCTGATGATGTAGTCGAGGACGGTGCTGTGCAGGAAGAAGTTCACGAGGGAGGCGATGAGGATGCCGATGAGGCCCATGAAGCAGTAGGAGCCGACCGTGTCGAGCTTCATGCCGGTCACGTAGCCGATCGTGCTGGTGGCGGCGAACATGAGCGCGCAGGAGCCGAACGCCAGGAAGATGGTCGTCTGCGTGTAGACGAGGAAGATCGGGCTGAGCGTGAAGCCGTTCAGCGCGGAGTACGCGATGAAGAGGACGCCCGCGACCGGGGCCGAAATTTTGCGGATCGCCGCGGAGAGGACGATGACGAGCACGAGCTCGACGATCATCAGGGGCAGGGCGAGCCCCAGGACGGAGCGCATCGCCGCCTCGCTGCCGACGGCGTATTTCGCGACCGCCCACGCGATGACCGTGGTGATCATGAGGCCGCAGAACATCCAGTTGTAGACGCGGTTGACGAAGATGCGCGCGCCGGTCGCCTGGTCCACTCCGGGGACGATGGACTCGTCGCGTTCGATGGTGCGGTAGTCGCCGTAGCTGGTCCTGTTGTATCCGTTTCGTTCGTTCTGGTTCATGGCGGTATTTCCTTTCCGTAAGACTGTATCGTTAGAATCTTTAGACCGTGAAAGCGCGCGGTTTGTTCCCCTGTCCTGGCCGGTTACATGATCTTGAAGCGCGGGAGGTCCTGGATGTCGATCAGGCCGACCACCTTGCGGGCGTCGTCGACCACGATGATGTCGTCGATGTGGCGGCGTTCGAGGATGCGCAGGGCTTCGATGGCGAGGGCGTCCTGCCGGACGCATTCCGGGTGCGGGGTCATGACCTCGCGGACCTTGCGCGTGAGGATGGAGAGGTCGTTGTCGATGCGGCGGCGGAAATCGCCGTCGGTGAAGATGCCGAGCAGGGTGCCGTCGGCGTCCGCCACGATCGCGCAGCCGCAGCGCGCCGCGGTCATGTGCAGGAGCGCGGATTTCACGTCGTCGTCCGGAGCGACGACCGCGACGTGTTCGCCGGTGCGCATCAGGTCGCCGATGCGGAGCGTCACGGCGCGTCCGATGGCGCCGCCGGGGTGGCGCATGCCGTAGTCTTCCTTGGTGAAATTGCGCGCCTCCAGCAGGACCATGGCGAGGGCGTCGCCGACTGCGAGCTGGGCGGTGGACGTGGTGGTCGGTGCGAGGTTGAACGGGCATGCCTCGCGTTCCACGTGCGCGACGACCACGATGTCGGAGAGCTGTGCGAGCGAGGAATCCGGCATGCCGGTGATGCATGCCACGGGGACGCCGAGGCGTTTGGCGGGCACGATGATGCGCGTGAGCTCGTTCGTCTCGCCGCTGTAGCTGAGCGCGATCATCAGGTCGCCGTCCTGGAGCACGCCCAGGTCGCCGTGCATGGCTTCCACCGGGTGCATGAAGATGGACGGGGAGCCCGTGCTGGAGAGCGTGGCGGCGATCTTCCGCCCCACGTGTCCGCTCTTGCCGACTCCGGTCACAACGATCTTGCCGTTGCGGTCCAGCGTGTCCATGCAGGCGGAAACGAGCCTGGCGAACCCGTCGCCGAGCTGGTCCCGCACCGCGGCGAGCCCTTCGATCTCAATGTCGAACACCTGCCGCGCCTTTTCGATGACGGCCTTCGCGTCCATTTCCATAATCGTTTCCCCAGATTTGCGTTTTCGGTTCATCTTCTCAATATACATTGAGAACGGGAAAAACGCAAGCCGTCTTTCCCGCTTTTCGCGAAGTTTTTTCCGTGCGCCGTGCGCCCGCCCGGTTCATTTCCACGGACGCCTGCTTCCGGTCCAGCCTTTTTCCTTCCAGTAGGCGGCGTCTTTCGGGCCGAATCCCTTCCGCTGGACGAAGTGCATGACATAGAAGAAAAGCCGGGTCTTCAGCCCCGGGCGGATCTTCCCGTTCCGGCGCACCAGTTTCGCGGCGAGCCTCGAGGTCGCCCGGCCGATGGCAGCCTTCTTTTTCGGGCTGACGCTCTCCCAGTTCACCGCCGCGACGGCGGTTCCGTACCGGTAGATCTTCGCGACGCCCCAGAAGAACAGGCTGTCCGCCATGTCCTTCAGCGCGGACTTCACGCCCGCGCCCGCCGCGGTGCAGATGCAGACGCCCTGCTTGCGGAACATGGATTCCTCCGGCCTGTGGACCATCCAGCGGTATCCGCAGTGGTCCAGGAACGCCTTCATGGCTCCCGTGACGTGGAACACGTAAACGGGGCTGGCGAGGATGACGGCGTCCGCGGCGTCCAGCGCGTCCGTGATCGGGGCGAGCCGGGCGGAATGCGGACAGTCCGCTTCGTCTTTGCCGAAACACCGGTTGCACCCCGTGCAGAATTCGCCGAAGTCCCGGGGCAGAAAGAATTCCGTGACCGTTCCGCCCGTTTTCTCCGCGACTTCGCGCGCAATATGGTACGTGGACCCTTTGTGGTCCTGGCCGTGTATGATGACGATTTTCATAGGCAGCTTCCGGTTTTTGTTTGTTTGAACAGTATAAATGTACCCCGTGAGCGTACCGGAATCAAGACGTTTTGCGAAAAAAGCGGAAAAAATGCTCCGCGGCGGAAATCAAAGGCTCCGTTCCGTCAATCTTCGGCAGTTTCCGGGGTTTCCGTTTGACTTTTGCGGCGGGGAGGTTATATTAGCATCATTCCGTGCGTGCGGACGCATCGCCGCCCGCCCAAGGAAAGACGCTCTTTTTTATCGCGCGTTTCAACCGCCTTTTCCACCTCACGCAACACCAAAGGACCAAAGATGAAAAACAAACTTCTCCTCGCCGGTTCCGTCATGACCGCCGCACTGCTCGCCGCCTGCCAGTTCTCCGCAGACAAGGTCTATTCCGGCGCCGACCTGGAACCGAACGGCAACCCGATCTTCACGGACGCCTGGACCGCGGACCCCGCGCCGCTGGTGGTGGGCAACCGCGTGTACGTCTACACGGGCGAGGACGTCTACCGCGACGGCGAACAGAACGGCCTGCCCGGCAACTACAACATCGCCGACTGGCGCTGCTATTCCTCGGACGACCTCGTCCACTGGCGGAGCCACGGCGTCCTGCTGCGTCCGGAACAGTTCCCGAGCGGCATCAAGGGCACGGCGTGGGCATCGCAGGTCGTGGAGAAGAACGGCAAGTTCTACTGGTACTGCACGTACCGCGACGACAAAAACGGCGGCAACTCCATCGGCGTCGCCGTCGCGGACACCCCGGTCGGCCCGTTCGTGCCCGTTGAAAAGCCCGTCGTGCTCGACAATATGACCAGCGGGCGCAGCGGCTGGAACGACATCGACCCGACCGTGCTGATCGACGACGACGGCACCGCATGGCTCTCCTGGGGGCACACCAACAACTACGTGGCAAAGCTGAAAGACAACATGGTCGAGCTTGACGGCGAGATCACCGACACCGGCATGCAGAGCTACATCGAAGGCCCCTGGCTCTACAAGCGCAACGGCCTTTACTACAACATCTACCCCGGCATGGGACGCGGCGGCGAATGCATCAACTACTCCACCGCCGAGAACATCCGCGGACCCTGGACGTTCCGCGGGCAGGTTACCGGCGCGGCGAAGAACAGCTTCACCATCCATCCCGGCGTGGTCGACTTCAAGGGCCGCACCTTCCTCTTCTACCACAACGGCACGCTCGACCGCGACGGACAGAAGGGACAGGGACTGCGCCGTTCCGTCTGCGTCGACGAGCTTTTCTTCAACGAAGACGGCACGATCAAGCCCGTGACGCAGACGAAGGAAGGCATCACGGAGCCCGTCAAGTAAGAAGAAGTTGTCCGATTGAGTTCAATAAAACGGCTGCCGCGCCTCGCACCGGGGACGGCAGCCTTTGTCTTGCCTGAAATCGGGGCCGGGCGCACGGCTCACGGAAAAAAACTGGTGCGGAAACGGTCTGCAGGAGCCGATTTAAAATGACTTCGCCCGGCTCCCGCGCGGGAGCCGGGCGAATCAAAAACCCTTAACCAAGGAGAATGATATTAACGGCCTTTCTTGGGCGGAGGATCCTTCCGCTTTTCAGGTTTGACCGTGACCTTTTCTTTTTCTTTGGGTGCGGGGTGAACCGTCGGCTTTTCCTTTTCTTTGGGTGCGGGGTGAACCGCCGGCTTTTCCTTCTCTTTGGGCGCGGGGTGAACCGCCGGCTTTTCCTTCTCTTTGGGGGCGGGGTGAACCGCCGGCTTTTCCTTTTCTTTGGGGGCGGGACGGACAACGATAACATCCTTCTCTCTCCGGTCGGGCCGTCCTGGCTCGTGCCGGATTTCCGGTTTCCCGGGGGCATGCCGGACTTCCGGTTTTCCCGGTTCGGGGCGGACGACTACCGTGCGGGGCGGTTCGGGGCGTCCTGCCTCGTGGCGGAATCCATGTCCGGGGCCGTGGCCGGGGATGTGCCCGAGCCGGTGTTCCGGCAGGAAGATGACCTTGTGGCGGGGCGGCGCCTGGTGGCGCGGACGCGGCGGCGGGGTCCATTTCGGCGGGATCGCCGGACGAAGCCCTTCTCCCGCCCAGTGCCAGAGATCGTCGACGAAAACCCAGCCCTCATAATACGGGATGTATTCGCCCGCGAAGTAGACGTAGTCGTACTCGGGGACCGTTTCCACGATGACCGGCGCCGGACGCGGCGCGAAGATCGCGCAGACCAGGTCCACGATGTCCGCCGCAAGCCGGAGCCCGCTGTTCGGCGGCGGGGGCGGTTCGTGATGGTCGCGGGCGAAGGTTGCCGGGGCGAGGATGACCGTTGCGGTGAGCGCAGCGCCGATAGCGAGTGTCCTGTTGAACGTCTTCTTGGTCGTGTCTCCTTCTGGTGAGAGGTTGTTTTGTGCTCAAGGAGCGATTTGCTCTTGATTTCCTGATAATACTATATTCCGAATTATTCGAAAGTCAAACGAATTTTTAAACTTTTTTCGAAAAAAAAAATTCTTGAGCTCAAAAAAAGAGTTCGCCCGGATCCTCGGCGGGTCCGGGCGATGCTTTGACGGAGTATTTTCAGGACGAATCGCGCCTGCCTTTACCAGACGCACAGGCGGTTGCGGCCCGGTTTCAGCCCGGCGAACGGGCCGGCGGGATTGTTTCCGTCCGTGCGGCGCTGTCCGAGGTAGTCGCGGTCCAGGATGATGTCCGATCCGTCCGGGTTCTCGAAGAACGCCTCGGATACCCTCGTTTCGCCCAGGTCCGCCGTCGACATGACCTGCGTCTTCTGCGCGAGGATGGCTTCGTCGGCGTCCAGTTCGAGGTACACAAATCCGCGTCTCTTCCGGACGAGCTCGGCGGCGGGCAGATTCGGGGCGGACAAATCCGGCTCGTCCGCCTCGATGCGGATGTCCCAGCCGCCTTCCTTGACCGTGCAGTCCTGCTCGCCGTCGTAGTGCAGCGCGCCGTTTCCGTAGACGTTCCGCGCGATATAGACGGGCTGCGCCACCTGAAGATAGAGGTTCTCGTCGCCGGGGATGCCGTTCTGCGGGAACGCCGCCTTGATCCCGGCGATGTATTTCTCGTAGGAATCCGGGTGCCCGTCGAACGCCTCCGTGCCGGTGAAGACGCAGTCCGTCTGCCCGTGCTTGTCCGCCCCGCCGACGAAGACGTTCTGGTAGAAACGGTCGTCGCCGCCGTAGATGAACGAGGTGCCCATGAGCGCGGTGCTGTGCGGGAAGTGGTACGGGGTGGAACGGTTCAGGACGTTTCTGTGGAGCGTGTTTCCGAGGACGAGGTTATGGACGTACGCGCCGCCCTGCGACATATTTTCGAAGCTGTAGGCGGACGCGAAGACGTTGTTGTCGACCAGATACGGGCCGTGCGACACCTCGACCATGAGGTCGCGGACGTTCTGGAAGTAAAGGTTTCCGGTGATCCGTGTGCCCTGCGTCTGCCAGTCGAGCCAGGTGCCGAGCGTGCAGTCGTGGATGCAGTTTCCGGCGATCCGGACGTCGATGGGCGCGTGCAACTTGATGCCGCCGATCTCCCAGCCGAAGAACTCGTGCTTGGCGGCGATCCGGTAGATTTCGTTGCCGGTGATCTCGCTGAAGATGCAGCCCATGTGCCCCACGACGCCGTTCTGGCCGCAGTCGTGGATCACGTTGTTCCGCACGATGTGCGAGCCGACGTTCTCTTTGTTCCAGCCGAGAAGCAGGGCTTTTGCGACGGATTCGAACTGGCACGTGTAGCCCGGTTTCCGCCGGGTCTTCGTGAACAGGTTGTCGCCCGTCTTTTCGTCTTTTCCGAGGCTCACGGCGGAGCATTTCGCGTCGTGGATATGGTTGTTTTCGATGATCCAGCCCTTGCTCCAGTGGGGGCCGATCAGTCCGGGCTGGTCGCCGGTCGGCGGAGCGAACGGCGTCGCGGCGTGCGCAAGTTCGAACCCGGAGACGGTGATGTAGTCCTTCCCGCTCTGTTTCGGGTAGAAGACGCATTTGCGGACGTTGATCTCGACGAGTTCCTTATTGGGATCCGCGCCGTGGAAGTTCGCCCAGATCGCGGTGTCGTCCGCGCCGACCTCGGCGTACCACTGGAAGACCGTGTCCTCGGGGGACGGGATCGGTTCGCGGTAGGTCTTCCACGGATAATTGTGCCCGGTCGTCCGCTTTTCCGCCTTCCGGACTTCCTCCGGCGAGGCGGCTTCATAGAATGCTTTGCCGTTCAGGTAGACCTCGCCCAGGTGCAGCGTCGGGTACATGGGCGACACCATCCAGTCGCCGTAAAGCCACGTGGCGAACGGGTTGAAATCGCCGAACAGCGAATTGGGGACGACCGCCTTCCACACCGTGCCGTCTCCCTCGCGGACCCATCCGGCGATCCGCTCCGAGCCCTTGATCACGACGTGTTCGTTCGGGGCGGCGGTGTAGGTGATGCGCCGCCGGTCGCATGTGCCGCCGTTCTTCGGGTCGACCCATTCGCGGTATTCGCCCGCGTGGACGATCACGGTGTCGCCCGGCATCGCCAGGTCGGCGGCGCGCTGGATCGTGGCGAACGGCTGCGCGGCGGTCCCGGGGTTGCGGTCGGAACCCGATTTGCTGACATGGTACTCGGTTCCCGGTGTTCTTTTCATAGAGTCGGTCCTCCTGCGTGGTTGTTATGCTTTATGGTATGTGTCGGAGTCAAAGGAATCCGCCGGTGCGGCTTTCCGGGCAGCGCCGTATCTCGTCCGGCGTGCCGCATGCGACGATCCTGCCGCCCGCCTCGCCGCCGCCCGGCCCCATGTCGATCACATAGTCCGCGTTGCGGATGACGTCGAGGTCGTGCTCGATCACGACGACCGTCGCGCCGCGGTCGATGAGCTTTTGGAACACGTCCAGCATGGTCTGGACGTCGAGCGGGTGCAGTCCGATCGTCGGCTCGTCGAATACGAACACGGTGTCCGCCTGGCCCCGTCCGATCTCGCCGGAGAGTTTCAGGCGCTGCGCCTCGCCGCCGGACAGGCTGGGCGTTTCCTCGCCCGGCGTCAGATAGCCGAGCCCGAGGTCGTCGAGCGTTTTCAGGCGTTCGTAGACCAGTTTCATGTTTCTGCAGAAATCCAGCGCGGAATGGATGTCCATGTCCATCAGCTCCGGCATCGTGCGGGATTCCCCGTTCGCTCCGGCGAGGCGGATCCCGCCCGCCTCTTTCCCGTAGCGCGAGCCGCGGCACGAGGGGCAGGGGATGTCCACGTCCGGCAGGAACTGCACGTCGAGGCTGATCTCGCCCGTGCCGTCGCAGACCGGACAGCGGAGCCTGCCGGTGTTGTAGCTGAAGTCGCCTGCCTTGAACCCGTGCGCTTTCGCCTCGGGCGTCCGCGCGAAGATTTTCCGCAGTTCGTCGTGGACGTTCGCGTAGGTCGCCACGGTCGAACGCACGTTGATCCCGATGGGCGTGGCGTCGATGAGCTTGACCTGGCGGATGCCGTCCGGGTCGATCTTCACGACGTGGTCCGGCATCCTGCCGTGTCCCGTGACGGCCTCCAGCGCGGGGATCAGGCTCTCGAGGATCAGCGTGGTCTTGCCGGACCCGGAGACCCCGGTCACGACCGTGAACCGTCCCTTCGGGATGTCCGCGGACAACGGCCTTACCGTGTGGATCTGTTTCGTTTCGAGGTGGATCCTGCCGTTCTCGAAGAGGCCGCCGCCCGCTTTCCGGCGGGTCAGCTTCGCGCGTCCGGCAAGGAACGGCGCGATCCTGGATTCTTTTGAATTCAAAACCGTTTCGAACGGCCCCTCGGCGATCACGCGCCCGCCGTCCGCGCCGGCGCCCGGCCCCATCTCGATGAGGTAGTCCGCCTCGGACAGGATCTGCGTGTCGTGGTCGACCAGGATCACGGAGTTCCCGTCGGCGATGAGGTCGCGCATCACGCCTTTCAGCCCCTCGATGTTCGCCGGATGCAGTCCGATGCTCGGCTCGTCCAGCACGTACAGCACGCCCGTGGTGCGGTTGCGGACCGCCCGCGCCAGCTGCATGCGCTGGCGTTCGCCGGTGGAGAGCGTGGACGCCGCGCGGTCGAGCGTGAGGTAGTCCAGGCCGAGGTCGATCAGGCGTCTCGCGGCGGAGAAAAAGGATTCGCAGATGCTTTCCGCCATCGGGCGCATCGGCTCCGGCAGGGAGCCGGGGACGCCGCCGACCCAGTCCATGAGCTCGGAGAGCGTCATGCGGCAGACGTCGGCGAGGGAGACGCCGCGCAGGCGCGGCGCGCGCGCCCTGTCCGACAGCCTCGAGCCGCCGCATTCCGGGCACACGCTCTGGCGCAGGAATTTCTCCACGCGCTTCATGCCGTTTTCGTCCTTGACTTTCGCCAGGGCGTTTTCCACGGTGTACGTGGCGTTGAAATACGTGAAATCCATCTCGCCAGCCGCGCCGTTGGTGCGGTTCTGGTAGATCATGTGGTGTTTGACCGGGGGGCCGTGGAACACGATGTCGCGCTCCTTCGCCGTCAGTTCGCGGAACGGCACGTCGGTCCGCACGCCGAGTTCGCGCGCGATGTCCTTCATCAGCGACCACATCAGCGTCTGCCACGGACGCACCGCGCCCTCGTCGATCGTCAGCGATTCGTCCGGCACGAGCGTGGACTCGTCCACCACGTTCACGGTTCCCGTGCCGTCGCATTTCCGGCACGCGCCCTGGCTGTTGAACGCCAGTTCCTCCGCGCCCGGCGGGAAGAACGTTTCGCCGCACTCGGGGCAGACGAGGGGCTGTTCCGCCGCCACAGCCAGCGTCGGCGGGTGGTAATGCCCGTTGGGGCAGCGGTGGCTGGAGAGGCGCGAGAACATCAGGCGCAGGCTGTTGAGCAGCTCCGTCCCCGTTCCGAACGTGCTGCGGATGCCGGGCACGCCCGGACGCTGGTGCAGCGCCAGAGCCGCCGGGACATACAGCACGTCGTCCACCTGCGCCTTCGCCGCCTGCGTCATGCGCCGCCGGGTGTAGGTCGAGAGGGATTCCAGGTAGCGGCGGGAGCCCTCCGCGTACAGGACGCCGAGCGCAAGCGAGGATTTGCCGGACCCGGACACGCCGGCGATCCCGACGATCCGGTAAAGCGGGATGTCGACGTCGATGTTCTTCAGATTGTGAACGCGTGCGCCGCGCACTTCCATTTTGTTCTGCATCCGGTTTCTCTCCAGCTGGTTCGGTTCGGTCCGCGATCCCCCGGCGGGGTGAAATAAACTATAGCATCGGAAACGGGTTTTATCAAGATTGTTTTGTCTTTTTTCGGGAAAAAGCAAAAGGCGGAAGGATGTGCGGGTCGCGTGCGGGGCGGGGGACGGTGCCGGATCCCGGACGCCGGGCATGCGCCGGGGAAGGGCGGCATCGCCGGAAGCCGCCTCAAAAGCCTTTTCTCCCGCAATCCGTTTTTAACGGGAAATTAACGCGGATGCGGCGCGGGAAACGGCTTGTTTTTTCTCAAAAAGGGGGTAATGTATCGCAGGAAACCGTATTTTTCAACGCATTTCAACAGGAGTCATCCATGATAGAATCACTTCCCCGCATCGGCATCCGTCCGGTGATCGACGGCCGCCGCAGAGGCGTCCGCGAATCGCTCGAAGAGCAGACCATGAACATGGCGAAATCGGCGGCCGCGCTGATCTCCGGCACGCTGCGCTACCCGAACGGCAAACCCGTGGAATGCGTGATCGCCGACACCACGATCGGCGGCGTGAACGAGGCCGCGGCGTGCGCGAAGAAATTCGCCGGCATGAACGTGACCGCCACGCTGACCGTCACGCCGTGCTGGTGCTACGGGTCCGAGACGATGGACATGGACCCGCTCACGCAGAAAGCCGTGTGGGGGTTCAACGGCACGGAGCGTCCCGGCGCGGTGTACCTGGCGGCCGTCCTGGCGGCCTACGCGCAGAAGGGGCTCCCGGCGTTCGGCATCTACGGGCGCGACGTGAAGGACGCCGACGACACGGAGATCCCGGACGACGTCAGGGAAAAGATACTGGCGTTCGCGCGCTCCGCCGTGGCGGTCGGGCTGATGCGCGGCAAATCGTACCTCTCCATCGGCGGCATGGCAATGGGCATCGCCGGCTCCATCGTGAACCACGATTTCTTCGAAAGCTACCTCGGCATGCGCTGCGAGTCGGTCGACATGAGCGAGATCATACGCCGCGTGGACGAGGGCATCTACGACCCCGCCGAATTCGAAAAGGCGTATGCCTGGGTCCGCGCGAACTGCGCCGAGGGGCCGGACAACAACCCCGCCGAGGTTCAGCGCACGCAGGAGCAGAAGGATCAGATCTGGGCGTATGTCGTGAAGATGACGATGATCGCCCGCGACCTGATGGTCGGCAACCCGCGCCTCGCCGAACTCGGATTCCGCGAGGAGGCCGAGGGGCACAACGCCATCGCCGCCGGATTCCAGGGGCAGCGCCAGTGGACCGACCACATGCCGAACGGAGATTTCATGGAGGCGATGCTCTGCTCGTCGTTCGACTGGAACGGACTCCGCGAGGCGTTCGTGCTGGCGACCGAGAACGACTGCCTGAACGGCACGGCGATGCTGTTCGGCCACCTGCTCACCGGCACGGCGCAGGGATTCTCCGACGTCCGCACGTTCTGGAGCCGGGAATCCGTGAAGCGCGTGACCGGATACGACATGGAGCACCCCGGCCTCATCCACCTCATCAACTCCGGCGCGACCACGCTCGACGCCACCGGGTGCGCCGAACGCGACGGCAAGCCCGCCATGAAGCCGTTCTGGGAGCTCACGGACGCCGACGCCGACGCCTGCCTGAAGGCGACGAAATGGCGCGCCGCCAGCCACGGCTATTTCCGGGGCGGAGGATTCTCCAGCTGCTTCCTCACCCGCGGCGGCATGCCCGTCACGATGAGCCGCGTGAACCTGATCCACGGCCTCGGCCCGGTCCTCCAGATCGCCGAGGGCTATACTGCGGAGCTTCCCCCCGAGGTCAATTCCGTCCTCGACCGGCGCACCGACCCCACCTGGCCGACCACGTGGTTCGTGCCGCGTCTCACGGGGCAGGGGGCGTTCAAAGACGTCTACAGCGTCATGGCGAACTGGGGCGCCAACCACGGGGCGTTCAGCTGCGGACACATCGGCGCCGACCTCATCACGCTGGCGTCCATGCTCCGCATCCCGGTCGCGCTCCACAACGTCCCGGAGGAAAAAATATTCCGGCCCGCCGCCTGGAACGCCTTCGGCATGGACAAGGAAGGCGCGGACTACCGCGCATGCAAAAACTTCGGCGCGGTCTACCGCTGAGCCCGGCAGGCGGAATGCCGGATAAAAACGCTGCCGCGGAGCGCTTCTGCATTCCGCGGCAGTTCCGTTTCTGATCGTCCGGCACGCCTGCGCCGCGAAGTCCGGCGGGCGGCCGTCTTTCAGGCTTTCTTTTTTCCCGGTTTGCGCTTTTTTGCGGCTTTCTCCGCCTCGACCGCCTCCTTGCGCGGTTCGGGGAACGTCTTTTCGTCCAGGACGCGCTTGTAGTAGAACTTCGCGGTGTAGAGCGCGGCGGCGGGGTTGTGTCCGAGCACGCGGTCCTTCACGATGAAGGTCGTGACGGGCGCTTTGCTGTGCCGCGTGAAGATCGCGTCGTGTCCGACGCAGAGCCCGACCAGCACGTTGAGCTCGGCGCCCCACTCGTTGAGGATCTGCGCCTGAAGCGCGGGATTGCAGCAGGACTCGTTGCAGCCGGGGCAGACTTTCAGGCCGTCGGGCAGGCCGATGTCGCACTTGTCCACGCCGCCGACCTTGCAGATCACGGTCTTCGTCTCGATCCCGGCGGTCCGCACGATCTGGGCGTAGAGCGAGGCTTCGTCGAGCAGCCCGATGCAGCTGGCGATGCCGAGCTTCTTCACGCCGAGCTTCTTCGCGAAGCGGATCGTCTCCTCCAGGCGGGTCAGGCGTCCGTAGTATTCGCCCTCGATCTCGGCGGCGGCGCGCGCGATGCGTCCGTCGACCGAATTCGAGCTGTAAAGCTTTTTCGTCTGCTCGACGGCGCCCTTGTACTGTTCCGTCAGGCAGAACGACGGGTACTGTTTGTCCTTGCGGTAGCAGTTCCGCACGGAGCATTCCGAACAGCTGAGGTTGCAGGGTTTCGTTTTGGGCATGATCTTGTTTCCTTGTCGAATTGCATTGGTTTGAACGGCCCGGTCCGGGCGTCAGATGCCGTTCCCGGAGAGGAACGTCTGTCTCGAGTTCAGTTTTTCGTTCATGTCGGAGCGGTAGATCTCCATGATCCTTCGCTGGAGCGAGATGACGGATTCGTTTTCGAAGAGTTTTTCCCTGGGGAGCTGGCGGGAAACGGGGTTCCGTTCCAGCGCGATCACGCGTCCGGGCGAGCTGCCGAGTACGGCGATCTCCGTGCCGAGGTAAAGCGCCTCGTCCACGTCGTGCGTGACGAACACCACGGTCCGGGCTCCGCGCGAATCCCGGTGAAGCTCGCGGACCAGGTCCTGAAGCATCGCCCGGTTCACGGGGTCGAGCGCGCCGAACGGTTCGTCCATGAGCAGGACCTTGCTCGGCGTGGCGATGGCGCGTGCGATGGCGGCGCGCTGGCGCATGCCGCCGGAGAGCGCCGCCGGGTACTGGTTGAACACGCCGCCCAGCCCGACCATTTCCAGGTACGATTCCGCGAGGTTGCGGATCTCCGCCTTGCTCTTCCGCGGATAGGACGCCGCGAGCGCGAGCATCAGGTTCTTCCCGGTGGTCATCCACGGGAAAAGCGAGTAGTCCTGAAACACCACGGAGCACGCCGATTCCGGGCCGTCGACCGCCCTGCCGTCCACAACGACGCTTCCGGCGGTCGGCTTCAGCAGCCCGGCGAACGTCCGCAGCAGCGTGGACTTGCCGCATCCGGACTGCCCGAGCAGGCAGAGGAACGCGCCGTCGGGGACGCTGAGGTCGATCCGGTCGAGAATTGTCTTGTTCTGGAACGCGACGGTCAGATTTCTGCATTCGATCATTGTCCGGCCTCCCTGTAGCGAAGAAGATAGCGTTCGATCCGCTTGAAGACCGCCGTGATCGCGGTGATCACGAGCCCGATGAAGATGATCCCGACGATCACCTTGCCGTAGTCGGCGAAATCCGAGAAGTTCTTCACGTACCAGCCGAGCCCTTCGGTCGCGCCGATGAGCTCGGCGGCGGTCAGGAGCAGGAAGCTGAAGATCAGCCCGAGCGACGCCCCGGTCAGGATCGACGGCATCGCGCCCGGCAGGAGCACGCGGAACACGAACGTGCGGCGTTTCAGGTGGAGCATCCGGGCGGAATCCAGCATCGTTTCCGGGATGTTCACCACGCCCGCGATCGTGCTGACGAAGACCGGCCAGAACGCCCCGGACCAGATGATGAAGATCGACGCCGCGCTGAAACTCGGCAGCAGGGCGATCGCGTACGGGATGTAGACGATCGGCGGGATCGCGCTCAGCACCTTGCTGAACGGCTCGAAGGCGTTGCGGAGGCGTTCGGAGCCGCCGACCAGCAGTCCGCCGGGGATGGCGGTCGCGAGCGCCAGCGCATACGCCGTGCCGAGCAGGTAGAGAGAGGAAAACATGCCGCTCACCATCTCCTTCAGCTCGCTGAAGAAGAGCCGGATGACCTCGTTTGGCGTCGGGAAGAGCACCGGGTCGAGGAGGCGGAAGTTGGACGCCGCGGCCTGCCAGACGAGCAGGAAGACCGTCAGCACTGCCGTCACGTCCAGGATGGCGGTGCGCCGTCCCCTGCTCCAGACGAACAGGAGCCGGACCAGCCCGGCGGCGGGGATCAGGACTCCCGCCGCGGCGGCGTACCAGTCGTGCCGGTACAGCGCCGCGGCTTCGAGGAGCAGGATCGTGATTGCGAGCAGCGTTTTCAAGGTTCGGCCTGCGGGGGTTGAACGGGGAAGAGTGCTGATGCTGAAAATACGTTCCTCAGTTGTTCGCCTTGAAGAAGGCGTCCATTTCTTTGAAAATGGGGTCGTCGGGGTAGCGTTTCAGGACTTCGTCGAGCGCTTCGCGGTAGATGGTCGTGTCGATGTGCTTGTTGATGTCCTCGTCCGTCTTCGGGAGGTAGTTGATCTCCTTCATCGTGTTCCAGAAGTCGAGCGTGCCTTTCTTCAGCGGGTCCGGGTTGGACTCGAAGGTCTTGTTCGTGTAGGTGTCCGCCTTGATCAGGTCCTCGTCCAGCTTCAGCGCCTTCGCGAAGATCTTCACGGTCTCCTCCGGGTTCTCGCGGTAGAACTTGTACGCGCGGATCTCGGCGATGAGGTAACGGCGGTAGACGTCGCGCTTCTCCTTCACGTCGGGCGTGTTGGCGATCAGGCGGCAGCAGGTGTAGCCCGGCTGGAAGTCGGCGATGTAGTTGGAGACGATCAGCCCGTATTTCTGCTTTGCGAGGGAGAAGTGCGGACTGAAGACGATGCCCGCGTCCACCGCGCCCTTGCGGACGGCTTCCACCACGGCGCTCTGCCCGCCGAACTCGACGATCTCCAGGTCCTTGTACGGGTCGATGCCCGCCTTCTTCAGGGCGCCGCGGAAGATGACGTCGCCTGTGGAGAGCTTGCCGAGTCCGACCTTCTTTCCCTTGAAATTGGAAAGGTCCTTGAACTTGTCGGCGTTTTCCGGCTTGACGATGATCGCCTGTCCGCCGATCATCATGCCGCCGAAGATCGTGAAGTCGGTCCCCTGCGCGATGAAGAGCAGCGGAGCCGCCGTGCCGAACGTCCCGACGTCGAGCTTCTTTGCTTTCACGGCGGAGCAGCCCTCGGCGGTCGTGGCGAACTGGAACATGCTCGCGTCGATGCCCTCTTCCGCGAAGTAGCCTTTTTCCTTCGCGATGAAGTGCAGGCCGTGCGCGGGTTCGGCGAGGTAGCCCACGCGGACTTTGTCCGCGCCGGACGCGACGGCGCATCCGGCGGCGAGTATGGAGAAGAGAAGGTGTCTGATGTTCATATTGGGGGGTTCCTTTCTTGTTTTCGTGTTGAAGATCAGTCTTCGTCGTGGGTCGGTCCGGGGATGCCGGTCGTGTCGGGCGCGGGGTTTTCTTCGGGCTCGACGACTTCGGGCCCGCCGGTCTTGTCGTCCTCGAAATCGTCGTCGCTGTCAAGAAGCAGCTGCTGGAATCCGAGGTTGGTGACCGGGTGTTCCGCCGCGGCGGAGACTTTGCCGACGACCTTGGAAACATCGTTTTTGATGGCTTCCGGGGCGGAGTCGAACGGGCCGGAGAGCTGGGCGCGGGCGATCAGGACGAGCTCGGAGGTGCGGGTCGTCTCGGTTTCGCTGGAGAACGCCCAGCCGAGGACGGGGATGTCCTTCAGGAACGGGATGCCGGAGACGCTGCGGATCATGTTGGTCCGCTTGATGCCGCCGATCACGAAATCCTTTCCTTCGTTTCCGATCTGGATTTCCGTTTCGAACGAGGAATTGTTCAGGCGCGGGGAGCCGTCGCTGTTCCAGCCGAGCAGGCTCGTGCCGGAGACTTTGACCGGCAAGATGGATGCCTTTCCGGTGACGACGGGCGTCACGTCCAGTTCGAACCGGAAGCCGTTGGCGGCCTTGGTGGTCTGGGCGTTGCCGTGGTGAACGTCAAGATTCGCTTCGCCGGGCAGTTTGTCGTGGTTGTCGGGGATCTTGTCGTTGAGCTTGGTGTCCGGGATGGGGGTCTGTTCCTCGTAGAAGAGGCCGGTCCCGACCGAGACGGTCGACTGGCGGCGGTTCTTCGCCACGATCACGCCTTCGGTCACGACTTTCGCCCGTCCGGTGGAGGTCAGGAAATCGAAGTATTCCGAGTTCCACTTCGGGTTGAAGTTGAAGAAGTCGGTGCGGCTGGAGTGGGAGCCGTCGATCCCGCCCGCGAACGTGCTCGCCCAGTTGTTGCGGTAGCGTCCGCCGGCGGAGAAGAAGTCCACGCCGTCGTTGTTCTTCCAGCTCTGGAAGTCCACGCCGAGCTTGTCGTCGTTTTCCGTGCTGATCTCGACGAGCTGGTATTCGAGGCGGATCTCGGGCATCGGACGGTCGTACTGCTCCAGCTGTTCCCGGATGGCGGCGATGCTCCAGTGCGGAGCCGCGATGAACAGCGCGTTCAGTCCGCCGTCCACCGTGAGCGCGTCCGTGCCGCCGGTGAACTCGATCGTGTCGCCGCGCGCGGCGGCGCCGACGTTCAGCAGCATTTCCTTCAGGTTCGCCGCGGCGTTCACCTTCGGGAAGTAGATGTATTTCGGGCGGCCGCTGGAGTACCCGAGCCCGGGCTGGTCCAGCCGTTCGATGATCTCGTCGATGCTTTCGCCGTTTCCGGTCTTCTCGAAGCGGTAGTCCTCGGCGGAGACCAGCAGGACGCCGCGTCCGTCGTTGTACTTCACCGCGTCCACCTGGACCGGGTTGCCGCCGACCTTCGTGCCCTGCACCACGCTCAGCAGATAGCCGCGGATCGCGTACGGTTCGGCGTGCTTCAGTTCGTAGAGCTTCGTGATGACGAGCGGGTCGGTGTTGGTCCGGACGAACCGGATCGCCTGCTCCGAATCCTTCACGTCCACGCGCAGCTGCGTCTGGACCGTGGTGCTGCCGTATCCCGCGCTCGGGATGTTGGCTTTCGCCTTGACGCTGCCGGGGATCTGATGCGGGATGAGGTCGATATCTTCAGCGAACGCGGGGACGGACGCCGCCGCGAGGATCGCGAGAAAAGTCTTGATGTTGTTCATGGCTCGTGTTCCTTTCATGGTCAGAGGTTGGACGCGACTTCATGGCTGACCGGGACGGGCGTTTCGCCGTTCGGATGCACCAGGTTCGCCTCGCCGGTCACGATGATATAAGTCTTCTCCTTGATGGTGGTCGTGGTGCCGAAGAGGTATTTCAGCACGGGAATCTTCACGAGGAGCGGGATGCCGACCGTCTGCTCCACGTCCTGTTCGCGGACGTATGTGGCGAGCAGCTTTTCGGTCTTGAACCCGAGCGTGAGTTCGCCGGAGACGTTGCTCGTGTTGCCGAGCTCGTCGCCGCGGTTGCTGCGTTCGGTCACGGTCTCGGACAGCAGCTTGTAGGCGAAGACCACGCCGCCGTTGTCCGCCGCGTAGAATTCCTGCGAGGACGGGATCTCGCCGTTCGGGGCGGTCTCCTCCTGCGACGCGCCGAAGCAGATCACCGGGTTGATGACCGAGAGCGTCAGTTTGCTGTCCGCGCCCTTCACGATGTGCGTACGGTCGTCGGAATCCTTGCTGATGTTCTCGTAGCCGGGCGTGAGCGTGGCGGTGTAGACCTTCGGCAGATGCGCGTTCAGCGCGGCCACGTCGTAGACCGGCGTGTTCACGAACGTGAGGTCGGCGTGCGCCGCCAGCTTCGCGTTGCCGGACTGCTGGAGCACGCGGACGAAGCTCAGGTCGAACTGCGGAGCCGTGAAGAACGCCCCGTAGCCCCAGGAGTTGGTGAAGTGCTTCGTGAGGTCGGCGAGTTTCGCCGCGCCGCTCACAAGCTTGACCACGGATTCGGTGGAGAACACCTTGCCCGCGCTGTATCCGGCGGAGAAGATGTCCAGTCCGGGGCCGTTTTTCCACGCGAGGTAGTCCAGGCCGATGTCGCGCAGGTCGCTTTCGCGGACCTCGTAGTAGTTGAGGCGCAGATTGACCTGCGGCACGGGGCGGTCGAGGTACTTGACCCACGCGAGCGTCGCCAGCGCGGCCTGCTCGTCGTCCTTCCAGTAGATCGTGTTCGTGTCCTTGTTCAGGTACGCGCGGCCCTCGGGCGTATTGATCGTGCCTTCGTTGATGAGGCGCACGATGTCGTCCGCCGCGCGGTAGTTCGGCACGTAGGTGATCCGCGTGATCCCGGTGCCCTTGATGACGGAGCCGTTTTCTTCCTTGCCCGGACGGTCCAGGCCGGCGATCAGGTCGTCCACGTACGGGATGAAGTCCTCGCCGGTCGAGACGATGAACATCTGCCGTTTTTCCGAGGGATAGTTCACGCGGTCGACTTTGGATGCCGCGCTGTAGCGTTTGACCGCCGCCTCGACGAACGGACGGATGTCGGTCGCCTTGACGTGCTTGAGCTCGTACAGCTTGCTGACGATGTTGACCTGGCCGTCGTCCTGCAGGAGACGGATGGTCCGGATCTCCTGATCTTCCGGCGTTTGTCCGTGCAGGAGCGGCGCGCCCGCGATGCCTGCCGTCAGGAGGGCGGCGAGAATATGTTTTCTGTTGTTCATGGCTTGTTTCCTTGTGATGTTGTTTTCAGGGGGTGTTGGGGTGGATGGTGCGTTATTCCGCGGCAAAACACGTACAACATCGCATTCGGAAGACCATGGACTCATGGAACACGGAGAGACGGGTTCTTTCGGGGAAGGCGGGGGTGGTTCTTGCTTCTTTGATGATTTCTCCTTGAGCCGGGTGCCCTGTTTATACACTACCTTGTCGGTAATGTATGTTTCAAACAAAAAAACGGAACAGAATTCCGTTCGCGACAAGATTAATATACCACCGGAAAAACGATTTGTCAAGCCAAATCACAACAAAAATAGTAGATTTTTATGAAAAAATATAATTTTCGCCTCGTTTTTTTGCTTGTCCGAGGGGAAGGCGGGTATAAGAACTCCCGGCACGGCTTCCCCGATACCTTTTTCCCGCGTACGCGTGCGGATGGCGGGTGTTTTGAACGATGCGGCGGCCGCCCCGTTTTCGCAGGTGCGCGGACGGACGGCTTCGCTTCATCGGCGTTCAAACCGGGCGGGGCTTTTCCCGCGTAAGCGCGCGAATGTCCCGTTCAAATTGGCGCAGTCCTCAGCGTGCCGCGCGGGACACAGCCTGCTTCCGCGGAGGGCTTGTTTTCCAGTGGAGGGAATCCCCCCGTTGTCCCCAGCTGATCGTTTCGCCGATGGCGAGCACGCGCCAGTTCAGGCAGTTCCGGCATTTCGCCGAATTCTCGTCCAGACACGGCTTGTTCTCGTAGAGCTGGTAGCTGCGGCGGTATTCGGTGTCCGTTACGTTCGGCATGAGCACGTTTGCGCCCGCGAGAAGCCCCTGTTCGCGTCCGCGGTCGTCCAGCGCCTGAAGCGCGGTCGTCGCCGCGATGTTCACGTCGTGCAGATACAGCCGCGTCACGGCGATCATTTTCAGCCCGAGCCTGAGCTGTGCGGCGGCATAGGCGTCCGTGAGCTCGATTCCGCGTCCCGTCGGGGTGTCGGCGTGCGGCAGATACGGCCCCATGCCGATCATGTCCAGGTCCATGGCGTGATAAAACTCAATGTCGTGCGCGAGGTCGTCCAAGGTCTGCCCCGGCAATCCGGTCATCACCCCGCTTCCGGTCTGGTAGCCGAGGCGTTTCAGCACGCGCAGGCATTCCGCGCGCCGTTCGAAGGAATGGTCCGCGGGATGCAGTTTCGCGTACAGTTCCGGCACGGAACTCTCGATCCGCAGGAGATAGCGGTGCGCCCCGGCTTCCCGCCAGCGGCGGTAGACTTCCTCCGTCTGTTCTCCCAGGCTGAGCGTGATCCCGAAGTCGTCGCCGCCGAACTCGCGGATGCGTTTCAGGATGCGTTCGATGTACTCCGTGTGCCGTTCGGATTCGAGCTCGCCGGACTGGAGCACCAGCGAACCGTAGTCCTGCTCGAAACACCAGCGCGCCATGCGGACTACGTCGTCCTCGCTCAGCTGATAGCGTTTCACGTTCGGGTTGCTCCTGCGGATGCCGCAGTAATAGCAGTCCTTCGCGCAGACGTTGCCCATCTCGATGATCCCGCGCATGGAGACGTTTTTGCCGACATAATGGCATTTGAGCTCGTATGCGGCGGAAAAGAGCTCGTCGGCGTTATCCGTCGCCAGCAGCGACACGATCTCTTCGTGCGACAGGCTGTACGGCGTCCGCATGGCTTTTTCGATCCTCGCGTCCATGCTCACTCTGCCTCCATGATGATCCCGCCGCCCAGGACCTCGTCGCCGCGGTACAGGACCGCGGACTGTCCTTTCGCCGCCGCGAACACGCCGTCCGGGAAGACCAGCGATCCGCCGTGATAAACGGCGGGAACGGGGTTCGACGCCGACCTCACTTTCGCCAGAACATCGCCGTCGGGTTCCTCCGCGATCCAGGAGCAGTCGGCGAGCTTCAATTCGTGCCGGACCGTGTCCGCTTGGCCGCCGACCACGACTTCGTTCCGGCAGGCGTTGACCGCCAGCACATACAGCGGGCGTTTCGCCGCGATCCCGAGTCCTTTCCTCTGCCCGACCGTGAAATTCCAGAATCCATCGTGCGTGCCGAGGACGTTTCCCTCCGTGTCCACGATGCTGCCCGGACGCGGCGGCGCGTGCAGCAGCTCCACGTGGTCGCCGCTGTAGAAATCCTGGCTGTCCGGCTTGTCCTTCGCGTCCAGCCCGTATGCCGCGGCGAGCTCGCGCACCTGCGTTTTGCGGCAGTCCCCCAGCGGGAACATCATCTGTTTCAGCTGAGCTTGTTTCAGGCGGTACAGGAAATACGACTGGTCCTTCCTGTCGTCCGCGCCGCGCAGCAGGCGAAACACGCCGTTTTCCTCGCGGATCCGGGCGTAATGCCCCGTGGCGAACCGGTCGAACGCGATCCCGGACTTCCGGGCGAGATTCGGCAGGACGCCGAACTTCATCAGGGCGTTGCAGCGCACGCACGGATTGGGCGTGCGTCCGGCGAGGTACTCCGACCGGAAATAATCCAGCACGACCGCCTCGTATTCGTCGGCGCAGTCGAACACATGGTACTCGATCCCGAGCTGGCGGCACAGCGCCTCCGAGGCGGCGATGTCCTCCGCTTCGCCCGGTCCGAAACACGCGTCGCGTTCGCCGCCGCGGTACCGCCCCTCGCGCCAGAGCTTCATCGTGACGCCGACCACCGTGTGGCCCTGTTCGCGGAGCATGGCGGCCGCGACCGAGGAGTCCACGCCGCCCGAGAGTCCGACCGCGACGATCACGGCAGCGCCTCCAGCATCCGGTCGATCGGGGCCTTCGCGGCGCGGCGGACGTCCTCCGGCAGCTCGATCTCCGGCGTCATGTCGCGCAGGCAGAACAGCACGTCCTCCAGCGTGATCTTCTTCATGTTCGGGCAGACCACGGCGGGCTCCAGCGGATAAAACGCCTTGTCCGGGTTTTCCTTCCGCATCCGGTGCAGGATGCCGCACTCCGTGCCGATGATGAACTCGCGGTGCGCGGATTCCCGCACGAATTTCAGCATCCCGCCCGTGGAAAGCGCCCGGTCGGCGAGCTTCACCACGGCGGGGAGACATTCCGGATGGACGAGCACGAGGGCGTCCGGGTGCTTCTCCTTCGCCGCGAGGATGTGTTCCGGCATGATCCGGTTGTGCGTGGGGCAGTAGCCCGGCCACAGTTCCATGTGCCGGTTCAGCTTGATGTTGAGGTTCGCGCCGAGGTTGGCGTCCGGCAGGAACAGGATCTTCCGTTCGGGGGGCAGGGAGGCGATCAGCGTTTCCGCGTTGCCGCTGGTGCAGCAGAGGTCGACCTCCGTCTTCGTCGCGGCGGTCGTGTTCACATACGCCACGACCAGCGTGCCGGGGCGTTTTCCCTTGTACTCCGCGACCGCGTCCGGTTCCGCCATGTCCGCCATCGGGCAGCCGGAATGCGGATTCGGATGCAGCACGACGGACTCCGGCGACAGGATCTTCGCCGTCTCCGCCATGAACCGCACGCCGCAGAAAACGATCACCGGGGCATGGCATTCCGCCGCCTTCCGCGAAAGCTCCAGCGAATCGCCGACGAAATCCGCGATGTCCTGGATCTCCGGGCGCGTGTAGTTGTGCGCCAGGATGACCGCGTTCCGCTGTTGTTTCAGCCCTGTGATCTCTTCTTCCAACGTCATGTTTGATGCTCCTGCAGTTGTTTTGAAATACAGAAAATCCGCGTGTATTGCGGAGAATAATATACTTCACCGGGCATGGATTTCAAATGAAAAGACAACAAAAACGGTAGATTTTTATTCTGCGATTGTTTTTATACTGCCGAAGTGAATCGCCCGACTGCATTATATTGCCGTTACGGCGTTTCGCTCACGGCGGCCTCAGAGACCCTGAATCCGGTTTGTCCCGTTCATAAGGCGTCCCTACGGACGCCGGGCGATGATCGCGGCATAGGACGGTTTTTTGCGGTGGATCGCCGCGTCGCGGAATCCCGCCTGCTCCAGGAGACCTTTCAGCTGCTCCGGCGAGTACGGCGTCATGCCCTCGACGACGCGCGTCCAGACGGAATCGGCGGACGTAACCTCGATGAGGATCGCGAACAGCCCGCCCGGTTTCAGCACCCGTTTCATCTCCTGAAGACACCGGGGCAGGGACGGCCAGAAATAGACCGTCTCCACCGCCGTTACCAGGTCGAATGTCCCGTCGGCGTAGGGAAGCTCCGCGGCGGAGCCCTGTCTCACGAACACCCGGGCGTCGAGCAGCCCGGCGTTCACCTTCTTCGCTTTCGCCACGCTTTCGTCGGAGATGTCGATGCCGTGCACGACGGCGCCCTTGCTCCGTTTGAGCAGGCGCTGAAGCGTCCGGCCGCCTCCGCAGCCCACGTCGAGGATCGTCCACCCGTCCCGGAACGGGATGCGCCCCAGTCCCCAGTTCGTCAGCGGCGCGTGCCCGAAATTCATCATCGCGAGCATCAGGCGTCCCGCGGTCCCGCGCGGATGGGCGCAGTTCGTGAAAAACCCGGTCAGCAGGGATTTCCTTCGTTCGTTTCCCATGGCGTCTTTCCCTTTTTTTCTGTTCGGACACGGCCGGTTTCAGCCGGCGTATCCGGTGTTATGACATGCTTTTCGGTTTTTTGCGGGACCGGACCCAGATGTTTTCCGCAAGCGCGGTCGACACGTTGAACGTACTGCCCGAAACGGTCACGCGGATGGTGGAGCGGTCGAGCGAGAATCCCTCCACGGTCATTTCATCGCCCGGTTCGAGCGGTATTTCCGCGTCGGGCGCGACATTGCGTCCGATCTTCTCCGCGACAGCCGTTTCGCCGGGGGCGCATTCGGAGAGGACCTTGAGCTCGGGGCGCGCCAGAGCCTCGGTCAGATAGACCTGCAGTGCGCGGGCGTCGGTGCGTTTGCCGATGGCTTCGGAGAAAAGCACGAACCTGCGGATGGTGTCCGCGTCCACGATGTGCTCCAGACGGCACGCCGTTTCCGACGCCTTGTCCTGGGGCAGGCCGAGGATTTCGGAAAAGAACCGTTTCAGGATGCCGTGGCGGCGTATCACGTCGCGGGCGATCAGCCGGCCCTTCGCCGTGAGCTGCACGGGGTAATGCGTGTTGTACACGATGCACCCCATCTTCTCGAGCTGGCGGAGCGCGCCGGTCACGGACGGCATTTTCACGTTCAGCTTCGCCGCGATCTCCTTGGCGTGGGCGTGTCCCTCGACTTCGATCAGCTCCGCGATCGCCTCGAGGTAGTCTTCCAGGCTTTCCGTCAACTGCTGCTTCGCACTCATCTTCATTTCCCTTTTTTGATTGCTTGAAGTCATGGTCCGCCGCCCCCCGGACGGAGACGGCGGGCTGTTTTTCCGCCTGTGCGGCGTCATGCCTGCGCGGGCGCGGGCTCGGCGGGAGCCGAAGTCGCTTCCGCGGCGGCCTGTTTCGCCGCCAGTTCGCGTTCGGCGATCAGGTCCTCGATGCGTTCCTTGAGCGTCGCGAGGTCCTCGATGTTCATGGATTCGATCGGCTGCTTGTCGCTGACGGGGATATCGAGCCCGTGCGAACGCAGGAACTCGTTGATCTTGTCCTGGTTCTTCTGGTAGAGATAGAACCCGACTGCCGCCACGCCGACGCCGACTGCCGCGCCGACCAGATGGTCCGATGTGATAGCCATTTTTGTAACTCCTTTTTGGTATTTGGGTTGGTTTGAGGGGATTGGTCTTATTGTTTCGGAAGCGCTTTCCGAAAAAACGCTTCGCGCTGCGATTTCAGGTCATGCGTGCTTCATCGGCTCGTGCATGTCGTAGAAGAAGATCCGCAGGGAGTTCCCGACGACGAGGATGGTGCTGGCGTTGTGCATCACGGCTCCGGCGATGACCGGGAGGACGCCGAGCCCGCCGAAGAGGAGCCCGGCGGTGTTGATGCCGATCGAAACGATGAAGTTCTGCTTGATGATGTTCATGGTGTGGTGCGCCAGCCCGTAGACGCCGGACAGCATGAGGGCGTTGTCGCCCGCGATGGTGATGTCGGCGGCCTCCATGGCGACGTCCGTGCGGGTCTTGCCGAGGGCGACGCCGACGTCGGCGTAGGCGAGTCCCGGCGCGTCGTTGATGCCGTCGCCGACCATCACGACCTTGCTGCCGCGCGACTGGAGACGGAGCACCGCCCGCGCCTTGTCCTCGGGGAGCAGTTCGGATTCGAAGCTGTCGAGCCCGAGGCGGTGCGCCACCACGTCCGCCTGCTGTTCCAGGTCGCCGGTCAGCAGGACGATGTCGTCGACGCCCGCGTAGCGGAGCCTGTTCAGCGCCTTTTTCATGTTTTCGCGGAGCGGGTCGCGGATCCCGATCAGCCCGATGATCTCGTCGTCGCGCGCCACGAAGATGACGCTCTCGCCGTTGGCGAAGAGCTTCGACGCCTGGTCCCGCATCGGATGCGTGTGGATGCCGCATTCGTTGAGGAAGCGCTTGCTGCCCACGCGGATGCGGTGTCCGTCCACGTCCGTATAGACGCCGCGCCCGACGACGGTCTGTATCTCCGTGTGAAGCGGGACGGAGCCGCCGGAGATCTGAAGGTGCGACAGGATCGCCGCCGCCATCGGGTGCTTGGACGTCTCCTCCGCGGCCGCGGCGTAGCGGATGACGTCGATGCGCGAATAATGTTCGGAAACGGTCATGACGCTCTCCACGCGCGGCTTGCCCTCGGTGAGCGTCCCGGTCTTGTCCAGGATCAGCGTGTCGGCCTCGGTCAGCGCCTCGATGGAGCCGCCGCCCTTGATGAGGACGCCCTCGCGCGCCGCCGTGCTGATCGCGGCGGACAGCGCCGCCGCCGTGGACAGCCGGATGCCGCAGGAATAGTCGATGATGAGCATGTTCAGCGCGCGTCCGATGTCGCGGGTCGCCATGTAGACGACGCCCGCGAGCAGGATGTTGACGGGCACCAGCGCCGAGGAGAATTTGTCGGCGTACGTCTGGATGGCGGCCTTCTTCCCGGCTGCGTCCTCGACCATGTGGATGATCCGCGAAACGGCGGTCTGGTCGCCCACGGACTCCACGCGCGCCGTGACCGTGCCTTCCACGACCACGGTCCCGGCAAAGATCCTGCCGCCTTTCTCGCGCAGGACGGACTCGAATTCGCCGGTGATCGGCGCCTGGTTGATCGTCGCACGGCCGGACAGGATGACGCCGTCCGCGCAGATCTTCTCGCCCGTATGGATCACGATCAGGTCGTTCTTTTTGAGCTCGGAGACATGGATGCGCTCCAGCGGGGAGTCCGGCTCGTCCGACTTCAGACGCCACACCTCCTCATGGTTGTCCACGGAGAGCATGTCCCGGATCGCGTTTCGCGTGCGGTCCATCGTGTAGACGGTCAACGCCTCTGCGGCGTCGTGCAGGAGCAGCACGGTCAGCGCCGACGCGCTCTTGCCCGCCAGGACGCTCGAAAGCACCGCCATCGCGCTCAAAGTGTCGGCGTTCGGCAGGAACGTCTTCCGCAGCGCGCGGAATCCGCTTTTGAACAGGGGGAACGCCAGGAGCAGCGCGCCGAATCCGGTCATGCCGAAGATGCGGCCGGTGATCGTGGCGGGAACCGCCGCGCGGGAGATCCACGAGGTCAGGAGCAGCCCGCCCGCGCTGATGCTCCGCATGAGCATGGTCTGAAGCCCTTCCTCGTGCAGGTCGCGTTCCTGCACCGTCAGCAGGTTGCGTTCCTCGCGCTCCTGCTGAAGCGCGTTCAGCGAGTGCATCCCGATGATGTGCTCCACGGACTCCAGCAGCGCTTCGTCGTTCGTGCGCTCCGGGTCGTAATACAGGATGACGGACGATGCGGCGCAGTTCATCCGCAGGGACTGCACGCCGCGCAGTTCGGAGAAATGCGCCTCCAGATCGTCCTGTTCCTGCCGAAGATACCGCACGGCGCGGCAGGTGATCCGTACACGTCCGCGCATCCTGTGCGCGAAGCCGCATTTCAGGAGCGGGCGTTTCCGATTGTTCGTAAAAACCATGGTCTCTCCTTTTTGAAACGGGGGGATGAAATCCGATCCCCCTGAAAGATGTTCATTCCGGTTGCTTGAGGTAATTGCGCCAGACGCGGCCGAGGACGCCGGCGACGGCCCCCGGCGCGGCCATTTCCGGCCGGTCGGCTCTCCTGAAATACTCCATGAGGGCGGCCCACGCCTCGTTCAGACGGTCCAGGACGATCTGTTCCGAGGTCGCCCGGACGTCGTAGGTCAGCAGCAGGTTCCCGGTCAGGACGTTCAGCGAAGCGGACTCCACGCCCGGCAGGCGCAGGATCTCGTCCTGCAGGGGCCGCATGTATTCCTTCGCCAGCTCGGGATACTGCCGGACGCCGCAGATCTGCACGCGGAGCCTGCCCGGCAGGCTGTGCACGGGCCTGATCTTCTTCACGCAGGAGAGCCACAGGCGAAACAGCGGATCGTTCAACATAGGCGGAACTCCGTTTTCCGGTCAGCGGCCGATCGCCTGGAACAGCCACCAGACGACGCTCAGCGGATTGAACGCGGAGGAGCCGCGCCCGAGCAGGCCCCGGACCAGCACGACGAGCAGGAGCAGCGTCATGGCGGAACGCAGGTCGACGAAGCCGTGCGTGTTGCGGAGCAGCGCCTGGTCCAGCGCGAACCGGACGTTCTTCACGCCGGTCCCCAGCACGGACTGATGCGCGCGGCGCAGCTGGTCGAACTCGAAGCAATGCGTCGCGGCGGACACGATCACCATCGGCGTCAGGACCGCCGGATTGTAGAGGATCAGCACCGTGCCGAGGAAGACGTTCACGGAGACCTGTTCGATCCCCTCGAGCCCGGCGAGGCGGCGGCGGAAAAGTTCGGCGTCCGCCACCCTGTGGCGCAGGCTCGGAATACGCAGGCGGATGCGGCCGGGCATGGCGTGCACCAGCTCCAGGACGCCGGAAAATGACGGGATGCTCAACTGTTCGCGGTACGCGGACAGCAGCTCCTTCAGCGCGGAATTCCCGCGCGAGCAGTTCAGAGATTTCATTCTCGACCCTTTTGTTTGTTCTGCGGCACGGACGGGCGGACGCACCCCGCCGGAACAGAATTACCCTCACGGCTGAAGCCGAACGGAAAATGATTTTTGACCGGCCTCCCGCCTGTCAGCTCCTTTTTTTCCGGCCTGCTTTCCTCTGCCGTTTCTGTCCCCGGAAGCACACCGCACCCGGCGAAACCGGATGTTCGTTCTCCTTTTTCTGCAAACAATATAGCATATTTTTTCGAAAAAACAATGGTTTCGCGCAAACTTTTTTCCCGCTTGCGGCGTGCCGGAGCGTCATCCTTCCGGTTTCCGTTCGCACTCCGCATACATCATCGCGATCCGGGCGGAGAGTTCCCGCGAGAAGACAACGCGCCAGCCATGGGCGTCCAGCCAGCTCAGATATTCTTCGGACGTCCACTGGTGCTCGAACCGGATCCCCGCCAGTTTCAGCACGCCCGACCAGAACCGTCCCCCGAATCCGGTCCCGTGGTTCACGAAATTCGGTGCGATCAGGATGCCGCCCGGACACAGGACGCGGCCGATCTCCCGCAGCGCCGTTTCCGGGTCCGGCATCACATGCAGGGCGTTTGCGATCAGGACCGCGTCGAACGAATCGTCTCCGTACGGCAGCGCCGTCGCGTCCGCGACCTCGTAGCGCAGATTGTCCGGACAATCCCGCTTCTTCGCCTCGGCGATCATCTTTTCGGAGTAGTCCGTCGCGACCATCCGCGCCGCCGCCGACGCCACATGCCGCGCCAGCAGTCCCGGCCCCGTTGCGAGCTCCAGCACTTCCTTCCCGCGGACGACCGTGCGGATGCGGTCGTACAGGTATTGATACGTCCTGCGTTCCGGGCGCATGGCAAGCTCATACACCGGCGCATAAATGTCCCATATTTTTTTCGTCATGACTTCTCCTCAAAAAAATCGTTTTCCCGTTTGCCGCCCCTCAGAAAGCGCATGATCTCCCGGCGGAAGCGGTCCGGGAACATCAGGACCAGTTCCGCGTGGGCAAGCCCTTTGAACTCCTTCGGCGCGGTTTGAGGAAACGCCCCGCGGACATAGGCGAGGTCGTTTTTCCGGGCTTTCCTCTCCTCCTCCCCGTACCAGTATTCGATCCGCGTGTCAATGCGCGGGACCGGGTCCGGCATGGAATAGTTGTTCGCGGACCAGAAGACGTTGTAGATCGTCCTCGCGGAATAATGCTTCTTCTCGAACTCGAAGATCGCCCTGTAATGCGCTTCCGGGTCCTCGCCTTCGGGCGTCCAGCGGTCCGGCGGCGCCAGCATCTTCATCAGCCGGAGGCTTTTGACCGCCGGAAACACGAACAGGAAATCCCGGAGCGCGATCATGCGGCAGACCCAGTTCGGGTACGGATACGGCGTGATGCCCGCGTCGACGACGGCTTTCTCCACCGGGATGTCCTGCGCGGCAAGAAACCGCAGCACGCACGCGCCGCCCATGGAAACGCCGTACATGGCGTCCAGACGCCGGACGCCTTTCCCTTTCAGCCATCGCGCGGCGTCCTCCACGGTCTTTTCGACGGAGACGAAGTCCGTGCCCGATTCGTCGTGCCCGTCCGGCATGAACAGAAAAACGTGATACTGTTCCGCGACCGCTTCGGCGGATTTGCGGAACGCCCGCCACGGTTCCGCCGTGCAGGGGAACATGGCGAACGTTTTTTCGTGTCCGGTTCCGAATTCGTGGACCTTCATGCCGGACCGCCCCTCATTTCCGGCACCGGAAGATGCCCTCGGCGTTGACCGTGCGGACGCTGACATCATCGTACAGGTCCCGCAGGCGCGATTCCAGGCTCGTCTTCGTCTCGAAGGGCGGCGTGAAGAACCCTTTTCGAACATAAAAATGCCGGACGAAGAAGTCCGTGCGCGGGAACTCCCCCGCGACGTAGAAGCATCCGCAGAAGATCCCGCCCTTCTTCAGCACGCGGCAGGTCTCCCGGAACGCGGCGTCCTTGTCCGGGAACGCGTGAAATCCGTTCAGGGAAAGGACGATGTCGAACTCTTTGTCCCCGAACGGAAGTTTCCCCACGTCGCCCTGCAGAAACGACACGTTGGAGAGGTTCATCGCCTCCGCGCGCCGTTCGGCGAGCCGCATCATGTCCGCGGAATAGTCCAGGCAGGTGATCTCGGCGTCCGGCATGGCGCGGTAAAGCGGCATCGTGAGGATGCCTGTCCCGACGGGGACCTCCAGCAGTCTGCCCGCGAATCCGTCCGGGACCGGCGACAGCGCGTCGTCGATCCATTTTCCGGCGAGCTCCCTGTTCAGCCCCCACACCAGGCTGTCGACCAGCTTCCCGGTCAGCGTGGACCGCGTGATGATCCCGTCGTACAGGTTGCCGGTCCTGCCAAGCTGCCTGTACGCCGTCCGGATCGCTTCGTGCCTGTCCGCCGCCGTGCTCATCTTCATCCCGCGTCCTATTTCGTCCCGATCAGAAGCGTCGAATGCGTGAGGAACAGAAGGCGCGCCTCCCGCCTCGTGATGAACTTGCCGTTCGCCGTGTCGACGATCCGCACCTCCTGATACCCCATGTCCCGCAGTCTCTGCGCGAAGTCTTCGAGGTCGCCGTAGATCCAGCGCGGCATAAAATCGTGGATGACGAAGGAGCCGCCCTTCTTCAGCGTCCGCAGGGTCTCCAGCACGAGGTCCTGCCGGTCCGAACCGTAGATGTCGTGGTAGACGTAGTTGCTGGTCACGAGGTCGAACGTCTCGTCGGGGAAATCCAGATGCCTCGCGTCGCCCTGCTGAAAGACGGCGTTCGGCGTGTTTTCCAGCAGCGCGTTGCTCTCGCAGAGCATCTTGCTGAACGACGCATAGATCTTTCCCCAGTAATCCACTCCGGTCATGGTCGCGCGCGGGTTCCGTTTGGCGCAGGCGATCGTCAGCGCGCCGCTTCCGCAGCCCACGTCCAGCCCGGCGCCTCCGTCCGGGATATGGACGCAGTCCGCGACGCCGTCGATGATCCGCCGCGAAATCCGCATCTTCCCCGTATAGGAAAACGCCCGGTAGAGGAACAGCATCCAGCACGACAGAAGGAAAAGAAGGACCGTTACGCCGAGCAGGATCCCCGCCGCCAGGGAACTTGCCCCGGACGCCGGTGCAAGAAAAGCCAGCGCCGAAAGCAGGAGAAGCACGACGACGCCTCCGAACATCCCGCGCAGTATCCCCAACGGTATCCAGTTTTTGTAATCGGGTTTCATATTCGCTCCTTTTTTTTGAACCGCCGCTTGCGGCAAACCCTTTTTACTGAAAAATATAGCATTCTTTTTCCGAAAAACAACCCCGCGGACGAAAAAACGCCCGGCAAAAGGAAAATAATCATTACCGAATGAGTCGTCTTGACTTTTCCGCCGGGAAATGCTATAGTATTTTATCATGATTACGCCCGATGCGGCAATGAAACGGTCCGTCGAAAGGGAGGCAGCAAAGATTGTTATGAAGCGAGTGTATCGTTTAAAAGGACTGACGTGCCCGAACTGTTCCGCGAAGATCGAAAAAGACGCGGGAGAACTGGACGGAGTCCGGACGTCGTCCGTCAACCTGATGAAGCAGACGCTCACGGTCGAATCCGAGGCTCCGGCGGAGTTTCTTCTGCGGGAAATAACCGGGATCGTCCGTAAACACGAGCCGGATGTGGAAGTGTCCGAATTGAACTTGGATCGCCGGAAAGCCGACCCGGAAACGGAATCCGGCGGCGAGCCCTGGCTCCTGATCGTCCGTCTGGCAGTCGGCGCCGTCCTCTTCGGCGCCGGGATCGCGTGCGCTGTTTTTCTGAAAGCTCCGCTGCATATCGAGCTCGCGTTCCTCGTCGTCTCCTACCTCGTTCTGGGCGGCGACGTCGTATGGCGCGCCGTCGTCAACATTTCGAAGGGGCGCGTCTTCGACGAACATTTCCTGATGAGCGTGTCCACGGTCGGCGCGTTCGTCATCGGGGAGTACCCGGAAGCGGTCGCCGTGATGCTGTTCTACCAGGTCGGGGAGCTTTTCCAGACGCTGGCGGTCAGGCGGTCCGCGCGGTCCATTTCCAACCTGATGGACCTGCGGCCGGATTCCGCGACGGTCCTGCGGAACGGCGAGCGCATCGAAGTCTCCCCCGAAACCGTTTCCGTCGGGGAGACCATCCTCGTGAAGCCCGGCGGGAAGATCCCGCTGGACGGCGTCGTGCTGGAGGGCGACTCCATGCTGGACACGCGCGCCCTGACCGGAGAATCCGTTCCGCGCACGGTGCGCCCCGGCGACGCAGTCCTGTCCGGATGCGTGAACCGGGACGGCATCCTGACGGTCAGGACGACGAAGGCGTTCGGGGAGTCCACCGCCTCGAAGATCATTGACCTGGTGGAGAACGCCTCCGGCAGAAAAGCGAAGACGGAACACTTCATCACGACGTTCGCGCGCTACTACACCCCCGCCGTGGTCGCCATGGCGGCCGTCCTGGCGATCCTGCCGCCGCTCGCGTTCGGCGGGGACTGGACCGACTGGATCCGGCGCGGATTCGTGTTCCTCGTCGTGTCCTGTCCGTGCGCGCTGGTCATCTCCATCCCGCTGACGTTCATCGGCGGCATCGGCGCGGCGTCAAAACGGGGCGTCCTCGTCAAGGGCGGAAACTACCTGGAAGCCCTGAATAAGGTGAGCATGATCGTGTTCGACAAGACCGGGACCCTGACCAAAGGCACGTTCCGGGTAACGGGCGTCTTTCCGGCGTCCGGTTTTACGCCGGATCAGGTCCTGGAATACGCCGCTCGGGCGGAACAGTGTTCCACGCATCCGGTTGCGAAATCCATTCTTGCCGCCTGGGGACGGGACGCGGATCCTTCCGCCGTTGCCGACTGCAGGGAGATCGCAGGGCAGGGGATACGCGCCGTTGCCGGAGACTTGACGGTGCTCGCGGGCAACGCGAAGCTCATGCGGACGGAACGGATCGGGTTCGCGGAATGCGAGCTGCCGGGCACGAAGGTCTATGTGGCGGTGAACGGGCGGTACGCCGGATGCGTGGTGATCGCCGACGAACTGAAGCCGGACAGCGGTCGCGCGGTCGCGGAGCTGAAACGCCTCGGCGTGGAACGGACCGTGATGCTGACCGGAGACGTGGAAACCGCGGCGAAAGCCGTCGCGGAGGAACTGCGCCTCGATGAATACCACGCGCAGCTTCTCCCCGCTCGGAAGGTCGAACTGATCGAACGGCTGGACCGCGAAAAGCGGAGGGGAACCACGCTCGCGTTCGTCGGGGACGGCATCAACGACGCCCCGGTCCTCGCCCGCGCGGACATCGGCATCGCGATGGGCGGCCTCGGTTCGGACGCCGCCATCGAGGCGGCCGACGTCGTGCTGATGACGGATGAGCCGTCCAAACTGGTCGACGCGATCGCCGTGGCGAGAAGGACGCGCCGCATCGTCGTGCAGAACATCGCCGTCGCGATCGGGATCAAATGCGCGTTCCTGGTCCTCGGCGCGCTCGGCGTCGCGGGGATGTGGGAAGCCGTGTTCGGGGACGTGGGCGTCACGGTCCTCGCCGTCCTGAACGCCATGCGCGCCTTGAAGGCATGAACGCACAGAAAACCGTACCCTGACATTCCAAAAAAGCGAGGATAAACAAAGATGATCACGACACTGCTTCTCTCCCTCCTGATGATGGCGGGCCTGTTCCTGATGCTGCTGGCCGCCGTCGGGTTCATTCAGGACAAACGCCTCTTCACCTCCGCCCCGGAAGACATTCAGGCGGCGATCCTGCCGAAGGAGGAACGTTTCCCCGGCGCGCACGCCGTCGGCTGGATCATGATGGCGCTTGCCCTCGCGATGATGGGCGGGGCTTTCGTGCTGGGCGGCGTGGACGGCGTGAAAAACGGGTTCACCTTTTGGGAGTTCTTCGCCCGGTTCCTGACCATGCTCCTGCTCCTGAAAGCGTATGACATCCTGTTTTTCGACCTGTACCTGCTGTGCCACAGCGGTTTCTTCCCGTACTTCTATCCGGAGACGAAGGGCCTTGTCGGCCCGCATCAGTTCGGATTCAACTGGAAATCGCATTTGATCCAGATCGCCGTGTGCCCCGCGGCGTCCGCGGCGTCGGCATGGATATGCCTGTTCTTCTGAGCAGGGCGCGGTTTCCGGTCTTTTTTTGAGGCGGAAATCAAAAAAAACACGAAAAAAAACAAAACTTAGGCAAAACTAACTTGCAATCTCCAAAAAATGTGATATAGTAATTGCATGACGTAAAAGTCCCGGAACCATTCCGCGGCGTATCGGTGCAGGTCCGCCGTTTCCAAAATGGGAGAATGTGAAAAAGGGTCCGGCGTCCCGTCCGAGTTTCGGTTTCGGCTCGGCATCAACGGGAATGCCGGTTAGGGTATGCAGGTGCGGACCCGGTTCCCCAACCGGGTTTGCAGGATGGTTCCGGGACTTGTCTTTCCTCCGCATCGCACGTCGGTCCGCCGGGAGCGGCGTTTTGTTGTTTGAAAGTTAGGTTAAACAAAGTTATGCTGCCGCAAGACTGTTTCTCGCATCGAAAAGACCTCCTGCGTTTCCTGCTGCTGAAGACCGCTGCCGTCCGGCGCGGCGTGAAGCCCGGCGAACTGCTCCGCGTGAGACGCTGTTTCACGGAGGAAACGCCGTCCGGCGGGCCCGTGTGCCTGCACAGGCGCGACATCCTGAACATCCTGAAGCTGGACTACGTCGAACTGCTCGTGGAACGCGACAGCTCGCTCGTGCTGTTCTATCACCCCGAAGCCATGAAACACGCGCTCCGCGAACCGTCGAACCGCGCGATCCTGACGCAGTGCGGATATCCGGCCGGCGCGGACATGTGCGAACTGCTGAAGGAGCTTCGGCGGCGTTTCGCGTCCGGAGGGAATCGGGCGCTGCCCGGCACTGCCTGCGGCGGAGGCGATATGCCGCACGAGGTGGGCGTGTTCCTGGGGTATCCGGCAAAGGACGTGGCGGGATTCATGGCGAATCTCCCCCGGACGCCGGTGGAACACGGCCGCTGGGCGGTCTACGGCGACGCCGGGGAATCGGTCGCGCGGATGACGCTGTACCGGAGGATCGAGGCGGCGGCGGAACACGTCCTGAACGTCTGCGGCGACACGCGGACTTTTCTGGAACATATATCCACTCTCAACTATCCACTCTCAACACAACCATAGGAGTCATGGAAATGGCAAACGTAAAAGTCATCTTCGGAAGCACGACCGGCGCAACGGAAAGCGCGGCCGCCGAGATCGCGGCGGCGTTCGGCGTCACGGCGGTCAACATCGCAAACGCAACGGCGGAGGATTTCAAGGCCGACCTGCTGATCCTCGGGAGTTCCACGTGGGGACTCGGCGAACTTCAGGACGACTGGGCGGCGAAGATCAATCTTCTCGAACAGGCGGACCTCAAGGGAAAGCTCGTGGCGGTCTTCGGGCTCGGCGACCAGAACGGTTTCGCCGACACCTACTGCGACGCGATGGGCATTCTCGCGCAGAAGGCGAAGGACCGCGGCGCCCTGCTGGTCGGACAGACCTCGGCGGAAGGCTACGGCCACAGCTCGTCCGTCGCGGAGGAGAACAAGCTCTTCTGCGGGCTCGCGCTCGACGACAACAACGAGTCGGAAAAGACCTCGTCGCGCATCGGCGCGTGGGTCGAAACGCTGAAACACCACCTCGGCTGATTCCCCGATTTCACGGAATCCCTTCGGGCGGGCGCTGCCGCATCTTGGACCATGCGGCGGTTCCTGCCCGATTTGCGTCTGTTTGACCGTCCTTTTCTGTCTTTTGATCTGCCATCCGCCGCCGGAAACTCTGTGCGGTGGGACGCGGAGGATCGCCGGAGGTTTTTTCCGCAGCGGGACGCGGGGAATCGCCGGAGAAGATCTGGCGTTGTAAATCCCTGCGATTTAGCCGTGAGTGGGCTTAAAACAAAAAAAGCGCGATTGAGTTGACAACCGCGCGGATATGCAATTAGATGGTCGGGGCGACTGGATTCGAACCAGCGACCTCTAAGTCCCGAACCTAGCGCTCCAACCAGACTGAGCTACGCCCCGAAATGTTCGATTCCATTAATGTACACCGCTTTTGCAAAAAGTCAAACCGAAATCGAAAAAAAAGCGTACTTTTTCGGGGGCGGCGAGGCGTCAGGAAAGAAAAACGCGGAATCATACGATGCGTCGTGCGAACAGACGGTCTCCTTCAGCGGGGGCGCATGTTGCGTCAGGAACGATCCCTGAAGCGGCGCGGAACCGTGCGCGGAAACGAGGCGGGATTCGGGGCAGGGTGAGGGGGAGAACCGTGCGCGGAAACGAGGCGGGATTCGGGGTAGGGTGAGGGGGAGAACCGTGCGCGGAAACGGAGCACGGCGCGGAAATATGGCGCGGAGCGGAAACGAGGTGCGGCGGGCGGTTATTCCGCAGAGCCGCCGTTGATGACGTCGAACGTCTTCCCGTGGCGGCGGAAACAGGTCAGCCGGCGTTCGAGTTCGTTCAGCGTGAACGGGCAGTCCGGGAACTCCGCGCGGTAGACCGCCAGGAACGCCCGCGCTTCGTCAGCGGGGAGTTTCAGGTCGAGCAGCGGCGTATACAGGTCGAAGAGCACGGGCTGTTTCATCGCCCCGCGGAACCTCATCCGGCACCGTGCCACGTCGATGAAGAAAATCTCCATCGCCTCCGGGGTGTCGCCGCGGTAGAGGATATTCCGAGGGTGCAGCGCCTTGTGGTAGAACCCGTGGCGGTGCATCTTCGCGATCTCCGGCGCGATCAGCGCGCAGTAACGCCGCCGCATCGCCGCGTCGCCGCACAGCCTGCCGCCGGGCATGAAGTCGATGCCGTTGCGCGTGTTTTCGATGAACCGCGTGATGATGAAGGAGTTTTCGATCTTCCAGTGGTGTTTGCGCGTCTCGCCGAACGCCAGCACCTCGCCCGCCGGGATGCCCATCCGCCGGATCGCCTGATAATTGCGCCATTCGCGGCCGGGATGCGACAGATGCAGGATGTAGCGGACGGGCGCTTTCCCCTCGCAATACTTGTACGCCACGGCGCCGCGGGCGTCCGGGAGCTCCACGCGCCAGACCTTTTTCCCGCTGCTGTCCGTCAGCAGATTTCCGGCGTTTCTCGCCTCGGGATGCGTCTGAATCCACGCCAGATCCGCCTCGAACCCTTCGGCGCACCAGTTGGCGGGGTAAAGGAAGCGGAGCGGCAGACGCCACGGGGAAAGCGGATCGTAAAAAATGTTCATTTCCGAGTCTCTTTGTTGCGTGAGGGCGAGGCCGGGATGCGGGGGACGGTCCGTTCAAAACGGCGGACTTTTTTCGCATTTCCCGGTGCAAAAACGTTATAAGTTACTCTCTTTTTCCGCAAATGCAAATCTTTTTCCGTTTTTTTTCGCGGGAAACGAGCCGATGAGGGGGGGAAACGATTCGATCCCGGACCGCAAGAAAACGCCCCGGGGATGATGCCGGGGCGTTGAATTTGAACTTGTTTTCTGTTGCTTCTTACTTTTCGGCTTCGGATTCCGGCCAGTCCTCGGTCCGCATGACGATCGGCGTGGAGAGGGCGTTCGGCTCGGTGTGGGCGCAGTTCTGGTAGTAGACCACGCGCTTTTTGGCGGGGGCGTTGTTGAACAGCACGGCGACGCCGGAGGGCTGCGCGACGTAGTCGCCGAGGCCCGCGCGCACGATGTCGACCAGACACGTTTCGGAGGCGCGCTTGATGTGGTTCACCGGGTCGAAGTAATCGAGGCCGGGCTGGTAGTCCGGGCAGGTGCCGCGCTGGCGGCCCGCCTTTTCGCCGCCGATGTCCGCGCACCACGGCATGCCGATCTCGGCGCGGGTGATCTCCGGGACGAGTCCGGCTGCCCATGCCGCCTGAAGTCCGCCCTGGCTGTGTCCGACCACGCCGAGGTCCTTTCCGTTCCACGCCGTCACCGTTTTCACGAAGTCGAACGCGCGGATCGCGCGGAGCGCCATGCAGCGGAAATACGAGGTGTCGGGGGACTTGTTTCCGGCGTTGTCGTAGGCGTAGTGCCCGAGCTCGCGGCGGATGCCGTCGTAGTAGGATTCCGGGCGGCTCAGCTCGATCCCGTGCGCGTTGACGTCGAAGTAGACCGTACCCGGCACGCCGTCCGGGACCGTCTGGCTGCGCACGCCGTACGCCTGGAAATGCACCTTCGCGGGCAGGGATTTCGCCTCCGCGCCGCTCGGGATGATGAGGTAGCCGGTCACGGGACGCGTCCCGACGCACGGCACTTTGACCTCGTATGCGTCGAAGCCGTCCTGTTTCGCCTTGATCTTTTTGAGTTCGGGCGTGGCGGCGACTGCGGCGAGCAGCGCCTTCTGCTTCGTCCAATACGCGTCGAAATCCTCGGGTTCGGGCACCGCCTGCGTGAGCTTCTCGATCTCCGCGCCCGCGCCGCCGTCGAACCTGCTCTTCAGGTCGTGTCCAGCCTCGTCCTCAAGCGACGCCTCGATGCGGACGAATCCGGGGCGGTCGATGCTCGTGGCGAGCGTGACCGCCTGGCCGGCGGAGATCTCCGTGCGGCCCTGTTCGACCCTGCCGTCGTCGCCGGAGCGTTTCCAGTTCAGGAAGAGCTTGCCCTCGACGGGCGTGTCGACGAGCTTGTCCACGGAGAACGTGAACTTCATTTCCTGACCCGCCTTGTAGCAGACGGCGGGCACGGCGTCCTCCGAATCGTCCTCCAGCAGCACAAGCCGGAAATCGCCCGCCTTCACGGGCGCGGAACTGACGGCTGCCTTTTCCCCGGTCTTCACCTCGACCGCGGGGGCGGCTTCCGTTTCGGACCCGGACGGCACGACCACGATTTCCTGCTGCGCGGCGTCCGGTTCCGTGACGATGACGGTCGAGCGCGGCACGACGATCACGCGGCCGTACCGGTAGCCGTAGGAACCGTAGCCGGGCAGGAGCGGGTCGAAGAAGTCGGGGCTGACGACCACCGGGCCGCCTGTCGGGGGAGGGGGCGGCGGAGGCGGATCGAGCGGACGCACGCCGGGACGTCCGCCGGAAATGACGACAGCGCCGCCGAGACGGCGTTCGCCGGGGACCGGACCGGGGCCGCCGGGATTGAACGAGCCGCCGCCGGGACGTGCGCCGGGCTGACCGCCGGGCTGGCGCGAGACCGCGCCGCCGCCGGGACGTCCGCCGGGCTGACCGCCGGGGCGTCCGCCGCGTCCCTGCGCGAGGAGCCCTGTTGCGGGAATGACCAAAGCCGCGAGAATGAATGCCGCATAGTTTTTCTTCATAGCCGTAGTTCCTTTCTCTTGTCTGTCTGTCGCGTTTTGTCCGGCGTCCGGGCTTCCGGCGTTTGTGTTCGCCGGATCCATGGGGGCGGGCGATGCCCGGACCGCCTCAACCAATCATATAACGTTTCGATAAAACGAAATATTGTATCTTCCGAATAAAATCTTTTCTTTTTTTTGTGTTTTCTTCGTTTCGAGGCGGAGAACCGGGGAAAAAAGCCTGTCCCGAACGATGCGCGGCCGGAACAGGCTCAAGGTTTTTCCGTCATGCCCTCTCAGGCAAACCGCCGTCCGCTCAGAAGCGGATGACGGTCATGGAGCGGGCGGGGAGGTTCACGGTGAACGTCTTGCCGAGCTTGATGTAGTTGTCGGTGAGGGTGTATTCCTTGCCGGTGAAGTTCGGTCCGGTGAGGACGGTGCGCTTCGCGGAAGCGGGGATGCCCTTGCCGTTGTCGAGCGTGACGGTGAAGGAGACGGGCTTGTCGAGGGTGTTGATGTACTTCAGGACGGTGTCTCCGTCTTTGGTTTCGACGGCGGAGGCGGCGACTCTGAGCGTCTGGCGCGCGTCGAGCGCGCCGCCGAAGTCGAGCATGTTCTTCAGGTAGTTGGTGCCGGCGTTCGCGCCGAAGAGCTTCTGGACCTCGTAGGTCGTGGTCTTGTCGATCTTCGTGTTCGAGAAGTAGATCATGTTCGGGGTCCACTGCATGTTGCCGTGCTTGCCGAGGAGCGGGGCGTAGGAGGACATCACGACGACGTCGCCGTTGCGTTCGACGCCGGTCAGGAAGATGCCTTCGTCGAGGGCGGTCTCGATGGTGTTCGGGCGGGGGTTGCCCTGCGCGTGGGCGGCGTATTCGCCGGCGTAGACTTTCGGGCCGGTGCGGTCGTAGTTGTCGTAGCGGTGCTGCGCGCTGTCCACGAACCAGTTCGGGTTCATGTAGAAATGCTCGTCGACGATGGGGAGCTTCTCCTGGCGGGCGAATCTCCAGCCTCGGTCGTAGTCGCCGCCGGACGCGCCGGGGCCGACGGTGCCGACCACGACGATGTCGGGATACTTGGCGACGAGGGCGTCGTTGACCATTTTGAAGCGCTGTTCGAAGGCGTCGGAGATCTGCTCCTCGTTGCCGAGGCCGATATACTTCAGACCGAACGGCTTCGGATGTCCCATCTTCGCGCGGAGCGCGCCCCACTTGGTGTCCGTGGAGCCGTTGGCGAACTCGACGAGGTCGAGGGCGTCCTGGACGATCCTGCCCATCTGGTCCATCGGGACCGCCTGCTGGCGTCCGGCGAACTGGCAGTCGACGCCGACGGTGATGATCGGGAGCGCGTACGCGCCGATGTCTTCGCAGAACTGGAAGTATTCGAAATAGCCGAGGCCGCGGGTCTGGTGGTAGCCCCAGCGGTTCTTGATCGGCTTGCGTTCCTCAAGCGCGCCGACGGAATCCTTCCAGTAGTAGCAGTCGTCCTGCCAGCTGTTGCCGTGCGCCACGCAGCCGCCGGGGAAACGGACGAACTGCGGCTTCAGGTCGGCGAGCGTCTGGGCGAGGTCCTTGCGGAGGCCGTTCTTGCGGCCCATGAAGGTGTCCTGCGGGAAGAGTGAGACCATGTCGACGGCGGCCGCGGCTCCGGCGGTGAGGGGCTTGAGATAGAACTTGCCGCAGGCGTCGGCGGTGGAATTGCCGTCGGAGGCGGTGAGGACGAGGGAGAGCTTTTCCCATTTGTCGGAGTTCACGTCAAGCGTCCCGGAGGCGAGGACCGCGCCGGTGTCGGAGAGGAGGCCGACTTCGATCTTTGCGGGCTTGTCGCCCTGCCGGCGGGCGAACATGGAGAAGTCGTATTTCGCGCCTTTTTCGTAGCGGAAACCGCCGAAGCCCTCGTTGAGGAGGCGCGCGCCGACCGCGTCGACGGAGATCACGCCGTAATGCGGATTGTTCGCGTGGATCGGGTCGTTTTCGGCGATGTCGAACTTCATGCTGCCGCCGTCGACCGCCCAGAATTTTCTGGCGCTCCAGCCGCGCGCGTCCGACGGGGTGCATTCGAAGTCGCGGTTCGCCACGAGCTCGGCGTACAGGCCGCCGTCCGCGCCGTAATTGATGTCTTCGAAGAAGATGCCGAACATGGTGTCGGAGATCTTGAGTTTGTCGGACATGTTCACGGTCATCGTGCCCTTCACGTCGGCTTCGGGGTCCGGGTCAGGGACGGGGGCGGACTGGCAGGCGGCCGCGGCAAGGGCGGCGATCACGGCGAAAAGCATGCTTCCGGTCGTTTTGCGGTTCATCGGGTGTTTCCTTGTGGGTTGGTTGGTTTGAGCTTGGCTCAGTTCAAATGAAACTGTTTTTTGTGTTGTCAAACGTAAATATACACAGAAAACAGGAAGAATCAAGCGAAAAAACGTAAAAACCTCAATTTTTTAGAATCGTTTTCTGTTCCGGCAGTCCGCGGATCGCCGGAACAGGAGAAAACCGGTCGGACGGAGCGGAAAAACGTTCGTCCGTTTTTGTCCGCTTATTTGGCTGCAAAAAGGCAGTATCGCACTTGTTTTTTTTATTCTGCATGCTAAATTAAATAATTATTGTTTTTTCACGAGATAAGAATTGAGGACGCGCGCAAAAATATGACCAGGGAACGAACGAACAACGGAACGATCCGCCTCGTTGCCGAGACGTTTGACGCAATCTACCGCCATCTGTCGGACGGCGTGATCGTCTGCGGCCGGGACGGCGTCGTCCTGTACGGAAATCCCGCCGCGGAAAAGGCGTTCGGCAGGAACTCCGGCGGGCTTGCCGGACTCGCGCTGGACGAGATGATCCCGGCGGAAGCGGTGAAGCGCGTCGACGGCGCGTATCAGGTCGTTCTGTCCGGTTTCGAGCTTACGTTCCATGTGTGCGCCGAGTCCTCCGGCGCGTGGTACGGATCCGTCATGCAGTCCGCGGTCCTTTCCGACGGCACGGAGGCGGGCATCCTGTTCTTCACGGTCCAGCCCGTGCAGGCCGCCGATGCCGACAACTGGGACAAAGCCGCCGACGGGAATCTTCTGCAGACCATCGCGAACAACGTCCCGTTCGGGCTGTATGTGCGGGACGTCGACAACGAGTTCCGGTTCCTGCGTGCGAACCGCTACTTCGCGCAGACGTTCCGGGTCGACCAGAAGGAGATCCGGGGCAAAACTGCCGCCGACTTCCTTCCCGCCCGGGTCGCCGGACAATGGCGCGACTATTCCGAAAAGGCGGTGCAGGACCCGGAAACCACCCAGACGTTCCGCCTGTTCCTGCTGGACGACAAGGGATTCCCGCAGTTCGTGCATGTCATGGAGCATCTGCACGTCTTTCCGTCCGGACGGCGCCTGATCCTCGGCGCGGTCGAGGACGTTACCGCCGAAACGTTCTTCCACAAATACGAGTCGGCGAACGCCGAGATCCTGAAGAAGACGCAGCAGGAGACCGACATGAAAAAAGTCCTGTCGATCATCACGGGGATCATTTTCCGCGAGTTCGACAGCTGCCGCATGGTATGGATGAACCGGGACATGAGCGAGCAGATGGACTTCGTCCGTCCCGACATGGAGGGGAAGATCCCGAAGCTCAAGCCCGAGCTGCAGGAGAGAATGGTCGCATTCATGCGCCCGATCCTGCTGGAAAAACACGCCTGCGCGATCCCGGAGATGGGGCATGTGCCGGAGCTGGCGCCGGTCCTCGAACAGGCTCCCGGCTATCCGCCCTGCCAGCTCGCGTTCGAGATCTTCAACCAGAAGCAGTACATCGGCACGATGCTCATCCAGTTCATGAACCGCATGCCGTTCCCGACCTACAACCTCGAGCCGCGCCTCATGATGGTGGACACGTTCGCCGCCATCCTCTACCGCATCCGCGAACAGCAGAACCTGGCGGACTCCAAGCGCCTGCTGGAGCAGATCATCGACACGCTGCCCATGTCCTTCTTCGTGAAGGATGCGGGCGACAAGTTCCGCTACTCCATGTGCAACAGGAAGTTCTGCCGCATGATCGGACGCGCCCGCGAGGAAGTCGTCGGCAAGACCGACTACGACATCTTCCCCCCGCAGATCGCGGACATCCTGACCTCGGAACACGCCGGCGCGATGCAGTCGAAGGAGCTGATCCACGCCGACGTCGAGGAGGAAGTGCCGGGCATCGGCTGGCACGTGTTCGAAAAATGGCTCCTGCCGTTCCGCACCGACCTGGGCGGGAAGATGCTGATCGGCATCGCGCACGACGTGACCGAGGAACGCAAGCTGCACGGGATCGAGAAGTTCAAGATGAACATTCTCGCCTACTTCAACGACAACCACGGCAGCATCCGCGAATTCTGCGACTACATGGCGGGGCAGATGATCGACATCATGCACTCCGACCGGATCCTCCTGCTCCCGCAGAACGCGTCGAACGGCCTTCGCGCGACGAACGAATGGACGCGGCCCGGCGTCGAACGCATCGGCAAGCACGATTCGAAGTGCCCGGTCCTGAAGCTGTGCCGCGAAAAGCGCGGCGAGCCCGTGCTCGCGTTCGAAGACGCCGAGGCGCTCTACGCGGACGCCCCGGACGTCGCATGCCGCGCGAAATCCGCCCTGATCGCCCGCGTGAGCATCAACGGACGGTTCTGGGGCGCGCTTGCCGTCCATTACACCCGCTCGAGAACGCGGTTCAGCGCCGCCGACCTCCAGCTGGTCCAGGCCGCCGCGTCCCTGCTTGCCATGGCGGTGGAACGCGGCGAGGCGGAACGCGAGATCCAGCGCCGCGAACGCGAAAACCAGCTGCTCGTCGACAACACCATCATCCCGGTGGCGATGTTCGACGGCTCGGGCCGTCTGCTCCGCTGCAACAAGCCGTACCAGGAATCGGTCGCCACGCTCGAACGCGAGATCAAGCCGCTTCTGCTTCAGGCGATCATGAACGGTTCCCGCACGTCCTCCATCCAGCGCGAGATCAACGGCAAGTTCTGGCAGATCGACGCACACGGCGTGTTCGACACCTCGAACAAGCTCTCCTATATCTTCATGTTCGCCGTGGACACCACAGAATCCGTCACGCGCATCCGCAGGCAGGACGCCATCAACTCCTGCATGGCGGCGATCCTCTCCGAGGCGGACGAGGACATCCGCGCCATCCACGAGGTCGTCCGCATCGTCTCCGGCTACTTCTCGGCCGACGGCGGCAACTTCGTCCATTTCAAGCCGGACGGAATGGAGCTGCTGGCGTCCTGGGGCTTCGAGGAGGGCGACCATCTCTTCTTCCGGAACATGCCGAAGGACCGCGAGTACACCAGCACCGACAACGAATGGATGTCCGTGCTCGACGGACGCGACATCACGGTCGAAAACGACCTGCAGAACATCCCGATCGAGGACCCCTACCTCGCGCAGATCGTCCGCGCCACCAGGATGGGGACGCGCTGCTCCTTCAAGCTCATGCACGGCGACCGCGTCTGGGGCGCGGTGTCCCTCTATTTCAAGGACCCGTGGCACTCCTTCTCGCAGGACGACTACGACATGCTGGGCAACTTCCAGCACACCGCGAACATGCTGCTCCTGAAATACGAGCTCACGCAGAACCTGAAGGCGGAGCGCGACAAGGCGGTCTCCGCCGAAAAGGCGAAGAGCTTCTTCTTCAGCTGCGTCAGCCACGACATCCGCACGCCGCTGAACTCCATCATCGGGTTCTCCGAGCTCCTCCAGCAGGGCGGGCTCCCGCAGGAGAAGGTCACGGAATACCTCGGAAACATCATCTTCAGCGGCAACGCCCTGATGCAGCTCATCAACGACGTGCTGGACTTCGCCTCGCTCGACGCCGGCAAGCTCAAGCTCTACCCCGCCTTGTGCGATTTCCGCCGCCTCGCCGAAAACGTCCTCACCATCGTCGGCAACGCCGCGCACAACAAGGCGCTCTATCTGAAGCTCGACGCCCCCGGCGCGATCCCGTGGGTGAAGGTCGATTCCCAGCGCGTCAGCCAGATCCTCTTCAACCTCATCGGAAACGCCGTCAAATTCACCGAAAAGGGCGGCGTCACCCTGCATATCCGGTTCACGCCGGACGCGCAGCCCGCCGACGGGAAGAAGACCGGACTGCTCGAGTTCACCGTCCAGGACACCGGCATCGGCATCGACAGGAGCCATTTCTCCGACCTCATGCAGCCGTTCGTGCGCATCCGCACGAAATCGGAGGTCGTCGGCACCGGGCTCGGACTCTCCATCTGCAATCTCATGACCGCGAAAATGGGCGGCAAGATCAGGATCGACAGCGAGGTCGGCGTCGGCAGCTCGTTCACGGTCGAGCTCCCGCGCATCGAGTACCAGACCGAAGCGCCCGCCGAACTCGAACAGAAGACGGGCGCGGCGCACGTCCTGCCCGCCGACCCCGATCTCTCGCTCCTGCTGGTCGACGACAACGAACTGAACCTGAAGGTGCTGGAGGCGCTCTGCCGGAAGCTCGGCGTGAAGAACATCGGCACCGCCGAATCGGGCGCGGACGCGCTGAAATTGATGAACGACACGCGGTTCGACGCCGTGTTCACGGACGTCTGGATGCCGGGCATGAGCGGTCCCGAGCTCGCCGAGGAGATCCGCCGGAATCCGGCGTGGCGCCACCTCCCCGTCTACGCCCTCACCGCCGACGTCGAGAAGACCAAGAAGGCGGATCCCGCGCCGTTCACCGGAATCCTGCTGAAGCCCCTCCGCACGGAAAACATCGCCGACCTCCTGCAGAGGATTCTCTCCGCGAAGCAGTGAGCCGCTCGCAGAACGATTCGGTCGGTGCGTCGGTGCGAGCAGGGGGGGGGCCGCATTTTCCTGACCGGATGCGGCTGCGTGGAAGCCGTCCGGTCGGCAGTTTCCATGTCGGCTGATATCAGTTCAGAACTCTGCCGGAATCCTTCTTTTCTCTAACATTGTAGCATGAGAAAAAGGTTTTTTTGAAAAATGGTTTATAAAAACCAAGTTTTTGATTTGACATAATCCAAAATGTGTGCTATAGTATAACCATCGAATCAAACGACCACTTCGTTTCAAGGAGAAATGCTATGAGAATGTTGAGATCTATGCGGACCGAGACGGAATACGAATCCATGCAGCTCGGTTCTCTGCTGGAGCAGATCGAAAGACGTTATTCGTCCAATCTGTTCACATCCAATTTGGCTGCTGCATTTGTCCTTTATCTCGTCAAAAAAGATGGACGGGTTGATCTGGCCCCGGATGAGCTTCCCCGTTTTTTGAACGACGCATTGCATGACCGGTCGCTTGAGGAATGGATTTGCCGGCGCATCGGGGACCACTGGAATGATTTCCGGAATCTGATTGCCTTGTTCTCCTTGGAATGCGTGAAAGAATACATCGCAAACCGGCAGCCCGTATCCGGCTGGGAATCCGAATTCGCGACGCCGGAATGCATCTGCGATCTCGCAGTCGGTCTTATGAAATGCTTCGGCGGCAGGCGTTTCTTCGATCTGTGCTGCGGCTTTGGCAATTTCATGCTGCGTCTGTCCAGGATGGACGATGGTTTCCGGTTTGCCGGAGCCGATCTGTCCGAACAATGCGTCTGCATTTCGAAAATCCGGAACATCGTGCAGGAAATGAGGGCGGACATATTCCAGCGGAATGCGTTTGCCGAGCGGGATCTGTTTGAGGACCGGTATGAGATGCGGAAGCGCGACTGTGCCGTCTATGACAACGTATTCGTGGATCCGCCGCGCGGTCAGCGTCTGGTGCATATTCAAAGAATTGGCTCGATTCCTCCGGCGTTTCCTATGCTGAAAGGTTCGAATTCCACGGAGTGGATATGGGGTGTGAAGGCGCTCGAATCATTGGATTCCGACGGGCATGCTGTAATCATCGTCAGCAACGGAGCGCTGAGCAATATGATAGAGGCTCCGCTTCGCCGGTATCTGATCGAGCGCGGGCTTGTGGAAAGCGTTATCGCTCTCCCGGAGCGAATGCTCAGCTATGCCTCCATCGGACTCAATATGGTCATTCTTTCCCGAACGCCCCATGACTATGTGAAAATGATTGATGCGTCCGGGCTTTTCGAAGGCGGTGCCCGCGTCCACATCATGACGCCGGATCATATCGCATCCGTCATGGCCGCATTCTGTTCATCGGGTGTGGAGTTCCAGTACGACCGGATTCCACCGCGGTCGTGCTCGGCTCCGGTCTCCCGCAAGGATATTCCGCTGCAGGTGATCGCCGAAAGGGATTATCAGCTGTCAGTCCGCCGTTATTTCATGTCCGAAATCCATGTGCGCAACGGACGACCGCTTGGGGAGCTTTGCCGGTCTATTTCCCGCGGCGTTCCGCTGTCGCGCGAGGCCCTTCTCGAAAAGAGGCCGGATTCCGATCTCAGCGCGCCTTGCGACCGGCCGCGCAGTGTCCGGTGCCTTACCCTCGCGAACGTGCAGGACGGCATCATAGATGAGGATCTGCCGGTCCTTGACGGCATCCCGCTCCGTTATCAGAGGTACATTGTGGAAAAAGGCGACATCGTGCTGACGAAATCCGTAATGCCGTGCAAGATCGCGGTCGCCGAGATCCCGGATGGAATATCCGTTCTCGCCACCGGAAACTTTTTTGTCCTCCGCCTCAATTCCGCCTTGATCGACCCCTACTATTTAATGGGGTATTTGCTCAGTGAGGAGGGGCGGGCGCAAATAGAACTGGCGTCTTCGGGAACGACCATTCGCACGATCGCGCAGGAAAACCTGGAAAAGATCTTGATTCCGGTGATCCCGCTGTCTGTTCAGCACCTGTTCGGAGAACGATACCGTCGAAATCTGGATAGACTGGCCGCTCTGCGCCGGGAATACGAGGAATGCAAAAAGTCTCTTGATCGCGCCTTTGATGCGTACGGGACAAACTTGGAGCAGGCGGAGAAGCGCGAATGACGAATCCTGATTGAAAAAAAGAAGGTTTAGCCTTCTGCCAAAGGCTAAACCTTTCCGGGGAAGTCCCCTGTATTCCTTGGGTAGGAACGACTGCCTAAATATACTCGCCCCGGCACCAAAAATCAAGGGGAAAATGGACTTTTTTCCCTGTTTTTTAAGGAGCTACAGTATGAATATAACTGTGGTTAAAAACCTGAAAAGAACGGCCGGAGAGACATGTTCTTGTCTGGGGTCGGAGTCATGGCTGGAACACTGGGAGCGCAAAACGGGGCGCAAAGCCTCTTCCTGCGCAGCCTGTCGCGCGACAGATGACATCGTCGGGGCTCATGTGAAAAGAGCCGGACAGGAGGGGTCGCGTTTCATCGTGCCTCTCTGCAAAGCGTGCAACAGCAGGACGGATGAGTTCCTCGTTTTTGAGGAACTTGTCGATGCCGCCTGCGATTGACGGGAGGTGTGCCATGAGTAAGAACACGAAACGTACCTCCAGCGAAATCGCAAGTCTTGCGGGACAGGTCCTGCAGAATCCCGCCGCCTCGGGAATCCAGAAGCAGCTGGCCGGGGCCGCGCTTTCTCAGCGCAGCCCGGCGAAGCAAACCGGTCCGCAGCTTGAGGATATCGCGTCAAAGGTGTTGTCCAGTCCCAAATACAGTGACCTGACCAAAACTCTTGCAGGCACGGTCCTGTCACAATCCAACAAAGAAAGGTGATTCCGACCACGAGAGGGGAGAGGCGTTTTCTTTCCCCTCTCATTTTCCTCAGCGTCTGACGCCTGCACGCGTTACGGTTTTCTATTCGTGCTTTCTGCCCGATGCACTTCGTGTGCCTCGGATGTTCAGTCGAGCGTTTCCTCGAAGATTGGCGGGAATGCGTCCAGCGTCTTGCCGGGGAACCGGAACGGGCGGACCCTGCAGACGACGTCGCCGCAATCTTTGGTTTGGTTCCAGTCGACGACCGTGAGCACGATCTTTTCCCGGATGCCGCGCTCCGTCTTCACCGACCGGAGATGATCCGCGATCCCGCGGCATTTGTCCGGTTCCGAGGTCTCCAGCCACACGTGGATCACGCCCCATCGTTCCCAGATCATGCAGCGTCTTTCCGGATCGGCGACGCCATCCTGCGTGCGCGTGCTCCTGTACTCCGGGTATTGCGTCACGACGGACATCATGAGCGCGCTCCACGTCTTCCCGTCGCAGACGCCCGCCATGTTGCCGCTGTACCACTGGAGCGTCCGCCACGACGCGAACATGATGCCGATCAGGATGCCGATGGTGAGGAACACGCTCACGAAGGGATTCTTGAAGCATTGTCTCAGCAGGAAATGCGTCAGGCGGCAGATCGCGAGGATCGCGAAGAACACGGACAGGCTGAGGAGCATGGTGTCCGGCGACCGGAACGTGGTGAGCAGGAACGGCATCAGCGCCGCGGTCAGGACGAGCGCGAGGGCCGCCAGCGCGTTTCTCTTCCACGGCGGCATGCCGTCAAGATAGCTTTTCCATTTCCCTTTGGAACTCATGTCCGCGGTCCGTTCCTTCCCAGCTCAACCCCAGTTAAAAAATCTGCTGCAATAATGTACCACGTTTTCCGCGAAATGCAAGCGGAAGACCGGTTCCAGTTTTCTTCGATGCTATTTCTTCTCAGTGTGTGTTCGATAAGGTCAGGCGGGGCAAGAGATGTTTTTATCAATCGCGGTATATTTCTTCGAGATACTCTTTGGAATAAACAGACCTGGGGTCTTTTCCCGCCTTCTTCATCTCTTCCATGTGCTCTCTTTCACGTCTTTTGCGCTCGGCACGTTCCCATTCACCATCTCGCAATTTGAGATCCGTATCCATCTTGTACAACATTTCGAACGCTTCGTCTCCCTCGCCGAAATGCTCCAGCGCGTATTTCGTCCGGCGGTAAACCCAGTCATAGCGCTTGGCTTCCTCATGACACTTCAAATCCTTTTCCAACTGGAGCTTTCGCCCGGGATGCGTTGCATAACGTTTTTTGTCGTGATCCAGCAGAAGTCTGTCCAAAAAAACAAAGTTCTCGAGGTTGTCATCCCGGAGAGCCCATTCGAACGCCTTGTCCAGCAGTTTCTTTTTACGGGCTTCGTCGGTCTCCTTGCCGATCTGATTGAACATATCCTCCAATAAGCTCGAAATACTCATCATGGATGAATGGACCCGTTCCGCGATTTCCACGAATGTCCCGTCGTCGAAGATCCAGTCGGGATAAGTCTTGATATAACTGTAAGCAAGATCACCCCCATGATCCGGGTCCAGATCGACGGTTTTCCGCACCAGCGCCATGAACTCTTCCTGCGGGAGCGGATAGTTTTTAAGATACCATTGTGCGCGGAAATACATGTCCGGAATTCTGTCGGAATCGGGGGCGGTTTCCAGTTCCGCCAGATGCTCCCGGATGATTCGGGCGAAGATGTCCGTCATGTCTTCTTTTGTAAGCCCTGCAGCCTGACGCCACTCTTCAAGGCTTTCAGCGAGCGTCGGGGTCAGAATCTTCCCGTTTTCATCAATCTGAATATCATCGAGCGATTCCCAGAAGAGAAAACACTCGGACAGATTCTCGATCAGCTCGGCTCTCTGTTCGGGATCGTTGAGATCCGGACGGGCTGCGGACTGCGCTGATCTGGACGATGACGCATCCTCCTCCTGTGAACAGGAACATACTCCACCCAGCGCGAGGCAGAACAAAGTAGCAATCAGAAATACTCGGTGTTTCATGTTATTTCTCCGTGGGTGAAGGGGAATATTCGGAGAATATTATATCATGTTTTTCACAAAATGCAAACGGGAAGCTGTGAAAGCGAGTAAAGATTATCAGGTAAGAATAGGTCGTATAGGTCGTATGGGGCATATAGGTCGTATGGGACCTATGGTGCGAGGGTGCGAGGGCACGGAAAAGGCCGGATACCGTTTTGAGGCGGTATCCGGCCGGGAATCAGTGGCTGATTGAATCAGCCGAAGGACTCACGCGATTCGATCAGATGCCCTTGAACAGGAGCGGAGCGAATTCGCGGAGGCTGCGACGCCAGGTCAGCCATTCGTGAGCGGTGCCCGGGGACATGTAGAACGTGACCGGGAGGCCGTATTCCTTCATCTGGTTCGCGATGTTGCGCGGACCGTCGGCGTTTTCAGCTTCGCCGTGGGAGATGAAGATGGCATGGAGCTTCTTGGAAGGATCTTCCTTGGCGGTCTTGAGAGCTCCGTTGTAAGCGCTCTCAACAGCGCCGTTCATGCCGAACAGACCGGAGAAGCTGCCGAGCCAGCCGAACTTGTCGAGGTTGGCAGTGACGGTGCTCCAGGTCTGGCCGCCGCCGCGGGAGAGACCCGCCATGGCGCGGTGGTCACGATCCGGAATGGTGCGGAAGGTCTTGTCGATGAAGGGAATGAGCTCCTTGACGAAGATGTCGGTGACACCGCCGGGGCCCATGTTCATCATGCCGCCGCCGACGCCGCGTCCGACGTAGGAGTTCGCCTTCATATCGCCGCAATCCATGACGATGATCATCGGAACAGCCTTGCCGGCCGCGATGAGGTTGTCCATGATGTTGGCGGTACGGCCCTGGATCATCCAGCCGTTTTCATCTTCGCCCCAGCCGTGCATGAGGAGGAGGACCGGGTAACGCTTTTCCGGATTGGTCTCATATTCAGCAGGAGTGTAGACGTTGCAGATGCGTTCGATGCCGCCGTTGATCTCGGACCAATACTGGCAGCGACGGACCTGTCCGTGCGGGACGTCCTTGTTGAAGTGGTGGTAAGCGCCCTCTTCCTTGGATTCGGGAACTTCGATACCGGACTGCATGGCGTTGCTGCCGAAGTAGGCGCCGGTCTTCTGGTCGGAGACGACGTTGCCGTCGACGCGGAAGGAGTAGTAGTGGAAGCCGACCACGAGCGGATCAGTCTTGACTTCCCACACGCCGTTCGCGCCTTCCACCTTCTGGAGGTGGTAGAGCTTGTCGCCGCTGCCGTCGCGGAGACCCTGGGAGATGGTCACATCCTGCGCGCCGGGAGCAGTGAGTCGATAGATGACTTCGCCGGTTTCCGGGTTCACTGCGGGATAGGATTCGCAGAAGATGGTGGTTTCAGAGGGGACGAAGCCTTCCGGGAGACGGGCCTGGCCGCCGCCGAACATGCCGCCGAAGCCGCCGAAGCCGCCGGACTGGGTCGCGCCGAACGCGTTGCCGCCGCCGGGGCCGCCGGCCGGACGACCGCCGCCAGGACGCTGGCCGCCGCCGAAGCCGCCGAAGCCGCCCATGC
>CACZEK010000005.1 GCA_902780135.1 uncultured bacterium
TCGGCGGCGGCTTCGGCGGCGGCTTCGGCGGCGGCCAGCCCCCGCAGGGCGGTTTCGGCGGCGGCTTCGGCGGCGGCTTCGGCGGCGGCCAGCGTCCCGGACAGCAGCAACAGCAGCCTGCCGGCCCGAAGCCGGTGGAAAGCACCGCGCTTCTCGACTGGTACCAGTTCAAATAATTCCTGCGTTCTTCAACATATATAACCCAACATAAGGATCGACACAATGTCCATCAGTTTCAAAACCGTCTCCGCCGTTCTGGCGGGCATCTGCCTCACCTCCGTCGCGTTCCAGGCCGAAGCCCAGGATCGTCTCCGCGACGCTTCCAAGGGTCTCTTCCTGGTCGGCACCGCGCTCCCGACCCGTGCGTTCAGCGACCTCATCACCACCGACATCGTCTCTCAGGACTTCAACCGCCTGACCTGCGAAAACGAGATGAAGTTTGACGCCACCGAACCGTCGGAAGGCAACTTCCGCTTCGAACAGGGCGACACCCTCGTCAACTTCGCCGAGAAGTACGGCATGGAAGTCCACGGCCACACTTTCCTCTGGCACTCCCAGACTCCGCAGTGGGTCTTCCAGAACCCCAATGACGGCCGTCCGCTCCGCGACGTCGTCCTGCAGCGCCTCGAAAACCACATCCGCGCCCTCATGACCCACTGGAAAGGCAAAATCAAAACGTGGGACGTCTGCAACGAGTGCTTCGAAGACAACGGCAGCCCCCGCGGCTTCTCCCCGTGGCGCCAGGCGATCGGCGACGACTACATGGAACAGGCGTTCCGCATCGCCGCGAAAGTCGCCGATGAACTCGGAGAAAAAGACGTCCTGCTCGCCTACAACGACTTCAACATGTACAAGCCCGGCAAGGTCCAGGCCGTCGTGAAGATGGTCAACGACTTCAAGGCGAAGGGCGTCAGAATCGACGCCATCGGCATGCAGGCCCACTGGCAGAGCAACGACGATCCGTCCATCGAGACCATCGAAGCCGCGTTCAAGGCGTATGCCGCCACCGGCTGCAAGATCATCATCTCCGAAATGGACGTCAACACCCGCAACGGCTTCCGCAACAGCGGACGCGGCCTCGAACGCGACGACAGCGTCCAGGGCAACGCCGACAGCTCCGCCGACGCCCTCGCGAAGCGCTACGGCGAACTCTTCGACCTCTTCGTGAAGTATCACAAGGACATCTACGCGGTCACCGTCTGGGGCCTCGACGACGGCACCAGCTGGCTCCGCGGCGGCGCTCCGCTCCTCTTCTCCAGCACCGATCCGAAGACGAACGAACGCGGCATCACCCCGAAGCCCTGCTACTACTCCGTCCTCGAATCTCTGAAGAAAGGACAGGCCGCCCTCAAGAAGTGATCGGCCGGACTTTTTTCCGGACGCAAGTCATCGCGGTCTCCCCTCTGCGGGAGACCGCTTTTTTTTATGGAAAATACACGTCCTTCTCTTGAAAATCCGCGATTTTATGGCATATTATTTCAATTTGGTTTTTTGAGAATTTGTCAACGTCAAAACACGGAGATACCACAATGGCGAAGCGGCAAGACATTAAAAAAATCCTCATCATCGGCTCCGGCCCGATCATCATCGGACAGGCCTGTGAATTCGATTATTCCGGCACCCAGGCTTGCAAGGCGCTCAGAAAAGCGGGCTACGAGGTCGTCCTCGTCAACTCGAACCCCGCCACCATCATGACCGACCCCGGCATGGCGGACCACACCTACATCGAACCGCTCACCGTCCAGGGCGTCGAACGCGTCATCAAGCGCGAACGTCCGGACGCCCTTCTCCCGAACCTCGGCGGCCAGACCGCCCTGAACCTCTCCTCCAGCCTCGCCGAAGCCGGCGTCCTCGCGAAGTACAACGTGCAGGTCATCGGCGTGGACCTCGACGCCATCAAGCGCGGCGAAGACCGCATCGAGTTCAAGAAGACCATGGCGAAGCTCGGCGTCCCCGTGCCCGAATCCGCCCCCGCCAACTCCGTCGAGGAAGGCGAAGCCATCGCCGCCCGCATCGGGTATCCCGTCGTGCTCCGTCCCGCCTACACCATGGGCGGCACCGGCAGCGGCATCGTGTATAATGTGGAAGAGCTCCGCCAGGTCATGGCGCGCGGCCTCGCCGCCAGCCTGATCCACGAAGTCCTCGTCGAGCAGTGCGTGCTCGGCTGGGAAGAGCTCGAGCTCGAAGTCGTCCGCGACGAAAAGGGCCAGAAGATCACCGTCTGCTTCATCGAAAACGTCGACCCGATGGGCGTCCACACCGGCGACAGCTTCTGCGTCGCCCCCATGCTCACCGTCTCCAAGGAAGTCCAGGAAAAGCTCCAGGACTACTCCTACCGCATTATCGACGCCATCGGCGTGACCGGCGGCACCAACGTCCAGTTCGCGCACAACCGCAAGGACGGCCGCATCGTCGTCATCGAGATCAACCCCCGCACCTCGCGTTCCTCCGCCCTCGCCTCGAAGGCGACCGGATTCCCCATCGCCCACGTCTCCACGCTCCTCGCCACCGGCATCACGCTTGACGAGATCCCGTACTGGCGCGACGGCTCCCTGGAGAAGTACACGCCGAGCGGAGACTACGTCGTCGTCAAGTTCGCCCGCTGGGCGTTCGAGAAATTCCCGCAGGCGAAGGACGCCCTCGGGACCCAGATGAAGGCCGTCGGCGAAGTCATGTCCATCGGCAAGAACTTCAAGGAAGCCTTCCAGAAGGCAATCCGCTCGCTCGAGATCGGCCGCAGCGGCCCGGGCCTCGACGCCAAGCTCGCCGCACTCTCCATGGACCAGCTCCGCGAGAAGATCCGCACGCCGAACAGCAAGCGCTTCTTCATGATCTACGAATTCCTTCGCCGCGGCGGCACGGTCGACGAAGTCGTCGGCATGTCCTATATCACGCGGTATTTCATCGAGCAGATGGCGGAGCTCGCCCAGTTCGAGGGCGAACTCCAGAAGTTCAGCTTCATGTCCCTCCCGGACGACATGCTCGTCCAGGCGAAGCGCGACGGCTTCTCCGACAAGTACCTCGCCAAGCTCTTCTCCGTCAGCGAACGCACCGTCCGCGAACGCCGCATCAAGCTCGGTGTGGTCGCGGCTTACTGCAAGGTCCCGGTCAGCGGCGTCGAGAACGCCTGCTACTACTACTCGACCTACCAGCCCGTGCCGGACGAGGTCGAAGTCTCCGCAAACAGGAAGATCATGATCCTCGGCGGTGGCCCGAACCGCATCGGCCAGGGCATCGAGTTCGACTATACCTGCGTCCACGCCGCGTTCGCCCTCCGCGACAACGGCTTCGAGTCCATCATGGTCAACTGCAACCCCGAGACCGTCTCCACCGACTACGACACCAGCGACAAGCTCTTCTTCGAGCCGCTCACCACCGAGGACGTGCTCTCCATCTACGCCAAGGAAAAACCGTACGGCGTGATCGTCCAGTTCGGCGGCCAGACCCCGCTCAACATCGCGCAGGAGCTCAAGGACAACGGCGTGAACATCCTCGGCACCCAGCCCGAAGGCATCCGCCTCGCCGAAGACCGCGAATACTTCCGCGAACGCATGATCGCCCTGAACATCCTTCAGCCGCGCAGCGCCACCAGCAAGTCCCTCGAAGAGGCCGTGAAGATCGCCAACGAGATCGGCTATCCCGTCATGGTCCGCCCGTCCTTCGTGCTCGGCGGCCGCGGCATGGAAGTCATCTACGACGAAGCCACGCTCCGCCGCTACGCCGTCGAATCCCTCCAGGTCAGCCCCGAATACCCGATGCTGATCGACCGCTTCCTCGACAACGCCATCGAATGCGAAGTCGACGCCATCGCCGACGGCGACGAGACCTACGTCGCCGCCATCATGGAGCACGTCGAGCTCGCCGGCATCCACTCCGGCGACTCCGCCTGCACCATCCCGCCGATCACCATCCCCGAAAAGCACCAGAAGACCATCGAGGAATACACTGCGAAGATCGCCAAGGACTTCAAGGTCGACGGCATCATGAACGTCCAGTACGCCATCTGCGAGGACGAAGTGTACATCATCGAGGCGAACCCGCGCGCCTCCCGCACCGTGCCCATCATCTCCAAGGTCACGGGCGTCCCGCTCGCGCGCGTCGCCACCGAACTCATGCTCGGCAAGAAGATCGCCGAATTCAAGCTCCCGAAGACCGGCGAGACCCCGTTCGTCGCCGTCAAGGAGGCCGTCCTGCCGTTCAACATGTTCCCGGAAGTCGACCCGATCCTCGGCCCGGAAATGCGCGCCACCGGCGAAGTCATGGGCATCGCCGACAACTTCGGCACCGCGTTCTTCAAGGCGGAAGCCGCCTCCGGCTGCGGCCTGCCCACCGAAGGCACCGTGCTGATCTCCGTCAGCCGCCACTACCGCAAGTACCTGCTCCCGATCGCGCAGAAGATCCACAAGCTCGGCTTCGAGATCCTCGCCACCGAGGGCACCGCCGCGTTCCTCAGCGAGAACGGCATCCCGAACACCGTCGTCTGCAAGCTCGGCGAAGGGCGTCCCGACATCCTCGACATGATCAAGAACAACAAGATCCAGCTCATTATCAATACGCCGATCGGACGCGAAGGCAAAGTCGACGACAGCTACATCCGCCGCAGCGCCATCCAGAACCGCATCCCGTACATGACGACCATCGCCGCCGCCAACGCGACCGCGATCGGCATCGAGGCTGTCCGCGCGAACGCCGACAAGGAACCCAAGTCCCTGCAGGAATACCACAAGTGATCTGATGCAGAGGGGGACCCCGGACCATGCCCGACAGAATCTGGCTCGAAATCGACCTCGGCGCGCTGCAGCGCAACTACCGTACGCTCGCACGGTCGATTTCGCCCGCCGCGCTCTTCCCGGTCATCAAGGCGGACGCCTACAACCTGGGCGCGGTCGAGGTCGCGCGGTCGCTCTGCGACTACGCCCCGACGTTCTGCGTGGCGACTCCTTCGGAAGCCCTCAAGATCATTTCCTTCGGCAAAAACGTCCGTCTGCTCGGCGCTCTGCTGAACACCGAGATCGCGGACGTCGTGCATTTCGGCATGGTCCCGAGCATCCCCTCGCTCGAAGTCGCGCGGATGCTCAGCGAGGAGGCGGTCCGCCAGCGCCGCACGCTTGACGTGATGATCAAGCTCGACACCGGCATGGGCCGCCTCGGACTCCTCCCCAAAGAGGCGCCGGACGCCATCGCGAAGATCGCCGCGCTCCCCAATATCCGCTGCACCGACATCTTCTCGCATTTCCCCGTCGGCTACAAAACCGACCACCCCATGACGCGCGAACAGCTCCGCCTGTTCCGCTATGTGCTGGACGCCGTCGCCGAACGCCACATCATGATCCCGAACGTGCATTTCGCGAACAGCGACGCCATCGGCTGCCTGCACGAATCCGTCCGCACGCCCTACAACTGCGCCCGCGCAGGCATCTCGCTGTACGGGTTCTCCCCCGATCCGAAGCTCGCCGCCAGCCTCGAGCCGGTCGTCTCCTGCTATTCCCACGTGATCGCCGTCCGCCGTCTCCCGAAGGGCCACAACGTCGGCTACGAATGCACGTACACGCTCCCCGAGGACACCGACATCGCGCTCATCTCCGCGGGCTATGCCGACGGCCTCCCGCTCCAGCTCTCCAACCAGGCCGAGATCCTGATCCGCGGATACCGCTGCCCCGTGCTCGGACGCGTCTGCATGGACTACATGATGGTCTCCCTCGCTCCCCTCGGCGGCGAACTCCCCGACCAGGGCGAGATCGTCACGCTCATCGGCTCCGACATGGGCGAGACCGTTTCCCCCGAGGAATGGGCGAAGCTCAAAGGCACGCACGTCTACGACATCCTCTGCTCGTTCGGCGGCCGTATGGAACGCCGCTACGTCGCCCGCTAAGTGCCCGTGCCCGGGCGTAGCCGGACACCGTCCGTATCAATACATGTTGCGGGAATTCCTTGACTTTCCGCGGTGCGGGTATTATATTTATGGCAAATGCGCTGCGACATGCGCGATTTGAACTTGATTCCTTCGAATACCCGCACGACATCATGGCAAGAAAGATACAGTCCCGGACAAAACCGGCGAAACCGGCGGCTCCCGATTCTGTGGAGCCGGAGGCCGTTGCGCCCGGATTCGAGACTACCGAAGATGCCATCTTCCGCCAGCTGTACGACCCCGGCTGCACGCCGCTGTCGCCCGACGAGGCGGAATCCGTCTGGGGCGAGATCGACGCCCGGACGGACGAGATGCGGTCGTGCCTGGCGCAGTTCGTCTTCGTGCTGGAGGAACACGAACGCGTCGTGGACCTCTGCCGGACGCCCGACGACGTGACCTCGCTCTTCGTGGAGTCCAAACTGCCGGACGCCGTCCGCGCGAATCTGCCGTCCGCTCTGCCCGCCCTGCTGAAATGGAAGGCGGAGATCGCGGCGTCCCGCAGGGAGCTGACAGCGTTTTACGCCGGACCGGATTTTCAGAAGAAAGCCGCCCGCGAAGCGATATGGGACCGTTCCCGCAAGCTCCTCATGCGGTATCCGGTCTCCACGCTGAAGGTCATGGAGTGGTACCATGTGGCGTCTTCCTGGTGCACCACGCCGGGATCGCCCGTCATGGACGAGCTTTTCCGCAGCCGCCTGATGCCGGACCGCGAACTCTGCCTGTCCGTTTTCCGGACCATGAAGACGGCGTTCGAGCGGATGGAACAGCTCCGCCAGCGCATCCTGTATTCGCATCTGCGCCTCGTGATCAGCCTCGCGAAGCAGTCCTGCGGCCAGCCGCAGCAGCTGATCGACGTCGTGCAGGAGGGCAACATCGGGCTCGTGAAGGCGCTCGACCGCTTCGACAGCAGCCTCGGCCACAAATTCTCCACCTACGCCACCTGGTGGATCCGGCACGAGATCATGCGCGCGCTGGCGCGCCAGACCCGCGTGATCCGCATCCCCCAGCACATGCTCGCGACCATCTCGCGCATCAACCGCGCGGAGCAGGCATACGTCAAACGGTTCGGCGCGGAGCCGACTGTGGAGGAGCTCGCCGCCGAGCTCGAAATGCCGAAGGCGCGCATCCACGCCATCCGGCAGATGGCGCGCCAGCAGATCTCGCTCCAGGCCCCGATCCGCTCGAACGCGCTCTCCGACGATTCCGAGCTCACGCAGGAGGACCGCTTCGGCGCGCCGGCGGACAACGACGATTTCAACCCGGAACTGCACCTGTCGTTCCAGTTCCTGCGCGACGTCGTCCACAAGGCGGTCGACAGTCTCCCCGAACGCGACCGCAAGTTCATCCGGATGCGGTTCGGGCTGGACGGCCGCGAGCCGATGACCATCCGGCAGATCGCCGAGGAGTTCCATCTGAGCCGGGAACGCATCCGCCAGATCGAAAGCAGCGTGTTCGAGAAGCTCCGCCGCAGCAATCCCGAGCTGGCGTCCCACTGGCAGGACTCGCTCTATTGAGCCCGCCCGCCGTACCCGCCCCGGCGTCAGCATCCATCTCAACGGCAGGTTCATCCGCCCGGGCCTTTCCCCGCCTTTTCCTCCGGAAAAAACGCGTTTTTTCCGGCAAACGATTTGCAATTTTGTGAAATACGCTGTATATTAATAGGTTTTGTCTAAATACAGTCACCAGCATAGGACCCTGTCCCAGAGATGGATAACTATCCCGAACAGCCCGTGGAACGCCTGAGAGAGATCCAGGCGGACCTTGAACGCCAGTACGCCGGCTACCAGGCACGCAATCTCAAGCTCGACATGTCCCGGGGCAAACCCTCCGGCAGCCAGCTTGATCTGACCAACGGCATCCTGGACCGCCTCGACGGCTACATGGTCGAGGGCGGCATCGACGCGCGCAACTACGGCTGCCTGGAGGGCATCCACGAGGCGCGCAAGCTCTTCTCCGAGCTCCTCGGCATCCCGCGCGACCGCCTCATGATCGGCGGAAATTCCAGTCTGAACATGATGTACGACACGATCGTGCGCCACTGGGTCTTCGGCACGCACGGCCACACGCCGTGGGGACGCCTCCCCGCCGTCAAATTCCTCTGCCCCTGCCCCGGCTACGACCGCCATTTCGCCATCTGCGAGGACCTCGGCATCGAAATGATCCCGATCCCGATGACCGAGACCGGCCCCGACATGGACATGGTCGAGAAGATCGCCGGTTCCGACGACGCCGTGAAGGGCATCTGGTGCGTCCCGCTGTACTCCAATCCGCAGGGCGTGTGCTACTCCGACGAGACCGTCGACCGCCTCGCCTCCATGTGCACCGCCGCGCCCGATTTCCGCATCTTCTGGGACAACGCCTACGGCGTGCACCACATCTACGAGGAATGCCATCTGAAGGACATCTTCGCGAGCGCGGAGGCCGCGGGCAACCCCGAACGCGTCTACTACTTCTTCTCCACCTCGAAGATCACGTTCCCCGGCGCTGGCGTCGCCCTGCTCGCCACCGGCCCCGGCAACTTCGCCGAGCTGAAGCATCACATGAGCATCCAGACCATCGGCCCGGACAAGCTCAACCAGCTCCGCACCGTGCGCTACCTGAAGAGCGCCGAGGGCGTCCGCGAGCACATGCGCGTCCTGGCGCGCGAACTCCGCCCGAAATTCGACCTCGTGCTCAATACGCTCGAACGCGAACTCGGCGGCACCGGGCTTGCCTTCTGGATGCGTCCGAAGGGAGGCTACTTCATCGCCCTCGACACCATCCCCGGCTGCGCGACCGCCGTCATCGAGCTCGCGAAAAACGCGGGCGTCAAGCTGACCGGACCCGGCGCGACCTTCCCGCTGCACCACGACCCGCTCGACCGCAACATCCGCATCGCGCCCTCCTATCCGCCGCTCGACGAACTGAAGACCGCCATCGAGCTCTTCTGCGTCTGCGTGAAACTCGCCGGCGTCCGCAAGCTCCTCGCGGACAAAAAAGCCTGACCACACATCTTTTTCCGGCACGCCGCCATGCGTCACGACGAACTCCTCACCAGCCTGAAGAACCCGAAGGTCAAGTACGCCGCATCCCTGCGGGAACGCCGGGAACGCGACGCGCAGGGCGTGACGCTGCTCGAGGGATACCGCGAACTCTTCCGCGCGGACGCCATCGGCCTCTAGTTCCACGAGGTCTTCTACTGCCCCGAGCTCTTCCTCGGCGAAAACGAGGACGCCCTGCTGGATTCCCTCGCCTCGCACGGCGCGTCGCTCTACCGCTGCACCGAGGACATCCTCCGCAAGCTCGCCTACCGCGACCGTCCCGAGGGACTGATCGCCGTCATCGAGGTCAAACGCAAGACGCTCGCCGACATCCCGAAGGTGAAGGACGGCCTCTACCTCGTCGCGGAGACCATCGAAAAGCCCGGCAACCTCGGCTCCATGCTCCGCAGCGCGGACGCCGTCGGCGCCACCGCCATGATCGTCTGCAACAAGCAGACCGACTTCTACAACCCGAACGTCATCCGCGCCAGCACCGGCGCGATCTTCTCCGTCCCGCTCGCCGAGGCCACCTCCGAGGAATGCCTCGCCTGGCTCCGTTCCTTCGGCATCCGCACGCTCGCCGCCACCCCCCACACCAAACAGAATTTCACGGACGCCGACATGGTGCACGGCGTGGCGATCGTGGTCGGCGCGGAGCAGTTCGGGCTGACCCCGTACTGGATGGATTCCGCCGACCAGAAGGTCGTGATCCCGATGCTCGGGCTGATGGATTCCCTGAACGTGGCGACCGCCGCGACCATTCTCCTCTACGAGGCGGCACGCCAGCGAGGCTGGAAGTCCTCCGCCGCCGTCGACTACGACCTGGACCAGTTCGCGGGCGGCGAGAACTCGCTCGGACACAACTGATTTCACCTGTTCCCGCGCCGTCCCGGTTCCTTTTCTATATAAAAGGCTTTTTTCCGCTTTCCGGCTTGCTTTTTCGTTTTTATGTTGTATAGTATAATATCAACATATTTTTACATCTAAAACAATCCAATGCCTCAATAGGCAAGGAGAATAAACGATATGCCGGCCACCCCCGCCACCGCCCGCCGAACTCCGCAAATGTCCTGGGAGCTGCTCTTCCAGATCACCGACCTGCTCCGCGTCCTCGGAGCCCCCGGCAACACGCTCAACAACAAGAAGATAACGCTCGGCAAGATCCGCGTCATCAGCTATCTTTTCGCCAACATGGACCAGCCCCCGATGCTGAAGGACATCGCCGAGGTCTTCGGCCTGACCCCCGGCGCGGTCTCCCAGACGATCGACTCCCTCGTCGAGGACGGCATCGTCCAGCGCGAACAGTCCAGCGAAGACCGCCGCGCGATCCATATCTCCCTCACGAAACAGGGCATCGCGCTGAAACGCCGCCACGACAACTACTTCACCGACTACATGGACCATTTCTTCCGCAACATCGACGAGAAGAAACAGCAGATCTTCCTGGAGGTCCTGGAGCAGATGGTCGAGACGCTTCAGCCCGAGGTCGAGGAAGCCGCCGCGGAACAGGCGGAAAAAGAGGACTGAGGCAAAGCCTCAACTGCGGAAGTGCCGTGCTGCGGGGAAGCGAGGTGGCATCATGATGCCCGATGCCAGAATGCTTGATTTTTATGACCGACATGTCTCCCGGATGATCTCGGAAAAATACGGGCTTGACGAACGCAGCGCGATCCGGGCTTTTCTGGAGTCCGAGACCTACCGGATGCTCATCACGCCGGAGCTTGAGATTTACGCGTTAAGCCCGGTCATAGTGTTCGATATGTGGGAAAATGAAAAGGCGTCGGGGGACCCCCGGCAGTCCGTCTATATCCGGGGAGAATGACGAATGAGCAAGCCCAGTGAGTTTTTTATTTACCTGATCGAACGGTATGCCGCCTACAAGAGAACAAGCGCGGATAAGATCCTGGCGTTCTGGGATGAACTCGACCTGACGGATTTCATCTACGACATGTACGAGATCTATCATACCGAACGCCTCCAGAACGCCTTCGACGATATCGATTCGCTCATTGCGGAACGAAGCAAAACGAACACACAGCCGGTCTGACCGCGTTCAAACCGACCACCAGAACGGGAGGCGATCATGCAATGCAGAAAGCCGGCGCGCCTGAGCGATCCGATGAATGATTTTTCACCGGAGGAGCTGACTGGGATCCTGTCGAAAAAGGATTCGGAGCTTGACTGGCGCGACTTTGACCGTCTCTTTCAGGGGAAGCTGCCCGCCGGGACTTACGAAGAACTGTGCTATTATCTACCCCCCGCCTGTGCTTACATCGAAAACCAGGCGGACGCATGCGATTTCTTCGAACATTTTTCCGTCTGGATCGGGGATCACTATGAACGGTTGAAGGCGGACGGCCTTATCGCTCCGGTCGTTTCCGCGTTCCATGCTCTTTTCCGGAAAGCGACCTCATCATTTTCCCTGGAGGAAAACGGCGGCCATTGTCTCTACCCGTCCGGCTGTGGTCCGGTGGAAAGCCTGCTTGAGGCGCTGTTCCGGCTGTCGCCTGCCTGTCCTGAGTTCAGCCCGGACATCCTGTTCTCCGAACTGAAGGAGGACATGAGTTTCGCCCATGCGGAGTGGATCGTGTATATCTCGACGGAAATGGGGGCGCTGTCCCCCGAACGGATCCGTTCCGTGCTGTCCGCGTCCGAGTATCGGGCGGCGCTCGACGTGCTCGATGAAAGCATCGACGTCATCATGGGCGACGAAAAACTGTACGCCTTCTGGGGGAAAAAGATATAAAACCTGTCTCAGGGTTTCGGGAGGGTCTTCAGCACGTCGGCGACCTTGATCGCATTCATGCAGGCGCGCGTGCCGAGCGGGCAGACGTGCTTGAAACACGGCGAGCAGGGTTCCTTGCGGTACAGGACGTTCCATTTCGGGGAAAGCGGCCCGGTGGCGGCCATGTCGGTGGAGCCGAAGACTGCTGTGCCGGGCGTGCCGATGGCGGCGGCGAGGTGCATGATGCCGCTGTCGTTCGCGACGCAGTACGAGGCATGTTTCAGGACGAACATGAGGGCGTGGAGCGAGGTCTTCCCGGCGAGGTTCAGCGTCAGGGAGGGCATCAGTCCTTCGGCGCATTTTTCGCAGATCGGCGCTTCCGTCTTCGAGCCCAGCAGGATCACGAATCCGTTGCGTTTCCGCTGCCAGTGGTCCGCCACGGCGTGGAACGCGCCCGCGTCCCAGCGTTTGGCGTCGCCGAACGCCGCGCCCGGGGCGACCGCGAGGACGGGATGCTTTTCATCGGGGAAAGGACGCTCGAACGCGAGCTCGAAGCGCCGCGCGTCGAAATCCGGGCGGATGGCGGGCATGGAGACGCCGTCCCAGTCGCCGATGCCGAGTTTTTTCGCAACTTCGAGGCAGCGTTTCGCCTGATGCGGCGGATTGAGCTGACCGGAGACGCGTTTGGGGAATGTGACCGGTTCGCGGAGCAGGATGGAGCGTCCGCGCGCCGCCGCGCCGTAGAGCGGCTTCACGCCCAGATACCGCATCGCGACGGCGTCCCGGAGCGAGTTGTTGAAGAGGATGCCCGCGCCGAAATGCCGGTGGATCAGCGGAGCCATTTCCCGGCGCGTCGGGAACGCGTGCGGATCGGCGACGGGGACGATCTCGTCGACCGTCTCGGTCAGGGCGTCGAGCACGGGCGCGAGTCCGGCGGGACAGATCACGGTGAGGGAACAGAATTCGGGCAGAAGGCGTTTCAGGAGCATGAGCGCAGGAAACGCCATCACGAGGTCGCCGAGCCAGTTCGGCGAGCGGACGAGCAGTCCTTCCTTCCATTGTTCGGGCCGGATGGCGGTCATGGCTGAGCCTCCCTGTTGTCCGCGTTTGCATCGTCGGCCGCTTCGAGCACGACGAACGCCGTGGCGAGTTCGCGTTCGTGGCTGATGGAGACGTGGATGCGGGTGATGCCGAGTCGTTTCGCGGTCTCGGCGGTCGCGGCGTACAGCTTCACGAACGGCTTGCCGCGTTCGTCGGACAGCACCTCGATCTCCACGAAGGCGCACTCCGCACACATGCCGGTGCCGAGCGCCTTGGAGAACGCCTCCTTGGCGGCCCAGCGGCCCGCGATGAATTCCTTCGGGTCCTTCAGCTCCGCCATGCGCTCGAGTTCGGCGGGCGTGAGGATGTTCTTGACGAAATGATGCCCGTGTTTCGCATAGATGGACCCGACGCGGGCGCAGTCGGCGATGTCCGTTCCGATCCCGAAAATCATGTTCAATCTCCTTCATTCAGCTTCGTCAGCAGGCAGCCGCGTCCGCGCTCGTGTTCGTGCATCCGGTAGCTGTAGAACCCGAACCGCGAGACGATCACATGGTCCAACAGGACGATCTCAAGCGGGGCGAGCGCGTTGCGGATGCTGAACGTGACGGCGTCGTCCTCGCGGGACGGCAGACAGCCCCCGCCGGGATGGTTGTGGCAGAGGACGACCGAATGCGCGCCGCACAGCAGGGCGTTTTTCGCGACCTCGGACGGGAAGACGCTGATGGCGTCGACCGAACCCGTGCCGAGCGTGTCGCACCGGATCAGGCGGTTCTGCGTGTTCAGGTAAAAGACCAGCGTGACCTCGCAGCTCTTGTCGCCGAGCTTCATGCGGGCGTAATCCGCGAAAAGCTGAGGCGAATCCAGCAGCGGCAGGGACTCCATCGTCCGCGCCAGATACCGCACGTTCGCGCTGCGGATCAGCTTCAGCAGGGTGACGGTGTTCTGTCCGAGGCCGGGCACCTGCGCCAGGTCCTCCGGGCGGGCGTCCATCACGCCGGGGAACGTGTGGAACCGGTTCAGCAGCTCCTTCGCGAGCGGCTTCACGTCGCGCCGCGGGATGGAGTACGTCAGGATCAGTTCCAGCAGTTCGTAGTCCAGGAACGCCTCCTGCTCGTGCTTCTCGAACTTCTCGCGCAGACGCTGTCTGTGTCCGAGCCTGTCTTCCGGCGTCATGCGCACCTCCTGAAAAGCGTCGCCGACTCGAAATGGCCGGTGGCGGGGAACATGTCGATCATGCCGGCGGTTTGGATGCGGAAGCCGCGGGCGGCGAGGCGGTCGGCGTCGCGCCGCAGGGTGTCAGGGCCGCAGGAAACATACAGGATGGCCACCGGACCGAATTCTCCGATCTCGCGCGTCAGAGAGGCCGGAAGGCCCGTTCTCGGCGGATCCACGAGGACACAGCACTTCGCCGGATCGCAGGAAGACGCCAGAGTGCGGAACGCCTCGCCCGCGTCCGCCGCCAGAAACGCGCAGCGGCCGGAGACGCCGTGTTGCGCCGCGTTGTATTTTGCCGCGTCGATCGCCGCCTTGTCCAGCTCGACCGCACGCGCCGTGATGCCGGGGATATGCTCCGCCGCGAGGATGGAGAACACGCCGGAGCCGCAGTAGAGCTCGAGGAGCTGTTCCGCCCCGGTCTTCTCCAGCAGCGCCAGGACGCGTTCCGCCAGCGCGGACGCCATGTCGATGCTGACCTGGAAAAACGATGCTTTCGGCACGCGGAAGTCCCCGAACGCGCCGAGCCGTTCCGTCAGGTGCGCGATCCGCCGCCAGGCGTCCGAACCGGAGTCCAGCGCGCCGTCGTGAAGCGTCCGGCGGAACGTGCGTTTCTGTCCGTCGGCGCCGGGTTCGGCGGCCGCGAGGAGTTCGCGGATGGCGGGGTGTCCGAGCGGGCAGTCCGGCACGGGGACCGCGGTGCGGTTGTCGAGTCCGCGGTAGCAGAACGCCCCGTTTTCGCAGACAAATGTGAGCTTGTTCCGGTATCCGTTGCGCGAGGGTGCGCCGAGGGGCGGCAGGAAGTCGATGTCTCCGGCGGCGGGATTGCCGCGCGTCAGGAAATCGCTGAACTGGCGGTTCTTCCATTCCAGCTCGCAGTCGTAGGAGGCATGGCGGTACGCGCAGCCGGGACACGTCCCCGCGAGCGGGCAGTCCGGCGCGCGGCGTTCCGGCGAAGCTTCCAGCACCTCCAGCAATTCGGCGCGCGCAAACGATTTCGCGTCGCGGACGATCCCGGCGCGGACCGTTTCGCCGGGCAGCGCGCCCGGGACGAAACAGACCTTGCCGTCCGGGAGCCGGCCGACGCCGTCGCCCCCGAACGCAATACGCGAAACCGGAACGGAAAACTCCATCAATCGGGGATTTCCTTGAAGAGGTCGAGCGGTTCGACGAGCTTCAGTTCGCTGCGGATCTTGGAGATGGCGTCGTCCGGGTCGGCGAAGCGGAAGATGATGGCGGCCCTGCCGTGGAGTCCGGCGGCGAAGGCGTAGAGGTATTCGATGTTGACCTGATGCCTGTCGAGGACTTCGAGCACTTTGCTGAGGCTTCCGGCAGCGTGGTCGACCTCGATCGCGACGACGTCGGTGATCTTGACGGCGAAGTCATGGGCCTCGAGGAGGTCGCGCGCCTTCTCCCAGTCGCGGATCAGGAGGCGCAGCACGCCGAAGAACTTGCTGTCGCTGAGCGAGAGCGTCGAGATGTTGATCCCGTTGTCGGCCAGAAGTTTGAGCGCGGAGTTGACCGTGCCGGGCTTGTTTTCCACGAAGAGGGAAATCTGCTTGAGTTTCATTCTGACGTCTCCTGTCCGGTTAGCTGTTGAGGTTGCGGCGGTCGATCACGCGCTTTGCTTTGCCCTCGCTCCTGGGGATGGAGTTCGGGGCGCACATCTTCACGAAGACGCGGATGCCGAGGATGCGTTCGATGGCGTGGCTGATGGTGTGGCGGATGTCCTCGATGGCGGACACGCGGTCGTGGAAGATGGTCTCGTTGACCTCGATGTCGACCTCGATGTTGTCCAGGCCGTGGTCGCGGGTCAGGATGATCTGGTACACGGGCAGGACCGATTCCACGCTCAGGATCGCCGTCTCGATCTGCGTCGGGAAGACGTTCACGCCGCGGATGATGAACATGTCGTCGCTGCGGCGGCCGATCTTGCTGATCCGGCGGATGGTGCGTCCGCAGGCGCATTTCGAGGTCATGATGCTGGTGATGTCGCGGGTGCGGTAGCGGATCATCGGCATGGCGCGCTTCGCCAGCGTGGTGAGGACGAGTTCGCCCTCCTGGCCGTCCGGGAGGACCTCGCCGGTCGCGGGGTCGATGATCTCGGGGTAGAAGAAGTCTTCGAAGATGTGCAGGCCGTCCTGTTCGGGGCAGGAGCAGCCGACGCCGGGCCCGACGATCTCGGAGAGGCCGTAGATGTCGTACGCCCGGATGCCCGCCTTCTTTTCGATCTGGGCGCGCATGGCTTCGGTCCAGGGCTCCGCGCCGAAGATGCCGAGGCGGACGGGGAGCTCGCGCATGTCGACGCCCATCTTTTCGGCGGTCTCGATCATGTGCAGGAAATAGCTCGGGGTGCACGCCACGCAGGTCACGCCGAAGTCCTTCATCAGCATCACCTGGCGTTCCGTGTTGCCGCCGGACGCCGGGATCACGGTCGCGCCGATCTTCTCGAATCCGCTGTGCGCGCCGAGGCCGCCGGTGAAGAGGCCGTAGCCGTAGGAGATCTGCGCGATGTCGCCTTCATGGACGCCGACCGCCGCGAGGGCGCGGGCGACCGCCGTCGACCACACGTCGAGGTCCTGGCGGGTATACGCCACCACGATGGGCTTGCCGGTCGTGCCGCTGGACGCGTGAAGGCGCACGATGTCCTTCATCGGCGAGGCGAAAAGGCCGAAGGGATAGGTGTCGCGGAGGTCCGCCTTCACCGTAAACGGGAGCAGGCGGATATCTTCGAGCTTCTGAATGTCGTCGGGCTTCACGCCGCGCTCGTCGAGGCGCGCCTTGAAGAGCGGGACGTTTGCGTAGGCGAGGTTGACCATTTCCCGGAGCCGTGCGAGCTGGAGCGAATGGAGCTGTTCCTGCGGGATGAAGTCCATCGCGCTGATGGGATTCATCGGGACTGCCTTGGAGGGTTTCATGATGGTGCCTTTTGGTGGTGGTTTAGATAATTTGGGTTAGAGGTTGAATTGTTGTCGGTCAGATGCCCGCGCCGCGGCGGAACGCCAGCACGTTTGCCTCGCCGACGGGGCCGGCGAAGTTCTCGCGGATCAGGGTCTCCCACAGGTCCGCGGGGAACTTGAGGTAACGGTTCAGCACGCCCAGCATCGCGATGTTCGCCATGCGGGACTTCGCGTCGTCGGCGGACAGGTCGGACGGACGCACGATGGCCGTGGCGTCGTTCAGGTACGGGCGCGCGACCTCGATCTGGTCCTCGGAGACCGCCACGAGGTAGTCGGTCATGCCGACGGGGACCATCGGGCTGAGGACTTTTTTGCCGAAGCGGACGTCGCTGGAGACGGAGCCGCCGCGCTGGCTCATGCCGTGGAGTTCGCTTTTCTTGACGTCGAATCCGAGGCGGAACGCCGCTTCGGTGAGCATATCGGATGCGCGGATGATACCCTGGCCGCCGATGCCGACGAACAGGACGTTGGTAATGTCTCGACTCATTTTTTCACCTCGGTGGAATTTGCCATTTTCGCCATCTTCTTCATCTGCATCAGGCACGGACGGCGCACGATGATCACGGTGGCGTCGTTGGACGCCAGGCGTTCCTGCAGGAGCGCGCGGTAGCCGTCGTTGTCGCCGACGGGGTCCACGATGTCGACGTGGTCGACGCCGAGCGCACGGCAGACGTCCTCGAGCTTGATCGGGACCGCCGGGGTCTTGTCCAGATGGTAGCCGGTGGCGGCGTGCTCCTGGAGCCCGGTCATCGCCGTCGTGCCGTTGTCGAGCAGCAGGACCACGTGCCCGGTCGCGGGCTTGTTGTAGACCATGTCCACGACGCCGGTCAGGCCGCTGTGCAGGAACGTGCTGTCGCCGATCACGCTGACCACGCGGCGGGCTTCGGGCGAATCGCCGAGCGTGCGGCGGAGTCCGAGCCCCATGCCGATGCTCGCGCCCATGCACTCGGAGGCGTCCATGGCGCTGAACGGCGGCAGCACGCCGAGCGTGTAGCAGCCGATGTCGCCCAGCACGGTCAGCTTCAGGTCGCTGAGCAGTTCGAACGTCTTGCGGTGCGGGCAGCCGGGGCAGAGCGCGGGGGGACGGCCCGGAGCGCCCGCGGGCGGCGGCGTGGTGTCGTGCGCGAGGAGCTGTTTCACGCGGCCCACGGAGAGTTCGCCGCATTCGAACGCGTCTTCCTTGCCCTCGACCGCGATCCCCGCTGCGCGGAGATTTTCCTCCAGGAACCGGCTGCCCTCCTCGACGACGACGAACCGCTTCACGCCGGAGGCGAACTTGCGGATGGCGTCCATCGGGAGCGGCCAGGTCATTTTCAGCTGGAGCACGGCGGCTTCGGGGGCGGCCTCCAGCACATGCTGGACGCTCACGCCGGAGGCGAGGACTCCGAGCTCGGAGGAACCGCCGTTGAGGACCGTGTGAAGGTCGGAGGATTCGTTGTACTCCGCGAGGTCGTGCATCACCCGGATGAGGCGGACATGGGCGCGGCGGGCGTATGCCGGGATCATGACCTTGGTCGCGGGATCGGCCTTGTACGGAGCCGGACGGAACGCTTCGGGTTCCTTCCACAGCTCGACGGGCCCCATGGAGTGGCAGACGCGCGTGGTCATGCGGAGCAGGACCGGCACCTTGAACTTTTCGGAGAGCTCGAACGCGCGGATGGTCAGGTCGTAGGCTTCCTGGCTGGAGGACGGCTCCAGCATCGGCAACTGCGCGAACTTCGCGTAGTTGCGGTTGTCCTGTTCGTTCTGGCTGGACACCATGCCCGGGTCGTCCGCGGACACGATCACGAGGCCGCCGTTGACGCCCATGTAGGTCAGCGTGAACAGCGGATCGGCAGCCACGTTCAGCCCGACGTGCTTCATCGTCACCAGCGCGCGCCCGTTGCCGAGCGAAACGCCCGTCGCGACTTCCAGCGCGACTTTCTCGTTGGGCGACCACTGGGCCGCGCCGCCGATGGAGGTGAGGGTTTCAAGGATTTCCGTGGACGGTGTGCCGGGATAGCCGGCCCCCAGCGTCACGCCGCACGCTTTCGCGCCGTAGGCGATCGCGCCGTCGCCGCTCAAGATCATTTTTTTGTCAGCCATGGTACGCCCTGATTATTGTTTCCTGTCCCTGTTTGAGGGAAATATTTGTTTTGTGAAAAAGGCTATCTAAATATAATGCACGAACGCGATTTTTCAATAGGGAGAGCGGAAAAAGACGAAACGGAACCGGGCGGACGGAAAAACGGTCAGGCGAGTTTCAGCAGATACTCGACCGTCTCTTTCAGGCGTTCCACGGGGAGCCCGATGACGTTCGTGAGCGAGCCGTCGATCTTCTCGACGATGTCCTCGCCGTGCTCCTGGATGGCGTACGCCCCCGCCTTGTCCAGCACGTTGACGGCTTTCACGTAGGCGTCGACGGCTTCGGGGGTCAGCGTGCGGAACGTCACGTGCGTGATGTCTTCGAACCGCACGAGGATGTCGGCTTCGACGCAGCGGACGCAGACTCCGGTCGCCACGTCGTGCGTGCGCCCGGAGAGCTTCGCAAGGATGCGTTTCGCGTCCTCGAGGTCGGCGGGCTTGCCGATCGTCTCGCCTTCGAACCGGATCACGGTGTCCGCGCCGATCACGAGCGCCTGCGGATTCATGCGGGCGACCGCTTCCGCCTTGAGAAACGCGTTCTCCAGCGGGTCGGCGCCCTCCTCCGCATGCGAGGTCACGATCCGCATGTCCGCGAACGCCGCCCCCGCTTCCCTGAGCAGGGCGGACCTGCGCGGCGAGGCGGAGGCGAGGATGACCGGGCGGCACTGGGAAATGCCGGTTCCGCCCGCCGGATCAGACATTGCGCTTCTCCGATTCCAGCTTGAACGACGCGGCGATCTCCGCCGGGTCGGTCGTGGCGGTGCCGGATTTCCCGACGACGATGCCCGCCGCCTGGTTGGAGATGACGGCGGCCTCGCGGTCGGTCGCGCCGGCGGCGTGGTACAGCGTGAACGCGGAAATGACGGTGTCGCCCGCGCCGGAGACGTCGAAGACTTCGCGCGCGATGGTCGGGATCACGAATCCGCGCGGCTCCTTCTCGGAATACAGCGCCATGCCCTGATGCCCCAGCGTGACGAGCAGGATGTCGGGCGCCCACTCCTTGCGGATCTTCGCCGCGACCGCCTGCAGCGCGGCGTCCTTCGCCGGATCGCCTGCGGAATCGCCGTGGTACATCCCCGCCAGGGCGAACGCCTCGGCGCGGTTCGGGGTCATAAGGGAGATGCCTCTGGTCCTGACCGGATTGCCGGGGTGCGGGTCGAGCGAGGTGAAGATGCCCTCGTGGGAGGCGGTCGAGACGATCGCGTCGAGCATCTCCTGTCCGATCAGCCCCTTGGCGTAATCCTCGATGACGACGGCGTCCACCTCATGCAGGCGGATCTTCTTGGTCAGGGTCTCGATGAGGCGGTCGCGGATCTCGGTGTCGACGGGCGCGGTCTCCTCGAAATCCATGCGGACGATCTGCTGGTTCCCCGCGATCACGCGCTGTTTTTCGATGGTGACGCGGCCGGGAACGCCCACGATGCCGTTGGTGTTGATGCGGGCTCCGGCGAGCAGCGCGCGAAGTTTTTCGCCGGGCTCGTCGACCCCCACGATGCCGAACGCGAATATCTTCGCTTCCGGCGAAAGCGCCTTCAGGTTGCGCATGACGTTCGCGGCGCCGCCGAGGCGGATGCTCTTGTCGCGGACGCGGAGCACGGGGACGGGCGCCTCCTGGGAGAGACGCGACGCGCTGCCGGTGATGTAGGTGTCGAGCATGAGATCGCCGAGCACGGCGATGCGGAGCGGCCTGGACGCTTCGACGAGCGCGGCGAACCGTTCGGGGGAGATCGTGGGAAGCATAAAAAAACCTCAGTGCGAGTTCAGGATACTGGTTTCGATCGTCTTGGCGGAAGACGCGGTGTCGAGCGTGCTCTGGCGGATATGGAAATTGTCCGTCTTTTTCTCCCTCCAGGTCATCACGATCAGTTCATAGCGGGAGAGCACGTTCCGCAGGTCGCTCACCTGTTCCGGCGTCATTTCCTTTCCGTTTTCGCGCACGTGGAGCGCGAACTGGTCCAATATGCCGTTCACGAGGTTGATCTCGCCCCTCTGCGCGACGTTCTTTCCGCCCGTTTTGCGGATGAGGTCGCGGATGCGGTCGATCTGTTCGTACATCTCGTCCTTCTCCATTTCCGCGATCAGCAGCTGCTGGTGGCGGAGCTGGAGCGGGAAGACGATCGTGATATAAAGCTGGAAGACGATCAGCGCGGCGAACAGCAGGATGCCGGCGCCGGTCACGACGTCGCGTTTCCGTTTCGTGGAATAATATCTGGTGATGTCGATTTTGCTCATGTTTCAGGTCCTGTGCGGCAGTTTCCCGTGCGGGAAACGCCCGTTCAGTTGTTTTGCCAGGGCAGGTCCCATTCGCCGATCTCATGGAGCGCGTAGAGCGCGACGGAGGCTCCGGCGTATTCGCCGAGCTTGCTTCCGAGCTTGCCGGGCACGATGGAGCATGCCTCGCGCGGCTGCTTCCAGCCGTACTTCCTGACGCGTTCGAGGAGCGGCTTCATGAAGAGGTCGCCGCACTGGATGGCGATGGTGCCGAGGGCGATGACTGCGCGTTGCGCTCCATCATCCCGTCCCACACGGCGCATGCGTACGGGTCGTTCGCCAGCACGGCGTCGGACAGCGTCTTCATGTCGATGTTTTCGAGGCTGCCGGCGAGCTTCACGATCGTGCTGTTCGGCTTGTCCGCGAGTTCGCGCTGCATGCGCTGGGCGATGGCGCGTCCGCCGGAAAACGCCTCCCAGCAGCCGCGCAGGCCGCAGTTGCAGAGCGGCCCGTTCGCGTCGAGGATCATGTGCCCGACTTCGCCCGCGTCGCAGGTCGCGCCGCGCAGGAGATGTCCGTTCGCGATCACGCCTGCCCCGATGCCGGTGCTCATGGTGAGGTACAGCATGTCCTGCACGCCGACGCCAGATCCGAACAGCCATTCGGCGAGCCCGGACGCGTTCGCGTCGTTGTCGAAGAACGCGCGCACGCCGAACTCCTCCGCCAGAAAATCGCGGATCGGGACGTGTTTCCACATCTTCATGTTCGGCGGAGCCATCACGATCCCGCGCTTGAAATCGAGCGGAGACGGCGTGCAGACGCCGACCGCCTTCAGCTCCTCGCGGGGGATCCCGGCGTCCGCGAGCAGGGACTTCCCGGCGGAGACCATCGCGGGGAGGACGTCGTCCGGCTCGCGCTCCTTGTTCGGGACGCGGCTGGACGCGACGAGCGTGCCGTCGCTGAGTACGAGAGAGACGGCGACCTTCGTGCCGCCTACATCGAAACCGAGGATCGGGAATGGCTTTGCCATGTTTTGAGTCTCCTTCCGGGAAAAAAACGAAAAAAACGGAAAAACAGATACAATATACATTGAAAAATCGGTCTTGGCAAAGTAATTTATAGAGTTTTTAAGATTTTTTCCAGAAAAGAGGCCCCCTTTTATGTTTTCCAATATCCTTTTCTCCGTTTCCCCCCTCCTCGCATCCAACGGGATCGTCTACGCTTTCAAGGAAAGCGACATCGTCGGACAGGTCATCTGCGTCATCCTTTTCATCGCGTCCGTCGTCGTCTGGTTCATCATGGGGGAGAAAGCCTGCTCCCTGAACACCGCCATGAAGAAAAGCCAGGCGTTCCTGCGGGTGTTCCGCGAAAAACGAAACCCGCTCTCCCTGAAGGACCAGGCAGTGGAATCCAAGTCGCCCGCCGCCGCGGTCTACCTCGCCGCGTGCGAACGCATCGAGTCGTTCCACCTCGAACTGCCCGCCGGCGGACGCCGCGCCATGAGCGACGACGAGCTCGAAGTGATGCGGTCCGCCATGAACCAGGCGGTCGAGGACCAGCTCGTGATCCTGCAGAAACACACCATGATCCTGGCGACCGCCGTCAGCGGCAGCCCGTTCCTCGGGCTTTTCGGCACGGTCTGGGGCATCACGGTCGCGTTCACCAAGCTCGCGCAGGCGGGCAAGGCCGACGTCCAGACGCTCGCGCCCGGCGTTTCCGGCGCGCTGCTCACCACCGTGATCGCGCTCCTCGTGGCGCTCCCGTCCATGATCGGCTCCAACTTCATCGCCTCCATGATCCAGGACATCACGGTCCACCTCGACAATTTCACCGACGAGGTCTACGCCAAGTTCAAGATCGAACAGCTCGACTCCTACCGCGCATCAATGGAAAACCGGGAATAAGGGAGCGACGCCCATGCCGCAGAAACGCAGAAGATTTCAAGCAAAGACGTACAATGAGATCAACCTCACCAACCTGATTGATACGCTCTTTTTCCTCCTGATCATCTTCATGATCACCGCACCCCTCCTGGAGTATTCCGTCGACGTCACCCCCCCGGAGATGAACGCCGACCCCATCAAGCCGGATTCCGACTCCAAGATCATCAACGTGAAGGCGGACGGCTCCATCGTCTACGACCGGAAGACCGTTACCGAGGCGGAGCTCCAGATCGTCCTGTCACGCATCGAACAGCAGAGCGGGCGCGACACCGTCATTTTCCTGCGCGGCGACCGCGACCTCAACTATGGCACGGTGATGAACGTCATGAGGCTCATCCGCGCGGCTGGATTCCGCAACGTCAACCTCGTGATGCAGGAGGAGGCGAAATAATGGGCGCACCGTTCTCCGATCCCTACACCAACCCGAAGCGCGCGCGGGCGATCCTCTTCGGCGTCCTGCTGATGCACGCCGGCGTCATCGCCGTCCCGCTCATCTACGCCTCGCTCACGGACTTCTTCGACCCGCCGGTCATCGTCATGAAAGTCGGGCTCGCGGACCTTCCCCTCGGGGATTCCCCGGACGCGGGCGCGGCCGCCGACGTCCCCAAGCCAAAAACAGAAGAACCGGACCCCGTTTCCGTGGACGACCTGCCGAATCCGCAGAAGGTCGACGACCTGCCGCCCGACATTCCGCCTCCGCCGCCGAAGGTCGAGGACCCGCCGAAGCAGAAAACCGACACGAAAACGCCAGTCGAACCTCCGCCGCCGAAGACCGACACGAAAACGAACGTCAAGCCTCCGAAAAACGATCCTCCGAAGACGCAGACGAAACAGGATCCGCCGAAGTCGAACCTGCTGAAGCCGGAAGACATCATCAAGCCGAAAAACACCAAAACGCAGGCGCAGATCGACGCCGAACGCAAGGCGCGCGAGGCCGCCGAGGCGAGAGCGAAAGCCGACGCCAGGGCGCGCCAGGACCTCATCGCCGACATCCGCGCCACGGCCGGGCAGCAGGGCAGGTTCGGGACCACGAACCCCGGACAGGAAGGCATCCTCGCGACCAAGGAGATGCGCGACTACTACGAACAGCTGAACGCGTACATCCGCCCGAAATGGAACGCCGTCTCCCCGTCCAGCGTCGAGCTCAGCGGAAGGGTCGCCAACTGGCCGACCGTCCACCTCACGATCGCGAAGGACGGCCGCATCACGAAAGCCGTCGTCGTCAGCAAGTCCGGCAACAAGGCGATCGACGCCGCGGTCGAGGTCCTGCTCAAGGACCTGAAGGTCGCCCCGGTCCCGCCTCAGGCCGCGACCATCCCCGTCACGCTCGAAATCCGCTGATCCGGGCCCATTTCCCAATCGCGAAAAAACTCCGCATGGCATGAAACCGTGCGGAGTTTTTTGTCGTCAGCGCATTGTGCGGATGGTCAGGAGCGGACGAGCGTGACTTCCAGTTCGACGCTGTCCGATTCCACCGGGGCGTCCGGCTTGCGGATCCTGAGCGTGACCCGGTCCAGCAGGGGGAACCGTTCCAGCAGTTTTTCCGCGCAGGCGTAGGCGAGGCGTTCGAGCAGCCGGAACGCCGTTCCGGCGGCGAAGTCCTTCACGCAGCGTTCGGCCGCGGTATAGTCGACGGCGTCGCCGAGGTCGTCGGAATGCCCGGCGCGGGAGAAATCCCCGCACAGTTCGAGGTCGAAAAAAAGAGTCTGCGGCGCGGTGCGTTCCACGGGAAGCGTCCCGATCACGCAGCCGACGGGCAGACCTCGGAGAATGATTTTGTCCATTCGGGAGAGAAGACGGAGCTTATTTCGTCTCGTCCTTCTTCGTCATTTCTTCATAAGCCTGTTTCGCGGCCTCTTCGCGGAGCTTGATCTCGCGGGCGCGGGCTTCGGCCTTTTCCTTGCTTTCGGCGGCTTCGCGGGCGCGGTCCTCGGCGGTCTCGTCCATGAGCTGCTTTTCACGTTCGAGGGAGAGGCGGTCCACGGGGCTTTCGCCGCGGATGAGGCGCGCGATGCCGATGGCGAGGACGACCGCGGGCAGATCGCTTTCACGGATGGAGGTGATCGGCGCGGTCAGCGGGTCGTACTTCTTGCCTTCCTTGTCGTACACGGTCACGCTGACGTTCTTCTTGTCGCCGTCCCGGGAGATGGAGAGCAGCGCCATGTAGTCGCCCTTGACGTGGGAGAGCACTTCTTTCACCTCGTTTTCGCTGAACGTGACGCCCTGTTTGTGCTTGATGCGGAATTCCTTCATCGTCTTTTCGACGGCGTCGGCGTCGCAGAGCGCGATCTGCGAATGCGTGGCGAGTTCGGATTTCAGGTATTCGATCAGAAGCGAGGCGGTGCGGTTGTCCTGCTGGTCGGAGGAAGCGGGACGGGAAAGATCGTCGAACACGAAAACGGAATAAGGCTTGCCGGCGAATGCCGTGAGGGAAATGAACATGGCGGCGGCAATGATGGCAATATGTTTGAACATGGCGGGATTCCTTTCGATCCTGACTTGTTTTGTATCTGTCGGAAACAAATATTTTGGATACCGTAATTATAATAATCTATCACGCGAAACGCAAGTTTCAAGCCGTTCCACGTTTTTTTACGCGCTTTTTTCGCCCTTTCACACGTTTTTTTCCGTTTTCCGTTTGGAATCGCTTCTTTTCCGTGCTATAGTGTTACGTCCGGTTCTCTCAGAAACATCCGCATAACATCCAAGGATTCCCGCCATGTTCAAACAGCATGCCGCTTTCACCTCCGAAGTCCGCACCGCCATGCGCGGCGGCGACGGTTCCGTCTCCATCGAGCACATCTGGAAGCCCGGCGTCGAGATGGGCTCCCCCGCCCGCATGTTCTCCCGCCTCATCCTTCAGCCCGGATGCTCCATCGGCTGGCACGTCCATGAAAACGAGGAGGAGATATTCTACATCCTCGCGGGGCAGGCGCGGATCGACGACAACGGCGCGGAGATTATCGCAAACGCCGGGGACTCCGTCATCACGCGGTCCGGCGAGGGCCACGCCGTCGCCTGCGAAGGCTCGGACACGCTCGAAATCCTGGCTTGCATCGTCCGCTATGGCAACGAATGACCGTTCCGGCGTGACGAACGTCGCCATCATCGGCTTCGGCCTCCTCGGGGCCTCCTTCGGGCTCGCGCTCGGCGGCATGCCCGGCATCCGCCGTCTCTGCTGCACCCGCAATCCCGCCGCACGCGAATGGGCGATCGCCGAACACGCGGCGGACTTCGCCTCCGCCGATCCCGCCGAGGTCATCCCGCAGGCCGACGTTACCTTCCTGGCGCTCCCGCTCCCCGTCATCGTCCGGTATCTCACGGACTACGCTCACCTCTGGCGCCCCGGCTCCGTCGTCTCGGACATGGGCAGCGTGAAGGGCGCGATCCTGGATGCCGCCGAACGCACCGTGGTCCCGCGCGGCGTCGTGTTCGTCGGCGGGCACCCGATGGCGGGCACCGAATACTCCGGGCACATTCACGCGTTTCCCACGATGTTCCGCGGCGCGGACGTCTTCCTCTGCCCCGCCTCGAACGCAACCGATGAACACGTCGAGACCGTCGCCGGGTTCTGGCGCGCGGTGAAGACGAACGTCATCCGCATCGACCCGCGCGAGCACGACGACCTGGTCGCCCACACCAGCCACGTCCAGCACATCGTGGCGTCCGCGCTCGCGCTCACCATCCTCGGCAGCGAGGACCCGCGCGAAAAGATGCTCCGCGACGCCGGTTGCGCGGGCGGATTCCGCGACACCAGCCGAATCGCCTCCAGCAACCCGGTCATGTGGCGCGAGATCATCGAGTTCAACACCCCCGCGATCCTGAACGCGCTCGACAATTTCCAGAAGAAGCTCGACGTCCTGCGCGCCGAGATCGCCTCCGGCGACTACGACGCCTTCCAGCGGGAATTCGCCCGCGGAAAGGAACTCCGCGACGCCTGGCTCGTGAAGCACATGCGCAACAAATAACCGCCGCCCCCTCCCCCCGGACGGCTTTGCAGGCGGAAGTCAGGCGAGCAGGCCGCGGGTCGGCGGAACGTCCGCAGGCGTGAAATCGGCTGAAAGCATCCCGGACTCCCCGCCCCCGGCGAAAAGCCCGCCGGACATGTTCGGCACATCCTGCATGACGAAAGATCCCGGCATGGCGAGCGCGCAGGCGTCCTGCGCCTCGGCGGCCGCGGTTTCCCGATATGTTTTGACCGAAACGTTGTAATACGCGCAGCCGCCCTGCGCCGCGTTCGTGGATTTCATGGCGAGGTAGTAGTCCACGCCCGCCTCAAGCTGAAGCGGCTTTGTCTCCGCCGCATAAAACGCCGCGTCTTTCGCCTTTTTGAGCGTTTTGGAAGTCAGGTTTTTCAGGGAGTACGTGACGACGCCGTTCTTGTCCGTTTTGGAGTCGATCCTGCAGACCGTGAGCTTCGCCTTGTCCGACGCCTCCGCCATGAAGGTCAGCTCCGCGTCGGCGTCCAGGCGGATCTTCACGAAATCGGCCGCGTCGCCAAACCCGACGAAGTTGCTCCAGCCGTCGCCGGGCGCGTCCGCGTCAAACCGGATCTCGTCGCCGGCGGAGGCGATCTTCACGGCTTCGGCTCCGGTCACAGCCGCGTTCAGTGCCTTTTCCCCCCGGGATTTGAGGCTCTTGTCGTACAGCCAGTCGTTATCGCCGCCGTCGCCGAAGGAATAGAACTTCGTTTTGGATTCGTCCGGATTGAGCGACACGTTGTAGAGCGCATAGCCGTCCTTTTTTGCGTTCGTGGACTGCATGGAGATATAGTACGCGGCGTTTTCGTCGGGCGTTTCGAGCAGGAGCGCCCTGGTCGTCCCCTCGTACTCCCCTGTCTTTTTGTTTTTCGCGAGCGTGGTCGTCTGAAGCGCCTTCAGCTTGTACGTGACGCCGCCTTTTCTGTCCACGCCCTCGACGAGCCTGTACACAACGAACTTCGCCTTGTCGGAGGCCCGCAGGACAAAGCTCAGCTTCGAGGCGCAGGACAACTCGATCTTCGCATAGTCGGCGGGGTCGCCGTACCCGACGAAATTGCTCCAGCCGTCCTTCACGACCGCGCCGTCCCGGTCCAGCAGGACATCCGAGACGCCGTCATGCAGCTCGACCGTCCGCATGTTTTCGTCCGGGTTCGGCGCCGCATCCGTTTTTTTGTCGTACAGCCGGTTGTTTTCGCCCGTGTCGACCACGGATTTGTCGATGTTCGCCACCTCGCAGACGCCGATTTCGGATTCGTTGCCGCCGATGTCGACCGCCTTGAAATAGACCGTGGCGTTTTCCGTGACGGTCACGCCATTCTTCTCGTAGCCGGTCCATTCGCCGTCCTCGCCGATCCTGTACAGGGAGGCCGCCAGCCCGACGTCGTCCTTGAACACGGCGGTGACGATGACGTCCCGGCTGGTCGGCTTCGTGATGTCCGCCTTGATCTTCGAGACCGTCGGCGGCTTGTTTCCGGACACGGTCAATGTCAGCGCATCCCCGTCCAGCTTCAGTTTGTATGCGGCATGGCTGACGGCGAGCGTATCCTTCACCTTGAGCTCGCCGTAAACGGTCCCGTCCTCGCTCCGCACGGAAAGGGTCCCGTTGAACCGGGAGGCCCCGCCCGCGAGCTTGTAGGTGCCGCCCGCCTGCGTCCCGGACACCGTGAGCACATAGACCGGCGCGCCCGCGATCCGCGAAAGCACGTTCACGCGCGCCGCCGCGCCGGGCGAGACCGAGGTCAGATCAAAATTCAGAACGCCGCCGGAGCCGAGCGAAACGGACGCGCCGTCCTCCACGCGGATCTTTCCCGCGAGCCGGCCGCCGGAGCTGACCACGACCCTGCCGCCGGACGAAACGTTCAGGTCCGAGACCGTGCCGTTCCCGCGGACGTTCACCCGCCCCGAAGACAGCACGCGGACGTTCGCCGCCGTGCCGCCGCCCGAAACATTGACCTCGCCGTGGTCGTAGACGTCCGCCCCGGACAGGAATCCGCCCTGCGAGACGTTCGCCCGCCCGTTCTGATACCGCGCGCCCCACATGGAGCTCCCGCCGGGTTTCCCGCGCAGGACGACGCCGGACGCCTGCCCGCCGCTGTTCAAAGACAGCGTCCCGCCGTGCACGTAGACGTCGGCCGCCGCTTCCCCCGCCTGCACCTGCCGGGTCTCCGTGACGACCTCCGTGCCGAATTTGAGGACCAGAAAACTCCTCTCCGCCTCGTTGTTCGAGCCGTTCACTTCCTGGATCTCGTTCGTCTCGTCGAGGACGACCCGGACATTGTGGATGCCGACGGACAGCTTTCCGAGGGAGACCGGGATCTCGCGCGTCGCCCGCGCGGAAATCGAGTCGAGCGTGCCGGAGCTGAACAGCGTGCCGTCGACATAGACCGACGCCCGGAATTTCCCGCTCCGCTTCGTCCCGAGGTTGGCGGCGGTGTAGGTCAGATACACCGTGTTCCCCTTCCCCGCGACGCAGTAGTCTTCGGTCACGGCCCCGGACGCCGTCGCGGTCAGGACCAGCTTTTCCGAGGTGCTTCTGGTGTCCGCGAGCGCCAGGTCCACGTCGCCGTTCATGTTGAACGCGATGACGGTGATGGACTCCAGCTTGCGCTCCTTGTCGGAGTAATAATACGTGCCGCCCCACGTCATGCGCTGGTCGATCCGGTAGCAGTCGTCGAAGATGATCTCCTGCGACTTTTTGTTGTAGCCGTAGCCGATCATGACGTGCTCTTCGATGGAGATCAGCACGGGCCGCCCGGAATCGATCTCCTTCATGTAGTCGTTGAACGTGAAGGAGCCGCCCGCGACGTCGACCTGGTAGGTCCCCGTGACTTCGTAGTCCAGCTGGTATCCGCGGGACTGCACGTACAGGTCCAGGCCGGGCAGCATCGTGGTGTCGTTGTAGCGGACCGTGCGCGTGGTCGTGCCGTCCGTGATGCGGACGTCCGAGTAATTGTTGTTGTACAGATCCGCCAGCGTGCAGTACGAAACGAGCGTGACGAGATTGTCCGCGCCGCGCCAGAACTGTCCGGTCCCGAGGTAATCCGCCAGGCAGTTCCATTCGTCCGTGTTCAGGGTCTTGTTGTCGTCCTTGAACGCGTACTCCAGCTCCTGCTGCGGCGTCGTCTCCACGCCGTCGCGCGAATGAAACCGGTACACGTATTCCTTCGACGCGGTCAGCCTGCCCAGCACGGTGTCGAACGCGTCCATGTCGTAGGAGTTGCCGTCCGTGCCGCGGCCTTTCAGCTCCACTTTCCCTTCGACGATGTTCGACAGGTCGTGCCCCTGGTATCCGTACATGTCGTAATACCCCAGCAGCATCGCCGCCGCGGTCGGGACGCAGCCGTACATGTACTCGGCTTCCGGCATCTTGCCGGAAAGCAGCACATCGCCGTTAGAATTGCTGGTCGTATACGTCGGCATGGCATCTCCTGCTGGTCTTTTTTCCGGGCGCGCCCGTTCCGCGCCGTTTCCGCTGACAATAACGCGGCGGCGGGACCGTTTTCAACGCCCGTCCGCTTAATATAGCAGAGAATGACGGAATGTCAAACCGGGAAAAAAGGAACCCGGCGGGAAAAGTTAACGTTAAAAAACGTGATGCGTCCGGCGCGGCCCCTGCATTTGCGCGCAGCCGCGACCTCCTCATGCAGAGCGTCTTGCGGAAAAACGGCTTTCATCCGGCGTTTTCGGAAAAACAGGAAAAAAAGAGTCTTTTCTCTTGATTTCTCTTTTCCCGCATGTTATATTAGCGCAGATTACGTTCCCTAACCTAACAATAATATAAACCAAAACCGGAGCAAAAGAATGATTACGATCGTCTCGTTCATCCTGTTCCTCGCCTTCGCCGGTGCACTCACCTGGTTCATCGTGCGAAAACAAGACGTCGGCTCGAACACCGGCTTTTTCCTCGCCGGCCGCAGCCTCACGTATCCCCTGATCGCGGCTTCCCTGCTGCTCACCAACCTCTCCACCGAACAGATGGTCGGCCTGAACGGGTCCGCGTTCCGCCAGGGCCTCTGCGTGATGGCGTGGGAAGTGGTCGCCGTGGTCTCCCTCGTCGCCATGGCGTGGTTCTTCCTCCCGAAGTTCCTGAAGAGCGGCGTGACCACCGTGCCGGAGTATCTGGAACTGCGCTACGGCAAGTCCACCGGCGTGCTGGCGAACGCGATCTTCCTGTTCTTCTACGTGTTCCTTCTGCTCCCGCTGATCCTGTACACGGGCGCAACCGCCCTCAAGCAGATCCTCGACTTCAATACGCTTCTCCCCGGTTTCTCCGAGACCCAAATCCTCTGGATCGCGATCTGGCTGATCGGCCTCATGGGCTGCGCCTACTCGCTGTTCGGCGGCCTCCGCACCTGCGCCGTGCTTGACACCATCAACGGCATCGGCCTCCTCGTCGGCGGCTTCATGATCGTCTTCTTCGCGCTGAGCAAGGTCTCCGCGGTCAACGGCGGCGAGCTCTCCCTCATGCAGTCCCTCTCCGAGGTCAAGAACGCCCACGCCGACATGTTCAACACCTTCGGACGTCCGAAATCCGAAGTCCCGTTCGGCACCCTCTTCACCGGCGTCCTCATCATCAACATGTTCTACTGGTGCACCAACCAGCAGATCATCCAGCGCACGTTCGGCGCGAAGGGCCTCGCCGAAGGCCAGAAGGGCGTCCTGCTCTGCGGCCTCCTGAAGCTCCTCGGCCCGCTGTACCTCGTCCTCCCCGGCATGATCGCGTTCTACTTCGCCTGCAACGGCCTGCTCGACCTCGACATGAACTCCTCCGCGCTCGCCTACGGCAAGCTCGTCACGTTCGTCCTCCCGAACTGGCTCGCCGGCTTCTTCGGCGCGGTCCTCATCGGCGCGGTCCTCTCCAGCTTCAACGGCGCACTGAACTCCTCCTGCACCCTGTTCAGCATCGGCTTCTACAAGGGCCTCATCAATCCGCAGGCGGAAGACAGAAAGGTCGTCCGCTCCGGCCGTATCTTCGGCCTCATCATCGCCGTCCTCTGCATGTGCGGCGCCCCGCTCCTCGCGAACACCTCCAGCATCTTCGACTACCTCCAGAAGACCAACGGCATCTACAACATCCCGCTGTTCGCCATCATCGTGGTCGGCATGCTCACCAAGTTCGTGCCCAAGATGGCCGCCAACGTCGCCCTCTTCGTCGGCGTCGTCCTCATCGCTTTCCTCACCTTCGGCGATCCCGCCACCGTGCAGAAAGTCACCCGCGGCATGAACATCTACCACGTCGACACCATCGTCTTCCTCATCCTCGTCGCCATCATGGGCGTCTGGTCGTTCGTCGCTCCGCGCAAGGAAGCGTTCGTCCAGCAGGACGCCAAGGCGGTCGACATGACCCCGTGGAAGTTCTCCTGGGTCGCAGGCGGACTCCTCCTCGTCCTCGTCGCGCTCATCTACGCCAGCTTCGCCGACTTCAGCGCGCTGAAGGACAAAGAGACCGAACCCGTGCCGTACCACTGGAACATCATCGCGGTCGAGATCGCCAACAAGGAGATGAAAGCCCTCGACATCAAGGAAGACGAACAGGGCGTCATCATCACCGAGATCAAGGCGTCCATCGACGAGTTCGACAAGAGCAAGGACAAGCCCGCCGACACCGCCGTCACGCGCAAGATCGTCTACCAGACCATCGGCAAGCACTACGCCAAGGCGAAAGGCTTCTCCGAAGCCCAGATCGAAGCCTTCAACAAGGTCGTCGAGCGCGAAGCCTCGAAGAGCGCGAAGGAAGCCGACGACATCAAGGCCGCGACCGGAGCCGCCATCGGGAAGTTCTTCGACCAGGCCGCCGAAGAGCTCAAGAAGGCCGCGGAAGACGCAAAGGCGGCCGCCGATACGGCGAAGAAAGACGCCGAGAAGGCTGCCGACGATGCCAAGAAGGAAGGCGAAGGCGCGCTCGACGCCGTCAACAACGCCGTGAAGGATGCCGCCGACACCATCGGCCAGGGCCTCCAGGGCACGATCGACGGCGTCACCAACACGTTCAAAGAACTCTGATCAGCCCGTCTGACCAGACCCGTCAAGGGTATCCCGGGCGTCCGGACTCGTTTCGGACGCCCGTTTTAGCCTGACTCGAAACAAGCAATATCCGGTTTTATTCACCGAACAGAAAAGGAGATCCCCTGTTATGTTCTCCCTGAAACGTACTGTCTTCATCCTGTCCATAGCCATGCTCTCTGCAGCGACAGTCAAGCTCGCCGCCCAGGACGCCGCACCGTCCGATGCGCAATCCGCGTCCGGCGCGCAGGAAACAAAGGAAGAATCCGGAAATCTGATTCGGAGGGGCGTTGCATCGCTCAAGAAAGGCGCGGCGGACATCAAGGCAGGCACCAGCGGACTCGTCAAGGCGGGTCTGAACGAGGCGAAGGACAAAGCCGGGGAGCTCGCCGACAAGGGAGTCGATGCGTACCGGAAGGGCGCGGAAGAGCTCAAAAAAGGTGCGGAAGAGATTCGGAAAGGCGCCGAAGGGCTTACCGGGAAAGCCGTCGAAGAATTCCAGAAGGACGTCGAAGAGATCAAAGTCGCCGCGGACGAACTGAAGGCCGCCGCGGAAGAGATCATCCCGGGACCTTGCCCGCAAGAGCGCCGAACAATACCGGAAGGGCGCGGAGGAGATCAAAGCCTCCGCCGAAGAGCTCAGTGCCGCGGCGGATGAGATCATCATCCAGTCTTACCGGGGAACCAGGGAACATGCCCGGAAAGCCTCGGAGAGGGTCCAAAAAGGCATCGAAGGACTCAAGAAAAGCGCCGACAACCTCAAAAAAGGCGCGGAAGAACTTGCCGGGAAAGGCGCCGATACGATCAAGGATTATTCCGGCTACGCCGCCGCCGAAGAATACCGGAAAGCCGCTGAAGAATACCGGAAAGCCGCCGAAGAATACCGGGAATCCGCCGCAGTCTTATTGGAGACCATCCAACTTTTGAAAACCCAGATATCTGATTCAGTCCAACAGTAAGAAAGGAGCGATGAATCATGTTCTCCCTTAAACACACCCTCCTCGTCCTCTCCGCGCTCGCGCTGTCCGCAACGGCGGTCGAACTCGCGGCCCAGGACCAGCAGCAACAGGCCCCGCCCCGTCAGCAGCGCCAGGAACAGCGGCGTCAGCGCCGTCAGGAAGCCGGAGCTGTCCGCCGGGAGGTCATTGACGGGCTTGAGACTCCCCGCCGGGAACGCCCGCAGGAGCGCCAGGACGGCCGTCAGGAACGGCGCGGCAATCGTCAGGCCCAGATGGCGGCGGCCGGAGCCCAGCCCGCGGCGTCCGCTACAGGCGACGTGAAGCCCACCGGCGAATACAAGCCCGTCGACAACCCGGTCTTCAAGCACAAATACACCGCCGACCCGGCGCCCGTCGTGATCGGCGACACGCTCTGGCTCATCACCAGCCACGACCACACCGCCGAAAACGGACGTCCGAACGGCAACTACACCATGAAGGACTGGTGCCTCTTCTCCACGAAGGACATGAAGACCTGGACGGAATGGCCCGCCCCCATCCCCGTTTCCGACTTCAAGTGGGACACCACGCACACCGCCTACGCCGCGCAGATGATCGCCCGCAACGGCAAATACTACCTCTACACCAGCACCAACGGCGCGGGCATCGGCGTCGCGGTCGCGGACAAGCCGGAAGGTCCCTACAGGGACGCCATCGGCAAGCAGCTCGTGAGGCCTGAGGACTGCTTCGCCACCACGCACTCCTGGGCGTGCATCGACCCGACCGTCATGATCGACGACGACGGCCAGGCGTACCTCATCTGGGGCAACGGACACTGCTACTACGCCAAGCTCAAGGAAAACATGATCGAGCTCGACGGCCCGGTGAAGAGCCTCGACGTCGACTGGAAGCAGTACCGCTTCACCGAAGGCCCCTGGATCCACAAGTACAACGGCAAATACTACCTCACCTACGCCTCCGGGTTCATGCCCGAGCGCATCGCCTACGCCATGGCGGACAGCATCGAAGGGCACTTCGAAGCGAAGGGCATCCTCTGCGACGGCAACAAGAACACCAGCACGAACCACCCCGGCATCGCGCAGTTCAACGGCCAGTGGTATTTCTTCTACCACGACGGCACGCTCCCCGGCGGCGGCAGCTACAACCGTTCCGTCTGCATCGACAAGCTCGAATACAACCCCGACGGCACCATGAAGCAGATCGTCATGACGAAGGAAGGCATCTTCGGCGGCGCGGCTGACGCGGGCAGCGCGAAACCCGCCGAGCCGGTCGAGGTCAAGACCACCGGCAATCCGCTCTTCAAGGACGTCTGGACCGCCGACCCCGCCGCGCTCGTCGTCGGCGACACGCTGTACCTCTACGCCGGGCACGACGACGCCCACGGACGCGAGATGTTCACGATCAAGGCGTGGCGCGCCTACTCCACCAAGGACCTCGTGAACTGGAAGTCCTACGGCGACGTCCTCACCTCCACCGACTTCCCGCACGGCCAGAAGAACACCTGCTGGGCCGCGCAGGTCGTGAAGAAGGGCGACACCTACTACTGGTACGTCACCATCCGCAACGACAAGTACGGCGGACAGTCCATCAACGTCGCCACCTCCGACAACCCGGTCGGTCCCTGGAAGACCTACGAAAAGCCCGTGGTCGTCGACGACCTGACCCACGGTTTCATGGGCTGGAACGACATCGACCCGACCTGCCTCATCGACGACGACGGCACCGCGTGGCTCTGCTGGGGCAACGGCAACTGCTATCTTGCCAAGCTCAAAGACAACATGCTTGAGCTCGACGGCGAGATCACCGACCTGAAGATGCAGAGCTACGAGGAAGGCCCCTGGCTCTACAAGCGCAACGGACTCTACTACTGCATCTACGCCTCCCGCACCTACGGCGACGAGGCGAACCACAAGAACCCGCAGGGCAACGAGGTCATCGCCTACGCCACCGCAGAAAAGATCACCGGCCCCTGGACCTACCGCGGACAGGTCACCGGATCCGCGCGCAACAGCTTCACCATCCATCCCGCCGTGGTCGATTTCAAGGGACGCACCTTCCTCTTCTACCACAACGCCGCGCTCTCCATCAACGGCGAAGGCGGCGCCCTCGGACGCCGTGCGGTCTGCGTCGACGAGCTGTTCTTCAACGAGGACGGCACGATCAAGCCCGTCCGCCAGACCGAAGAAGGCATCCGGGAGCCGGTCAAGTAAGCTCCCCGCCCGATCCCGCGCGAAACGGCGCAATCATCATCCGGCCGCCCCGCCGCTCTCCCGGCAGGGGCGGCTTTTCGTGTCCGCACGGGACGGGGAACGTCCGGCGCGGGAAGTTCGAACATGCGTAGAAATGTATGTTTTTTCTAAATTGTGTTTTGTATTTTTTGAATAAAAATGACTTGAAAGTTGTTGCATTCCGGTGTATAGTGTTGGAAATGGTATTTTTTTCCGTCCGGCAATGCCGTCCCGGACATGTCCAGGAACTTCATCCGCGGTTCGTCCGCAAAAACCAAGCCCGTCCAAGAGGATAAAAACATGGTCATCACCGAATCCATTCAGAAAGCGATCCAGACCGCAATCAAAAAGAGCGGAAGCGTACTCAGCTTCGCCCGTACCATCGGCGTTTCCCACACGACCGTCACATACTGGCTCACCGGACGCACCCGCAAGATCAACGCGACCGTGTGGCAGAACCTGCTGCCGCTGATCGGCGAATACCTCGACCCGGGCGAATCCATGACCTATCCCTACGGGCCGGTCGCCGCGGGCGCGAACTGCGTCCTGCGGGAACAGTCCCCGGTCTGGTACGGCGCGGGTCCGGCGCACAAGGCGGCAGCTCCGCTCCTTCATCTGTCGGACCTGGCGGATTTCGATCCGCAGATCGACCCGATCGAAGAGATCATCCGGGAAAAATCCGGGAAGACCGCCGCTTTCACCTCGCAGGTCATGCCCGGCCATTTCGCCGTCGAGGTCGACAAGGAGCAGAAGGGGTTCTTCCCCGCCGGGACCAGGCTTCTCCTCCGCTGGCCCGACGCGCCCGGCGACGGCGACACGGTGCTCGCGAAACTCCGGGGCAAAAAGGAATTCCTTTTCGCGGTCTACACGCGAAAGTCCAGCGAGATCGTGCTTGCTCCGCTTCTGAAGGGCGGCACGAAGCGCGTGATCCCGAAGGCGGATTTCCACAACGTCTGCAGCTGGATCGTCTCCATCCGCGAAGCGATCCAGTTATTCTGAATCCCGTCCCGAACGAAGCGCCTTGATGCGGCTGCGGACCGCTTTTTCCTTCAGGCGGCGTTCCTTCGAGGCTTTGGTCGGCTTCGTGGGACGGCGTTTGCGGGGTTCCGGCCGCGCCGCCAGCGCAAGATCCCGGATGCGCTCGCGGGCATGTTCCCGGTTCCGCGCCAGACTCCGGCTGGAACGCTCCATGACGACGAGGAGGTCGCCCTGCATGTACGGCGCGGCGAAGACGCGGAGGCGTTCCTTCTGCGCATCGGTCAGGACGGCCGTCGCCGCGACGTTCCACTGCAGGCGGACGCCGTTTTCGGTCTTGTTCTGATGCTGGCCGCCGGGTCCGCTTGAGGGACGGACGTACTCCTCCTCGAACTCTTCCTCGGGAATGGCGAATGGCTTTGCTCCGGGCATCGGTCGGACTCCTCAAACGGGGATAAGACCGCCTGTCTGCCGGAACGCTCCGTTCCAAACAGAGGACGGTTCATTCAACTCTCAGGATTTCTTCGCCCCGGGTTCCGGCGCGCCGGTCTTCGGAGCGTCGGGCTTCTGCGCCTCCGCGGCTTTTTCCTTGCTCAGCATGGCGGCGACGGCGTCGATGAAAAGGCAGGCGTGCACGGCTTCGTCCGTATCCTCGGGCGAATAGGAAATGCGGACCTTGATGAGCTTGCCGTGATACAGCGCCAGATACAGGACGGAATCCATCTGCGTGGCGCCGTTCCGGATCCGGTACCGCATCTCGTATCCGCCTTCGGGGGCCTTCCGCCCGGGCGCTTCGAAATGGACCACCGAGGTGATCTTCGGATTCTGCGCGGACATGTTCAGGATGCCCCGGTCGGTCTCCTCGCAATGCTTCTCATACATATCCTGCTGGACCGGCTTCGCGCCCGTGTCGAGAGAATAGATATACACGTCGGCGCAGGTTCCCGCCTCGTTTTCATAGCGGACCACCGTGCCGAACACCGGGTTTTCGTTCTTGCGAACGCGGACTTTCTGGAACGTGTCGACCTGGGCGGGAAACACCAGCAGGGTGTCCTTGTCCACGAACGACTCCATGGCGGGGCGCAGGAAGATGTCCTGCGCCTCGGCGGTCAGCGCGCCGCAGAGGCAGAGGAATCCGGCGGCCGCGCCGGCAAGAAGATTCCGCGGGAATTTGGTCATGACGGAATACGAAGCTCCTTTTTCCAGAACGCGACCTGCGAGGCGACCTGTTTGAATCCGGTTGCGCCGTAGACGTCGCGCCCTTCGACTGCGCGGGCGGGGGCGAAAATCTTCAGCATGGAGGCGTCGGCCTCCGGGAACACGCTCTTCATCTCCTTCAGCGTGAGCTCGTTCAGGAGCCTGCCGCGGTCGGCGGCATATTTGACCAGCGCGCCGACTTTGTGGTGGGCGAACCGGAACGGCACGCCCTTGCGGACGAGCGCTTCGGCGAGGTCGGTCGCCATCAGGCCGGGGTCGGACGCCGCCTTCAGCATCGCGTCCTTGTTGACCTTCATGGAGCCGATCATGGCGGGATAGACGCTGAGGATGGCGTGGACGGTGTCGATGGCGTCGAAGAGCGGCTCCTTGTCCTCCTGCAGGTCGCGGTTGTAGGTCAGCGGGAGGCCCTTGCAGATGGTGAGGAGCGCGGTCAGGTCGCCGTAGATGCGGCCAGTCTTGCCGCGGGAAAGCTCCGCGATGTCCGGGTTTTTCTTCTGCGGCATCAGGCTGGACCCGGTGCAGAAGGCGTCGCCGAACGTGACGAACGAGAATTCCTGCGACATCCAGAGGATCAGGTCCTCGGAGAGACGCGAAATGTGCATGGCGAAAATGGAAAGCGCGGCGAGCAGTTCGCACGCGAAATCGCGGTCCGCCACGGCGTCCATGCTGTTCCGCGTCATCTTCGGGAATTTCAGGCGTTTCCGCACGAATTCGCGGTCGATGGGCAGCGTGGTCCCGGCGATCGCGCCCGAACCGAGCGGCATCACGTTGATGCGTTTGCGCGCGTCGGCGAGGCGTCCGGCGTCGCGGTCGAGCATTTCGACGTAGGCGAGCAGGTGGTGCGCCAGCAGGACGGGCTGCGCGTGCTGCATGTGCGTGAAGCCGGGCATGATGGTGCGCTTGTGCTCGTCCGCCTTCTTCACCAGCGCGGCCTGGAGCGCACGGATCTCCTTCGTCAGGTCGTCGATCTCGTCGCGCAGGTACAGCCGGATGTCGAGCGCGATCTGGTCGTTGCGGCTGCGCGCCGTGTGGACGCGCGCGCCTTCCGGGCCGAGCGCCTCGGTCAGCGCGGTCTCGATGTGCATGTGGATGTCTTCCAGCTCGACCTTGAACTCCATCTTTCCCTCGGCGATCCTGCGTTTCAGGACCGCGAGCTTGCGGCAGATGGCGTCGGCGGATTCCTTCGGGATGATCCCGGCGGCGCCGAGCATGGCGGCGTGTGCCATGCTGCCCGCGATGTCGTGCTTGTAGAGACGTTTATCGTAGGAAATGGACTGCGTGAAGTCCTGGACGCTGCGTTGTGTTTGTTCGGCGAATCTGCCGCCCCAGAGAGCCATGCTCGCACCTCGTGATGTCGCGCAAAAAAGTTTCGGTTGCAAAAAAAGTTTCACAGGCCGCCTGCATTAGAATATAAAAGCAGACGCGCCTTAAACAATATAGCACAAGATTTGGATTCATCAAAGCGCTTTTCCCATTTTTCCGCTTTTTTCCCTCTTTTTTCCGCACCGGGACGCGTTTCGCGCGGGTTTTCGCGGCGCGCGGACTTGACAAATCGCGTTTGCACGGATATTTTAATGCCGATACAGCAGCAACAAACAACCGAAGGACTCACGATGAACTCCATCCTGCCGATTCTGCAGTTCGCCGCCGGGGCGCACGTCTCCGACCTCTTCCTTTCCGCCGGGAAAAAGCCGAATGCGCGCATCCGCGGCGTCGTCGCCCCCATGGGGACGTTCGGCACGGTCGCGGCGGAGTCCATGGACGCGTTCCGCCGGGCGGTCATCGGCGAACGCGGAGACGCGGCCTATGCGGAGTCCGGGGCGTTCGACGCCTCCTGGCGGCTCCCGGACGGCAGCCGCATCCGCGTGAACTTCTTCCGGACTCTCAACGGCCCGGCGGCGGCGGTCCGCCCGATCCTGAACGGCGACGACATCATGACGGCGGACCTGAACCTGCCGGCGCTGCTGGACAAGCTCGCCGAGGCCCCGCGCGGGCTGATCCTGGTGGCGGGCACCACGGGCTGCGGCAAATCCACCACGCTCGCCGCCATGGTCAACCACATCAACCGCACCGTGCACAAGCACATCCTCACGCTGGAGGACCCGGTCGAGTTCGTGTATTCCGACCGCGAATCCGTGGTCTCCCAGCGCGAGATCGACACCCACCGCGAGGGCGGGTTCTCCTCCGCGCTCCGCAGCGCGCTCCGCGAGAACCCGGACGTGATCGTGATCGGCGAAATGCGCGACCCGGAGACCATCGCCACCGCCATCAACGCCGCCCTCACAGGACACCTCGTCGTCAGCACCGTCCACACCTCCGGCTCCGTCCAAGCGGTCGAACGCATCATCAACATGTTCCCGGAGGACGGGCGCGAGCAAATCGCAACCGACCTCGGGGCCGCGCTGAACGGCATCGTGGCGCAGAGGCTGATCCCGTCCTCGGACGGCGGCATGGTCCCCGCCGTCGAGATCCTGCTCGGCACCGCGCTCGTCCGCAAGCTCGTCGCCGGGCGCGACTACAGGTCGCTGGACGACGCCCTCCGCAGCAACATCGAACAGGGCATGATCCCGTTCAACCGCTCCATCTTCCGCCTGTACCAGACCGGGAAGATCGCGCTGCCGGACGCCCGGCTCGCCGCCGAGGACCGCGACGAATTCGACCTGCTCGTGAAGGGCATGGAGAGCGGCGTCGACGCGTTCCGCAGCTACTACGGCTCGAAGCTCGAGGGCGCGACGGACGACACCGTGGTCGACATGCGGACCCTCTTCCTCGCCTCGCTCCAGGTGAAGGCAAGCGACCTCATCCTGTCCACCGGCGTCCGCCCCACGCTCCGCATCAACGGCGAACTCCGCGAGCTCAACATGCCGGTCCTCGACAACGACGACGTGCGCCGCCTGCTCTTCAGCGTCATCAACCAGCGCCAGCGCGTCGAGCTGGAGGAGAACCGCGAACTCGACTTCGCGCTGTCCGTCGACTTCGGCAAGGAGCTGAACATCCCGAACTCGCGCTTCCGCGTGAACGCCTTCTTCCAGCGCGGCACGCTCGGCATGGTCGCCCGCGTCGTGAACGTGAAGATCCCGACGCCCGAACAGCTCGGACTCCCGGAAGTCGTGTCCGGGCTCTGCTCGAAACGCCAGGGGCTCATCCTCATGACCGGCCCGACCGGAAGCGGCAAGTCCACCACGCTCGCCTCGCTCCTCGACGTCATCAACCGCACGCGCAACGCCCACATCATCACGATCGAGGACCCGATCGAGTACGTGCACCGCAACATCAATTCGATCGTCGAGCAGCGCGAACTCCACGCCGACACGCACAGCTTCGCCTCCGCCCTCAAATACGCCCTCCGCGAAGCCCCGGACGTCATCATGGTCGGCGAAATGCGCGACACCGAGACCATCTCCGCCGCGCTCACCGCCGCCGAGACCGGGCATCTCGTCTTCGCCACCATCCACACGAACAGCGCGCCGCAGACCGTCGACCGCATCGTCGACTCGTTCCCCATGTACCAGCAGAACCAGATCCGCCTCCAGCTCGCGAGCACCATCCTCGCCGTGATCTCGCAGCGCCTCATCCCGAGCATCGACGGCTCCAGCCGCCTCGCCGCGTTCGAGATCATGATCGGCACCCCGCCCGTGCAAGCGCTCATCCGCGAGGGCAAGACGCACCAGCTCCAGACCGTGATCGAGACCAGCCAGAAGGACGGCATGTGCACGCTCCAGCGTTCCATGGAGGACCTCTGCGCCGACGGCCTGATCTCTTACGACGAGGTCAAACGTTTCGCCGCCGACTACAAGCAGATCGCCGCGCACTGACCGGATTCGCGCGCGTTTTCCCGAAAAAGATTGCAAAACGGCTTGAAAAACGGGGCAAGCCGGAGTAGAGTATGTTCGGGCGTCCCGGCGGCAGTGCGCCGCGGCGGCGCGAACTTTGACACGCAACCTCATAAAACACGGAGACCGGACATGAGCATCAATATCCTTTCCGAATCCAATTTCGACAGCCTCGTCGGCTCGAAGCCCGCGCTGATCGACTTCGGCGCCGAATGGTGCGTCTACTGCAAGAAGATCGCCCCGATCATCGAGGAGCTCGCAAACGAAAATCCCGGCGTCGCGTTCGGCTACGTCGACGTCGACCTCCAGCCCATGCTCGCCGCCAGATTCCGCGTCCACAGCCTCCCGACCGTGCTGCTCCTGAAGGACGGACAGATCGTGAAGCAGTTCCTCGGCGCGCAGTCCAAGGAGACCTACCAGAAGGCGATCGCCGAGCTCTGACCGTCTCCCGGCTGAATCGCGGCGCCGGCCGCGCCGCACAGATTTCCCCCTTCACCATGTCCGGTCCGCTTTTCCCCGATTCCTCCATCCCGTCGGGCATCCGCACCGTCTACGCTTCGTTCAGCGGCGGCGCGGACAGCCTCGCCCTGCTCGTGCGCCTTTCCGAACTCGCGAAGGATGCGCCGTGGGAACTCCGCGCGGTGCATTTCGAACACGGCATCCGGGGCGCGGAGAGCCTCGCCGACGCGGATTTCTGCCGGACCGTCTGCGACAGGCTCGGCGTTCCGCTCCGGGTCGTCCCGCTCCTTGTCCCGGACAACATGCGCCCCGGCGAAGGCACGGAGGCCGCCGCCCGCCGTCTCAGACAGGAAGCCTGGCAGGAGATCGTCCGCGAAACGGAAAATCAGCCCGCGGCGGTCGCCCTGGGACACAACGCCGACGACCGCATCGAATCGCTGTTCCTGCGGCTCATGCGCGGCTCGAACCTCTCCGGGCTGCATGCGCTCCACGCCGTCCGAGAATTCAACGGCGTCACCTGGCTCCGGCCCCTGCTGGAGGTCCCGCGCGCCGGGATCGAAGCCTGGCTCGCCGAACGCGGCATCCATGCGTTCCGCACCGATTTCACCAATCTGCAAAACGACTACGACCGCAACAAACTCCGCAACGCCGTCCTGCCTGTTCTCTACCGCGAATTCCCGCGCGCCCGCGCCGGGATCCTGACCGCGCTCCATGCCATTGCCGACGATGCGGCGGCGCTCGACGATGCCGCGGAGGAGGCGTTCCGCCAGGCAGTCCGTCCCGGCGGTCTGGACCTGAACGAACTGAAAAAGCTTCCGCCCGCGCTTCTGCCACGCGTCCTGCGGCTCTGGCTCGGCGGACAGATCCCCGACCGCCATTTCATCGAACGCCTGCGCGATCTGCTCGACGCCCCGGACCGCCATGCCGCATCGGGGCAAATCCCCGTCGACGGCGGACAGATATTCCTGTGGAGCAACGGATTGCTGCAAAAGGAAGTCGCCGCGAAAAACGAATCCGCCGGTCCGGTCGTCTGGGACTACCGCGTTGTTCCTGCCATCCGTTTCGGCAAGACCGTCCTGCGGTTCCGCGAGGAGGTCTCCGGCGGCGGAATGCCGTCCGGCGCGGATGCGGTTCTCTTTGATGCTGAGACGTTTCCGGATAAGCTTCTTCTCGCGGCACGGAAGTCCGGCGACGAGCTGACGCCCTTCGGCGCGGAGTATTCCGTTTCGCTCAAGAAACTCTTTACCGACGCCCATGTCTCCGCCGAAGAACAGCCCCTGCGTCCCGTGGTGCGGAATGCTGATGAACCGGCGGAAATCCTTTGGGTCCCCGGCGTCCGGCGGTCCGCGTCGTATCCGGTCGACCCGTCAAAGCAGTTCAAGGGACTGCTGTTTTCTTCGGAACCCCTTGTGGATGTGACGGCTGCGGTGATCGGCGGCGCGGACGGACGCATCCTGGTGTGTTCGCGTCCGGCGGGCAAGCACATGGCGGGGAAATGGGAGTTTCCCGGCGGCAAGATCGAACCGGGCGAAACGCCGGAGGACTGCATCCGCCGGGAGATCCGCGAGGAACTCGGCATGGAGATCGCAGTCGGACCGGTCCTGACGGTCATGGAACACGATTACGGCGTCAAATATGTCCGCGTTACTTTTTTTCTGGCGGTCTCGGACGATTCCCCGTCGGCAAAGGACCGCCAGGGGTTCCGGTGGGTCACGCCGGAGGAGATTGATTCGGTGGATTTTCTGGACGCCGACCGGCCTGTTTCAGCGGAAATCAAAAAAAAATCGAAAAAAATTTCCGGTATATACAATAAGATGCGGCGCGAAAGCGTTATTTGGGTATCGAAGCAACCATAATGGGATTTCGAGACATGGAAACAGATAAAACCGATCTGGAGCTTATCCAGGAATTCCAAAGTGGATCAAGTCCTGCTTTTGATGCTCTTTACGAACGATACAGGCGTCCGCTTTACGGCTACGTGAACCGGCAGATGCAGGGGCACACCAGCCAGGCGGACGACGTATTCCAGCAGACATGGATGCGTGCGATCGACAATCTGTCGACCTACCGCGATCAGGAGAAATTCTCCGCATGGCTCATGAGGATCGCCCACAACCTCATCATCGATTATTACCGCTCCTTGAAACGGAGAGCCGAGGACGAACTGGACGAGACTTACGGAGACACCGCGGAGGACACCTCCGGCGATACGCCCGGCAGCGAGATGGACGAACACGAACGCGCCAGGCGTCTCACCGAGGCTCTGAACTCGCTGACGCCCGAACTCCGCGAGGTCTTCCTGCTGCGCCGGGAGAACATCCCGTTCCAGCAGATCGCGAAGATCCAGAACTGCTCCGTGAATACGAGTCTCGCCCGTATGAGATATGCGATCAAACAACTTACGAACAAACTGAAAGACTGGGAATCTGACAATTCCTGAGGTGAAACCATGAACATTTGTGAATTTATTCAAGAGAAGGTCGCGATTGGCGAATTCAATGACGACGTCTCGGCGCATCTTCGCATTTGTCACGAGTGCAAAGCATTTGCCGATGATCTCGAACGTTTCCTCTCCTGCGATTTGCCGGAGGCCGAGCCCCCGAAGCATGTCGACGACGCAATCCGCGCCGCCGCTGCCGAGGCTGCATTTGCAAACCGTTTCCTCAGCGCACTCCCGGACATGGAGCCCCCGAAGCATGTCGACGACGCCGTCCGCGCTGTCGCTCAGGACGTTGCGGCGGCAAACCGCCTTCACGGCGTCCTTCCGGACCTGGAGCCCCCGAAGCATGTCGACGACGCCATCCGCACCGCCGCAGCTTTCACGGCTTCCGCCAACGCCCGCAGAAAACACATCGGCAAGGCGTTCCGCATCCTGATCCCGGTCGCGGCGGCTCTCGCAGTCTGTTTCCTCTTCTGCTTCAATCCGATGAGCAAGCCGCAGCAGCTGGCGGTCCCGACCCAGGTGACCGCGACCGGCGACTGGACCGGCGCCGTCATGGACGGCGAACTCACGAAGGTTTCCATGGAGCTGACGAATTCGATTTCGGACCTCTCCCTTTCCGACACCGATCTTCTGATCGCCCAGCTCGAAGCCGATTTCGCTGCCTACGCGGAAAACTGATCCGCATCTCTTCGATCTCAGCCCCGGAGATACAGCCATGAACGCTACCCGGAAAATCCTGCTTGTCCTGTTTTGCTCCGCCGTTTCCGCCGCGCTTGCCGCGCAGGAAGCGAACGACGACGCGTCCAAATCCGACGAAAAGCCGAAAACGGAGCAGAACAACCCGTCGCAGCCCGGCCGCATCCCGATGATCTCGTTCCCCGGCCAGCAGTGGGGGCAGAATCCCTGGACGTTCGGCGGGCAGCGGGCATCCGGCGGCGGGGAGGAGAAAAAGGACGGGGAAAAAGACGAGAAAACGAATGACGATCCATGGAAGAATTCGCCGTGGAGCCAGCCCGGCGGCGGCTTCGGCGGCGGCTTCGGCGGCACGCCCGGCGGCGGCAATCCGTGGGAACAGGGCTTCGGCGGCTTCGGCGGCCAGCCCGGCGGCGGTTTCGGCGGCGGTTTCGGAAGCGGCTTCGGCGGCGGTCCCGGCATGGGCGGCGCCTTCGGCGGCACACCCGGTTTCAACCCCTGGGACGACAGTCCTATGTTCTTTGGAGGCAACAGCTTCTTCGGCATGGACAGCCCCTGGGAAAACAGAGACAGAAACAATAACAACAGCGATTCCTCCCCGTCCGGCGGCAGAAACAGGCCCGGCGGTCTTTTCGGGTCCGGCAATCCCTGGACCGACATCCCGGTCTCTCCCTGGAACTTCGGGTTCGGATCCCCCGGAAACGGCTTCGGCGGCGGAAATCCGTGGGAACAGGGCTTCGGCGGCGCTCCCGGAATAGGCGGCGGCTTCGGCGGCACGCCCGGTTTCGGAAGCGGATTCGGCGGCGGGTTCGGCGGCACGCCCGGTTTCGGAAGCGGCTTCGGCGGCGCACCCGGCATGGGCGGCGGCTTCGGCGGCGGTCCCGGAATGGGCGGCGGCTTCGGCGGCGGCCCCGGAATGGGCGGCGGCTTCGGCGGCGGTCCCGGAATGGGCGGCGGCTTCGGCGGCGGTCCCGGAATGGGCGGCGGCTTCGGCGGCGGTTCCGGAATGGGCGGCGGCTTCGGCGGCGGCCCCGGTTTCGGAGGAGTGCCCGGCATGGGCGACAATTCCCGCCGCAACATGTCCATGATCGACTCGATCCCGGCGGAAGAGCGCGAACGCCTCATGAATCTCATGCGGACCGATTACGAAGCGTTCCGCAAGGAGCTTCGCGAACTCGTCTCCGGCCAGCAGGAAAACGAATACAAGGCGGCAATGGAGCTTCGGGAAAAATACCTCAAAGCCACCGGCAACGCCGAAAAGGACAAGATCAAATCCGAACTCCGCGAGCTCATCGGCGAGCGGTTCAAGACCTACAACAAGTCCGCGGAACGCCAGATCGCGGAGACGGAAGACGTCATCGCATCCGCGCAGGAACGTCTCGCCATCCTCAAAAAACAGCATGAAGAGCGCGTGAAAAACGCCGACATCTTCATCGACTCCACCATCGCCGACTACCTGAACCCCGACAAGGCGCCCACCTATGAAGACGCCCTGCGCAAGCAGAACGAACAGAGCGCCCGCAGCAGACTCCCCGACCTCGACAACAACCGTCAGGGCGGCAGAGGCGGCAGCGGACAGCATCGCGGACAGGGCAGCGGACAGCGCGGCGACCAGCATCGCGGCGGCCAGGGCGGCGGGTTCGGCGCGCCCGGTTTCGGCGGCGCGCCCGGGTTCGGAGGGGTTCCCGGCGCACCCGGTTTCGGAGGCGCGCCCGGCGGGTTCGGCGCACCGCCCTCGATCCCGCAGAATTCCTCCCCGATCAAATGACTTTGATCCGATTTCGTTCCTCTCCCCGTCGGACTCCGGTCCGCCGGGGTTTTTGTTTTCCGGGGGGGGGATGATCGCGGGAAGAACGGAAAAAACGGGGACGCTCAGTCCTTGGGCAGCCCGTGATTCTGCCCGTTTGTGAAATCGCGGTTTTCGATGATCTTCTGAAACGTCATTCCGTTCAGGGCGCCGAGTCTCGGATCGCCCTGCCGGAACGGCGGCAGCTCCTTCGCCCACGCATGAAAGTCCTCGACTTTGGAGGGGGGAAGCGAGGCGCGGATCCTTGACAGGGAATCCTCGAACGCCTCTTTGGACGAGGTGTCAAGTTTCGGGAGGGACGCCTTCATCTCCCTGACCATTGCCAGTATCTCCTTGCCGGACTTGCCATGGATCATCGCATGGGTCGCCTCGTCGGATTCGGAGTAGAACCAGATCGTGGTCATGCCCTCGTCGAACTCGCGCTGTTCCGATGCGGGCAGGGAATCCATGACCTGGGTATAGGTCTTGTAGTATTTGTCCTCGTTCGAGGCATCGATGCGTCTGGTGCATCCGGGCAGCGCGGAGAGCAGAACGGCGGAGACAAGAAGACCGGCGGACAGCCGCGGGAAAGCAGGCCGGATCGGCATAAGGTTCACCTTTTCTTACGGGTTGGGGGGTTGGCGTCTTGCATTGTAATGTACCACAGGTTCGGAAAGAAATCAACCGGATTCTGCAATTATCCCGGGAAGAAACGCCGTTCGCCGTTCCGCGGCGCCGTCCCCCGCCGTTCCGGGCATTCGGGAACGCGGCGCATTCAAATCGCGCTTTTTTCGAAAAACCGCCTTGAAAACCAGTCAAACCGGATATATATTCTCTTTGCATTAATTAAATAGATATGGTCCCGGAGAGGATGACCATGTTCACACTACAGAAGGATGATTCCCATGCCAGCGTCCGTCACCCCCAAATTCTTTGAGGTCAGCAAACTCGGCGAATGCCAGATCAAGTCCCCGCTCTTCGACAGTCCCGTCCATTTCCATACGGACGACGAAGCGATCCTGCTCGACCGCGATTATACTTTCCTGCTCGAGCACACGAAGGCGATGAACGGCTGCGTGCCGGTCTTCGAACGGGCGGGCGTCCGCAAAATGATCTTCCACGACCCGCGCTGGAGCAAGGCCGCCATCCTCACCGCGGGCGGGCTCTGCCCCGGCCTGAACGACGTGATCAAGGGGCTCACCCTGACGCTGCGCCAGACCTACGGCGTGCCGCTCGTCTACGGCATCCCCTACGGCTACGCCGGCCTCAATTCCGACCTCGGCTACCAGCCCGTCATCCTCGACGAGGATTCGGTCGACAACATCCACGAGACCGGCGGCACCATCCTCGGCTCCTCGCGCGGCGCGCAGGACCCGGAGAAAATGCTGGAAACGCTCGTCCGCATGGACATCAACATGCTCTTCTGCATCGGCGGCGACGGCACGCTCCGCAGCGCGCACGCCATCGCCGAGGCCGCGGAGAAACGCCACCTGAACATCAGCGTGGTCGGCATCCCGAAGACGATCGACAACGACATCTGCTTCATGGACCGCACGTTCGGTTTCGAGACCGCGGTCTACGCCACGAACCCGATCATCACCGCCGCCCACAACGAGGCGAAAGGCGCGTACAACGGCGTCGGCCTCGTGCACGTGATGGGCCGCGACAGCGGATTCATCGCCGCCTATGCGACGCTCGCCAACACGCACATCAATTTCTGCCTCGTCCCCGAGGTCAAATTCACCCTCAACGACGGCGAAAACGCCTTCATGCCGCTCCTCTTCGAACGCATCCGCCGCCGCCATCACGCCGTCATCATCGTCGCCGAGGGCGCGGGCCAGGACCTCATCCCCGGCGAACGCGAGCTCGACAAGTCCGGCAACCTCCTCAACAAAAACATCGGGATCTTCCTCAAGGACGAGATCAAAAAGCAGGCGAAGGAAGCCGGCCTCGAGGTCAACGTGAAGTATTTCGACCCCACCTACCAGATCCGCGCGGGAGCAGCCAACGGCACCGACGCCGTCTTCTGCCTCATGCTCGCGCAGAACGCCGTCCACGCCGCCATGTCCGGACGTACCGACGTCGTCATCGGGCACTGGAGCGAATCCTTCACCCACGTCCCGATCCCCATGGCGGTCAAGGAACGCAAGAAGATCGACCCGGTCGGCTCCCTGTGGCAGGCCGTCCGACTCAACACCTGGCACAGATGATGCCGCCGCACCGCGCATAACGGAAGGACTCCGAGCTTATGTCTTATCAGGTAATCGCCAGGAAGTGGCGCCCGCAAAGATTCTCCGACATGGTCGGACAGGAACATATCGCGCGCACGCTCAAAAACGCCGTGCGCTCCGGTCGCATCGCTCACGCATACCTCTTCGTCGGCCCCCGCGGCATCGGCAAGACCACCACCGCCCGCATCTTCGCAAAGGCGCTGAACTGCGAAAACCCGCAGGACGGCGAGCCGTGCTGCCAGTGCGAATCCTGCCGATCCATCGCCGACGAGACCAACGTGGACGTGATCGAGATCGACGCCGCCACGCACACCCAGGTCGAAAAGGCGCGCGAGCTCTGCGAGGACGTCCAGCACCTCCCCATCCGGTCCAAATACAAGATCTACATCATCGACGAAGTCCACATGCTCTCCAAGAGCGCATGGAACGCCCTCCTCAAGACCATTGAGGAGCCCCCCGCCCATGCCAAGTTCATCTTCGCCACCACCGAGGTCAACAAGGTCCTCCCCACCGTCATTTCCCGGTGCCAGAGGTTCGACCTCCGCCGAATCCAGACCAACGCCATCGCCGCGCGCCTCCAGATGATCTGCGACGCCGAAAACGTCAGGATCTCGAAAGAGGCGGTCAACGTCATCGCCCAGGCCGCCGACGGCGGCATGCGCGACGCCCAGTCCCTGCTCGACCAGCTTATCTCCTTCTTCGGCGGCGACGAGTCCGGCATCACCGAACAGCAGGCGCTCGAGCTCTTCGGGCTCACCGCGCCCAAGGAAATGGAATCCCTGCTGAACGCCATCACGCACAACGACCGCTCGGCAGTCATCCGCGACATCCACGATTTCGCCGAACAGGGCAAAAACCTCGAAACGCTCTTCGAGGAGATCATCTCCTGGCTCCGCGGCATCCTCCTCAGCCGCATCCTCGGCGACCCCGCCTCCGTGCTCGACGAGACCCCGGACAAGATCGAAGCCTTCCAGCGCGTCGCCGCCACCGTCGCGCCAGCCTCCGTCCAGCGTCTCCTCGAAAGCATCTCCGGCGCGGGGTATCTCCTCCGCGACGCCATCAACAAGCAGGTCTTCCTCGAATCCATCCTCCTGAAGGCAATGCGCATCGCGCACGCCCCCCAGATCGCCGACCTCATCGCGCGCCTCAACCAGATCCGCTCCAACGGCGAACTCGCTCCCCTCGAATCCGTGGTCCCGCTCTACGAACTGCCCGCCGGTCAGGCGTTCACCACGCCCGGCTCCCGCTTCGCAGTGCCGTCCATCCCCGCCGTCCCCGTGAACGAGATCGGAAAGCAGCCCGCCCCGCAGCCCGAGCCGCAGCCCGTCCAGCAACCCCGGACCGCGCCCGAAACGGAAAAAAAAACGGCCGTTGACTCCGTCCCCTCCGTCGCCGCCCCGGTGACGGGTGCCGCTTCGCAGGTTCAGTCCGAGGCGGAACAAGCTTCTATTCGGGACCCCGAGACGAAACCCGTTGCGGAACCCGCGACCGAACCCGCGACCGAACCCGCGCCGGAGCCTCAGACCGAGGTCATAACGGAACCCCCGGCCCGGGAATCCGTCCCCGAGGTCAAACCGGAACCCGCGACCGAACCCCGGATCGAGGTCATTTCCGTGCCCGCGCCCGAACCCGCGCTTGCGCCCGAACCTCAGATCGAGGTCATAACCGAACCGGTCATCGAGCGTCCGCCCGAAGAGGAAAAAGCCGTGCGGTCCGCTCCGGCGCGCACGCGCCGCCGCGCCGAATCCGCATCCGCGCGGAAAGACGCCGACGCCGAATCCGAGGAGATCCCCGGCCCGGTCGTCTGGGAAAAGCTGATCCTCGACGTCCGCGAGACGCTCTGCAAAAAGACCCTCGCGCAGGCAATGCTCGCCGCCAAGGTCATCTCCTTCAACGGCCCCTGCCTTCAGATCGCGTTCGACTCCCTGTACTCCGTCGGCGAATCCATCCTCGTCTCCCGCGAAAAACCGCTGCTCGACATGAGGCTCGCCGCCATCGCGGAACGTCCCGGCGCGTATCTGAACGTGGAACGCCGTCCCGGCCTCGTCACGCCCGAAATCCGCAAGCAGAAGGAGGACGCGGAGGCGCTGCGGCGCCAAACGGAGCGCAATCCGTTCATCGCATCCATTCTCGACACCTTCGACGGCGTCCTGACGGACGTTCATCATCTGGACCGCAACGAAAACGAGGAGGTCTCCGACATTTAAGTTGAGCTCAATTAATTCGGTTTTCCAAAAAAAATCGAAAAAAGTTTAAAAATCAATTTGACAATACAAATTATTCGGATTATATTTTATCAGACAAATAAGAACGTTCGATTGTCGAATTGATTTTGGAACCCTCAACATAGGAGATCCGACTATGAAGACTCTCAACAAGACGCTCGCTATCGGCGCCGCGATCACCGCGGCGGCAATTCTCGCTCCGGCAGCTTTCGCGCAGGGGCGCCACGGTCCCCCGCCGCCACGCCCGAGCAACGGCATCCAGCTCGCGGCCGACATCGTGAATCTGGTGCGCGCGGTCTTCGAACCGCGTCCCGCTCCGGTCATCGTGACTCCCCGCGAACGCGTCGTCACGACCCAGGTCGTCACCACCACGCCGGTCGTTACCACCACGCCAGTCGTCACCACCACACCGGTCGTTACCACCACGCCGGTCGTCACGACCACGCCGGTCGTCACGACTACGCCGGTCGTTACCACCACCCCCGTCGTTACGACTACGCCGACCGTGGTCACCACCACGCCGGCGACCACGATCGTAACGGGCGCAACGGTGATCCCGGAGTACAGCTACAGCTATTTCTACGGGGAATACGTCCCCTACTATGAAGGCTGGTTCTATTACGCAAACGACTGGGTCTGGGGCGGGATCGGTCCGCGTCCCCCCGCGCCGCCCAGATGGGCTCCGCCTCCGCGCCGTCACGATCCGCCCCCGCCGCCGCGCACCATCGTCGTCCGACCGGACGCCCGGCCCGGAGGTCCCGCGCCCGCCGTGCGCCGCGAAGCGCCGCGCACCGTCGTCGTCCGCCCGGAAAAGAAGAGCAACACGATCCCGGTCGCGCCGAGCCAGCATCGCATCCCGCGCAAAAACGACCGTTGAACGACGGAATCTTTTCCGGTAAATGGAAGCATATCTGCCTGCCCGGTTCCCACACGGAGCCGGGCGGTTTTTTTCGGGAGAGACGGTCCGATGCCGGATTCGGTGAAACGGGGGGGAGGGGAAAAAGGGAAAGGGAAATGCGAAAAAAACTGGCGGAGAGAGGGGGATTCGAACCCCCGGAGGGTTGCCCCTCGTCGGTTTTCAAGACCGATGCCTTAAACCGCTCGACCATCTCTCCGCGCGGATGTGCCCCGTTCAGGGAAAACGCCCGGAAGGGTAAAATAAAATACTCGAAAAACGGAAAAAATCAAGGCGCATGCGGAAAAAACGGGGAAATAAGGCGGAAAGAAACTTGAAAACGTCCGGGCGATGTGCTAAAATAATGGCGGAAAACAGGAAAGGATGCGAACATGGAACAGAACAGACAGTATCTGGCGTTTGACCTCGGCGCGAGCAGCGGACGCGCGATCCTCGGGTCCGTGCGCGGCGGACGCCTTGAGCTTGAGGAGATCCACCGGTTCAAAAACTACCCGTACGAAAAGGACGGGCATTATTTCTGGGACTTCCGCGCGCTCCTCGGCGAACTGGAAACCGGGCTGAAGAAAGCCGCTGCCGCCGCCCCGGGCCTGGCAAGCTTTTCCATCGACACCTGGGGCGTCGATTACGCGCTGTTCCGCGACGGCGAGCTCATCCACGATCCGTACTGTTACCGCGACGGTCGCACGGAATCCGCCATGGAGGCGTTCCACAAGCGGATCTCCAAGCAGGATTTCTACGCGCACAACGGCATCCAGCCGATGGTCTTCAACACCGTCTACCAGCTCTGCGCCGAGCTGCGCGACCGCCCGGACGCGCTGGACGGCTCGACCATGCTTTTCATGCCGGACGCGCTTCACTTCATGCTCACGGGGACCGCGACGAGCGAGGTCACGATCGCAAGCACGGGCGCGGTGCTGAAAGGCGACGCGCCGGAGTGGGCGACGGACGACTTATCCAGGCTCGCCGGGCTTCCCGCCGGGATCTTCACGAAGCTTGTGCCGCCCGCCTCGCCCGCGGGCGTGCTGAAGGAGGAAACGGCGGCGCGCCTCGGCATCCCGCGCATCCCGGCCGTCAAATGCGCTTCGCACGACACCGCATCCGCCGTGCTCGCCATGCCGTGCGCCGATCCGGAGAAGGCGCTGTACATCAGCCTCGGCACGTGGGCGCTGCTCGGCGCGGAGCTCCGCGCCGCCGTCCGCACGCCGGACGCGCTGGACAGCCTTTTCACCAACGAACGCGGCATGGAGGACACGTTCCGGTTCCTCTGCAACATCATGGGCACGTGGCTCCTGCAGGAGACGCGCCGCACGTGGGCCGGACAGGGCAAGGACATCTCGTTCGCGGACATGGAGGCGATGGCGGCCCCGCTCGACGGACAGGCGTTCCGCATCGACCCGGACGATCCGGTGTTCTTTCCGCCGGGGGACATGCCCGCGCGCATCCGGCGTTACTGCGCGGAACACGGCCAGGGCGGGATCCCGGACGACGCCGCGCTGGTCCGCTGCATCTACGATTCGCTCGCGGACTGCTTCAAAAAGCGCATCGGGCAGCTGGAAGCGATCACGGGAAAAACGTTCGACACGGTCAACATCCTCGGCGGCGGCACGCGCGACAGGTTCTTCATGCGGCTGGTCGCGAAGACGACCGGACGCCGTGTGCTTGCCGGGCCGGCCGAGGCGACCGCCATCGGAAACATCCTCGCGCAGATGATCGCGTGCGGTGCGCTGAAAAACGCCGCGGAAGCCCGCGAACTCGTCGCAAAGTCCTTCCCCCTCGCCGTCTACGGCTGAGCCGTTCAGGGCCGGGTCGTTCCGTGCCGGAACGGACTCCGCGGTTCGAAGCCTTCCAGTTTCAGCAGGGCGGCCTTGCGTTCCAGTCCGCCCGCGTAGCCCGTCAGCGCACCGTCCGCGCCGATCACGCGGTGGCACGGGATCACGATGGAAACCGGGTTCAGACCGACCGCGACGCCCGCGGCGCGCGCCGACCACGTCCTTCTTCCGAGCAGGCGGGCGGCATCCCGCGCGACTTCGCCGTAGGTCACGGCCGAGCCGTAGGGGATATCGAGCAGGACGCGCCACACGGCAAGCTGGAACGGCGTTCCCTCCGGCGCAAGCTCAAGTTCAAGCGGCGAAGGGCGCTTTCCCGCGAAATACGCCGTCAGCCAGCGTTCCGCCGCCTGGATCGCCGGACTGTCCCCGGGCGGCGGCAGAGGGCGCGGGAGCGTGCGCGCGAAGTGCTTCTGCCCCGCGAACCAGAGCCCGGTCAAAGCCGCGCCGGACGCCGCCAGCAGAACTTCGCCCGCCGGCGTCGGAAAATACGCGATTGTCATGGGGGAATTGCTCCGGGCGCGGTCCGGATTCACTGCGCCGCGAGGGCGTCCGCGAACTTCACGAGACCGTCCGCGTAGCGTCCGATGGAATCCAGCACCACGTACTCGCCCGCGGAATGTTCGTTGGCTCCGGTCACGCCGAGCACGGGGACCGGGATGCCGAGCACGCGCCAGTGACGCGAATCGGTCGCGCCGCAGATGCGCGCCAGCGGGATCTCGTCCCCGCCGCGGACGTGTTCGGACAGCACGCGCTGAAGCAGGAGGAACACGGGGTCGTCCTTGTCGAACGACACAGGCGGGATGTCCTCGCCGAGCGTGACCTCGCAACCGGTCGTCTCCGCCAGATCGCGCAGGATGGCGTCGCGGGACGCCTCGTCGACGAGGCGGAAATTGATGGTCATGGTGGCTTCGCCGGGGATCTGGTTCGGGGCGGTGCCGGCGGACATCATGCACGCGGACATGCTGTTCCGCCAGTCGTCGTCCGAGGTCGGGTTCCGCCATTTCGCGCGGAACTTCGCGTATCCCGCCATGAGCTTGTCGATCGGGTTTTCGCATTTCCACGGGTAGGCGGCGTGTCCGTCGCGCCCCTTCGCGGTCAGGCGGACGATCAGGATGCCCTTCTGCTCGTAGATGATGGTCGGATCGTCGCCGGAGTCCAGAATCAGGACGGCGTGTTTCGCCGTGTATCCGAGGTCGACCATGTGTTTCGTGGTCTCGCCGCCGGTCTCCTCGTCGGCGGAGAACACCGCCGCGACGTGCGCGTTGGCTTTGCGGAGGATCTCGGTCAGGCAGACGGCGTTGCCGAGGCAGTCGCACGCGCCGCGCCCGAAGAGCTTTCCGTCGCGGATGACCGGCTCGAACTGTTCCTCTTTGGCGGGGACCACGTCCAGATGCGAGTTCAGGATGATCTCCGGCGTCCCGGATCCGCGGTTCGATGCGTACAGGATGTCCCGTCCGTTGAATTCCTCCACGCGGCAGAAAATGCCCCGCAATTCGAGGTATTCCCGCATGACCGCGGTCGCGGCGTTGACGCGCGCGGCATCGGTCGTGACGGGACGGGTGCGGATGAGCTTTTCCAGCAGGGGTATCGTGTCGTCCATGGCGCGCCTCCGCTTATTCTTTTCCGGGCTTGGGGATGTCCGCGCCGACCATCTTTTCCGGACGGACGGCGGCGTCGAACGCGGCTTCGTCGATGAGCCCGCTGGCGAGCGCGGCCTCCTTCAGCGTAAGCCCCTTCTTGTGGGCGGTCTTCGCGATGGCGGCGGCGTTGTCGTAGCCGATGACGGGCGACAGCGCGGTCACGAGCATCAGGGACCGGTTCAGGAGCTCGCCGATGCGGACGGTGTCGGCGCGGAGTCCGTCGAGCGCGTATTTGGTGAACGAGCGGCAGGAATCCGCGATGAGGCGGATCTCGGTCAGCAGGTCGAAGATCATCACGGGCTTGAACACGTTCAGCTCGAAATTGCCCTGCGTCCCCGCCATCGCGACCGCCGTGTCAAGCCCGATCACCTGCACGCAGACCATGGTCATCGCCTCGCACTGGGTCGGGTTCACCTTGCCGGGCATGATGGACGAGCCGGGCTCGTTTTCGGGCAGGATCAGTTCGCCCAGGCCGCAGCGCGGGCCGCTGGCGAGCCAGCGGATGTCGTTCGCCATCTTCATGAGGGCGCAGGCGAGCGTGCGGAGCGTGCCGCTGGCGGCGGCGACCGCGTCGTGTCCGGCGAGGAGCGCGAACTTGTTGCGGCCGGAGACGAACGGCAGTCCGGTCAGCGCGGCGATCTCCTTCGCGGCGGCTTCGGCGAAGCCCGCCGGAGCGTTGAGCCCGGTCCCGACGGCGGTCCCGCCGAGCGCGAGTTCATAGAGTTCCGGCAGGGCATTTTCGATGCGCGCGAGCGCGGCGTCGAGCTGGGCGCGGTAGCCGGAGAATTCCTGTCCGAGCGTGAGCGGCACGGCGTCCTGAAGGTGCGTCCGCCCGATTTTCACAATGCCAGCGAACTCGGCTTCCTTCTTCGCCACGGCGTCGCGGAGTTCGCGGACGGCGGGCAGGAGCGTCCGCACGAGGGCGCAGGCGGCGGCGATGTGCATGGCGGCGGGGAACGTGTCGTTGGACGACTGGGATTTGTTGACGTGGTCGTTCGGATGGACGGGCTTCTTCGCGCCGCGTTCGCCGCCGAGCAGTTCGTTCGCGCGGTTGGAAATGACCTCGTTCACGTTCATGTTGGACTGCGTGCCGCTTCCGGTCATCCAGACTTTCAGCGGGAATTCGCCGTCGAACTTCCCGGCGAGGATCTCGTCGCAGGCGGCGCAGATCGCGTCCGCCAGGGCGGGATCGAGCTTGCCGAGGCCGCGGTTGGCGAGGGCGCACGCTTTTTTGAGGACGGCGAATCCGCGGATCACCTCGCGCGGGATCAGGTCGTCCCCGATGTTGAAATGGATCAGGGAGCGCTGCGTCTGCGCGCCCCAGTAGTGTTCGGCGGGGACGGCGATCGGCCCCATGCTGTCGGTTTCAATGCGCTCTGCCATGGTCGGGCGTGATCCTGTTCGGTTGCAAGGTTCCGGTGAGGATGAAGCGGATCCGCCTCAGTCCTTCTTGTCCTGTTCCATTCTGTCGATGTCTTTTTTGACGAACTCGACGACCTTTTCGAATTTCGGCACGTTGCTCACGTCGATGTCCATCAGGGTCTGGTGGGCGTCCAGCACGTTCCGGGCGCGGTTCTCGTCGGAGGTCGCATTGGACGCGGCGGGGGCGTCGGCCGCGCCGCCGAACGCGCCGTTCAGGAACGCGAAGACCTTCTTCAGTCCGAGGCCGCAGAGCAGCTTTTCGTTCTGTTCGGAGGCGTTCCAGATCTCGGCGGGGACGCCCTTCTTCTTCGCGTTCAGACCGAGCATGGCGAGCATGCCCATGAAGGTGCTGTCCATCCAGGTGCACTCCTCCAGGTCGATCTTCAGGCCGCCGAACGGTTCCGAAGCGAGCTTCTTCGCCAGTTCGCGGAGCGGCGGCGCGCAGGCAAACGAGGCGTTGCCCTTCACGCGGATGAAGGTGATCCCGTCTTTTTCGGAAATGAAAACTTCGCCCTGTTCCATGGCCCGGTCTCCTTATTTCTGTTCGCCGGCGCTGTCCTTGACGAGGACCGCCTTGATGCGGCGGACGCCTCGGCTGGAGCTTTCCTCCTTGAGGATCTTGAAGCCGCCGAGCGCGCCGGTATGGGTCGCATGGGGACCGCCGCAGATTTCCTTGGAGAAGTCGCCCATGCTGTAGACTTTCACGATGTCGCCGTACTTGTTGCCGAAGAGGCCGATGGCGCCCTCGGCGCGGGCGGCGTCGGGGGACATCTCGCGGCAGACGACCGGGAGGTCCGCCTTGATCTGCTCGTTGACGATTCGTTCGACTTCGGCGAGTTGTTCCGGGGTCATCTTTTCGGGGTGGGAGAAGTCGAAGCGGAGGCGGACGCCGTCGATGTTGGAGCCGCGCTGCGCCACATGGTCGCCGAGCACGAGGCGGAGCGCCTTGTGGAGCAGGTGCGTGGCGGTATGGAGTTCGGCGGACGCCTCGGAGTGGTCGGCGAGGCCGCCCTTGTTCTGGCCTTTTTCCGCCGTCTGGGAGTCGGCGATGTGTTTCTGGCGCGCCTCCTCGTAGCCCTTCATGTCGACGGTGAAGTTCTTTTCCTTCGCCATTTCGACCGTGAGCTCGATCGGGAATCCGTAGGTCTCGTACAGGTTGAACGCGTTCTTGCCGGAGATGACCTTGTTCGTCACGAAGTCCGGCACGCGCGCCACCATCTTCTCGAACTCGCGGGTGCCGCGTTCGAGCGTGCGCTGGAACGTCTCCTCCTCGCGGTTGAGCTCGGAGAGGATGGTCTCGCGCTGGGCGTTCAGTTCGGGGTAGAACCCGCCCATGATGGAGATCACGACTTCGGCGATCTTCGCGGTGAACGCTTCCTTGATGCCGAGGTTGTTGCTGCCCTCGCGGATGGCGCGGCGGATGATGCGGCGGAGCACGTACTCGCGGCCGTTCTTGTCCGGCACGACGCCGTCGGCGATGATGAAGACGGCGGCGCGGATGTGGTCCGCGACGATGCGTTCGGGCGCGGTCCGGGGCGTGCCTTCCTCATGCGCCGCGCCGCGGATCTCGTCGAGCTTGGCGAAGATCGGGGTGAAGAGCTCGGTCTCGTAGCAGTTGTCCTTGCCCTGCAGGATCGCGGTCACGCGTTCGAGGCCCATGCCCGTGTCGACGTTCTTCTGCGCCAGCGGGGTGAACGTGCCGTCCGCCTGCTTGAAATACTGCATGAAGACGTTGTTCCATATCTCGACCCAGCGCTTGTCGGAGGGGTCGAAGACTTCCGGCGCGGGCTTCGGGCCGGTCCAGTAGAAGAATTCGGTGTCGGGGCCGCAGGGGCCGGTGATGCCGGCGGGGCCCCACCAGTTGTCTTTCTTCGGGAGCTTCGCGATGCGCTTCTCGCTCACGCCGTGCTTGCGCCATTCGTTGTACGCCTCCTCGTCGAACGGGGCGTCGTCGTCGCCAGCGAACACGGTGAAGCCGAGCATTTCGAGCGGGAATCCGAGGTAGTCGGGCGAGGTCAGGAACTCGTAGCTGAACGCGATCGCATCTTTCTTGAAGTAGTCGCCGAGCGACCAGTTGCCCAGCATCTCGAAGAACGTCAGGTGCACGGCATCGCCCACGTCGTCGATGTCGCCCGTGCGGATGCACTTCTGGACGTCGGTGAGGCGGGTCCCCTGCGGGTGCTTTTCGCCGAGGAGATACGGCACCAGCGGGTGCATCCCGGCGGTCGTGAAGAGCACGGTCGGGTCGTTGTCCGGCACCAGGGACGCGCTGCGGATGACCGCGTGGCCCTTGGACTGGAAGAATTGGAGGTACTTTTCGCGAAGTTGTGCGGCGGTTGTGATCATGATATGGCAGTCTCCATGTAAGTTGTCAATCCAAACAATAATAATACACCCTCTTCCGCCTTTTTACAAGTGGAACGGCAGGCGTTTTGCCTGAATTTTGTTCGTTTTCGGGATCAGAGGGCGACCGGGCGCGGGGACGCGGTTTCCGAGTATTCCACCGTCTTGACCGGGTTTCCCTCGTAACGCAGCGTGCCGTCCTGGTCCAGCGAGAACTTGTTCCGCGCGAAATCGTCGACCGTCTGAGGGAAGACGACCCAGTCGCCGTGCTCCTTCAGGATCTCCAGGTTGCGTTCCGCCGCCTGCATCAGCAGGTCGCCGCGGTATTCCGCCGGCTTCTTCCCCTGGCGCGCCGCCTGGCACGCCTTGAGGTCGTCGACGGTCGCGCCCGCGAGGTCGACCGGGACCGGGGCGGAGATCCCGAGCACCGGGCCGGAATCCATCTCCTTCGCGCCGCCGGTGAACGCCTGCGCGATGATGACGCTGCTGCGGAGGCTCGTGTGGCCGCGGAGCAGAGCCGTTTCGACCGGGAGACGCTGGAGCCCCGCCAGATAACGCCGTCCGTCCTCCTCCAGCGTGAGGTCGCCGGGATGCACGTTCAGGCACGGCAGGACGCACGTGATGTTGGAAAGCGGCACGAATCCGGCGAGGATGCCGAACTGCACGCTGTAGGGCATGAGCAGGCGGATCAGCGCGCCAGTCCACTCCTCTCGCACCTGAAGGGCGCGTTCCGAGGTCAGCGCGATTTTTTCCAGCCCGCGTTCGCGGTAGAACTTCGCGATGTCGTGTTCGACCAGCGGCAGGCCGTACTGCGCCGCCAGCGCGCGGGCGCGGCTCGTCTCGGGTTTGTCGGTGACCAAAACGCGCGGGGTCCAGCCGGAAAACGCGCCGGACCGCCACCCCTCAAGCAGCTTGGCGGCGTTCGTGCCGGTCCCGCTCAAAAACACGGCCGCGGCCGGTTTTTCCGGAAAAGTTTGAAAAAAAGTGGAAGACATGGCGCTCTTTCATTTGATTTTTGCGATTTTGTGTTTAAAATATAAACGGTGATTTTCGTTTCGCAAATCGTTTCACCGTCTTTTTCGCTATTTCTTTCAAAAAATCCTTATGGAGACCTGATATGAACTTTTCCAAATACGCCTCCGCCCCTCTTTGCATGATCCTCTGCGCGCTCGCCGCTTCCTCGTTCGCCGCCGACAACGCGTCCGACAAACCCGCTCCGGCGGCAGTTCCCGCCGCAGAACAGGCGGATTACGCCGAAAAACAGGCCGAAGCGGCGAAAGCCGAAGCCGATGCCAAAGCCGCCAAAGAAAAGATAAAGAAGGAAGCCGAGGCAAAGGCCGCCGAAGAACAAACCAGGGCTACCGCTGAAGAGAAGAAGAAGGCGGCAGAGGAAAAAGTCGCAAAAGCATTCGACGAGCGTTTTCCCGAACTTGCCAAAGCCATCGCCGCCGCCGAGCTCACCGAGGACAGGCGCGCCGAGATCGACGCGATGTCCGCCAACCTCATGGCGAGCAGCGACGCCCTCGAAGTCGTCATGTCCGGCAACGGAGATGACGAATATACGCCGGACCAGCTGGAATGCTTCATCGAGTTTCTGACCCAGTACACCGCCATTCTGGCCGCGGTCCCGAGCCCGGAAACGGAGGAACTCCTCGCCGACAAGCGGCTTCAGCTTCTGAATGCGCGCGAGCTCCGGCTCGAACAGGCGCAGCAGGACTTCGAGGCGGGACGCATCACCGCCGGAGAACTCGAGGAGATCAAGGACAAATACGGCGCGGCCGACGACGAAACGGCCGTTTCCAAGGCCGCGAAGAAGGAAAGGAAGGAGCCGTTCTGGGGCTACAGGAAGCACAAGCCGCTCCCCTACCTCCTGATCGTCGCGAACTACCGCATCCCGCGCAAGGTGATCGCCGAATACCTCCGCACCAAATACGACGTCCCGTACATCCTGCTCCCGTCCAATCCCGGCAAGCCCTCGAAGGACGACCAGGTCTACTTCAGCGGCGGGAAGAAGAATTCCGGCGAGCTGGAAGTCGCCCTGCCCGCGCCGCAGCTCTCGCAGTTCATCGCCTATCTCCGCCCCGAAACGGTCATCATCCTGGGCGACGACTCCTACATCAACCCGGTGTACCGCCTCGCCGTCCCGGAGAACACCCCCCGCAAGATCGAGATCTCCAACTCCGAATGGAAGGTCAACACGCTTCTCCTTGACGACGTCTTCCGGAAGACGCTGAAGACCAACCTCTCCGACCATTATCTGGAGTATCTGCAGAACCAGGACAAGCCCGGCGCGGAGTAATCCACGATGTTTACGATCTTCCGCCTCTCCATGAACGCCTGCCGGGAGTGCCTGCGCGAACCCGTGTACTACCTGATGCTCCTGGCGGCGCTGATCATGATCGGGCTGTTCCCGTACTTCGCCATGTTCGTGTTCCGCCAGCAGATCCGCCTGGTCTGCGACAGCTCCATGGCGACGACCATGCTGTTCGGGCTGTTCGCCGCGGTCCTCTGCTCGGCGCGCACGATCAGCCGCGAGATGAAGAACGGCACGGTGCTGCTGCTGATGTCGAAGCCCGTGTCGCGCTTCGCCTTCGTGATCTCCAAGGTCTGCGGCATCCTGGTCTCCCTCACCGTCTTCGTGCTCGTCTGCAACGCCGCCACCTGGCTTTCCGTCCTGATCGCGAAGGACCAGTTCCGCCTGAGCACCCCGCTTCTCTACTGGTATTTCGGCGCGATCTGCCTGGCGGCGCTGTTCGGCGGCGTCCGCAACTTCATCTCGCAGAAGTCGTTTTCATCCAACGCCGTCGCCGCGATGGCGGTGCTTTTCCCGGTCATCGCGCTGGTCGCGCAGGTCATCCGCGAGAGGACTTTGTCCGACTACATCAAGGCCGACCCGGAGAGCTTCATGGCGGCGGACGTCCTGCTGCCCGCCCTGTGCATGCTGTTCTTCGCCGTCTGGATCATGGGCGTGATCAGCTCCGCCCTGGCGACCCGGATGGAGATCGTGGGCAACCTGATGGTCTGCCTGGTCCTGTTCCTGGTCGGGATGGTGCTGCACTATTTCGCGGCGCAGGTGTTCGGCACGGGGTCCGTGAGCGCGCTGCTCTGCACCTCGCTGGTGCCGAACTGGCAGATATTCTGGATGGCGGACGTGCTGTCGAACCGCGTCCACATCCCGGCGTCGTATTTCGTCTGGACGACCGTCTATTCCGCGCTGTACTGCACGGCCTGGGTCGGATGGGCGTTCTTCCTGTTCCAGGACAGCGAACTCGCCCGCGACACCCGCTGACCTCAAAAACGGAGCACTCCCCGGCATGATGATCGAAGCGGAACACCTTTTCAAGCGCTACGGCACGCGGCTTGTGGTCGACGACCTCTCGCTGCAAGTGGACGCAGGCGACGTGCTGGGATTCATCGGGCCGAACGGCGCGGGCAAGACCACCACCATGAAGATGATCAGCGGCGTCATGCCGCCCTACGCGGGCCGGGTCCGCATCGACGGCATCGACATCGAAGCCGATCCGCGCCTCGCGAAATCCCGCATCGGGTTCCTGCCCGAAAACGCCCCGCTCCACATGACCATGACCGTCCGCGCGTTCCTCGCCTACACGGGCCGCCTGCACGGCTTCTCCGGGCGCGAGCTCGCCCGCCGCGTCGACCGCGCGATCGAACGCTGCGCGCTGAAGGAAGCCGCCGGGCAGGAGATCGAATCCCTGTCGAAGGGCTACAAGCGGCGCGTCTGCCTGGCGCAGTCCATCCTGCACGACCCGAAGGCGCTCATCATGGACGAGCCGACCGACGGCCTCGACCCGAACCAGAAACGCCAGATCCGCGAGCTGATCCTCTCGCTCAGGGAAGAGACCGCCGTCATCATCTCCACGCACATCCTGGAGGAGGTCGACGCCGTCTGCTCCCGCGTCTTCCTGCTCTGCAGGGGCAAAACGCTGTTCGACGGCACGAAGGACGAATTCCGGGCGAAGGCGGACGCGCTCCGCACCGACCTCGCCGGGCTCTTCGCCGCCATGACGGAAGGAGAACAGGCATGACCGCTTCCCTCCGCCGCATCTTCGCCGTCGCTTCGCGCGAGTTCTTCGCGAGCCTCGCCTCGCCCGCCGCGTGGGTCTTCCTCGTGATCTTCCTCGTCATGGCGAACGTCTGCACGTTCGTCTTCAGCGACATCCTCGCGCTCGGGCAGGCGGAGCTCAGCCCGTTCTTCAACTGGATGCCGTGGCTTTTCATGTTCCTGATGCCCGCGCTCGGCATGCCGCTCTGGGCGGAGGAACGCCGCGTCGGCACGTTCGAGCTGACGCTCTCCTATCCGGTCTCGCTCTGGGAACTCGTCTTCGGCAAATACCTCGCGGGCATGGCGCTCGTCGCGACGGCGCTCGCCCTGACCCTGCCGGTCCCGGTCACCATCGCCGTGCTCGGGCAGCCCGACGTCGGCGCGATCGTCTGCGGCTACGCCGGGGCGCTGCTCGTGGGCTCGGCGTTCCTCGCCGTTTCGAGCTTCTGCTCCGCGCTTTCGAAGAGCCAGACGGCAAGTTTCCTGCTCGCGCTCCTGCTGTGCGCCCTGCTGATGTTCACCGGCTGGGACCGCGTGACCGGGTTGCTCTACCAATGGCTCCCGGAAAGCGTCTGCCGCCTCGTCTCCTACTGCACCGTCGTGCCGCACTACCAGGCGTTCCAGCGCGGCCTCTTCGACACCTCCGAGCTCACCTACAGCATCCTGACCACGCTGCTCTTCCTGTATTTCGCGCGGACCGTGCTGGCATACGCGGCTTCGGGCGGCGGCGGGCTCTTCCTCCCCGGCGCGCTCCGCGACCGCTACACGTGGAAGAACGTCCTCTCCATGGCGCTCTCCTTCGTGATCGCCGTCTACGTCTTCATCTGCCTCGCGCTCACGGCGGAGGCGTTCCGCATCCGCATCGACTGCACCGCCGACCGGGCGTATTCGCTCTCGCCGGAGGCGCGTTCGCTGGCGCGTTCGCTGGACCGCCATGTGACCGTGCGCCTGTACGTCTCGCCGCCGGGCGCGGACACGCCGAAGGACCTGCTGGGCTACGCCGAACGCGTGAAATGGCTCCTGCGCGAATTCGCCAAGGAGGCGGGCGGCAAAGTCACGCTCGAGATCGTCACGCCCGGCCCGGACACCCGAGAAGAGGAGGCCGCCATCATCGAGGGGCTTCAGCCCGCGAAGAACGCCGGCGGCGACCGTTTCTTCCTCGGCATGACCGTTTCCGCCGGACAGCTCTGCCTCGCCGCGCCCTTCCTCTCCCCGAAAAACGAATCCATGCTCGAATACGAGCTCCTGCGCCGCGTCATGCACGTGCAGGACCCGAAACGCCCCGTGGTCGGCGTCATGTGCCCGTTCCCCGTGCTCGGACGCGCCCCGTCGCCCCAGACCGGCAGCTCCGGCGCGGCGGCATGGTATCTCTTCACCGAGCTGAACAAGGACTACACGCTGAAGGAACTCCCGACGGACCTGAAGGAGATCCCGGACGGCCTGGACGCCCTGCTGGTCGTCCATCCGCACGATTTCGACCGCCGCACGCTCGAGGCGATCGACGCGTATCTGGTGAAGGGCGGCCGCATGGCGGTCTTCGTGGACCCGCTGTCCGCCTACGCCCTCGCCTCGGCGCAGAAGGATTATTCCTACGTGAACATGACCGACTCCACGCTGGAGCCGCTCCTCTCGAAATGGGGCGTGGCGTATTCCCCCGCGCGGCTCGCCGCCGACATGAATTTCAAGTACGACCAGCTGGACAAATCCGGTGTCCGGCGGACGATCCCGACCGCGCTCTGCATCACGGAGGCGGGCATCGGACGCGGCAACCCGGTCACGGGCGGCCTTACCTCGCTCCGCATGAACTACGCCGGGTTCTTCGACCTGCGGAATCCGGCAAAATCGCTGTCGTTCGAGCCGCTGGTCTTCACGACCGACTACTCCATGCCCGCCGACGTGGCGGACCAGCCGGAAAAGATCCTGGCGGACTTCGCCGCGCCGGGACGGCATTCCGGCGAAAAGCTGAACCTTCTGATGCACATTTCGGGACGGTTCCCGAGCGCGTTTGACACGGAAGGGCTCGACGGCAAGCCCGGCGAAGTCTACCTCTTCGGCGACTCCGACATGCTCTTCCACGACGCCTGCGTCGCGCAGGCGAAGGACGAATTCGGGCAGACCATCGTGGTCCGCAGCAACGACAACATCACGCTCATGGAGAACGTGGTGGAATCCCTCTGCGGCGGCGGCCGCCTCTCCTCGCTCCGCAGCCGCATCCCCATGTCCCGCCCGCTCACGCGCATCAACGAAAGCCAGATGCGCGCCGATCTCGCGTTCAAGGACCGCATCCTCGCGCTCGCCGAGGAATCCATGCGCCTGCAGGACCGCGTGGAGTCCATCCGCAAGCAGCTGATCGTGAGCGGCGGCGCGGCGCGCCTGACGCAGGCGCAGCGCGATCTGCTGAACACCTATGAACAGAAGGACGCCGCGCTCAAACGCGAAATCCGCGAGATACGGCTCCAGCTGCGCCAGGACCTCGACCGCATCAACAACACGGTCCGCCTCATCAACATCGTCCTGATCCCCGCCTTCGTCATCCTCTGCGGCATCCTCTGGAGCATCGCCCGCAAACTCAAATGGAAACGGCATATCTCATGAAAAAGCGCAGAGCCCTCATAACAGTCCTTTTCCTCGCCGCCGTCACGGCGCTCGCCGTGGTCTCCGAACTGCGCCTCCGCCGCGAATCCGCCTCCGATTCGGCGTCCGCGCGTCTCGCCCTGCCGGAATTCCGCCCGGAGGACGTCCGTTCGTTCGAGATCTCCTGGCGCACGCAGAAAAGCACGCTGGATTTCGTGCAGGACGGCCAGTACTGGGCGGTGAAGGAGCGCGCCGGGGCGCAGGCGGCGTCCGCGCAGGTCGCCGACCTGCTGGAGGGCCTCGCGAAAGCCGCGCCGCTGAAGGAGCTGGAGATCTCCGGCATCGACGACTACAGGGACCTGAACCTGGTCTCGCCGGAGGAGATCGCCGCGCCCGGCGCCGCCGCCGACCTGAAGAATTCCGAAGGCATCCTCGCCGTCCTCCGCGATACAAATGGAGCGGAACTGCTCCGCATCATGCTCGGACGCGGCCACACGCGCCTCGCCGCCGACCGCATCGGCAACCTCGCCGTGCAGGGCTACGACGGCCGTTACATCCGCGTCTGGTATCCCGACAAGTCCAGCCGCGTCTTCCTCATCTCCCGCGTCTTCGAGAAATGCGTGCCGAATCCGCGCCAGTGGATCGAGCCGCTCTTCCTGTCCAAGCCGGAGAATCCGGTATACGCCCGGTTCCAGCGCAAACGCCCCGGCGCGGAGACGTCGTCCTCCGTCGTCTGGTTCGTGAACACCGCCAAGGACAAGTTCGAATTGCTTTTCCCCGCCGGAGAGCTTGACATGGAGGCGTTCTCGCAGAAATACGCCGCGCTCGCCGCGCCGTTCTCCGTCGACCTCGTGAACAACCCGCCGAAGGACCTGCAGTTCAATGATGCGTTCCAGACGGTCATGGGCGACGGGTTCGCGTATCTGCTGGAGTTCGCAAAAGTCGAAACCGTCTCCGAAGAGACCGACGCCGACGTCTACGCCGGACGCATGACCGTCTCGTTCGACCCCGAAAACGTGCACCGCCTCATCGGCGAACCCGACGACGCGTTCGAACATCGCAAAAAACAGCTCGCCGCCCGCGCCGAATACGAGAAACGCACCGCCAACGGACGCGTTTTCCTGCTGAAGACCGGGCTGCTGGAGCTTCTGGCGCAGGCGCCCGTCAGGACGCTGAAAACCGCCGCGCCGCGCACCGCCGCGCCCAAAGCGGACGATGCTGAAAAGGAGGAATAAACCATGCCGAAATCCACGCTCCAGCCGTTCCTCGCCGCCTGCGTTCTTCTGGTTTCCGCCCCCCTCATGGCGCAGACCGTGACGGACGTCCCGCTTTCCGACGCCGCGGTCAGGACCAAACCCGCCGCGCAGGCCGCCGCGCAGACCGCCGCAAAGGCGGCATCCGAAGCGGCGAAGAGACTCCCGACCGCCGAGGAGATCGCCGCCGAACGCGCCCGTCTGGAGCGCATGCGCGCCGCGCTGGCAGCCGAACGCGCCGCGCTGGAGCAGTACAAGGCGGATCTCGTCAAACGTCAGCAGGAGGCCGCCGCGAAGGCAAAGGCGGAAGCCGATGCAAAAGCCGCGGCAGACGCGAAGGCTGTCGGGTCCGCCGCATCCATCCCGCCGCCCGCGAAAGACGACCCCGTCTCCGTGAAGAACCTTTCCCCGGAAGAGCTTCAGCGGCAGCGCCAGCTGGCGATCGAACGCGCGAAGGCGATCGAAAAGGCGGTCGCCGCGCAGAAGGCCGCCGACGCGAAGAAGAAAGCCGCGGCCGCGACGCCGCAGACGACCTCGCCGAAGGACAAGGACGTCGCTGCCATGAAGCTCCGCAGGATCACGCACGACAAGGTCCGCTACGTGCATCTGCGCGACGTCGCCGTCAACTACGGCCTCACCTTCGCCTACACGAAAAACAAAGCGAACAAAATCTCCGGCGCGGTCATCTACGACAAGACGCGCAAGGCGGTCTTCTCCGCCACCTACCGCGACGGCATCGTCAACGGCGTCCAGGTCTATTTCCTCTATCCGATGCTCCTCAAAAACAACGAGCCGTACATCTCCGAGGTCGATTTCCTGACCTGCCTCGACCCGCTCCTCCGCTACAAGACCCCGGTCAAGCTCGGCATGAAGACCATCATGGTCGACGCCGGGCACGGCGGCTCCGACCCCGGAGCCATGAACGGCCAGCACAAGGAGAAGGTCTACACCCTGCAAATCGCGAAACGCCTGCAGACCCAGCTCGAAAAACTCGGGTTCCGCGTGATCATGACGCGAACCGGGGACACCTATCCCACGCTTCAGGACCGCGCCGCCCTCTGCAAAAAATACAAGCCCGACCTCTACATCTCCATCCACTGCAATTCCTCCACGAACAAGACGCCCGCCGGGATCGAGACCTACCGCGCGGTCCCCGTCGGCGGCACCGAGACCAAAGGCTCCAAGGTCAAGACGGAAAAGCAGTCCGCCAACGAGTTCGACGCGAACAGCTCGCGCCTTGCGTTCGAAATGCAGAAGGGCTTGCTCGCCGCCACGGGCGCTGCCGACCGCGGCACACGCCATCAGGCGATCTACGTGATCGGAAATGCCACCTGCCCCGCGGTCCTGCTCGAAGTCGGCTATCTTTCCAACGAAGCCGAACTCAAGAAGATCGCCTCGCCGGAATACCAGAACAAGATCGTCTCCGGCATCCTCGCCGGACTCGCCGGGTACGGTTCCTTCCTCCGCTGACGCACGCCGTTCCCGCCGCCGGACCGGATATGCTTTCCGGGTCCTTTTTGTCTCCCCTTGACAAGCGCCATATCTCTGTCAATCAGAGAGATGACGGAATGACGGGCGGATTTGACGGTTTGACGGACAGCCGGTTCCCAATGCCAATCCCAGATAAAAAGAGGCATCCTTTTTGACCGGCTGGCGGGGCGCGAACGGACCCGCCCCCGACTAATAATCAATCCGCGAGAATCCAATCTGCGTCCGGGCGCAGCCGGACACTAACCAAGTTGAGGCTTCCGCCTCCCCGTGCTCTCGCGTGGCAGAGCACCGCGGGACACGCCCCGTGTGGCTCCGGGACTCATAATCAGTCCCGGGGCCGTTTTGCATTTGCGCCCCCAAGTGATGCCAATGCCAATCGCCAATCCCGGTTCTCCGTTCCTCTCCATTGAAAAGGGAAAAAAAAAGACCCGGCGCCGAATATCGGAACCGGGTCGGAGGATTCGCACAAGAGCGATCAGATCGCGGGAACGCCACGTCCGCTCTGGTCTTCGCGGAACGGAGATCCGTCGGGCTTGATGAGGCGGCTGGTCAGGAAGATCAGGAGGTTGGTCTTCTTGGCGCCTTTGCCCTTGCCCTGGAAGAAGCGTCCGATCAGCGGGAGGTCGCCGAGGATCGGGTACTGGTCTTCGATCATGGAGAGTTCGTCGCGGATCACGCCGCCGAGGACGACGGTTTCGCCGTCGTAGCTCATGACGTTGGTGTTCAGGTAACGCGCTTCGATGATCGGCATCTTCAGGGTGTTGGGATACAGCTCGTTGTTTTCTCCCAGCGGGATGGAGTAGGAGTAGTCGGTCCAGCCGATGAACTCCTGGATGACCGGGGTCATTTCGAGGAAGATCGTGTAGTTGTCCTCTTCCACGCGCGGACGGACCTGCAGGGCGATGCCTTCTTCGGTGGCGCCGCCGAACTGCGGGATGGAGGGCGTGAAGACCGGCACGCTGGATCCGTTGGTGGAGACGGTTTCGAGTTCGGCCTCGTCCCAGTCGGTCGGATAGTATTTTTCCGTGACCATGCGGATGACGGCGTTCTGGTTGTTCATGGTCGTCACGCGCGGCGCGGAAAGGATTTCCGTGGAGTCGGCGTTGTCGAGGGCGTGGATGCCGCCGGCAAACTGGTAGCCGTCCGCATTATAGGTAGCCCAGTTGAAGACGGTGTCGTTCTGGGTGCCGGTGGTGGAGCCGTAGATGCCCGCATTGGTCTGGGCGTTGCGGTTGAAGTGGCTGTTCGGGCCCCAGGTGATATGGTGGCCGTAGTTCTTCGCGGCTTCCTCCTGGAGGATGCCTTCGAAATAGCCTTCGCCCGCTTCCAGGTTGTCCGGGACGTAGTAGATGTCGCCGGCGGAAACGTTCATCGACTGCATCTCCTTCACGTTCAGCGAAGTGGCGCCGGGCGTCATCCAGGCGTTGGCGAGGGTGCTGTTGCGGGTCTCCGAACTGTTCTGGTAGTACATGATGAACGAGTGGTCGGCGACAACGCCCTCGTTGCCGGTCGGGTCAAGCGGATTGATGCCGCTGGCCTTGACTTCGTCCCACGTCGGGGCGATGCGGGAGAAGGTATAGTCGAAGGAGAGTTCCTGCAGGTCGTTCATTTCGATTTCCACGAACTTGACCTGGATCAGCACCTGCGGGTCGGAGACGTCCATCTGGTCGATGAGGTCTTCCACGCGGTCGAGCGCCTCGGAGGTGTTGAAGACCGTCAGGCGGCTGCTCATCTCGTCGTAGCGGACGGACGCGCCGGTCGGGAACGGGATGCCGCGGTCGATCAGATACTGCTTGACGTTTTCGTTGGTCAGGTCGCCCATGATGCTGCTGGCGAGGATTTCCTTGTCGATCGGGTACGTCTTGCGGATGAACTCGTCGAGCGGGACGTCCTTGGCGGCGATCACGACCGCATAGTTTTCAACGCGGAAATGAAGGTTGGCGGACTTGCAGATGAAACGGATGGCGTCGATCAGGGTGACATTGTCGACGGCAAGCGTGACCATGGTGTTTTCGGCGGTCTGCGTGGGACCGCTGCCCGCTCCGGACTCGCCGGTGGGATCGTCGTAGGAATAGAAGTCGTCGCCGGACTCGCCGAAATCATCGGCGGGCTCTTCGGACCCCTCGTCTTCGAACGATTCCTCGTCCTCGTCGCCGAATTCGTCGATGTCGTCGATATTGGACGGAGTGGAGGGCCTGGCGTCGTCCGTGTTGAAACGGAGCACGAAGTTGACGCCGACGCGGTCCGGGTCCTTGTCCTTGCTGGTGTGCTTCAGGAACTGCACGACCTGCGCGATGGGGACATCTTCGAAATCGATCTTGTCGAGGAGGATGTCGTTGAGTTTCTTCTGCGTGGTGCCGGCGTTGTCTTCCTTGATTCTGATGTCTTCGGTCACGACGTCGTCGGAGGTTTCGGAGCCGGTCGGAATCGGGGCGATCATCTTCCACATCGCCTCGGCGGCGCGCTCCAGCACCACGGCGCCTCTGCGGCGCTGTCCGACCTCGGACTCGTGGATGTAGATGCGGCGGAGATAGTCGATCGCCGTGATGTTGTACGGGTCGAGGATCATGACCTGGTTGAACTTCTCCTGCGCCCGGTTCCACTGCTTGGTGTTGTAGAGCGTCTGGCCCTGGCGGATCAGGAGGGAGATGCGCTTCTCGCGGTTCTTCGCCTCGGGGACGAGTTCCTCCGAGGAGGTGTCCTTCTTGTACTGCGCGGAAGCCTTCATGATCGTGTATTCGTCGATGGTCCTGCGCATAAGGGGTTCCGAGAGAGGATAGACCTTGATGGCTTCCTCGCATTTTTCGATGGCTTCGTCGTAGAGGCCGATCTGGGCGGTCTTTTCCGCCTCGCCGAAGATCTTCTGCGCCCAGAAATAGTAGGACTGCGAGATCATGTTCTTGACCTCGGCGATCTTCCGCTTGTTGGCCTCGGGGACTTCGCCGTTGACGACGTCTTCCTCAAGGAGCTTGAGGACGTCGACATAGGTGTCGACCGCCACGTCGTAGTCTTCGTGCTGGAACGCGGAGTTCGCCTTCTTCTGGAGTTCGTCCGCATTGCGCTGCATCGCCTGGCGGGCGATCAGCTCTTCGATGGAAGCGGACGTCTGCTCGCGGAGGAGTTCCTTCTCGGTCTCCGTAAGCTCGGCCTCGGGCTGGGCTTCGGCGCCGTCCGCGGCGGCTTCGGCCTCGGCCGGGGCTTCGGCCGTCTCGACGACAGGCGTTTCTTCCTCAGCGGCGATGTCGATGTCCTCGACTTCCTGCGCGAATGCGGCAGGAATCGAGAAGGCAAGCGCCAGAAGGATGGCGGAATAGCGGGGGAAAGCGTGCATGGGAGCCTCCATGAAATATGTCATATCTTTAATCTTTTTCATTTCAGCTGCTCCTTACCGTCTGAAGTCCGGGAGACCGTTTTGCGTGTTGGTTCGGACCGGGATACCGTCACCGCTGATGAGTCGCGTCGAAACAGAGATGATCAGGTTGTCCTTGTGAGACTCGGAGGCGGACTCGGTGAACAGGCGGCCGATGAGCGGGATGTCCGCGAAGATGGGCCATCTGTCGCTGAGGGCGCCGTGGGTGTCGCTGAGGATGCCGCCGATGACCACGGTCTGTCCGTCGTAGACCTTGATCGTCGTCTGGACTTCACGGTTGGAGATCTCCGGCATCTTGAGCGTCATGGGATACTCTTCGCCGGATGCGAACTCGCCGATCACGTAGTTGTAGCTGTAGTCGGACCAGCCGGTGAGGTCGGTGACCGAAGGATTCAGCTCCAGGCGGATCGTGTAGTTGTTGGGCTGGAGGGTCGGGGTGACGGTCAGGCTGGTGCCGATGTCGCGCGGCGAACCGAATTCCGGATAGGACGGCTCGAACGTGACGCTGGAACCGCAGCTGGTGGAGATTTCAGGCTCGGTCCAGCTTTCCGGGAAGTACATCTGGCGGACCATCTGCACCTGCGCCTGGCGGCCGGAAACGGTCACGACTTTCGGCGTGGAGAGGATTTCCGAACGGTCGGTGCGGTCGATCGCGTTGATCGTGAGGAAGAGGCTCCAGCTGCCGCCCGGGCCGAAGTTCGGGATCAGGTTCAGGTTGTTCACGAGCGTGTTGTCGGACCAGCCGGATCCGATGGACGGGGAGGTGAACGAGAACGTGAAATGATCCTCCGGGTCGCCGGTATGGGTCAGGGTCCAGTCGAAGCCGAGTTCTTCCAGGTCGCTCATCTTGATCTCGACCATCTTGGACTCGATGAGGATCAGCGGATCCTGCATGTCCATGTCGCGGATGGCGAACTCGAGCTGGCGGATGTTTTCGGGGGTGTTGACGACCGTGAGCTTGTTTGCGCGGGCGTCGTAGGCGATGGAGGAACCTTCCTCGAACGGGATGCCGCTCTCGGCGAAGTAGGTGCGGAGCGTTTCCGGCGCGATGGAGGTGACGCGCTGGCTGTCGGGATCGGATTCGCCGGGACTCAGCGTGATGAGTCCGCCGACCGTCTCGCCCGCGCCGAGCGTATCTTCCTGCGTGATGCCGTCGCCGATGCCTTCGGCGCGCATGTTGCCGACGATGCGCAGGATGGTGGCCTGGCGGATCGGGATGTAGCGCGTGATCATGTCGCTGACGTCGGAGCCGGACCCGATCGTGATGATCTTGTCCGTTTCGTCGATGCGGAAGGAAAGGCCGGTGATCTTGCAGATGTAGCGGATGACTTCATACAGCGGGATCTGGTCGAGATTGAGCGTGACGAGCTTGTTCGCGTATTTTTCGGCCTGCGGGACGATGATGTTGAAGCCTTCGCCGTTCGGATCCAGTTCCTTGCTGCGGGCGCGGAGCTGCAGGATCACGGAGGGAAGTTCGACGTCCTCGAATTCGATATGGTCGATCATCAGTTCGTTGAGGCGGTTGTAAAGCTCGTTGCCGGCGGATTCGTAGGTTTCGGCGCCGCCGGTGATCACGATGTTGCGGACGTCGGGGATGCTCTCCACCCAGCTCCAGTCGGACTTTGCCTGTTCGAGAAGGAACTCGTTGTAGGCGCGGACGTCGGCGATCGCGTAAAGCCTGCGGTAGATCTTTTCCAGCAGCGTGATGGCGTCTTCGTTGTAGGGATCCTTCACCAGGATCTGCTCCATTTTGTCGCGCGCTTCGTCCCAGGCGTCGTTCTGATAGAGGAACTGGCCGGCGCGGAACAGCAGGTGGATCTCGCGCTGGCGTTCATCGTAGCGCGGATCGACGGCGTCCAGGCTGGTCTCGTTCCAGTAGTTCTGGCTGTCGATGCGTTCCTGCGTCGATTTCCTCATGGATTCGACGGTGGCGGCGAACTGGTTTTCCTTCACGGGATCCTTGGCGATGGCGATCTGGAGCTCAGCGTTGTCATAGGCTTCGCCGGGGAGGATGCCGAGATAGTAAACGACTTCGGCGTAGGTGAGATTCCGGAGAAGATTCGAACCGAGTTCGAGGATTTCGTCGTCGTGGTGCAGCAGAAGGAGCTTGTTGAAATCCCTCTCGCAGTCCTCCAGGAGCTTGTTGCCGAAGAGGATCTGGGCTTTTTTGCGTTCGGCGGCGAGACGTCCGGCAAACGCGTCCTTGGCGGGAGAAACCTCGCATTTGTCAAGCACGTTTTTTGCCTCGTCGAAAAGCGCGAACGCCTCCGTGAACTCCTTTTCAGCCGTGCGGGTCCTGGCCTGCGAAAGATACTCGTTGAACAGAGCTTCGTTTTCAATCAGGTCCGCTTCCGCCGCGGTCGTAAGCTCCAGCTCGTCGCCGGTAAGCACGGGTTCCTCTTCGGCGTCAACGTCGGCGTCGGCAACCTCTTCCTCGGCCGGTTCGGCCTCGGCGGTTTCCTCGTCGGCGGATCCGGCGGCAGGTTCTTCGGCGTCGGAATCAGCCGCCGCCGCGGTTTCCGTTACCGCCGCATCGGCATCCTGCGCCGCATCCTCGTCCTGAGCGGAAAGCATCATGGACGTCACGCCGAACGCAAGAGCGAACACGGCGGCCGGCCGGAGGATCGGGCGAAGAAAACAATGGGGTCTCATCTTCATTGTCTCATCCTTGGTTGTTTATTTTGAATAATTAGATGCGTATCAAGTGTTATGTGATGGGGGGTTATTGTCTCTGGAGGAACGGAGAGCTGTTGTCCTTCGAATTCGTGCCGGAAGAGGCCGGGGTCTTTCCGGCGTCCGAAGCGGAGGAGGAGACATCCTTCGGCACGGGCAGGAGCTTGAAGGATTCACCGAGCGTGCCGTCCGTGTTGACGGTCTCCACGATGACTTCCTTCGTGGACGGATCCGCGGAGGAAACGCGGTACACTTCTTTTCCGGTCTTGTCCGTGCCGAGCGTGAAGTCGGCGCCGACCGAAGAGGTGAACGTGCGGTCGTAGAGGGCGTTGAGGAATCTCACGCGGGGCGAGGGATCGTAGACGGTCTGCTTGGGACGGCAGGGGATGCGTTCGATCTTGCCGACGCGCTGGATGTAGACGATCGGCTCCTGCGTCTTGTCGTCGACCTCGATGTCGACCGCGCTGAAGCTGACGTTGTTGTGCGTGAACGTGCTGCCGCTGATCTGAACGAACGCGGATCTCTTGTTGCCGTTGCGGACCACGCTGAAGGTGGCCTGCCAGTCCTTCTTGTCGGCCTTGGTCATGTCGACGGAGACCAGTTCCAGCCCGGTGAAACGCGTGCGGCTGACGGCGGAAACGTAGACCTGGGTAAGATACTTCGGATGGCTGAGCGGATCGGTGGGATCGGTCTTTGCCTTGTATTCCTGCATCAGGCTGAACCCGTCGGAATCCTGGTCCGAATCCGCGCCGGAGTTCTCAAGCGCGATGCTGTATTCCTTCTCCCAGTCGTCCGGGATGCCGTTGTTGTTCAGGTCGGCCTTGCCGAGCAGGTCGTCCTCGTTCTTCACGCGGGGTGCGAGGGCATGGCCGCAGGCGGGGCACTTGCCGTTCTTCGTTTCGCCGACCGCCGGATAGGCGTTGGCGGGGATGAGGGAATGGCAGAAGACGCATTCGGCGAGGGGATACGGGGACATCAGCTGGGTTTTCGTCGGGGACGGCTCGTCCGTTTCGACCTTGTTCCATTCGGAGAAGATGTTTTCCGTCCGGTACGCCGGCTTCGTGAAATCAATGGATTCGTAATCGGATGCGATCTGCTTCTGGGTGACCTTCGTGTCGACTTCCTGGTTCTGCGCCTTCTGGATGAACAGAAGCTGATAGTAAAGCAAAGCCGTGAAAATGATAAGCAGGGCCGCTAAAATGATTTTTTCGTAATGCGCAAGAAGAAAATTTTTCATGTTAAGGCAGCTCCATCATTGGGGGGTAATGTTACCGGCACGATAGAACAGATAATTCACCACGATCGTGCATTTGATCTCGTCCCGCGTTTCGCCGATCAGCGTCTGGCCGTATTCGGGATTGCGGGGATCGTCAAAGTCGTAGACGACGCGCGTTGCGGACGCGGTCTGGACCGCGGGCGTGTCGGCGGGCTGGATCGCCTGCGGGTCCGCGTTTTCGCCGGCGGCGCCGGCTGCCGGCGTCGTCGTGCGGCGGGCGTCGGGTTTTTGCTTTTCCGTGTGGTACGCGACCTGCGAGTTGGCGTTGATCATGTCCTCGTAGGGAGCGGACAGCTTGATGTCCTTGATCTCGTACACGCGGTCGGTCTTGTACGCGCCGTGGAGGGAATTGATGAACGCGTCGATCGCATCCATGGAAGCCGTCATCTCCAGCGTATAGGTGAAGACGAGGATCGGGCCTTCGGCGTCGTTGTCCATGGTGGTGCCGTAGAACGCGCCGACGTTCATGGAGCGGAGAGACGTCATGCCGGCATCCTTCATCCTGCGGAAGAGGTCTTCCTTGATCTGGAAGTTGCGGAGGATCGGGATGACCATGTCGGGCACGGGGAGCGCCTGGCGGTTGAGATTGCCGTAAATGAAATTCTGGACGCGTCTTTCCTTTTCAAGGGAATCGTCGGAGGGAAGGCCGGGGATAATATCCGCGTTCAGGTATTTTTCATAAAGGAAGTCGATGTAGTTCTTGCAGTCGCGCTGACGCATCAGGCGCGGGAGTCCGAGCGCATCCAGGAAGAGCTCGTGCGCCACTCTGTCGGTCACGTCTTCCAGCGTGAGCTCCTGGACCTCCTCGCGGAAGATGGCGAACGCCTTCGCGAATTTCGCTGCGGCGGCCTTGCGGAAATCCTCCGCGCGGGCGGCATTGACCGCTTCCGGAGCCTCGATGATCTGCTCGAACAGCTTCTCGAACAGCTGGGCGCGTTCGCTCTGGATCGTGTCGGGGATCATGAACGTGTCGCTGTCGTCGGAGGAGGGCTCCTGATGAATGTCCTTATAGAGATCGGCGAGCATGGTGCGAAGCGTATCCTCGTCGAAGGAAAGGATCACGAGGTCCTTCGCGGGATTGAACACCGCTTTTTCCTCATCGGTCGGTTCGGAAGGCTCGGCGGGCCTGGCCTCCGCGACTTCCTCTTCCTCGGCGTCCTCGTCGTCGTCCGGTTCGGTCGCCTCGACTTTCGGTTTCGGCTTGGCGACCAGGGAGGGATCGAGCGCCAGCTCGGTTTCCAGCGCGGCGGGGGAAGCGATGTTCTTGAGGAGCTTGAGGAGAGCGGGACGGTAGGGCTTGCCGAAGTGGCGGTAGATCTGGTCGGTCTTCTTGGTCATGGACTCGGTATCCGCCTTGATCTTCGTTTCGCTTTCCGCGACGCTGTTGGGCTTGCGGGCGGAATCAATGGATTCGAGCTTCTGGACGTCCGCTTCGATGTCGTTCATGGACTGGTCGATCGTCCGTCTCTTGCCCTCGCAGAGGACCATAAGGACAATGCTGCCGACAAGCGTAACGGCCAGGATGGCGACGAGGACAATATTTTTCAGGATAAACTGTTTCATTCTTCTTCCTCCTCTTCCTCGTTCTCCGCATCGGCGGCGACAGGCGAGAACTTTTTCGCGAGTTCCTTTTCCATTTCGGGCGAATCGATGGGCTCCTTCAGTTCGACGGAGAGAAGGAATTTGCCGATGGAAAGATGGTCGCACACGTCGTGGCCATCGTCATACACGATCTTGATGTCGTTGTCGCCCGCCTTGAAGATGTTCCTGTACTCGCTGTTCATCTTCGAGGTGATGTTGTTGATGGCGGCGCTTCTGTCGTTGGTGATCGTCGTGTTGTCCTTGTTCTCGCAAATGACATAGACCACCATATTGACCCAGCGCAGGGAGCCGTCGCCGGCATCCGCGGCGCTGTCCTGCTGCTGATTGTTGTTGTTGTCCTCCGGCATATCCATCGAAAGCTGGCCGCCGGTCCGGGCATTTTCCGGCCCGTTCGCGTTCGCGGCGTTGGTCGCGTTCCTGATCTGCTGGCTCGGCGCGCTGGAAATGGAGAAATCCGTGAGCCAGACGTTGTCCGGGATGCAGGTCTTGATGAGCGAATAGAACGCGATCATGTTGTTGCGCTTCTTCAGAAGATCGACCGCGTCGTTGAACGCGCCGTTCGCCGTGGAGAGCTTGCTGTTGGCGTCCTTCACGCGCCGCTGGATCGCTTCGCGCTGGGCGACGTAGGCGCTGAACTCGTCGCGCTTGCCCCCGATGTTTTCCTCCTGCTGCGACATGGTCCAGAGCGTGATGCCGAAGAAGAGCAGCACGACGACCGCCGATGCAAAGAAGAACGGGCGCTTCGAACGGAATTCGTTCTGTTTGCGGACGTAATCCGGGATCAGGGAGATCTCGACGGGAGACGTGCCGATGCGGCGGAGCGCCAGGCCGATCGTCTCGGCGTACAGGTGCGCGACCTCGGAAAGGACCTGCTGGTCGACCGCGGGGCCGATGCCGACGACCTGGAACGGGTTCAGGTATTCCACCGGGATCCGGAGTTTTTCCGAGAAGAACCGCGGGGTGTACGGCAGGATGGAGGTGCCGCCGGCGAGGAAGAGCTTTTCCGGCTTGCGGCCTTTCTGCGTGGCGCGGTAGACGTTGATGGAACGGTTGATCTCGCCGTGGAGGCGGGTCATGACGTTGCGGACGATCTTGGAGACCGCGGAAGCGACTTCGGAGTCGGCTTCCTCGTACGCGCCGCCGAGGGAGACATAGCCGTGTTTGCGCTTCATCTCCTCCGCGTCCGCGTAGGAGATGTTGAATTCCTTGGCGATCTGCTGCGTGATGGTGTCGCCCGCGATCGGAATGGTGCGGACGAAGAAACGGGAGCCGTCGATGAAAACGAGCGTGGAGCAGCGTCCGCCGATGTCGAGGATCATCTGGCAGTCCGTGGCGCCGACGTTGTTCGCACGCGCGCTGTTATAGCAGGAAGTGCCGGCGACTTCGATGAGGGCGATGCGCTTGCCGAGCTTTTCGACGAGCTCGGAGATGCGGGAGACTTCCTGCTTCTTCACGATGACGATCATGGCGTCGATCTCGCTGCCGTCGGAATCCGCGGTGGGCGGGAGAAGCTGGGAATCCCAGACGACTTCGTCCGAAGAGAACGGGATCGCCTGCTTGGCTTCGTAGGAAATGATCTCCTGGATCTTGTCCTTGTCCGTCGTCATGGCGGGGACCTTGACGAACCGGACGAACGCGTTCTTGCCGGACAGGGAGACGTAGACGTCGCGCGCCGTGAAGCCGTTCGTCCTGATGACGTCGGTCAGGGTCTTGAGGATCACATCCTCGGGGGGCTCGTCGGAGGAGAATTCGTATTCCGTGTAGGCGAAACGCTCCAGGTTCAGGCTCTGCCCGGGAACATACGAGAATTCGGCGGCCTTGATGCTGTCGCCGCCAATGTCGATGCAGAGGATTAAGTTTTGCTGTGCCATCGGTTATTTCCCCGCGGATTCTTTGATAGGTTCAAACCGGTCGAAGAGAACCCATGCGAACGGGGTTTTCGAAACGGGAAGCAATTCATCCGGCATATATTTGAAAGTCTGAGGGTTGAACTTGTTCTGGTTGATGTAGTTGAAAAGCCTGGACGTGCTTGCCACCGTGGGGGAGCTGTCTCCGTCCGGCTTCAGATAGGTGTAGAAAAGCTTCGCCGCGCGGTTGCCGCTCTGCGCCTTGTCCAGACGGGAGAAGACTTCCTTGCCGCACGCCTGATAGCCGTACACGGTGCGTCCGCCGTAGGAAATGGCGGCCATGACGGGGAGGTCGCTGGCGTATTTTTTCAGTTCGCTGGTAATCTTGTTGTAATCCTTCGCGGGGTCGGCCACGCCGTCGAACGCGAAGTAGCGGTAGATGACTTCCGGCGGGATCATCATGCGGACGAAATGGCGTCCGTCGTTTGCCTGAAGCGAAGCAAGCGTCTGCTTGCCGCCGATCACGATGCCGCCCTGGGCGCCGCGGGCGTCCATCGTGGGGATGAACACGTTGATCTCGACTTCGACGTTGTCAAGCCATTTCGGCCACTGGGCGGCGGTTTTCGGGGCGTTGGTGGAGAACGCGACGTCGACGCTGAGCCAGTGCTTGGCGTTGCTCATGTCGCGCTCGTTCAAACGCATGTCGATCACGCGCTCCTCGTTCTCGATCTTGAAGAACGGGGTGAAGGTCTGGGCGACATTGACGGCTTTCCCGTCTTTGGGGAACTCGATCGCCCAGCTGCCGGAGCGGGCAGTCTGAGCGGAAACAGTAAAGGCCGCAGCCGCGAAAAGTGCAATGAGAAGTTTTTTCATGATTCCAGACCTCTTCGTGGGTTATTTCTTAAAGCTTAAGAGAGACGCGCACGCCGATGAATAGAAAATACTCTTATTTTCCGGTTCTTTCAAGTGCGTTTCTCCAAAAATTCCGATTATTTTTTTTAGTTTCCGAAGTTTTCCGCTCCATCCGGGGGTCAGTTCTGCGTCTCCGAAGCGGGTTTCTCTTCCGGGACAGCCGCATTTTCCGCCGCCGCGGCGTCGGTCTTCACGGCCTCCGCAGACGTTTCCGCGGCCGCGTCCGTTTCCCCCGCCATGGCGATGGAGGATTCCCCCTCGACCACGCTGGAATCCGCCGTCTGCATGTGCCCGGCGACGATGGCGGATGCGAGCGTGAGGACGAAGAAAATGGAAATGCACCAGACCGTGAGCTTGGAAAGATGGCTCATCGCCTGTGCGCCGAACACGCTTTCGCCGAGGCCGCCGAACGCGGAGCCGAAGCCGCCGCCGCTCTTGGACGGCTGAACCAGAATGAGGGCGATCAGAAGCACCGCCAGGATCACGACCAGCGTGTTGAGGATTGTCGCAAGTGTCGACATGTTTCTATACCTTTATCATTTTCGAGTTAAAATTCAATGATGAGCGTCCCGTCAGGGCACAAGACTGCATCGGTAATTCTAAAACATAGCACTCATTTTCCCGATTTCAAGCGCGAAACGCTACTTTTTAAGAAAAATGGCCATGTTTTTTAACGTTTTCTTAAGCTTTTAAAACAAAAAGACGGAAAAAAGCGGGAAATCGCCTTTTCAGACAAATGGAAGCAGGTTTTTCGGACTTGCCTTTTTTGATGCGGAAAATTAACTCGTTAACATACTAAAATCGCACCATTTTCCCGACAGGGTCCGGCGACGGCCTTTCCATCGGGCGCGGCATGCCCGGGTCGCCGGGACCGGTCGACGATCCTGGCGCAGACGCGGGGGACGCCGGCGCGGGGGTCGGAGCGACGGTCAGTCGCCGTCCTCCGGGAACAGCGCCCGGCGGAAGACGCCGAGATCGGCGCAGCAGTAGTCCGCGCGGGTCTCCGCCGAACCTCCGCCGACGCCGGTGGAAATGCGCAGGGTGCGCGCCCCGGCGCGGATGCCGGATTCGATGTCGGTGTGCTCGCGGTCGCCCGCCATGAGGAGTTCGGACGGCTTGATGCCGAGGCGTTTCATCATCACCTGAAGCATGTCCGGGTTCGGCTTGCCGAAGACGCGCCGGCAGCGGACTCCGGTGGCGGTCTCCAGGCACGCGGTGATCGCGCCGCAGTCCACGAGCCAGGTCGGTTCCGTGGTGGGGCAGAAGACGTCGGGATGCGTGGCGAACCACGGGACGCCGTTCCGGATCCACCAGGCGGCGCGGCAGAGGCGGCCGTAGGTCAGCGTCTTGTCGAAGGCGGTGATCACGGCGTCGGGCCGGTCGTCGGGCGAATCGGCGGTCTCCTCCAGCCCGAGGGACCGCATTTCGCGCCGGAAATCGTCCGTGCCGAGCAGGAAGAAACGTCTGAAAGCCGGGAACTCCGTGCGGAGGGCGTCGGCGACGCTCAGGACCGGGGTCACGATCCGGTCGCGTCCGGCGAGCGGGACGCCCATGCCGCGGAGGCGTTCGACGTAGGAGTCGATGCTGCGCGAGGTGTTGTTGGTGACGAATCCCCAGGCGACGCCGTGCCGGGTGAGCGCGTCGAAGAACGGCCGCGACGTCGGGTACAGCGTGTCGCCCTCGTAGATCGTGCCGTCGAGGTCCATCATCACGCACCGGATCCCCGCCAGCGAGGGCGGCGGCGAACCCGGCTTGACGCGCAGGGATGAATCCGCGGCGGCGGTCATGGCTGTTACTCGACGGTAACGCTTTTCGCGAGGTTGCGGGGCTGGTCGATCTCGCAGCCTCGTTCGCGGGCGAAGTAATAGGCGAAGATCTGGAGCGCGACGACCGTGGTGATCGGGGCGACGAACCGGGAGCTCTTCGGGACGCGGATGATGTTGTCGGTGAACTTGTCGCAGCAGTCGTCGTCGCCGGAGACGACGGCGATGATCGGGGAACGGCGGGCGCAGCATTCCTGGATGTTGCCGAGCATCTTGTCCTTGCCGGGGATGTCGTTGCAGAGGGCGACGACGGGGACGGAGGGCTCCAGCAGGGCGATGGGGCCGTGCTTGAGCTCGGCGGCGTGGTAGCCTTCGGCGTGGACGTAGCTGATCTCCTTGAGCTTGAGCGCGCCTTCGAGGGCGGCGGGGTAGAGGCAGCCGCGCCCGATGTAGAAGAGGTCGTTGGCGTGCGCCGTCGCTTTGGCGATCTCCTCGATGCGGGGCGCCTGCTTCAGGACTTCGCGGAGGTGGTCCGGGATGGCTTCGATCTCGCGGACGAGGTTTTCGCCCCATTCGTGGTTGAGGCGGCGGTTGCGTCCGAGCAGGAGCGCGAGCATGAGCAGCACGGTCACCTGGCAGGTGAACGCCTTGGTGGACGCCACGCTGATCTCGGGACCGGCGTGCAGGTAGATGCCGCGTCCGCTCTCGCGGGCGATGGTGGATCCGACGACGTTGCAGAGCGAGGCGACGATCGCGCCTTTGTTCACGGCCTCGCGGACGGCTGCGAGCGTGTCGGCGGTCTCGCCGGACTGGCTGATCGGCAGCACGAGCGTGTTCGGCTCGATGATCGGGTTGCGGTAGCGGAACTCGGCGGCCTGTTCGACGGACGCCGGGATGCCGGAGATGTCCTCGAAATAGTAGGAGCCGACGAGTCCGGCGTGGAAGCTGCTGCCGCAGGCGGCGACGACGATGCGGTTGATCTGCGCCATCTCACGCGGGGTGAGGTTGAGGCCGGAGAGAACGGCGTTCCCCGCCTTGAAGTTCAGGCGGCCGCGGATGGAGTTTTCGACGGATTCGGGCTGCTCGTAGATCTCCTTGAGCATGTAGTGCTCGTACGCGCCCTTGCCGTCCGCGGAAATGTCCCAGGAGACCTGCGACGCCTGGCGCTGGACCGGGACGTTCGCGAGGGTGCGGAGCTCGACCTTGGACGGCGTGAGAATCGCCATTTCGCCGTCGTTCAGGTAGATGACGTCGCGGGTGTAGGTCACGAGCGCGGTGACGTCGCTGGCGACCATGTTGGCGTCCTTGCCGAGGCCGATCACGATGGGGCTGCCGTGGCGGGCGGTGATGACGGTGTCCGGGTGCATGGCGGAGATGACCGCGATGCCGTAGGTGCCGGAGATCTGGTGGAGGGCGGCGGCGACAGCTTCGGCGAGGTCGCCGTGGTAGAACTCCTCGATCAGGTGCGGGATGACCTCGCTGTCCGTGTCGGACGCGAACTTGTGCCCGGCGGCCTCCAGGCGTTTCCGCAGGTCGGCGTGGTTCTCGATGATGCCGTTGTGGACGACCGCGAAGAGGCCCTTTTCATCGGTATGCGGGTGGGCGTTGCGTTCGCTGGGGACGCCGTGCGTGGCCCAGCGGGTGTGGGCGATGCCGGTGTGCATGTTCTGCTCGCCGGCGGGACGCTTCGCCTCCAGGTTGACGACTTTGCCGATGGACTTGACGGTCAGGACGGAATCGCCGTTCAGGAGGCTGATCCCGGCGGAATCGTATCCGCGGTATTCCAGGCGCTTGAGCCCGTCGATGAGAAATGCGAACGCGGGCTTCGGCCCGGTGTATCCTACAATTCCGCACATATAATGTTTTCTCCGTGGTTCATGCAGATTTGCGGTGGAGAATGCGGCCCGGAGAAGGACGGAAGCCGGGGAAAACTGCCGGGATGCGGCACGAAGGATTCCCCGGACTGCGGCGGATGGATCGTCCCGCGTTCATAACGCCGGTCCCGCGGTCCCCTTTCCGGCAGGGGAAAGGGGGGCGGACAGCGGCGGCGGGAAGCGGACGGATCGCCCCGGATGCCGCATTCGGTGCGGGGGAACGGTCAGCAGAGCGCCTTCTTCAGGAAGTCGCTGATCGTGTCGTGCCACTTCTGGGCGAGGGCTTCGTCCTTCGCCTCGACGAGGATGCGGACTTTGTTCTCGGTGCCGGAGTAGCGGATGACGGTGCGGCCGGTGCCGGCGAATTCCTTGTCGGCCTTCGCGATGAGGTCGGTGTAACCGGGGATCTCGGCAAGCGGGGGTTTCTGCTTGACGGCGAGGCCGGAGAGCTTCTGCGGGTATTCCTCCATGAATCCGGTGAGCTCGTGGAGATGCTTGTCCTGCTGCTTCATGAGCTTGAGGACGTGGAGCGCGGAGACGATGCCGTCGCCGGTGGTGGCGTAGTCGAGGAAGATCAGGTGGCCGGACTGTTCGCCGCCCAGGTAGATGCCTTTTTCCTGCATCCGTTCGATGACGTAGCGGTCGCCGACGGGCGTGATCTCCGTCGTGATGCCGTTCTGCTTCATGGCGTCCACGAGGCCGAGGTTGCTCATGATGGTGACGGCGATCGTGTCGTTCGGGAGGCGTTTGCGCGCCTTCATGTCGAGCGCGCAGAGGCCGATGATGCGGTCGCCGTTCACTTCGTTGCCGTGGCAGTCGCTGAAGATCACGCGGTCGGCGTCGCCGTCGAGCGTGATGCCGACGTCGGCGCGGTATTCCTTCACGAGGCGGCAGATGCGTTCGGGATGGGTCGCGCCGCAGTTGTAGTTGATGTTGAGCCCGTCGGGCGAAACGGAGTCGGCGATGACTTCCGCGCCGAGTTCGCGCAGGATGGTCGGGGCGATCTCGTAGGATGCGCCGTTCGCGCAGTCGAGCACCACGCGGAGGCCGCGGAGGCTGACGTTGCCGATGGTCTGCTTGGCGAATTCGATGTAGCGGCCGCGGGCGTCGTCGAGGCGGAACGCCTTGCCGATCTTGTCGCCGGCGACGCCGCTGATGGCGCCGGACATGATCTCTTCGATGTGGGCTTCCTCTTCGTCGGGAAGCTTGAAGCCGTCGCCGCCGAAGACCTTGATGCCGTTGTCTCTGGCGGGGTTGTGGGAGGCCGTGATCATGATGCCGCAGGAAGCGTTCATGGAACGGACGAGGTGGGCGATGGCCGGGGTGGGCATGGGGCCGGTCTGGAATACGTCCATCCCGGTGCTGACCATGCCGGCGGTGAGCGCGGTTTCGAGCATGTACCCGGAGAGGCGCGTGTCCTTGCCGATCACGGCGGTGCCGCCGTGCTTGCTGTTCACGTAGATCTTACCGAGGGCCTTGCCGAGGGTAAGGGCGATTTCCGGGGTTACGGGGTGGGAGTTAGCCTGTCCACGAATTCCGTCGGTTCCAAAGAGCTTTCTTTCCATAAGAGTTTTCGGCCTTTCCAGAATTGGCTTGTTGAGGCGGCATGGCGCCGCCGGAAAAAACGATTAAAATAATATACATCCCCCGCAAGGCAAAATCAAGATAAGACTACAGGATTATTCAAGATTTCCGCGTGCCTGCGCGACCCCCACGGACGCCGATGCCCGGACGACGCGTACGGTCAGTTTTTCGGAATGGCGGAGAGAGGCACGGCGGACAACGCCGCCTGAAGCGTGGCGGGCGTCGCCTTCTGCACGGTGGGGAGTTCCGGGGACCACGCGGCGATGCGCGCCTCCTGCAGCAGCAGGAAGAAGTCGAAGAACGGGCGGCATTCCTCGAGGCTGACTCCGGCGTCGTACAGCAGGTGGAACTTGTCGATGAACGGCGCGACGCCCTCGCCTTTCGTGCGGTCGCGTCCGTAGGACTGGTCGGCGCGTTCGAGGCGCACCCGGAGCGCGCGCAGATAGCGCGGATAGCGCGCCACGGCTTCGGGCGTCCGCAGAAACCCTTTGCGGAACAGCACGGCGAGTTGGCGGTTCACGTCGAGGTCGGTGAAGCTGTCCGCCGGGACGTCTCCGAGGCGGCGTTCGACGGGATCGTAGGCGGAGAGCAGCTGAAGGAGCGCGGAAACGTCCTCGCGCACGGCGTCCGCCAGACGGTTCCGCAACCTCAGGCAGGCGTCGTCGAACGCCTTTCCGTCGCGGATGTCCTCCGGCGGGCATCCGATCGCGCGGGCAACGGCGTTGTCGGTCAGGTCGCCGCGCCAGTCCGGATCGTCGGGGAAGAACTCGTGTTCGAGCGTGCGTCCGAGCTTGGCATAGCTCCGCATGTGCGCGAACATCTCCGGGTATCGGATGCGGAAGAGCGTCAGGACGGCGCGGCGGTGCGCGGCGCGCGCCTCGGCTTCGTCCAGGAACAGCGCACATCCGATGCTCCGTCCGCCCTGCTCCCGGTAGAATCCGGGGTAGACTTCGCGGCCCCTGCCGTGGCTCAGGCGGACGGACACGGGGAGCTCCGGGATGCCGTCCGGCCAGGTGGTCTCGCCGTGGAGTTCCCACTTCCGGGCGGCGGCGTGGCGGCTGGAGACGGTCTCGGCGGAATCGTCGACCTCGGGCAGGTCGCGGACGACGCGCAGCAACTTGCCGTGTTCGTTCAGGATGGCGAACTTGAGGATGAGATACTCCGGCATTTCGATGCCGTCAAACGCGGATTCGTCGATGTCGCAGCCGCGGAAACTCAGCAGGAACGCGGCGAGCACGCGCGGCAGGTTGCGCGCCGGGTAGATTTCGCCGCGCTTCAGCCCCGCCAGAAACGCCTCCGTGCATTCGTCCAGCGGCAGGAGCTTCTTGCGCTCGGTCTTGGTGAGCGAACGGAACATGTAGTCGAGCTTCATGCGGAGGAAGCCGGGCACGAGGTATTCGGCGGCGGCGCGCGGGAAAAGGTTCATGTGCGCCTCCGGCAGATACACCGTGACGCCGTCGTCCTCCTCGCCCGGATCGTAGACGTATTCCAGGCGGTAGCTCTCGCCCTCCGCCTCAAGACGGTCCGGATAATCCGCGTCCGGCAGGGAATCCGGCGGCACGAGCGCGATCTCCTCCGGTTCCGGGTCGTACGAACGATGCCGCCGGGCCCAGTCCTTCCGGATGTCGGACACGCTGCACATCCACGGCGGCAGGACGCGCAGGAAATGCCGTTCCAGCGCGTGCAGGTCGACGACGGAGCCGGAACGCCGGAGTTTCGCCTCGAACGTATGCAGGCGGCGCACCAGCTCGCTGCAGCGCACCAGCCACGGCGCGGCGGGTTCCCTGACGGCGCACGGCACCAGCGCCTCCCTGATGAACACGGCGCGCGCGGCCTCGCGGTCGACGCGTCCGTAGTGGCAGCGGCGGCCCGGATGGATCGGGAGCGCGCCTGCGAAGACGCGTTCGCGGGCATATACGAATCCGCTGGCGTCGTCCCAGGCGATGCGGTCGTAGGTGCGGGAACACAGCTCCGGCGCGATCTCCTCCAGCCACGCGCCCTCGACCACGGCGCAGCAGCGCCCGAAGACGCGGCTGGTCTCCATGATCGTGAAGCACAGGAGCCATTCCGGCGCTTTTTTGAGCTTGGCGAGGGCGGAGCCGGGGAAGATGGAGAACATGCGGCCCGTGCGGTCGAAATACTGCTTCTTCTCCGGGTCCCAGCACGCCAGACGGCGCGGCAGCCCGCCCATGAGGGACTTGTGGATCGAGTCGGACCGGTCCGCGCGGGGTTCGATCTCAAGCGATTCCAGCGCGGTTTCCGGCAGGAGGTATTCGAGCAGGTCGGCGCACAGGTTGCGCCATTCCTGCATGCGGCGGAAATTCAGGTAGTTGGCGCGGCAGAACTTGCGGAACTGCGACTTGGAGACGCGGAACGCCTCGTCCGCCGCCAGCCACAGCTTCACGATGCTCAGGAAATCCGATTCCGGCACGTCGAACTGCCGCTGCGCCGTGTCCGCCTCCTTCGCCTTCTCAAAGGGGCGTTCGCGCGGGTCCTGGATCGACAGAAACGCCGCGATCAGCAGGATCTCCGGCAGGACGCCGCGGTCGACGCCGTCGAGCAGGATGCGGCCGAGGCGCGGCCCGACGGGAAGCTCCGCCAGACGCCGCCCCTCCTCCGTGAGCTCGCCCGCCGCGTCGATGGCGTGCAGGTCGGTCAGCGTGGTCAGACCCTCGCGGATCAGCTGGGGCGACGGCGGGTCGACGAACGGGAACTGCACGATCGGGGGGAGTTTCAGCGCCGCCATCTGCAGGATGACGCCCGCCAGGGACGCGCGCTGGATCTCCGGCGGCGTGAACTCCGCGGCGTCGGCGAGCGTCTGTTCCGCGCAGAGATGCACGCAGATGCCGTCCTGTTCGCGTCCGCAGCGTCCGCGCCGCTGCATGGCGCTCGCGCGGGAGACGCCCTCGATGCGGAGCTCCTGGATGCCGCTCTTCGGGTTGTAGCGGGAGAGGCGGACCAGCCCGGAGTCGACCACGTAGCGGATGCCGGGGATCGTGATGGACGTCTCCGCCACGTTCGTCGCCAGCACGATCCGGCGGTTCGAGGACTGCGGCGCGAAGATGCGCTCCTGTTCGGCGGCGCTCATGCGCCCGAAGAGCGGCAGGACCTCGGTGTGCGGATAGTCGCGCCCGGTCAGCATGTCCGCGCAGTCGCGGATTTCGCGTTCGCCGGGCAGGAAAACGAGGATGCCGCCGCGTTCGCCGATGTCGAGCAGGTACTCCACGCCGCGCGCGACGGATTCCGCCAGCTCCTCGTCCTGAAGCGGCTCCAGGTAGACGTCCTCCACCGGGTACACGCGGCCGCCGACCTCGATGACCGGGGCGTCGCCGAAAAACGACGCGATGCGGGCGGCGTCGAGCGTGGCGGACGAGATGATGACGCGGAGTTCGGGCCGCCGCGCGAGCAGGAGCTTCATGTATCCGAGCAGAAAATCAATGTTAAGGGAGCGTTCGTGCACCTCGTCCAGGATGATGCAGTCGTACTGGTAGAGCTTCGGGTCGTTCTGCGTCTCGGCGAGCAGGATGCCGTCCGTCATGAACTTGACGACCGTGGAGTCGTCCGTGCGGTCGTCGAACCGCACCTGATAGCCGATCTCGTGTCCGCAGGCGCACCCGGTCTCGTTCGAGAGCCGTCGGGCGAGCGCGGAGGCGGCGATCCTGCGCGGCTGGGTGCAGCCGATCCGCCCAGCGCGTCCGAAGCCCTCCAGCAGGGCGGCCTTCGGGAGCTGGGTGGTCTTGCCGGAGCCGGTGGTGCCGCAGACGACGATCACCTGATGCGATTTCAGCGCGGCGCGGATTTCCGGGATCTTCGCGGTGATCGGGAGGTTGTCCGGGAATTCGCAGCGGATGCGCTCCGCGGACGGGACGAGCGAACGTTTCTGCGCAGTCGCGAGCAGGCGGAAAAACTCCTCGCGTTTCGGTTCCGCCTCCTCGGGATCGCCGTCCAGCAAATCGAGGAAAGCGCGGCGGCGTTTGCTCAGGCGGGCGCGGTCGGTCAGCCGGAGCGTGGACCAGACGCGTGCGATCTGCCGCCGGACCTGGCGCGGGTCGACGCTCATTTCCCGTCTCCGGCGCGGTGCGATTGGATGAAATTCACGAGCACGTCGGCGCGTCGGTAGAAATCCGCCGGGCCGTGCGCGTACGCCAGCACCTGCTGCCGCCAGTAATGCAGCCCGTCGTCGGAGATTCCGGCGAGGTAGTCCAGCTCGGCGGCCAGCGCGCCGGAAAAGAACGGTTCGTTCAGGACGTGCCCGCCGGACGCCAGCACGATGTCCTGAAATCCGCAGACGTCCGTGCAGACCACGGGCAGGCCGGAGGCGATCGCTTCGATCAGGATGGAGCCGGCGGCCTCGCGCCGGGCGGGATGCACCAGACAGTCGGCGGCGCAGAGGAGTTCCGGCAGGTCGGGGCGTCCGCCGTCGAAGATCACGCGGTCGGCGATGCCGAGCTCGGCGGCCTGCTGTTCGCACTGTTCGCGCCCGAGGAAACCCGTGACGAACAGGCGCAGGCGGGCGCGGCGTTCCGGCGGGAGCTCGGCGTAGGCGGACAGAGTGCGGTCGACGCCCTTCAGAAGCATGTCGTGCGCCGCCGTGATGGCGAGGCGTTCGCCGTCCTTCAGACCGAGCTCGGCGCGCTTGCGGATGCGGACGCCGTCGGGATCCGGCACGCGGCCGCAGGCGGGGTTCATGCCGGGCGGCAGGCGCAGGAACCGCGCGGGCTGTGTGCCGTAGACGCCGAAGAAGGCGTTGATCTGCGGCGTGACGAGGTAGAAGATATAGGTGGAGGATTCGGGCGAGAAGACGGCTTTTTCACGCGCAAGCAGACGCGGATCGGCGTTTTCGGGATTGCTGCCGAGGCAGTCGAACCCCGCGAAATAGAAGTCCGTGCCGGGGATCAGCTCGAACGCCGCCGTCCGGTCGAACGTCTCGCGTGCCGTGAGCTCGCGGAACGCCGTTTCGAGCGCGTCCAGGTCGTCGGCCTCGGATGTCCCTGGGAGCGGCGCGGTCAGGATCCTGAGGCCGTCGGGACGTTCGCCCTCCCACGAACCCGCCAGGCACGTTACGTCGTGTCCGCGGGCGGCGGCGGCCTCGGCGGCGCGCAGAAAATCCGTCTGAAGCCCGCTGTATGGGAAATACCGGGCGATGAGGAAAAGTATTTTCATGGTTCCAGCTCGTCGTCAAGCGGGAAGTCGATTTCGGACAGGGAATCCGCCCCGGCGAGAAGCATCACGAGGCGGTCGAATCCGAGCGCGGACCCGGCGGCGGGCGGCATCCCGCGGTCGATCGCGTCCAGGAACGCCGTCGGTTCGGGGTATTCCGTGAGGCCGAGGCGTTTGCGCGTGGCGCGTGCGGCGGCGAAACGTTCCCGCTGGACGGCGGGGTCGATCAGCTCGCCGTAGGTGTTCGCCAGCTCCACGCCCGCCACATAGACCTCCCAGCGTTCGGCGAGGGTCGGGTCGGACGCTTTCGCGCGGGCGAACGCGCCGAAGCGGATGGGGTAGTCGATGAGCACGCACGGACGGTCCTTCGGCAGGTTCGGCTCGACTTTCTCGACCAGGATCTCCTCGAACAGCGATTCCTGCTCCGCGACCTCGTCGGCGGAAACGCCCGCGAACGTGCGGAACGCCTCGCGGACGGGGAGGAGCGGCCACTCGCCGCCGAGTTCGACCTCATATCCGCGGGATTTGATCTTCGTGCCGCCTGTGCATGCCACGGCTGCCTCGACGACGATCGCGCGGATGGTGTCCAGAAGCTCCAGATAGTCGGCGTGCGCCATGTAGAATTCGAGCATGTCGAACTCGGTGCGGTGCAGTCTGCCGCGTTCGCCCGCCCGGAAACACGGCCCGATCTGGTAGATGCGGTCCATGCCCGCGCAGAGCAGGCGCTTCATCTCGAGTTCGGGCGACGTGCGCAAAAAGAAGGCGCCCGCCGGGGGAGCGTCGATATACTCCTCCGCCGCGGGCGCGGCGATGCGGACCGGGGTCGTGACCTCGGTGAATCCGCGTTTGTCAAACCCCGCCCGGACGGCGGCCAGGACGCGGGCGCGGAATTTCAGCGCCGCGACGGTCTGCTGGAGCCGGGTGAAGGGGTCCACGGTTCGGTTCAGCCTTTGCTGACGCGTTCGGCGTATTCTCCGGTGCGGGTGTCGATGCGGATCGTGTCGCCGACGTTGATGAAGAGCGGGACCATGACGTCGTAGCCGTTGTCGGTCTTCGCGGGCTTCATCACGTTGGAGCTGGCGGTGTCGCCGCGGACGCCGGGTTCGGTCTCGGCGACCACCTTCTCGATGAAGGTCGGGAGGGTGATGTCGATGAGCTTGCCGTTGAAGAAGAGTCCCTGGCAGAGGGCTTCTTCGATCAGGAAGTACGTGCGCTTGCCGAGGGCTTCCTCGTTGATGGAGATCTCCTCGTAGGTCTCGGCGTCGCTGAAGACGTAGTTCTGGCCGTCGTGGTAGGAGTAGTACATGTCGCGTTCTTCAAGGTTCGGGATGCCGACCTTGTCGACGGGGCGGTAGGTACGGTCCATCGTGCTGCCGTTGATCATGCTTTTCAGCTTGCAGCGGTAGAGCGCGGTGCCTTTGCCGGGCTTGCAGAATTCAAAATCGGTGATCACGTACGGCTGGCCGTCGATCTCAACTTTGAGACCTTTCTTCAGGTCTGCGGCATCATACATTGCCATGGTATTTTCTCCGTTTGCTGATGGGGTTGCGGATTAAAGTCAAAACTATAATATAGCATAAAATCGCGTTTTTGCAAGATGTTGCGCCGGAAAAAACATTGTTCTCCCGCGGAAAAAAACGCGGCTTTATGCCGGATGCGGATGCGGAACGGGCGTCAGAAAAGGCCGTCGACCGTGCCGTCGTCCGCGATATGGATGCGCTCCGCGGCGGGCGAAGACGGCAGGCCGGGCATCGTCATGATGTCGCCCGCGAGCGCCACGACGAATCCCGCGCCGGCGGAGATCTTCAGGTCGCGGATCAGGAGGTCGAACCCTTCCGGCGCGCCGGCGAGCGTCTGGTCGCCCGTGAAGCTGTAGGGCGTCTTGGCGACGCAGACTGGCATGGAGTCGCCGCCGTATTTCGAGAGCAGCTCCAGCTGGCGTTCCGCCTCCTCCGTGAAGGTCGCGCCGCGTCCGCGGTAGACGCGCCGGACGATCGTGTCGAGCTTCTCCCGGAGGGACATGCCTTCGAGCGGATAGGCGAAAATCGGTTCCGGATCGCTGTTCTTTTCGCAGAGCTCCGTCACGGCGTCGGCGAGTTCCAGGCCGCCTTCGCCGCCCTTCGCCCACACGTCGGACAGCACGGTGCGGACGCCCAGGGACGCGCTCGCCTTCATGACGAGGTCGAGTTCCGCCTGCGTGTCGGCGGGGAACCTGTTCACGGCGACGACCGCGGGGAGCTTGAAGACGTTCACGAGGTTGTCGAGGTGGCGCAGCAGGTTCGGCATGCCGCGTTCGAGCGCGGCGAGGTCTTCGTGCTCCAGTTCGTTCTTCGCGAGGCCGCCGTGCATCTTCAGCGCGCGGACGGTAACGACGAGGACGGCGGCGGCGGGCTTGAGGCCGCCGAGGCGGCATTTGATGTCGATGAACTTCTCCGCGCCCAGGTCGGCGCCGAATCCCGCCTCCGTGACCGTGTAGTCGGCGAGCTTGAGCCCGAGCCGGGTCGCCAGCAGGGAGTTGCAGCCGTGCGCGATGTTCGCGAACGGGCCGCCGTGGATCAGGACGGGCGTCCCCTCCAGCGTCTGCACGAGGTTCGGCTTGACCGCCTCCTTCAGCAGGACTGCCGCGGCTTCGGCGGCATGGAGGTCGCCCGCCGTAACGGGTTCGCCGTGGACGTTGTACGCCACGATCACGTCCGCGATGCGGCGCTTGAGGTCGGCGATGCCGGTCGCCAGGCAGAGCACCGCCATCAGCTCGGACGCCGCCGTGATCTCGAATCCCGCCTGCCGGGTGTATCCGCCTTTGCCCTTCGTTTGCAGCTCGATGTGCCGCAGCGCGCGGTCGTTCATGTCGAGGCAGCGTTTCAGGACCACGCGGTCCGGGTCGATCTGAAGCGCGTTGCCGTGGAAGATGTGGTTGTCCGTCATGGCGACCAGCAGGTTGTTCGCCGCGCAGACGGCGTGGAAATCGCCCGTGAAATGCAGGTTGATGTCCTCCATCGGGATGACCTGCGCCCAGCCGCCGCCCGCCGCGCCGCCCTTGCGCCCGAAGACGGGGCCGAGGGACGGTTCGCGGATCGCCGCGACGGCGTTTTTGCCGCGCCGCCGGAGCGCGTCGGTCAGGCCGATGGTCGTGGTCGTTTTCCCCTCGCCCGCCGGAGTCGGCGTGATGGCGGTCACGAGGACGAGGCGTCCGTCCGGTTTCCCGGCGAGGCGTTCGAACACGCACGGTTCGAGCTTCGCCTTGTTGCGTCCGTAAGGGGCGTAGTCGGTTTCGGAAAGGCCGAGCGAGGCGGCGATCTGCGAGATCGGACGGCACGGGACTCCGGCCGCTATTTCGAGGTCAGATTTCATGTTGCATATCCTTGTATCAGAAAAAAATAATCTTGTAATATACCATCATGCCGCACAAAATGCAAATTCACGGGGAAAAAACAAGCGATTCCGCGACGTCGTTCCAGAACGCCAGGCCGCGTTCCGTGGGCGCAACGGCATCCGCCGCGAGCGTCACGAGGCCGCGTTCCGAAAGCCCGTTCAGCTGCTCCGCGAAACCGTCCCACGCGTCTCCCGTTGCGTCCTCGAATTCTTCCCGCGTCCAGCCGCGCACGGTGCGTAGCCCCATCATCAGGACCTCGCCGAGGCGCGCCCGTCGCGGGATGCGGTCGAATTCCGGCGGCGCGCCGTCCAGCCACGCCCGCAGATCGGAAACCTGCGTCCAGCGGTCCGTCCCGTCGAACGAACACGCGGCGGGTCCGAGCCCGAGGTAGGTCTGCCCGTGCCAGACGTTGGAATTGTGGCGCGACTCGAAGCCGGGACGCGCGTAGTTGCTGATCTCGTACCGGGGCAGCCCCGCCGCGCCGAGGATTTCGCCCGCCAGCTCCCACATCGCCTCGGAAAGCGCGTCGTCCTCCGGCTGCCCGGCGACCCTGCGGGTGAACGGCGTGCCGGGTTCGGGCGTGACGGAATAGGCTGAAATATGTTCGGGCTCAAGTTCAAGCGCGCGCTCCAGGTCGCGCCGCCAGAGTTCGGGCGTTTCCCCGGGCAGAGCGTACATCAGGTCGAGCCCGAGGTTGCGGAGCCCGGCATTTCGGAGATTCCGCACCGCCTCCTCCGGTCCCGGCCCGGCATGCCCGCGGCGTCCGACGGCGTTCAACAGAGCCGGATCGAACGACTGGACGCCCAGCGAAACGCGGTTGGCGAACGACGTCAGGACGGCGGCTTTTTCCGGCGTGACGGTAAAGGGATTCGCCTCGATGGAGATCTCCGACGCGGCGGGCGCGGCCTCGCGGACGGCGGCGAAGAGGCGCCGCAGGACGTCTTCCGGCAGAAGCGACGGCGTGCCGCCCCCGAAATAAACGGTCCCGGCATTTTCGAGGCGGGGCGCATTTTCCTCCAGCTGGAACAGGATGCGGTCGAGCCACAAACGGACCGACGCGGGATCGGGCGCGGGCTCGGAATAAAACGCGCAGTAATCGCACTTCCCGGCGCAGAACGGCGCGTGGATGTAGAGATTGCGCATCAGTCGAAGAAATAGCGGATCACCGCGTGCTGCCTGACCTGCTCGGAATACTCCTTGCGCTTCTCGGCGGTCTTCGTTTTGTGCAGGGCCTCCCGCACCTCGCGGTTTGCCTGGCTGAACGGGATGAGCTTGGCGGGTTCGATGCCGATGACGCGCAGGAAGAAGAACGCCTCGGGCGCTTCGACCGGGCCGACCACGTCGCCGCTCTTTTTGCCCTTCAGCGCCTCGATGAATTCAGGGCGGAGCTTGGCAAGCTCGGCGCCTTCGGTGATGCCTCCGTCGGAAGCCGTCGCGCCGTCGGACCTCTCCAGCACGAGGCGCGTGAAATTCTTCTGGGAGGAATCCTCGTCCAGCTCCTTGCGGATGGCTTTGACGGCGGCCTTCGGGTCGCCGCCCGCGGATCCGGCGGTGACGTTGATCTGAAGCAGCTGAAGCGAGATCTTTTCCGGCACGGTCCACTTTTCAGGGTGCGCCTTGTAGTCCTCGTACACCTCCTTCGGCGTGACGTCCACGTGATGGTCGCAGTCGCGCATCAGGAGCACTTCCACGGCGATCGTCTCCTTTGCCTGCTCGCGGAGGCGTTCCGGCGTGATGCCGAACGGCAGAAGGCTTTTTTCGAGCGCGGTGCGGGACTCCGCGCCGCTGGTCCGCACGAACTCGTCCAGCAGGTTTTCGATCTCCTGGCGCGGGATGTCGAACGGATTCGCCTTGTATTTCTCGTAGATGAGCTTGCGCGTCACGATCCGCTCGACCGTCTCCATGCGGAGCTTGCGCGTTTCGGAAAAAAGGCGTTCCCCGGAGTAGATCCCCGCCAGCTCCTTTTCGCGGCTGCCGGTCTCCAGGATCACGTCCAGGAGCGTGATCGGTTCGCCGTTCACGGACACCAGGACAGAATCGATGCGCGTGCCCGGCAGGGGAATGGGCACGGAGGACAGGGACGCGGCGGCGGGTTCGTCGGCGGCGGCAAGACGCGGACCCGGAACGGCGCAGGCGGCCAAAGCCAGTCCAAGCAGAATTTTTCCGGTCGTCATTGTGTCATCCCCGTGGTTGCGTTTGTTTTGTCCTCAAAGAATCAAAAAAGCGGATTGGATTACAATAGCATGAATCTGCGAAAAATCAAGGCTGCCCGGTCATAAGCCGCGTGACGGCGTCGGCGGCTTCCCGCAGAAGACCGAGTTCGTCCAGCACGTCCAGGACCGTGTAGCGGTTCCGGATCAGCTGCGCCGCCAGGATGCCGTGCCTGAACTGCGCGGCGTCGAGGCCGATCTCGGCGGGCGCGGCCGGACAGGACGCGGCGCGGAACATGGCTTTCAGCGTTCCGAACGGGATCAGGCAGTCCGCGGTGCGTTTCGCGAGGGCGTCCCAGTGCGAGAAAATGAGCTCGCGGCGCGCCGCCAGAGCTTCGCCCGACAGGAATTTCCCCATCGCGATCTCTCCGGTCTTCGCGCCGTAGCAGCCGCGGGAAAGCAGGGAATCGACCTCGGCGCAGCGTTCCGCTTCCGTGCGCGGCGGACGGGCGTTGGCGCGCGCCCACGCGGCGTCGTGCCCCGCGAAGAGCCATTCCATGAGCGCGGTCGAGGCGAGCGTGCCGATGCCGACCTTGAACCCGTGCGACACGGGAACGCCCCCGAACTCGAGGTTCTCCATCTCCCAGAGGTGGCTGATCATGTGCTCCGCGCCGCTGGCGGGGCGGGACTCGCGGTACATCTGCATGGAGTAGCCCGTGGCGGCGAGCCCGAGGAAGATCGCGCCGATGTCGGCGGGATCGGAGATCCATTTGCGAAGGTCCTTCTGCACCAGATCCCACACGTCGGCGCGGATCGGCTCGATGCCGAGCTCGTCGGCGATCGCCCAGTCCGCGCCGCCCGCGACTTTCGCGGCGAGGTCGGCGTAACCGGAGGCCGCCATGGGGGCCGGGGCGGCTTTCAGGACGTCGGTGTCGGCGGCGACCGCGAGCGGCGCGAGGCAGGGCAGCGTCTTCTTCAGGCCGTTGTCCGTCATGGCGGCGCCGTAGGACGTGTAGCCGTCCACCGAGCTTGCCGTCGGGACGCAGAGGTACCTGTGCCGCGTGACCGCCGAGGCGCGTTTCACGAGGTCGTTGATGGTGCCGCCGCCGACCGAGACAGGCACGCAGTCGAACGGCATGGCGTCCGTCAGGCGCGGCGTCAGGGCGTTGTCCGCGTGGATCATCGGGACGGCGGGAAAGACGAACGGCTCGTGCGGGTCGAGTCCGGCGGATTTCAGGATGCCGTGCAGCGCGGACCCGGCTGCCTTCCAGGTGTTTTCATCCGCCACGATCCAGGGGCGGCGCGCCTGGAAATAACGGCGGACCAGTTCCGGCACGTCGCGCAGCGCGCCGGCGTCCATCACGAAAGCTTCTGTCTCCATTCCGGGAGGGATCGGCAGTAAATTCATGGGGGGTCTCCTGTTCACATATCCTGGTAGGGAGACCTGCCGGACTGGCGGGACTGGCTGTTCTGAAGAGATGCGGCGCGGCGCGCGGTCTCGGCGTCGGCCTCCGCCTTCTTCCGGGCTTCCGCCTCGTTGGCGGCGCGCTTTTTCGCGGCGGCGAGTTCGTTTTTCAGGGTTTCGTTTTTCTCCCGGAGATTCGCGACCGTGCCGGAAACGACATCAAGCTCCTCATTGAGCTTTTCGACACTCTTGGCGCGTTCGGACTGCGCGGCGAGTTCGGCGCGGAGTTTCTCGACGTCCCTGGCGCGCTCGGTCTGTACGGCGAGTTCGGCGCGGAGCCTCTGAAGCTCCTCGGTGCGGGCGGGCTCGCTGGAAACCGCCTGGTTCAGGCGTTCCTGCAGGGAGTCGATCTGCTGAAGCATCTTGAGGCGTTCGGCGGCGAACTGCTCCTTTTCGAGGGCGATCCGCGCCTCGTACTGCGCCTGCTGCGCCTCCATCGCCGACCCGTTGGCACGTTTCATCTCCTCGATGGCGGCCTCGAACGCCGCGCGCTGGGCGGGGAGGTCGGCGCGGAGTTTCTGAAGCTCGTCGTTCATGCCGGACACGCGCCCCTCCATGCCGGACATGCTGCCGGCGAGGCCGGACATGCTGCCGGACAGACCGCTGACGTCGGCACGGAGGGCATTTTCCCGCGTTTCCGAGCCCGCGGAGAGCGCGGCGATGGCGGTCGCGGCGTCGCGGCTCGCGGCGGTGTTGTCGCGCTGGACCAGGAAGTTGACGTAGAACAGCGCCAGGAATCCCGCCAGCACCACGATGATCATGACCGCCACGGCGAGCATCAGGCGCAGACGCCGCGCGGAGACGTCCGCCTTGCGGTTGACCGCGCTCATGGCTTCGCAGAGGTCGGAGAACTTCGTGCCGAGCAGGTCGTAAAGCGCGTCGGCGCTCTCCTGTTTCATCACGGGGTAGGTCTGCCGGTCCGGGCTGCTCTCCGCCGCTTCGGGTCCGGTCCCGTCCGCATCCGGCGCGGGTTCGGCCCCGTCCGCGCCCGGAGTTTCCGGCGGCTCCACCGTCGGATGAACGGGGAAGATGCGCTCCAGTTCGCCGTCGATGTCGCCGATGGAGCGTCCGGCGGTGCGGAGCTCGGCGACCTTGCAGAGGACGGAGAGCGTGCGGTCCGTGTAGAAACGGCGGCGCCCCTGGGTCCGGAGCTCGATGAAGCGGGCGTATTTGCCGAGCCAGTCGGTGATGGTCGTCCGCGGTACGCCGACCTGGTCGGCCAGGTCGCTGATCGAATAAAGGCTGTGATTCTCGGGATTCATAAGGTTGATTCCTCCTTTTCGGAAGATTGTGCTTGTTCGTTCAATGCGGCGCGGGCGAGGCGGATGTCCTCCGGGATGCGCGCGGCGAGCTCCTCCGGCGAACCGAATTTACGTTCGCCGCGGATGCGGGCGGCGAATCCGAGCGCCATCTCCTTTCCGTAGAGGTCGGGCGCGCCGTCCACCAGCAGATGCGCCTCCACGCGGACCTGCCCGCCGTTGCCGTAGGAATCGAACGTCGGCGCGACGCCGATGTTCACCACGGCGGGGAACCGTTCGTCTCCGACGACCGCAAAAGCCGCGTAGACGCCGTTCGCCGGGAGCATCCCGCAGCGCACGTCCAGGTTCGCAGTCGCGCAGTGCAGCGTGCTCCCCGCGACGCCGTACCCGCCGACGACCACGCCCGAAACGGCTGGACGCCGTCCGAGGCAGCGCGCGGCGAACTCCACGTCGCCGGACGCGAGCGCCCCGCGGATCTTCGTGCTGCTCACGACGCCATGCTCATCGCGGACCTCCGGGACCGCCCGGCAGACGAATCCGAGCTCGCTTGCGCGCCGTTCCAGAAACGCGGTGTCCCCGGCTCCGCGCGCGCCGAACCGCCACATGGACCCGGCGCAGACGCCGCGGACGCGGACCGTGCCGGAGAGCAGGCAGCGGGACAGGAAGTCGTCCGGCGAAAGCGCCGCGAATTCCTTCGTGAACGGCAGGAACACGACCGCCCGGACGCCGAGCGAGGCGAGGATGCTGAGCTTGCGTTCGCGGGACATCAGGAGCGGGGGCGGATCGTCCGGCGTCAGGACGGCGCGCGGATGCGGATGAAAGGTCAGGACGGCGGGCGCCGCGTTCAGGCGGCGGCTTTCCTCCAGCATGGCGCGGACGACCGCCACGTGGCCGCGGTGCAGGCCGTCGAAGGTCCCGACCGCGAAAACGACGTCGCGGATCCCGTGGTCCGCCAGCCCGGCGGGCGTGTCGCAGCAGATGAGTTCAGCGGAATTCCAGTTCATAGGCGCACCGTCACGGTTTCTCCTTCGCGGAAGCGTTATTTTTCTGCTTGGGACGGATCACGACCTTTTTTCCCGCCTCGTCGATGTCGAATCCCACGCCGGCAAGCGCGCACATGCAATCGATCGCATCGTACAGGAATACGTTGTCGGCGGCAAAGGATACGAACAAATGAGATTTCTTTTCGGTCTCAGGATCGACGACGATGCTGACGCCCTTCCCCTCGGGATCCGGCCGCACGCTCTTTTCCTGAAGGATCTGAACGGCATTGGCAAGGCGGACCTCGTCGAAATCAATGCTGCCGATCACCGTCTCTTTGAGCCGCTTGTACAGCGCGCCGCCGGAAGCTTTTTTCTCCGGCCGCGCCGAACTGTCCGGGAGCTGACGGGGAGATGCGGGAACGGCGCGGACGCCGGGCAGATAGGAATTCATCAGCTTCACGATTTCGGCGTTGACGCCGGACGCCGTGCCCGCGCGCGCCGCCTCAGGCGAGACCTCCGCGCCCGCTTCGAGCAGGGTTTTCACCTGGGCGGGGTCGTTGTTGGCGATCGCGAGCATCAGCGCGCTCATCTTTTTGTCGTTGGCGACGTTCGGATTGACCTTGTTCGCCATCAGGACGTCGAACAGACGGCTGTTCTTCGTTTCGAGCGCGAGGATCAGCGGATCGACCTTGCGTCCGGCGACTTCGACCGGGTCGCCGATCTTCCGGGGAGCCTCCGGCTTCGTCCCGTCCGCCTTTCCGTCTTCGGGGGCAGGCACAGCCCACGCACCGGAGCATTCGCGCTCCAGCCGCACGGAAAGCGCGTACGGCGAATAGTTTTTCAGCTTGGAAAGGTCTTCCGCGAGAAGCGTCTGCATATACCCGCGTTCGGTCGCCTTGAGCGACTCCAGGATGTCGGCGATCATGTCGAACTTCTTCTGCACATCCGGGCATTTCTTCCTCACGAACGCCGCCGCTTCCGGCCCCTTCGTCGCCATGTACATGAAAGTCTGCGCCATATCCATTTCCGTCGAATACATCGCGGCCTGGCTGACGAAATGCCTGTCCCATTCGCTCAGGACCGCGTCGAGCTTCTTCTTCGCCTGCGCGGACAGGCTTCCCCGGGTCCTCTCGTAGATGAAATCGTCCGGGTTGAGCTTGTTCCAGCGGCCGAGGAACGTTCGTTCCATCACGGGGACCTGCAGATAAAACAGATTCGTGTAAAACTGTTTCTCGTCCAGATCCGCATCCGCAAACAGATCGTCGCCCACCCGGTGCATCTGATACGCGTCCCCGTCGCGGTCGTACACGGTGTCCTTGAACACCACGCTCTTGAGCTTGAACCGCTTCAGGAACGCGGGATCCAGGAGGTAGAGCCGGTCGTAGAATTTCCGGGCCGCTTCCTTCAGCTGCGGTTCGGAAACGGGCGTACCGTCGGGATCGCGTCTCAGCGAACGCGTCCGGTCCGGGCGGATATGGTACAGCGCGATCTCCTGCCTGAAATCCTTTTCCAGGTCAAGGTCGGCGGCACGAAGCGCACACAGAGCCGCCATCGCCATGGCGGAGACAAATAATGTTCCGATCCTCATAAAAAATCCCTGATGGTCCAGTCTTCCTGATGCCCGATGATTCCGTTCCGGCACTCATGCCGGGAAACGCGCATATCTTAATATACAACGAAACCGGCGGATTTAAAGCGCAAAACAGGAGAAAGCGCGCGGAAAAGAGACGAAAGAAAAAACGTCTCTCCACTTGACGAAACGCCGAATCCGTGATATACTAATCCGACCAGTTTTTCAAAAAACAACAGCCAACCGGGAGCAGTTATGTCATCCAAACTCCGTTATCAGCGCGTCCTCCTCAAGATCAGCGGCGAAGCCCTCAAGGGCGACAGTGAATTCGGCTACGATCCCGCCGCGGTGAATGCCGCGGTCGCACGCATCGCCGAAGCCCGCGAACTCGGCGTCCAAATCGCCCTCGTCGTCGGCGCCGGAAACATCTGGCGCGGCGGGTCCGCCGTCGGCATGGACCGCGTGACCGCCGACCACATGGGCATGCTCGGCACCGTCATGAACGCCCTGCGCCTGAAAGACGCGTTCCGGAAGGCGGGCATCCCGGTCAACGTCCACGCCTCCGCCGACCTCCGCCCCTTCGCGCCGAGGTTCGACCGCGACGCCGCCCTCGACCAGCTCTCCCGCGGCGAGATCGTGATCTACGCGGGCGGCACCGGCTGCCCCTTCTTCACCACGGACACCACCGCCGCACTCCGCGCCCTGGAATCCGACTGCCAGGCGCTCGTGAAGGCGACCAAGGTCAACGGCATCTACACCGCCGACCCGATGAAGGACCCCGCCGCGAAGAAGTTCGACGAACTCACGTTCAAGCAGGCGATCGAAGGGCACTACAGGATCATGGACGCCGCCGCGTTCTCCCTCTGCGCGGACAACAACCTCGCGATCGTGGTCTGCAAGTTCGAAGAGCCCGGCGCGCTCGGACGCGTCCTGACCGGCGATTTCTCCGCCGGCACGATCGTCTCCTGAACCGCATCGCCGCGCTCAACCCCCGGACTGCTGTCAAACTTTCGGGATAACTGTCGAGTTTCAGGACTGCTGTTGAGCTTCAGGATAACAGTCAAGTTTCAGGACTGCTGTTGAACTTCAGGATAACAGTCAAGTTTCAGGACTGTTGTTGAGTTTCGGGATAACTGTCAAGTTTCAGGACTGCTGTTGAACTTCAGGATAACAGTCAAGTTTCAGGACTGTTGTCGAGCTTCGGGATAACAGTCGAGTTTCGGGATAACAGTCAAGTTTCAGGACTGCTGTTGAACTTCAGGATAACAGTCAAATTTCAGTTAAAAGGAACTTGTTTTAACTGAAATTTGCGCGTATGCGCGTGAAAATGTTTTTGCCTCAAAATATTCAAGCGATTATTCCGAGGATTTCCCCTGAAAGCCCGCGCCGAATCAAACACGGGGGAATCACCCCGGCTGCGCACTTCCAATGGTGTCGAAGGTGAGCTTCTGAATCCCTGTCGAGCTTCGGGATAACAGTCAAGTTTCAGGACTGCTGTTGAGCTTCGGGATAACAGTCAAATTTCAGTTAAAAGGAACTTGTTTTAACTGAAATTTGCGTGTATGCGCGTGAAAAGGCTTTTGCCTCATAGAATTCAAGCGATTATTCCGAGGATTTCCCCGAAAGCCCGCGCTCCGGCGAACTTGCCCCGGTGCGCGTTGCGGAAATCGTCGATCAGCACGGATCAAACGGGGGGAATCACTTTGGCTGCGTGATCTCGATCGTATCGAGGATGATTTCCTCATCGACCGCCCGGATGGAAAGCGTGTGTTCCCCGGCGGCAAGAGCATCCGCCGTGTAAACCGCGGAGGTCCGGTTGCGGATCACGTTCTTCGACCATTCGTCGCTGAAATCCTTTGCGTGGATGTTCGGCTCGGCGACCGCTTTTCCGTCCAGGACGATCTCGCAGCGGAGCCTGTCGCCGTTCACGGGATGCGTCGGGACCATGTTCACGCGGAACACGGTCCTTCCGGCGTCTTTGAGCGTGAATCCGTAATTGACGGTCTGTCCGCCGGGGATGATCGCGGCGCGGGCGCGGTACCCCATCCCGAACGCGGGCGCGAGCCTGACGCCGTCGGCGTCCAGAGCATCAAGACAGGCGACAAGCCCCTTCATGCGGTCGGCGGCGAAGACCTCCGAACGCGGCGACAGCTCCCACGGCTCCCTGATGTCGTCGAAGACCTTCTGACAGCAGGGCAAGGCGTAAAGCATGCGCCGCCACTTGCCGCCCTCGATGGCATCGAACCGCGCGGTCAGCGCCTGGACCAGCTGATGCTGTTCGTGGACATCCGCCCACGGACGCATGCCGGCCCTCGCGAACATGGCGTAGAGGTGTTTGCGGGCGAGTCCGGCGGAGCCGCGCACCTGGTACTCCACGATCTCGAACCAGGCGGACCTGCGGCCGGCGGGGATCCTTTTTCCGAGCTCGAGCGTGCGTTTTTCGAGCGCGTCGTAGTCCGCGATCATCTCCAGCGCCTCGCGTTCGGAGAAATCCGGGCCGGGCGTCAGGTTTTCCATCATGACGGTCGGCTCCGGGCGGCCCGGTCCGGGATCGCCGGACTCGGAACACATGAACTCCGCCTTGCGGATCCAGGAGATGCGGTACAGCTCGGCCAGGATGGACGCGGCTTCCTTCGCGGCGTCCGCGCCGAACGTGCGGGCGCACCACGCTTCGAGGTAGCCCTGAACGCCCGTCCGTTCGACCCCGCCGACGTCCCACGCCATGTCCAGGAAAAGCTCCATGTGCATTTCCTGCGGCTTGATGTCGCCGACGTTCAGGATCCAGATCTTTTTCGCGCCGCGGTCGTACGCGCGCTTCATTTCGCGGTAGAGCAGCCCGGGGTGATTGGTCGCCAGCCACAGGTAGTTCTGCGGGACGCCCCAGTAGGACACGTGGTAATACACGCCCGCGCCGCCGGACCGCTTCAGTTCCTCCCCGTCGGAGAGGCGCAGCAGGTAGCCTCGGTTGTCGTCGCACCACATCAGGGTCACGTCCTCCGGGACCTTCAGGCCGGTGCGGTAGACGTCCAGGACCTCCTTGTACGGGACGAAGATCTGCGGGACCTGTTCCGCCTTCTTCCCGGAATGCTTTTCGATGATGGCGCGCTGGTCGGCGATGACCTTCGAGAGGATTTCGCGCTGTTCGTCGAGCGTGACCGCGCCGTTCATGCGGCCGTCGTGCACGCCGCGCATGCCGATGGTGTAGATGTTCTCATATCTCCCGGCCTCCGCGAGACGGTCCTCGAAGAACCGGAGCACGTTGTCCCGGTTCGAGAGGTAATTGTACTCGCCTTCGCCGCGCAGACGCCATTCGCCGTTCACGTTGCAGTGCATCGGCTCGCAGTGGGACGTGCCGATGACGATGCCGTAGCGGTCGGCGGCCTCCGCGTTGCCCTTCACCATGTAGAACGGGACGGTGCAGCTGTGCATGGCGGGCCAGAACGTGTTCGCCTTCAGGCGGAGCAGCAGCTCGAATATCTTCGCGTGGGTCTTCGGGCCGACCGCCAGCATCTGCGGCGTTTTCCGCGCGATCTCCGGATCGACCAGGTCCGCCGCCTCCGGCTCGAACGTGCGCGCCGCCCACGGCGTAAACCCCCAGTCCTCGTCGTTGACGAATATGCCGCGGTACTCGACCGACGGCGCCTGCGAAGTGGAGAACGTCTCCGGCAGCGTGAAGGAATCGCGTTTCTCCGGCGTCACGTCCGCCCACCATTCGTACGGGGAGACGCCGAGCATCCGGGTCAGCTCCACGACACCATACGCCGCGCCGCGTTTGTCCGAGCCCGCGATGAGCAGGCGGGCGCGTCCGGCTTCGTTCACGACGGCGAGCTGAAACGCCTCCTTGCGGTCGTCCTTTTTGAGTTTGCCGCCGTCGAAATACGGCTTGAGCAGAGGGGAGCCGGCGGTGCCCGCCACGATGTCCGCGTCCCCGTCCGGCACGACCTCAAGCGTCGCGTCCAGCACGTTCGCCAGGTCGCGTTTCAGCAGATCGAGCGCGATCCGCACGGTCTCCGGCTCTTCGGCGGATACGGCGGCGCGGACCGTCTGCCCCTTCACAAGCATGAAATCCACGGCGGATCGGGCGGCGTTCATAAGCAGGACTCCTGTCTATTGTTTTTCATCTGTTGAAGCGGGGCGTTCCGGCCACGAATCCGCGTCGGGGATGACCTGTTCGAGGCGTTCCAGCAGGTCCATGCCGACGCCGTCGGGCCAGTCGCAGTTGTTGCGGAGGATCAGGATCGCCGTGCGCGTGTCGAGGTCGATGCCGAAGAACGACGCCACGCCGAAGGTCATGCCGTAGCGGATGAGGCAGCGGTGCCCCGCGGGCGAGTCGACGAGGTAATAGTTGTAATGCACCTCGTCCTCTCCTCTCGGGGCGTCGAAGGGCTGTTCGCGGTCCATGGCGAGGAAGCGTTCGCGGTATTTGCGGAGGCAGAGCATCTGGTCGGACGCGCTGGACCACACGCCGCCCGCGGTGCGGAGCCCTTCGCCGAGGTAGTGCGAGCGCACGTGCCGCCCGCGGAACCAGAAGAACGGGATGTCGCCGGAATGCGTCCCGGCGATGCGGTCCTCCTTGCCTTCTGGCGGGCCGAACGAGGTGTCGCGGAGCCCCCACGGACGGAAGATGATGCGGTCCATGAGGTCGGGCACGGCCTCGCCGGTGAGGGACTCCAGCGCGAGCCCGAGCAGGCCGTATCCGAGGTTGCTGTACCGGCTGCGCGGATGCGAGACGGCGGACCGGCATTCGGAGTTGGAGAGCGTTTCGATCAGCCCCTCGCGCGTGCAGAAGTTTTCATACACGTTCGAATCCCAGATCTCGGCGGAGATGACCGGCCAGATGTTCGTGAGCGTGTAGCTCTCGCGCGGCAGGCCGGACCGGTGCAGGAGCAGGTCGCGGACGGTGACCGCGTCGTATTCCGGCGGCAGGTCCAGCCCGGGGCAGTCCTTCAGCGGCGTATCGAGGTCGGCCTGCCCGGTGCGCTCCAGCTCGTCGACCATTTCGAAAACCATGTTCTTCGTGAGGGAGCCGATCGGGAAAATGGTGTCGGGCGTGAGCTGCTTCTCCGGGTCGAGCACGTCGGACCGCCCGGAAACGGCGGTCAGCGCGGCGTCGTCCGGCAGCATCGCGCCGACGACGATCCCCACGCTGCGCGTGTCGCGGATGTAGTCGTCGGCGAAGTCCTGAAGGAGCTGTTGGACTCCGGCTTCCGTCCGGGGGTATTCCCGGGGCGTGGAGCATGCGGCCGCGAACAGCGCGCAGAGGAACGCCGCCGTCATGGCGACGGTCCGAGGAAGCCGCCGGAGTCCGAAGCGGGAGTCCATCATGGTCGGCAGACCGGGCGCGTTCATCCCTTGATGATCTGGGTGCCGACGCCGGTGTTCGTGAAGATCTCGAGCAGGAGCGAGTGCGGCAGGCGTCCGTCCGCCATGTGGACCTGGGTGACGCCGTTTTCGATGGCGTTGACGCAGCTGCGGATCTTCGGGAGCATGCCGCCGGAAAGGACGCCGGATTCGATCAGGCCGGGCACCGCGGAGGTGCGGATCTCGGAGATGAGCGTGGATTCGTCCTTCGGGTCGCGGAGCACGCCGGGGACGTCGCTGAGGAAGACGAGCTTGCGGGCGTGGAGCGCCTCGGCGATCTCGCAGGCGGCGAGGTCGGCGTTGATGTTGTACGGCTGCCCGTGGAAATCCATCGCAAGCGGCGTGATGACCGGGATGATGCGGAAGTTGAGGGAGTCGAGGATGGGGCGCGTGTCGACGCCGATCACGCGGCCGACGAACCCGACGTCGGACTCCGCGCCGGTGATCGGGTCGCGGGAGAGCATCTTTTCGCAGCGGAGGATCCGCTTGCCGGAGATCTGCGCGCCGATGCCGCCGGTCTTGAGAATGGAGTCGACGAGGGAGCGGTTGACCTGGTTGTGCAGCACGTCGTCCACGACCCCGATGGTCGCGTCGTCTGTGAAGCGGAGTCCGTTCACGAACTTCGTTTCGATGTTCAGCTCCTTCAGGCGGGCGGTGATGGCTTTGCCGCCGCCGTGCACGACTACGACCTTCATGCCGATGGCTTCGAGCAGGACGATGTCGCGCATGGTGCGCGCGGTGAGCTCCGGGTCCTCCATGGCGCTGCCGCCGAACTTGATGACGGCGATGGAGTCGCGGAACTGCTGGATGTAGGGGAGCGCCTCCATGAGGACGTCCGCCTTGCGGATGAGTTTTTCCTTATGGGTCAGATCCATGATCGGGTTTCCTTGTATGTTCGGGCGGAATCAGGTGTGGTAGTCCGCGTTGATCTTGACGTAGTCGTAGGTGATGTCGCTGGTCCACATGGTGTCGGACGCGACGCCCGCGCCGAGGTCGATGTGCACGGTGAAGCTGCCGGTCTTCATGAGTTCGGACAGCTCGGCCTCCGGGGTCCCGGCGTCCATGCCGCCGCGCACGACAGGCGTCTCGTTGTAGTCCAGCGAGACGTTCTCCGGGCTGAACTGCGCGCCGGAATACCCGGCTGCGGCGAGGATGCGTCCCCAGTTCGGGTCGCAGCCGAACCACGCGGTCTTGCAGAGCATAGAGTCGGCGATCGCCTTCGCGCAGACGTGCGCCTGGGCGGCGTCCTTCGCGCCGGTCACGAGGACCTCGACGAACTTCGAGGAGCCTTCCCCGTCCATGACCATGCCCTTGGCAAGCGTCTGCACCACGTGGCGGAGCGCGTCGGCGAAGAGCCGCGCCGCTTCGGAGCCGTCATAGGCGATCTTCGCGCCGGATTCGCCGTTCGCGAACAGCATGCACGTGTCGTTCGTGCTCATGTCGTTGTCGACCGTAATGCGGTTGAACGAAACTTCGACGGCGTCCGCCAGGAAGCGCGTGAGGTCGGCGCTGGACGCCGCGGCGTCGGTCGTGACGAAGCAGAGCATCGTGGCGTGCGGGACGGCGGGGTACATGTGCGGGGCGATCATGCCCGCGCCCTTGGTCATGCCGCCGACCGTGACCTTCTTCCCGTCAAGGAAGAAGCTCACGGCGCACTCTTTCGGGCGCGTGTCGGTGGTCATGATGGCGAGGGCGGCATCGTGGCCTCCGTCCGGCTTCTTCGCGGCCGCGGCGGCCTTGATCCCGGCGGCGAGCTTGTCCATCGGGAGCTGGACGCCGATCCTGCCGGTGGAGCAGGACAGCGCCTGGAGTTCGCCGACGCCGAGCGCCTCGGCGGCGAGCTTCGCGACCGCGCGCGCGTTTTCCATGCCGAGTTCGCCCGTGCAGGCGTTCGCCACGCCGCTGTTCACGACCACGGCGCGGATGCCGGCGGGCCCGGCGACGCGCTCCCTGCAGAGCACGACCGGGGCGGCGGGAAAGAGGTTCGAAGTGAAGGTCCCGGCGGCGTTGCAGTCGGTCCGGGAGTAAAGGAGGGCGAGGTCCGCCTTGCCGCTCCGTTTGAGTCCGCAGGTGACGCCGGCGGCTTCGAATCCGGATGCGGAGGTCACGCCGCCGCCTTCGATCACCTCAAAAGACGGGATGTTCTGGTTCAATTCTGGTTGCTCCTCAGTTCAGTATGGTAGATATGGTATATGTGATATAGGAAACAGGTACGGTTTGGTCCCTCAGGGCTTTTTGCCCTCGGTGGCGGTGATGGTCAGGGCGATGCCGCCGCGCGGACGGAACTCGCCGCAGACCTCCATCCATCGCGGCTTGCATGCCTTCACCATGTCGGTGAGGATGCGGTTGACGGCCTCCTCGTGGAACGTATGGTGATTGCGGTAGGAAAAGAGGTAGAGCTTGAGGGACTTGCTTTCGATGCAGAGCTTGTCCGCGATGTAACGGATGCGGATGTGCCCGAAGTCGGGCTGCCCGGTCACCGGGCAGAGGCTCGTGAACTCGGGGCAGTCGAACAGGATCTCGTAGTCGCGCTGCGGATAGGCGTTGACAAAGGACTCGAGTTTCGCCTTGTCCGGGGTATCGGGATACTCGGTATGGTTGCGGGAAAGAAGGGTCAGGGACGGATGCGGCGGAGCCTCCTTCCGACTTTTTTTCGACTTTTTTTCGTTTTGGGGCATTTTTTTCGGCCTTTCAGACGTTATTTGCAGATGAAACCCGCATTTTTCGAAAAAAAAACGAAAAAAAACGGGATTTTAACTTGATTGATGAAGGATACAAGAATATATTAAACGCGTTTTCAAATTTTTCCAGTCAAAACCAGAAAAAAAACGATACTTTTTCAAAAATATACTCAGACAACCCTCAAGGAGTACCAAATGAAACAGTGGAAAAAAATCGTCCTGAGCATCGTCTTCTTCGCCATGATCGGCGGGATGACCCAGGCTCTCGCCATCGACAACCTGAACCTGTCTCCCGATCAGCCGCCGGGATACGAGAACCTTTGGAACCGTATCACCCGCAAGCTCGGCCGGGGCATCTGCGACGTTGCGTTCGGCGTGTTTGAGATTCCGGCTTTCATGGCTCACGTCCAGTTCGAAGACGGCAACCTCGCCGGCGCCACCTACGGCGTGATCGGCGGCGTTGGCTACTTCCTGGTCCGCGAAGGCGTCGGCATCCTCGAGCTCCTCACCTTCCCCTTCCCGCTCCCGAGCAGCCCGAACGACCCGATGGATCCGAACCGCTCCCAGTGGGGCTACGGCCCGATCCTGACCCCGGAATGGATTCTTTCCCCGGCTCAGAACTACCAGAATTTCTTCTATCCGCAGACTGGCGTCGTCCAGTAATCACGGATGATTTCCATGCCGGGGGGCGCGTCTCCCCGGCATGAACACAGTTTCTTTTGATTTATGCCAGACGGAGACCCGCGATCTCTTCCGGCAGTGGAGGTTCTTGTCAACTTATCGCTTGACAGGACCTTCGATTATTTGATCCCCGGACACCTCGTCGGCCGCGTCCGCCCCGGCATGAAAGTCAATGTGCCGTTCGGCAAGGGCCGCAAGCCGCGTCCGGCGACCGTGGTGCGCCTGATCCCGCGCCCCGGACGGGACGATTTGAAGGAGATACTGGAGATCTGCGACGACGTGCCGCAGATACCGGATTCCCTCTCGAAACTCGGCGCATGGATCGCCGACTACTACTGCTGCACCCGCGAACAGGCGCTGCGCGCGCTGCTGCCCTCGGCGGTCCGCAGCGGCAAGATCAAGCCCAAAAAGATACGCCGGTGCTACCTGGCGTCCCCGGAAAAGGCCGCCGCCTACCTGGAGAAAAACGGCGCGCGGGCAAAAGTCCGGGCGGAGGCGATCCGGTTCATCACGCTGCACCCCGGCGCGACGCCGGACACGGTCCAGGCGGCGACCGGAGCGAAGACGCCCCAGCTCCGCGCGCTCGCGAAAGACGGCATCCTGAACATCGAGGAAGTCCGTGCCGACCGCGACCCGCTCCGCAACATCAGGATCGTCCCTTCGACCCCGCTCAAGCTCACGGGCGAACAGGGCGCCGCGCTGGAGAAGATATTCTCCATGCTCGCCCCGGGACGCCCCGCCGCGTCCCCGCACGTGCTCCTGCTGCACGGCGTGACCTGCAGCGGCAAGACCGAGGTCTACCTTCAGGCGATCGCCCGCGTCCTGGAACAGGGCGGCAACGCGATCGTGCTGGTGCCGGAAATATCCCTCACGCCGCAGACCGTGACCCGCTTCCGCGCGCGCTTCGGCGAACGCGTCAGCGTCCTGCACAGCGGGCTCACGCAGGGCGAACGCTACGACGAATGGATGAAGGTGTACCGAGGCGAGGTCGACATCGCGGTCGGCGCGCGCTCCGCCCTCTTCGCGCCGTTCCGCAACCTCAAGCTCATCATCGTCGACGAAGAGCACGACTCCTCCTACAAGCAGTCCGAAGCGCCGCGCTACAACGCCCGCGACGTGGCGGTGGTCCGCGGTCGGATGGAGGGCGCGCTCGTCATCCTCGGGTCCGCCACGCCCTCGCTGGAGTCCTGGCAGAACGCCGTCACGGGGAAATACGAGCTGGCGTCCATGCCGAACCGCTGGGACCCGTCGATCGTGCTGCCCGCGGTCGAGATCGTCGACATGCGCCTGGAAAAAGACGACGAGGACCGCGTGCCGATGTTCTCGAAACGCCTCATCGACGCCGTCCGCAGCCGCATCCTGGCGGGCGAGCAGAGCATCCTGTTCCTGAACAAGCGCGGCTACTCGCGCCAGCTCCAGTGCGCCTGCGGATACGTCCCGACCTGCCCGGAGTGCTCCGTCGCCTACACCTACCACAAGAAAGACGCCTCGCTGATCTGCCATTTCTGCGGCCGGATCGTCCCCGCGGTCGCCTCGTGTCCGGTCTGCGGCCAGTCCGATTTCCACTATGTCGGCACCGGCACGGAGCGCATCGAAAGCCTCGCCGGAGCGTTGTTCCAGGGCGCGCGCATCGCGCGCATGGACTCGGACACGATGACGAATCCGCAGAAATACGAGGAGGTCCTGTCGAAATTCCGAGGCGGCGACCTCGACATCCTCATCGGCACCCAGATGATCGCCAAGGGGCTGGACTTCCCGAACGTCACGCTCGTCGGCGTCCTCAACGCCGACATGGGGCTTTATCTCCCCGATTTCCGCGCGCTCGAACGCACCTTCCAGCTGCTGGCGCAGGTCGCCGGACGCGCCGGGCGCGGCGAGGTCCACGGCCAGGTCCTCATCCAGACCTTCTCGCCGGAGAATCCCGCGATCCTCTGCGCGGCGGAACACTCCTGCAAGGACTTTTTCGAGGAGGAGCTCCCGGTCCGGAAGGAACTGCTGTTCCCGCCTTTCTCCCACCTGACGGTCCTGCATTTCGACGGCGAGGACCCGGTCCTCATCGAGGCGAAGGCGGCTGAACTCGTGAACCGCATCGCGGAACGTTTCCCCGCGCCGCTGGAGATCAGCGACGCCACGCCTGCCCCGATCGAACGCATCAAGGGGCGTTACCGCTACCTCTCCACGGTCCGGACGCCGCCGAACGCCGCGTTCCGCGCCTTCCTGCGCGCCGAGGTCATGAACTGGCGCCGGACGGTCAGGGACGTCGAGTTGTATGTCGACGTGGACGCTCTTTCGCTGCTCTGAACGCTTCTTTTTTCCAAATTGATCAGAAAAAGCGCCGATCGGATTTGATTTTTCCGCTAATTTGGATTATAGTATAGCAACGATAATGTTTTTGAGACGGATTTCGGCCGGCACGCCGGTCAAAACGGAGTTTTTACGATGAAATATTTTCTCTTTACGATCGCGGCGTCCATCTGCGCCTCACCGGCCCTTTTCGCGGGTTCCGGGCTGATGGACGACCTCATCAAGCCGTACGACGACACCGCCATCGAGCTGCCGGGGGAAAGCGCGCGGAAGCCTGCCGTATCCCGGTCCGCCCAGCTGGTCGACGACAGCACGACAGACACCTGGGGCGCGAGAGACGATGCGCCCTCCTCCGCGCCCGCGAAAAAACCGTCCGCCTCGTCCTCTTCGTCCTCTTCGTCCTCCTCGAAGAAATCCGACGGTTCGCGTCCGGCTTCCACCACCGTCTCTTCGCCCTCATCGGGGAGATCCTCCAGCTTCACCGCCGACGGCGTCTACATCCCCTATTCGGAACGGTATCCTGAGCCGGAAAAGGAGAAGTCGGACTCGGATTTCGACCGGAACACGTTCGACCCGAACTTCAATCCGTTCAAGAACAACTACCAGTACAAGGACACGAACTACCAGCCGAACACGACCCGTCCGGAGTTTGAGGAGACGCGCCGGAAGATCAAGGACGTCCTCGGCGACGGCGTGCCGAAGGTGATGGTCGATTCGAAGGTGGACGAACTGATCCACAATTCCGCACGCGGCGCCACGCTGGAAGCCCCCGCGACGCCGAACCGCTGGACGCACGCCCCGAACGGCTGGTTCTGCGACTTCGACGACGCGATGGAGAAAGCGCAGGTGAACGGGAAGGCGGTCGCCGTGTTCTTCCACTCCTCCGACAAGGACAATTCGCGCAAGTTCAAGACCGAGCGCATGGAGAACACCAAGTTCAAGAACAAAATGCGCGACCGTCTGCTCATCGTGTACCTGGACTACCCGGACAACGCCGAAACAAGCAAGGACAGGCGGAACAAAGACCAGGTGGAGCACAACCGCCGGATCGCCGACAAGTTCCATGTCTCGAACTATCCCACGGTCATCATCCTGAACTCCTCCGGCAGCGAGATCGGCCGCCTCGACACCAATTCCAATTCGATCACGACGTTCGTGGAAAAGGCCGACAAGATCGTGCCCCAGCGCGCGGCAAAGGATAAGAACCAGAACGGATTCAGGATCGGCGGCAGCATCTCGGACGGATTACGCACCCAGCCCGGCCAGGATTGACCTACGCGGAGCCACGGATGCAGGCGTCCTTCCGAATCAACAAGAATCCCGTCCCGCTCGGAACCATCCCCGCCATCGCGGACAAGGCGGCCAGGACCGTCCTCCTGGTGCGCCATTCCATCCGCGAATCGCTCCGTGCCGGGTCCGTCGATCCCGATCTCACCCCGGAAGGCGCGGAGCTGGCGATGCGTTGCGGACGGCTGATTGCAGGACTCGGCGGCGTCATGTTCGGCGCATCCCCGCGGACCCGGACGCGCAACACCGCCCTCTGCATGATGAAGGGCGGCGGATTCCCCCCTCAACCCGTCCGCGACTGCCCCGAACTCGGCGACCTGACCATCTTTTCCCGTCCGGTGGACTTCGAGGCGATGCTCCGGACACGCAACACGGAAAACGTGATGCGAGAGTATTTTTCCACGGGGCACGCCGAGGGGTTGAAGGACATGCGCCCCTTCGCCGGGGAGCTGCTGGAATTTCTCACGGAAACGACGTTCCCGGCGCGCGCGGTCTTCGTCTCCCACGACGTCCTGGCGATGTCGATCCTGTCCGCACTGGGCGTCCGGACGTTCTCGGTGGACGACTGGTGCGGATACCTGCACGGCCTGCTGCTGACGCTGGACCGGGACGGCGAATGGACCGCGGCCTATGCGGTCCCGGATTTCGACGCGGGAAAGAAGCACCGACTTTTCGTCTGAAGCCCCGCGCGCACTGCCGCGCACCCGCCGCACAATCCCGCGGGCGCGCACAAGTCTAAAATCAATCTTTTGAGAAACTAATGGAATAAAGAGGGACAAAACATGAAAAAAGGCTTGAAATCACGGAAAAACGTGATACTTTTTATGAAAGCCGTATCAACGGACGCTTTTTAGAACTCAAAACATCTTCATCAGCAATCGAAGAAAGGTTTTATCATGAATAAGCTCCTCTGTCTCTTCGCGGGCATGCTTCTCGGCATTGCATTCCTGTCGGCATGTTCCAAAAACGACGCAAAACCGCTGATCGTCGCCTGTGAAGCGTCTTCGTCCCCCTATTGCTACTACCTGAGCGCGGACGCCAAGCCGCCCGTCGCGGGCATCGACATCGACCTCGTCGAAGAGATCGCGGCGAGCCTCGGACGCCCGGTGCAGTACAAGGTCGTGCCGTTCCAGCAGATCTTCACGCTCGTCTCCATGGGCAAGGCGGACATCGGCGCGGCCGGCATCACGATCACGCCGCAACGCGCCGAACGCGTCCTCTTCTCCACCGTCTACGACGTTTCCTCCCAGGTGATCGTGGTGCCGAAGAACTCCGCCATTACGGACGAGGCCACGCTGAAAAACGCCCGCGTGGCCGCACAGGAAGGCACCACCGACCTTGAGCTTCTGCGGGAACACATCAAGCCCAGGATCGTCCTGCCCTTCCTCACGCAGGAGGACATGAACCTCGCCCTCTCCGACCGCAGAGCCGACGCCGCCGTGATGGACCTCATGCAGGCGGAGCTCCTCGTGAAAGCGACCGGAGACGACTTCCGGATCAACCAGAAACCGCTGACCAAGGACCAGTACGGCCTTATCTTCAACAAATCGAACACGGAGCTTGCGGAAACCGCCAACGCAGTGATCGACCAGTTCAAGCTCTCCGGCAAGCTTCAGAAGAGCCGCGAACGGCATCTTGACGAGCTCAAGTCCCACCCCGAGACCGGTGCAAAAAAGGCCTCGGGAGAACCGGTCAAACCGTTCGTCGTCTGCCTCGACCCGTCGTTCGCGCCGTTCGCCTTCATGGACAACAACCGGCTCTCCGGCGTGGACATTGAAATGGCGCAGGCCATCGCCGACGAGCTCAAGCGCCCGCTTCACATCCATATCGTGCCGTTCTCCGAGATCATCCCGCTCGTCATGAGCGGCGCCGCCGACATGGGGACGTCCGGCATCTCCATTACGCCGGAACGCGCGCAGTCCGTGCTTTTCTCCAATCCCTACGAGGGCAGTGTGCGCAGGATCCTGGTGCGGGACGAGTCCACGATCGAAAAGCTCGCGGACCTGGAGGACAAGGTCATCGGCGCCGAAAAAGGCACGACCAACGAGGACTTCGCCGTCAACAAGCTCCTCGCAAAGGAGACGGTCCACTACGACAACGCAACGGAGGGCATTATCGGCCTGCTCAAAAACGAGATCGACGCCTACATCGACGACGAAAGCGAAGCCGATCTGGCCGCCGGCAAATACATCGGCAGGATCAAAATGCTGAACGTCGCCATCCCCGCCGAGGAATACGGTTTCATCTTCCGCCAGGGCAATTCCGAAGCGAAAAACGCCGCGGACAAGGTCATCGCCGCAAAACGCGGGACCGGCGACCTTCAGGCGCTCTTCCGCAAGTACATTTCCATCTACAAGACGCTCGATACGAACGGGATCTGATCCCGTCACGGATCCATACAAGGCGGAGCGCACGCGGAAAAACGGCTCACTCCGCCCGATTTATCCTGTCGGACGGGATCGCTCGATCACCCGGCGGGCAGCGTCATCGCAACAATACGGAGTCCCATTCCATGGATGCAGGCAGAATACTGGACGGTTTCCGGGACGGAAACATCACCCGCGAACAGGCGCTTGATCTTCTAAACAAGCTCCCGTACGAGGACATCGGCTTCGCAAAGCTCGACCACCACAGGCAGCTCCGCCGCGGCGGCATCGAAACCGTGTTCTGCGCCGGAAAGACCGCGGAACAGGTCCGCGGCATCTTCGAACGCTTCATCGCGGCGGGCGGAAACGCCATCGGGACGCGCGCCACGCCCGAACAGGCGGAGCATGTCCGCGCCGCCCTGCCCGACGTGCAGTACGACCCCGTCTCGCGCCTGCTGTATTTCATCGGCGCTCCGAAGCCCCGGACCGGATGCGTGGCGGTCTGCACGGGCGGCACCTCCGACCAGCCCGTCGCCGAGGAGGCCGCGAAGACCGCGGAGTTCTTCGGCGCGAACGTGAAACGCTTCTACGACGTCGGCGTCGCCGGCATCCACCGTCTGTTCGCCTGTCTGGACGAGATCCGCACCGCGAACGCCGTGGTCGCCGTCGCCGGGATGGAGGGCGCGCTCGGCGGCGTGATCGCCGGACTCGTTTCCGTGCCGGTCGTCGCCGTGCCGACCTCCGTCGGCTACGGCGCGTCCTTCGGCGGCATCGCCCCGCTCCTGACCATGCTCAATTCCTGCGCCGAAGGCATGTCCGTCGTGAACATCGACAACGGATTCGGCGCGGGCTATCTCGCCGCACGCATCAATTCGCTCGTCACACAGGGGAACAGGCCATGAGCAAATCCATTCTCTATCTCGAATGCGCCACCGGCATCAGCGGCGACATGACCGTGGCCGCGCTGCTCGACCTCGGCGCTTCCAGGATCAAACTGCTCGCCGCGCTCGACAGCCTGAACGTGGAGGGGTATTCCGTCACGGTCAGACGCGCCAATTCGCACGGCGTCGACGCATGCTCCTTCGACGTGGAGCTGGAGCACGAACACGAACATGAACATGAACACGGGCATCATCACGGACACGAAGCGCTCGAGCACGAGCATCCGCACGAAGCCCATGAGCATGACCACGACCACGAACACCTCCACGAACACGGGCATCACGGGCATGACCACCATCATCCGCACGTGCACCGCAACCTCGCGGACGTTACCGCCATCCTGAACAGCGGCGACCTCACCCCGCACGCCCGCGAGCTCGCGCTGAAGATCTTCGGCATCGTCGCCGAGGCGGAATCCAAGGCGCACGGCAAACCCGTCGAAGAGGTGCATTTCCACGAAGTCGGCGCGATCGACTCCATCGTGGACATCGCCGCCGCCGCGGTCTGCCTCGACGACCTCGGGATCGACGACGTCGTCGTGACGGCGCTGAGCGAGGGGACCGGATTCGTCGAATGCCAGCACGGACTGCTCCCGGTCCCCGTCCCAGCCGTGGCGAACATCGCCGCCGCAAGCGGCCTCCCGCTCCGCATCCTCCCCTCCGTGCAGGGCGAAATGGTCACGCCGACGGGCGCGGCGATCGCTGCCGCGGTCCGGACGCGGTCCGCCCTGCCGGAAACCTTCACGGTCAAAAAGATCGGCCTCGGCGCGGGCAAGCGCGACTTCGGCATGCCGAACGTCCTGCGGGCGATGCTGATCGAGGAGACCGCCGCCGCGGACGCGCCGCCCGCCGAGATCACGATCCTGGAGACGAACATCGACGACTCCACGGGCGAGACGCTCGGACTGGCGATGGAATCCCTGCTCGGAGCGGGCGCGCTGGACGTGCATTACGTCCCGGTCTTCATGAAGAAAAACCGTCCCGCGTGGCTCCTGCGCGTGATCTGCCGCGAGGCGGACGCCCCCGCGATGGAACGCGTCATCTTCACGGAGACGAGCTCCATCGGCGTCCGCAGGCTCCGGGCGGGGCGCACCTGCCTCTCCCGCACGGTCGTGGACGTGGCGCTGCCCGCCGGCACGGCGAAAGTCAAGAAATGCAGCTTCGACGGGCAGACGTTCTACTACCCCGAATACGAGAGCGTCAAGGCGCTTGCCGCCGCTTCCGGCGTGCCGTTCGCCGACCTCTTCCGCGACGCCGCGGAGACCGCGAGGGCAAACGATGAAAGATAAGCTGAACGAACTCCGGCGGATGCTGGAGGGCCTGAGCGCGGACGGCGTCTGCGCGGCATTTTCCGGCGGCGTCGACAGCAGCCTGCTCCTGACCGTCCTTTCCGAGATCCGCACCCGCAAACCGTTTCCCCTGCTCGCCGTCGTCTTCTCCACGGCGTTCCACACCGCCGAGGAGACCGCCTCCGCGATGAAACAGGCGGAGGAGCTGGGCGTGCCGTCGCTGCTCGTCGAACGCGACGTGCTGTCCGATCCGGTCCTGCGTGAGAATCCGAAGGACCGCTGCTATCACTGCAAGCGCGCGCTTTTCTCCGAGATGAAGCGCATCGCGGAGGAGCGCGGCATCAAAAACCTCGTGGACGGCACCAACGCCGACGACACGCGCGTATACCGGCCCGGACGCAAGGCGCTGGAGGAGCTCGGCGTGCTGAGCCCGCTCGCGCTCTGCGGGTTCACGAAGGACGGGATCCGCGCCGCCGCCCGCGAACTCCTGGTCCCGGTCGCGGACAAGCCGTCCACGCCGTGCCTCGCGACGCGGTTCCCCTACGGCACGGTCATGACGGACGGGGCTTTGCGCCGCGTGGAGCGCGGCGAGGCGGTCCTGCGCGAGTTCGGGCTGAAGGTGGTGCGCCTGCGCGTCCACGGCGACGTCGCGCGCATTGAGACCGATCCCGAGGGCTTCGACCTGGCATCCGCCGGACGTTTCGAGATCGCGTTCGCGCTCCGCAAAGAGGGGTTCCCCTACGTCACGCTCGACCTGGAGGGATTCCGGTCCGGCAGCATGGACGAACCCCTCCTCGCGAAACAGTCCTGAGCGGTCCGGCCCCGGCGCAGCGGCGACGCCCGGCGCAGCGGCAATCTTCCCCCCTCAAAAAAGCATCGCGGACCGCGCCGCCGCGCCTCACTCCGCCAGTTTGTGCTTCCACTTCTCCCGGAACGCGTCGCTCAGGTCCTGATACCGGAAGATGTTCTTCCAGTTCACCCGGTCGGCGAACTTTTCGATGAAGGGTTCGCTGAGCGTCTGGTATTGCGACACCAGGTCCCAGTCCATCGCGTCCTTGTGGTATTCGATGTATTCCTCGCAGTGGATGTGGTATTTGGAGTCGATATACCAGAAGTCGGTCGGTTCGACCGCCGCATCGTTCTCGTTCATTCCGCATGCTCCTTTCGCCGGTTTTTTGCAATACTATACACGACAAAGGCCGCGCTGTCAAGCGGCTTCCGCCGCGCGGAACGGGAATCGGCGGAGAAAAGGGGCTTCCCAAAATAACAAAAAAAAGGAAACCGGACTTGCAAACGGATGAAACGGATGCTATTGTATGATTGACAAACACTGATAAAACAAAAAGAGCCGCGTCCGCACGGGCGGGGCTGCTTCGAATCCAACCGGAAAGGGCGTTCCATCATGTACGAGGAGATTATCGTATCCAAAGGCAAAACCAGCAGCGGACTGACGCTGTTGCGCGACTCGATGTTCATCCTGAACGGCGGCAAGGCGACGGAAACCACGGTCAGCAGCGGCGGAAGCATGTATGTTTCCAAGGGCGGCAAGGCAACGGAAACCACGGTCAGCAGCGGCGGAAGCATGGTCGTCTCCGGCGGCACGGTCAACAGCGCCACGATCGCCTCCTCAGGATGCTTCGTCATGAGCGGCGGCACGATCAACAACCTCACACTCCAAAACGCCAGCGGCTGGACGTCCTCCGGCGGCGGCACGATCAATAACCTCACGCTCAGTGGCGGCTTTATTTCTTTCTCCAGCGGCACGATCAACCGCGCCGAGGCAGATCATGGCAACCTTTATGTCTACTTTGGCGGCAAACTGAACAGCGCCACATTCAACGGCGGCACCCTGAGCATCAGCAGCAACTGCACGGCGAACAACATCAAGCTGGAAAACAGCGCCTACATAAACGTCTACCGCAGCGGGAAAGCCAGCAATGTCATGCTTGAGGGCGGAGCCGGCGCATACGTTGACGACGGCGCCGTCGTGACCAACCTCACGCTCACAGGCGGCGATGCCGATCCCGAAGAAGGCCAGTATGCCGCCCGTCTGGTGAACTACGGTACGGTAAAGGGACTCAAGATCGGCTCCGGCACGAGCGTCGGCCTCAGTTCGGGCTGCACGGTTACGAAACTCACCTGGACGCCGGGCGACGGCGTAGTCAATATCGGGGACGTCTCACTCTCGTTCACCAGCAAGTATTCCGGCGTTTACATCGGTTCGGGCGGCACGCATGTTTCCCAAACGAAAGAGTTTCTTGGCTCGTCTTTCGCGAGAGGCGAATCCGCGTATGTCATGAAAGGCGGATACGCGAGCGGGAACGAACTCAAGGGGGGAAAGATGGAAGTCTGGAGCGGCGGCAAGGCCGAAAACATCTTCATCGGCAACAACGGTTACAACTCCAGTTGGGCGGACGTCTCCAGCGGCGGCACAATGACCTCCGCACGGGTGTCGGGAGGCTTCCTGAATCTCGAAGGCGGCTTTGTGGGCGACACCGTCATCGGCAACGACGGTGAATTATACGTTTCGGGCGGTTCGGCATCCGGCATCAGTGTCGAGGCGGGCGGGATGCTTCTCCTCTACAGCTGCACGGCGACGGACGTCGATTGGACGCCTTTCGTCGGCTACCTCGGTATCGGCGATGACGCGCATGTCACGTTCAAGACCGCGATCACGGGCATCTACGCGGGCGACAGCGAGACCCTTCTTTTCCACACGGATGAGACTCTGGAGAACTGGTCCGTAAACCAGGGCAGCAATACACTCTATGTGATGTCCGGCGGCGAGGCGGAGAATACCGCGGTCCTCGGCAGCGGGGGAATGTATGTCTTCGGCGGTTCGGCGTCCGCCACGACCATCGGCGGCGAGCACGGAGAGGGGTACGGAAATATGCTTCTCTACGATGATGCGTATGCGGTTGATACGGTTGTCCATTCCGGCGGACAGTACGTCTACAGCGGCGGCCTGGCGGTTTCCACGACTGTCGGTTCCATGGGCTACATGTACATCTTCAACAGCGGCACGGCGGAGGACGTCATGATCTCCTCAGGCGCCAGCATGGCAGTCTGCAACGGCGGCAAGGCTGCCGGCGTCAAGATTCAGTCCCGCGCGTCCGTGTATCTGGAAGGCGGCACGGCGGCGGACGTCACCGCGGCAAGCGGCTATTACAGACAGGGCGGATCCGTCTTCGTCTCCAGCGGCGCGGTCGTCTCCGACCTTCAGCTGGAATACGGCGCGGTCCTTTACGTCGAAAAAGGCGCGAAGGTCACGAATGTCTCGAGCAGCTACGGATCCCTTATCCGCGCGGAAAAGGGCGCGAGCGTGAAGAAGATCAAGGCGGTCAAGGCGGTGTCGCCGGACAGCGACCACGACGAAAAGAACGGCTGGGAGGACAAGAAGAATAAGACGATCAACAGTTATATTCTGAACTCCGAAGCTTTCGTGATAGACGACAATTACTGGTCCTGTCTTCCGTTTGACGAGAAGCCCACGACGTACGACTCCTATTCAGCCTACGTCGGCTATACCGACGAGGCCGACTTCCTGAAGGTCCGTCTGGAAGATGCGGCGAAACTGAGCTTCAGCGTCTCCGCCACGGACGAATCGAAGTTCACGGTCTGGAAGTACGACGAAACGAAGAAAAAACTGGTCTCGCTTCAGGCAAGCACGCTCAAAAAGAGCGAATTCAGCGGCGCAAAATCGAAGTCGAAATCCTCGTCGGACACGTATTATTGGGCGGAGACGCCGGATCTCCTGCTGGGTGCGGGCGAGTATTTCCTCTCCATGGAATCCACGAACGCCGCGAAGGGCGGAAACGCGTACTATGACGCGTATCTCGGCAACAGGGTGATCTTCGACCATGGCGACAACAGGGACGACGACGGAAATCTCCTCCGCGAAAAGCTCCATTCCGATGATCCGGAGGTCCGCGCAGACTACGAGAAGTACGACGTCGGCACGCTGGACGGGTCAAACGAATACATCATGGACGACTGGGTCGGCTACGGCGACGAGATCGACTTCCGGAGATTCTCGCTCGCCCAGAGCGCGAATCTTTCGTTCAACGTCAATTCCGGCGACGCCTCGAAGTTCACGGTCTGGAAGTACGACGAAAAGAAGAAAAAACTGGTCTCGGTCCAGACGACGAAGCTCAAGGAATACAAATACAAGGAAATGAAGATGTCGGCGAATTACCAGGCGACGACGAAGGAGCTCCTGCTCGGACCCGGCGAATACTTCTTCTCCATGGAGTCCACGAACGCCGCGAAGGGCGCGGACGCGTACTACAGCGTGTACCTCAATCCGGACAGCGATTTCGCGACGTATGCCAAGGCGTCCGAGAAAAGCGCGCTCGACATGCCCGCCGGCTGCCTGAGCCCCGGCTTCGGCACGGATACGCTCTCCTGCGCCTCCGTCGCCGCGCCCGCGGAACAGGACGGCGGATCCGTGCGGCAGCTTCTCACGCTGGCGTGATCCCCGGCCGGGATCCATAATAATCCTCAAAACAAAACGCGCCGCCCGGCGATACGATCGCATCGGGCGGCTTTTTCCGTGCCGGGCCCGCGGACAGGTTCGCGCCGTCCCGGATCCGTCGCTCCGCCGGGTTTCGGGTCCGTCACTCGACCGGGCAGTCGAAATAGGTGTCCGGGTACGGCTCGTCGGCGAGCGTGAAGTGCCACCACTCCGTATCAACAGGCTTGAACCCGTGTTTCAGCATGACGGAACGGAGCAGCATGCGGTTGCGGAACTGCGCGGCGGTGATCCTGCGGCTGTCCGGCGTGCCGACGGGGAATTCGCCCGTGTATTCCATCGTTTCGGGGTCGCCGCCCCAGTCGGGATGGCTTTCCGGTCCGAACCAGTCAAACGTCCCGCCCATATCGACCTCCTTTTCCGTGTTCATGTCAAAGAGCGTCAGGTCCACAGTACTGCCGCGGCTGTGGCCGGATTTCGCGGCGATGTATCCCTGCGGAAAGAGCACGGTCTTGTCGAGGTCCGGGTAGAAATACGCCTTCATCCTCGTGTCGTCCGTCCGTTTCGCCCATTCGACGAAGTGGTCGACGGCGCGCTGCGGGCGGTACGAATCGTAGATCTTCAGGCGGTAGCCCATCGGAAGCAGTTCGTCGCTCACCGCCTTCAACGCTTCGGCTGCCTCAATGGTGAGCATGGGCGTGGGGCGTTCATAGCCGCGGATGCGGTCCCCGATGAAGTTGTAGGTGGAGTAGTAGCGGACTTCCAAAATCGCGTCCGGGATGGCTTCCGCGACATGCACGAATCCCGGCGGGAGCGAATCCGCGCAGTCCGTCCGGCAGGCGGAAACGGCAAGCACGGCCGCCGCGGCCGCGAAAACGAGCAGGCATTTTTTCAGGGACGCAAGACGACTGCAAACGGGAAGCGGTCGGCGGGGAGGCTTTTTCATGTTCGGACCTTTCTTTGTTTTTCCGTCCATTCCTGTTTCAGGATGGCGTACTGCAGCGTGTTTTCGTAGACCGGATTCCCCCCGGTGTCCGTGACGAACGACACGAACTCCAGGAACAGCCCTTCGCGGCGCATCCCGAGTTTCTCGCAGAGGTGTTGGCTACGCACGTTGTAGTCCTCCGTGTAGGCGAAGATCCGGCGGACGCCCTTCCGGCCGAAAAGATAGTCGAAAAAGGCGCGCGCCGCCTCGTATGCGTAGCCCCTGCCCCGGTACGCGGCGTTCAGCATCCAGCACGGGCTGAACGTGTCCGGCAAAGGCAAATCTTTCCCTTTTCCCGCCGCCGCCCGCGAACACAGCATCGGCGGTTCGTAGGGCGACGGTTCCGCGTCGATCTCCCCGATCACCTTGCCGGATTCCTTCAGCGTGATCGCGAAACAATATTCCGTATCGGCGCTTCGCTTCGCCATTTCCGCCCGCGCTTCGTCGAGCGTGTCAAGTTTCAGGCTGACGAAGCAGTTCGGCGCGGGCTCGCGCAGGTATTCCAGGACGTCCGAAGCATCGCTTTCGCGGAACGGGCGCAGGATCAGTCTTTCGGTCTCGATCGTGCTCATTTCCTGTTCGCTTTCCTATGGCTCTCCGGTTCCGGCTCGTTTCCCATGGCGAGAAAGAGTTCGCGGAGGAATTCCCCGCTGTCCACGTCCTCGGCCAGGAGCATCGCCTTTGCGCCCGGATACGGCGGCTCGCGGGGCGCGTCCGGCATGAGCGCCAGCGCGGCGGGCGTCGGCTTGACGAGCAGCCGGTCGTCGTAGATGCCCCCGACGAGCCGTCCGCGGACATACAGGAGGTATTCGCCCATCATCGCGCGGTACGACACCCCGTCCAGCCCGGAAAGCTGGTCCAGGACAAATGTCAGGTATTCTTTACCGGATGACATCGGCCCGGCCCGGTTCCGTCTCAAGTTCACGCAGATGCAGGCGCAGGATGCGGAGCAGTTCGCGCATGGCGGCGGGACTGCGGTGGATGCTGTGCCCGGAGTGGACGATCACCTCGCTTGCGGCATTGTCGAGATGGCTGCTGGAGTACGGCACCACGCCGTCGGTCCCCCCCGGATGGTCGGCACGATCCGTGTCGCCGATGATCGAATGGTAAACAAGGTCCTCCTTCATGCGCGAATCCCCGATCGCCCGGCTGAAGAGGGAGTCGGGGTCAAGGTCGTGGAGTCCGGTGACGAGATGTTCGCCCTCGTTGTTTTCCATCCGGGCGCGGCGCAGCTTTTCGATTTCCTCCTGGTTCTTGTTGAGTTTCTGAAAAACCGCCGCGAAGAGAGGAAGCTTTTCACGCAGATTCGCCGGCAGATTGACGAACTTCGATCCGATGCGCGCGAGCGACCATTTCGCCATCTCGGAGCCTCTGTGCGGCACGGCCATGAAAACCACCCTGTGAACGAACGGCAGCGCCGGGAAAACGGCGAATTCCTCGACCAGATCCAGCTCTTCCTCCGTGAGTTCTGTGCGGATTTCGTCCCACGTGCGGTGCGTGACCTGTTCGACGATGTAGTGCGGATCGTTCTGCAGAAGCGTGCGGGAGACCAGTCCGCCCATGCTGTGCCCGATCAGGACCATCTTGTCGAAATTCTCGCGCGCCTCCTGCGTGATCCCGAGCTCCTCGCGCGCCGTCAGCAGCACCTGGCGCAGATTGTAGGCTGTCGCCATGACCGGCATGCCGCTGGAGAAGGAGTAGAACCAGAACTGATAGCGCTTGCGGATGACCGGGTCGTTTTTCAGCGCGTTGATCATCTGTACCCAGGTGTCCGGGCTGGACATCAGTCCGTGGATGAAGACCACCGGGATCTTCCCCGGCTGGTACGGCTCGATCAGGAACAGCCCGGAGTGATCGTCCTGTTTGTCGGACTCCAGCATGACGGAGATCAGGTTGCGGTCGGGCAGACTGTTCAGGAAACAGGCAAGCGGGGTGGAGAAGTCCAGCGCGAGCGGCGCGTTTCCCTCCGACAGGAACGCGAGCTCCTTCGGGGCCGTTTCCTCCAGCGAAGTGTCCAAATAGTCCAGCCTCACTACCATGTCATGGGCAGGCGATTCCCTGAGCTCCACGATCAGCGTCACAGGGATCGTCAGGCCGCGCGGGCTTTTCAGGATCCGGTGCGTTTCCTGCGGTGCGAGCAGTCCGACCAGCGGGATCCCGACGCCGGGCTGCCGGTTCTTCTGCATCAACGCCTTGACGGAATAATCGGAACAGAGTGAGAAATCCTCGATCGTGTCGTCCGGGACGGAAAGGTGATAGAACGGCGAGTCGAAGAAATACCGCCGCTCCTCCAGGTCGAGGAGACTGAAGGAATTGTTCGCCAGCAGTTTGTGCTCCTTCAGAAAACTGAAGATGCCGCGGCAGGCGTCGTTGTAGATCTGCATCATCCGGAAGGAGGAGAAGTCATTGTCCGAAACCTCGCCGGCCCCCAGGTTCCGGGTGGCCGCAAACGCCGCCTTCGTGTAGTAGAGCGCCGAGAGATGGCCGCGAATCGCCTTTTCCATATCGTCGGACTCCATGGCGATCCAGCGGCAGAAATCGGCGGCGATCCGCAGGTATTTCGGATCATCGGAGATCGTATAGTATTCGTTCAGCCTATGCAGCGTCAGTTCCGGGTCCTCGTCGAGATCGTCCTGCTCCATGTTGCCGCGCAGGAAGTTCTCGGATTCGAAGGAAAGCCCGTCACGGGAAAACGCCTCGTCCTGATAATAGCTCTCCATCTCCGCCGCCGACGCGGGCGAGATTGTCACCTCGCGGCTCTGGACGTAGGAACATGAGGTCAGCAGAATCCAGGCGGACGCCATTGCTGACAGCACGATCGGGCTCACGCGGAAACGAACGGAACGGTCACTTCTTCCGAAGGTTTGTTTCATGAATGTATCTCCTCAAAGTTTAGTTTGTTTTTCGCAGTCGGTCTGCGCGGCGCGCAGGGCGGAGGGATGTGGCGGACGGTCATCGTTCGCGCAGCCAGCGCGCCTCCGATTCCCCGGCATACCGTCCGGCGGGCGCGTCTTTGCCGCAGCAGAGCCCCGGCACGAGCGAACGCGCCCGGATCGAGCCGAAGCTTTCCCCTTCGCGATGGGCGATCATGTCTTTCTCGAAGAGCAGCTGGACCGCCATTCCGTTCAGGATCACGCGGATGTCTCCGCTCAACAGGTCAACCGCGCCCGGCAGCATCGGCAGGAGCCCGGTGGTGCAGTTGCGGTAAAGGCTGTTGTAAAACCTCGGGTGAACCTGAAGCTCCGCCGCGCGTTCCAGAATTGAGGCCGTGGTGTTGCGCAGGTTCTCGTGATTCATGTCCAGACGGTAGACGTAGAGCGTTTCTCCTCTGTGGTCGGTGCGCAGACCGTAGAAATCATTCGGCGTTCCTGCGAGCATGGCAAGCCCGTAGCGGCGGTATATCCCATCAATGCCGTTCTGGTCCGCGCCTTCCGGCAGACGGGTCTCCAGCGAGATCACGACCGTTTCACCGTCCGCGAAGTTCAGCCCGAGCATGGAGTGGGCGATGCTCTCCTGATTGTCCCAATGCGAAAACACCGCATCAATCGAGGATATTTTCTCCGGGTCGACAGTCACGGTGCGGTACCGGACGACATAGTCGGTTTCGGAACGGTAGAGGAAATCGCGCACGTTCCGAAGCTCGTATGTGCCGTCGGGGTGTTTGCTTACTTCCAGCGTTTGTTTCCACGGCGTCTGCCAGACCGTTTTGTCGAAACGCTTCTCGGGAGAAATGAGGCAGAATACCCCGGTGAGCATAATTTCGATCAGCGCCGCCGCCAGCAGTCCCCAGCGGGAAAACAGGGCCGCCGCCAATGACGCGAGCAGCAGGATGACGCCGCACCACGAAACGTAAACGGGGATATCGAAAGCGTGGAAAAAAGCTCCGGCGCACCACGGCACACCGAGCGCCAGCACCACAAACGCCACCCGGTACAGCGTTTTCCTGAGCGCCCTGAACCGGGCGCGGAGACGCAGGACGGAAGCGATCCGTATCAACCAGTTTTTCATTTTATTCCGACGACTGACCCTTATTTAAAGATTTAGTAACTTGCTATCCGATATTGCTAATTTACACCGAAAAGAAATAAAAAACAAGAGCAGAAACGTCGGGATTATCTTTTTTCATTGATTTTGCCTGTTCTTTCTGAGCTGTTTCAACAACTTGTCCGTCTTTTGGATGTTTAATAATGCGTCTATGATGCCTGTCACGATCATAATGATGCCTGCGATCAATGCTCCGTTCAGCCAGAAAGACTTGTTGTAATAATCGCAGAACACCCCGGATATCAGCCTCGGGAACCAGAAGGAGTGTTTGGTTTCATCGGTTTCGAGCGTCCATTCCAACCCGCCCCAATAACATTCCGCCTGAAAAGTCTCTCCTGTGCCGTCCTCAAGCTCGAAAGCAAACGAACGGTCATCCGCTCCATTTTTCCAGGTCCCCTCCGTATTTATGAAATCTTCACCGGGATGGGACCAGACAGTCTGGTACGTGCGATGATTTGTGACGACAAGGAATGCTCTGCCGTCGCCGCACAGACAGTTCGCAAGCCAGATCCGCGCATTGTAAACGCCCTCGGGATTGTCGCGCGGGATCCACCTCGGCAGGATCATGAATGCGGCGAGCAGAACGATCGCCAGAAATCCGGTGAGACAGCAGATGATGTCCGTTGTCTTCGGCTTCATCCCCCGGCGCCGATACTCTCGCGGCGTCAGGCGTCCCGTTTCTCCGGGCTTGCGCACTTGGTTCATATTTGCGAGGATCAGACGGTTGATATGCATGTCGGAGGCGTTTCGGCCGATGTCGATGAAGAGGCCGTAGCGCGTGAGCTTGCATATGAACTTGATCCTGCGTTTTTTGTCTTGCCCGGATTCCGCCATGGTCAGTTCGCCTTCCGCTCATCCGCGTTAGGCTTCCCGGCCACACATGCCGGGCTCTCCATGGCGAGCGCGTGTTTGGGGCAGCGTTCGATGCAGCGGCGGCAGTGCATGCAGTCGGGATCGCGGAAGAGGCCGCCCTTTGCGGCTTCGGGCGGGAAGAACCCGAACGGGCAGGCTTTCGCGCAGAGTCCGCACTTCACGCACGAATCCGCGACGCGGATGCAGCTTCTGCACGGGCGGATCGTCTTGTAGATCTTTCCCATCGGGCAGACCGAACACCAGAAATAGCGGTTGAAGACCAGCCAGCCGATAAGCCCGACCGTCGTCGTGACGGCGATCATGATGTAGAAAAGCATCCCCCAGGCGCGGACCGAATCCGGACGGAGCCAGAGCGCCAGTCCGAGGAGCATCACGACCATGACAAGGATGGATGTCCTGCGCGCCAGAAGCCCGGCGGGGAGCTTCCGGCCGGTGTCGGGCAGGAACGAATAGAACGCGCCGCGCGGGCAGAATGTGCCGCATCCGTGCCGTCCGCCGTGCCGCAGCGCGCCTGCGATGCCGACCGCCACGTTGAGGAACATGCAGTACGCGAGGAGCGGGTAGCGCCAGCCCAGCGCCAGCACGACCGCGAACATCAGCGCCCCGACGGCGCGCTTCACGGGGAACGGTTTCTTTTTCGCCATGTCTTTTCGCCTCCAGAACAAAGTGCCTGCTGTTTTGCCGCTTAAATATACACCCGCATGCGCTCGAAATCAAACAGCATCCCGGACGCCGAACTCGTTTTCGTGAAGGGGGACCACTTCATCGCGAACAGGCGTCCGGCGGAATTCAACCGGGCAATGCTGGATTTTCTGCGGAGCTGAGGGCGCTTATTTCTGCTCCAGCAGGGACTTGATGAGCTTTTCGAGCTCGTCCAGGCTGTCGCCGGACTCGAAACGCTTCACGACCTTGCCGTTGCGGTCGACGAGGAATTTCGTGAAGTTCCAGCGGATGTCCGCCTTGTTCGTTTCCTCCTTCAGGAACTTGTAAAGCGGGATCTGCTTCTCGCCGTTCACGTCGCACTTCGTCATACGCGGGAACGTGGTGCTGTAGCGCGAGGTGCAGAAGGTGTTGATCTCCTCGTCGGAGCCGGGCGCCTGCCCGCCGAACTGGTTGCAGGGGATGTCGATGAGCTCGAAGCCCTTGTCGTGATATTCCTTGTAGAGCTTTTCGAGGCGTTCGTACTGCGGCGTGAACCCGCAGCGCGTGGCGGTGTTCACCACGAGCACGACCCTGCCCTTGAAATCGGCGGTCTTGACGTCCTTGCCGTCCCACGACTTGAGCTCGAACCCATAGAACCCGGACGCCGCCGCATCCTTGGTGACGTCGAGCATGGAGCCGACCCAGTCGGCGATCTCCTTGTCCGCCTCGCGGACGTTCGCGCCGCGGATGGCTTTCGCGGGGAGCACCTTTCCGGCTTTTTCCGCAAGCTTTTTCGCGTCGCGTTCGCAGTTCTGCATGCCGCCGCTGCCGTAGGTGAAGAACGGGATCACGGTCTTGCCCGCGAGGCCGGCGGAGGCAAAGAAGCTTGCCGCCGGGGGCGCGACCGTGCCGAACCAGTTCGGGGAGCCGATGAAGACGACGTCGTACTTCCGGAAATCGACCGGCTCGTTCGCGAGCTCGACGCGGACGCCGTCGCGGATCTCCTTCTGCGCCTGCGCCAGGCACGCGCTGTAGTCCTTCGGATAGGCGTTCTTCGGCTTGATCTCAAGCAGTTCGCCCCCGGAGGACTTCTGAATCTGCTCCGCGGCGTACTTCGTGTTCCCGGATTCGCTCCAGGAATAGTATGCCACGAGGATACGGCCGGACTTGACGGAAACCTTTTCGGGCGCATCCTGGGCGAACGAGCTGAGCACCGCGAATGCGGCGAACGTAACGGCGATCATCTTCCGGAACGACATAAAAACCTCCTGTTTTGTTTTGTGAAAAAAGATTGCGGCTGTATAGTCGACTAAAATAATATACTTTCTTTGCGGAAGGATTTCAAATGAAATAGAGAAAAAAGGGCAGCCGGGCCGCGGCGGCGGGACCCGCGCCATCGGCGGCGCACGGCGGAAACGGCATCGCAAACGCGGCGGCGGTCCGGGAGCGTGGCGTTTTCGGGCGGTCAGCGGAAATCGACGGGGCTGTTGCCGTATCCGAGCGAAAGCCCGCGGGCGAGCGCGTCGGAGAGGCGTTCCTTGGCGCGCCGGATGCTTTCGAGCATGGTCAGGCCGGACGCCAGGCCGCACGCGATGGAGCTGGACAGCAGGCAGCCCGTACCGTGGTTGCCGCACGGGGACGCGACGCGGGTCGGAAGCCATGCGCCGTCGCCTTCCCGCGACAGGAAATAATCGTCGAACGAGCCGTCCGTGCGGTGTCCGCCCTTCAGCAGGACGGCGGTGCGGAAACGTTTTACGAGTTCGCGCGCGGCGGATTCGATTTCGGCAGGCGCGGCGAGCTCCGCCGGATCGCGCCCGAGGAGCTTCGCGGCTTCCGGCAGATTCGGCGTGAGGAGCGACACGCACGGCGCGAGGATCCCGACGGCTTCCGGCGCGCCGAGCGCGACGCCGCCGGTGGACGCCAGCACGGGGTCGAACACGACGTTCCCCGCCCCGAATTCCCGCAGGAGTTCGGCGGTCACACGGGCATGCGCCACGCCCGGCATCGCGCCGATCTTCACGGCGTCCGGGGGGATGTCGGACAGCACGGCGCAAAGCTGCTGCCCCAGGAATCCCGGATCAATGATCTGCACCCCGGTCACGCCCAGCGTATTCTGCACCGTGAGCGCGGTCGGCGCCGCCATCCCGTACAGGCCGTGCGCGGTGATGGCGCGCAGGTCCGCCTGGATCCCCGCGCCGCCGCTCGGGTCGGACGCCGCTATGGTGAGCACGGTCTTCATGATTTGAACCACTCGTCGAGGCGTTTCAGCACGCGGTCCGCTCCGGCGAAATCCGCCTCGGTGAAGAACATGTCGGGCACGCCCGCCGTGCGGAGTCCGCACGAACGCGCGGTGTCGAGGCAGGCGGGGATGTCGTCGAAGAGCCACGTGGAGCTTCGGCGCGTGCCGAGGCGTTCGAGCGCGGTCCAGTAGAACGCCGGATCCTTCTTGTCGAGGCCGGTCTCGCCGGTCGTGATGATGTCAAGGAAAAGATCAAGCAGGCCGTCCCGGGCGAGGATGGCTTCGACCGCCTTCCGGTCGCTGGCGGTGCCGATGACCATGCGGCATCCGCGCCGCCCCGCCTCGCGCAGGAACTCCTCCGCGCCGGGCTTGAGCTCGCACGCCAGATAGCGCGTGTTCAGCAGATCGAGCAGCCCCTTCATCGTCTCTCCGGGCGTGATCTTCAGTCCGTAATCCCTTTGCAGATACGCCGCGCCGGCGGCCAGGTCGGTGCAGTTCGCGAGCTGTTCGTCCAGGTCGGGCTTCGGCTCCGCGCCGTTCGCGCGCAGGAAATCCGAGGCGAGGCCCTGCCAGACGCGCATGGAGTCGAGCACGGTGCCGTCGAAATCGAGGATCATGCCGGTCTCGTCCGGGAGCGTGAAATCCGCGCGGTCCACGAACGATTTGAGCTCGCGCGCCGCCGCTTTCACGTCCGGCGCGCCGAATATGGCGGACACGACCGAAACGCCCGCGATGCCGCTGTGTTCGAGCTGGAGCAGGTTGCCCGCGTGGATGCCGCCGATGGCGACCGCGGGGATGTCCGCCGCGCCGCAGATGCCCCGGAGCGCGGTATGCGTCACGCAGGTGGCGTCAAGCTTGGTCGAGGTCGGAAAGACCGCCCCGACGCCGATGTAGTCCGCGCCGTCCTTCTCCGCCTTGAGCGCCTCCGCCACCGTGGACGCGGAAACGCCCAGGATCGCGTCCGGGCCGAGCGCGCGCCGCGCTTCGCATGCGGCGGTGTCGCTCTGCCCCACGTGCAGGCCGTCCGCGCCGATCGCCAGCGCGAGCTCGAGCGAATCGTTCACGATGAACGGCACGCCGAACTCGCGGCAGAGCGACCGGATCGCGAGTGCGTCGGCTTTGGCGGCCTCGAACGACGCGCCTTTCGCGCGGTGCTGGATGCAGGTCGCGCCGCCCTCGAGCGCAAGGCGGACGCGTTCGATCAGGTCCGGGCCGTCGTCGGTGATGGCGTAGAGTTTGAGGTAGTCATGCCTGGCGGACTTCATAATCGAGCCTTTCGTGGAGCGTGGTGACGTCCAGGTTGCCGACGGCGTCGAAGAGGCGCACCGCGAACGTGCCGCATCCTTCGCCCGGCTTCAGGGATTCGTAGGCGAGCTCTCCACAGACGCCGTATGCGGCGAGCGCGGCGGCGATCGCTTCGAACTGGAATTTCGGTTCGGCTCCGGCGTACGCCGCGGCCAGGGTGGACAGCATGCAGCCGGACCCCGTGACCTTCGTCATGATCTCGTGGCCGCCGCGGATGACCGCGACGCGTCCGTCCGTGCCGCCGACGAGGTCGATCGAGCCGGTCACGGCAAACACGCAGTTGAACTTGGCGGCAAGCGCGCGGACGTCCTCCACGGCGCGGTCGAGCGTCTCCTCCGTGATCGCGTCGTCCGCCGAGGCGTCGACGCCGCGCGTGGCGCTCTTCAGCCCGAGCAGGGCGTTCGCCTCGGACCGGTTGCAGCGCACCACGGAGACGCCGCGCTTCAGAATCTCGAGCGAAAGCTCCGTGCGGGACGGCGCGCAGCCCGTGCCGACCGGGTCGAGCAGGACCGGAATGCCGCGGCGGAGCGCGACCTCCTGCGCGCCACGGATGGCGTCGCGGAAGGTGGGCGTGAACGTGCCGATGTTGATGGAAAGCGCGTCGGCTTTCTCCGTAAATTCGATCGCGCCGACCGGATCGTCCGCCATGACGGGCGAGGCCCCGGCGGCAAGCAGCATGTTCGCGCAGCCGTTCGTGGTGACGACGTTCGCGAAGCATTCGACGAGCGGGCGTTTCTCCCGCACGCGTGAAAAACAGCGGATCAGCATGGCGTCACCTCATTTACTCATTTCTTTGAGCTTGTTCGAGAGGCGGACGGAGCAGAAGTCCGGGCCGCACATCGTGCAGTATTTGCCGGACGCGGCGTCCTCGGCGCAATGGCTCTCCTGAAGCGCGGCGCGGCGGTATTCGCGGGCGCGGTCCGGGTCGAGCGCGAATCCGAACTGGCGTTCCCAGTCGAAGTCGGCGCGGGCGTCGGAAATGGCGTCGTCGCGTTCCTGCGCGTGCGGCTTTCCGAGCGCGACGTCGGCTGCATGGGCGGCGATTTTGAACGCCACCACGCCGCGGCGCACGTCCTCGTTGTCCGGGAGTCCGAGGTGTTCCTTCGGCGTCACGTAGCAGAGCATCGCCGCGCCCCAGTACGCGCCGGCGAGGCCGCCCATCGCGGCGACCATGTGGTCGTAGCCGGGCGCGCAGTCGGTGACGACCGGGCCGAGGATGTAGAACGGCGCGTCGCCGCACACTTCCTGCTCGCGCTTCATGTTCATCTCGATCTGGTTGAACGGCACGTGGCCGGGGCCTTCGACCATCGCCTGGACGTTCGCCGCGCGGCAGCGCCGCACCAGCTCGCCGATCACGTCGAGCTCGCCGAACTGCGCCTCGTCGGAGGCGTCGGCGATGCAGCCGGGCCGGAGCCCGTCGCCGAGGGAGAGCGTCACCTCGTAGTCGCGGCAGATCTTCAGGATGTCGTCGAACGCGTCGTAGAACGGGTTCTCCATCTTGTGGTCGCCGATCCAGGCGGCGATGAGCGCGCCGCCGCGGCTGACGATGCCGAGCTTGCGCTTCAGCGCGGCGGGGATGTGCTTCCTGAGCAGTCCGGCGTGGATGGTCATGTAGTCCACGCCCTGCTTCGCCTGGTCCTCCACGACCTCCAGGATCGTGTCGCGGGTGAACTTTCCGGCGCCCGCGCGTGCGGCGATCTCGTAGACCGGCACGGTGCCGACCGGGATCGGGGACTGTTTGATGAGCTCCTTGCGGAAGAGCGCCAGGTCGCCGCGGGTGCTGAGGTCCATGATGGTGTCCGCGCCGTACTTGAGGGAGGTCTCGAGCTTTTCGAACTCGTTTTTCGGGCAGCTGGACGTCTGGGAGTTGCCGATGTTGGAATTGATCTTGGTGCGGAGGGCGCGGCCGATGCCCATCGGCTTCAGGCTGGTGTGGTTCACGTTCGCGGGGATCACGATCGTGCCGGCTGCGACGCCGTCGCGGATGAACTCCGGCGAAAGGTATTCCGAGGCGGCCACAGCCGCCATTTCGGGTGTTACGACGCCTTGCTTCGCGGCGTCCATCTGGGTCATGTCTGCTTTCATGCGGGACTCCTTGTCGTTGTTGAGCAGGAAAGCATCCATCGGCAAATCCCTGCGCCGGCATGATCCGGATCAGGTCTCATGCGCCGTGCCCGGCGCATACGGGTCGAAGCCCTTTCCGGCTTCCTCTCAGCCCGCCTCGGCGGACTCCCCTGCTCATGTGGTATGTTTGATGTTTAATTGAGTTCAGTTCGCGATCGAGTCGGTCGACTCCTTCTGATGGTTCCGGAAACTGCCGGGCTGCGGATAGAGGAGGCGTTCGTCGAGCGCAAAGACCCACCCCTCCTCCTCGCCGGGCTCCACATACGATTTCACGATCTTCCAGCCGTGTTCATAGAGATAGGACGCCTGGGCGACGCGGGGCCAGAGCAGCACGGCGTACTTCGAGCCGAACGCCCTGTAGACGTCCTCCGGGTACGGGTCGCCGCCGAGGCCGGGCGTGGTCGAGGTCAGCAGCAGCGTGCGCCGGGGATCGCGCGAATACGAGAACATCGGGTCCATGCCCCATTGCCACAGGTGGTCCTGGTCGTTGTAGAAAAGCGCGGGGAAATCGCTCCAGTCCAGGTTGACGACCGGACGGCCCGCGGGCACATTTTCCCGCAGGAACGCAGTGATCTTCGGCAGCGGCTGGACCAGGACCCGGGGACATTCCTTTCTGAAATAATGCGAGGAATGGACGCCCATTACGACCGACAGCGCGGCCAGCAGGCACGGCACGCCCCATTTGAACCGGCTCAGCGGCAGGCGGAATCCTTCGCGGGTCATGTGCTCCAGCAGGAGCAGGAACGCGATCGCGGCGAACGGGCCGGCGTATTCCACGGTGCGCGCCGCCACGAGGATGCCGGCGGTAAATCCGCACGCAAAGACCGTGACCGCGATGACGTTCGGGTCGATCTTCCGCAGCCCTTTCCGTTCGACCAGGCGAATGAACATCATCAGGATGCACCACGCCATGAGGTAGAGCGGGGCGACGGTCCTGTTGAACCCGAAGCGCGGCGGGAGCATTTCGCTCGGTTTCGTGAGGCGGACGCCCGCCATCATGGGGGCGATCAGGGCGTCCCACGACTGCACCTTCCAGATGATGAACGAATTCGGGAACTGCGGATGGAGCGTGAGCCCGAGCAGCACGCCGCCGAGCGACAGGACCGGCAGCCAGAGCTCGCGCCAGCCGCCGCTCTTCAGCCGCGTCACGGCGAACACCAGCGGCACGATCACGATGAAATGCGGGTTCGAATAACTCCATGCGAAGCAGAACGACAGCACGCCGACCACGGTCAGGCGGAACCGGAAGGAGCCCTTCGCCAGAAGCCCGGCCGTGAACGTCAGAAACGCGATGGACAGGAGATGCGGACGCAGCACCGAGAGGCGGAACGTGTAGTTCGGCACGATGACCGAGAAGAGCGGCGCCCCGGACAGCAGATACAGCGGACGCACCCCGAGCCGGCGCGCGGCGAAGAGGCACCCCAGGATCGCCAGCCCGGAATAAAACAGCGCGGCCGCGTGGAACGGCGGTTCCAGGGCGGCGCCGAACGCCTTCTCCACGGCGAAAATGACGTTCAGCCCGGCGTGGTACAGCAGCTCCTTGTCCGCGAAACGGTCCTTCCACACGGACATCTGCGTCCAGGGAAACTCCTTCGCCGCATACACGCCCGGACCGAGCTTCGCCATCATCGCGTGGTACAGCGCGTCCTGCGAATTCTCGCCCGACTTCATCACGCAGACGCGGAGAAGCCCCAGCCACGCAAACGGGATCAGGAACGCGAACACGAGCATGACGCGGCCGGCGCGGCCGATCCCGGCACGGGGACGCGCGGACGCCTCCGGAGCCGGAGCTCCGGCGGGCGCATTCCCTGCCGTCTGCGTCTGGGGCTGAAGCGTGTCCTGGGGATTCACGAACGGGTCCTTTCCCTGATGCGGGGCTTTCATTCAGTTTTGCGGATGCCCGGCATGCGGGCGAAAAACAATATCTTAATAAAATACAGCCGGAACGGCGGAACTTCAACCGGAAAGCGGAAGATATTCTCTTTTTTCTTGGAAATGAGAGGCGGCCGGATTCCGTTCCCCGCGGGATCGCACCGGGCGATGCAGAAAAATATGAAAAAAACAATCAAAAACCTGTTGAAAAAACACTGGCAGGGATGTAAATTACTTTTCGGGAAAAGATAACAAGGTATCCCCGTCTTCCGTTTCACACGCCATGTCAATCTCTTTCAGCATCATAAAACTCTTTCTCCTCAAGGGATTTCCGTCCTTCCGCACGGGACGGCGCATTCTCCTTTTCCCGATTCTCCTGATGATTGCCGCCGCGCCGGCGTTCGCGCAGGATGAGGACGAGGAGGAGGAAGCCGTTTTCGAGGAGCAGCCGGAACCGGCGGGCCGGCAGACCGTCGCGGACACCGGGACGCATTCGCGCGACGTGTTCATCCTTTTCCCGTTCACGGCCTCCTATGCGGAGCACGTCTTCATTTCGAACGCCATTTCGAAGCACGTTGCCACGCTGGACGATTCCTACGTGATGAAGCAGAAGGAATTCAACATCCTGGACACCTCGCAGGAAGAGATCCGGCAGCGATTCAACGAACTGAAACCCGAGCTGGACAACGGGAAGGCCGCCGCCGTGATCTGCATCGGGCAGGAGTTCCTGCCGCTTCTGGCGCGGAACGGCGACCTGATCCCGGAGGACGTCCCGGTTCTGCTTTACACCGAGAAGAAGCCGGAGGAAACCGAGCTCGGCCGCAAGAACATCGGCGGCGTGATCCTGGAAAGCCCGGTTGAAAGATCGCTCGACCTGATCTTCCAGGTATTCCCCGACACGAAGCGCATCATCCCGCTTGCCGGACGCACGGAAACCGGCAGGGAGTACATCCGGGAAGTGGAGGAAATCCTGGCGAAGTCGCATCCCGGCGTGGAGTGCCTGGTCATCGACAACCGCAGCGTCGATACGCCCGAAATGATCCGGCGCGTGAGCGAATCCGGCAAGGGATCCGCCGTGCTGTTCCATTCGTGGTACGGATTCGACGCCATGAACCTGGTCTCCCTGTCGTTCTTCATGGAGCGCCTCTGCCTCAATCCCGACGTGCCGGTCTTCGCCGTGAACGACTCGATGTTCGCGTATCCCGTCGCGGGCGGCGTGATTTGCCCGTCCGATGCGGCGATCGAAAAGCTGATCGGCCTGCTTGACCAGGCTTTGACGACCGGCATCGACCTGAACGCGGCATGGGAAACGGTCGAGGGCAAACGCATCATCACCGCCAGCAGTTTCCAGCGGTTCGGGATCAGCCGCCGCACCAACTCGAACAATCTGGTCGTGGGCATGGATTCGCAGTCGATGTTCCGCCGCGAAAACGCATACGCCCTGGTCGCCGTGACTTTCTCCGTGGTCCTGACCATCGCCCTGCTCGGCTATATCGTCGTCTGGGACCATTACCGCCGGCGCCTCCTGAAGCTGCTCCGAGCCATTTTCAAGCAGATCCCGAGCCGGATCGTCGTCGGCAGCCGCAACGGCATCGCGCACTTCATCCACCTGGGCAAGTTCGGCGAGGGAAGCGGCGTCGTCCATTTCCCCGTGAGCGAGCTCCCGGAATACGCGGACGAGACGTTCCGGCATGCCTGGGACGAGGTTTTCGCGACCGGAGAGACGCAGAAATTCCAGATGGCAACGGGCAGCCGGCACCGCGCCGTGGAAATGGCGCTCTTCGAAGACAAAGACATATTCGGGCACGAGACGGCGTTCTGGATCTCCCACGACGTAGAGGAACTCCTGCAGGCACAGAACGAGCTGAAGGCGGGCCTTGAAAACCAGAAAAAGCTGAACGATCTTTTCGACGCCTCGCTGAAAAAGCTTTCCGCGGACGCCACCGCGGTCGACATGACCAACGACGTGCTGTCCCTTATCGTCCGCAGCGTGAAGGAACACATGAAGGCGGACTACTGCTGCATCATGCGGTACAATTACGAAAAGAACGGCATGGAGATCTTCGTCAGCGAGACTTCCGACAAGCTGTCGGTCGACGAGAAGAAGCATTTCATCCCGTTCCCGGAGAAGAAGGACGACAAGCTGATGGCGCGCCTGCAGAACCGCATGCCGGTCGTGCTGAACGACTTCACCGCATCGCTCTTCATGAGGCCGGAAGACGCGGAACAGCCCGACAACAAACGTCCGAAAAAGGTCAGCATGTGCTTCTCGCCGGTCTTCATCGACGGCAAGCTCTGGGGACATCTTACCGCCGTTTACCGGAAGGCAAAGCACGAATTCTCCGACCAGTATCTGCAGTTCCTCCAGGGCACGGCGCACGTCGTGGAAGCCATGCTCGAATACCGCTTCATCCACTCCAAGCTCGAACGCGGCGAATACGAAAAGCAGCTTATCATGGAAAACCTGCCGCTGCCGCTGATCCTGCTGGACCGCGAGCTCAACCTGATCCAGAGGAACTCCGCGGCGCAGAAGGACCTGCTGGATTTCCCGGATTCCCTCAGGAACAAGCTCTGCCACACGGTCTTCTGCAAGGCGGGCGCCCCGCCGGAGGACTGCCCCGTCCGCGGCGTCCTGGCCGACCACAAGCCGCACGTGAAATCGCTGGAGTTCGGCGGCAAGGACTATATGGTCCACGCCTACCCGATCCTGATCGGCGGCGAGCTCGCGAACATCCTGCTGGCATGGTTCGACATGACCGCCGAAAACGAGACCCAGCGCAAACTCGAGACCGCGCTCCGCGAGGCGAAGGACGCCAGCAAGGCGAAGAGCCTCTTCCTCGCCTCCATGAGCCACGAGCTCCGCACGCCGCTGAACGCCGTGATCGGATTCTGCGAGCTGCTGCAGAACAACGCGCTTTCGAGGGAAAGCCAGCTCGAATATCTCAAATCCATCTCCGTCGCGGGCCATACCCTGCTGGACCTCATCAGCAACATCCTCGACACATGCAAGCTCGAAACCGAACAGATCGAGCTTCAGAACGAGAAGACCGACGTCCACAAGATCCTGACCGACATGGTCGGCATGTTCAAGTCGCTGGCCGAGAAAAAGCAGCTCGCGCAGCCGCTGGTGATGCCGGACGACATGCCGTTCGTGGTGCTGGACCGCATGCGCCTGCGCCAGGTGCTGGTGAACCTGCTCGGCAACGCCTACAAGTTCACGGACAAGGGCTATGTCGGCATCAAAGTCTCGTGCAAGATCAAGGAACAGGGCAAGTGCCGCCTCGCCATCGCCATCCGCGACTCCGGCATCGGCATCGCACCCGACAAAAAGCAGAAGATATTCGAACCGTTCGTCCAGCAGGACGCCATGCGCGACACGCACGTCTACAAGGGGTCCGGCCTCGGCCTCGCCATCTGCGACCGCTACATCAAAGCCATGGGCGGCAGGATCGACCTGGAAAGCGAAGTCGGCAAGGGCAGCATCTTCACCGTCGTCTTCGAGAGCATCCCGTACATCATCCCGACCGAGGAAGAGCGCGCCGCATCGAAGGCGGGCGGCGGCCCGGGCGGCGGCGAACTCCCCGCCAACATGTTCGGCGGTGCGGGAAAACAGCAGAAAACGGCTCCGAAAGTCGACCTGACCGGATACAATGCGCTCATCGTCGACGACGTGCCGATCAACCTGAAGGTCCTCGGCGCCATGCTGAAGGGATTCCACCTCAATATCGTTCAGGCGGGCTCCGGCGCCGACGCCCTGAAAAAACTGCCGGAAGCCAAACCGGACCTGGTCCTGTCCGACATGTGGATGCCGGGCATGTCCGGCGAAGAGCTCGCTCGTGAGATCAGGTCGACTCCGGGCGGCGACAAGGTGGTCATCATGGCGGTGACGGCGGACGTCGAAAACCAGAACAACTTCGACATGTCCGTGTTCGACGGCATCCTCCTGAAGCCGGTCACGAAGGAAACGCTCGCGTTCGCGTTCCAGGAAATGATCGACAAGGGCCGGATCACGCCGAAGGGCTGACCGGGGGTTCTTTGCGGGCCCCCGCCCGCGCCCTGCCCGCCGCACCGCGGGCGCTTTCCCGTCCCGCTGACGCGGATCCGCACCGCCCGGCTGACATGTCCCCGCGTGCCCGGCTGTTCGCTGCCGGGCTGAATTCTCTGCCGCGCAAAGCGTTCTGTCCCGCCCGTCTTTCACGGTTTAGGCGGTTCTCCGCTTGCATTTCCTTTTTCCGCGTGCTATATTATTGTTTACTAATCAGAAAGGACACCGCACGCCATGTCACAGGAAAACTTCCTTCAGCAGAATTTCGCCGTCAGAATCGGCGGTTCCAACTTCGGAAAAGACACCAAGATCTACAAGTTCGAGAAGATCAAGCGCGCCAAACGCGCCGCCGCCGCCGAAAATCCCGGCGTCGAGCTGATCGACATGGGCGTGGGCGAACCCGACGACATGGCGTTCCCGTCCGTGGTCTCCCGCCTCGCGGAAGAAGCCGCGAAATGGGAAAACCGCACCTACGCCGACAACGGCTGCGCCGACTTCAAGGCGGCGGCCGCCCGCTATATGAAGGCGCTGTACGGCGTCGAGCTGGATCCCGACACGCAGATCGTCCACGCCATCGGCAGCAAGTCCGCCCTCACGCTGCTTCCCTCCTGCTTCATCAATCCCGGCGACATCGCCGTCCTGACCGTCCCCGGCTACGGCGTCCTCGGCACCTGGACCGAATACCTCGGCGGCGAGGTCGTCAAGCTCCCGCTCCTTGAGGAAAACGGGTTCCTGCCCGACCTGGACGCCCTCACGGAAGACCAGCGCAGACGCGCCAAACTGCTCTACCTGAACTATCCGAACAATCCGACCGGCGCGTCCGCCACCGTGGAGTTCTTCACGAAGGCGGTCGAATTCGCCCGTCAGAACCACATCCTCATCGTGAGCGACGCCGCCTACGCGCCGCTGAACTTCACCGGAAAGCCGCTGAGCATCCTCTCCATCCCCGGCGCGTTCGAGTGCTGCGTGGAGCTTCACAGCATGTCCAAGGGCTTCAACATGACCGGCTGGCGTCTCAGCTGGGTCTGCGGCAATCCGCTCGCCGTGAAGGCGTTCGCGACCGTGAAGGACAACGCCGACAGCGGCCAGTTCCTCGCGATCCAGAAGGCCGCCATCGCCGCGCTCGACGACCAGGCCGCCATCACGCCCGCGATCTGCGAGAAGTACCACCGCCGCCTCGCCAGCATGGTCGAGACGCTGAAGAAGCTCGGCTTCAACGCAAAAGTCCCCGCCGGCAGCTTCTACCTCTACGTGAAAGCGCCGAAGGCGACCGCCGACGGCACGCAGTTCGAAAACGGCGAGGCGTTCAGCCAGTGGCTCATCCGCAACAAGCTCATCAGCTCCGTGCCGTGGGACGACGCCGGGCACTTCGTCCGCTTCAGCGCCACCTTCGTCGCGCGCGGCGGCATCGAGGATGAAAAGCGTGTCCTGGACGAGTTCGCGCGCCGCCTTGCCGACTGCAAGTTCGTTTTCTGAGCCGCGGACAGCGACCCGTTCACACAAGGAGCCGGTTTCCCGATGCACGCGTTCCGTTTCGACGACCTCGCCCCGGCGGAACCCGGCTCTTCTTTCCGCCTCGATTCGAGGGAGGAAGCCCACCTGTTCCGCATTCTCCGGGCGCGTCCCGGCGAAACGGTCGCGGTCATGGACGGACACGGCACGCTCGGAACGGCAGTCGTGGAGGCGGACCATCTGCTGCGCCTGGAATCGAAGCGCACCGCACCGCCGCCCGCGCGCCGTCTGCATCTCTACTTCGCGCCGCCGAAAAAGCAGAAGCTCGACGCGCTGCTGAAACAGGCGGTCGAGCTCGGCGTGCATTCGCTCGTGCCCGTCCTCTGCGAACGCTCCGTTGCCCAGCCGGGCGAAAACTCCGTCGCGGGGCGCTGGATGGACCTCCTTTTTGAGGCATGCAAACAGTCCGGCAACCCGTTCCTCCCCGCCGTCGCAAACTCGATGCCGTTCGCGGCGGCGCTCGCTCACGCCCGCGGGACCTGCGATGCGCTGATCGTCGGCTCCAACCGCACGGGCGTCTTCCCCGAACTCGGGACCGCCTCGGACGTCGCGTTTTTCGTCGGGCCGGAAGGCGGGTTCACGGACGCCGAGACCGAGGCGATGCTCGCCGCCGGGGCCGCTCCGCTGAGGATCGGGGACTGGACGCTCCGCGTGGAGACCGCCGCGGTCGCGGGGCTGGGCGTGCTGAACGTCCTTATGAATCGCGGGTGAAAACCGACAAGTCCAGCGGGATAATCAATCTGTGCCGTTGCGAAGCGAGGCACATCCGCAGTGGAGGCTTTTGCCTCCTGTCCGAGCGAAGCCGGACACTACTGCAGTTGAGGCTTCGCCTCATCGGGCTTGCGCAGAATGATCTCCGTGATCTCGGACGGGACGCCGAGGCGGAACATGAATCCGTTCCACAACCCCGCGCCGCTGCTCACGTACAGCGTCATGCCGTCCACCTGATACATGCCGGAGACGAATCCCTTGTTTGCGATCTTCACCAGCAGGGCGGGCAGTCCGGCGATCATGCCGCCGTGCGTGTGCCCGGAAAGCTGAAGCGAAATCGGATATTTGGCGTAATCGCGCGCGAAACGCGGCTGGTGCGACAGCAGGACGACCGGCGCGCCTTCGGGCGCTCCGGCAAGCGTCTTGTCCAGGTCGGGCGTCTCCCGTCCCGCATGCCACTTGCTGCTCTTGTTGTCGTCCGGCAGACCGGCGACCACGAGCCGCGCGCCGTCTTTTTCGATCACGACGTGCCGGTTGAGGAGCGTTTCGATGCCGGCGGAGTCGAGGAAGGCGATCCACTCGTCGAGTCCGCGGAAATACTCGTGGTTGCCGGGCGAGGAGTAGACGCCGTATTTCGCGTGCAGGTCGCCGAGCTGGTGCATGTGCGGCCTGATCTCGTCCGGCTTCAGGTCGCCCAGGTCGCCTCCGAGCAGGATCAGGTCGGGATGCACGGCGTTTGCGCGGCAGACGATGGTCCAGAGGTAGAGTTTCGAGCTGGTCCTGCTGATGTGCGTGTCCGTGATGTACACGATGCGGAATCCGTCGAACGCATCCGGCAGGTTCCGGACCGTGACCGTCACGGGCTTGACCGCGGGCGGGCGCACCGCGCTGATCTCGCCCCAAAGCGCCAGGGCGCCGGAGAGGGCCAGGATGACCGCGATGCTGTATTTCTGGTTCGGGATGCGGCGTTTTTTGAGGTGCATGACGAGCAGTGCCATGTCCCGCAGGAAAAAGAACGGCGTGGAAAAAACGAGGACGCCGGAACACCATGCGGCGGGCAGAAGCGCGGCACGGGGGAGGATCCCGGTGAAAAGCACGACCTGGACCCCGATGGACAGAAAGAAAAGCCCCAGCGCGATGAACGGACGGATCCGTCTGCCGACGGGCAGGGACAGCCCGATGCTGCACGGAGCGTAGGCAAGAGCCAGCAGAAGCACTATGATCCACATGATGAACGGTCCCTGAAAAAATGGCAAAACATCCGCCCGGAAAGAAGCGCGGCGCGGGATTTTCTTTAATTTAGACGCATTTTCTTTTTTTTCAAGGTTTGATTTTTCGATTTTCCATTGTATATTGTAGGAAAAACGTTTTTAACTTTTCCGCAGGACCCCAGACCAACGAGGTGCGATATGAAGAAATTCCTGACCGCCGTCGCCGCCATCATGTGCGCCGGAGCCGCGGCGTATGCCGCAGACTCTCCCGACGTGAAAAAATTCACGTTTGCCAACGACGTGGAGGTTTACGCCATCCGCGACAAGAATACGACGATGAAGGCATCCCTCTTCACCGACTACACCAAGACGTCTTCCCTCAAGAAGGAAGACCTGAAGAAGGAATACCCGGCATCCGTCAACTGCTTCGTGATGCGATGCAATTTCAAGACGTTCCTCATCGACGCGGGCAACTACGACCCGAAGGGATCGCTCGTCACCAAGCTCGCGACCATCAACATCCGCCCGAAGGCGGTCGACTACATCCTGATCACCCACCTGCACCCGGACCATGTCGGCGGCCTCATCGACAAGGACGGCGGGGCGGTTTTCCCGAACGCAAAGGTGTACGTGTCCTTCGATGAATGGAAACACTGGAGCCCGATCATCGCCAAGCAGAAACCCACCGAGCTTCTCCGCCAGTTCCGCGACGCTTACAACGGACGCATCCAGACGCTGAACCCCGGCGAGCCGGTCGTGCCCAAGCAGGTCTACGCGGTGAAGGCGGCCGGACACACCCCCGGACACTGCTTCTTCCGCCAGGGCAAGCTCCGCTTCGTCGGCGACATCGTGCACGCGGTCGACCTCCAGATCGAACACCCCGAGTACTGCGCGTCGTTCGACAGCGACCAGAAGCAGGCATACCAGACCCGCGTGTCCTTCCTGGAGACCATGAGCAAGGAAGGCTGCATCGTGTTCGGCGCGCACATCCCGTTCCCCGGCGTCGGCTATATCATGAAGGAAGGCAACGGTTTCAGATTCGATCCGTATCAGCCGGGGAAATGATGCGGACAGGACGGAAAAACGGCTGAAACAGCGCATTTTTCCCGAAAAGCCCGTATTTTTTCCGTTTTTTTGGCGATTTGCTATTTGCATTTCTCAAGAAATCCGGTATAATATATAATGCGCGACGTTTCCTTGGAGATATTGCGCCTTGATTCCCGAACAACGACATACAAACATAACATAGGCAAACAACACCAATTGAAAGGCAAGCTCAAAATGAAACATTGCAAACAGGCGTTTACCCTCATTGAGCTGCTGGTCGTCATCTGCATCATCGCGATTCTGGCGTCCATGCTGCTTCCCGCTCTGCAGAGCGCACGTGAGAGCGCGAGCACCGCGACCTGCGTCAGCAACCTCGGACAGTTCTCCAAGGCATACCAGATGTACGCCACCAACTTCAACGACTTCATGCCCAACCTCACCGCCACCCAGAGCGGCGGCAGCTGCACCTGGGAACGCGCCCTGATCGAGGCGCTCGGCCAGGACTACAACAACTCCCCCTTCAAAAAGTCCTTCTTCTGCGACGCCGACTCCTCCAGCGACGACACCTCCACCGACGCCTACGGCATGCCGAAGAAGAAATCCTACAGCGTCAACAACCTGAAGGACGTCATCCATCCCCGCATTCCGCTTACGCTCGGCCCCGGCGGCAAGGAAGAAACCTCCAGCTCCGGCGAAGGCTACATCAGCGGCAACAAGACGACCTCCGTCTATACCGCTTCCGACCTGATCGTCATCGGCGAAAACGTTTCCAAAGGCAACAGCTTCGGCGCCGCCAGCTTCAGCACCTCGGATTCCGACGCGAACAGCCCGGGTTCCGCCAGCCCCGCACAGCAGCAGGTCTCCCTCTACAAGCGCCTCACCTCCCACACCACCGCCGGCGAACTCTACCTCGACGGCCATGCCAAGCACATCAAGCCGCAGCAGACCCTCCCCGCGCAGGAAGGCCTCCAGCTCGCCCAGAAGTACCAGTACTCCGACTCCGGCCCGACCGGCTGCGCCACGGAAGGACTGGGAAGCTGGACCGATTGCCCGAAGCGCAAAACCGGCAACAGAAGTTGCCCCGGCGATTCCACCTGCCACAAGAAAAACTGATTTCCCGTTTGCCTGCGGGACTCTTCGGATTACAGCGTCCCGCAGGTGGCACATACGCTGTTCAGGCGGTTTCGATCCGTGTTCGAAGCCGCTTTTTTTTTCACTCTTCCCGATCAGGAGGTCCAACATGAATCGAAGAGAGTTTCTGAAAGGCGCGGCCGCGCTCACCACGCTCGGTGCCCTGTCCCGCCTCGCGGCACAGACCGGCGTCGAGCCGGCCGGCGCGAAACCGTCCGAACCCGCCAAGGAAAGCGGCGCATCCAAGCCGAAGCAGGTCGTCCGCCGCAAGTACAAAAAGACCGATCTCACGGTGCCGCTCCTCGGATACGGCATGATGCGTCTCCCGCAGAAAAACGGCAAGATCGACCGTGAGGAGGCCCAGAAGCTCGTCGATACGGCGATGGCGGCCGGAGTGAACTATTTCGACACCGCCCAGCCCTACCACGGCGGCGAAAGCCAGCAGTTCGTGGGCGACGCGCTGAAGAAGTATGACCGCAAGTCCTACATGATCGCCACCAAGCTCCCGCTCTGGTCCCTCCGCAGCCTGTCCGAAGTCGAAAGCATCTTCAACGGCCAGCTCGAAGCCTGCAAGACCGACTACTTCGATTTCTACCTCGCGCACGGGTTCAACGCCAACACGTTCCGCTCGTTCGAAAACCTCAAGGTCTACGACTACCTCAAGAAGCAGAAAGAAGCCGGAAAGATCAAGCACCTCGGCTTCTCCTTCCACGACAACCCGGACACGCTCGAGACCATCGTCAACGCGCACGAATGGGATTTCTGCCAGATCCAGCTCAATTTCATCGACTGGGACAATCAGACCAACGCCAAGCGCATGTATGAATTCCTCACCTCGAAGGATATTCCCGTCGTGATCATGGAACCGCTCCAGGGCGGACGCCTCGCAACCCTTACGCCTGCCGCAGTCCAGGTCCTGAAGAAGGCCAACGAAAAGGCCACGCCCGCCTCCTGGGCGTTCCGCTACGTCGGCTCGCTTCCGAACGTGCTCACGATCCTCAGCGGCATGACCACCATGGATGTGCTGAAGGAGAATATCGAGACCTTCACGGACTTCAAGCCGCTGACCGACGCCGAGCGCAAGACGCTCGAAGAGGCGCGCGACGTGTATCTGGGCGTTGCAAAAACCAGCGTTCCGTGCACGAACTGCAAATATTGCGCGGACGCCAACTGCCCGGCGAGGATCGACATCCCCGCGGTCTTTACCGTGTGGAACAACTACTGCGAAAAGAAGGACGAGGCGGCGTTCAAGGAAGCCTACAACAAGCTTTCGGCTAAGCCCAGCGCCTGCATCAGCTGCCGTCGCTGCGTCCGCTTGTGCCCGCAGCAGATCGACATCCCGACCGAATTCCGCAAGATCGCGCAGGCCGCGGGCGACAACGCCGGCGGCGGACGCGGCGGTCGCGGAGGACGTCAGGGCGGCGGCATGGGCGGCTTCGGCGGCGGCATGGGCGGCATGGGCGGCATGGGCGGCTTCGGCGGCGGCTTCGGCGGCGGCATGGGCGGCTTCGGCGGCGGCATGGGCGGCTTCGGCGGAGGCCAGCGTCCCGGCGGCGGCCGCTGAACCCCGTCCGCATTCAGCATGCCCTGATCTTTTTCAGGCGGACTGAACCGCATTCAGACCATCAACGGGTCCGGGTTGAAAAGCCCGGGCCCGTTTTTTTGCGGAAATGTTCTTTTATTTTTAAGAAAGAAAGCGGAAAAACGGCTTGATTTTGCGCCGAAAGACTGTATATTGATGCTGAACTTCATTCAAAACAAAAACCATCTCCTCAAGCGGAAGGAACGACTGAAATGGCTCTGACACACGTGAACGTGCCCCCGGAAAATCATGTGAAAGTACTCGACGGACAGGGCTGGGTAGGACTGATCGACACCCTCGGAACCGAAACCACGATCGTGAACGCCGCGCGCGTTTCGTTCGGCAAGATCCGCCAGGAAATGGACGAGCGGGACGTGGCGCTGCTGCACTACCTGATCGAAAACCGTCACACGAGCCCGCTGGAGCACATCGTCTTCACGTTCAGCGTGCACTGCCCGCTCTTCGTGCGCGGCCAGTGGCACCGCCACCGCACCTGGTCGTACAACGAGATCTCGCGCCGCTACACAGAGATCGACATGGAGTTCTACGTGCCGCCGAAACTCCGCAAGCAGGCGGAGAACAACCGCCAGGCGTCCGTCGCCTGCGAGGACTTCGACGACGCCGCGCTCCGCGAGCTCATCCGCGCCCAGAACGAACAGTCCCTGAAGGCGTACCAGGCGCTGCTTGATGCGGGCGTCTGCCGCGAACAGGCGCGCGGGGTGCTCTCCCAGAACATGATGGTCACGTTCTGGGGCACGGTCGACCTGAGCAACCTGATCCATTTCCTGGAGCTGCGCGACAGCGACCACGCCCAGTGGGAGATCCGCGAATACGCGAAGGCGATCAAGAAACTGATCAAGCCCGTGGTCCCGCACGTGGCGGAATACTACGAATCCAAGGGCGAAGTCTGGTGACGCGCTCTCCGCACGGAGCGTCTGAATGACCGAGTATCTGGCGCATCTGAGCGGCGGGATCCTCCCCGCCCTGCTCGTGGCGTTCGCCTTCGCGGCGGGGTTTGCCGGGACCGGATACGGATTCCTGCGCGTCTGCGGGCTCGGACGCGGCATGATGCGCGGCATGGAGCTCCGGCTCGTCTCGCTCGCCGCCGGATTCGCCGTCTGCGCGTTTTTCTGCGCCGCAGTCCTGATGAGCCTCGGCACGGGGGATCTCCCGTGTTCGGTCTGCCTGTTTCCCGTGCTCGCCGGGACCGGATGCCTGATCCGCTTCCGGAAAGAGTTCTTTTCCCCGTTTTCCATCCGGGGCCGGATGCCGTTCGCGCTCCTGTTCGTCCTGATCCCGCTGGTCTTCCTGTCCATCGGCGCGTTCCAGTATCCCGCCAGCTGGGACGAATGCGTGTATCAGCTGGCGGTGCCGCGGCGCTGGCTCGCCGACGGACGCATCCTGCTGTACCGCGACCTGCCGTATTCCGGGTTCCCGATGCTTCCGCAGTTCCTGTACGTGCCGATGATGAAGTTCGGCGGACTGGCGGCGGTCAAGTTCCTGCTGTACGGCGGGGCGGCGTGCTTCTTCGCCTCGCTCGCGCTTCTGGCATGCGGCGGCGTCCGGCGCAACCTGGCCGGGGCATGCGTCTTCGCCGGGTCGTTCCTGATCGCGCCGCTGACGGTGCATGTGCTGATCTCCGGCTACGCCGAGCCGCTGATGGGCTCGCTGCTCGCCGCCGGGCTTCTGCTCGCGGACGCCGCCCTGAAAGCCCCCGGAAAACGCGCGGATTCCCCCGGATTCGCCGTCGCATGCGGGATCCTCGCCGGGGCGATGGCGGCGATCAAGCTGACCGGGGGATTCGCCGGGGCCGCGCTGCTGCTGTACGTCCTGCTGCGGAAACGCGGCGGGAAGATCCGGTTCATCTTCTTTTTCGCCCTCGCGGGCGCGCTGTTCGCGACGATGTTCTACCAGCGTCCGTGGATCGCGACGGGGAATCCGTGTTATCCGTATCTGGGCGGGCTCTTCGGCGCGCCGGAGGCGATGACGTCGTCGTTCCATCACCAGCTCGGCACGGCGAAGTTCGCCGGTCGTTCCGTCGTGACGCTGATCCTGCTTCTGCCGGGACTGACCTTTCCCGCGCTTTCCAGGATGTTTGACGGGGTGTACGGCCTCCAGATGCTCCTCTGGTCGTTCCTGGCCCTGATCGCGCTCTGGCGCCGCCCGAAACGCATTTGCGCCGCTTTCCTGCCGCTGCTGTTCCTCGCCGGAGCATGGCTCCTGACGTCGCCGCAGGCGCGGTTCCTGATCCCCGCGCTCGCCTTCCTCGCGCTGCTTATGCGCGACGCCTTCCCGCTGGTCCGCGGACGCGCCGGACGCATCGCCCTGTGGGCCGCCGTCGCTTTCGCGCTGTTCTCCTTCCCGCCATCCGTGTATTCCTCCTACGGCGCCAATCTGCGCGCGACGGCGTCGGGCGGGGACGGCAAACGCGACATCCTGTACGGACGCACCGGGGACAGCATGCTCCCCGCCGTGGACATCCTGCTCGACCGGCTCTCCGGCGGGGGCAAATGCCTGCTGGTCCTGGAGGAGCGCACGCTGTACTTCCCGCGCGGATGCGAGATCGGCACGCCGTTTTTCCAGGACAAATACTTCCCCGGCGGGAAGATCCCCGGCGCGGACGGACTCCTGAAACTGCTGGACGACGGCGGATTCGTCTGCCTGTACGTGCGCCCGCCGGAACGCAATCCCGATTATCTGCCGCAGGCCGCCGACCTCTGGGCGGACGATTTCCGGGCGGCGCTGGAGTCTCTGGTGAAGCGCGGCAGTCTCCGTTATGAGCCGATGCCGGGCGGCGCGGAGCTCTTCACGCGGATTCGCCGCTGAACCTCCGCTTTCCCTCTTCTCCCCCCTCAAAAAAGCCGCCGTCAGGTCGGGCGGGAGCTCTTCGCGCACTTGCAGGAACGCCCCAGTCCGACGGGATGCTTCGCGCCGAGGCCGGTGCGTTTGCCCTTCAGGCGGGCGCGGATCTCGTACATGTAGTAGAGCAGCAGCATCACGCCGGTGATCGTCCAGGTGATGCCGGATGCGAAGCATGCCCCGGTGTAGCCGAACCAGTCCGCCAGGTAAAGCGCCGTGAAGATGCGGCTGACCGTCTCCATGGCGCCGCCGAGCAGCGGCACCAGCGAACACCCCATGCCCTGAAGCGTGTTGCGGAAGATCAGGATCATGCCGAGCGAGATGTACGCGGGCGCGACCGTGAAGATGTACTGGCGCCCCGCCTTCAGAATCTCCGGCGACGCCTCGATGTCCAGGAACATCCGCAGCAGCTGCGCGCTGAAGACCATCATCAGGATCGCTCCGGCGACCGAGATGAACGCCGTGATCAGCCATCCGCTGCGCACGCCGACCAGAATCCGCCGGTAGTTGTTCGCGCCGCTGTTCTGCGCCGTGTACGCCGCCAGGGTCGTGCCGATCGCGAAGAACGGGATGCAGATCAGGCCCTCGAGGCGTCCCGCCGCCGTCGTCGCCGCCACCGTGCCGGGTCCGAACCGGTTGAACGCGCTCTGCAGGATCACGCACCCCAGCCCGGTCACGGAGAACTGAAGCGACATCGGCACCGCCACGCGCAGATGCTCCCAGTAGAACCGCCAGTCGATGCGCCAGTCGGACCGCCCCGAAGGCAGGAGCTCCGGGAACTTCTTCAGGATGATCAGGAGGCAAACCACGCCGGAAACGAACTGCGAGGCGACGGTCGCGCATGCCGCGCCCGCCACGCCCATATCGTATTTGCAGACCAGCAGCAGGTCCAGCCCGGCGTTCAGGAACGACGCGAAGACGATCACGTAAAGCGGGCGCTTGCTGTCCCCCAGCGAACGCATCAGGAACGACATCAGCAGGTAGAACGTCATGGACGGCGTGCCCGCCACGATGATCCGCAGATACTTCAGGGAATCCGCCCGGATCTCGGCAGGCGTGTTCATCGCATCCAGGATCGGCTCCAGATACGCCAGAAACACCAGCGTGACCGCCGCAACCAGCGCGGAACACAGCACCACGGCCGCGCAGAACGACCTCCGCACGCCGGACGCGTCCTTCGCGCCGAACCGCTGCCCCGTGATGATCGTGAGTCCGGCGGGCAGCCCCCAGAAAAATCCCAGCAGCATGAAGATGACCGATCCGGCGTTTCCGACCGCGGCGAGCTTGTCCGGCCCGCACCAGCGCCCCACGATCACGGAGTCGACCATGCTGTACAGCTGGTTGCAGGCGTTCCCGATCGCCAGCGGGATCGAAAAGAGCAGGATGATTTTCAGGGGATTGCCCCGCGTGAGATCTTTCGCCATGATGCGCCCCGGGTCTTGCTTCGAAAAGGGTCAGTTTCTCAATCTCATTGCGGCCGCCGACCGGCCGTAAAACAGTGCGTTCGCCGGATTATCTTTCCCCGTTTCGCCACGGAGGCAGACAGTCCCGAAAAACTCGAAGCATATAATATGCCACGTTATCCGCTTTTTTCAAGCCGTTTTCGTTTCCAGTCCAATATTATCCGCCATTTCGCGCGGGAGGGAGCCGGGGAAGAAGCGGGGGCGACGCTTCTCGCTCCGATTGGACGCCGCAAAAAAAGACGTGCCGAAAAAAGCCGGTCCGGCACAATAAAGCTTTTTCCCGCAACGTTATTTGAGCAGAAGCGAGAACCAAAAACACCTCGCAGTCAGGAGGCTATCAAGAATGTCACGACAAACGCCATTGGAGTTGCTCAGGCAACGAATCCGCTGATCACCATTGCGACTTATGTCGCGGTCTTCCTGACCGTGCTGCCCATCGGCATTTTCGGCTTTGTGCAGGTCCTCCAAGCTCAGCCAAGCGCAGCCGGGACGACGATCCTGACGGCAGAAGCGGATGAAACCACTGCGGAACTCACGGCCGCGGAACGGCGCGCCCAGCGCAGGGCGGCCCGTGAAGCAAAGACAAAAACCGCCGCGGCGGAACCGGAGGTAACGGTCGAAGTCGTATCCGACGGCGCAGGCTTCAACGGAAACGGCATGCAGAACGCCGGCTTCGGCACGATGCCGACGCCTTTTGCGGGCGGCTTCGGGATGATGCCGATGCCGCCCTTCGGAGGGTTCCCCGGTTTTGGAACGATGCCGCAAACGGACACCGAAGGCTTCAACGGTTTTGGAGCGATGCCGAATGCCGATGGGAACACCTTCAACGGTTTCGGCGCGGACTTCGGCAATTTCTGAACTTAAGCTCAATCGACGATGCGGGACGTCTCCCACGGTTGGAGGCGTCCTGCTTTTTTCGTGGAAATCCCGCCATGCGGGCTGAACGGATTGCCGATCGTTTTGCCGTTTTATGGATTTGCTTTTTCCTGCGAGGCATAGTATATTTAGGGTGATGGTTCAATTTCAACATGTTCAACAAGGATTGCGCGACGGAAAAAACCCGGCATGCAAGGAGGAAACGACATGAACAGACCTCTGATACGATTCGCGACGACGGCCCTGGTCGCGGCGCTCGGAATCGCCACGGCGTTCGCCGGATCGAACGGCGGCGGAACGAGGATATTTGTGGGGGAGAGTATCCCCGTCGTCGACAAGACGATCGTAAAGCCCGCGCCGCAGCCAAAGCCCAAACCCAAACCGCAGGGGACGGCTCCGTCCGCGAAGCCGGCTCAGGATGCCAAACCGAAGCCGGGTCCCGCCCCGAAGCCGGGTCCAAAGCCCCGTCCGGTCAATGAAGTCTCCAGCGTGGTCTATTACACCGACGGCCTTGAGGTGAACATCGGCCAGGTCCCGCAGGCAGTGCAGGAGCTCCAGCCTGTGGTCGAACAGGCCGTGCGGAACATGCCCAGCGCGGAAGAGATACAGGAAATGGCGCGACAGCTTCAGGGCCCGGTCACCCAGCAGGTCGAACAGGCCATGGAACAGCTGCCCGAACCGATGCAGGAGGCGCTGAACGAACCGATCATCATCACGCCGCAATCCGTGAGCAACGGCGGCGGCTCCAAGTCCAAACGCCGTTCCAAATGGACCTACGACGTCCCCGGCATGACCGGCGGCAACGGCAACGGCCCGCTGATCTACAATCCGTGATCCATTGTCCCGCCGGGGACATGCCCGGCTCATTGCCGCCGTCGCCGCGCGCATGGAATCCGTCCTGCCATGATGCCGCCCGGCGAGGCGTCTTGAACAGGAAACGCACACGAAAACACATGAGGCGAATAGGAAGAAGATCATCATGGTGGACGGCGGACCGCGCCGGAATATGAACACTGCGGCAAAAAAACGGAAAGCCTGACGCGGAGAAGGAAATCGCGTCCTGACGGATCGTTTCCGGGAACAGCCCCCTCGCGGACAGATTGGCTGCGAGGGGGGCTTCGCATGGAGAAAACGGAATATTCATTAAGGCTTCGGCATAGAGGGGCGCCGGAGCCTTAATCGTATTCGCGGGGGGGGCGCCGTCCCGGTAAAGGAACAGCGGCGTCCCCGGCGTTACGCCGGCGGCGCGGCGAGCAGCACGAATTTGCGGTTTTCGCTGTCCAGGCCGATGCGGGAATCGCCCCACGCCGAATTGAGGTTGCAAACCGTCATGTAGCTGGGGACATCCCATTCCAGTTTCGCCCAGTCGGGACGGAGCCTGGCGGCGCCGAGCATGCCGCTGCTGTCCGTCTCCTGGATCCAGACCGTGAGCCCGGCGTTCCGCAGCTCGCTCACGTCATACATGCCGGACTCCTGAATATCCAGGGCGAAGAACAGTTTTTCGCCCTGTTCCGCCGTATGGATGTCGGCGAAATTGGTATCCGAAATGACCTCGAACGCCCTCTGCTGCGTCACGGTCAGCGCGTATTTCGTGTTGTTGTCAATGCAAAGGCTGTTGCGGGAGTCGATCTCCACCAGATAGTCGCCGGAATAGAGCTCGAGCTCCGGGATGACGGCGATGCCCATTTCGTTCAGCGTCGCGGACTTGATCAGTTTGCCGGACATGGAGCGGATGTTCAGCGTCGCCTCCCCGGCATCCCCGGTGAGTTTGAACTCGTACCGCCCAGCGCATCCGTCGTCCACCGTCAGCAGATAGGCATCCGAATCATTCCGGTATCCGACCCATCCATTGACCTGGACCGGGTCCTTCCCGGCGGAGATGGTCCACGTGTCTTCATCAAGCGGGGAATCGCTGAAAGCCGCGAATTGCAGATCCAGGGAGTAATCGGTATTGTCCCCGCCCCTGCCGTTGTCGCGGGCGCCGACCCGCACATAGAAGTTGTTCGTGACGATGAACTGATCGAGAAGCATCCCCGAGGCGGCGGAGGCGTCGACCGAGAACGACCTGACCCGCTGGTACTGCCCGTTTGCGCTGCTCTGGACAAAGAGGTCCACGACCAGCTCGCCGGTAAGATTCTCCGGGTCGATCACGGAGAGGCTCAACTCGCCCGCATCCTCCAGCAGATAATCCCAGACGTCATCTTCGTCAAAAGCGCCGACCCAGCTTTCCATGGTTTCGGAATACATGCCCTTTTCGTCCACGCTGTCCGGCAGCGAGACGGCGCCGCGTTCCGGCCTCAGGTTGGGGAAGACGTCGCCCGAAATGGAGAATGAGAGTTCGGACGCCGCCCCGTCCTTTCCCGTTCCGGCGGCGGTGAAATAGTAAAGCCCGTTGTCCAGCAGGAGATCCTCGGCCGTGTCGGAGGCGGCAGTCGCCTCCCCGTCGGTCACTTCAATGACCATTATCTTTTCGTCGTGCCCCCGGCGTATTCCGTCCACCTGGTACAGGGTCAGCGTGCCGGTGAACCCGCCGAAATCCGTCTTTTTCCAGTCGTAGAGTCCATCCATCAGGGAAAAGCGGTCGGTGGAGACGGAGTCCGAACCGGCGGCCAGGGCAAGCGTGAAATCGGAGAAGAAGCTCACCGCGTCATCCCACTCCGCGATGCCGGGCTCGATCGCCCTGCCGTCCGCGTCGTACGGCGTGACACGGAACGAATAATGACCGGCGGCGAGATCCAGTTCGATGGCGGTTCCCGCAATGCCCCGCAGAACGGCGCTGTCGTTCCAGTCCTCCTCCACGGCGTATTCGAGATCGTAGGAGCTCGCGCCTTCGACGGCGTCCCAGCTCAGGGCTTTGCCGGAGCCGATGGTCACGACAGCCGGAGCGATCGTCTTCGAGACGGTGTTGTCTTCCTCGAAGATGCCTTCGTCGACCGCATTTTCCCGGTCCAGCCGGACGGACAACGCCGCGAGTCTCCCGATGAAGTCCTGCGGAATGCCCGCCGCCAGCTGAAGCTCCCGGCTTTCTCCGGCGGCAAGACTGATCTTCGCCGACGCGACGACCGGATCGCGGTCGTTGAGGATCTCGCTTTCGCTGAGGACGACATCCACCGAGAATTCGCCGGAATCCTCGGTGCCGAGATTCGCCACGGTGCAGAAGACGTTCGCCGTCCGCAGGTCCGCCGCCTGGAACTCCAAGCGATAATCCGTCACTTTCAGGGACGCAGTACGGATGGCGATTTCCACTTCATCCGTTTTGGTGCTGTAGGCGACCTCCGCGCAGTTTGTGCTCTGCGCCATGACGTAGAACCTGTATTTTCCTCCCTGGATCTCTTCCGGCAGGTCGATTGTGACCTTGCGATATTCGTCTCCTTCGGTCGCTTCCAGATAGTCGAGGATCATCCCTTCGTATTCGTCCGCGGGCTGGTCGGCCCGCTGCATGTAGAGCGCGGCCAGATAGCTGTCACCGGTCGCATGAGCCTGATATTCCACCGTGACGGATTTCCTGTCCACCGACACGACCCGCACACCGGTCTCGATGGGATCGCCCGCCTCGGCAAACATCACCACCTCGCCATTCCGGTTGCGGCTGCCGTAGGCATCCAGCGTCCAGTCGCCCTGTGCAGCATTGTCGATCCTCAGTTCAAGTTGCGAGAAGCTGACCTGTTTCACCGTGATCGGCGTGTTCAGGTCAGTCGATCTGTATATGCTGCCGTCCGGTCCTGTGAGAACCCATTCCAGGTCGGTGAGAGAATGCTGCACGGCGAGGGTGACGTATGTCCGGCCCTCCGCCGCGAGTTCGGTCGAGGTCCAGCTGTAGCTGCCGATCTTGTCCCCCGATATTTTTTCCGGGATGTCATCCTCCGGGGCGACAGTACGGAGCATGCGCTTGGCGCCGGAGGACGCGTCTTCCAGCCGGGTGTTGGCGCAGGTGTGGGCGAGGCCGCGGTTGGACAGGTCGAGGAACCAGCTGTTGCTGACGTTGACGCCGACCTTGACGAAGAGAACTTTGACCTGCGCCCGACCGCCGGCCGAGATGGAAATCGTCTTCCGCGAACCGGCCTGGTTGTAGATAACGCTGACGCCGCCGCCGACATTGACGCCGACCCAGTTGACCTTCAGGGCGGTGAAATCCCACTTGAAGGAGCCGTCCAGCGCCCCTCTGACGGTTAAATCGCCTCCGCCCCAGCAGACCGAACCGGAGATACGGAAATTGAAGGTCTCGGATTTCCTGGTCCCGACAGAAAGACTGATCTCATTTTTGCCGTCTTCGTATTTCCATCCGCCTTTGACTTCCAGCAGACCGACAAATGTTCCCTCGACGGACAGGCTCATGTTCTGGAAATTGCTGGAAATCTCTCCGAACACGGCGGCCTCGGCCACGCGGAATTTGCCGTTCTTCAGCCCGATCATTTTTGCGAATTTCGACGACAGGGCGTTGAAGTCGATCTGAGGCCCGAACGCCACACCCAGACCGGGCGCGTAGGTCTGCACCGATTCGGCCAGGCCCGAAACGCCCATCTTGATCTGCGTGAAGATCACGGGGCCGATCGGGATCTCGCCCTTGACTTCGAGGGCGATGTTGTTGAGTCTGCCGCTCTTGAACCCCACGCGTCCGACCACCAGCCATTCCGTGCCGGAGGGAACCGTGAACTTGACTCCGAGCCCGACTTCCCACTCGGACTTGAACGCATTGTACGCGCCGATCGCGCCGACCTTCAGGCCGCAGTTCACGCCGATCTTCTTCAGCCAGTCGAGGTCCAGCAGACCGGTCGCGGTGAAGACATACTCCTTTTCCTGCTGGATGCCGGACCGGTTGTACATGAAATACAGGCCGTTGTTCGCACCTGCCTCCCCTATGAAATCCTTGCGCTGGATGATGTTGCCGGAAAGGTCGTAGAACTTGTTGCGGGTGCGCATCGCCTCCTTTCTTTCCTCTTCCGTTTCCGGCTTCTGGTTGAAGATCTCCAGAGGATCGGTCAGGGTGTCGGGATCGTACTCGCCGAGGAGCGTGGCGGAGACCGTGAGGATCGAGCCGATCCGGACGTACACGATCCCCTGGACCACCAGAAGCTTTCCGGTAAGAGCGCCCTCGTCGCTCCTGACATCCACGACCGAAACGTAGACGCTGTTCAATTCCACCTGGAACGCCGTGGCGTCGATGCCGAACGTGCCGCCGATGCTGAAGATGCCGGGGTCTTTGTCCTTGTAGCTTTCCAGCAGGTCGTCTATGGTGGAAGGAACGTCTTCGCCCTCCGCTGATTTCGTCCCGACCGAGATCGTCACGGGGTTTACGGTATTGAGTTCGTCATAGGATTCTGAGAAATCGACGTTTGGAGTCATGCGCGGCGCCCTCTGTTGAATGGAAACTCGAAATGACATATTTTTGATAATGTAACCCGTCTTATCCGCTTTTTCAACTCCGTTTTTTTTGTTTTTACCATTTTTTCAAATATCGCATTCCGGCTCTTGCATTTTGAAAAGCCCGTGTTATAGTAATACCGAATTGTTTGAAAACATATTTCTGCAAACGGCAGTCCGGTTCAACGGACCAATACGAGGTGTTTTATGAGTTACGAAGTCGCTTCCGGGCAGACATCAAACGGCATTTCCCTGGAAAATGATTTCATGTATGTCTTCGACGGCGGCACGGCGAACACGACTACCGTGAACACTGCCGGAAGCATGTATATCGAAGGCGGCGGCACGGCAAACAATACCGTCGTGAACGAGTCCGGCAGCATGTCGGTCGCCGGCGCCGCGAACAAGACCGTCGTAAACGGCGAGGGAGACTGGGGAAGCGGCAAAGTGACCGTTTGCGACGGCGGCGTGGCGAATTCGACCACGGTGAACAGCGGCGGTATCCTCCAAATCGAAAAAAACGGCCTCGCCGAAACGACCGAAGTCAACGATCACGGCAGCATGCACGTCTTCAGCGGAGGCATGGCGAACTCGACCGAAGTCAACCATGGCGGCAGCATGTACGTCAACGCGGGCGCCGCGGCCGGCGCGGTCACGGTGAACAGCAGCGGAACGCTGGAAGTCCAGCCGGGCGGTTCGGCGGCCGCGATCCGGGAAAACGGCGGATGCGTCATCGTCCCGGACGGCGCGAATGCGTCTTTCGTCGCAAACAGCTTCGGCGGACTCGTCCTGTCGAACGGGACCGCCACGCTGCATACGGGGACCACAGCCACATCCGCCGCCGTGGACGGTTTCGGCACGCTGTTTGTTTATGCGGACGGCATGGCGCAATCGACGACGGTGAACAGCGGCGGGAAACTGTATGTTTCCGCCCGCGGCACGGCAAACGACATTACGCTGAATGAATTCGGCATCATGAGCATCTGCAGCGACGGCGTGGCAAACACCGTCATCGTGAACAGCGGCGGCACGGCAAACGTCGACAAGGGCGGCATCATGAAAGACGCCGTTGTGAACGACTGCGCCGGCGTGTATGTTTCCGGGATTGTGAGCGGGACCATCGTTAACGGCGCCGACGAATGGAATTACGGCGAGCTGTTTGTCCATGCCGGCGGCACGGCGAATTCGACCACAGTGAACAGCTATGGCGGGATGAGCATCGACGAGGGGGGCAGAGCGGACGGGGTGTCCGTGAACGGCGGCGGCAGCCTGGTCATTTCCTCCGGCGCCGTGGCGGCCGGGATCGTGGAAAACGGCGGATACGTCAGTGTCGCCGACGGCGCAAGCGCGGCTTTCGTCGAAAATACGTTCAGCGGCATGACGCTGTCGGGCGGCGCTGCCACTCTGCACGCGGGAACGACCGCGGAGTCCGCCGCGGTTTACACCTCCGGCGCGTTGTACGTCTACGACGGCGGTGCGGCGAACGGGACCGTCCTGACCGGGGCAGACAAGGAGGACTGCGCCGAGATGTACATTTACGACGGCGGCGCGGCGAACGGGACCACCGTGAACGGCGGCGGCTGGGTCTACGTCGGCGGCACGGCCGGTTCGACGGTCGTGAACGGCGACGGTTATCTGGGGATCGCCGACGGCGGCAAACACACCGGCACGCTGACCATAGCCGAGGGCGCGGTGGTGTCGGCCTATGCCGGGAGCGTCATCGACTTCGACGTCTCGGCCGCGGCCCCCGGAAGCCCGGCGCAGGTCAGTGACCTGTCACGGATCCAGGGAACGCCGTTGTACACGCTCACGGTCGGCGCATCCCAGGCGGACGGCACGTACGGTCTGGCGGAAGGGGCGGCCGGATTCGACAAGACGATCACGGTCGTGAACGCCTCCGGCACGACGCTCGGTACGCTCACGGCCGACGGCGGCACGCAGGTGTTCGACGGGGTGAAATACACGCTCGCGCTGAACGATTCCGAACTCGTCGTGACGGTCGGCGATCTTCTGCCCGAAAACGGCCCGGAGGAGCCGCTGAACAACACGCTGCTGATCGACAAGACCAAGGTCAACAAGGACGTGACGGAGGAATACGGGACGGTCCTGACCGCGCCCGGACAGGAGATCCGTCTCGACAAGGCAGGAACGGTCGACTACGGCGAAAACCATTACCACAACCACGTCGGGAAATCCGCCTCCGAGCAGGATGCCGATTACAAGCTCGACTACGCGAAGATCGTGCTGAAGCACGGCGCGAAGCTGAGTTTCCACGCCGAGGCGACGGCGGCGGCGACGTTCACCGTGTACGGCCTCACGCAAAACGGGGAGACCGGGAAATACACGCTGAAGAAAATCCAGACGCTGAATCTCAAAAACAGGAACGGCGTGTTCACAGCCGACTCCCCGAAAACGGTCCTGCTTGAAAAGAGCGGAACGGACAACAGGGAGTATTACGTCTCCATGCAGTTCGCGGATAAGAAAGCCGACGAGGCGTATTACAACGTGACGCTGAACGGCGCCGACACGGGAACCCTGTTCTACTCCGACAGCGACGACGGCTGGAACAACGGACCGCTGCTGGTCGAAAACGGCAAGGGCAAGGTCCCGGATGCGGACCTGATCGCGAATCTCAGGGAGACGAAGATCGCGGAGTCCGGCGCGCAGGATGTCGCGTTCGACACCAACGAAATCAAGGCTGACGGTGCGCCGGAGATCGAGGGCGGCTGGAACAACTTCGTCGGCTTCGAAGATCCCGACGATTACGCGAAATTGACGATGACGCAGCCCGTGAAACTGACATTCATGATCACGGCGACGGACAAGGTGAAACTCGTCGTTTACAAACTGAATAAAGGAAGCAAATGGAGTTCGACGTCCGTCAAGTCGAAGGAACTCACCCTGAACTCGAAGGAAAAGAAGGCGGGGTTCGCGACGCGCACGCTGGAAGTCAATCTTGCCCGCCTTGTCGGGGAGGAGAACACGGGATACTATGTCTCGGTTCAGAGCACGAACGCATCGAGCGGCGGCAAAGCGTGGTACGACGTGAGCGTCGACAGCATCGTGTACGCCTCCGACTACGGCACGAACAACAAACTCTTCCCGGACAAGAAGAACAAGGAGCTCAATCCGGAACTTGAGCGGACGACCGTGAATCCCGGAGAAAAGAAGTCCGTCGTCATGGAAGTCGCGATCGAGGGCAAGGACGACGTCGCGGTCGAAAAAAAGGTCGGCGAAACGACCTACCGGAGCTTCGTCGGCTTCGGCGACGAATACGACTATGCGGAGATCGTCTTCAACGGCGCCGGGAAATGCGTCTTCACGGTCGACATCTGGGGCACGGAAAAAGCAAGTGCGAAATTCACGGTCTACAAGCTCACGTTCAAGAGCGGCAAGTGGACGAAGAAGTCGCTCGCCACGCTCACGCTCAAGAATACGAAGGGCGCCGTCGACGGATATGCTTCCGCCTCGGACGGCAGGACCGTCGAGATCGAGAAGAAGACCGACGACGCCACGAGGTACTTCGTCTCCATGCAGTCCGTCGATGCGAAGAAAGGCAAAGAGGTGTACTACAACATTTCCGCCGGAATGCCGTCCGGTTCGTCGGATTCCGCGCTCGCCATGCCGGAGACGGATGTGCCCGCGGACAGCCTCGCCATGCCGGACAGTCTGAGCTTCGGGCAGTACGACACCGCGGACGCCCTCGCCGGAACTTGCCTCGATCCCGCTTCGGACAAGCTCTTCGGCGAATCCGGAAACGGCCTCCTCGCCTCGCTGTAAACCAATTTGCACAGGGCATTCCGGCTCATTCCGCCTGGAATTCCAAAATGCCCTGTTTTTACGCCAAAACGACTTGCAATTTCGCCTGACCCGGTATATTTTATTGGCAAATCATCCGTTAATGCCACATCCGGACGGAGTCCGCCATGAAAAAAACAGATGCCGCAGCCCTGCGTGATTATGTGTTCGGAGTTCACGCGAAACAGCGGCAAATCTCCCCCGCGGCACAAACAACGCCGACCGAACATGCGCGGAACAGCGGGCAGCGCTCTCCGGGCCGGGCGGGGCAGCAGATTCAATCACCCCCAGAAACGGGCCGGCTTCCGATCGTCGGGTGACCTCGGAAGAAGCCCAAAACCATGATAAGGAGTTCAAAAATATGAAACTCGGTTATTTCCTCGGTTGTTCCGTCGCTCTCGCGTTCGCTCTGACCGCGATCGCGCAGGCTCCCGCACAGGGCCCCGCACAGGGCGGCCAGCGTCCCGCCATGGGACAGGGAGGCCAGCGTCCCGGCATGGGTCAGGGCGGCCAGCGTCCCGGCATGGGTCAAGGCGGCCAGCGTCAGGGCGGCCAGCGCAACGGCGGCAGTCCGTTCGGAGCCGGCGGCTTCGGCGGAGGCGGTCGCGTGGAACCGCTTCCGGAAGGATTCGTCCCCTCCGAAACGACCATCTTCAATTCCCAGTATCCCGCCGTGAATCCGAAGACGCGCGAGGCGATCTACAAAGTGAACGCCCCCGGCGCGCAGAAAGTCACGATCACGCAGGAAGGCAAAGTCTACAACATGGAAAAGGCCTCCGACGGACGCTGGACCGTCAAGACCGATCCGCTGGTCGTCGGCTTCCACTATTATTCCTTCAACGTCGACGGCAACACGTTCTTCGATCCGGGGACGGAAGCGTATTTCGGCGGAAACTTCGAGCAGTCCGGCATCGAGATCCCGGAAGACGAGAAGGAAGCCGCCTACTACCACTTCGACAAGAACGTCCCGCACGGACAGGTCCGCCGCTGCGACTACTGGTCCGAGATCAACGGCGTCCCGCGCGTCTGCCACGTCTACACGCCCGCGGAATACGAGACGCATCCCGAAAAGCGTTACCCGGTTCTCCTGCTCCTGCACGGCTGGGGCGAGGATGAAAACGGCTGGACCAATCAGGGAAAGACCAACTACATCATGGACAACCTGATCGCGGCGGGCAAGGCAGTCCCGATGATCATCGTCATGGACTGCGGCGACCTGAAGACCAACTCCTACTTCAAGAAGCCCGGACAGGGCGGCCGCGGCGGCAACGTCAACGACATCTTCGTCAACGAGCTCCTTCCGTTCATCGACGCCAACTTCCGCACGCTCCCCGGACGCGAGAACCGCGCCATGGCGGGCCTTTCCCGCGGCGGCATGCAGACCTGGAGCACCGTTACGTCCAACCTCGACAAGTTCTCCTGGATCGGCAGTTTCAGCGGCCTTTCCGTGAACGGCGCGATCGACCAGGCGTTCAACGGCGCGTTCAAGACCGCGAAGGAAGATCCCTCCAAGAACATCAACCACATCTTCATCGGCCTCGGCTCCGAGGAGCGTCCCGAGAACGCGAAGCGCGTGGCGGACGCCTTCAACGAATTCGGCATCAAGACCACGTTCTTCGTGTCCGAGGGTACCGCCCATGAGTGGCTCACCTGGCGCCGCTGCCTCCGCGAATTCGCGCCGATCGTCTTCAACAAGAAGTGACCGGTCTTTCCCATCCGCGGAATAAACAGTGCCTTCGGGGCGTCCGGATCGAACCGGGCGCCCCTTTGCTTTTTGTGCGGCGGCGGCTTTTCGGGAAACACGCGGTCGATGATCGGCGGGCAGTCTTACCGGGACCGATCCGAAATACCGTCCGTTTTTACTTTGCGGATCGGCTTGACTTTCGGCCGAGGAATGCTATATTCTTTTAGTTCAGCCTTGTTCCGGCAAAAACCGCCGGGCGAAAAGGAAAGGTATCCCAGCCATGAAACTCCGCAGCTACCATCTTGCCGCCGCACTCTTCCTCTTTGCCGGCATCGCATTTGCCGTTGCGCTGGAGCCTGCCGACGAAGACAGCCGCCGGGAAACCATCTACACCTTTCACAGCCCCATCGCCACGGAAAGCAGAAAAACGTTCGAGCGCCTTTTTTACGACACCGCCCGGAAGGAGGACCTGACTATCAAGCTGCTCCAATACAGCAGCATCGCCGAGACGGAAAGCGTGTGGGGCAGTTATTCGACCGAAGATCATAACGGCGGCGGAAACACCGCTTCCGCGGCGGCCCCGGACTCCGACGGCCGCGTTGCCGGGGAGGAAGGATTCCATGTCTACGATTTGGCCGCGCCATTCGGCGACCGCATTACGGAGGACATCGGGTTTACGGGACGCAGAGGCGGCGAATACGAACTCAATTTCGGGGAGGCCGAAACCAGGGAGCCCGAACAATACCAATTGCCGGAAAATGGAGCGAGCGGCATCCTCGTCTTCGACAAAAGCTTTTTCCTGGCGAATGAGAACAAGGCGCAGATTCTGTTCGGAGACCCCTATGCCGGCGATTTCAACGACAACGACGTGGTCGCTCTTCCGCTTGCGCTGCCGATCGCGCTGCTTTTCCTTGCGATCGGAGCCGGCATTGTCCTGATCATATTCACCACGATTGACGATAAAAAATGATCTCCACGGAATCAAACAAATGCTCATCTCCTGTTCAGCAAACCGGTCCCGTCCCGATGGAACAGAAAAACGGCAAAAAAGGATGACACCGCCATGAAACGGAAAACGATCGCGATCATTCTGCTGGTGCTTTTCATTCTCGCAAGTCTTCCGATATGCGGATATTACGGCGTAAGGGCGAAACGTCGCGCCGACCTGCGCGACAAGGCGATGGCCGCGTATGAAAACAAAGAATACGGGACGGCGGAGTCCCTCCTGCTTCAATATGTTCAAATGTACCCGGACGCCGAAGCGGAATACGCGGCCCTGGCGAACATCTATCACCAATCCGGGAATGCGGGAATGGAGGCGCAGATGTGGCAGTCCGCCAACACCCTGAACCCGCAGAAGCCGGAATACCGGGAAAAAATGCTGAGCAGCGCGATAAAGGCGGCAAACTACGCTCTTCTGTACGGCATTCTCGGGCGAAAGGCAAAAGTGGACGACACGTTCACCTACCGGGAACTCTATCTGTATGTGATCTCCTCGTACCGGTCCGGCTATCCGAAAGACGGAAACGACGCCTACAAAAAGCAGATCGAGCGCGACCCGGAAGCGTTCCGCGAGAACGATCTCGGACGGATGGCGGAATTCATGGCAACCTACAACAAATGGACCGATGGCGAACGCGATGCCTTTTTGAACACCGCGATGCAGTCGGAAGACCCCGCGGTCCGGTTCGAGGCGCTTTACTTCGCCATCCGCCGCCTGGAACAGCGCCGCGACGACAATCCGGAAACCGACGCGGAAATGGAGCGGCTGCTGAAACAGGCCGCGGAAGTCAATCCTCTTGCGGGAACGCCGATCCTGGCGGATTACTACTTTTCAAAATACCGGTTTGCCGATGTGATGGATGTCCTGGAGCCGTATCTGAAAACAATCGATGACATCAATCTGTATCTGCAGTATGCGGAAAGCTGTGTTTTCACGGGCAGGCTTGACGAACTCAGGACGCTGGAAGAAAAGCTGCAGAAGAAGTCCGGCGCCCTGTCGTTCCTGGCGGATTATTGTGAAACCCTGACCGCGTATCTCGAAAACGACGAGAGGAAGCTTGCCGTCGCCGTCCGCAAAAACGGCAAGCGCATCGATTCCCCTCTCTCGCGTTTCATCCGCCTGCGTGTGGCGGTATCAAACGACTCGTTCGACGAAATACGGACCGTGGCGCAGGAGATATTCCCCAATCAGCCGTTCCACGACCTGCACAACCGCGCCCTGCTCGTCTGCCTGGACTACATCTCCCGGAAGATGCAGAAACCGGAAAACCAGAAGGACCCCGCGCAAATGGCAGATCTGGCGGAGATCCTGTCGGGGTATCTGCATGGGAACAGGCTGCTTTCGGAGATCATCCTCATGAACCAGTACAGGAAGAACCTGGTGAAAGAGACATATCTGCTGAACGCGCTGAAGTATTTTCCGGACGACGTCCTCCTGTCGTGCATCACCGCGGAGTTCCTGATCTTCAACGAAAAAGCCGAAAGCGCGCTGCCGATCATCGAACAGGCGCTGGACGTTGAGGAATCCGCGAAGGAACAGCCCGGCCGCGAACTCCAGATCCTCCACATGCTCGCGCTGGACCAGCTGAAACGGCACGACGAAGCCGCCGAAGCGTTCCGGAAACTGGCGCTGCAGTTTGAATCCGATACGGAACTGCTGGGGCAGTATTTCCTGTTCTGCGTTGACAACGGGCGCACGAAGGATCTGGCATCCATGGCCGACAGGCTGGACGCCTCAAAGGACGAGAAACTGAAGGAGTTCGGAAAGTTCTTCCGCGCGGCGGACCTGCTCCTGTCCGGAGACGGGTCGAAGGAAAAGGAAGCCCTCGACCTGCTTGCCTCGACTCCGAACGACGCGCCGGATTTCACGTTCTACGCGGCAAACCGCCTGTGCAAATCCGGCAGGCTTGATGAAGCGGAGGAGAAATACAAGGCGATCCTGGAGACCTACCGCACCCCGTCCCTGCTTTATGTCAATCTCTCCGACATCTACCACGCCAAAGGAGAGGACCGGAAGGCGCTGGACGCCGCGAAGACGGCGTTTGGCATGGAAAAGGAATCCCTCCTCCCCGCGTTCACCTATGCGAAGAGGCTGTCCGAGGAAAACCGTTATGAGGATGCCGTGAACGCCCTCAATTTCCCGCGTCATGCCGTGAACTTCCGCAAGGACATCGTGGAGCTGTGGCGCGAGTGCATGCATCATGTCATCGAAAAGAGCTTTGCCGACCGGAAATTCCTTCAGGCGGAGCAGCAGTGCAAGCATCTGCTGATCATCGTGCCGGACGATGAATTCGGGGAAAGAAACCTGGAGAACGTCCGGCTGCTTCTCTTCCAGAAGGACTAAGCGCGAAAGCCGGCGCCCGCTCCGGAAACGGCTGGCGGGACAGGCATCGCGGCGGACGGCATACGCTCACGGTACGCGGGCGGAGCATCGCATCCATCCCCCTCCGTTTGCCCTCCCCGTTTAGCCGTTTAAAATAAAAATGGCGGAGAGAGTGGGATTTGAACCCACGATAGAGTTGCCCCTATACAGCATTTCCAATGCTGCGCCTTCGACCACTCGGCCATCTCTCCGCAGATAAGACCCCTTTTTTTGCGAAAAAAACGGAAGGCCCCGGGAATGCGCCGGACCATGACAACGACCTGTTTTTCAGCGGGAAACAACTGGTTTCACACAGGTTTCCGGGCCGGCCGGTATCCCGTCTTCAGCAATGCCGCAAACATGACCGCCGCCTGGACCGCCACGAAGACCGGAAGCGCCTCCATGGAGATCAGGTCGCCCGCGTAGCCGATCAGCGGCGGGATGACCATGATGCCGACCATGCTGGCCGCCCCCTGGAGCCCGGTCAGCGCGGCCGCCGTGGCGTCGTTGAACCCGCGCCGCGTAACCTCGTGCATCAGGCACGGATAGACCGGCGCGAGCGCGAACCCGACCAGCAGAAGCGCGGCGGACGGAAGGAACCCGGTTGCCGGGACCAGAAGAAGGCACGAGGCGAACAGGACGGCCGCGCCCGAAAGCGTGGAAAGCAGGCGGTTTCCGAGCCGGTCCGCCGTGAATCCGAGCAGGAAACGTCCGGCGGTCAGCATGCCCCAGTAGGCGGTCACGACGTATTGCGCGGTGTTCAGGTCCATCCCGCGCGCACGGGTCAGGAACGCGCACCCCCACAGCCCCGCGCCCGCCTCGATGCCGCAGTAAACGAAGAAAACCAGGACGCACAGCCAGAAATCGAGCGAAAACTCGCATTTCCCCTCCAGTTTGTCCATGGACGATGCCGCCGCGGCCGCCCGGTCCTCCGCCTCCTCGTCGCGGCGCGCGCGGTCCCACAGCCCGATCGTGGAGCAGAAGAACACGGCGAGCAGGATCTGCGTGGACCCGATCGCGAAATACGCGCTCCGCCAGGACCCGGCGGACTGGAGGAAGACCGAGGCGATCAGCGGCCCGAGGGTTGCGCCGACGCCCCAGCAGCAGTGCAGCCAGCTCATGTCGCGGCTGGAATAATGCTTGGAGACGTAGTAGTTCATGCCGGTGTCGATCGCGCCCTGCCCGAACCCGAGCGGCACGGCGAACGCGAGCAGCACGGCGAAAACCGGGGAGAAACCGCATCCGACGAGCGAAAGACCCGTCACCGCGCCGCAGACCGCCAGCAGGCGCCCCGTGCCGATCTTCCGCAGGATCAGCCCGCTGGCGGAGGCGGAGACCGAGGAACAGAGCGCGACGACGGTCGCGATGAAGCCGCCGTAGCGGAGCGGGACTTCGAACGCCTCGCTCATGGGGATCCAGGCGGCGTCGAGGATCTTGTCCGGGAGCCCGAGGCTGATGTACCCCAGGTAAATGATGCCGAGCAGGAGGATCTTCCTGCGTGCCGGGGCGATTCTGTCAAAAAAACGTGCCATGACAAGAAAAAAGCGCGAACCGGAAAGCCCGGTCCGCGCGGAAAAGAACGGATTGGCCGGAGATCAGTCCTTCGGGAACTCCATGCCTTCCACGATGCCGGGGATCTCCGCCTTGTAGTAGGAGTACGCCATGCGGCGGAGGAAGGGAACGTCGAGCTTCCAGTTCAGGATCTCGTCGCCGAGGTCGGCGCGGACGTTGGAGTTGTCGAACGTGATCTGGGTGGAGAAGTACGGGATGAGGTCTTCGATCATGCGCATGACCAGCTTCTCGTCCTTGGAGGGGTCCTCGTTCTTGTCGACGGTACGGAGGCCGGTGACCTTCAGGATGTCGCGGCAGGCGATGCCGATCATCTCGGTGGAGACGGGGCTGTCGCCGGTGATGTGGTAGGTGCGGTTCTTCTCCGGGATCATGAAGAGCCTGGACATGGATTCCTGCACGTAGTCGATCGGCACGAAGTAGATCTTGTCCGAAGTCGCGCTGGCGATGCGGATGTTCACTTCCATCTGGGCGTTCGCGGGGAGGCCGGCCTTGAATGCGCGGTTGCTCTTGATGCGGCCGAGGAATTCGAGGATGCGGTAGAACGCGAGCGGCTTGCGGATCACGCCGTCGGAACGGCGTCCGACGATGATGGAGGGGCGGTAGATGGTGAACGGGACGCCGACGTTCTCGCGGACATACTTTTCCGCGTCGAACTTGCTGCGCTCGTAGGAGTTGATCCAGCCGGTGGCGGGCATGGTGTCTTCCATGACGCGCCCGGCGAAGGTGCCCGCGACGTAGGCGGTGCTGACATACTGGAAACGCGGGATGTTGAAGCGCTTGACGGCTTCGACGGCGTTCAGCGTGCCGTTCATGTTGGTCGCGTAGGTCTTGCCCTCGGGGTCTTTGCCGAGGTTGACGTCCGCGGCGCAGTGGAACATCACATCGTAGGGACCGTATTTCGCGATCTCGTCGAACGGGAGCTTCGTCACGTCGCCGGAGATGACGGTAATGCGGGAGATGATGGAGTCGTAGGAGGCGGGATCGCCGTCGAATTCACACTGGGCGCGCATGGTGAGCTCCGTGCGCTGCTGGGCGGTCTGCGCGGAATTGCCGCGGCAGATGGCAACGATCTTGAAGTCGGGATGATTGCGAAGCAGCGCCGTGACGACGGACGCCCCGACCAGACCCGTGATACCGGTAAGCAGGATATTCAAAGCTAACTTACTCCTTGACGGTTTTCGGTTTTATCTTTAAACAGAATAATGCAGAATGTAAAAGGTGTTCTTACAATATATCACTCTTTCTCAAAAAATAAAGCCGAAAAAGTTAAAAAGTCACGTTTTTTTGGAAAACAGACGAAAAAATACGCTTTTCGATTGAAAAAAACGTTTCCCCGTGGTACGTTATTACCGTCTTTTTCTTCTTAATTGTCATCCTATCATCTGACTCGGAGTTTGCACCATGGGGTTTGCCTGCGGTTTTGTCGGTCTTCCCAACGTCGGGAAATCCACGCTTTTCAACGCTTTGACCAACGGCGGCGCGGCCGCCGCCAATTTCCCGTTCTGCACCATTGAACCCAATACGGGCATCGTGGCGGTGCCGGACGACCGTCTCGGCGTGCTGGCGAAGATCGAAAAATCCGCCCGCATCGTGCCGACGTCGCTGAAATTCATCGACATCGCCGGGCTCGTCCAGGGCGCCAGCAAGGGCGAAGGGCTCGGCAACCAGTTCCTCGGACATATCCGCAACGTCGACGCCGTGGCGCACGTGGTGCGCCTCTTCCAGGACGGCGACGTGGTGCACGTGGGCGGGTCCATCGACCCGGCGCGCGACCTGGAGCTGATCATGACCGAGCTCATGCTCGCCGACCTGGAGTTCCTCCAGCGCAGATTCGACAAGTGCAAGAAGCTCCTGCGCACCGGCGACCCGGAGATCAAGGCGGAATACGAACTCTCCCAGACCTGCATCGCCGCCCTCGAAGACGGCAAGATCCCGCAGTGGGACAAATCCGACCCGGAAGCCTGCCGCGTCATGGCGTCGCTCCAGCTCCTCTCCGCCATGCCCGCCTTCGTCTGCGCCAACGTCGACGAAGCCGGATTCCGTTCCTTCGGGCAGGACGACGCCTCGAAGGCGCTGCTCGACTACGCCGCCGGGCACGGCATGGAGGTCGTCCCGGTCTGCGCGAAGTTCGAAGAGGAACTTGCCGCGCTGGAACCCGACGAGGCGAAGGCGTTCCTGGACGACATCGGCGCGACGGAGAGCGGCCTTCAGCGCGTGATCCGCACCGGATACAAGCTGCTGGATTACTGCACCTTCTTCACCACCGGAAAGGACGAGACGCGCGCCTGGACCATCGTCAACGGCACCGCCGCGCCCGAGGCCGCCGGAAAGATCCACACCGACATGCAGCACGGATTCATCCGCATGGAGGTCGTCTCCTACGACGAACTGGTGGCGCACGGCGGCTGGAACGCCGCGAAGACGGCGGGCAAGCTCCGCACCGAAGGCAAGGACTACATCGTGAAGGACGGCGACTGCGTGTACGTCCTTTTCAGCAAGTAACCCGCCTCCGTTTTTCCGCGCCGCAAACATGGCAGAAGACCAGACATCGTCCGTAAACCGTTTCTTCAGCAGTTCGCGCAATCTCGCCGCGTCGACCCTGATCAGCCGCGTCCTCGGGCTGTTCCGCGAGACCCTGACCGCGGGCGTCATCGGCGGCGGCGCGCTGATGTCCGGCTGGACGCTCGCGCTGACCTGGGCGAACACCTTCCGCCGCATCCTCGGCGAGGGCGAACTCGGCAAGGCGCTCGTGCCGGTCCTGTCGCTGTCGCTGGAGACCGAGGGGAAGGAACGCGCCCGCGAACGGTTCTCGACCATTCTGCTGTGGCTGACGCTGCTGCTGTGCGCGCTCGCCGTCGTGCTCGGCGTGCCGTCGTGGCTGATCGCGCGCACGCTGGAGCCCGGCCGCTGGAAGACCGCGTTCGAGCTTTTCCCGATCCTCGCGCCGTACATGGTGTTCATCTGCGTCGTGGGGGCGGCGACCGCCTGCGCGAACGTCCTCCGCGAATTCTTTTTGCCGTCGCTGACCGCGATCCTGCAGAACGTGGTCCTGATCCTCGCGCTCGTGCTGGTCTGCCGCCATTATCAGGGGATGCCCCAGCTGAAGATGTTCGGGCTCGCCGTGCTCATCGCGGGCGTGCTGGAAATGGCTCTGATCTTCCTGATCCTGTGGCGGCGCGGCATGATGGTGCGGATCTCCGGCGCGATCATGCGGGACCATGAGACCCTGCTTTCGATCTGGAAACTGATCCTGCCGGGACTGCTCGGCGCAAGCGCGCTCCAGCTGAGCCTGCAATGCGACCGCCTGATCGCCGGGTTCATCGGCGACTCCGCGGCGGCCTCGCTGTACTTCAGCGAACGCCTGGTGTATCTGCCGGTCGGCATCTTCGCGGTGTCGTTCGCCACGGTCGCGAATACGGAGCTGTCGCGGTTCGCCGCGGCGGGCGACTACGGCAAACTGTCGGCGCTGCTGACGGGCACGATCCGCATCCTGCTCTTCGTGTCCGTGCCGTTCACGGCGTTCATGGTGTGCTTCCCGGAGGAGATCATCCGCGTTTTCTACAACTACGGCAGATTCGACGAGACCGCGGTGCGCGAGACCGCGTACGCGTTCCTGATGTACTCGGCGGGGATCCCGCTTTTCGCGGTGTTCAAGATCTCGTCCGTGGCGTTCACGAGCCGCCGGGACATGGTGACGCCGCTGAAGGTGTCGCTGGTCTGCATCGCGCTGAACATCGTGATGAATCTTGCGCTGATGGTGCCGCTGCGGCAGGGCGGGATCGCGCTTGCCACGGTCATGTCGTCCCTGCTGAACAACACCCTGCTCCTGACGATCTACAACCGGCAGCTGCCGGACCACAGGATCGACTTCCGCGCGCTGGGGATGTATCTGCTTCGGCTGATCCCGGCGTGCGGCCTGCCGCTGATCCCGGCTGTCCTGGTCTCCCGCGCGATCCCGCGCAACCTCGAATTCACGCTGCCGCACTGGAACGTCGAGGTCACGACGCTGAACGTGGCGGCTCCGCTGATCGCGGCGGGACTCGTTTACGGCGTCTGCCTGCTCGTGCTCTGCCGGCTGTTCCGCATCGAAGAGGCGATGCTGGTGCTCGGCCGCATTTTACACCGGAAAAAACGTTCCGCATAAATCCGTGCCGCAGCGAAGCACGGCACACACGGAGTGTGCTGAAGCAGTGCCTTGCTTCGCAACGGCACACACGAAGTGTGCACGAATCGGACTGCCTTTATCCTGAACGGAACCCCGGCTCAAACCGCCGGGGTCGGGTCATTGTACTGCTTTGCGAGCTCCACGAGGGCGGCGAGGTCGAGCTTGCCGTTGCCGAGCATGGGGAGGGAATCCACGAGGATGAAGTTTTCCGCCTTAGGGATCCAGAGGTTCGGGATCTGGCGGTCCTTCAGCTGGCGGATCAGCTCTTCGGGCGCCAGGCGGCGCGCGTCGGTGTAGAAGACGATAAGCTTTTCGCCGTGCTTGGCGTCGGCGGCTCCGCAGACTGCCACGAGGCGTTCCTCCGGCTGGAGGATGTTGTTGATCTCGCGTTCGACCAGTTCGTGCGGGACCATTTCGCCGGCGATCTTGGAGAAGCGCGAGAGGCGGCCCGTGATGGTGATGAACCCGTTTCGGTTCATGTGCGCGATGTCGCCGGTCACGTACCAGCCGTCGCGGATGACTTCGGCGGTCTTGCCGGGTTCGCCGAGATAGCCCTTCATCACGATCGCGCCCTTCACGATCATGAGTCCGTCGGTGTTTTCAGGCATGAGCTCGAACGTGGACGGGTCGACGATCTTGGCGCAGATGCCGGGGAGCGGCGCGCCGATGCTGCCGGGCTTGGCGACCTCGACGCCGAGTTCCATGCGGGAGTTCGCGACGTTGATGGAGACGACGGGGGAGAGCTCGGTGCAGCCATATCCCTCGGTGATCTCGAGTCCGGTGAGCTTGCGGAATTTCGCCGCGATGTCCTCGCGGAGGCGTTCCGCGCCGGTGATGGTGAGGCGGAGCGACTTGAAGTCCTCTGCCGTGCCCTTGCGCATGTAGAGCATGAGGAAACTGGGCGTGGCGACCACGATGGAGATCTTCTGCTCGCGGATGACCTTCAGCGACATGGCGGCGTCGAGGGCGTTGGCGATGAAGACGGCGCGCGTGCCGGTGACGACCGGGAGCCACATGCAGACGGTGAGTCCGAAGGAGTGGAAGATCGGGAGGTTGCTGAGCACGCTGTCGGTCTTGCGCCAGCCGATCATGGCGGTCATGGCGGTGACGTCGGCGTTGATGTTGTGGTGCGTCAGCATGATGCCCTTCGGGATGCCGGTTGAGCCGCTGGAGAAGATGAGCACGGCGATGCGGTTGACGTCCTGCCAGCTCTTCGGCGAGACGAGCTTGATGAGCTCCTCGTGCGTGAGGAAGATGCAGGCGAGCAGCCAGATGTATTTCGAGCCCGGGCGTCCGATGTCGGCGGCGGCGTCCTCCAGGAACACCATTTCCGGCGTGGGCTTCATGCGGATCTTCTGGATGAAGACGCGGCTGGTCAGGATGTGCTTGATGTTCGCGATCTGAACGGCGTGCCGGTTGGCGGGGATGCCCGCGGTGAAGTTCATGACGGCGGGCTTGCGGTCCGCCATCAGGACGCCGGTGATCGTGCAGACGGCGGCGAGGCTGTTCGGCAGCATCACGCCGACATACTCCTCGGATTCGTCGCAGAGACGGCGGATCCAGCGGCTGATGAGGATGGATTTCAGCATCAGCATGAAGAGCGGCGGGTTCTGGAGCCCGTGCGCGTCGTCGAACTGCTGGAGCGTGCGGCGGAACGGATGGTGCTTCGCCATCCACGCGAACTGGCTGTGGAAAGGGCGTTCGCCGCGTTCGGGGATCAGCTCGGTGTCGGCGGCGAGCTCGGACAGGATGATGCGGATCTCGTACGCCGAGGTGTCGCGCGGGATCGGCTTGCCGACGGTCACGCTCGCCGGGTGCGGGAGTTCGTCCGGCCAGGTGAGCTTGAACTTGCCGTAGTAGCAGGAGAAGATGCTGCCCCAGGTCATGCCGATGCGGACCGGGATCACCGGGATCTCCGGCATGTCGTCCGGCATCATTTCGCCGACGCCGTCCTTGAAGCTGGACATCGTGCCGTTCTTCGTGATGTCGCCCTCCGGGAAGACGCACACGATCTCGCCCTGCCGGAGCAGTTCGCGCGTGTACTCCAGCTGCGCCTTCAGCTGCTTCGGCTTGTTCGACGGCACCGAGATGAACCCGGCGGACCGGAAGAGCGGACGCCAGAACGGCGCGTTGAAGTAGCTCTCGTGCATCATGAAGCGGATCGGCCGCGAGGTGCACGCCTGGATGAAGAAGATGTCGACGAAGCTCGCGCGGTTGCCGATCAGCAGCGCCGGGCCCTCTTCCGGCAGGTTCTCCACGCCGAACTTGCGGAGGCGGTACAGCGTGCAGAGCAGCCCGCGCATCAGCGCGCGGAGGAGGAACTGCGGCATGATGTAGAACGACGTCGCGCCCAGGATGATCGTCAGGCACGCCAGGATCAGCGTGATCGAGAAAATGGACAGTCCGTAGTAGTACATCAGGAACGACATGAGGATCGTCAGCAGGATTCCGGCGGCGAACGGCAGATAGAACCAGCTGAAGAACGGCGGGATCAGCTCGTGCCGGATGAAGTATTTCTGGTACGCCTCGAGCGGGACCAGCATGACGCCCGCGAAGAACCCGAAGACGAACAGCAGGAGCATCAGCAGGCCGCCGCCCGTGTACTGGTCCGGGAACAGCGGCAGCAGCCCGATCAGCAGCGCGGCGAGCGTCATCATCACGGTCGACGGCGGCACGAGGCCGATCTCGATCATGTCGCCGGAAAGTTTGCCCGCCGCCAGGCAGCCGAGCACCGCGCCGACCACGGGCGCGGCGATGATCGAGTACAGGAAGATGTCGCTGCCGGACACCCCCGTCCCCGCGAACTGCACCGAAATATACTGCATCGCCATGGAGGAGATCAGGATGATCGAGGCGAAAATATAGCCCTCGCCGATCCCCGTCAGCGCCAGCTCGCGGTACCGCTGCTGGAGCTTGAACGCCGTCACCCACTGCTGTTTCAGGTCGCGGAACCGCAGTTTCCGGCAGAACGACTGGTTCGGGTTCAGGTGCGACGACAGAAGCAGGTTCAACGTCGCGAGCGCGACGCCCGCCGCTCCGACCGCCGCGGTGTTCGAAATGAAGTGGATGCAGAAGACCGCCGAAACCGTGCCGATGATGATGCCGAGGAACGTCATGGACTCCACGATGCCCGCGTTGCGCGAGAGCTCCTTCTTGTCGGCGGCGTCCGCCAGATAGATCTTCAGCGCGGGACGGTAAAAGGAGAAGACCACGCCCATGCAGGCGGCGAAGATCAGCAGAGGCGCCGGGCCGAGTTTTCTCACCGGCGCCAGGAAGAAGCTCCCCGCGAGGATCAGGAAGATCTCCACGGCGCGGCTGAACACCACCACGTTGCGAGCGGAAAACCGCGTGCACAGGAACTGGCAGAACACGCTCGTGAACAGGAACGGCGCAGTATAAACGGCCGCGACCAGAAGCACGTTCAGCGCCTGGCGGCTGAAGACCGGGACCGCCTGATTGATAAGAAGCGCGGAATAGGCGCAAACATAGACGGGGATCAGCGCGCTCAGCAGAGCCACGCCGCCGACGATGCCCTTGTTGACAGGCTGCCTGGGGAATTCGTTTCCGTTCATGCTCCGGCGCTCCGGTCCGGACGGACCTGTTGACGGGGGGTTCTGTTCCGGCATGCGGCGGATTCGTGTATGGATGGGTGCATAAGGCGCATGATCGTGTCCATATAGTTTTTGACGGTATCGTTTCGGGTGCAGGAAACCGTTTGCGACCGGAACAGGCTTCCGTTCCGAACAAACGCATTAAATAATATAGCACGCGCGAGGCCCTTTTTCAATACCTTTGCGCAAAAATAATTGAGCAAAGTAACAACTATCCGGGAAATAAATTCGGAATTGATAATTTTTTATTTGCATAAACATAAAAAACGGGCGGAAACGGCAAAAAAACCGAAAAAAAGAGAAACATGATACAATAAAACGTCATCAAAAAACGTTAGAGTTCTGAACAAACACGCCCCGAAACCCCATCGCTAGCAAGGAAAACACAATGTCAGTCACGAACAGACCGAAAACGGCATGGACCATGCTCTTCCGGGTCGTCGACCGTCTGCGCGCGAAAAGCGCACGCAACGTCGCGATCCCGAACATGAAAATCACGCTTGGCAAGATGCGCATCATCAACTATCTCTTTGTCCGCGAAGGCGAACCGCCGATGGTCAAGGAAATCGCCGAAATGTTCGGGCTGACCTCCGGCGCCGTCTCCCAGACGGTCGACGCGCTTGCCGCCGACGGCGTCGTGGAGCGCATCCCGTCCTCCGTCGACCGCCGGTCCGTGCACGTCTCGCTGACGCCGTTCGGGAAGAGCATCCGCAAGCAGCTGGAAGCGTACCTGAACGACGTGATGACCGGGATCCTGGACGAAGTGCCGGAGGAAAAACAGGAGGCGTTCCTGGAAGTCCTTCAGGACATGTCCGAGACGTTCACCGAGACCCAGCGCATCGCCCGCGAATCCATCAAGCGCTGACGGCGCGCCCTTCCCCGTACATCATTTCCCTGTAAAAAGACAACGGCTCCTCCGCGTGGAAGAGCCGTTTTTTCATGCCGTGTGAGGGAAAAGCTTTTTTACTTTTGGGGAGCCGTGGAGAACTCGAAGACGGTGCAGACGCCGGACCCGTTCGACAGCGTGAACGTGAGGCCGCCGGGGGCGGGCGCGTCGCGGTACAGGGCGGGGGTGATGAGTTCGCCGGGCCGCGCCTGCGCCTTGTATTCGAGGCGGAGGCGGTCGAACTTGAAATCCGCCGGGAGATACTCCATGGTCTCGTCGAGGGAACGGTTGCTGTTGAAGTGCCCGAACATGTCGGCCTGGTGCTCCTTGACGCGGAACGGCGCGAGGAGTTCCGGCTCCCGCGCCGGGAGCGCGATCTTGCGGGAGAGGTACTCCATGGGAAGCGGGGCGTCGAACCGGAGATCGCGGACGATCTGCGCGGGGACCTTGCCGGGGCGTCCGGACGCGCGGTCGACGAACGCTCCGATGGCGGCGCAGAGGACGCAGATCCGTCCATTGTCGTCGCAGATGGCGGTGTTGCGGAAACCGAAGAAGTTCCTGCAGTCGTAGACATTGGTGCGGACCGTCAGGTGTTCGCCGTAGGCGGGGAGCCGGATGACCTCCACCTGCCGGAACGCCAGGAAGACCGCGATGCCGTTGTTGCGCAGATACACGGAGAAATCGTCCTCGGAATCCATCTGGAAGCACTCGCATTCCAGGAGATAGTCGAGGGCATGGCTGAGGCGCAGGCAGCCGCCGGGCGCGGTGTCGCTGATGGCGACGGTTCGTTCGATCTGAAACATATCGTTCCTTCGTTGCGGTTCCGGACAAAACCGGAATGCCGTCAGTTGGATTTTGCGGCCGGACCGTCCGCGGAGAAGGGCTTCGCGGTCCAGTCGACGGAATCCATGTCGGCGAAGAACTCGGCGAGGCGCGTCGCGGCGGTGTCGTAATCCTTCAGGATCAGGCCCTTGTCCGGGATGCTGGACTGGCGGACCTGCTTGAATGCGTCATTGTCGTTCAGGCGGCTGCTCGCCTGCTGCGCCTGGTCCACTGCCTTCACGTATTCCACAAACCTGCTGTAAACGCGGGCGAGGCGTTCGGACTCGGTCCCGGCGGAAACGGTTTTGCCGGGGAAATACGCCCGGTAGACCGGCTGGATCTGGACCGCGAGCTGGGACATGCGCTTGAGGCGTTTCTCGAAATCGGCGCGCCAGGCCGGGACGTCGATGAGCGAATCGAAATGCTCGTAGGAAGCGTTGAAATACTCCACGTCGCGCTTGAACTCCAGGTACGGCAGGATCTTTCTGAACCGGGAAGAGACCGAATACTTGCCGCTGCGGAGCCCGAACCCGAGAGAGGAAAGCGTCTGGACGGCGTTTCCCGCCATGCGGAAGGAGAATCCGGCGGAGGACCGGCTCTGCGCGGAACCGGATCCGCCGCTTCCGGACGAGCCGAGCCCGGCATAATCGCTGAGCGACTGGCCGGTGATGCGGGACAGCGGGTCGTTCGCCTTCGCCACGTTGGATTTGTTCCGGTCCCGGCTGTTCCCCTTCTGATTCGAGGACGTCTCCGCGGCGGTCTGGACGGGCGCCTGGAACGCCGTGCGGATATTCCGGGCATGCGCGGCGGGATTGAGATCCTCGCCGATGCCGAGGTCCTTGACGATCCCCTGCAGGGTGTTCGCGTCGCTGACGAACCGGTCGAGCGTCCCGATGTATTCCTGGCGGAACGCGGAGGAGACGCCGGACTCGCGCGCCTCGGCGAATCCGCTCATGACGACAAGCAGTTCGCGGTCGAAGCGCGCCAGGATGTCTTCCTTCTCATCGGCGGCGGACGCCGTTCCGGCGAACAGCGCGGCGACGGCGGCGAGGACCGGGACCAACAAATTCAATCGCTTCATGTCAAGTCTCCTCCTGATTGCTTTGAACGGTTTTTCGACGGTTTGTTCCGCACAGAGGCAAGGTCAGCCTTTCTTTTCCTGACAAGGTATCTTGCGGAAACCAGTTTGGGATTCCCGTGCTTGTCTCCGATGACGACTTTGAGGCCGAGTTTTGCATCGTGTTCCAGCATTTCATCCACGGCTTCCTGCATGGCTTCAACAGCCTTTCTTGCTTCTTCACTCATGATTCAAGACTCCTTGTATTGCTGAAAAACGTTCTTTATCCTGAATGTCCGGCGGTTGACCGCATGTTTTTTCGAAGATCAGAACAACCTGGTTCCCGGTATTGTCAAAACACATCGTCCTGTCACAGACATCGGCGTAGGCGAACAGGTTCCGGATGCTCCGCGGATAACGCCTCACGATGTCTTCCGGCGGGATGTCATGTCCGCCTTTCAGAACGCGCTGGCGGACTCTTTGCGCGGAAAACGCGATGCCCGGGATGTAAAGGTAAAGCAGAGTAACGTTCCATCCGGCGTGGCGCCATTCCCTGATGCGAGGCAGATAGGTGCGCCCGGAAAGCGTGGTCTCGAACGCGAAATCCTTCCGTTCGGCGTTTTTTCGGTTCAGAGTCTCCAGAAATATCTTGCCCGCCCTCAGCAACCCCGCCTCGAAATCGAGCGGGGAAAGCCCTTTGGCGATCTCGTCGGCGTTGATGAAGTCATAACAGGACACGATCCGCGGCAGATACTTCAGCGCAAAAGTGGTCTTCCCGGCCCCGTTCGGACCGGCGATCACATAGCAATGAGGCTGTTTTTCACGTTTCATGCGTTCTCCTCCGCCGCGGGGCGCACGGTCTTACTGCGCTTTGTCCTCCTTGCCGGGGAGCGCGCGGAGGATGACGCCGGCCTCCTGCAGGATCCTGCGTGCGGTGCCGTCGATGGAATAATGCTCGTTGAAGACGACCTCGGCGATGCCGCCGTTGATGATCATTTTCGCGCAGAGGAGGCAGGGGCTGAACGTGGTGTAGAGCGTGGCGCCCTTGATGGAGATGCCGTGGTAGGCGGCCTGCACGATGGCGTTCTCCTCGCCGTGGGAGCAGAGGCATTCCTCCAGCGCGGTGCCGGACGGGGCGTTGGAATTGCAGCGCGGGCAGCCGCCCTCGTTGCAGTTCTTGATGCCGCGCGGGGTGCCGTTGTAGCCGGTGGAGATGATGCGCTTGTCCTTCACGATGACGGCCGCGACGTGCCTGCGGCTGCAGTTGCTGCGCGCGGCGACGACCTTCGCGATCTCCATGAAATACTCGTCCCAGTCGGGTCTGTCCTGTTGGCTGCTCATTTCGGGGGTCCTCCTGTTATGCGGGGAAGAAAACGGTCATGCCTGGTGTTCGACGAATTCGCGGTGGAGCGCCTTCTGGGCGCATTCGAACTGCTCGCGCTCGATGACAAACTGGATGTTCACCTGGCGGATGGTCTGGTCGATGGCGAGCACGTTGACCCCTGCGGCGGACAGCGCGTTCGCGGCGCGCGCGAGGAATCCGGGGATCTTCATGTTGGAGCCGATGACGGAGACGATGGCAACCTTGGTCACGTGGATTTCGGCGTTCGGGAAGTCGCGGTGGATGCTTTCGAGGCAGTTGTTCAGGCGCTTGCTCTTCTCCGGCACGAAATGCGCGATCGTGTTCGCGTTCGTGGTCTTGGCGATGTAGTCGATGTCGCGGTCGGCGAGGTGCTTCGTGAGGCGGTAGTCGTAGCCGGGCTCGCCGACCATTTCCGGGTCGAACACCTCGACGCCGAGCATGTCGGCGCGTCCGCAGATCATTTCGACGCGCGGGTTCGGGGAGACGTATTCGCGGCTGATGAGGGTGCCGGGGTGCTTCGGGTCGAACGCGTTCTTCACGCGGATCGGGATGCCCTTCATCTCCATTTCCTTGGCGGCCTTCGAGTGGATCGCCTCCATGCCCATGTCGGAGAGCTGGTCGGCGATGTCGAAGTTGGTGTTGCCGATGACCTGGACCTTGTCGATGCCCATGAGCTTCGGATCGCCGGTCGACAGGTGGAATTCCTTGTGGATGATGCCCTCGCGGGCGCCGGTGAGCACGGCGATCTTGCTGAACGTGATCTCGCTGTAGCCGCGGTCGAACCGGAGCATGATGCCGGGGTCGAACTTCACGTAGCCGGTCACGACCGGGAGCTCGGCGGAGAAGTCGACGCCCTCGAACCCGGCGAGGATCGCCTCGTCGAGCGTGCGGGACTCGGTGGAACGCCAGCCGGAAAGGTCGATGAAGTGCGCGTTGATGCCGTTCGCCTTCAGGATCTGGACGGAGTTCCACGCGCTGTGGACCTCGCCGACTGCGGCGAGGAATTCGCGGGTCATGGGCAGGTAGTCGCCGGGGCGCATGAACCCGTAGGAACGCATGTCCTCCAGGTCCTGCAGGAACTTGCTGATGTCGTCGAGGCGGCCGTTGATGAACTCGTTCGCCTTCTTCACGTTCAGGCCGAGGAACCCGAACTCCTGGTTGTAGTCGAGCATTTTCTCGCGGACGCGGGCGAGGGCCTCGCGCCATTCGCCGCTGCCCGCGGTGAAGTGCCCGTAGACGCCGGGCGCGCCGGTCTTCTTGTCCTCCAGCAGGAGGTTCGTGATGCCGGAATAGGCGGAGACGACGAAGATGCGGTTGTACATGTCGGCGGGGGTGTGGTCGGCGATGATGACGTTCTGCATGATCTCGCCGAAGCGGGACATGCTGGTCCCGCCGATCTTTTCAACGGTGTGGTTCATGTTCAAAGCTCCTCAATGCGAAGCAGGCAGATCTTGCCGTGGACGGCGTCGAACGCCTCCATGGCGGTGATCGCCTGGCGGACGGCGGCTTCCTTCGCCTCGTGCGTGATGATGACGATGGACGCTTCGCCGGACGTATTTTTCGAAACCGGGTTCTGCATCAGGCGGGACACGCTCACGCCCTGCTCGGACAGGATGCCGGCGAGTTTCGCGAGCACGCCGGGACGGTCCGTGACCGTGAGGCGCAGGTAGTAGCGCGAGGTGATCTCCTCCATCGGGACGATCCCGGCGCATTCGACGGACTTGCGGTATGCCGGGATGCGGACCGGGATGCCGCCCGCGAGGTTGAGCGCGGCGTCGGCGATGTCGGACACGACCGCGCTGGCGGTGGCGGCGCGGCCCGCGCCCCGGCCGTAGAAGAGGGTGTCGCCGACGAAATCGCCGTTGACCATGACGCCGTTGAAGACGTCGGAGATGCCGGCGAGCGGGGCGTGCTTCGGGATGAGCGTGGGATGGACGCGCACCTCAATGCGGCTGTCGGCGCACTGCTTGATGATGGCGAGCAGCTTGATCTTGTAGCCGAGCTCGTCCGCGCAGCGGATGTCGGACAGCGAGACGTCGCGGATGCCCTGCACGTAGATCTCGTTGGTGTTGTGCCAGCCGCCGTACGCCAGCGAGGCGAGGATGACCGCCTTGTGCGCGGTGTCGAATCCGTCGATGTCGAGCGACGGGTTCGCCTCGGCGTAGCCGAGCCGCTGGGCGTCCTTCAGGACCTCCTCGAAACCGAGGTTTTCGCGCTCCATGCGGGTGAAGATGTAGTTGCACGTGCCGTTCAGGATGCCGAAGATGCGGTTGATGCGGTTGCCCACGAAGCCTTCGCGCAGGCTCTTGATGATCGGGATGCCGCCCGCCACGCTCGCTTCGTAGAACACCGTGCCGCCGCCCGCTTCCGCCGCGTCGAAGATCTCGCGGCCGTAGTCCGCCAGCAGCGCCTTGTTCGCCGTGACGACCGTCTTGCCCTGTTCGAGCGCGCTCAGGATGAACTTGCGCGAAACGGTCGTGCCGCCGATCAGCTCCACCACGATGTCGCTCTTCGCGATCACGGACGGGGTGTCGCTCGTCAGCAATCCGGGCGGAACGGCCACGCCGCGGTCCGTCGTCGTATCGAGGTCGCCGATCCCGGTCAGTTCCACATCCACGCCGGTCCGTTCGCAGATCAGACCGCGGTTTTTCAGAAGACAATCCGCCACTCCGGCGCCGACCGTGCCGAATCCGAGGATTCCCACACTCACATGTTTCATATTACGTTACTCCGGTTTCTGGGAAAAATAAGTTATCTTCATAATATACACCCCTGCCCGGAAAAATGAAAGTCCTCTTTTTAAAAAAAACGGCATCCCGGCCCTGTGGAAAGCCGGAATGCCGGAAAATGACGGATGCCGCCGGCGGCACGGAAGGATGCCGGACCGCCGTTCCGCGGCTCAGGTCAGACGCGGATTACTTGAAGAGCAGCGGCGCGAATTCGCGCAGGCTGCGGCGCCAGGTGAGCCACTCGTGGTCGGTCTTCGGGGATTCGTAGAAGACGAGGTTCTTGATGCCGTGGTCTTTCAGGATGCGGTAGGTCTCGCGGACCGGGTTGGTCTTTTCCGCCTCGCCGACGCTGATGAAGACGAGCTTCATCTGGGAGTTGAACTTGTCCGCGTCCCTGTAGACGCCGCCGAAGACGGTGTTCACGTCGCCGCCGCCGGGCGCCGCGCCGGGGCCGGAGAAGTTGCCCGCGCCGGAGAAGCCGCCCATGTAGGCGAACTTGTCCATGTTGTCCGGGAAAATGGTGTTCCAGGTGTTCACGCCGCCCATGGAGAGGCCCGCCATCGCGGTGTTGTCGCGGTCGGTCTTCGTGCGGAAGGTGGCGTCGACCCACGGCTTCAGCTCCTTCACGAAAATGTCGGTCACGCGGACGCCGCGCGGACGCACCGCGCCGTAGTTGCGGACGTTGCCGCTGTCCATGACGACGATCATCGGAACCGCCTTGCCGGAGGCGATCAGGTTGTCCATGATGTCCGCCATGCGGCCCTGTTCCTCCCAGCCGGACTCATCCTCGCCGCCGCCGTGGAGCAGGTACAGCACGGGGAACCGCTTTTCGGGGTTCGTCTCGTATTCGGCGGGCGTGTAGACGCGGCAGTGGCGGTCCAGACCGTTCATCTCGGACCAGTAGCGGCAATGGCGCACCTGGCCGTGCTTGATGTCCTTGTTGAAGTGGTAGTAGGCGGCCTCCGCCTCGTCCTCCGGGATCTCGATGCCCGCCATCTCGGTGCTGCAGCCGTAGAACGCCCCGCTGCCGAAATCGAACGCCTTGTTGCCGTCCACGGTGTAGCTGAAATAGTGGAAGCCTTCCACCAGCGGATCCGTCGTGACGGACCACCAGCCGCTCTGGTCCTTCTTCAGTTCGTAGGTCTTGCCTTCCTGCGAGATCGTGACCTTCTGCGCGCCCGGAGCCTGCATGCGGAAGAACGCCTGTTTGGTCTTCGGGTTGACCGCCGGGAACTCGGAGTTGTAGATGTTCGTTTCCGCCGGGACGAATCCCTCGGGGAGCGCGGAGCGCGCCGGGCCGCCGAAACCGCCGAAGCCGCCGAACTGGGCGAAAGCAGCCGTCGACAGGAGCATCGCGCCGGCCGCGATGAAGGTCTTTTTCATTTCCATGGTGAAAATCCTTTGTGTTTGAGGTTAAGAATGTCGAATTGAAAAACAATTTCCACTAAAGTACAGCGAAAACGCGCGTTTGTCAATCCCGCGAACACGCTTTTTGCTGAAAAATGCGGAAAAACCGTGATGAAAAACGAAGCGGGTCAACGTATCGGGATAGAAAAGAATGACGCGCCGATGGCAAGTCCCAGAAAAAGGAGATTCGCCACTTTCAGAAGCGTGGCCCGTTCGAACAGTTGAATGACGATCAGCCCGGCGGTCATCAGATAAAGGACATCGAACACACCGAGAGGAAGATGGTCCCAGAAGAGGATCCCGAGCATGATGAAGCAGGAGATCCACGCCGCGGTCCGGCTTTCCGAAAAAACCATCTCCGCCAGCAGATACAGGCAGAAAAACAGAAACCACTGGAGAGAATGGCTGGTGACGAAACAATCCGCCACCAGAGCGAGAAACAGAACGCCCCCGACCGCCTTCAGCCAGTGGTCTTTCGCCAGTTGAAGCCAGCGGGGGCCGGACGCGCACGGTTCCTCGTCCCCGGAGTCGGATTCCGGAGAAGGTTCCGGTTCGTTGCGGGCGTAGTCGGCGGGATCGAACGGGGCCTCGCCGGCTCCGTCCCGCGGAGAATGCCCGTCCTCGTCCGTTCGCGCCGACATCGGAAGAACCGCCGGGGAAGAATGGGGTTGTGTTACTCGAGGGAGGCGAGCCACTCGGCGACGGCGTCGGCGGAGCCGCCTTCGGTTTTGATCTCCTCCTCGTAGACCTCGCAGATCATGGCGGAGAGGTGCTCTATGTCGATCTTCTTGCCCGCGAGCTCGCTGACGGTCTTCAGCAGGTCGTGCTTGGTGAACGTGTAGTTGTTGGCTGCGACGAGGTCGGCGATCTCCTTGGCGGATGCGGCGCGGCCGATGGCATCGCGGAATTCGTCGTCGGACATGAGGCGGACACAGAAGGCTTTTGCGAGTTCGATGGACATACTGAAATCCTTTCGATGGGGGTGTTGAATGACAGGTCGTTTGAGATACAATAGCACGGAACATGCGAAAAATCAACGCGGAAACGGAAAAACGGCGGAAAAATGAGGGAAAACGGCAAGGATGCCGAGCCGCGTTCACAGCGGATCGACCGAGCCGTCGGCGGCGTGCTTCGCGAGGTAGTCGCAGATGGTGCGCGCGAACTCGATGCCGATGCCGCCGACGCGGGACGCGATCTCCTCCGGCGTGGCGCTGCGGAGCGCGCGGACGGAGCCGAATTCCCGCAGAAGCGCGGCCTTCCTCGCCTCGCCGATGCCCTCGATCTCGTCCAGCAGGGAATCGCGGATGGTCTTCAGCCGGAGTTCGCGGTGGTAGGTGATGGCGAACCGGTGCGCCTCGTCGCGGACCGCCTGCAGAAGTTTGACCGCGGCGCTGTCCAGCGGCAGGCGGACGGACTCGGATTCGCCGGGGATGAAGACCTCCTCGTGCTTTTTCGCGAGGCCGATGACGGGGAACGGCGGGCAGTGGATGGCAACGAGGGCGTCGAGCGCGCTGGAGAGCTGGCCCTTGCCGCCGTCGACCATGAGCAGGTCGGGCAGCGGGCGGCCTTCCTCCATGAGGCGCGTAAAATGCCGCGTGACCGCCTCCTTCATCATCGCGAAGTCGTTCGGCCCCTCGACCGTGCGGATGCGGAACCGGCGGTATTTCTTCTTGTCGGGGCGTCCGCCGGTGAAATGCACCATGCTGGCGACGGCGAGCGTGCCGGAGATGTTCGAGATGTCGAAACACTCGATGTTTTCGGGCATGACGGGCAGGCACAGCTCCTCGCCGAGCTCCTTCACCGCGCCCTCGCCCGCGACGAGCGACGGGATCCGCACGTTCGCGAGGTTGCGGCGGCGTCCGGCGTAGAGGCAGTCGAGGTTGTCCGCCACATCGCGCAGGTTGGCGGCCTTCTCGAACTGCTGTTTCGAGGCGGCCTCCGCCATGCGCTGCTTCAGGATCGCGGCGACCTCGCCGATGTGCCCGTTCAGAACGTCGATCAGCTTCTTCACGCGTTCGTCGTATTCCTCCTTCGTGACCTCGCCCACGCACGGGCGGCAGCAGTCGCGGACGGTCCCGGCGAGGCAGTGCGCGCGGTCCTCCGGCCCCGGCTCGGCGCAGCGGCACACGCGGATGCCGAAATGCCGCACGAGGAAGTCGGCGGTGAGGTGGAGCGCGCCGCCCTTCGGGAACGGCCCGAAGTAGAGGCAGGAATCGTCCTTCTTGAGGCGGGCGAACCTGAGGCGCGGGAACGTCTCGGCGGGGTCGATCTTCAGCATCAGGTAGCGCTTGTCGTCGCGCATGAGGACGTTGTAGTGCGGCGCGTACTCCTTGATGAGGCGGGATTCGAGGATCAGCGCCTCGTCCTCGGTACGGACCGTGATGGTCTCCCAGGTGGCGATGGAGTGGATCAGCGAGCGCAGTTTCGGGTCGGCGGTGCGGATGCGCGAGTCCTGAAAATACTGGCTCATGCGCCGCCTCAGGTTCGCCGCCTTGCCCACGTAGATGACCGTGCCGAAGCGGTCGCGGTAGATGTAGCAGCCCGGCTTGTCCGGGATGTCCGACGGCCTGAACTCGGGATGCAGTTTCGACATGCGCGCCTCCGTTCCCCCTCGGTCCGCTCAGACGCGCCCGGTGATCAGCATGCAGTCGCCGTAGCTGAAGAACTTCATGCGTTCCCGCACGGCGATGCGGTATGCCTTGCGGATCGGCTCCATGCCGGCGAACGCGGACACGAGCATGAGGAGCGTGCTTTTCGGCAGGTGGAAGTTCGTAAGGAGCATGTCGGCGGAGCGCACGTGGTACGGCGGGTAGATGTAGATGGACGTCTCCCCGGTGCGCGCCGTGAAGACGCCGCGACCGTCCACGCAGGATTCGAGCGTGCGGAGCGAGGTGGTGCCGACGGCGAGGATGCGGCCCCCGGCGGCGCGGACGCGGTTGAGGCGTTCGGCGGCCTCCGGCGAAAAGACGAAATACTCCGCGTGCATCGGGTGGTCCTCGATCTTCTCCTCGGACACGGGCTTGAACGTGCCCGCGCCGACGTGAAGCGTGAGCTCGACGCGCTCCACGCCCTTTTCCTTCAGCGCGGCGAACGTCTTCTCCGTGAAATGCAGCCCGGCGGTCGGCGCCGCGACCGCGCCCCTGCACTGGGCGTAGATCGTCTGGTAACGGTCGCTGTCCAGCGGCCGGTCGGGACGCTTGATGTACGGCGGCAGGGGCAGGTGTCCGCAGGCGGCGAAGATTTCGTGCGGCTCGCCGCCCGTGAGGTCGATCACGCACGAGCCGTCCGGGAGCTTCCCGGCGACCGTCACGCGGTACGGGGAGAGTTCGCCGCCGGAGGTGCGCAACCTCAGCACGGTGCCTTCCTTCAGGCGTTTCGCGCCGCGCGCGAGGCAGATCCAGCGGCCTTCCGTGTCGGGGTTCAGGTAGAAAAGTTCGACTTCCGCGCCGGTGGATTCCTTGCGCGCGAACATGCGGGCGGGGATCACGCGGGTGTTGTTCAGCACGATCGCGTCGCCGCGCCGGAGGTGGTCCGGGAGCGATTCGAACATGCCGATCGAAACGTCGGACGTGGCGGGGTCCAGCACGAGCATGCGGTCCGCGCCGCGCACCTGCGACGGCTCCTGCGCGATCAGTTCCTCGGGCAGTTCGTAGTCGAAATCACTGGTGAGCATCTTCGTACATCCGCTCGTAGTTTCCGGCGGTGCGGTTCCAGGAGAAGTCCGTGGTCATGGCGCGGCGGATCATCTTGCGGAAGACCGCGGGCTTGCCCTGGCGGACGTTCGCCGCCCAGGTGATCGTGTTGTTCAGCGCCATGGAGTTCAGGTCCCAGAAGACGAACCCGGTCGCGGGATCCTTTTCGTTCGTGAGATTGATCACGGTGTCGGCGAGGCCGCCGGTGCTGCGGACGATGGGGAGCGTGCCGTAGCGCATGCTGTACATCTGGTTGAGTCCGCACGGCTCGTAGCGGGAGGGCATGACGAAGAAGTCCGCGCCCGCCTCGGCGAGGTGCGCGGTCGCCTGGCTGGCGTATCCGATGTAGACGCCGATCTTGCCGGGGAATTTTCCGGCGAGGTAGCGGAACCAGTTTTCGAGGTACATGTCGCCGCTGCCGATCACCACGAACTGCATGTCGAAGTTCTGCGCGAGGTATTCGAGGCCGCGCGCGAAGACGTCCAGCCCCTTCTGTTCGGCGAAGCGCGAAATGGTGGCGAAGAGCGGCACGCCGGGATCCTGCTTCAGCCCGAACTGCTCCTGCAGCGCCTTCTTGCAGACCGCCTTGCCGGAGAGGTCGTCGGGCGTGAACGTGGCGGGCAGGGTCCTGTCCTTCGCGGGGTCCCACTCGTCCACGTCGATGCCGTTCAGGATGCCGCGGAGCCTGCCGCGGGCGGCGACGTGCCGGAGCGAGGCGTCGAGGCCGAATCCGTATTCGGGGGAGAGGATCTCGGACGCGTAGGTCGGGCTGACGGCGTTCACCATGTCGGAGGTCATGATGCCGCCGTGCAGGTAGTTGATGCAGTCGTGGAACTCGAGGCAGGTGTAGTTGAAGTAGTCCCAGCCCAGCCCGGTCCAGTACAGCTTGTCCTTCGGGAAGATCCCCTGGTACCCGATGTTGTGGATCGTGAGCGCGCTGCGGCAGTTCTGGAACGCCGGAAGCGTGCGGTAGTAGTCGCTTTTCAGGTACACGCTGCACAGCGCGGCGTGCCAGTCGTTCACGTGCAGGATGTCCGGGTTGAGCTTGCGGAGCGCGGCGACCTCCATGGCGGCGCGGCAGAAGAACGCGAACCGCTCGGCGTTGTCGCCGTATTCCCGGCCGTCCCAGTCGTAGAGGCGCGGCCGGTCGAAGAAGCGGTCGTACTCCAGGAACATGAACGTGAGGTTGTCGCCTGCCTTCAGGATATTGACGCCCGCCCACTCGATGCCGGGGCCGAACGGCACGCCGATGAGGTCGAGGCGTTCGTCGAACTTGAGGTTGAGCTTCCCCATCTGCTGGCGGTAATACGGCATGAAGACGGTTACCTGGTGTCCGCGTTTGGCGAGGGCTTCCGGCAGCGCGCCGGAGACGTCGGCGAGGCCGCCTGTTTTGGCGTAGGGAGTGGCTTCGCTGGTAACCCATAAGATTTTCATGGTGCGGTTCCTTTCGGGGTGAATCGGGGACGGGGTGGGGAAACGTTTTTCGGGGGGAAGAGAGGTTCAGGAGCGGCGCATTTCCTCGCGCGCCTGCCTGAGGCGCTGGAGCTCCTGTTCGGTCAGGCTGTTGATGCCGCTGCGGGAGATCTTGTCGAGCAGATAGTCGAGCTCGCGCTGGGAGACGCGCGTGCCGTTGAACCCGTAGTTGGAGCCCGTGCTGAAGTTCGGGCCGTAGTCGGAATCGCGCTCCGGGCCGCGTCGGTAGGTCCAGCCGGAGGCGCCGTTGTCGCCGCTGCTGCTGCCGCGCGGCGGACGGTATCCGCGCTGCCAGGCGCGGGGGGACACCGGATCCCAGAGCATTTCGCGGCGGAAGAAGATCTTGATGAAAAGGTAGCCGCCGATGAAGCCGGCGATGTGGACGAGGTTCGCCACGCCGGGCTGGCCGCCCGTGATCTCCAGGACCAGCTCCAGCGCAAAGAAGACGATCGCCATGGTCCGGAGCTTGACCGGGAACGGGATGAAGAAGAGGAGCATCGGCGTTTCCGGCGCCATGACCGCGGCCGCCGCCGTGACCGCCATGACCGCGCCGCTCGCGCCGCAGAGCACCGCCGGGCTGTTCCACGACGCCGCCAGCCAGATCAGGTTGCCGAGCAGGCCCGTGGAGAGGTAGAGTCCGAGGAACGCCCTGCCGCCGAGGCGCGGCGCGACGATGCCGCCGAAGACGTAAAGGCCCCACATGTTGAACAGGATATGCCCGAATCCGCCGTGCATGAACATCGCGGTCAGCGGCTGCCAGTACATCCCGCCGCGGAACTGGTCCGGGCTGAGCCAGAGGGTCTCAATGGCGAACCGTTCCCGCGTGAGGGTGAAAAGGAAGAGAGCCGCGTTGACCGCGATCAGCGCGTAAATGCATTTCAGCCCGGTCTGCAGCTTGTTTTCCGGTTCGGGCCGCCGCCTCATATAGTCTCTGTCGTCCAGCATGGTCCTGTGTCTCCTGTCAAAAACGTTACGCAAACAATAATATACTCCGCGGGCAGGCGTTTTTCAAGCAGAAAACGGAAAGGACGGGCCGCGCGCCGCGATCCCCGTTTGCGCCGCGCGCGGGCAAAGCCGGACGGGAAACGGTCAATAATAGTTTTTGATCGTGCTGTAGACGTAGGAGAGCGTGATCTTCCCGTTCGCGGGGACGGTGATCTCCCAGACCAGCTTGTTCTTGTCGTTCCTGAGACTGTCGCTCGACAGCCGGGTCTGCTTCGGATCGCCGTCCGCCTTGATCAGGTCGCCGTAGAAGACGGAATCAATGATCATTTTGACCGCCTCGCCGCCCCGGTTGACGACGACGATCTCCGCCGTGACGTCCGGATGGGCGTAGGTGTTGGTCCCGTAGGAAGTATGTTCGGTGAACACGCGGTCGCGGTTTCCGGTCTCCCTGTCGGAAATCGTGCAGGAAACCGTCAGGGCGCGCGTCATCCGGACCTCGGCGGGCGCGCCCGGCGAAAACCAGGTCCCGACGCTCTGTCCGAAGACCTTGCCGTCGCGTTCGATCTCGTAGGGGGCGGTGGTGAGGGCGAAATCGAACGGGTTGCGGAAGTGGATGGCGCTCCACGGCTCGGGGCCGGCGGCGTACTTGTCCGAACGCCCGCGGGAATATGTCCCGGAGAGCGGCGCGGACCAGACGACGACCTGTTCGTAGTCGGTTTCCTTCGACGCGATGGGGATGTACAGCGTGTCGCCCTTGTTCATGGAGAGCCTGCCGAGGGATTTGTACTGGATGTCGTCCCGGTCGGCATCGGCGTCGGGAATGTCGGCTATGGGGATGTCTCCGATGGGATCGGGGACGAAGCTGTTCGACAGGACGGACGCCGCCTGCCCCATGACGCCGCCGGAAGACCGTCCGAACCCGCTGCCGCCCGAAGCCAGGGACTGGATGAACTGGCTGAGGGTGATCTTCTTCGTCACGGAGGAAAGCGCGTTGGCAAACGCCATGTTCGGGAACCCGGAGATCAGCTCGACCTCGGCGTTCTCGAACGATTCGACGGTGTTCATGAGCGTGGCGGTCATGGAGACCGTCATTTTGCCGTCGCCCCGGAGGTTCATGCGGTAGAACGGGGACCAGGTGAAGCCGCTGCTCAGATACCGCATGCTGACGGGCCCCCGGTGCTTTTCCGGCGCCTGCACGACCTGGATCTCCTCCAGCGCCTCGTCGTTCGGCGAGGAGCCGCCCCTCTGGACATAGTCCCTGTCGTCGGAAATCGTTTTCGAGCGGATTTCCGAGATGTCGTCCCTGCGGACGGTCACATAGCCGCCGTCGTCCGTCCGGACGGTAACATAATCGTAGCTCACCGGGGCTTTCGGCTTCGCGCTTTCCGTGCTGTAGCTGGAATAGGACGAACTGCTCCGCACCAGGTAACTGTAGACCGACGAACTCAGATAGGCGTCGTCCTCCGTTTTCCTCACGAACGCCGGAGATACGTCCTGCGTGCCGAGCACCTGCCCCGAGATCTCGGTCCCGTCCTTCTTTTTCAGCGTGACATGCTGCCATTCGTAGATGTCCGTCAGCGATCTCCACGCCACGCCGTACCCGGGCGCGGCGTTTTTCGGTTTCGGAGCCGCTTTCAGCGTGGTGCGCCGGAACAGCGTTTCCGCGGGATCGAACCACAGTGTGCCGTGGCGGGGCGCGATGGAACTGTTCAGGATGAGCGGTTCGGACCAGTCGCGCGGCGCGATCTCGCGCGTGACGAATCCGAACCCGTTTTTGTAGAGGGAAAGCTTCACGATCGGGGCGTTGTCGGATTGTTCCGCGGATTTTTCGTTTGCGGCGGACTGCGCGTGGAGCGCGGCGGGCGCGAACGCGGCGGCGAGGACGATAGCGAGGACGGCGGCGCAGGGCAGAACGAACAGGGATCTCTTCATTGCCGGAATTCCTTTCCTGTGTGTCAGATAAGCGGCGGAAAAAAGTTTTTGTTATAATACACCGATTTCCATTTTTTGTCAAGCGGCATAGGGGGTCTGCACGGACAAAAAACCTTAAAAATCAGGGCCATGCCGCGAAAAAGCCCGTGACGGAGCGCTGTCCGCCGCGGGCGATTTGTTCGTTTGTTTTCTGAACTTATTTCTGCAGGAATTCGAAATGAACGGTCCTGCGGAGCGCCTCGTGCATGTCGTACGGGGGCTTGAAGTCCGTATGGAGCATCTTTTCCGACGAGAAGACCGTCTGCGCGCAGAATTTCTTGATGCGGATGGAGCTGATCGGGAAGTTCCGGCGCGTGAGGAACGCCAGGACGTCGAAGCAGTAACCGCCGAGGAGCCCCAGCCAGTACGGCAGGGAGAACGGGGGCAGTTTTTTCCCGAGGATCTTTTCAAAGCCGCTGACGAGGTCGTTCATGTCGTAATCGGGCTTGTCGATGTAGTTGTAGACGGAGTACGGCTGTTGGTTCTTTTCGACGTTCCACTTCAGGAATTCGACCACGTTGCCCACGTACGCCATCGACTTGCGGTTTTTCCCGTTTCCGACCATCAGGAACCGCCCGGAGGCGAGCTGCCGGAAGAGGTTGTAGACGTTGCCGCGGTTGCGTTCGCCGAAGATCACGGTCGGGCGGATCACGTGGAGCATGTTCTGCGGATCGGATTTCTGCCATTTTTCATAGACCGCTTCAGCCAGAAGCTTCGTGCGTCCGTATTCGTTGAAGGGATGCTTCGGCGCGTCCTCGTCGTATTCGTACTCCGGGAAACCGTAGATCGCGACCGAGGAGGTGAAGACGATCAGGCGGATCCCGAGTTCCGAGGCGATCTTGCAGACATGCTCGGCGCCCTCGACGTTGTTGCGCGTGTAGAGGGACAGCGGGCGGACGTCGTCGCGGTGGGACGCAGCAAGGTTGATGACGCAGTCCTGCCCCTTCATCACGGAACGGAGGTCCTCGTCGACGCAGACGTCGCAGTGCTTCCAGAGTTCGGGGTAAGTCTCGCTCCGCACCAGGTCGCCGACCGTGACCTGGTGATCCTTCTTCAGGATCTCGACCAGCCGGGTCCCGACGAACCCGCTTCCGCCAAGGATAAGAATATTCATGGATCTCAGACCGTTCTTTGTGTCAAAAGGAGAGGAAAAACCGGAAACGAAAACAGCAAATATCTGTAATTAATATACTCCCGTTCAGGGCGGAATGCAAGGACCGGACCGCGAAAACCGGAAAATGTTTTTCCGCGGGGCGGCTGCCCCGGATCACAGCCCGGCAAGGGTTTCCTCATAGATGGAGATCAGTTTGGGATAGGTGAACCCCGCCAGGACCTTTTCGCGCCCTTTCTGCCCCATTTCCGGCAGGCGGGCGCGTTTTTCGTAGCTTTCCGACAGGCGTTCCGCCAGCTCGCCGCTCTGCTCCGAGCGGAATCTCCAGCCGTTGACCCCCTGGTCGATCAGGTCGGGATCGACCGCGTCGCTCTGGATGACCGGCATGCCGGCGGCCCAGGATTCCACGATCACCGCGCCGGAGTTCATGAAACGGACCGGCGCCAGCATGACGTCCGAGGTCTTCAGGAAACCGATCACGTCGGCGCGCGGGATCATGCCGGTGAAAATGACGCGGTCCTCCAGTCCGGCATCGCGGATCGCCGATTTCATCCCCTCCAGGAACTCGGGTTCGTAATCGCTGCGCCCGACTACCGCGAGGACCGCGCCCGGCATGCCGGATGCCGCCTCAAGAAACGCCTTGACGGCGATGTCCTGTCCTTTGATCCTGGAAACGCGGCCGAGGACGAGGAACACCATCGCATCGTCCGCTATGCCGTAGCGTTGCCGGAACGCCGCCCGGTCGACCTCCGCTTCGTATTCGGACGTCTCGACGGGAACCGGGGAGAAGGAAACATGGGGGTTGTAGCGGCGGAACACATCCATTTCCCGGTTGGAGATCGCAAAGATATGGTCGCATTTTTTGAAGAGCCAGCGTCTCAGCCTGCCCGGGACATAATGCGTCAGGCAATTCGGATCGATCGTTCCGGTCTTTTTCTGGATCTCGGCATAGTCGAGCAGATCGAAGGAGCAGAGCACGAACGGGATGCGCCGGATCTTCGCCGCGAAGAGCGCGAGAATGTTGTTGTGGTTCATGGCGGGAAACGCCATTACCGCGTCAAATCCGCCGAAAAGGATCCGGAAAAAGATTCCCGGCATGAACGTGTCGCGCCCGATATTCGGCAGCCGGTTCCGGACATCCAGCAGGCGGCGGACGGAAAAAGCTCCGATGGTCTCCTTTTTCGGGGTTTCGGGAAGGCGTCTCGGCGTGAACACCGTTACCCGGTGCCGCTTCGAAAGTTCCCGCGCCTGAAAATAAAGGTTTGTTTCCGCTCCCCCCACTTCGGGATAAAACCGGTTAAGGACTAAGGCGATCTTCATTCTGTTGCAATCCGTTTTTCAGCTGAATTTTGTGCGAAATATATATAATATATCCCTCCTTATTCCAAAAATCAAGAGCCGGAAAGGTTTTGCCGTTTGACTAAGGAAAAAGCGGAAGACGGGAAACCGGTTTTCTTCCCTCCCGCAAAAGGGGGCTGCGCGAGTCAATGGGGGCATGAACGGCGCTTTCCCCCGCATGCACGCGGACTCGGGGAACGGGGAACCAACAAAACGGGTCAACGCTTTCCCGCGCATGCGCCATGCCGCCGATGCGCCGCGCATATCCCATCCGGGACCGTTTTTATCCGGGTATTTCTGCAAAAAACACTTGAAACCATGCCGGAGTCGGTGTATTTTATTTTGTCTGAACAAAAAAGGCCACCGTCATGAAAAAACTGTTCTGTCTTTTTGCATTTCTTGTCCTCGGCGTCACTGTCCTGACATCCTGCTCCAAGAACAAAAACAAGCCGCTGGTCGTCGCCTGCGGAGTGTCCACCTCTCCCTACTGCTACTATACCGGCGAAGCCAATGCGCCGGTCGCCGGGATCGACATCGACCTCATCCGCGAAATCGGGAAAGAACTCGGACGCCCGGTTCAATTCAAGGTCGTCCCGTTCCAGTATGTCTTCACGCTCATATCCCGGGAGGAGGCCGACATCGGCGCCGCGGGCATCACGATCACGCCGGAACATTCCGAGGGCGTTCTCATTTCCACGCCCTACGACACGTCCTCCCAGGTGATCGTAGCGCCGGACGGGTCCGACGTCAGGGATGAAGAAACCCTGAAAGCCGCCAGAGTCGCCGTCCAGGAAGGGGGCACCGACATCCCGTATCTGCGGGAAAGCATCGGACCGGAAGCGGTCCTGCCGTTCCTGACGCTGGATGAAGTGAACGGCGCCTTAAGCGCCCGCCTCGCCGACGCCGCCGTCATGGACAGGATGCAGGCGGAATCGTTCGTCAAGGCAAACCCGGACAAGTACACGATCCCGGGAAAGCCCCTGACCAGAAACCAGTACGGACTCATCTTCAACCAGAAGAACTCCGCGCTCATGTCCGCCGCCGACAAGGTCATTGAACAGTTCAAAAAGTCCGGCGGGCTCCAGAAAAGCCGCTCCGCGCATTTTGACGCGCTGAACACCATCCCGCCTCCCCGCGGAAACGAAGACAAGGGCAAGCCGTTCGTCGTCTGCCTCGAATCCTCGTTTGCGCCTTTCGTGCTCATGAACAGAAACCAGCTGATGGGCATGGACATCGAAATCGCGGCGGAGATCGCCCACGAACTGAAACGCCCCGTGCGGTTCAAGATCGTGCCGTTCACCGAGGTGCTTCCCCTCGTTGAGAGCGGAGCCGCCGACATGGGCGCGTCCGGCATCTCCATCACGCCGGAACGGGAAGGGCTCGTGCTGTTCTCCGCGCCATACGAAAAGACGGTCCGGCGGATCCTCGTCAACACCGACTCCGCATACACCAGGCCTGAAGAGCTGAACGGGAAAGTCGTCGGTGCGAAAAAAGGCACCAAGAGCGAAGATTTCGCCGTCGGCGAGCTTCATGCGGAAAAAACGGTTCACTTCGACAATGCCATGCAGGGCCTCCTGGGGCTCCTCGACCATAAGATCGACGCCTATATCGACGACAACGGCGAAGCCGACCTTGCATCGGAAAAGCTTGCCACCCTCGACGGCAAAAGAGTCAGATTGCTGGACCATTCCATTCCCCTGGAGGAATACGGATTCGCGTTCCATCTCAGCAACACCGAAGCAAAAAGCGCCGCGGACCGGGTCATCGAAACGAAACGCCACAGAGGCGAGATCCGGGCGCTCTCCCGCAAGTACACATCCATCTACATGACACTCGACCTGAACGATTTCTGATCTTTTATATAGGAGCTTTCCAGAACAAATGAACAAACTGTTCGCCCTTCTCGCGCTTCTGTTCCTCAGCGCCATTTTTCTTCCCGCATGCTCGGACAATACGGACAAACCCCTGGTCGTCGCCTGCGTGGCGTCCTCTTCGCCGTACTGCTACTATGTCGGCGCGGGGAGCAGCATGGGCGGCGGCGGCCTGAACCGACCCGTCGCCGGCATCGACATCGACCTCATTCAGGAGATCGGAAAAGAGCTTGGACGCCCGATCCAGTATAAGATCGTGCCGTTCCAGCACATCTTCACGCTCGTTTCCTCGGGCGAGGCCGACATCGGCGCGGCCGGGCTCACGATCACGGAGGAACGCGCAAAACACGTCCTCTTCTCCACCGTCTACGACACCTCCTCCCAGGTGGCCGTCGTGCCGGAGGATTCCGACATCACGGACGGAAAAACGCTGAAACAGGTCAGGGTCGCCGCCCAGGAAGGCACCACCGACATCTCGTTTCTGCGTGAAAACGTCAAGCCGAAACTGGTCCTGCCGTTCCTGACGCAGGAAGACGTAAACGACGCGCTCATCGACGGCCGCGCCGACGCCGCCATGATGGACCTCATGCAGGCGGAGTATCTCGTCAAGGCAAGCGACGAGGAGTTCCGGATCCTGGACGATCCGGTATGCAAGGTCCAGTACGGGCTTATCTTCAATCAGGAGAATCCCGGTCTCGCGGACGCCGCAAACAAGGTCATCGACAGGTTCAAAACGTCCGGCGAGCTTCAGAAGAGCCGCGAAAAGCATATCAAGGCGCTGGATGCGTTCCCCATCGGCGCACAGAAAAACAATGACGTCAAGCCGTTTGTGGTCTGCGTCGAATCCTCCTTCGCACCGTTCGTCTTCATGAACAGGAACCAGCTGGTGGGCGTGGACATTGAAATGGCGGAGGCGATCGCCGACGAGCTGAAACGGCCGATCCAGATCAGGATCGTTCCGTTCTCCGAGGTGCTCCCGCTCGTCGAGAGCGGCGCCGCCGACATGGGCGCGTCCGGCATCTCCATCACGCCGGAACGGGAAAAGATCGTCCTTTTCTCCAATCCCTACGAGAAAAACGTGCGCCGGATCCTCGTAAGCGAAGACTCCAAATACGAAACGATCCGCCAGCTGAACGGCAAGAGGATTGGAGCCAAGAGGGGGACGACGAACGAAGAATACGCCGCCACCATGCTGCATGCGGGGAAACTGTACCACTACGACAACCCCAAGCAGGGCGTCATGGGCCTCATCAACCATGAAGTCGACGCCTACGTTGACGACGAAGGGGAAGCCGAACTCATCGCGGGCAAAAACAAAGGCAAGATCAGAATGCTCGACATTGCCATCCCCGCGGAAGAATACGGGTATGCGTTCAAGTCCGACGACGTCGAGGTGAAGGCGGCCGCGGACAGAGTCATTGACGCGAAACGGCGCAGCGGCGACCTTCCCGCGCTCTTCCGCAAGTACAACTCCATCTACATGACGCTCGACATAGAAAGCATTTGACAAAGACCTGCAACAGGGGGCCGTCCCTGCGGCTCCCAGTACCCGAAGCCGAAGACGGTGCGGATTCCGGCATCATCCGCGCGTCGGCGGCTTTTTTGTGTCCGCAAAAGACGCCGTTCTCAAAAAAAAAGCGGATTTCGGCAATTCTTTTTTGTTTTTTTACAATAAATATAATTGGAGAATCGTTAAATAGAAAAATATGCCCGTTTTCTTCAGACTTCACAACCGAACTTTCCTCACAAAACACACATGAAAGGAGATTCGTATGAAACACAGTTTTAACAAGATGCTGGCGTCCGGCTCGATCATCGCCGGGTCCCTGCTCCTCGCATCCGTGCTCTCCGCACAGGCTCCGGCCGGCGGCGCTGCTCCGGCTGGCGGCGCGGCTCCCGGCGGCGCGCCCGCAATGGGCGGCTTCGGCGGATTCGGCGGCGGCATGGGCGGCATGCCCGGCGGCATGGGCGGATTCGGCGGCGGCATGGGCGGATTCGGCGGCGGTGCTCCCGCCGGCGGTCCCGGCGCAGGC
>CACZEK010000006.1 GCA_902780135.1 uncultured bacterium
CAAGCTCTCCGGCGGCGTCGCCGTCATCAACGTCGGCGCGGCCACCGAGACCGAGATGAAGGAGAAGAAGGCGCGCGTCGAAGACGCCCTCCACGCCACACGTGCGGCGGTCGAAGAAGGCATCGTCCCCGGCGGCGGCGTCGCGCTCCTCCGTGCGGTCAAGGCGCTCGATTCCCTGAAGCTCCAGGGCGACGAGGCGGTCGGCGCGGACATCGTCCGCCGTGCCGTCGAAGAACCCCTCCGCACCCTCGCGGCGAACGGCGGCTTCGAAGGCAGCGTGATCGTGAACAAGGTCCTCGCCGGAAAGGGCGCGGAAGGCTTCGACATCGCCTCCGGCGAATACGTCGACATGCTGAAGGCGGGCATCATCGACCCGAAGAAGGTTACCCGCAGCGCACTCCAGAACGCAGCCTCCATCTCCGGACTGCTTCTCACCACCGAATGCCTCATCACCGAGATCCCCGAGAAGGAAAAACCCGCGGTCCCGGCTGACGGCGGCATGGGCGGAATGGGCGGCATGGGCGGCATGATGTAATTCATCTTACATCGCCCTGCGTTCCTAAAAACGCACATACATTCGGCGGGCGTCTGTTTCTTGGTTGGACAGACGTCCGCCTTTTTCATGCCCGCTTATTGGAATACTGAGCCTCCCCGCATAATAAGTCTTATGAGACCTATACGCCCTATAAAAACAACCCTCGCCATTCGCGCCTCGCGGTTAATAATCTGTCGAGCGAAAGCGAGTTTTCCGAGGAGCGAAGCGACCCCCGAAGGGACATCCCCCCAGAAAACCGTTATTGCAGAGACTTCATTCTTTCGTTTAAGAGGGCAGGAAGATCTCGCTGTAAATCATCCCATCCCAAAGCGAAACGATTCAAGAAGTTGTTCTCCAACTGATACGTTTGTTTCAGTATCAGGAAATAAATAGTAAACTCAACAAGAAGAATCAAATTAAAATGATAGCCCCAGGAAAAATGCTGTCTTTTTTTTGCATGGGCATCTTGTTTTCTGATTAGAACCAAATCTTCTATAATTGTTTCAAACTGTTTCTCATCTTTTATGAATGGAAACAAACCTTTAAGGCGATTTAAGAAAATATCATGAAGTCTAGAAGAAAAATGAATATTATCTTTTCGTTTTGCTCCCATTGGTCTATATTCAGGAAACAATGATTCATGCAGCCCCTCAAGGTTATAAAGCAATGTAGGCAAGGAATGATTTGTAAACGTAGAAAGATTTTTTATTATCTTCCAGTCGTGTAAAATGTAGTCAAAGGAGTTATATTGTCTTATAAACGAAGAAAAGAATAATTCTATGTTTTCTTTTATAAAAGGATAAGGAAGATATATACGATCCACATGTAAGTGCTCAAACCATTCATGCTCTAGTTTGCCTACATTATATATTTTAGTCTCTTTAATATCAAGATATATTTTTCTCTTATTATTGTGTTGCAATACATTTGAGGGGAAACGATTTCTATTCCGTACCAATCCAATTATATTATAAGAAAAAGCTTTTCTTCCGATTACCAAATCAAGGAAAGAATCAACAACTTGTTTATAATAGGATAAACTCTTTTCTTCCCCCCAGTAAGGAATCGTTTTGTTAGACTTTGCCTTTATTACGATAGTCGGACAATACTTCATCGTACCCTCATAGCAGGAGAAGCTGTAACTCATAAGAAATTGCAATTGGATACACACTTTTTCATCAGAAAAAAATGCTACAGATTGCTTCTTTTCAAAAAATAGTCCTTTCTTCTTAGGTTGAAGAATAGGTTGAAAAGGGAAAACACCAAGCCACTCGGCTAAATTTGAGCATCGAAAAGAAAGATACTGAAACTTTACTTCATCTTTTGAGGAAAAGAAAGAATCCCCTATCAGGAAATTAAGAAATGAAAAAACAGTATGTGCGGATAATGCGTTGCTATTTCCGCTTTTCCCATTATTAACAGATGAGTCAAAAAGAGATACTTTTTTTCCATCTGTTGTCTCTCCGTTGATACAAGCTATTTTTTCCTCTACGGGAAAGACAATACCATAAAGAGTAAGGGTATGCGTTTCCTCAAATGGTTTGTATTCCAAAATCCCTAGATATTTTTTCTCAGGTGCATCTGGGAAAAACCACATTCCAGTCAGTTCGAGATTTGTCGGGATATCCATTTTATGATTCAGAAAAAGATGGGTTCAATTATTGAAAAGAATCTATGTGTTTGGGGCTGTTTTTTTACTGTGCGCCTTTTTTCAAGTTGCAGTCGCGGCAGAGCATCTGGCAGTTCTCCGGAACGGTTTTCCCGCCTTTGCTCCAAGGCGTGATGTGGTCGGCGTGCATGGCTTCAAATTCGAACGTCTTGCCGCAATAAACACACTTGTGTCCCTGTCTCTCATAGGCTGCCAGAGCATCGCGGTGATCAAACGCCCGGATGGAAAGCTTTTTCTCCTCGCCGGTCAGAAGGTATTCATAGATCCCGGATTTCTTCGTCACATCCTCATCGCCCATTAGACGCTGAATCTCCTGCTCCAGCTTTTTCGGATCAAGATCCGTACGGTTTCCGTGCTGATTGAAGAACAAGCCCCACGGCAGCCCCTTCATCTCCGAGCGCTTCTTCGGGAAAATCGCCTGAACCCAATCAATGACGGAACGGAAGTAATTCCAAAGCTGAACGGCGGACGGATCGTTTTGGTGTTCCGCCATATATGCCTCAATGGTCTTACCTTCCTTATTCGCAGCCCACAGGATAGCCGTTTCAAGGTATTCCTGACGGATCGAAGAACCTTTCAGATAATCGCCTGCTAACGTGCTGGCCGCGCAGCCTGTCTTGCTGAAATAACGCTTTGCGTCAGATGTCCAGGAGCCGGCGTAAACCGCATTCCGCAATTCCTGATCCGTCAACTCCTCCCCGGCGATATTGATGATTCTGAACCAGTCCAGCTTTTCGCTGTCCGTCCCGTCGCAGACATAGACGAACAGGGGATAGTTTGCGATTTTATCCTGCTGGTCTTTCGGCAGGTTGTAATAATACTTGTCGTCCACGGAAAACGAACCGTCCAGATATTCGCACAGGGAGATCGTGCGCTGCTGACCGTCAAGCACCTCAAAACCGTCCGAGCCATCGTCTTTCTTGACCTTGCACCAGTAAATAACATTCAGAGGCAGGCCCTTCATGACCGTGCGAATGACCTCGTCGCGCTGCGCATCCTTATAGACGAACTCGCGCTGATACTTCGGACGGATGTCAAGACGTCCGCCATAGCCGACCACGCCTTCCTCGGCATCGTTGAAATACCCCTCGAAAACCTCGCCAACAGTTACTTTCAGTTCTTTTATCTCCATGGATTAGCCCTCCTTCGGTGCTTCGGGGTGTTTGTTGCGAATGACAAGGCGGTCATATAATCTCCTCAACTGAGGCTTTCCCTCATCAAGGTAGAATCTGTTTCCTCCCTTCGTGTAAGTCTTTCCATCTGGCGCATATTGACTTATCGGCCACGCTAAATCCAAGCTGTATCCCAAAATCTCGAACTGGTCGGGACAATACTTATCCAGGAATGTAATAGGAACCCCCATAGCTCCCGCATAGTCACAAGGAATGTCAGATGTTTTGGCTACTTCTATTGCGTCATAATTGACATATTTCGGATATTCGGAAGGATCATACCGTTTTACAAGAATCATTTCCTCATGTCGCTTCTTGATATCAAGATTCGTAAACCAACAGATATTTCCTAAAGACCGCCATTTCTGACCGGTTTCATCCTGCCAATATCTGGTATCGCGCGGCTCATAATATGTCGGAACAGTAAAAGCCATATCGCCAGTTTTATACCCCAACCACATCTCTCCATTCATTAAAAGCGGGAAAATTTCCTTGTATATCACGGCATTTTGATTACCTATAATGAGAAATTTCTTCTGATGTTCAATAAGAACTGAAACATACTCGCGGAACAGACTGAATGGCGGATTGGTTACTACAATGTCTGCCTCGTCCAGCAGGGCAAGACACTCCGGCGAACGAAAATCGCCGTCACCTTTCAATTCCGTAAGTTCATTTTCGCCGGACTTAAAGAGTTCGGCAACATCAAGCATATCGACACTGCCGTCGCCTGTTTTGTCATAAACGGTAGTTACAACAGCCTTGTATGGTTTATTCGACAAATCTTTTTCTTCCAGCACATCAAACAATAAAAGCTGTTGGTTTGCAATCGGGGAGCCTGCATAACATGTGGCTATCAGTTTCTTCAGTCCAAGACGATTGAAATTGAGAACGAAATACTTGAAAAAGTTACTCTCGAACGGATCATCACAGTTGCAGAAAACAGTCTTTCCTCTGAAGTGCTCCCTGTAATGCCGAAGTTCCTTTTCAATATCAGTCAACTGAGTATAAAATTCGTCCTGCTTCGCCCTGTTCGCGGCATTGAGCCCCGTATTCCTGTTTGCCATTATTATTCCCTTCGCTGGTACGAATCTGATTAAGATTAAGGGGGATTCAGTTCGTTTCCATAACATACATTCTCTTTTCACGAATTTCAAGTATAATATTGCCTTTTTTAAACTTTTATTCGACGGAAAATATGGAGGGTTTCATGGGAAATGGTTTGCCGCTTCGCTGGGGGCTCGCATTCGCGAGCCTCGGTAGCCTCGCTTGTGCTCGGCAACAGATTAACGGACCGCGGGGCGCGAACGGCAGGGGATTGAAACAAAGAAAATTGCAAGTAGTTTCAACCAGACACTGCGCTGCGAGATGATTTTTCTTGAGCACAGAGGCACGGACGGCAGGAGAAGTTGAAACAGAATTGCAAGTAGTTTCAACAAAAAAAGGAGACTCCCTTTCCTCGTTGTCCCCCTTTCGTGCGGGGGGGGGGTTGAGGCGGGCGTTGAGGCGGGGGCGGGAATCAGCTTTCGTTTTCGCGGAGGATGCAGATGTCGGGGAGGTTGCGGTAGAGCTCGTCGGAGTCCATGCCGTAGCCGACGAGGAATTCCGCCGGGGCGCGGAATCCGTACCAGTCTGCCTTCGCCTTTTTCCGTTCGGGCGGGATGTCCTTGTCGATCAGGACGCAGGTGCGGCAGGAGGCGGCACCGTCCGCCATGACATGTTTCCGGACCTCGGCGAGCGTGAAACCGGTATCGAGGATGTCGTCGATCAGGAGGACATGGCGGCCCTGCACGTCATTTTTCAGCTTGCCGCGCATCTTGAGCTCCCCGGTGGAAAGATGGTGCGCATAGGAGCCTGCGGGGAGCGAGTCGATACGGACCGGCAGTTTGATGCCGCGCAGGAGGTCGGCGGCGAAGAAGAGCCCGCCGTTCATCACGATGACGGCGGTGAGTTCCTGTCCGGCATAGGTGCGCGTGATATCGGCGGCAAGCTCGGCAACGCGGCGGCGGATCGCTTCCGCGTCGTAGAGGGGGGAGAGTGTAACGGACATCGGGGGGTCAGGCTCCTTTTGAGGCGGCTTTCTTGAGGGTTCCCGTGGTGGAATATCCGGGGACGAACGGGATAAAACGGATCTCGGAACCGGCTTCGAGCAGCGCGGCGCGTTCCGAGGGGTCCAGCGATTCGATCGTGTAGTCGCCGCCCTTCGCGTAGACGTCGGGCTTCAGCACGGCAAGCTCGCGGTCGCAGCGGGAGGAATCGAACACGACCACGCCGTCCACGAACTCCAGGCACGCCAGCAGAAACGCGCGGTCCGCCTCCAGGTTCACGGGGCGCGTGGGGCCCTTCAGCGCACGGACGGACGAATCGCTGTTGATGAGCACAAACAGCGCGTCGGCGAGGGACCGCGCCTGCATGAGGTATTCGGCGTGGCCGCGGTGGAGCAGGTCGAAACAGCCGTTGGTGACCGCGAGCCTGCGGCCCGCGGCGGCGAGCTTCTTCCGCGCCGCAACGGCTTGTTCGAGCGTCATGACTTTTGCGCGGGGGTCGTTCAAATCAATCACCTCTTTCATCGGAAAGGTCTTTGTGGGCGGGCATGTAAACCTGTTCCTCCACCCGGATGCGGTCGATGTGGAAGAGCCAGCGGATGGCGGGCTCGAGCGAGCCGATGTTGTGGTCGCGGAGCGTATTGGACGTGCCGGCGTCGCCGGACGCCAGGTCCGCGGCGTTCACGAAGAGATTGGACTCCTGCAGGCCGGCGAAATCGCTGCGGAGCGCCGAGGAGGACGGCGGATTGGTGAGCATCACCTCGCCGGTGTTGTCGGAGAGCTGGCGCATGAAGAACGCGCCGTCGCCCGCCGAGCCGAGCACGGCATTGTCGTCCGTCGTGAACGGGATCTCGTCCGCGCCGTAGTCCCAGTAGCGGATGCTTTCGCCGCCCCGGGAGGAGACGCCGCTCGAACTCTTCCGGTCGGCTTCCTCGCGGGCGCGGATGATCGTGGAAACGCGGTCCGAACCGAGCGCGGCGATCAGCAGGAACCCGACGAACACGGCCAGGATCGCGACAAGTGAGACCGTCAGCTCGGCGAAAGCCTGACCGGATTCGCCGCGCCGCAGTCCGCGCCGTATGATCCCGACCGTGCGGAAGTTCATTTTCCGGACTCCTTGTCTTTGTCCTTGTCTTTGTCCTTGTCTTTGTCCTTCGCGTTATCCTTGTCCGCGTCCGCCGCCGTAGCGGGAGCCGCGGGCGTTTCGTCGTCGTCCTTCGAGAGGAAGAGGTCGGCGGGCGCCTTCGCCTCCTCCACGCGGCCGGCGTCGCGCTTGTCGAACTCGACGCGGGTGCGCCAGTCCTGTCCGAACAGGAAGAGCTCCTGCACGACGTAGAAATCGTTTTCCTTCTTGACGCCGCCGAGCTCGAGCTCGCGGTACGGCTTCGCCTTGTCGTCGGGGAGCGAGCGGAACCAGTGCGCCTTCAGCGGGAAGAAATACTCCTTGCTCAGCCAGACGCGCACATAGTCGTTTTCGCCGCCCTTCAGCACGAACACGCGGCAGTCGATCATCTTCACGCTCTCCGGCTTCTCCTCGCGCACCAGGTCGCGGTAGAGGAATCCGAGCGTGAGATCGGACGGCATGATGCCGTACAGGGAGAGGCGCGTCCTGTCCTTGTCCGGGACGTCGGTCTCCTGCGTGAAGACGGGCGGCGTGTCGAACGTCTGCCCCAGCTCGTAGAACTCGTTTCCGGCGAACACGAGCTGGGCGATCACGCGCTTCGGGGTGAAGCGGATGCCGACGCGGATCGTGTCCTTGACCGCGCTGGAGCCGCTGCGGCGGTGCGTAGCGGTGCCTTCCATCTTCGCCCAGGATTCGCCGGCGGGGGCGCGCCTCGCCATGCGGAGAAACGCCTCGGCGGAGATCTTTGCGGGGTCCTGCTCCTCCTCGGGGAACAGCAGCTTGAGGACTTCGGGCGGGAGCTCCTGCTGCTGTTCCGCATCCTTCTGAGGCGCGGATTCGTCGGCGGCGAACGCGAACGACGCGCCCGCCAGGCACAGCAGGGAACAGAGGATCAAACGGGGGGAAAGGTGCGTCATGTTCATTTTCCTTTCTTGGCCGAGGCGGAGCCGGCTTTGCGCGGCTTCCTCTTCTCCGGGGCATCCGCGGCCTGCGCGGCGGGCGACACTTTGACCCGGAGTTTCAGCGGTTTCGCGGGGCGGAAATCCTTCTTTTTCGGCGCGGCGGCCTTCCGGGGCGCTTTTTTGCGGACCGGCGCCGCGGAAGTTTTTTCCTCCTCCGCGGGGAATACGAGCGAGATCACCGGCCCCTCGACAGCCTCCTTCGAGGTCGCGATCTTCACGTCCAGATGAAGCTTTTCCGGGACTTTGAACGACTTGGGCGGGGCGGGTTTCCGCGCTTCCGGCATCGTATGCGGTTCCGGCGCTTTGAGCGGGAGCTGCCCGACCGTGAACGAAGTGTTGAACTTTCCGTAATTCACGATCAGCGTCGGCTTCCTGAATTCGAACTGCGCCGCGGCGCGATGCTCCGGTTCCGGCTTCTTTTCCGCGGATTCCGCAGGCTTGTCCGCCGGTTTCGTTTCGGGCGGAGCGGTCGACGGTTCCGGCTTCTTTTCAGGGGCAGGCTTCGCGGGAGCGGCGGGTTCCGGCTTCTTCTCCGCGGCGGGAGCGGGCGGCGGTTCCGGCTTCTTCGTCCCGGATTCCGCAGGCTCGGCGGCGGGCTTTTCCTCAGCGGGCTTTTCCTCAGCGGGCTTTGCCGCTTCGGGTGTCTTCCCGTCCGCAGTCGCCGCCCCGGTTTTTCCGGCGGCGGGCGCGGCGTCCTTGCGTTCCGGCGTCTTCTCCTCGGGTTCGACCTGCTGGAAAAGATAGTCGTCGTAAACGTAGAACTCGTCCTTCGTCCGGTCTCCGCGCTTCGGCACAAACGGCTTGACGTTCTTCGGCATCGCGATCTTCAGCACCTCGTCGATGGAGCGGACGAAGTGGAACGCGATTTTGCTGCGGACCTCCGGCGGGACATCCGCCAGGTCCTTCTCGTTGTCGGCGGGCATCACGACGTCGCGGATCCCGGCGCGGAGCGCGGCGATCACCTTCTCGCGGACGCCGCCGATGGGCGTGACTTTCCCGCTGAGCGTGATCTCGCCGGTCATGGAGAGGCGGGGCCGCACGGGCCTGTCCGTGAGGAGCGACACGATGGCGGTGGCGAGCGTGATGCCGGCGGACGGACCGTCCTTCGGCGTGGCGCCGTCCGGCACATGAATATGGAAATCGTTCTCCCTGAAAATCTTCTGGTCGATGCCGAGCTCTTTGGCGTGTCCGCGGACGTAGCTGAACGCCGCGAGCGCGCTTTCCTTCATGACGTCGCCGAGCGAGCCGGTGAGCTTCAAATCGCCCTTGCCGGGCATTTTGGCGGCCTCGACCTCCAGGGTGGTGCCGCCGCAGCTGGTCCACGCCATGCCGGTCACGATGCCGACGCGCGGCAGGTTCTCGCTCTCGTCGCTGGTGTATTTGCGCGGGCCGAGGAGTTCGCGGACGAGCTTGTCGTCCACGACGACCGGCTTTGCGGGCGGCTGGCCGCCGTTCCGCTCCACGAACCTGCGGACGAGCTTGCGGCAGACCGAGGCGATCGTGCGTTCCAGGCTGCGGACGCCCGCCTCCATGGTGTAGTGCTCGATGATCTCGAACGCGGCGCTGTGCTTGAAGCGCACGTACGAGTTGTTGAGTCCGTTTTCGACCATCTGGCGCGGGATCAGGTAGCGCTTCGCGATCTGCTCCTTTTCGAGCGCGGTATAGCCGGGCAGACGGATGATCTCCATGCGGTCGAGCAGCGGACGCGGGATGGTTTCCAGCATGTTCGCGGTCGCGATGAACATCACCTTGCTGAGGTCGTAGTCCACCTCGAGATAATGGTCGTTGAACGCCTTGTTCTGCTCCGGGTCGAGCACTTCGAGCAGCGCGGACGCCGGATCGCCCTTGTAGTCGCTGCCGAGCTTGTCGAGCTCGTCCAGCATGAACACCGGGTTGACCGTCCCGGCGCGCTTCATGCCCTGGATGATGCGTCCGGGGAGCGCGCCGATGTAGGTGCGGCGGTGTCCGCGTATTTCCGCCTCGTCGCGGATGCCGCCGAGCGACATGCGGACGAACTTGCGGTTGAGCGAGACGGCGATGGAGCGTCCGAGCGAGGTCTTGCCGACGCCGGGCGGCCCGATGAAGCAGATGATCGGGGACTTGTGGTTTTTCTTGAGCTGGTGGACGGCGAGGAATTCGAGGATGCGCTCCTTCACGTCCTTGAGCCCGTAGTGGTCGGCGTCGAGCACGGACGCGGCGACCTGCACGTTGGCGCGCTCCTCCGAGGCTTCCGTCCACGGGAGGCTGAGCAGCCAGTCGATGTAGGTGTAGGAGATGTTGTACTCCGGCGAGGACGGCGGCACCATGTTGAGGCGTTCGATCTCCTTCATCACGACCTTATGGGGAGCCTCGGGCAGATGCGCCTTCTCGACCCGTTCCGTGATCGCGACGACGTCCGGGTTGCGGTTGTCCTCCCCGAGCTCCTCGCGGATCTGCTTGAGCTGTTCGCGCAGGAAGAACTCGCGCTGCTGCTTCGACATGGCGTCGTGGACCTGGCTCTGGATCTCGGATCCGAGGCGCAGGACCTCCAGTTCGCGGTTGAGCAGGATCGTCAGGAAATGCAGACGGTCCTGGAGCTTCAGCGTCGCCAGCAGGACAACCTTCTCGGCGAAGGAGATGTTGAGCGTGTCGGCGATCACGTCCGTGATGCGCGCATTGTCGGTCATGTTGAGGACCGCGATCTTCAGCTCCTCCGGGAAATTCGGCGCGAACGAGATCACTTCCTGGAACTGCTTGGTCGCGTTGCGGACCATCGCCGCCGTCTCCAGAGACGCGTCCGGCGCGTCCGGGAACCGGTGCACCTTCATGACCATGTACGGCTTGCCCGGCACCAGCCCCATGAACCGGCAGCGCGAAATGCCGCGCACCAGCACGCGCACCGTGCCGTCCGGGAACTTCAGCGTCTTCACGATGCGGGCGAGCGCGCCGACGGAGGAGATCCGGCGGCTGTTGAGCAGGAACGAACTCGCATTCGGGTCGAACGCCCTGCCCTTGATCAGGCCGCGCATGGATTCGTCGTCCGGCACCTCCGGGAACAGCGCGATCATGCGGTCGCCGGACGACGCCGCGTCCATCAGCGCGATCATGCCCGGATCGTTCAGCACGAGCGGCGTCAGAGCATACGGGAAAACGACGATGCCGTTCAGGATGAGCGCCGGAGCCTCAAGGATGCTGTCTTCCGATGAATCGTTTCCGGACGAGCCGTCTTTCTTCTCGCCCGAGATGGTTATATTGACCGGCGCGAAGGACCCCGGGTTCTTCACGTCGTGAAATTCCATATTCTGATCGTCTTTGTCGTCTTTCATGGGTTCCCTTCCTGGCGGCGCTTTGATGCCCCGCCAATACATAATGTAACGCGTCAACGCGCGTTTCGCAAGTGAAAAAAGCGTTTTTGTGCCCGGTTTCGCTTTTTTTTCGGAAAAGGCGCGCCCGGGTCCGGCGCGAGGAAAAGAAAAAGAAGCGCCGCGCCGGTTGAAACCTTGAAAAAACGGATTCCGCATGTACAGTATTTAGATTGCCATTTTTCAGCGAAAACGAACCCGGAGCCCGATCCGCCATGCCGAACGAGGAGTCAACATCTCGCAGCGCCGTCACCGCCGCAGCGTTTCTTTTCCTGGCCGCCCTGCTGGTCTGCCCGGGGATGCTCCTCTGCGTGCCGACATGGTCGGTCCGGTTCTTCGAAACGGGTACGGTCGTCCTCGTTTCGGCGGGCGCGGCCCTGCTTTTCCCCCGGCGGGTCCTGTCCGTGTACGACCATCTCCCGCGCGGCCTGCTTATCGCCGGCGGCGTCCTGCTCGGCATCGGCGTATGGCACGGGGTCCGTCACGCGGGACAGTACAGCGCGGCGGAAACCGGCGAACTCTTCCTCACGGTCGCGGTCCCGTTTGCCGTGTGCGTGTTCGCCCGCGAGCTCAAACGCCTGCTGCCGTGGTATCTGACGCTCTTCTGGCTGATCGACGTCGCGCTCGGATTCGTCCAGTATTACGGGCTGCACTGGTTCCTCTTCGGACTGCCGGGAAACATCAACTGGAACGCCTCCCTGCTCGCCGTCACCGCGCCGTTCGCGATCCTGACCGCCTGGAAATGGACTCCCTCCGAGGGGAACCGGTCCGTGAACTCCTGCTGGCGCACCGGGTCTCTCCTCCTCGTCGCGGGCATATCGCTCTGGCAGATCGCGCTGACGGAATCGCGCGGCGCGGCACTGGGGATCGCGGCCGCCGGGGCGCTGTGGGCGTTCCTGAAGCTGGGACACCGCAGCCGCCGCCTGGCTCTGTTTGCCGTTCTGGCGCTGGCGATCGTCGGGTCGGTCTGGTTCGCATTTTTCACCTCGCACGACCGCATCCTGGAGAACCTTTCGCGGGACGAACGCGTTTTTCTGGCGCAGACGACCGTGAACATGGTCGCGGAAAGCCCGAAACTCGGATTCGGCGCGCCGTCGTTCGAACAGGAGTATCTGCGCTTCCGCCGCCCGGAATTCTTTTCCATGCGGCATTCCTCCGTGCGGATCGACCATCCGCACAACCACCCGCTGTACATCGCCGCTTCGTTCGGCATCCTCGGGCTGTTCTGCTGGCTGTATCTTGTGCTGGAACCCATGTTTTTCGCCGCGAAACGCTTTGACGCGCCGGATTCCGGAGACAGGGCCGACGGGCTCAATCCCGGCGGCGAAACGCAGCTTTCCCTGCTCTGCCTCGCCGGACTGCTGGTCCATTCCCAGTTCGACCTCGTCCTCTTCCGCTGGCCGACCAATCTCCTCGCCATGGTCTTCCTCGGCATCCTCATCCACGAACGCGAAGGCACGCCCGCTCCGTTCTGGCGTCCGCCCGCGTTCCTGCGCCGCTTCCGCTGGGAGTTTCTGAAGAGGTTTGAACAAAGCCGCCCGCCCGAGCAGCGGACGCGCCGCCTGGTCCGCCCCGCGCTCTTCGCGTTCGGTCTCGTCCTGCTCGGGACAGGCCTCTTCGCCGCGTTCGGCAACCTGGCGGCGGAATCGCTCGCCTGGCATGCGGACGACCTCGCGCTGGAGGGACGGCACGCCGACGCCGCAAAGCTCTACCTCATGGCGGCGTCCATGCCGGGGGCGAGGCTGGAACTCAGATCCCGCGCGCTCAAACACGCCTCGGTTCACGACACGGCGCACGCCGCGCGCTACTATGCCATGTTCGCCGCGAGCAGCACGCCCGACTTCGGCTACGTCAACGACTATTTCGCACGGGCATGCGTGATCGGCGGACACCCCGCGGACGCCGTTCCCTTCCTCAAACGCGCCATGGCGCTCCGCCCGCGGTCCGTTCTGCCGCTCCTCATGCTGGAGGACGTCTACGGTCGCATGGGAAGCCGGGGCGCGGCAGAGGCCGTGCGGGAACGTCTCGGGCAGCTCATGGCATACCGGAACCTTGAACAGGAAGACCTCGAAACCATTTTCAACGACCAGGACCTGGACCTGCACACATGGTTCAAACGCGATCCGGTCCTCATGAAGGAAAATAACCTATGACCAGTGAATTCAGCGGCATGACGCTCATCGCCGGTTGCGGCGTCAGCGGACGCGCCGCCGCCAGGCTCGCCGCCCGCCTCGGCATCCCCTTCGCCCTGCTCGACGAACAGGACAACGATTCCCTCCGCGCATTCGCCGCGTCCCTCCCGAAACGCCCCGAAGCCGTTTATTTCGGATTTCGCGCGCAGGACGGACTGCCCCGGTTCGAACGCACCGTCCTGAGCCCCGGATTCCGCGCCGGAAATCCCGTGCGGACGAAACTCGCCGAAGCCTCCGGCAGGCTCGTGAGCGAACTCGAATTCGCGCTCGGTTCCTGCGGAAAGCCGTTCGTCGGCATCACCGGGACCAACGGCAAGACGACCACGACCGAGCTGACCGCCGAGCTCTTCCGCGCCGCCGGAGTCCGGGCGTGCGCCTGCGGCAACAACGGCTACGCCATGAGCGACGCCGCGATCGACTGCCTCGACGGCAAGCTCGACCTCCCCGTCGTCGAGATCAGCTCGTTCCAGCTCGAGATCATGCCCGTGCCGCATCCCGCCGCCGCCGCGGTCCTGAACCTGGCGTCCGACCACATCGACCGCCACGGCAGCATGGAGGCATACGCCGCCGCGAAGTTCAAGCTGCTCGGCGACCCCGCCGCAGTCTGCGTGGTGAACTCGCTCGTCCGCGACCGCTTCAAACCCGCCGCACCCGAGCAGAAACTCTACACGTTCTCGGCGGACCTGCCCGCCGACTTCACGGTCCGCGACGGCGCCCTCTCGTTCCGCGGACGCGCCGTTATCCCCGCTGAAAAGCTCGCGCTGAAGGGCGTCCACAATCTGGAAAACGCGCTCGCCGCGCTCGCGCTTCTCGCTTCGGTCCGGGGCGAGGACGCCATATTCGATCCCGCCGTGGCCGATGCGCTTGCGAAATTCGAGTCCGGCCCGCACAGGCTGGAACGTTTCCTGACCGCGGACGGCGTACAGTACATCAACGACTCGAAGGCGACCAATCCGCACGCCGTGAACGCCGCGCTCGCCGCCGTCGGGGGCGACCGCAACGTGGTCATCCTGCTCGGCGGCCTGGACAAGGCGATGGACTTCGAGGAGCTTGCGCCGAGCCTGAAACACCTGAAGCGCGCCGTCGTCTTCGGTTCGTGCGGACAAAAGATCGCCGCATATCTCGAAAGGAGCGCCGTGCCGTTCTCCATGTGCGAAACCTTCCCGGAAGCCGTCGAAACGGCGGTCGCGTGCGCCGCGCCCGGCGACGTCGTCCTGCTCTCCCCCGCCACCGCCAGCATGGACATGTTCCGCGATTACAAAGACCGCGGCGACCAGTTCAAAACTTTATGCCGGAAATTTGCGGCGCAGGGGGACGCCCCCATGGAACAAACCGCGAAAAGACGTGTCTAAAGGGGGTGATGCCGGACCGTTCCCCGGCCGCCGGACGGCTCCGTTTCCCCCCGGGAGACGGGCGTTTGTCCCGCGGCCCCGCCGGAGCGACCGGGCATCGCATCCTCTGAAACACAATCAACGGAGCGGCCGGGTCCGCCCGAAGGAAGCGCAACGACATGTCATTTCTCAGCAGCAACATATTATGGAACTTACTGTGGATCATCCCGTTGATCCTGGTCCTCGCCATCGCGGGCGGCGTCCGCCGGAACAGGCTTCTGCTTAAAATGTTCGGCACGAACGAACGCGCCGACCGTTTCTCCAACGCTTCGCCCGGCAAGCGCGTTTTCCGCATCATCCTCCTCTCGCTCGTCGTGCTGCTCCTCGCCGTCGCCGCCGCGCGTCCGTCCTGGGGCAAACAGGTCATGCAGGACACCTCCACCGGGCGCGACCTGCTCGTGCTGTTCGACGTCTCGCGGAGCATGCTCTCCGACGACGTGAAGCCGAGCCGCATGGACCACGCGAAATGGCTCGTGCGCGAAATCGTAAAGAAGAATCCCGGCGACCGCTTCGGACTCATCGCGTTCGCGGGCGAATCGTTCCTGATCTGCCCGCTGACCGTGGACCGGGCGAGCTTCATCCAGCTCGTGGACGACCTCGACACCGACACGATCCCGGTCGGCGGCACCAACGTCCAGCTCGCGCTTGAGAACGCAGTCAAGGCGTTCGAGGGCGCGCAGGGCACGCACAAGGCGGTCATCCTCGTGACGGACGGCGACGAACTCACCGGGCGCGGCGCATCCGTCGTCGGCGACCTCGCGAAGGCGCAGATCCCGATCTTCGCCGTCGGCGTCGGCGACCCCTCGAACCCCGCGATCATCCGCGTGAAGGACGAGGACGGCAAGCTCCGCATCCTCACGGACCGCGAAGGCAATCCGGTCAAAAGCCCGCTCAACGAGCCCCAGCTGACCGAACTCGCGCGCCGCACGGGCGGCATCTACGTCCGCTCCACAGCCGCATACAGCGGCGTCGACGAACTCGAAACGCGCATCAGAATGCTCGACCGCAAGGAGAGCGAAAACGCCGTATCGACGTTCCGCCCCATCGAACGCCCCGCCTACCCGCTCGCCGCCGCGATCGTGCTCCTCGCGATCTTCTTCTGCGTCTCCGAAACGCGCCCGCGTTCCGTTCAGACCGTCCTCGCGCTCGCCGCGCTCCTGCTCTGCGCCGCTCCGGCGGAAACCCGCGCGCAGGCAACTGCCGCCCCCGCTCAAATCCGGCAGACGCAGGCCGCCGCGCCCGCGAACAACAGCGGGACCGCCCCGGAAGAAACGCCCGCGCCGGAACCCGTCAGGTCGGCAGCCGAGCTCTACAACACCGGGTTGGAACAGCAACAGGTCGAACACGACGACGAAAAGGCGCGCACGTTCTACGAACGCGCCATCGCCGCCTCCGAAAAGGAGCCGCTCGTGCGCGCCTCGTCGTACCAGAACATCGGCGTGATCGCCCACCTCGACGCCCGTTCGAGCCTTCAGGGCGCCGCGGAAAAACTTCAGGCGCAGGACCTCAATTCCGCGGAAAAGACCGTCGAGGAATCCCTGGTCAAGCTGAACCGGGCCGAGGAGCTTTACCGCGAAAGCATGCGTTCCGCCGCGGGCGACGCGTCCGTCATCCGCAACCAGCAGATCCTCCTCGCCGACCGCAAGCAGGCGGAGGAGATGAAAAAGCAGATCGAAGAGCTGAAAAAGCTCATGGAACAGGCGCGTCAGCAGACCCGGCAGGCGCACGACCAACAGCAGCAGGAAAACCAGCAGAACGACCGGCAGGACCAGCAGGACCAGCAGCAACAGCAGGACCAGCAGTCCGAAGGTCAGGATCAGCAGGACCAGCAGCAACAGCAGGACCAGCAGCAACAGCAGGACCAGCAGTCCGAAGGTCAGCAGGACCAGCAGCAACAGCAGGACCAGCAGCAACAGCAGGACCAGCAGTCCGAAGGTCAGCAGGACCAGCAGTCCGCGCAGGACAGGACCCGTCAGGCGGAGGAGACCGTTTCCGAGCTGGAACAGAAGGCTTCCGAGATGAACCAGGAACGCCAGAAGCAGGCCGCGCAGCAGGCGAAGGAAGAGCTTCGGAAAGCCCGCGAGGAACAGCGGCAGGGCAACGGCGAAAAGGCGGAGGAACACCTGAAAAACGCACTCGACACGCTGGACCAGCAGGACGACCGGAACGACCAGGACAAGCAGGACGAACAGGACCGGCAGTCCGGCGATCAGGGCGAACAGCAGGAACAGCAAGGCGAGGAGGAACAGCAGGAACAGGCAGGACAGCAGCCGCGCCAGGCGGACGCCGGGGAAACGCCGATGGATCAGGGCGACATGGACAAACAACAGGCCGAGGCCATTCTCAATATGATGTCGAAGGACGAGCTTGATTTCAAGGACGCCAACCAGATGCGCCGTCCGGCCCGCCTGAACAACCGTGTGGAAAAGGACTGGTAACACCATGCTGAACAGAACGTTTCTCCCCCGATTCGCCGCTTTTCTCCTCTTTCTCTTTGCCTTCGCGGCCGCGGCGGCCGACCTGAAAGTCTCCGTCCAGCCGCGCAACCTCACCGTGGGCATGCGCGGATACGTGGAGGTCTCCGCCGAAAACGTAAGCCGGCTCCAGCTCCGCCAGCCGCTCCCTCCCGTGTCCGGGCTTGAATGGAGCAGCGGCATCTCCAGCGGCTCCAGCATGTCGATCATCAACGGCGTGACCTCCTCGAAATACACGCTCCGCATCCCGTTCGCCGCCCTCGAGGAAGGCGAGTTCACGGTCCCGCCGTTCGAGGTCATCGTGAACGGCAACGCGCGCCAGCCGGAGAAGACCGCCCCGCTCAAGCTCAGGATCTCCGCCATGCCGAAGATCGACCCCGCGCAGACCAACTCCAACGAGCCCGTCTACGCCCGCATGACGTTCCCCGGCACGAAGGACGGCGAAACGCCCTCGTTCTGGGTCGGCGAGGAGATCCCGCTCCAGCTCTCCGTCTTCGTCCGCACGCCCTACGAGCTCCGCCTCGTCAACTACCCGGAGATCAAGCCCGTCAACGGCAAGATGTCCATCCGGTTCCACGATTTCCGCAGGATCAACCCGGAGGCCCCGAACTTCGAATCCGTCACCAGCCACAACCAGCGCCTCGGAAACATCCCGTACACCGTCTACGATTTCGACTCCCGGTTCCGCGCCCTCGCACCCGGAAAGCTCCAGCTCCTCGCCGAAACCAACGTGCTGCTCCTCGACGAACGCGACTTCTTCTCCGCGTTCACCTCGACCCGCCGGACCGTCCGCGGCGCTTCGCCGGAGATCACGATCAAGCCGCTGCCCCCCGCGCCCGCCGACGCGCCGTTCGTCGGGCTCATCGGGAAATGGACGGCCGAGGCGTCCGTCTCGCCCGGCCCGTACCGCATCGGCGAGCCGCTGAGCCTGAAGATCAGCTTCTCGGGCGAGGACCAGACCGAAATGCTGAACATGCCGAAGATCGAGCCGGAGCATTTCCGCGCCTATCCGCCGGAAACGACGGAAACGCCCGCGGGCGTCTCCGTGAGCTGCATCCTCATCCCGCTCGAGGCGGGCGAACAGCCCCTTTCCTTCCACTGCTCCACGTTCGATCCCGCGTCCGGCAAATACGTCCCGTTCAGCTTCAAGCAGACGATCACGGTGGACAAGTCCGCATCCGGCGGCATCGCCGCGATCCCGGCTGGCGCGGCGGTCGTGAACGCCGATCCCGGACTCACCTCGGGCGCAGGCGCTTCGCCCGCCCCGGAAAGCATCCTGTACCTGCACGACGAAGGCGACGGCGGATACGCTTCGATGCCGCTCGCCGCAAACGCCTTCCGCACGTCGTTCATCCTGATCTTCGCCGGACTGCTCATCGCTGGCGGAAGCGCTTTCGCCGCCGCGCGGAAGCGTTCCCTCGAATCCGATCCGTCCGCACGCAGGCGCATCGACGCCCGCGCCCGCAGAGGCAAGCTCGCCTCCGCCATCGAAAAGACGCCGCCGCAGGACCTGCCGGACAAGGTCGGCTCCGACCTGGCGGCGTTCTTCAACGACATGCTGGACCTGCCGCCCGGGACCGCGCTGGGCGAAACCGCCTCTCGCGTGAAGGAATCCGCGCCGGAACTCGGCCGCCAGCTCGAAGACCTCGCGAACATCGCGTGGATGCCGTCGCTCCGCGACGAGCTCAACGAGAGATTCCGCAGACAGCTCGCGTCCGCCGTCCGCAAGTTCGGCGCGGTCGCGTTCCTCCTGGGCGCGCTCTGCCTCGCCCTGCCCGCGAATGCGGCGGAAGAGGATGTCACACAGGCGGACAAGCCCGCCGCCGAGGAGACCGCCGAGACCGCGCTCCCGAAGACTTCCGACGAGGCGAAGACCGCCTACGACGCCGGGCAGTTCCAACAGGCGCTGGACTACTACGCCTCGAAGATCGACCCGCGAAGCGTCTCCCCCGCCCTGATCTACAACATGGGCAACTGCTTCTACCAGCTCGGCGACTACCCGCGCGCCCTGGTCTGCTACGAACGCGCCCGCTATCTCCAGCCGCGCGACTCCGACATCACCGGCAATCTGGAGCTGACGCGCCGCAAGCTGCTCCTGCCGCCGAAATACCGCGTGGAATCGCCCGCCGATTTCATGGTCGCGGCGCGCGATTTCCTGCGCGTGGACGAATGGATCGTCCTGTGCGCGTTCGGCCTCACCCTCGTGCTGGTCGCACTCGGCATGTTCTTCCGCCGCCGTTCGAACCTGTGGCAATGGCCGTTCTACGCCGGGATCGCGGTCGCCGTGATCTGCGCCGCCGCGCTCATCGCGAAGGCGTCCGCCGTCGATCCGGCGCGCGAGGCGGTCGTGATCGTCCGCAACGCGCCGCTGTACAGCCTGCCGTCCGCCGAATCCGGCCGCGTGGAACAGTACCTGAAACCCGGCACGGAGGTCTCCATCGAGGAGAACCGCATGGACTGGGTGCGCGTGCGGCTGGAAAACAACGACGAGGGCTGGGTGCGCGGCGCGAACCTGGCGCTGCTCTGGAGCAATTCGCCCGGCGACCTGGCGGCGCACGCCGACGCCGCGCAGTAAGCTCGCTTCGGCTTTTGTCATTCCGTTTCAAAATAAGGAGGGGATTATGAAACGTGCATTATTAACAGTCGTGCTGACGCTCGTCTGCGCCGTCCTGGCCGTCGCGCTGGCCGCCGCGCCAGCGTCCGATTTCGTGATCCGTCTGCTCGACGGCGTCACGCTCGAAAACGCCACCGTCGACAGCATGTCCGGCTCCCGCATCATCGTGACCGGACGCCTGCCGGACGGCAGCATCACCACCAAGACCGTCAGCTTCGCCGACCTCACGCCGGAATCGCGCGACGCCGTGATGTGGAAGATGCGCGACCGCCTGATGCTCGACTCCAAGCCCGGCTGGTTCTTCTCCGGCCCCGCGGTCGCCGGAAACGACCTGCCTGCCGCGAGCAGTTCCGGCGGCGGGATCCTGGTGCCCGCGGACGCTCCGATCGTGCTGCCCGGCGCGCCCGGCCGCATCTCGCTCACGTCCATCACGGAGCTGACCAACGGCACGCTCGGCTGGGCAGCCTCGTGGGACGGCGGATTCGACGCCCAGCCCCAGCGGTTCGGGCGCATCTATGTCTACGGCGTGATGCTGCTCCAGGGCTCCACGTGGTTCGGGAACGTCTATCCGACGTGCCGGACCGTCTGGTGGCAGGGGAATTACTTCCCGTGCTTCGCCACCACGCCGGATTTCGCAAAGCGCATCAACGAGATGACGCGCGACGGCGGCGAAGAGATGATACAGTGACGGCACCACCCGTGCCGTTTCGAAACAAGGCGTTTCCGCGCGGCAGACTCGTCCTCCCAACGTTACTAACGTTACATTATTAGAAAAAAACGTCCATTTCTTCGGCAAAGGGCGGAAAGCGTCTTGAAAACGCCTTGATTTTATGCTATATTCCCCTTGAAACCCAAACTTAACCTCATGTTTCAAGGAGAAATAGCATGAAACGTTTCCTCGTCTGTACGGCTCTGGTGGCATTCGCCGCGCTCTCGTCCGCCGCGGCGGAACCCTCCCAGCCTCTTTCCACGCCCGTCGGGCGTCTGCTCTCGACGCCGCACGAAATGACCATCGCCATCACCGCCGAAAGCGACAACTGGAACGGCACGCTGCTGAACCAGCAGGGCGGCAACTGCGGCTTCTCCGTCAGCTTCGGCGCGGGAGGAAGACCCGACTTCAGCAACGCAATGATCGGCGGCGGACGCGGATTCGGCGGCGGTCCCGGCGGCGGCTGGGGTCAACAGCCCGCGCGCTCGGCAGGTCTCCGCGTGAACGGCGTCCAGGGCGCGGCTCAGGTCAGCTCGGACAGCCTTCCGAAGGGCGGCCCCGTAAAGCTCGTCATCGTGGCGAGCCAGAAGGAACACCGTTTCGAGGTGTACGCCAACGGACAGCGCGTCGCGCAGTCCCGCGCGAACAACGTGATCGGCGAGCCCACCTGGCGCGCGATGGTCATCGGCGGCGACGGCAACGGCAACAGCCGGTTCAACGGCCGCATCGACTACGTGGCGCTGTGGGACCGCGCGCTCTCCGCCGACGAGATCGCGAAGCTCAACTCCGCTTCGGACGCGGCCGCCGGTTTCGCCGACGCCAAGGCGAATTATTCCTGGGACGTCCAGGCCGCGAAGCCCATCACCGGCGGCGTGCCTCTGTTCCCCGTCCGCGACGTGAAGATCCTGCGCGCCGACGACGAGGGGAACAACCGCGCCGAGGATCCCAATCCCGCCCCGGCTCCCGAAGACCCGCTCACGGTCTGGTTCCGCCGCATGCCAACCCAGTGGACCGACATGATCCCCATCGGCAACGGCCACATGGGCGCGATGATCGCGGGCCGTCCCGAACGCGAATACCTCATCCTGAACGAGGACACGATCTGGGCGGGCGGTCCGTACGACCACCTGAACCCGGACGCCTCCCCGGACAAGCTCGCGCAGATGCGCCAGCTCATCTTCGAAGGCAAGGCGGACCAGGCGGGAAACATCGCGAACAGCAGCTTCATCTCCCGTCCGAGCGCCGAAATGGCGTTCTCCGTGGCGGGCGCGCTCGGGCTTGAGCAGGACACCGGCGACGGCGACGTCTCCGGCTACATCCACAGCCTGAACATCCGCGAGGCCGTCGCGCAGACCAGGTTCACGCGCAATGGCGTGACCTACACCCGCGAATACTTCGCCAGCTTCCCGGACCGCGTGGTCGCCGTACGCCTGACCGCCGACAAGCCCGCCAGCATCACCGTCGGCGCCTTCCTCGGCACCGCGCAGGACCTCCAGGCGGTCAAGGTCAGCGGCAACACCATGACCCTCACCGGCCGCACCATCGACTACAACGGCATCCCCGGCGCGACGAAGATCCAGATCACCGGCCGCGTGTTCAACAAAGGCGGCAAGCTCGTCTCCGGCGAACGCGGCATCAGCGTGGAAAAGGCGGACTCCGTGGTCATCCTGCTCGACGCCGAATCCTCGTTCAAGGCGTACAACGACGTCTCCGGCGACCCCGCGAAGCGCATCGACGACGTCTTCAAGAAGTTCAGCACCGTCGACTACGACGCCCTGAAGAAAACGCACATCGCCGACTACCGCAAGCTCTTCGACCGCGTGACCTTCGACCTCGGCGGCACGCCGTCCAAGGTCCCGACCAACCTCCGCCTCGACGCCCGCCGCCAGAACGGCGTCCCGCTCGATCCCGACCTCGCGTCCCTCTATTTCCAGTTCGGACGCTACCTGCTGATCGCCAGCTCGCGCCCCGGCAGCCAGCCCGCCAACCTCCAGGGCATCTGGAGCGAAGAGGTGAACGTGCCGTGGCAGAGCAAGTACACGATCAACATCAACGCGGAAATGAACTACTGGCCCGCCGAGACCGCGAACCTCTCCGAATGCCATGAGCCGCTCTTCGACATGATCCACGAGATGGTCCCGAACGGCAAAAAGGCCGCCAAGAAACTCTACGACGTCGACCACGGCTGGGTCGCCCACCACAACACCGACCTCTGGCGCCAGTGCGGCCCCATCGACTTCTCCCCGACCGGCATGTGGCCCATGGGCGGCGCCTGGCTCTGCCTCCATTTCTGGGACCACTACCAGTTCACGCGCAACCTCGACGACCTCCGCAAGCACTACCCGGTCATGAAGGAGTCCGTGGAATTCTACCTTGACTTCCTCCAGCCCGACCCCAACCACGGCGGCGCGCTCGTCACCATCCCGTCCTACTCCCCCGAACAGGGCGGCCTCTGCGCCTCCCCGACCATGGACACCGGCATCCTGACAGCGCTCTTCCGCGCCACCATCGAAAGCTCGAAGCTCCTCAATGACGACCCCGCCTTCCGCGAGAAGATGGAAGCCGCCATGAAGAAGTTCCCGCCGTTCACCATCGGCACCTGGGGACAGCTCCGCGAGTGGCAGGACGACCACCCGGACGACAACCCGAGAAACCAGCACCGCCACGTCTCCCACCTCTTCACCATCTTCCCCGGCAACGTGATCCGCGCCAGCGACACCGACCTCTTCAACGCCGCGAAAGTCTCCCTGAACGCGCGCGGCGACGACGCCACCGGCTGGAGCATGGGCTGGAAGATCAACCTGTGGGCGCGCCTCCTCGACGGCGACCGCGCATGGCGCCTCGTCGGCAACCTGATCCGCCCCGGCAAGACCTACAACAACCTCTTCGACGCGCACCCGCCGTTCCAGATCGACGGCAACTTCGGCGGCGCGGCCGGCATGATCGAGATCCTGCTCCAGTCGCAGGAGACGACCGCTGACGGCAAGGTCATCGTCGACATCCTGCCCTGCCTCCCGAAGGCGCTCCCGAAAGGAAACGTCTCCGGCCTGAAGGCGCGCGGAAACGTCACGGTCGCCATCCAGTGGGACAACGGCGCGCTCGGCAAGGCCGTGCTCTCCGGCCTTTCCGGCATCCCGCTCGCCGCCCGCTACAACGGCAAGCTCGTCGACCTCACCGGAAAGACGGGCTCGGTCGAACTGAACGCGGCCAGCTTCAAGTAAGCTCGAAACCACATCCGGCTGTTCCGCCGCGGGGCAGCCGGTTTTCTTTCGTTCCACCGGAAACAGCTATCACCCCCATCCGCTGAAGGAAACAACATGAAATTCCGCATCCCGTTCCTCAGTTTCAAGGTCGCGGCCGAGGCGTCATGCGCCGTCGCCGCCGCCGTCCTCTCGATCCAGGCGTTCGCCACGACGAACCCCGCCGTGCAGGAATACGCCCGCCGCGCCGCCGCCGAAGGCATCGTGCTGCTCAAAAACGACAACAACGCGCTCCCGCTCGGGCAGGACGGCCCCCAGCCCGTCGCGTTCTTCGGCGTCACGCAGATCCAGACCTTCCTGGTCGGCTACGGCTCCGGCGGCGACGTGAAGCCGCCGTACCGCGTCACGCTCGCCGACGCCCTCGCAAAAACCGACAGGATCGTGCCGGACAAGGAGCTCCTCGATACTTACACGAACTGGGCCAAGGCGAATCCGCTCCGTGCGGGCGGCTGGGGCAACTGGCCGTTCTACGCACCCGAAATGCCCATCACCGCCGAACAGATCCAGGCCGCCTCGAAACGCGCCGACACCGCCGTGCTCGTGATCGGACGCGCCGCGGGCGAGGACCGCGAATGCAGGCTCGAACCCGGCAGCTACTACCTGACCGACGCCGAAAAGTTCCTGCTGAAGGAAGTCACCGACGCGTTCAAGAAGACCGTAGTTCTTCTCAACGTCGGCAACGTGATCGACATGGCATGGGTGAAGGACTATAAGATCGACGCCCTGATGTACGTCTGGCAGGGCGGCATGGAGACCGGCAACGCCATCGTGGACGTCCTGACCGGAAAGGAAACGCCGTCCGGCAAGCTCGCGTCCGCCATCGCGAACACCTACGAGGACTACCCGTCGGCGAAGAGCTTCGGCAACCGCGAGTTCAACAACTACACCGAGGACATCTACGTCGGCTACCGCTACTTCGAGACGTTCGCCCCGGAAAAGGTCCTCTATCCCTTCGGATTCGGCCTCAGCTACACCTCATTCGATATCATCGATGTGAGCGTGAACTCCCCCGACCTTGCGAAGAACGGCGTGACCGTCAAGGCCACCGTGAAAAACACTGGAAAGAAGTTCTCCGGCCGTGAAGTCGTGCAGGTCTACTGCGGCGCGCCGCAGGGCAAGCTCGGCAAGCCCGCGAAAGTCCTTGTGGCCTATGCAAAGACAAAAGCGCTTGCCCCCGGCGAAGCCCAGAGGTTCACATTCACGATCCCGGCGAAGGACTTCGCCTCGTTCGATGACGGCGGCGCGACCGGGCATCAGGCGGCGTGGGTCCTCGAACCCGGCAAGTACACGTTCTACGTCGGCGACAGCAGCCGCGGCGCGAAGGATTCCGGCAGCATTGAACTCAAGGACCTCGCCGTGGTCGAACAGCTCGAACCCGCCCTCGCGATCGCCTCGGAAAGCGTCGCGTTCGACCGCGTGAAGCCGGTCGAGCAGGACGGCAAGCTCGTCCCCGGCACGGAACGCGTCCCGGTCTCGAAAGTCGACCTCCCCGCCCGCGTGAAGGAACGCCTTCCGAAGGCCGTGCCGGAGACCGGCGACAAGGGCATCAAGCTCATCGACGTGAAGCAGGGCAAAAACACGCTCGACGAGTTCGTCGCCCAGCTCACGCCCACTGAGATCGAAACGCTCCTCCGCGGCGACGGCGGCATGGGCAGCCGCCTCGGACCCGCGGGCAACGCCTCCGTCTTCGGCGGCACGCTCCAGAGCGTCCGCGACAAGGGCGTCCCGCCCATCGCGACCTGTGACGGCCCCTCCGGTCTCCGCCTCTCTGCGAACGCCTCGCTCCTGCCCATCGGCTCCCTGCTCGCCTGCACCTGGAACAACGACCTGATCGAGGCGATGTACTACCAGGTCGGACTTGAGATGGAACTGAACGGCGTCGACTGCATCCTCGGCCCCGGCATGAACATCCACCGCAACCCGCTCTGCGGACGCAACTTCGAATACTACTCCGAAGACCCGCTCCTCACCGGGCTCATGGCGGCTTCCATGACGCGCGGCATCCAGAAGGCCGGCTCGTCCACCGTGCCGAAGCACTTCGCGCTGAACAACCAGGAGACCAACCGCAACGCCAACGATTCGCGCTGCTCCGAACGCGCCCTCCGCGAGATCTACCTCCGGGCGTTCGAGATCTGCGTGAAGGTCGGCAAGCCCTACAACATCATGGGCAGCTACAACAAGGTCAACAGCTTCTGGAACTACTACAACTACGACCTCGACACCACCATCCTGCGCGGCCAGTGGGGCTGGACCGGCTCCCTCATGACCGACTGGTGGGCACGCGAGGGCGCGTCCGACGCGCTCCACGTCCGCAACAACGCGTGGCGCGTGCGCTCCCAGATGGACGTCCTCATGCCCGGCGACGGCCCCGGCGGCGGAGGCGGCTTCGGGGGAGGACGCGGCAAAGACAACTCCCTGCTCGAATCCTACAACCAGTGGGTCGCGGCAGGCCGTCCGGACGGCATCGAGGCGGGCATCACGCTCGGCGAGATGCAGCGCAGCACGAAGAACGTGCTGAACTATGTGATGAATTCCCGCACGTTCCGCAAGGAACACAGCCTCCCGAACACCTACCAGCCCGGCGAAGACTGGTTCATCCTCAGCTCGAACGTCAAGTCGGACGTTCCCCAGCCCGGAGATGTTGCCGCGAATAGCGGAAAGTCCGGCATCGAGCTCAAAAATGCTCCGACCGACATCACGGTCAACGGTGAGAAGATTGGGTTCCATCCCGCCGTGACGACATACTATCTCCCCGGCTTGCTTGGCCAAAGCGAAAACGAAATCAATATCAATCTTGCCAATGTGAAGATCGAGGTCACGACGCCTGCCGGAGTCGAAAAGACGATCATTCGGAACGACGATGGAAAGAGCGTGACGATCCGCACGGGTTCCGGCGCGGATGCCCGCATGTATACGATCGATTTCAATGCGTTGCTCCCGAACAGCAGACGCCTCATCAGCGTCATCAATCCGGCATCGGCGAGTGAAACGAGGTTCGATGCCGGCACGGCGGTGTTCCTCTCGCAGGGACTTCGCACGGAAGACGCGGAGGATGCAGGCCGTTGCCGGGCCATCTTCAATGCCACGGTCGGCAGTGTGGCGCGTTATGCGGTCCACGCAGAGAAAGACGGCAAGTATGAAGTCTCCTTACGTGTGGCGAGCGGCCAGATAAACACGCTGGCGCAGCTCGCGATCGAGCTGTACGTGGACGGCGAGATCGCGGCGACGTTCAACGCGAACGCCACCGGCGGCGATCAGAAGTGGGTCGACACGAACTCCTACGAGATCGCGATCCCGCAGGGCTGGCACACGCTCGAACTCCGCTGGAAATCCGACGGGCTCAACGTGAGCCGCATCAACCTGACACCGGTGAAGTGATCTCGCCTCAAAACGGATTGATTCCGGGCGCGTCTCCTTTCACGGGAAACGCGCCCGTTTTCTATTCTCATTTTTTGTTCAAAGGAATCCGCAGGACAGCACATTGACCTCGTCGTCGACCTTCCCGGTCACGAGACGGAACAGCATGTCCTGTTCGACCTCTTTCCCGTTGGCGGCGTCGCGCTCGAACTCCACGCGCCAGATCAGGTTCCGCACCGCGGGCGTGTCCAGCTCCAGGACGTAATCGAAGTCCTTGATGCGCCCGAGCGAGTCGCGCCAGTTCGCGCACGAGGTCCTGAAGTCCTTTTCGGTCATCTTCGTCTGAAGCGGGCCGGGGATGTTTTTCTTCAGCCTGCCGAAATCCTCGTCGCAGAACGCCGCGAGGATGTTGTTTCCGAGCTTCACGGACTCCACGAGCGTGGCGTCGTCCGGGTCGACGTCCTCGAAATCGTCCTGTTCGACGACCACGCACGCGGCGAGGATAAAACCGCAGAGAAACCCGAGAAGCGTGTATAAAAACAGTTTCATGGTTCAGTTCCTTTCCAAGTTCAGATCTGAGGCTGCGGGACGTCCGCCGGGATATTCTGCGCGGGCATGACCGGCTCCGAGGCGGAGGCGTTCTTCTTCGCCGCGACGGGCGCGCCGCGCGTCTCCGGCTTCGAGGTGTTTTTGAGGTCCGGCTTGTCGGCGGGGGCATCCCATTCGACCTGCGCCATCACGACCAGCTCCGTGTGCTTGACCGAGTTGGAGACCGAGCTGAAAAGATACCCGAGGACCGGGATGTCCATGAGCCACGGCACGCCCGTGCGCGACTCGACCTCCTCCTGTTTCGTGAGGCCGCCGATCACGAACGTGTCCTTGCCGTGCGGCAGGCTGACGGTCTGCTTCACCACGCCGCCGTTCGAAACGCGCGGCGCGCCGTTGGACTGGAATCCGAGCAGGCTGGTGTTCGAGAGCGTGACGTCGAAACGCGTTTCCGCGAGGTTGACGGAGACGTTGTTCACGGTCATGGTGAACCCGAATCCCGTGAACGCCCTGATCTCCTGCGCCTCGCCCTTGCCGACGGGGAGCGGATCGCCCTTGTCGAACACCTTGTTGATGACCTGGGAGAGCAGCTGGTACGGGCCGACGCCCATGTCGGGCTCGGCCTGCGCCTTCGAGACGGCGGCGGAGTCGTCGGAGTAGAGCATCTGCGTGGTCCGCGCGAACGTCGCGCCCTCGGCGGCGTTGCGGATGCAGAGCTCCCCGGTGTGCAGGACCTTCGCCTTCCCGCGCGACTCCAGGAAGTCGATGTAGCGCGTGTTCCACTTCGGATTGAAGTTGAAGTAGCTGGTGCGCTCGGAGCCGTAGGCGGAGACCGGGCCGACGCCGCCGCTGTAGACGGACGACCAGTTGTTGCGGTAGCGCCCGCCGACGGAGAAGAAGTCCGCGCCCTCGTTGTTCTTCCAGCCCTGGAAGTCGATGCCGATGCGGTCGTCGTTCTCGGTGTCGAGCTCGTAGACCTTGATCTTCAGGCGGACCTGGGGGACCGGGACGTCGAACTTCGCGAGCATGTGGGCGATGTTGTCGCAGGAGTAGTTGCAGACGTCGAAGATGAGCCAGTTCAGGTCGGGGTCGTACGCCACCAGGTCCATGCCCTGCCACACCTCGGTCGCGTCGTTGATGTTCATGCCCACGTTTTCGATGAGCGGCATCAGGTTGCGCGCGGGCACGAACTTCGGCATGTAGATGTACATCTGGTAGCCGTAGTTCAGCGCGCCGAGCGCCGGGTCGTCCAGCGTGGCGACCAGCGTGTCGATGCCGATGCCGTTTCCGCTGTCGGCGAACCGGTACTCCTCCGCGCTCACGATGAGCAGTCCGGTGCCGTCGGCGTATTTCAGGCACTCGACGGCGGTGTTGCTGCCGAGCTGGACGGGCGGCGCGTAGCCGGGCTGGGCGTTGGCGGGGCCGAGCTCGACGGAGCTTTCGGTGGCGAGAAACGGCGGCGCGGCGGTATTCGACGGGTACTGCTGCTGGAGCATGGAGTTGCCGACGCGCTTGGTCTGGACCATCTGGCGCAGGTAGTCGCGGAACTCGTACGGGTCGACGTGCCGGAGCAGATAGGTCTTCGTGACCACGCGCGGGTCGTTGTTGTCGCGGATGAAATGCACGACCTTCGTCCCGGGGTCCACGTTCACGTTCAGGCGCGCCACGATGCGCGTGGCGTCGTATCCGCCGGTGTTGTTGAAGTTGGAGTCGCGCGGCACGCCGGGCAGGTCGGCGGCGCGGAGATTCATGTTCAGATTCAGCAGGCAGGCAAACCCCGCCGCGACGATGGAAATGAGGTTGATCCGGTTCATTGCACGGCTCCTTCCGCTTTTTCGACTTTCTTCAGTTCGCCGGTCTCGAAATCAAGCGTTTGCGGGCACGCGGTGTCCAGCATCCGCGCGGTCACGGTGAGGTACACGCGGGTCGTCTCGCGGTTGGTCGTGACGGTGCTGAAGAGGTATTTGAGGTACGGGATGCGGCAGAGCCACGGGATGCCGATCGTCTGCTCCACGTCCTGCTCCTTGTCCCACTGCCCGAGCACGACCTCCTCGTTGAGCGGGATGAGCACGTCGCTGGCGATCTCGCTCGTCTCGATCAGCTCGGTGCCGTCGCCCGCGCGCTCGACCGCGTTCGCCGCCTGCACGGAGTAGCCGAAGAACAGCGTGCCGTCCATGCCCGCGTACGCCCCCGGCGCGTAGTCGTTCACGGAGAACGCCTCGCTCTCAGGGTATCCGGTCTGGGGTTCGCCGTAGTGGAGGTTGACGAGCGGGCTGTTCACCTGCAGGGAGACCTGCGAAAAGCCCTCCGGGAGTTCGAAATGGTCGCCGACCACGCTCATGGCGTCGTTGTCGCTCTTCACGATGTTCTGGAGCTGCGGATTGAACCGGAGCGAATAGCTCTCCGTGTCGGAGTTCGCCACGGTCAGCGAGGCGGTGTCCGTGATCTTCGCGTCGCCGCGCTGCGCGAGGAGCCGGATGAAGCTCGCGTCGAACTGGGGCGCGGCGAGAAACCCGCCGACGGGCCCGGTGATGGTGTTCAGCGCGGCGGTCCCGGCGGACGTCACGTTGATGACGTCGAATCCGACCTGGAAGATGTTCATGCCGGGTCCGTTCTTCCACGCCAGGTACTCGATGCCGAGGTCGCGGAACGTGCTTTCGCGGACCTCGTAGAGCTGGAACGTGAGGGTGATCTGCGGCGCTGGGCGGTCCAGGTAGCCGAGGAACTGGTACACGTACTGCGTGTTCGAGCTGTTGTCCTTCCAGTAGATCTGGTTGGAGTTGCGGTCCCAGGCGTACACGCTGCCGTACACGCCCTCCCCGATCTGCGAATCGACCAGCACGTTCAGCAGCGCCTGCCCGGACCGGTATTTCGGGCGGTACACGGCGCGCGTGATGCCGGTCCCCTTCACGATGTCGCCGGGGACCTTGCCGTCGAGCAGGACGTTCCGGTCCGCCTTCGCGATGAAGTCGTCCACGTACGGCATCATCTCGACGGGGCATGTCACGGTCAGCATCTGGGCGTTGTCCGCGCCGTACTCCACGCAGTTCACGGTCGAGTTCATGTTGTAGCGCATCACGATGCCCATCACGAACGGCGTGATGTCGTTTGCCTGGATGTATTTCAGGCGGTAGATCTTCGACACCATGTAGTCCTGGGCGTCGTCCTGCACGAAACGCAGGGTCTGCGTCGAGGCGTCGTCCGCGCCGCCCGCCGCGGTCTGTCCGGACAACGCCGGAGGCAGAGCGGCAAGCACAGGCAGCAGAAAACGCCATGCGTTTTTCATCATGGTTCCCTCCTTTTGAGTTTGTGTCGTGCGGCCGCCTTCCGATGAACGTCCGCACACCCTTAATATACCCCGGATCCCGGCGATTTCAACCATGCGGAACTTTGTGCGCGCGGACGAAAAAAAGCCGAAAGTTTTCCTTTTTCCGCTTGATGTTGGAGAAAGGACGGCTATATTACCAAAAAAGAAAACAATCCGGAGACTGCACCATGATGAAACAGGCAATCAAGGACCTTCTGATCCTGCAGGCGGAGGATCTGCGCATCCGCGACCTGAAGAACAGGCTCATGTCCATCCCGAAGGAACGCGCCGCGCTCGTCGCGGAGTTCGAGGTCGTGCGGAAGGGGCTGGAAAAGGCGAAGCAGAACAAGCTGAAAGTCGAGCAGGCCGCCAAGCAGCAGGCCGCCGCCACGCAGGCCGCGCAGGAGAACCTCCGCGCGCTGATGATTAAATCCACCTCGGTCAAGAAGATCAACGAATACAACGCGATCCTCGCCGAGATCGAGGCCGCGAAGAAAAACATCTCCAACTCCGAGACGCGCGAGATCGAGCTCATGGACGAACAGGACGCCGCCGCGCAGCTCCTCGCGAAGGCGGAACGCTCCTACAAGGCGACCGGCAGGACCGTGCAGGCGGAAGTCCGCGAGCTGGATTCCCTCAAGGAAGCCATCGTGAAGGAGATCGCCGAAAAGGAAAAGCTCTCCGCGGAATACGCGAAAAACGTCCAGCCGAAATTTCTCGACCCGTACCGCAGGATGCTTGCCTCGGGAAAAGGCAGCCCGGTCGGCACGATCCGCAACGGCAGCTGCTCCAACTGCAACATGAAGAACTCGCCGCAGACCGTGATGGAAGCGAGAAACGGCGAGCTGGTGAACTGCGACAACTGCTCGTTCTTCCTGTACGACCCGGAAGCGTGAAAAAACAGCGTCGTCCCGGCAAGGCGCGCCAGGCGGATCCCCGTCCGTTTCCCGGAAGCGGACATTTTCCCTTATTTTCCGCAAATATGGCTTGGGGCTTCCTTGAAAAAGCGAGCTCCGCGCGCTATATTATTATATTAATGCTTTTTTTCATGTTCTAGAACCAACCGGAAGGTGTTGAACCAATGCGCAAACCAAGTGATGTCGATTTTCCGTTTTTGTGGAATATTTTCAAGCGCCGCTACCAGTACATTTTAGCGTTCGGTATCTTCTGCGCGGCATTGACGTTCGTCTACCTCAAGTACATCGCGAAGCCGGTCTACCGCGTGGATTTCTCCCTGTTTGCATGGGATTATGCGGGCAGCTCGGAGGATACCGACGCCGCAACCGCATCGGCGAGGACCAACGAACAGCTTCAGACCGTGAACATGATCGACCGCGACCTGATCGTGGCGGACAAGATGCTGAACGACTATGAGAAGCTCATGGACAGCCGTTACGTGAAGGACCGCGTGAAAACGCAGCTCAGCCTGGAGTACCCCGAGCTGACGCTGGAGGAGATCCCCTACAAAAAAACGATCACGCTCAGCCGAAAGACCCACTTCATCGACTGCTCGTTCCTCTCCGAATCGAAGGAAATGGCGCTCGCCGCCGCCACCGTGACCAACGAGGTCTTCCTCGACACGATCAAAACCCAGCTCGGCATCTCCAAGCTCAGAAACATCGACGTCCCGCAGGCGCAGGAAAAACCCGTCAGCAACCGTCCCGTGTTCAAGGCGGGCGTCGCGTTCATCTTCTCCGGCGCGTTCCTCTTCGGCCTCCTCACGCTCTACGCCATGCTGCGCGACCACATCACGTCCACCGACCAGATCACCAAGGAACTCCAGGTCCCGCTGCTCGGCACCATGGTCCGCCTGAAACGCCGCAAAGCGTACCGCAACGACAAGAAGATGAACGTGGCGCTGAACGACAAGACCACGTACAACTTCAACAGCTTCTACGAGGACTTCCAGATCCTGCTCACCAACCTGCAGTATTCCCGCCCGAAGAAGGATTCCGCGCACGTCATCATGGTCACCAGCTCCACCCCGAACGAAGGCAAGACGCTCCTCTCCAGCTATCTCTCCCTCCTTCTCGCGGAAAAGGACAAAAAGGTGCTCATGATCCACGCCGACATCCGCAAGGGCGACTCCGCGGACTACTTCGGGCTCGCGCACTCCGTCGGCCTGGTCGACTACATCGTCGGCAAAAAGACGTTCGACGAGGTCGTCACCCGCAACATCAACGGCACCAAGCTCGACGTGATCCCGCCCGGACCGATCCCGCCGAACCCGCTCCGCCTCATCGAAGTCTTCGCCGACAGCGGATTCGTGGCGGAAAAGGCGAAGGACTACGACTACATCATCATCGACACGCCGCCCGCGACCATCCTCGCCGACGCCCTCGTGCTGGGCAAGCTGGTCGACGACATCATCGTCGTCGTCAACGCCCGCAAGACCTCGCTCGGCTCCCTGAAGCTCCTGATCGGACGACTGAAAGAGCTTAAGCTCAACATCTCCGGCATCATCCTGAACCAGTTCGCCCAGTCCTCCGGCGCATACGGCTACGGGTACGGCTATGGATACGGATACGGCTATGGCTACGGATACGGCAAGAAATACGGCGGCTACGGCTACGGATATGGCTACGGATATGGCTATGGATACGGATACGGGTACAGCCACAGGTCGAAAAAGAAAAAAGGCAAAGGACCCGAACCCGTCCTCACCAAAGAGGAAGCCTCCATTTCTCTCATGTCGCCCGCCAGTCCGGAAGGCGACGGCTCCGCGGACGAAGGAAAGAAATAAGGCCGGACTGCAAATCTCCTCCACCCCCGATACCGAACCATGATCGACATTCACTGCCATATCCTGCCGGGCGTCCCCGGCGACGACGGCTCCCCCGATCTCGGCGAGACCGAGAGGATGCTGGAGCTTGCGAAAGCCGACGGCATCGACACGATCGTCTGCACGCCGCACGGGAAACAGCCCGCCGGGGACCAGATCAAGCGCATGGACGACATCCGCGCCGCGACCGATGCGAAAGCCGCGGAATACGGCATCACGCTTCTGCGCGGGCTCGAATACAACCTGCCCCAGCTGTTCCAGGTGGACGAAACCGCCGTCGGGCTCGCGAAAACGAATTTCATCCTCATCGACTTCGTCCGCAGCCGCATGGACTCCTCCGTCGACGCCATCAGCCGTTCCACCCACTCCGCCGGGTTCCATCCGATCTGCGCGCACCCGGAACGCCTCTTTCAGAGCTGGGACCACGTGCGCCACATCTACAACACCGGCTACACGATGCAGCTCACGGCGGCTTCGATCCTCGGCGATTTCGGGCGCGGATGCCAGAAATTCTCGCTCGACCTGCTGGACCACGGACTCTGCCACTACATCGCATCCGACGCGCATTCCACCTCGCGCGCGTTCCGCCAGACCGCCTGCAAAAAGTTCATCACGGAGAACTACGGCGAGGAGACCGCGAACATCCTCTTCGAGGAAAACCCGAAACGCCTTCTCGCGAACCAGCAGCCGCTTGAGATCCCGGTCGTCAGCGACGACTACGACGACGAGCTTCCGAAGAACCCCTTCCTCCGCGCCATGTACCGGTTCTTCCTCGGCCGCCGCCACGACGAGGACGAGGACTGAGTTCCGCTTTGCCTCTTCTCTGTCCCGGGGCGGGGGATTCAGCTTGTTCTCACGGAAATCCTCTCCTCCATCGGCGGACTTCGACCGTTCCGGTCTTTTTTCGCAAAAAAACCGCTTCCGCGCTAAGATCCGGCGGCGCGGAAAGGACTAACTCTATATAAAAGCATTTTTCAGCCAGATACAACAACCTTTCCACGAGGGTCCGATCCCATGAAAACACGGTTTCTTTTCGCCGTCCCCGTCATCCTCGGCCTTGTTGCGGCCGCGTTCATCCCGTCGATCCATGCAGCAGCGTCCGGCGGAAACCGTACCGCACGGACGGGCCGCCCGCAGCAGGCCGCGGTGAAAGCGCCCGGCTATGCGATCGTGGTCCCGGCGAACCATCCCGAACTCGATCCCGCCGTCAATGCGCTCAAGGCAAAACACGCCGCGCTCGGCCCGAAAGTCTTCACGTACAAAACGGACGTCCGCGAGGTCCTGCCCGACCTGCGGGAGAGCCTCCCGTACTACACGTGCTTCGTCACGCCGAAGGAGCTCGCCGGACGCAAGTTCACGGGCGAAGTCTCCCGCATGGCGCGCGAAATTCTGCCCGACCCGTACTGCGACACGTTCTGGGGCATCATAACCGGGTACGACAATTCGGACATCAGGCGCGTGGCGGAGTTCAAGGGGCCGATCGAGATCACCGACGCGCTCGACATGGTCGGCGGGTTCCACCACTCCCTCATGCGGCGCTGCTACAGCTTCGACGAAACGCAGGAGGACAACCTCCGCATCACCGACCCCTCGAAGAACTTCGACAATAAAAAGACCCGCATCGGCAGGGATTTCACCGAGGAATTCCTCAAGCTCGTGAAGGGCGGCGGATTCCAGATCATGATGACCTCCGGGCACGCCTCCGAGCACGACTGGGCAAGCGGATACCTGAGCAACAACATGTACCTGATCGACCGGAAGGGCGGACTCGCCGCGCGCGATACCCGCGGCCGCGTGACCGAGTTCAAGGACATGACGCCGAAGATCTGGTGCGCCGCGGGCAACTGCCTGATCGGAAACATCCCGCACGGGCAGGACTCCTGCATGGCGACCGCCATGATCCATTCGTTCGGCGTGTACCAGCTCATGGGCTACACGATCGAGACCTGGTTCGGGCGGCAGGGCTGGACGGCGCAGGGGATGCTGACCGACTACCCCGGCTACTACTCGTTCAACGAATCGTTCCACTTCGCGAACGCCTGGATCGTGGAGAACCTCGTGAAACGCAACCTGAACCACCTCACGCTCGACACCTCCGACTACAGCACCTTCGAGCTCAAGGCCGCCCAGACCCTGCGCGGCATCCGGTTCCGCAACTCCGAGGAACAGAAGGAGGCGCTCGGGCTGCTCTACGACCGCGACGTGGTGGCGTTCTACGGCGATCCCGCCATGCGCGCGGCGATCGACCCGAAGCCGGGCCAGACGCTCAAACTGGAGCGGTCCACGGGCGCGGACGGCGTCCTGACGCTGAAGCTGACCGCGCTGAAGGACGACCAGTGGAAGGAACAGGGCGTGTACCTGCCCTACGGACGCGTTTTCTCCGCGCCGGAACTCGTTTCCAAGTCGTTCGACGGCAACGTGATCGCCGCCTCCGCGTTCGCCTGCGTCAAGCTCAAAGGACCGTTCAAAAAAGGCATGGAACTCACACTCAAGGTCAAGGACGCCGGAAACGGCAGGGCGTCCTCTGGAGCAGTCGGAACGATCCGCAAGGCGCTCTCCGCACTCCCCGCCGGCGTTACCGCCGCCGACCTCGAATCCCGCCTCAACCGCGCCCTCTCCGGCATTTCGCCGGACAAACTCGACGCCTTCGCCGCCGCCGCGGACGCGAACCCCGCGGAGGGCGCGTATCTTGCCGCTCTCGTGGCGGAAATGCCCGAATGCGACTATGCGGACGCCGATCCCGCCCGCCTGCTGGAGGACGTCCGCTACGCGATGAAAGTCCGCGCGGAAGTCCCGTGGCGCGACCAGATCTCCGAGGACCTCTTCCTGCGCTACATCCTGCCCTACTGGAGCGTCAACGAAAAACGCGACCCGTGGCGGAAGTTCTTCTACGACAAGTTCATGTCCGGCGTGCGCGGCATGAAGACGCCGAGCGAGGCGGTCAAGTACCTGAACGACCACGTCTTCAAGGAGCTGAACGTGACCTACGACGCGGTGAAACGCCCGAAGGCGGACCAGTCCGCGCAGGAATCCATCGCCGCATCCTACGCCTCCTGCACCGGCCTCTCCGTCATCCTCCTGAACGCCTGCCGCGCCTGCGGCGTCCCCGCCCGTTTCACCGGCTGCCCGCAGTGGACCGACCGGTCCGGCAACCACTCCTGGATCGAATTCTGGGACGGCCAGTGGATTTACGAAGGCGCGTCCTCCAGCGACCCGCGGAACCGTTCGTGGGTCGGCGACAAGGTGAAGGAAGCCACGGAGGACTCCCTGGTCGGCGGCGTGTGGGCGGTCACGACCGAGCCGCAGCCGGACGGCGCGTTCTTCGTGCTGCCGTGGAAGCCGGCGGACCGTTCCTACCCGGCGGTCCCCCTGCGCGCGTTCTACCTCGACAACGGCATGATCAGCTACGACCTCTCCCGGTTCGGCGCGGAGAAATCCCCCGTCTGGCTGTATTACAGGGGCGAGCCGTGGTACCGCCTCGCGCCCCCGGTCGCGCAGACCGTCGACCTGCCGGCGTCCGTGCTCGCGGACATGAGCGTCCGCCTCGACTCCGACAAGGACGGGAAGCTCGTCCCGCTCGTGCGGAGGAACTGATTTCCGCATCAAACGCGACGAAAGAAAAAGCCGGTCCCGCGGTCGCGGAGGCCGGTTTTCTTTTGCCGGGGGGCTGCCTGTCCGTCAGGACTTTTTCAGGACGCTCGGGGGGAATCCGATCTGCTGGTGGAACTGCTTGGAGAAGAAGAACTGGTTCTTGTAGCCGAGGCGTTCGGCGGTCTCCTTGACGCTCATGCCGGAGGACAGCATGTTCACCGCCTTCTCCATCTTGCACTGGATCTGGTACTGGCCGATGCTGTAGCCGTTGATCATCTGGAAATGGCGGCGGAGCGAAGGGTAGCTGAACGGGATGTCCTTCAGGAGTTCGGGCAGCGGGCTGTTGCTTCGGATGTTTGCCTGGATGACCTCCTTCACCGCGTCGGAGATCTCGTCGGAGAACCCCTTGATGCGGCTGTCCAGGATCACGGTCAGGTGCTTCAGTGCGCGGAGCGCGATCTGCGATTCGTCGCCCGCGGTCCGCAGGTACGCCAGGAAATCGTAGCACTGGTTGAGGAGTTCGAGCGAGAGGTTGATGTCGCGCACGGGCCCCTGCGAATCCAGCGCGAAGAGGTGGCGGCACATGGACCGCACCCAGGAGTCGTCCTGTCCGGGCATGTTCCTGAGCTTCAGATAGCCGGGGCTTCCCGCCTCGGTGTAGTCCAGGAAGGCGTCGTGCGGCCCGCAGTCGGCGGTGTTCTTCATGAAGTGGAACGCCAGGTAGAACTCCAGCCAGTTGCTGCCGGGGTCGATCAGGTTGGAATGGCTCACGCCGGGGATGCGGAAGAAGAGCTTGCCGGGGCAGAGATGCTCGCGGCACCCGGCGGCGTCGATGTAGGTGCCCGTGCCGCGCAGGACGACCGAGACGGAGAAGAGCGGGAAGCCGCCCCCGTGCCAGTCCAGCTCCTCGCGTTTCCGGATGATGCCGGAGGTGACGGCGTCGCGTCCGATGGAACGGTAGACGCCGCCGAAGTCGATGTCGAACTTTTTCGGGACTTCAAACATGGGCGGGGATCATCCGAGGTTGACCGGCGCGCCGCCTTCGTCCTTCCGCACGTCTCCGTCCTCGATGATGCGCTTGATCATGTTGGTGAGTTTCTCCCCGGTGATCGGCTTCAGGATGATGGCGTCGAAGTGCGACATGTCGAAGTTGCCGCTCGTCTCGACGTCGGCGGTCTGCGCCACGATCGGGATGTGCGCGAATTTCGGGTTCTCCTTCACCGCGGCGGAGAGCTGCGCGCCGTTCATCTCCGGCATCCACATGTCGGAGAGGATCAGGTCGACCGGCTGCTTTTCGAGGAGCTCGAGCGCTTCCCTGCCCGACCCGGCGGTGAAGACGTTGGCGAATCCGATCTTCTTGAAGAGCGCCTTCGCGACGCGGAGGTTCATCGGGACGTCGTCGACCACGAGGATGTTGATCGTCTTCACGTCGCGGTCGAAGGCGGGCGCCGCGACGTTCTTGTCCGGCGTCTTTTCGACGGTCTTCGCGGCCTTCTTCGTCTTCGCCTTCGCGCGGTAGCGCACGGCGTTGAGCGTGACCGAGAAGGTGCTGCCCTTGCCGATTTCGCTGGCGCAGGTCAGTTCGCCGTTCATGCAGACGGCGAGACGTTTGGAGATGGAGAGCCCGAGCCCGGTGCCGTTGTTCACGGCGTTGGTGCCGCGCAGCTTGGAGAGCTGGACGAACGGTTCCATAAGCTTCTTCTGGTCGTCCTCGGAGATGCCGATGCCGGTGTCGCTGACGGAGCACCGGAGCGTGCCGGTGTCCGCGGAATCCGCATCGGGCGTGAAGGAGACGCTGAGCGTGATCGCGCCCTTCTTCGTGAACTTGACGGCGTTGCCGAGCAGGTTGATGAGGATCTGGCGGATGCGGATGTTGTCGACGTCGAGCTCCGGCAGGTCATCCGGCACGTCGGAAACGAGCTTGTTGCCGTTCTCTTGGGCGCGGAACGTGAAGATGAGCAGGACCTCGCGGCAGAGGGCGTTGAAGTCGGTGAACGCGGTGATGATCTGCATCTGGTTCGCCTCGAGTTTGGACAGGTCGAGCACGTCGTTGATGAGCATGAGCAGGGCGTTCGCCGAGGTGGAAATGGCGTCGAGGTATTCCTTCTGCTGGCTCTTGGAGACGCCGCCTTCGCGGAGGAGTTCGGCGAACCCGATGACGGAGTTCAGCGGCGTGCGGATCTCGTGGCTGACGCTGGCGATGAAGAAGCTCTTCGCCTTGTCCGCCGCCTGGGCGCGGGCGAGCGCGTCCATGATGAGCGCCTTGGCGCGTTTTCTGGCGAGCACCAGTTCGATCATGTGCGCCGTGGCGCGCAGCAGCGCGACGTCGTTCTCGGAGAACGTATGGCCGATGCCTTCGAAGTTGAATCCGGCGGTGCCCCAGATCTCGCCGTCCAGAAGGATGTTCGAGAGGAAGATCGCCCGCAGGTCGATCGCCTTGGCGGCCTGATGCCAGTCTTCCCGGATGTTGTTCCAGTCGATGGACTTCGTGTCGCTGCAGACGAACGTGCGTTTGTCGTCCGTGTTCTCCAGGATGCCGCGGACGCGGCTGAGCGTGCGGCCGAGCATTTTGAACTTCGAATGGAAATGCCTCAGGTCGACGAATTCGGCGACGCAGCGGGCTTTCGAGCCGTCGTCCACGTGTTCGAGCAGGCAGCCGCGGCTGGCGCCGAGGAGCTTGCAGACGTTTTCGAGCGTACGCTGGATGCAGCTGTCGAAATCGTCCTCGCTGATGAGGTCTTCCATGAGCTCGTTGACGAACCGCTGGTTCTGGATGAGCTGGTTCATGGTGGTCACGTCCACGGCGTAAACCATGTTGTACAGAGGATTGCCGTGGTCGTCGCGGACGGCGTCGTTCACGACGATATAATCCTGTCCGTGGTAGGTGGTGCTCTGGAGGCGCGAGGAACGGCGGACCGGGGCGTCGATGGCGACGTCGGGCTTCGTAAGCCTTGCCGAGAAATCGCGGAAGATGCGCTCGTTTTCGGCGGGGGTGAAAGTCTCGCCCGGATGACCGGCGACTCTGGAGACGGCGGTGTTCGTGCGGAGGAGCACGTTGTCGGTGTTGAACAGCCAGATCGGGATGTCGATGTTGTCCAGGATCAGCTGGTTTTCGAGCATGACCTGGCGGATCGCCTGCTGGTTGCGTTCGCGCTGTCTGGCGAGCGACACGATGTTGCCGCAGCTGATCAGGATGGCTTCGTCGAGGCTGGTGAAATCCCTGCGGTCGTGGAGGAACGTCAGGAAGACGCCGCCGGTCAGCTGGCTCTTTTCATAGACCGGGACGGAGATCATGGAGAATTCGCGCGTCATCGCACCCTCGTCCAGCTTCAGGCCGCCGGCGTCCGCGACGCCCTGCAGGCCGTCGATGCGGATGATGGAGCCGAGGGGCAGCTGCCTGACGCGCTCTTCCCAGCCGTACATGCCGAGGAAGGCATCGGCCCTTCCGGTCCCGATCGCGGTCAGCCCGTCGTACTGCCACTGGCGGTAGATGACGAATCCGCTCTTGTCCTTGTGAATGACCACGATGCGGGCGCAGCCGAGCTCCTTGCGGAGGATTCCGGCGATGCCGTCCAGCACGCTGTCGAAGACCTGTTCCCGGTTGAAGCGGGACAGCATTTCGGTGTTGATGCGCTCGATGGTGAGCAGCTTCTGCATGTCGGTGACGTCGTTGGACGCGGCGAGCAGGAGCTTGCGTCCGCTGGCGTCCTGGATCACGCGCGTGACGGTCTTGATGAAACGGAGATGCTTATGCTCGCCTCCGACGGGGAGCTCTTCCTCGAAGTCCACCGTGGCGTTCACGGCCTGTTCCGGGTCGTTCATGCGTCCGGCGAAATCCAGGATCGCCCTGTTTTCGAAGATTTCCACATCGGTCTTGCCGATGATCTCGTTCGGAGTGCGCTTGAAGACGTTCGCGAACGCGTTGTTGCAGAGCAGATAGCGGAAGTCGTGGTCGACGTCCTTCACCGTGAACATGACCGGGATGGCGTTGATCGCGGCGTCCCACAGCGACTGCGTCTCCCTCAGTTTCATCATGCTCAGCGTCAGCTCGGTCACGTCCTGCAGGATGCCGGCAATCGCCGGTTCGTTCGGAACGCTCAGGTCGAGCGAGACCAGCGCGCGGATGTAGCGCAGGCTGGACGTCTGGCCGATACGGAACGAGAACGTGGCGGTCTCGCCCTGTTTGTTCGACTGTTCCATCCTCTCCAGCTCGCGGGCGAAAAGCGGAATGTCGTCGGGATACACCCAGTCCTCGAAACGGATCGGTTCGCCGTTTTCGTCGTTCGGCCAGATCGAATAGAGGAGGCTGGAGCCGGAGCGTTTGTGCGTCTTGATCTCAAATCGGAACGACGCCAGACGCGCCATTCCGGAAGCATTCTCCAGGCTTTCCATTGCCCGGCGGAGCTCTTCGCGCTTGTTCCGTTCCTCCGTGACGTCGCGGAACACCAGGATCGCGCCCGTGACCTCGCCGGACCGCGTGCGGATCGGAGCGGCGTTGGAGGCGATGTGGTACCGCTGTCCGGACATGGAGACCAGGTCGGTCTGGTCGGCGCCGTTGGCGACCTCGCCGGACCGCAGGGCCTCCGTAAGCGGCGAAACGACCGTCTTTCCGGTCTGTTCGTCGACGATGCGGAAGAAATCGGTATGGGGTTTGCCGAGCGTTTCGACCTGTTTGCAGCCGAGCAGAGTCTCGGCGTTCGGGTTGATCATCGTGACGACGCCCTTCGCATCCGTCGTGATGATGCCGTCGCCGATGGACCGGAGCGTGAGGAGGAAGCGGTCGGCGTTTTCCTCCGCCGCGCGCTTCGCGTTGACCATTTCGGAAACGTCGCTGGACGCGGCGAGCAGGATTCTGCGTCCGGCGGTGTCCCGGATTACGCGGATCACGGTCCTGATCGAGCGGATCTGTCCGTCCGAGACAGGAAGCTCTTCCTCGAACTCTCTTGTTTCGTTCACAGGCAGAGTCTGGGCAAGCTTGTTCAGGCGGTTCGAGAAATCCAGGTTCCCGTCATTGACGAACAGCTCAGGATCGGTCTTGCCCGTGATCTCGTCCGGAGTACAGTTGAAGATGTCGGAGAACGCGTTGTTGCAGAGCAGATAGCGGCAGTCATTGTCGAGATCCTTCACCGTGAACATGATCGGCATGGCGTTGATCGCGGCGTCCCACAGCGCCTGCGTGTCCTTCAGTTTCAGCATGTTCAGCGTGAGTTCCGTCACGTCCTGCACGATGCCGTTCACCGAGGGCCCGCTCGGGTCGCTCCTGTCGATCATGACCTGCATGCGGTAGTAGCGGAGCTCATCGGACTTATTGACGCGGAACGAAAAGTCCACGGTCCCGCCCGGAGCTTTCCCGTCGAGCAGCAGTTTCATGTTCTGCTTGAAAAGCGGCAGGTCCTCCGCATGGACGATTTTCTCCTCATGAAGCGCATTGCCGTTCTCGTCCACGGGCCACAGCTCGTTCAGGATGCGGGTGGTCCCGGTGCGTTTGTTCTCCTTGAAATCGAAGCGGAACGGTGCGAGGCGTGCCATTTCGGACGCGCCTTCGAGTTCGATCATGGCGCGGCGGAGCTCTTCGCGCTTGTTCCGTTCCTCCGTGACGTCGCGGAACACCAGGATCGCGCCCGTGATCTCGCCGGACCGCGCATGGATCGGGGCGGCGTTGGAGGCGATGTGATACCGCTGTCCCGAGGCGGAGATCAGGTCGGTCTGGTCCGCGCCCTCGGCGACCGAGCCGGACCGCAGGGCGTCCATCAGCGGCGAGGGGACCGGCTTCCCGGTCTGTTCGTGGACGATGTGGAAGAAATCGGTGTGCGGCTTGCCGAGCACGGCGGACTGTTTCCGGCCGAGCATCTTTTCGGCGTTCGGATTGATCAGCGTGACGACGCCCTGGGAATCCGTCGTGATGATGCCGTCGCCGATGGAGCGGAGCGTGAGGAGGAAGCGGTCGGCGTTTTCCTCCGCCTCGCGTTTGGCGTTCTCCAGATCCGTGACGTCGTGGAACAGCGTGAAGAGGACCCGGCGGTTGTCGGCGGTGCGGATGAGCTTGCGGTAGAAATTGCCGATGCGGATGCGCCCGTTGCGGTCGTGGAGACGGCCGGTGGCGTGGTATTCGGGGCGGCGCTCCAGGACCTCGATCGCATGGAGGTCATCCGCCCGGATGGCGTCGGCGTCTTCCTGGAATCCGAGGATCTCGGAATCGGTCTTCCCTGCGACGGAGAGCAGCGGCTTGTTCAGGAACTTGAGGCAGGCTTCGTTGCAGGTGATGATGCGGAAATCGTTGTCGACGTCCTTTGTCATCACGAAGGACGGCATGTTGTCGAGCAGGATGGAGTGCTGCTGCAGGAGTTCCTGGAGTTTCGAGTTCAGCTGCTGGAGCTGGAGATGCGCCTCTTCCAGCTCGGTGATGTTCACGGCGGTGCCGAGCAGCAGGCGCGTCCCGTCCTCGTCGGTGAAAATGCGCTGGAGGCACCGCAGATGCTGGGGCCTGCCGTCCCACGTCTTCACGTCCACATTGGTTTCCTGCTGCTGGTCCGGTCCCGGGTTCGCCACAAACTCCAGGTCGTTTTTGCGGAGCCGCTCCGCGATGTCGCGCGGCAGGAAGTCGAAGTCGGTCTTGTCGTTGAGCTCGTTCTCGCCGACGCCGTAGAACATGCAGCGGGTACGGTTGTTGAAGACATAGCGGAAATCGTCGTCGATGTCCTTGGCGAAAATGTGGATGGGCAGGAAGTTGATGAGGATGTCCCACATCCGCGTGCTCTTCTTGAGCTGGGCGAAATACCGCTCGGCCTGGCGCCTGGCGTTCTGGAGCTCCGTATTGTCCAGCGAGAAGCAGATCACGGCGTCCTGTCCGAAAATGTCGCGTTCCAGCGGGGCGAACGAAATGGCGCGGTGGACGTCCTCGTAGTTGTATTCGATCGTGAGCTGCCTGCTGTTTTGGAAGACGTCGTGGATCGTCCTGGAAAGCTTCGGATAGTCGATCCCGAGGACCTGCTCAAGCTTCTTCGGGGCCCTTTCCCGCTGGCCGCTCTTCAGCCAGGACGCGAAGAGGATGGTCTCCGCGCGGTTCAGCACCAGCACGCGGCCCGGCAGCGAATACAGCATGTTGCGGCTCGTCTGGAGACGGCGGCGGATCCAGGTGTAGTAAAAGATCTGGAGGATGGCGAAAAGAAGGAACACGACAATGGCGGTCACGAACGTCTGCCAATGGCGCGTCCACATCGTTTCCGGCTTGTTGACCACTTTGCAGCCCAGCGGGATCCTGCCGGAAAAGATCTCGTAGCTTTTGAACTTGGAATAATCCACGATCTTCCGGGGCGCGATCTCCTTCACCTGGATCCGCTGCGCGGAGCCCGCATTCAGGATCTGCGCCGCCGTGCGGGCGGCCTCATAGCCGAGCCGGTGCGTCTCGATCATGCTGCCGCCGACGACGCCGCTGCCGATGAGGGTGTCGTCAAGCGCCAGGCAGGGGAACCTTTCGTCGAACCCGATGTTCTGGACAAAGGCGTTCAGCGTTTCGTTGTGTCCGTTCGCATAGTCGTGCGACGGGAAAAAGAGGACCATGGTCTCGCTGGAAAAGCCGTTTAGGGTGATCTGGATCTCGCTCTTGCTCATCAGGGAGTTGATCCACCTGTAGTCCAGCTGCGGGAAATGTATTTTGCAGAGGGACAGGATGTCGTTCCGGGTCTCCTCCGAGATCGTCGTCTCGTCGACCACCAGCAGCAGGTTCTGGACTTCGGGGAAGAGCTTCAGCCCCATCTCCACCGTCCCGATGGTATCGTCGGGGATGCCGATGGCGGTCGAGTTCGGATACAGGCGTTTCAGGTCGTTCGGCACGCGGCCGAGGCCGGTGAACAGGACCGGGACATCCCGCGTGATCTTGTCGTAATTCCGCATGACCACATCCGCGGCTTCATGGTTCACCGTCACGACCATGGAGTACAGACCGTTGTTGATCGAGGTCGAGAGGCGTTCGAACGTGGCGTCCACCTTGTCCTCGTTGCCCTTCTGGGCGGCGTTCAGCTCCACCACATGGCAGTCGATCGGCAGGTTCAGTTCACGGATCTCTTTGCGGAACGCATCGAAGAAACTGCTCGTCACCACATCCGCCACAGGATAGGACGTCAGCAGGAGGATCGTCCTGACGTTGCGGAGGTATGATTCCTGCGTCTTGGGCTGCGTCTGGGGCCGGGGTTCGTCCGCCGTCTGCTGGGAAAAGACGGTGGAAACAACAAACAACAGAAAAACGGTCAGAAATCGCGCCAGCCGGTTCAGATAAGCTCTCATGTGTAGGATGTCCTCAAAAAACGGGGGGAGATGAATCGCATCGGACGCGCCCCTCTCCGGGATCGGACGGGGGAAAAGTCTCCTGCGCGCGTTTAATTTTATATACTCGTCCATTAATCTACTTTGCTTTTGTGAAAATACAAGCTTTTTTCCGGTTTTCTTTCAATGTTTCTTTGTCTTTTTTCGTTTTTCCATGTATATTTATACATCCCCATCTCATTTTTCATTCTTTTTCTTCGCTTTGCAGCAGTTTTCCCCATGTCCGACGTCTTCTTTATTCCGTTCGATCCCGCCGCGGGAACGGCAGGCCTTTCGCAGGCGGCGGCCCGCCTCCTTCAGACACTGCTGGAACGCTCCGGCATTGAGCTGCCCGCCGACGTGCCGCTGAAGGTGCATTTCGGAGAAAAGGGCAACCGCACCTACCTCAAGCCCGAAACCTACGACGGCATCATCGACTTCATCCAGGCGCGGGGCCGCGCCTGCCATTTCGTGGAGACCAGCGTGCTGTACGGCGGCGAACGCTTCTCCCGCGAGAAACACCTCGCGCTGGCACAGAAGCACGGCTTCACGCGCATCCCGGCGGTCATCGCCGACGGCGCGCACGGCGAGGAATCGGTGTCCGTCCCGGTCAACCTCAAGCACTTCCGCTGCGCGAGCATCGCAAAGGCTCTCGCCGAGGCGGACTGCGTGGTCGTGCTGTCGCACTTCAAGGGGCACGGCCTCGCCGGATTCGGCGGCGCGATCAAGCAGCTCTCCATGGGCTTCGCCGCGAAGGGCGGGAAAATGGCGATGCATCTGAACGTGAAGCCGCGAATCCGCAACTGGAAATGCAGGCGCTGCAAACTGTGCCTCACGCGCTGCAACGAGGGGGCGATCACCATCGGCGAACGCTCCTTCATCGACCATGACAAGTGCATCGGCTGCGGCGCGTGCTTCTCCATCTGCCCGCACCACGCCGTCTCCATCCTGTCGTTCGCCGGGCTGAAGCACGCCCTCTTCGGCGGCCGCCTCTTCCGCGAAAAGCTCGTCGAATACGCCTGCGCCTCCCACCGCGGCAAGCACAACCTCTACATCACGTTCGCCGTGAACGTCACGCGCGGCTGCGACTGCGAACCGCGCCCCATGACGACCTGCGTCCACGACATCGGCGTGTTCGCCTCGCTCGACCCGGTCGCCATCGACGCCGCCTGCTGGGACGCCGCGGCGAAGGCGGGAAAAAAGTTCAAGGGCGCGGAACAGCTCGCCTACGCGGAAAAGATCGGCCTCGGCACGCGCAATTACAACCTCGTCCGCCTCGACTGAGTTTTTCCTCGCATCAGTTTGCGGGCGGTTTGTTTTTCATTTGATCCGTTTTTCCTGTTTCCGCTTGACTTTTTTGTTTTCAGGTGTATCTTTATATCAACAATGTATAACCATACAAAAAGGATTTTTCACCATGATCAAGTCGCTCGTGAAACATGGCAACAGTTCCGCCCTCGTGATCGAGAAACCCATTCTGAGCTTACTTGGGGCCACACCCGAATCGGCATTCGAGGTTGCAACAGACGGTAATTCTCTTATTCTCACCCCTATCCGGGACGGGGTGCGCCACAAAAGATTCCAAAAAGCTTTGGAAAAAACCGGAAAGCGCTACACCAAAACGTTTGAGGAACTCGCACATTGAAGCGCGAACCTGTTTTCCTGACGCTCGCCGAAATCATCGAAATCCATGAATATCAGATTGAACGTTTCGGCGGGTCGGATGGTTTACGCAGTCTGGATTTGCTGAACTCGGCAATCGGGATGCCATCGTCAACTTTCAACGGGAACTATCTGCATCCTGCAATCCCGGATATGGCTGCGGCATACCTTTTCCGCATTGTCGGAAACCATCCGTTTTTGGACGGAAACAAGCGGGTCGGCACAATGTCCGCTCTCGTCTTTTTGGAAATGAACGGATATGACTTCGATGCCAATGACGATGAACTGACCGCCGTTGTCCTTTTTGGTCGCAAGCGGGAAAATGCTCAAAGACGAGCTCTCCCTGTTCTTCCGGCAGCATTCCCGCCGCAGATGAACAAGGCCAGCTTTTTTAAGGGATCGGGACCACCGGACGAACCGATGGTCCCGTTCTTTTCAGCTGATGTCCCTGCTTACTTGAGCAGGATCGACTCCAGCTGGTCCAGCGAGGCCTCGAAGAGGCGCATCGCGGCGTTGACGGGTTCCGGCGTGGCGAAATCCGCCCCGGCGTCGCGGAGCAGGTCCAGCACGTCGCGCGTATCGCCGGACTTGAGGAACCGGAGCGCGGGCGCGGGATTCCCCGCGATGATGTCCGCGGAGAGCTTGGCGGCGGCGGAAAGCCCGGTGGCGTACTTGTAGACGTAGAAATTGTAGTGGAAATGCGGGATGCGCGCCCACTCGAACCGGATCGGCACGTTGTTCTCAACGTCCTTGCCGAAGTATTCGCCGTTCAGCTCGTAGTAATGGTCGCTGAGCGCTTCGGCGGTCAGGGGTTCGCCCTCCTCGCTCATCGCGTAGATGTCGCGCTCGTACTCGGCGAACTGCGTCTGGCGGAACACCGTGCCGCGGATGAGGTCGAGCAGGTGCGTCAGCAGGTAGGCGCGGAGATTGTCGTCCTGCGCGTGCTCCAGCAGATAATGGTTCAGCAGGAGCTCGTTCGTGGTGGACGCGACCTCGGCGGCGAAGAGGCAGTAGCCCGCGTAGTGGTATTCCTGCGCGCGGTCGGAGAGATAGGAGTGCATGGAGTGCCCCAGCTCGTGGGCGAGCGTGGAGACGCTGTCCAGCGTGCCGGTGAAGTTCAGCAGGACGTACGGGGGCTTGCGGTAGCAGCCGCCGGAATACGCGCCGGAGGTCTTGCCGCGGCACTCGTAGACGTCGATCCAGCGGTCCTTGAAGGCGTGTTCCAGCGCATCGCAATACTCGGCGCCGTACGGCTTCACCGCCTGGCGCACCAGGTCGCAGGCTTCCTCCCAGCTGTACATCACCTTCGCCGGGCGGACGAGCGGGGTCACGAGGTCGAAAAGCTCAAGCTTGTCGAGCTTCAGGACGCGGCGGCGGAGCTCGAAATAGCGGTGCAGGAGCGGGAGCTTCGCGCGGACGGCGTCGATCAGGCCGTCGTACATGGACTCCGGCACGTGGTCGGGGAACAGCGAGGCGGCGCGCGCGGACGGGAAATGGCGCAGCTTCGCCTCGAGCACACCCGCCTTCACCGTGCCGTCGAGCAGCGCGGCGATGGTGTTCGCGAACGACGAATACGTCTTGTAGCAGGCGTCGAAGGCGTCCTTGCGGACGCGGCGGTCGGTGTTCTCCAGATACTTGATGTAGTTGCCGTGCGTGATCTCGACGTCGTTGCCCTTTTCGTCTTTGATGTGCGGGAATCGCAGGTCGGCGTCGTTGAGCTTGGAGAACGCGTGGTTGCCAGTGGAGAAGACGTCGGAGGCGAGCCCGAGGATGCGCTCCTCCGGCTCGGAGAGCGTGTGCGGACGCTGCCGCGCCGTGTCTTCGAGCGTGCGGCGGTAGAACGCCAGCGCGGAGTCGTCCATCAGCTCCCGGAAGCGCGCCTCCGGCATGGCGAGAAGTTCGGGGTCGAACCAGGAAGTCTCGCCCTCGATCTCGGCGTAGCGGGCGGCGATGCGGTCGCGGCGGCCCGCGTTCTTGCCGTTGGCGAGGTCCTCGTCGGACTTCAGATGCGCGTAGGAATAGAGCGTTTCGAGGCGGAGCCCGAGCGCGTCGCCGGTCTCCAGCCCGCGTTTCAGCATTTCGGCGGAGTCCGCCAGATGGCCGCGGCACGCCTGATGGGCGGCGAGCAGGTCGTCGAGCGTGCGGAACGCATCCTCCCAGTCCGCATCGGTTTTATAGATTTGCGTGAGATCCCAGCAGGTTTCCGGGGCAAGCTCGCTGCGGAGCTTCGGGGCGTTCGTCTCTGACATGATGACCGGTTCCTTTCGCGACAGTTCGGTAGTCCGGGTAAAAAAACACAGAAAAAAGAAAATGAACCGGGAAACCCGCCGGAAGGGCGGACATCGCCGGTTCATCGGGAAAGCCCGCGGCGTTTTGAGGCGCCGCGGACTTGAAGTGATCGAACGGATCCGATTACTTGCTGAAGCGTTCTTCGAGCGCCTTGCGCTGCGCCTCGAGCTCGGCCGGGAGACGGTCGAACTTGGCATAGTGCTCGGAGATGGTCTCGAGTTCCTTCTTCCAGCCTTCCTTGTCGATGGCGAGGAGCTGCTTCATGTCGTCTTCGGTCACATCGGTGCCTTCGCGGTCGATGGCGTCCAGGGCGGGGACATACCCGATCGGGGTCTCGTCGGCCTTGCCTTCGCCGTCGCAGCGTTCGAAGATCCATTTGAGGACGCGGCTGTTGTCGCCGTAGCCGGGCCAGAGCCACTTGCCGTCGGCGGTCTTGCGGAACCAGTTCACGCAGAAGATCTTCGGAAGCTTGGCGCCTTCCTTCTTGCCGATCTCAAGCCAATGCTTGAAGTAGTCGCCCATGTTGTAGCCGCAGAACGGCAGCATGGCGAACGGGTCGCGGCGGACGGTGCCAGCCTTGACGTCGAGGGCGGCGGCGGTCACTTCGGAGCCGACCGTGGAGCCGATGAACACGCCGTGTTCCCAGTTCTTGGACTGGTAGACGAGCGGGAGCGTGCTGGGACGGCGGCCGCCGAAGAGGAACGCGGCGATCGGAACGCCGGCAGGGTCTTCCCAGTTGGAAGCGATGGCGGGGCAGTTGCAGGCGCGGGCGGTGAAGCGGGCGTTCGGGTGGGCGGCCTTGACGGGCTTGCCGTCGGCGTCGACCTGACCGGGCTTCCAGTCCTGGCCCTTCCAGTCGATGAGGTGCGCGGGGGCGTCGTAGCCGATGCCTTCCCACCACACGTCGCCGTCGTCCGTGAGGGCGACGTTCGTGAAGATGGTGTCCTTCGCGCAGGAGAGCATGGCGTTCGGGTTGGACTGCATGCTGGTGCCGGGCGCGACGCCGAAGAAACCGGCTTCCGGATTGATGGCGTAGAGCTGGCCGTCCGCGCCGAACTTCATCCAGGAGATATCGTCGCCGACGGTCTCGACCTTCCAGCCCTTGATGGTCGGGATGAGCATGGCGAGGTTGGTCTTGCCGCAGGCGGACGGGAACGCGCCGGTGATGTATTTGACTTTGCCGTCGGATTCGCGCGTGAGCTTCAGGATGAGCATGTGTTCCGCCATCCAGCCTTCGTCGCGCGCCTGGACGGACGCGATGCGGAGCGCGAGGCACTTCTTGCCGAGCAGGGCGTTTCCGCCGTAACCGCTGCCGTACGACCAGATCTCGCGGGTCTCGGGGAACTGCGCGATGTACTTCTTGTCCAGCGGGGCGCACGGCCAGATGCCGTGGTCGCTTTCGCCGTTTTCAAGCGGCTTGCCGACGGAGTGGATGCAGGGGACGAACTCGCCGTCGTTGAGGACTTCGAGGACCTTCGTGCCGACGCGGGTCATGATCTCCATGTTCGCCACGACGTACGGGGAGTCGGTGATCTCCACGCCGATCTTCGCGATCGGGGAGCCGACGGGGCCCATGGAGAACGGGATGACGTACATGGTGCGGCCGTGCATGCAGCCCTTGTAGAGGCCGCGGAGGGTCTTCTTCAGTTCGACCGGGTCGATCCAGTTGTTGGTCGGGCCGGCTTCTTCTTTCGTCTTCGAGGCGATGAAGGTGCGGGCTTCGACGCGCGCGACGTCGGACGGATCGGAGCGGAACAGGAGGCAGTTCGGGCGCTTCACCGGGTTGAGGCGGATCGCGAGGCCGGACTCGACCATTTCGTTGCAGAGGCGGTCGTACTCTTCGCGGGAACCGTCGCACCAGTAGAGGTTGTCGGGTTCGCAGAGGGTCGCCCATTCTTTCACCCATGCGACCAGCTTCGGCGCATTGGGAGCGGCATTGAGTTCTTTCATGGTAGTTTTCCCTATGGTTTTTGGGGTTGTTAGGATTGGTTGGTTGAGTCGTTTCGGTAAATCCATATAATATACACTCGAAACCCGCTGAAATCAAGACGGATTCGTCATTGTTTCGAAAAAATGTCGCCGCCGGCAACCGGAACGGGGAACCCCGACGGCAATGGGGGGAGAGGAGTCATGCCGCGTTTTGTCTTTCCTTCATCAAAAAACCGCCTTTCTCGCGGCTTTTTTCGTTTTTCGGATTGACTTTCCGCGCATCCGGTGTTATGTTTATTGCTTGAACGCCCGGCACGTACATACATAAAATATGGACGGACGGCCCTGCACACGCATTCAACTTATCATTTTTGAGGAGCATGACCATGTCTGGAATTTTCAAGGCCTACGACATCCGCGGCATTTACCCGGAGCAAATCGACGCCGATCTCGCCGAAAAGATCGGACGCGCATTCGTCGTCTTCACCGGCGCGAAAAAGATCGTCGTGGGACGCGACATGCGGCCCCACTCCACGCCGCTGTTCGAAGGCCTCACCCGCGGCATCACGAAGCAGGGCGCGGACGTGATCGACATCGGCCTCTGCTCCACCCCGATGTCCTACCACGCCAACGGATTCCTCGGCGCGGACGGCAGCGTGATGATCACGGCGTCCCACAACCCGGGCGAATGGAACGGCTTCAAGCTCTGCAAGGCGCAGGCGGTCCCGATCAGCGGCGACACCGGCATCGCGGACATCCAGATGCTCGTCGAAGCGAACAAGTTCCCCGCCGCGGAGAAGCCCGGCACGGTCACGAAGTTCGACATCGCACCCGAGTACACCCGGTTCCTGCGCTCCTACGCGAAAATGGACCGCAAGCTCAAAATCGTGGTGGACTACGCGAACGCCATGGGCCTCTACGAATTCGCCGGCATCAAGGACTTCTTCGAGGTCGTCCCCCTCTACGACACCCTCGACGGCACCTTCCCGAACCACCTCGCCAATCCGCTTCAGACGAACACCCTCGACGCCATCCGCAAGAAAGTCGTCGAGGTCGGAGCCGACTTCGGCGCGGCGTTCGACGGCGACGCCGACCGCTGCGGATTCATCGACGACAAGGGCGAGATCATCCCCATGGACCTCTTCACCGCCCTGATCGCCATGGACATCCTCGGCGAACCCGGCTGCGGCAGCGCCACCATCCTCTACGACCTCCGCAGCAGCTGGGCGGTCCGCGAGGCGATCCGCGACCACGGCGGCAAGCCCAGCATGTCCCGCGTCGGGCACGCCTTCATCAAGAACCAGATGCGCAAGGAAAACGCGGTCATGGCGGGCGAGCTCTCCGGCCACTACTATTTCCGCGAAAACTACGTGGCGGAGTCCCAGGGCCTCGCCATCATCAAGCTCGCAAACCTGATCTGCAAGTCGAAAAAGAGCGTCAGCGAACTCGTGAAGCCCCTCAAGAAATACTTCCAGAGCGGCGAGATCAACTCCAAGGTCGCCGACGTCAAGGCGATCCTCGACAAGATCCGCTCCAAGTACGCCGACGGACGCATGTTCGAGCTCGACGGCATCAGCGTGGAGTATTCCGACTGGTGGTTCAACATCCGCGCCTCCAACACCGAGCCCCTCCTCCGCCTCATCGTCGAGGCAAAGGACAAGGCGACCATGGAAGCCAAGCGCGACGAACTCCTCGCCGTGATCCGCGGGAACTGAGGATTCAAAGACGTTCACTCTGCGGGACTGTGCAAAAACGTACGGTCCCGCTTTTTTTTGCGCAGAAACAGTCAGACCGGGGGAAGATCAGGCGAGGGAATCCAGCAGCTTCGAGACTTTCTCCACGCCGGGGAAATCCCGGAACAGGAAACCGTGCGTCCCGAAATAATCGCTCGCCTCAAGGCGTTCCTTCAGCACGCCGTCCTTTTTCAGCAGGGCGCGGTCCACGCCGAGCAGGAGATTGCGGTCCGGGTGCTCCTCGCACCACTTCAGACGCTGTTCCAGCTGTCCCGCGTGCCATATATGGAAGAGTTCCATCGGGTATTCGCGGCCGGATGAGTCGCGGAACACGAAATCGGGGAAGAGCAGCGCCTGTCCGCCGAGCGGGATCCAGCCGGGCATGTCGTCGAGCGTCCAGCCGCTCTGCGAGGTGCGGAAATAGTCGGCGAACATGCGGATCTCCTCCGGCTGGTAGGCGGTGAAGTTGGCGTAATGGCTCACGAGGCCGCTGGATTCGTCGAGCTTGAGTTTGCGCGGATGTTCCTTCCACATGACCTCGGCGGCGATGCTCCATTGGGGGAGCTGGCAGACCGCGGGGAAGAACGACGCGATCTGGAGTCCGTATTTCGCGCTGTGCTCCAGCACGCTCGCGGGGCCGTCGAACGCGAGGCGGATCGCGTCCTTGCCGGTCATTTCGGCGGTGAAGAGCAGGCGGAAGAACTTCATGTAGCGGAAGAGGCGGCGCAGGAAGGCGGGCTCCGACTTCGCGGGGATCGTCACGGTCAGCTTCGAGGCGAAGAGCAGCAGCGACTGCACCAGCGAGACGTTGTAGCGTTCCGGCACCTCGCGCACCAACATCTTCCTCATCGGCAGGAGACGTTCGCACTCCGGCAGGTCGCAGTAGATCCCCTGCGCGAACGTTTCGGCGGCGGACGGAACCGAGGCGAAAACGGCGGTCCGGACGTCTTCCAGCGATTCCGGCGCGCCGCCCGAACGCAGCAGCGCGGCGGTCCCGCGGAAGAGTTCGACGCGGGCGGCGGGGTAGTCGCAGTCGGCGGGGAGCGAAAATTCGGCGCGGTCGCGGACGGTCTTGTGCAGGCCGTCGGCGAGCTTTCTGTCTCGGAACGCGGCGGCGAGCGCGGCGGCGGATTCGTCGAGCTCGGCAGCCGTCGCCCCCTCCCCTTCCCCGTAGAGCAGGATCAGCGCCTCGGCGTAGCGCAAAATCTCCGGGTCGTCCGTTTTGACGAACTGGGGTTTCACGGTGTCGCCGGAGAGCCGGGCGCGGATGAGGTCCTTCGTCAGCATCAGTACGGCCTCCGGGAGTACGCACTGTTCTGACGGCGGCGGTCGCTCACGTTCATTTCGGTGGTGCCGTCGCTCACGAGTTCATAGAGCACGGCTTCCTTGCCCTCGGCGCGGCGCAGGATGCGTCCGAGCCGCTGGACATGTTCGCGCGTGCAGCCGCTGCCGGAGACCACGATGCCGATGTTCGCCTCCGGGACGTCCACGCCCTCGTTCAGCACCTTGCTCGTCACGAGGACAGGATATTCGCCCTGCCGGAACCGTTCGAGGAAGTCCTTGCGCTCCGCCGCCCGGGTCTTGTGCGTCAGCACGGGCAGGCAGAGCGTTTCGCCGATGCGGTACGCGGTGTCGTTGTCCGCCGTGAACACGATCGTGCGCGCGGACGGGTTTTCGCGGATGATGCGCCAGACCTCGCGGAGCTTCGCCGAGCCGCAGCGGGCGATGGCGCGCTGGCGCAGGTACGCCTGGTACGCCTCGCGTCCGCCGGGCCGACGGGCGCACAGCGCGATGAAGTCGCTCCAAGCGGAACTGTCCTGGAACCGGATGTTGTTGGCGCGCAGGAACGCGACGTATTTGGTGTGGGCGGCGTTGTATTCGGCGGTCTCCTCCGGGGTGAGCCCGAGGCGGAGCCGGACGGTGCGGTAGGGCGACAGCACGCCGCCTTCGAGTTCGTTGATCTCGGTCCGGTATACGGGCTGGCCGAGCAGGTCGCACATGACGGGGAACGTGTCGCCGGTGTCCGGCGTGGCGGAGAGGCCGAGGCGGTACGGCGCGAGACAGAGCGAGGCGGACAGCCGGTTCACCTCGCCGGGCAGATGGTGGCATTCGTCGTAGATCGCCAGCCCGAACTTGTTCCCGATCTGCGGCATGCGGAGCACGGCGGAGTCGTAGGTGCTGACCGTGATCTGCCGGACGTCGCTGCTGCCGCCGCCGAGCATGCCGACCGGCACCTCGAAGGCGCGTTCGAGCTGGGACGCCCACTGGTGCAGCAGGTCGATCGTCGGCACCACGACCAGCGTGGAGCGACGGACCGCGGCGATCGCCAGAAACGCGAGGAAGGTCTTGCCGGAGCCCGTCGGCATGGCGACGATGCCGCGGCACTTTGCGGCGAGCCACGCGGACAGCGCGGCGCTCTGATGCGGCATCGGCTTGAACTTCGTGCGGAGCGGCGCGCCGAACACGGTGTAGCCGCGGGCGCGGTCGTCGGGTCGGATCCCGCCCGCGTACAGCCGCCGCATGACCGCCTCGTAGCGGCATGCCTCCGCCCGCCACGCGCCGATGCGCGGATCGTGCGTGACGAGGTCGGAAACGAGGTCCGCGGTTTCGGGGGAACACTCCAGCACCAGCGTGCCTTCGTCGAACCGCAGGAGACAGCCGTTATCGCTCATGCCACGCCCTCCGGTTGAGCGGGAAAAAGGCAAAACGCGGACAAAAAGAGAGGACCGCGCACGGCGTTCCGCACGTCCGTCGCCGGATGTCCGAACACTGCCATGAAGCGGTCCTTTCCTGTGAAAAACGGATGGGAAACGAGGTTACCCGATGACCACCCGCTTGAGGTTTTTCTTGCCCGCCTTCAGGATCAGGGCGCCGTCGGTGAAGTCGGCTGCCGTGACCGTGCGGTCGATCGTGGCGACGCGTTCGTCGCCGCAGTAGGCCCCGCCGCCCTGGATCAGGCGGCGCGCGTCGCTGTTGGACTTGCAGAGGCCCGCCTGCACGAGGAGCGTAATGATGTTGATGCCCTCGGCGGGGAGTTCGAGGTTGAACGTCGGGAGGTCGGCGGCGGCGACGCGGCGGACGGCGGCGAGGTCGATCTTCGCGATCTCGCTGGTGGTCGGGATCGCGCCCGCCTCGTCGGCGAATCCGAACTTGGTGCCGGCGGCGCAGAAGACCTTTTCCGCCTCGGCCTTGCCGTGCGCGAGCGCGGTCGCCTCGTAGGCGAGGATCTCCTTGGCGCGGTTGATGTTGCCGCCGGGGGCGCAGAGGCGCCTGATCTCGTCGACCGGGAGCGCGGTGAACCCGAGCATGAGCTTTTCGACCTGCGAGTCGTCGGTGTTGCGCCAGAACTGGTAGTAGTCGAACGTGCTGTAGCGCTCGACGTCGAGCCAGACGGCGTGCCCGTTGGACTTGCCGAACTTGTTGCCGTCCTTGTCCATGAGGAGCGGCATCGTGAGGCCGTAGACGGAGTTCTGTTCGAGGCGGCGGACCAGCTCGGTGCCGCACGTGATGTTGCCCCACTGGTCCTGACCGCCGAGCTGGAGGCGGCAGCCGTAAGTGCGGTGGAGGTGCAGGAAGTCGTAGCCCTGCAGGATCATGTAGTTGAACTCGAGGAACGAGACGCCGACCTCGGAGTTGAGGCGCATCTGCACGGATTCCGCCTGGAGCATGCGGTTCACGCTGAACTTGGAGCCGATGTCGCGCAGGAAATCGAGGTACAGCATGCCCGCGAACCAGTCGGCGTTGTTCGTGAAGATCGCGTTGTCAACCGAGATGAACCGCTGGAGCTGCGACTTCAGGCACTCCACGTTGTGCGCCACTTCCTCCTTCGACAGGATCGGGCGCGCCGTGGACTTGCCGGACGGGTCGCCCACGAGGGCGGTCGCGCCGCCGACGAGCACGATCGGGGTGTGGCCGCATTTCTGCATGATGCGCATCGCCATGACGGGGAGCAGATGCCCCACGTGGAGGCTGCTGCCGGTCGGGTCGAATCCGACGTAGAAACGCACTTTTTCCTTGCCGAGCAGTTCGCGCACCTCGTCTTCGGCGGTGCACTGGTAAATGAAGCCGCGTTCCCGCAGCACATCGAAAGCGTTCTGTTCCATAATGGGGGTCCTTTCAAAACAAAGAAAAAATATATCTGTTTAATATAGCACGGAATCCCTTTTTCTGCAATCGGATTCCGGCGTTTTCCGGGCATTATTCCGGCAGGATCGCCGGACGCCCCCCGCAATCAAAGCGGCGGAACGGGCAGCCGTAGACGGGCTCCAGCGTTTCCGGGGTCAGGACGTCCGCAGGGTCTCCGGCGGCGGCGATGCGGCCCTCGTGCAGGAGCATCACGTACCCGGCGCAGTCCAGCGCGAGCTGGAGGTCGTGCGTGACGACCAGGATGCCGACCTCGGGAGCGAGGCGGCGGAGCAGAGAAACGATCTTCCGCGTGACGGCGGGGTCGGCGGCGGACGTCGGCTCGTCGAGCAGGAGCAGTCCAGGCAACCGCACCAGCGCAGCCGCAGTGAAAACGCGCTGGCGTTCCCCGCCCGACAGCGTCCCGCACAGGCGTCCCGCCAATTCGGTCAGGTCCAGCATTTCGAGCGTGCGTTCGAGGCGGGCGGACTGTTCCGGCGACAGCGCGCCGGAGAGACGCGACACGCCGGTCAGCCCCATTGCGACGGTCTCCCGGACCGTGTAGTCCGTGAGCGGGAGGGCGACGTGCTGCTGGACGACCGCCAGACGGCGGACGCGTTCCGCGGGGGACCATTCGGCGACCGGGCGTCCGTCGAGCGTGACGCTGCCGGAATCCGGCTTCAGGTAGCCGGAGAGCAGGCGCACGAGCGTCGACTTGCCGGAGCCGTTGCGGCCGAGCAGCGCGGCGATCCGCCCCGGCGCGATTTCGAGGGAAACGCCGTTCAGGAGCGGTTCGCGCGCACCGGGGTGCGTGTAAATAAGTTGTTCGGCAGTCAGCTTCATGATCCGGCGCGGCTCCTGTTCAAAAGCCAGAGGAAGACCGGGCAGCCGACCGCCGCCGTGACCATGCCGACCGGGAGTTCGCGGACCGGCGAGACCACGCGGCCGAGGATGTCCGCGAGCATCAGGAACGCCGCTCCGGCGAGCGCGGCGGGGATCAGGATCTTCCGGTGGGAGCCGCCGTGCAGACGGCGCACGATGTGCGGCACCACGAGCCCGCAGAAGCCGATGATGCCCGCCATGGACACCGTGACCGCAGCCAGAAGCGAGGCGAGCGCGAGCAGGACGACCGTCATCACCCGGGCGTTCACGCCGTGGTTCCAGGCGTATTCCGCGCCGAACGTGAGCAGGTCGACGTCGCCCGCGCGGAAGAGCAGGAAAACCGTGGCGGCGGCGAGCAGGACGGCGGCGGGCGCGAGCTGGCGCGCGGGATCCACGTTCTGCACGCTGCCGAGCATCCACCACACCACGCCCGCCATGTCCCGCGAATGCGAAAACGTGATGAGCACCATGAGCAGGCTGGATGCGAGCGTGCCGATCATCACGCCGCCGAGCAGAAGCTCCTCCGCCGTGCGCCTGCGGACCGCCGCGAAGACCAGCAGGTTCGCCGTCACCGCGCCCAGCAGGGCGAAGAGCGGCACGGACATGAACCCCCACGCGCCGAAGCCGAGCAGGATCGCGCCCGCCGCGCCGAGGCCCGCGCCCCCGGAAACGCCCAGCAGATAGGGTTCCGCCAGCGAATTGCGGAGCACCGCCTGAAAAATCAGCCCGGAAACGGCGAGCGAAGCCCCGACCACGGCGGCCGCGGCGGTCCTCACGATGCGGAGCTCCACGATGGGGTTCAGCGCGCCGTCCTGAACGAACTCGGACAGCGGGATGCGCGCCGCGCCGAACAGCACGCCGCAGACGGCGGCGGCAAGCGCGGCGGCAAGGTAGATCAGGATGATGCGCGCGGTCTTCATGGCTGCGCGCCCCCGGCGGATTCTTTACCCGCGAACATCGTTTCGAGGTCGGTTTTCAGGTCCGCGATGCCGTCGAAGATGCGCGGCCCGGGCCGGAGCAGCGCGGAGTCGTCGCGCGGGATCAGCACGCGCCCCTCGCGGATCGCGCGGATGCCGCTCCACGACGGATTCGATTTCCAGTCCTTGCCGTGCGCGAACCAGACGATCACGTCCGGGTTCTCCTTCAGCACGAATTCGAGCGAGATGGACGGGTAGCCCTTCTCCGTCTTCACGATGTTCTCCAGCCCGGCGAGACGCCCGACTGCGTCCGGGAGGGAATCCGCGCCCGCGGTGAGGAGCGGACTGTCCCAGATCACATAGAGCGCGCGGAGCGGCTTTTTCTGCGCGGTTTTCAGTTCGGCTTCGAACTCCGCAATGCGGTCATCGGTGCGTTTCAGCTCGGATTCCGCCTCGCGCGGGCAGTCCAGCAGTTTTCCCATGAGGGCGACCCATGCGCGGTAGTCGTCGAATCCGTCGCACGGGTGCAGCTCGACGGCGATCCCCGCCTGGCGCAGCGCGTCGGCGTCCTTCGGGTTCACGAACTCGTTGGAGACGACCAGCGCGGGCTTCATGGCGAGGATGCGTTCGAGTTCGGGCTCGGCGAAATTGCCCGCCGCCGGAAGCGACTTCACGCTTTCCGGCCAGTCGCACGCGGTGCTCCGGGCGACCAGACGGTCCCCCTGCCCCAGATGGCAGACCAGCTCGGTCAGCGCGGGCGAGAGCGAGACCACGCCGCCCGGCGCGGATTTACGTTCGTCCGAACACGCGGCGAGGCACAGGATGCAGACAAGCAGGAGCAGGCTGAACAGACGGCGCATAGCTGACCCTCCGCGTTTCCAAGTTCAGATCACGGCTTCATCACGGCGATCGCCGTTTGGACGTTGCCGAACGGCGCGCTCACGTGGATGCCGCGGACGGCGGACCGGATGGCGTCGACCGCCTCGCGTGCGATCGCGATGCCCTCGAGGCGCTGTTCCTCGCGCGTTTCGGGGCGCGCCATGCGCTCCATCACGGAGTCGGGGACGACCACGCCCGGCACCTCGTTCTTCATGAACTCGGCGTTGCGGAGGCTGGCGAGCGGCCAGATGCCGGCGATCACCGGGACGGAGCCGTCGGCGAGCTCGGGGACGGATTCAATGAAGCGCAGGAGCGGGGCGGTGTCGAAGACCGGCTGGGTCACGACCGCCTCGGCCCCGGCGTCGATCTTCTCGCGGGTGCGGCGGAGTTCGCGCGCCATGTCGATGGCGTTCGGGTCCGCGCCGACGAGGCAGAACGCCGCGGTGCGTTCGCCGATGGACTTGCCGCCGAAATCGGCGCCCCGGTTCAGCGCGGCCTGCACCTTCACGGCGGCGATGGAGTCGAGGTCGAACACGCCGGACGCGAACGGGTAGTCGCCGAGCTTCGGCGGGTCGCCGGTGATGAACAGGATGTTATGGATGCCCATGGCGGCGCAGCCGAGCAGGTCCGCCTGAATGCCGATCACGTTCTTGTCGCGGCAGCAGCAGTGCAGGACGGTCTCGATGCCGACTTCCTGCTGGATCTTGATCGCGGTCACGATGGTGGAGACGCGGGAGCTGGCGCGCGGGCCGTCCGGGATGTTGATGACGTCGAATCCCGCCTCGGCGCAGACTTTCGCCTTGGCAATGGTGGTGTCGAGCAGGTAGCCCTGCGGCGGCACGATCTCGACCGCGTTCACCCACTTGCCGGAGGCGAGCTTCGCGGCGAAGGAGCTTTTTTCGGCGGTCGGGACGGGGTCCTGAAGCGGGACGGACGGCGCGGACGGCGCGATCTCGACCGCGCGGGCATGTTTCGCGAGCGGGCTCACGCTGCGCGCCATGTCGGCGATGTGCTCGGGCGAGGTGCCGCAGCAGCCGCCGATGCCGCGCACGCCGAGCTGGGCGTAGCGCATGGCGTAGGTGGTGAAATACTCCGGGCTGCACATGTAGAGCATGCGGTTGTCCACGCTGCGCGGATTCCCGGCGTTGGGCTGGGCGATCACGGGGAACTTGCCGTCGACGAGCGGCAGGACGGTTTCGAGCGCATGGAGCATCGCGCCGGGGCCGCTGCAGCAGTTGAGGCCGACCGCGACCGGCGGGACCGGAGACGCGGCGATGTGCTTCAGGATCGTCGCGAACGGCTCGCTTTTTGCGGTCATCGCCTTCTCGTCCAGCGCGAAGCTGAGCACGAACGGCACGCCGCCCGCGGAAGATGCCGCGGCCTTCAGCGCGAGGTCAAGGTCGGCGAGGCTGGCGAGCGTCTCGAACATCAGGAAATCCGGCGCGGCCTTCGCGAGCACGGAGACCTGTTCGGAGAGGATTTCGAGCGGGTCGAGGAACGACGGGAGTTCGCCCAGCGGGCCGACGGACGCGGCGACCATGGCGGAATCGCCCGCCGCCTCGCGCGCGAGCTTGACGGCCGCCTCGTTGATCGCGGCGGTCTGCTCGGCGAGGCCGAATTTCATGAGCTTGGCGCGGTTCGCGCCGTAGGAATTGGTCGTGAGGACTTCGGCTCCGGCGTCGAGGTACGCCGCGTGGATGGCGCGGATCACGTCGGGCCGGGCGAGGCAGAGGTTTTCGAACGAGATGTTGACGAAGAAATTCCGCCGGTATATTTCGGTGCCCATCGCGCCGTCGAAGATCACGATGCGGTCATGCAGGGCATTTTGAAGAGACTGTGACATGAGGTGGTTCCGCTGGATTGATTGAGGTTCGCGTTTTTTCAGCTTATTAATATGCCGTCTTTTTCGGATTTTTCAAGTCATTTCGCGGGGAATTGTGACTGCGACAGCAGGACTTTCATGCGCTCGGCGGAGAATCCGCGGGCGGCGGCGAGCGCGGCGGTCTGGTCGTCGCCGACCGGGCCGAGCGCACGGTAATCCGCCCTCGGGTCCGGGATCACGAACGCGCAGGTCGAGGAGGACGGCGACATCATGAAATTCGAGGTGAGCTTCACGAAATCGTCCCGGACGTCGAGCAGGCGGAATATCTCGCGTTTGAGGCTGTGGTCGGGCAGGACCGGATAGCCGGGCGCGGGCGCGATGCCGGACGGCGGACCGGATTCTTTCCGCCAGCCCCAGAAGCTTGTGGAAATAAACTCGAAAATCTCCGATGCGGCGGCGTCCGCCAGGAAGTTCGCGAGCGTACGGTCGAGCAGGGAAACGTAGTCGTCGCCGGGCGTCTCCGGGACGGTCGCGGACACCACGAACATGCCGAGCCAGCCGCCGATGAAGTCCGCGAGGGAACGGCAGTCGCCGGTCTGGGCGCGCGGGAACGTTACGGTCACGGAAGACGAGCCGCCGTTCAGCTTGAACGAGTCGCCGTCGAGGCGTTCCGCCGGGAAAATGCCGCAGACGCCGCGAATGCGGAAATCCGCTTCGGCGAGGCGTTTTTTCGCGTCGTCGATGAGATTTCCGGCGGCCTCGGACGGGGTTTTCCAGGCGCGGGCGAAGGCGTCCCAGTCGAGCTTGTTTCCGAGTTCGGAAATGCTGAAACCGAGTTCATGCCTGCCGGGTTGCGCGGGGACGGGACAGAACGGCTTTTCGCGGGAGGCTTTCGCGCAGGCTTCGGCGTAGGGGATGAGCGCGGGGACGGCGCGTTTCGCCGCCTTCCCGGTCAGCTCGTCGTAGAAGGCGCGCAACGATTCGAGGTAAGCGCCGCGTTTGTCCGGGTTCATGAGCGTGTTCACCACGACCGCGGAATCCGAGGCGTCCGTGGTGTGGATGACCGGACCGGAGTAGAGCGGCTGGAGCTTCAGGGCGGTGTGCAGCGCCGAGGTGGCGGCGCCGCCGACCAGGATCGGGATCTTCAGGCCGCGCCGTTCGAACTCCGCGACCGTGCGCGCCATCTCGTCGAGCGAGGGCGTGATCAGGCCGCTGAGTCCGACGAAATCGGCGTGTTCGCGTTCGGCGGCGTCGGCGATCTCGTTGGCGGGGACCATCACGCCGAGGTCGTGGATCGCGCAGTTGTTGCACTGGAGCACGACGGACACGATGTTCTTGCCGATGTCGTGGACGTCGCCCTTCACCGTGGCGAACACGCCGACCGGGCATTTCGCGCCGGACGAGGCGGATTTCGAGGCTTCGATCACGGGCATCAGCACGGCGACCGCGCGCTTCATCACGCGGGCGGTCTTCACGACCTGCGGCAGGAACATCTTGCCCGCGCCGAACAGCTCGCCGGTCTTCCGCATGCCGTCCATGAGCGGGCCTTCGACGATCGCCATCGGGTCCGGGTACGCCGCGAGCGCTTCCGCCATGTCGGCATCGACGAAGGAATCGTCGCCGCGCACGAGGGATGCGGCGATGCGTTCCGCGAGCGGGAGCGAACGCCATTCCGGGGCGGTCTCCGCCTCATTTTTCGAGGTTGCGCCCGCGTTTTTCACGGACGCGGCAAGTTCGAGGAGGCGTTCCCCCGCGCCGGGCGAGGTATTGAGCACGACCGCCTCGACGGCGTCGCGGAGATCGGCGGGCAGCATGTCGTAGTTGCCGAGCTGGGCGGCGTTCACGATGCCCATGGTCAGGCCTGCGTCGATGGCGTGCTTCAGGAAAACGGTGTGGATCGCGCCGCGGATGAGGTCGTTGCCGCGGAACGAGAACGAGACGTTGCTGATGCCGCCGCTGATGCCGCAGAGCGGGAATCGCCTGTGCAGCTCGGCGACGGACCGGATGAAGTCGGCGGCGTAGTCGTCGTGCCCGGCGATGCCGGTCGCCACGGCGAACACGTTCGGGTCCAGCACGATGTCCTCCTCGGCGAACCCCGCCTGTTCGGTCAGGAGCTTCACGGAGCGCGACAGCGTTTCGATGCGGCGTTCGAAGCGGTCCGCCTGCCCCTTCTCGTCGAACGCCATCACGAGGACGGCCGCGCCGAGGCGGCGTATCTCGCGCGCCTTCGCCAGGAACGGCTCCTCGCCTTCCTTGAGGGAGATCGAGTTCACGATGGCGCGCCCCTGCACGCAGCGGAGCGCGGTGCGGACGACGTCCCAGTTCGAGGAGTCGATCATGAACGGGACGGCGGCGATGTCGGGCTCGCCCGCGGCGTACAGCAGGAACCGCTTCATGGCGGCGGGGGCGTCGAGCAGGGCGTCGTCCATGTTGACGTCGATGATGGCGGCGCCGTTTTCGATCTGGTGGCGAGCGATCGCCATGGCGCCGGGCATGTCGTCCGCCTTCACGATGTTCAGGAACTTGCGGGAGCCCGCCACGTTGGTACGTTCGCCGATGTTGATGAAATTCTTGTCGCGGGAGGCGGTGAAGGCGTTAAGCCCGGAGAGACGCAGGAGGCGCGGCTGAGGAGTGGGGACGCGCGGCTTCACGCCGTCGAGCGCCTTCGCGACCGCCGCGATGTGGGCGGGCGTCGTGCCGCAGCATCCGCCCGCGATATTGAGCTGTCCGGCGTCCGCCAGCGAACGGATCACCGCCGCCATCTGTTCGGGCGTCTGCGTGTACTTGCCCTCGACGTCGGGCAGTCCGGCGTTGGGGTGCGCGCTGACCAGGAACGGCGATTTCGCCGCCATTTCGGCGATGTGCGGGCGGAGCTCCTCCGCGCCGAGCGCGCAGTTGAACCCGACGGAGAAGAGGTTGCGGGCGTGGGAGACGGAGATCAGGAACGCCTCGGCGCACTGCCCGGAGAGCAGGCGTCCGCTGGCGTCGCTGAGCGTGGCGGAGACCATGACGGGGACCTCGCGTCCGCGCGACGCCATGGCGTCCTCGGCGGCGAAGAGCGCCGCCTTGCAGTTCAGCGTGTCGAACACGGTTTCGATCAGGATGAGGTCCGCGCCCGCGTCGAGCATCGCCTCCATGCACGTCCGGTAGGTCGCGGCAAGCTCGTCGAACGTGACGTCGCGGGCGGCGGGGTCCTCCACGTCGGACGACATCCCGGCGGTGCGCCCGGTCGGGCCGACGCTCCCCGCGACGAGGCGCGGCTTGGAGGGGTCGCGGGCGGTGAACTCGTCGGCGGCTTCGCGGGCGTTGCGCGTCCCGGCGAACGCCAGGTCGTACACGCGGTCCTGCAGGCCGTAGTCGAGCTGGGAGAAATAATTCGAGTTGAACGTGTTGGTCTCGATGATGTCCGCTCCCGCCTCAAGGTAGGCGCGGTGGACGGACTTCACCAGGTCGGGACGCGTGATGTTCAGCACGTCGTTGTCGCCTGTCAGCGGGACCGGGTGCGACGCGAACTCGCCGCCGTTGAAGTCGGCGGCGGTCGGATGTCCCGCCTGAAGCATCGTGCCCATGGCGCCGTCCAGGATGAGTATTTTTTCTGCGGCAAGAGATCGGATTTCCCGTATGGTGAGCATCGTATGCCTCCGTTAAGTTCGAGAAAAAAACAGAATTATAATATATATCCGCTTCCATGCGGAATCAAGACGGGGCGGTTCCGCGCGGCGGAAAAAAAGCAAAGAAAAAGCCGGAAGCTCCGAAAGCCTCCGGCTGAATCGAATGATATCCGAACGGACGCGTCTCAATCCTGCGATTCGACCGACACCTCTTCGGGATCCGCGGGAGCCTGAATGTCAAGCGGATCCTGGCTGACCACGGTCGCGCCGTGCCCGTCCACGCTGCGGATATCGGAAGACCTGGAGCCGGCGTCCGACAGCGGGACAGCGGGCGTGGGGATGGCCTGGTCGGCGAGCTCGCGGGCGACTTCCTGGCGTCTGCGCTGCGTGGCTTCCTGTTCGATGGACGACTCCTCGGGATCCGGGAGCGGCTGAAGGTTGATCACGATATTGCTTTCGGTGAAACGCCAGGCGCCGTTGCTGAGAAGGCCCGCGGCAGGCAGGATGAAAATGCTGCCGAGCGCATCAAGTTTTCCCGTGGAGCTGAGTTCGCTGTCCGCGGCGTAATAGGCGACCCGGTAGCCCGGCTTGTACGCAGTGATGAGGAGCGCGTTCCGGGTCGGCACCGAAATGAACATGGGGGAAAGCATATGGTATTCCGCGCCGTTCGCGATAACGGCGGCATCGCTCGGCGTGACCGTGACGGAAACGAGCTGTTCGCCACGGGCAAGGAAGGAGCAGCCGGAGGAAAACGCAAGGATCATGGCAGAACAAACAGCGAGAAAAAGATATTTCATGTCGAAAGTCCTTTCAGGAAGAGGATATTCTCGAAAAACAGAAATTTAGTTTTAATATACCGTGAGAAACGGCGGAATGCAAGTTTTTTTTCCCTTTTTCCCGAAAAAAGGGCGTCTTACGGTCTGAAAGCCCCAAAACCGAACCTTTTTTACGTATTTTTGGGGAATTTGCTTGACAAATGCCGAACCGGGGCTACATTATTAAAAAAGACTATCTCCCTTTTTTTACCAGGAAACTCTGCGGTTTATTACTGAAAAAGATGATTTAAGCAGGCAGGTATGAAAAACAGCGCCAGAACAAAATTCGCAGTCGGCTACTATATGTCGAAAAAGGCGGACGACCCGACATCTTTCAGCGAACTTGCCAAACGGTTTGCGCCCAGACTCCGCGAAGTCTATTTCCCCTGGCCCGGCGTTTCAAACGGCAGAGCAGTGCATTTCAGTCCGGCCGACGAAGAACGCCTCGCCGCGGACCTGAAATACTGCCGCGACCACGGGATGAAACTGGATTTCCTGGCAAACGCCGCATGCTACGGAGAAAGATCATGCACCGAAGAGCAGCGTCTTCAGCTCTCTGGGATCATAAAGCGTCTCGACAAACTGGGGCTGCACCCCGAGATCGTCACGACCACGTCGCCCTACATCGCAAGGGTCTTCAAACTGTATTTCCCGGACATCGAAGTCCGCGCGTCCGTCAACATGCGCCTGAGGAACACTCTCGCGCTGGAATACCTCGCGCCGCTCTTCGATTCCTTCTACATCTCCCGCGATGTCCAGCGAGACCTGCCGACGTTCCGCACGATCTCCGCGTGGTGCAAGGACCACGGCAAGAAGCTTTGCATGCTGGTGAACAGCGGCTGCATGCGCGACTGCCCCTGGCATACTTTTCACGACGCCATGGTCGCGCACAAGATATCCAACGCTTTCCCGGAAATGACTTACAGGAACCTGGGGCTTGTCTGCTCCCGGATCTTCGACCGGGAGAGCTCGAGGGAGGAGTTCCTGCGCTGCACCTGGATCCGCCCGGAAGACGTCCATGTTTTCGAGCCCGACCTCGAAACGGTCAAGCTCGCGACCAGGGGCGCAGCGCATCCGGTTGAAATCGTGGAGGCGTACCTGAACGGGTCATACGACGGCGACCTGCTGCGTCTGACGGATCCGAGCCACGCGTTCGGATTCCGTCCGTACCGGATCGACAACAAATCGTTCCCCGCGGACTGGGTGACCAGCGGCATCGCGGGAAAATGCGCGGAAAACTGCACCCATTGCGGGAAATGCACGGAGATACTGGACCGGGTCCTGAAATACGACCTCGACAGGAACATGCGGGCGGACGTTTTTTCCATTCGCGACCACATGGTGCTGTTCGCGCCGGGGAAACGGCAGAGCTATTCGGAACTGAACATCACGAAATAAAAAACCGGGCTTGACGCATCCAGGACACCAACGATGAGTACAGAAAAAAACATTCGAACGAAATTCGCAGTCGGGCACTTCCTGACGGAAAAACCGGATGACCCGGCATCCTTCGCCGAACTGGCAAGGCGTTTCGCGCCCAGGCTCCGCGAAGTCTATTTCCCCTGGCCCGGCCTTTCAAACGCCAGGGCGAAAGTCTACAACAAGCCGGACGACGAGGAACGCATCGCCGCCGACCTGAAATACTGCCGCGAACACGGCATGAAACTGGACATCCTGGCAAACGCGACCTGCTACGGGGACAAGGCGTTCTCGGAGGAACAGCGCCTTCAGATCGTCGGGATCATAAAGCACCTCGACAAACTGGGGCTGTACCCCGAGATCGTCACGACCACGTCGCCCTACATCGCGAAAGTCTTCAAACTGAATTTCCCCGACATCGAAGTCCGCGCGTCCGTCAACATGCGCCTCAGGAACACCCTCGCGCTCGAATACCTCGCGCCGCTGTACGATTCCTACTACATCTGCCGCGACGTCCAGCGAGACCTGCCGACGTTCCACATGATGGCGGACTGGTGCAAGGACCACGGCAAGAAGCTCTGCATGCTGGCGAACAGCGGCTGCGTACGGAACTGTCCGTGGCAGGTTTTCCACGAGACGCTGCTTTCCCATAAATTCAACGAAGCCTTCCGCGAGATGGGCAATCACAACCTGGAGCTGCTCTGCAACCGCATTTTCACAAAAAAAAGCATGCGCGCCAATTTCCTGCGCTGCACCTGGATCCGCCCGGAAGACGTCCATGTGTTCGAACCGGAGCTCGAAACGATCAAGCTTTCGACCAGAGAGGCAAGGCACCCGCTCGAAATCGCGGAGGCATACGTCAACGGTTCGTACGACGGCGACCTGCTGCGGCTGACGGACCCGATCCACACGTTCGGATTCCGTCCGTACCGGGTCGACAACAAATCGTTCCCCGCGGACTGGGTGACCAGCGGCATCGCGGGAAAATGCGCGGAAAACTGCGTCCATTGCGGGAAATGCGAAGAGGTCCTGAAGCAGGTCCTGAAATACGACCTTGACAACACCATACGGGCAGACAATTACTTCCTGCAAAAAAACTATACCATTCTCGCACCCAAAAAACGGCATGGTTTTTCGGACATGTCTTTTGCGCCCGACAAAAAAGAAGGTCGCTCATGAGCCAGGCATCCGCATCCAGCCAGACGAACATGAAGCGGCCTTCCGCTCCCGGGCAGCGGGATCGGACGGATCTCCGGAGCGCCGGCCGCAAATTCGCCTTCGGATACTTTTTCGGAGTCCGAAACGGTTTTTCGTTCCGCGACCTGGCGGAACAGTATGCGCCGTTTCTGAAGGAGGTCTATTTCCCCTGGCCCGGCCTCCTCTCCGCCCGCGTGCTCAGCGGAGACCCCGTGCCGCAGCGGAAACAGCTTGCCGACGATCTGCGCTTCTGCCGTTCGAAAGGCATGGCGCTGGACTTGCTGGTCAATGCGACCTGCTACGGGGACAAGGCGTTTACGGCGGATCAGAAAAAGGATTACTTCGCGAACCTGAAGGAAATGGGCGATTCCGGCATCATGCCGGAGATCGTCACCACGACGTCCCCGTACATCGCGACCATCTCAAAAAAATACGACGGGTCCATCGACCGGCGGGCGAGCGTGAACATGCGCCTGAACTCCACGATCGCCATGGAATATGTCGCGGACGAATTCGACTCGTTTTACATCAGCCGCGATCTCCAGCGCGACCTGCCGACCGTGAAGATGTTCGCCGAATGGGGCAAAAAGAACAACAGAAAAATCTGCATGCTGGCAAACAGCGGATGTCTGCGCAACTGCCCGTGGCAGACATTCCACGAAACCCTGCTGGCACATAAATCCATATTCGTCCAGGGCGAGGAGCAGCAGCGGGCGATCAGGGAAATGATGGCGATCCAAATGCATCCGACCTTGTGCATCGAGCTCGCGAAGAACAAACAATACGAGGAGATCCTCCGCGCCACCTGGATCCGTCCGGAAGACCTGTTCCGCTACGACCCCTATATCTCCGTTTTCAAGCTCTCCACGCGCGAGGCGGACCGGCCCGACCTGATCCTGAAGGCATACACGTCAGGCTCCTTCGAAGGGAATCTGCTTCGCATCCTGGATCCGGGTTTCCACCCCTTCTTCCCCACCAGGATATTCGACAACAAGGCGTTCCCGAAAGAATGGAGCGAGGGGAAGATCGCAGGAGCCTGCGCCGCGAACTGCACGCACTGCGGAAAATGCACCGAAGTCCTGAATCTTGTTCTCAAGCGGGATCCCGGGCTCCCGGACGTTACCGGATATTCCGTAGCGCCGCCGAAACCCATCGTCATGCCGGGCTGACCGGGGAAACGGCAGAACGATTCGAAACCGGACATCACGAAAACAAAACCGGGCTTGACGCATCCAGGGCGATAACGATGAGTACAGAAAAAAACATTCGAACGAAATTCGCAGTCGGGCACTTCCTGACGGAAAAACCGGACGATCCGGCGTCCTTCACGGAACTGGCAAGGCGTTTCGCGCCCAGGCTCCGCGAAGTCTATTTCCCCTGGCCCGGCATCACGAATGGAAGACCGCGCATGGTCGACATCCCGGATGAAGAGGAACGTACCATCTCCGACCTGGAATTATGCCGCAAACACGGAATGAAGCTGGATCTCCTGGTAAACGGAACCTGTTACGGAGAAAAGGCATGCACGGAAGAGCAGCGGCTCCAAATCGCCGGGGCCATCAGGTATCTTGACAAGAAAGGGCTGTACCCGGAGATCGTCACGACCACGTCGCCCTATATCGCGAGGCTTTGCAAGCGCCAGTTCCCCGACATCGAGGTCAGGGCGTCCGTCAACATGCGGCTTCGGAACACCCTCGCGCTCGAATATCTTGCACCGGATTTTGATTCCTTTTACATCTGCCGCGACGTCCAGCGCGACCTGCCGACGTTCCATGCCATGGCGGCATGGTGCAAAGAACACGACAGAAAACTCTGCATGCTGGTGAACAGCGGCTGCGTGCGGGATTGCCCCTGGCATGTCTTCCACATTCTGCAGCACGGACACAATTATCGCGGCATCTTCCCGGAAATGGAGAGGTTAAAGCTGTGGTTCGTCTGCTACGATCTCTACATGAAAAAGAAGGACTACGCCGAATTCCTGCGAGGCACCTGGATTCGCCCCGAAGACGTTCACCTGTTCGAACCTGAGCTTGAGACGATCAAGCTGGCAACCCGGCGAACGAACCACGCGTTCAAAATTCTGGAAGCATACCTCGAAGGTTCCTTCGACGGCAATCTGCTGCATCTGACGGAACCATATCAAGGAAGCGGATTCCGTCCGTACCGGATCGACAACAAATCGTTCCCCGCGGACTGGGCGACAAGCGGCATCGCGGGAAAATGCGCGGAGAATTGCGTCCATTGCGGGAAATGCGAAAAGATTCTGCAGCAGGTTTTGAAATACGACATTGACCCCAATACCCGACTGGACGGCTATTCCGTGAACAAAATCGTTTATTCCACGAAATAATGAAGGAGCTTTGACAGAATCCGGGACCGAATCGAAGAAAAAAGCTTCACGAATCCGACCGGAATGCCCCGCGCCATGGCTAACGACACAAATCTGACATAACAAGGATCCCATTCATGAGCAACCCGACCTTTCAACTGAATCTCCCGAAGATCACTGTCCCGAAGTATACGAAATACCGGCTTGCGGAGCCCGGGGGCGGCCGCCCTCCGCGCCCGGCGGGCAAATTCGCCTTCGGGTATTTCTTCGGGAAACGCGGCGGGTTCACGTTCCGCGACCTCGCCGGACAATATGCGCCGTTTCTGAAGGAGATCTACTTCCCGTGGCCCGGACTGCTCTCCGCCCGCGAACTGGAAGGCGACCCGGTCCCGCTCAGGAAACAGCTTGTCGAAGACCTGAAGTTCTGCCGTTCGAAAGGGATGGAGCTCGACCTTCTCGTGAACGCGACGTGCTACGGAGACGCGTCCTTCACACGCGCGCAGTGCGACGATTACTACTCGCATCTGCGGGAGCTCGCCTCGAACGGGCTCCTGCCGGAAGTCGTCACGACCACGTCGCCTTACATCGCGGAGATCACGAAAAAATTCGACGGGTCCATCGACCGCCGGGCAAGCGTGAACATGCGCCTGAACTCCACGCTCGCGATGGAGTACGTCATGCGCGAATTCGATTCGTTCTACATCTGCCGGGACGTCCAGCGGGAGCTTTCCGACATGAAGGTCTTCGCCGAGTGGGGGAAAAAGAACGGCAAAAAGCTCTGCATGCTGGCGAACAGCGCGTGCCTGCGCTACTGCCCGTGGCAGACGTTCCACGAGACCCTCCTCTCGCACAACTACAAACACGCCCTCCCCGAAATGAAAAAACTCGAAATGCCCCCGACCCTGTGCGCGGGATTCGTTTCGAACAAACAGTACGAGGAGATCCTCCGCGGTTCCTGGATACGCCCCGAAGACCTGCACCGCTATGAACCGTACGTCTCCGTCATCAAGCTCTCCACCCGCGAGGCGGACCGGCCCGACCTGATCCTGAAGGCGTACACGTCCGGCTCCTTCGACGGAGACCTGCTTCAGATCCTGGATCCGACCTTTTCCTTCCTCGTCGCCCCGCAGATCTTCGACAACAAGGCGTTCCCGAAAGAATGGAGCGAGGGGAAGATCGCCGGACGCTGCGCGAACGACTGCACGCACTGCGGGAAATGCACCGAAGTCCTGAAGCTTATCCTCAAACGCGACCCGGATCTGCCGGACGGTTCCGCCCGTTCCGCCACGAAGAAAACGGCGCCGAAACGCCGCCACTGACCGTGTCCCGGGGAGAATAAACAGGACGGGACCCGTCCCGTCTTTTTTGAGGCGGGAAGCGATCCGTTTCTACTCGCCGCGGCGCAGTCTTCTGCGCTGGCCGGGATACTCCGGCGAGACGTAGGTGTCCTGCGGGAACACGCCGCCGATCTTCGTCTGCATGTCGCCGGCTTCCTGGTAGATGTCGCTGCACTCCTGGAACACCCTCAGGCCGAACACCGGCAGGATCGCCAGCAGGTGGTCGAAGATGTCCGACTGGATCCGTTCGTATTCGCTCCAGTCGGTCGTGTTCGTGAAGCAGTAGATCTCGATCGGAAGCCCGGTCGCGCCCGGCTGGAGCTGCCGCACGATCACGGTCATGTTCTGGTTGACCGTCTTCAGCGAACGCAGGTATTTTGCCACGTAGATGCGGAACGTCCCGATGTTGGTGATGCGGCGGCTGTTGATCGGCTTCGCGCCCTTCTCCTCCAGCGCATGGTTCCACTCCTCGATCTCCTTGCGCTTTTCGTTCAGATAGTCGTCCAGCAGCACGAATTCGTCCAGCCCGGCGATCTCGTCGTCGTCGAGGAACCGGACGCTCCGCATGTCGATGTTCAGCGCGCGCTTGATGCGGCGGCCGCCGGACTCGAAGACGCCGCGCCAGTTGATGAACGTCTCCACGGTCAGTTTCCGCGTCGGCACGGTCACGATGGTCATGTCCCAGTTCCTTACCTTTACCGTGTGCAGCGCGATGTCCACGATCACGCCGTCCACGTTCTCCGACGGCAGAACGATCCAGTCGCCGATCCGGATCATGTGGTTCGTGCTGAGCTGGATCCCGGAGACCAGCGCCAGGATCGTGTCCTGGAAGATCAGGATCAGCACCGCGAGCACCGCGCCGAGACCGGACAGCAGCATCACCGGGCTTTTGTTCATCAGGATGGACGCGATCATGATGATCGTCACGATCACGGCGAACAGCTGGATCAGCTGGATGCCGCCTTTGATGGAATGGTCGTGCGTGCTTGCATGGTTGCGGTACCAGATGTCCAGGATATTCAGAAGGCTGATCAATGCGGACACCGCGCAAATGAGCGTGAGCGCCATGCAGATCTTTCGCGTGATCACCAGGTTTTCCGGATTGACGTTCACCGCTTCCAGGATCAGGTACACCACCACGATCGGCACGATGAACGCCAGGCGCGAGGCGGTCACATACAGCTGTTTTTTGTACTCGCCGTTTTGAGTCGAATGCTTCCTGAATATGAGCTGCAGCCCGTACAGGAAGACCTGCCGTATGGCAAGATTGACCAGAATGATGGCGAGCAGTACCCCCGCAAGGCACAGGTTCGTCAGAACGGGATGGACCGCCATTGAGTCTTTGATGAATGCAGTCAGTTCGGATAACATGAGCTCGGAATCCTTCTGCGAGGAGGGCATCCATGCTCAGAAAAGAGGAGGCCCCCGGATGTTCGGTTCAACGGAAGCGGATGCGCAGTGCGGCGCGAAAGACGTCGCAACGGCTCCGGCGTATACTGCTTCTAATATATCATCATCCCGCGCGTTTTCAAGATGCTTCTGGATCCGTTCGTCCGTTTTTCGGTGGCGGAAAACGTTTGTTTCCGTTTGCCCGAGCCGGATTTCTTCTCCTCAAACCGCGCCCCGCCTTTTGTTTTTTTGCGATTCCGGTTTGATTTTTCCTGACGATGCAGTATATTATTAGATTCGTTTTGTACGGCGGGCCCCCGGTTTACTGGAGCTTGACGCCTGCCGCACAGTAAAATCAACCCTTCATACGAAAGGACACATGGGATGAAACAAGGTCAAGCCAAACACAAAATCTGCCGCCGCATCGGCTACTGCATCTGGAACATGCCGAACTGCCCCACCGTCAAGGGCCGCGCGCGCACCTACGCCGCCGGTCTCCAGGGCAAGAACGCGCACCGCAAAAAACTCACGGCCTACGGCGAAATGATGCTCGAAAAGCAGAAACTCAGAGCCCACTACGCGCTCACCGAAAGCCAGCTCCGCGCCGCGTACCTCTACGCCAAGCGCATCGAAGGCAAGACCAACGAAATCATGATGCAGCGCATCGAAACCCGCCTCGACAGCATCGTCTACCACGCCGGTTTCGCGCCCACCATCTTCGCGGCCAAGCAGTTCGTCAGCCATCGCCATATCCTCGTTGACGGCAAGATCGTCGACCGCGCCTCCTACATCGTGAAGCCCGGCCAGGTCATCTCCATCAACGCCGAAAAGTCCCCGAAGATCGCCGAGATCGCCAAGGCCGTCACCGCCGAAGCCCCGGCCTATTTCGAGGTCGACAAGGAACAGCTCAAGATCAAGCTCGTCAGCCTCCCCACCATCGACGCGATCCCCTTCTCGGTCGAGTCCATGCGCGTGGTCGAATACTACGCACGGTAATCCTGACAGTTTATCTGTTCTACAGATTCTTCTGTTTCTTCAACCGTTCGGGCCATCCCGGCCCGGACGGTTTTTTCATGCATTTTCCGGGATTGTATGCCGCGCGTCGGATCCATCGCCTCATTCGGGCGCAAATATCTTCCGCAAAACCTGTTTGACCTGATCTTCAGAGATAATGAGCCCAAGATTCTTAGCGTCTATCGTTTCCAGCAGGAATTTGCGCAGGAAGTCCTTCATGTCGGCTTGAATATTCGCGGGCAAAACCAACGGCTCTTCCTGCAAAACTTGAACCAGTCTTGCGATATCGCATTTGTGTTTCCTGATGTTGTGGGAATCAATGCGTTCGCTTTTGCTGCGCATGTTCAGGTCCATCCATGCCTTTGCTTTCAGTACGATCAATGCCGCGGGCGAGGCGAAAGACAAACCGTTCTGAACAGAGCTGTTGTCCCGAAGGAAGCGGTAGTAATCATCGTCCAGAAGAATTGCCGAAAGACTGGAGATTTCATCTTCGGCCGGAATCGGGGTCAAATGCGCACTGTCAGAAAGTTCGAGGAGATCCAAACGTCTGGAAAACAGTTCCAGCATGGACGGAAAATCTTCTGATTCGGGTTTGTGGAACCGATAGAATGTCTTTTGCCCGGTACTTCGCTCGCAGATTTTATAATGCCCGTCTCGGATAAATTGCCAGAAGACCTGGAAAAACCTTTTGTCGAGCGCCTCCGCGCAGAGAACGATATCGAGATCGCGTGTTGCGCGGAACTCCAATTCCTGCAGTTCAAGATTGAAGTCACAGGCGCATCCGCCGATGAGGATGTAGCTGTCAGAATATTCGGAAAAGTATTCCTGAAACTTGGAAAGCCCTCTTACCATTGGATTTCCTCCATCCGTTTGTTCAGGGCGATTTGGACCCGGTCGTCCGGATTGTTTTTCAGCGTAAGATACAGCGAGAGCATGTCAATCCGGTTCTGCCCAAAAACTAGCGGAGGATACAGCCACAACTGCAAATGATAGTTCGCAGTTTCCCTGCTGACCGTTTCAATGCCGCGTTTTCTGAACTCGCTCAAGCTCATCGCAAAACATTTCGGCTCCGCCGTGTTCAGCATGGTTTCTTCCGCCAGTGCGTCGACTCCGGCTAAAGTGACCGTGCAATCATCTGGGATTGCATCCAGCCCGACAGTCCTTTTGCTTGGATTCCGCAGGAAAGGCTGTGCGTCTTTCCAAAGTTCTTTCCCGGACGGGATGAAACGGAACCCGATTTCCTTTCCGTTCGTTTTCTCTTTCACCCCAAGACCGAAGTGCTCCAACTCAAACAGCGCGGAAACTGCCGTGCTCCGGGAAACACCAAATCTGTTTACAATGTCCATAATGCGTACAGGCGATTCAAGATATTTCTGTAATAAACCAAGAACGACCAGCTGTGCGCATGTTCCCAAATAGTCGTGTTCGATCTGACAGAATGGACTTGTCCGCGTCAAATAAGTTCCGGCAAAAGGGAGAAACATCTGTTTACCGGGGACAATGAAAGGTATGCCTCTGGAAATAAGACGTTCCGGCTCATGAGGAGCCAGACGGTCTCCGACGTAAACCGCCGGCACATGAAAATGCACCGAAAGAACAGTCATGTACCGTTCAATTTGTGCTGGAGTGAGGCGGTTAGTGCTTCGGGCATATGCAAACAGGCAAGGCGTTTCCCCGACTGTCCCGGACCACATTTGGAACAATGCCGAATAAAACACCGGCAGTCCCTTTACATGGTTAATGGGGACAAGATTGGAACTGGTCCTGAACACCCGAAACAAAAAACTCTTAAGATGTTTAAGCATATCAATCTCCAGATTGTTTTGTCATGAGACAATATATATCGTCTTTTGACAAAAGTCAAACCTTTTTCAAAAAAACAATACCTTTTTCTCAAAAACGATCCCGGACCATCCCGGCCCGGACGGTTTTTCTTTTTCTGCGCGGCACCATATCCGTGCTTCACTCCACCGGACTTTTTTCCGGCTTTTTCCCCGGCGGAGCTTGATTTTCCGCGGAAAAGACGTAAAGTATATAAGCGCGGCATTCCGCCTGCCCGCGACACAGGCAAGATCAAGATGTGCCGCACTGGTCCGGTTCGCACGGCCGGACGGGCGAACGGACGGAGGATGCCGTTCGGACCCGCACTCCTGAGGCAGCAGGGTTTTACCCTCCCTTTTTCCCTGCTGTCTCACTTTTTTGACTTCAAACTTCCGTTTTTGAACCGCGGCGGCATGTGCCTGAGCCCCCTTCCCCGGACAGGAACCACTCCATGACGATCCATCCATGTTTCTTCCCGACGCTCTTCGTGGCGGCCGTTTCCGTGGCGGCGGCGTCGGCTCTGCGCCGCAGCGTGCGGAAGGAATATGCGTCTCTGATACCGTGGCTGACGCCGTGGAGCGTGCTCTGCTCTCTGCCCGCGCTGACGTTCGCGGTCCTGTGCCTGCCGCCGTTCGCGGACGCGGCGGACCGGCTGAACGCGGAGATCGCGGGCACCCGGTTCGAAGTCCTGGCAGGGATCGCGGGCGTCCTGCCGGGTCTGCTGTGGGACGCGATCGCCGAACGCCTCGAAAGCCGCCGGGAGCTGCCGTTCCGGCTGCCCGCGTCGGTCCTGCGCGCCGCCATGCTCGCCGCGCTGCTGGCACTGCTCCTGATCCCCTACGGTTTCCTGTTCAACCGCCAACCCGCCTCGCAAACGCCGCAAGCTCAAACGGCGGAAGCCCCCGCCGCAAATCCGTAACAGGGGATTTCAGCGCAGCGGCAATATATCCGGCGTCGGGACACAATCCGGCGCCGGTTGCTTTTTGAACGTGGGGGAGGATAAAAAGGAAGCGTTTTCGAACGCAAAAAATGGCGGAGAGAGGGGGATTCGAACCCCCGAACGGGAAAAACCCGTTAACGGTTTTCGAGACCGCCGCCTTCGACCGCTCAGCCATCTCTCCGGTTTTCCGTAAAAAAGGTAAGAAATAATATAGCCCGCAAACGCGAAAAATCAAACACGGACACGATTTTTTGCCGGAATGAAGGCGTTTTCGCCCTCCGTGATACCGTTTACCGGTGATTTGCCAGCGCGGCGTCGGCGGTGTGCAGGCCGTCCACTGCCGCGGACACGATCCCGCCAGCGAAGCCCGCGCCCTCGCCGCAGAAATACAGCCCCTCCACGCTCGACTTGTACGTCGCGCGGTCGCGGTCGAACCGCACCGGGCTCGACACGTGCGTCTCGCCGCCGATCATCACGCCGCGGTCGAGGAAGCCCGGCATGATCCTTTCGAAGTGAACGAGCGCGCGCCGGAGCGACGCCGTGACCGGGGCGGGCATGATCGTGTCGAGGCGCGCCGGAGCCAGCCCGAAGCAATATGACGTCTCGCCGGGAAGCCGCCCGGTCCTGCCGTTCAGGAAATCGCGCGCGGTCTGCGCCGGGGCGACGCATCCGCCGCCGCCCGCCTGCGCGAGCCCGGCTTCCAGGTTATCAAGAAACTCGAACGCGTCACCGGGCGCGGCGAACGTGCCGGCGGGGATCGTGGTGATGAGCGCGGCGTTCGCGAACTTGCCGTCGCGCGCGGCGTTGCTCATGCCGTTGGTCGAGAGGTGTTCGGCGTCGGTCACGGCCGCGATGATCTCGCCGCCGGGGCACATGCAGAAGCTCGCGGCGCCGTCGATGCGTCCGTCCGGCGAGGGACGGCTGACGACCTGGTACGGGGCCGCGCCGAGGGATTCCGGCGGGACCGCCATGCCGTACTGCGCGGCATTGACGAACTCCTGCGGATGCTCGATGCGGATGCCGACCTGGAACCCCTTCATGGACGACCGGACGCGCCCGAACAGCGAGCGCGTGAACGTGCGCGCGCTGTGTCCGGCGGCCGTGACCACGACGTCCGATTCGAGCGTTTCGCCGCCCGCCAGCCGCACGCCGCGGCACACGCCGTCGCGGATCAGCAGCTCGTCGACGCGCGAATCCCAGCGGAACGTCCCGCCGAGGCGTTCGATCTTCCCTCGGAGAGCGGCGACGATGCCGGGCAGACGGTCGGACCCGAGGTGCGGATGGCTGAAATACAGGATCGACGGGTCCGCGCCGCATTCGGCGAGCGTCTCCAGCACGAACATCACGGCGGGCTCGTGGATGCGCGTGAAGAGCTTGCCGTCGGACCACGTGCCCGCGCCGCCTTCGCCGTACAGGTAATTGCTCTCCGGGTCGGGCGTGCGCGAGGCGCGGAACGCCTCGATGTCGCGCCTCCGGCGGTCCACGTCGCGGCCGCGTTCCAGCACGACGGGCGCGCAACCCGCCCGCGCCAGGACCAGCGCGGCGAACAGCCCGGCGGGTCCCGCGCCGATCACGAGCGGATTCTTCAGAGACGTTTTCCCCTCGAACGGACGGTATTTTTCGCGCGGCACATACGGCTTCACGTTCGGGCCGTCGGCCGGGCGGACGCCTTCCGCCAGGTCGGCGTCGACGCGGAACAGCAGCGCCACGGCGGGCTTCTTCCGCGCGTCGATGCTCTTCCGGACGATCCGGTAATCCAGCACGTCTTCCGGGCGGACGCGGACGGCGTGCGCGACGAGCGGCGCGAGTTCGCGGTCAATGCCGGAGGACGCTTTCGAGGCGGGAACGGGCGGCAGGTCGATCGTGATGGTCATGGGCGGAAATGAAGTGTCGGTTGAAGCGGATGATGCGCGGTTTCTGTTCAAGGCTGTCAAATAATTTACAGCGCATTTTTCCAAAAATCAACCGGACGCGCTTGAAAAACCGGATTTTACGGCAATATTAGATAGTATCGCGCGGCGTTCGACCATTTTTGTGCCGCGCAAACCTCATACCGACGGAGCCGATGAACCATGAAACGTTTCTTTGCCGCCGCAGTCCTGTGCCTGCTGACGCTGCCTTTTCCGCCCGCACTCTCCGCCCTGGATCTGGGAAAAACGGAGGCGCGCACGATCCCCGAACTCACGCTGGAGGAACGCATCGTCGACCTGATCGAGGCGATCGAAGACGAGTCGCCGGAGATCTACCGCCGCATGGCGGAGCTCCCGCGCGAGGAGGCGCTCGCCCGCATCATGCGCGCGCTGGACAGCGGGGCTGTCCCGGCATCCATGGCGGGAACCGGGAAAACGACCGCCGCCGGGCAAAACGCGGATGTACCGCCCTGCCCTCCGATTGAACTCACAGGAAAGAAGTTCCTGTATCTCAGGTTCAACGGCGTGACGGCGCTGACCGTGCCCGAGGCCGTGAAAGCGCTCGACGAAAGAAGCGGCAAACCGGACGCGTCCGGCGTGATCTTCGACCTGCGGAGTGCGTTTTGCGGCGACTACAGTACCATGGAATCTCTGGCGGAGTCCGCGCGCAAGCTCGAATGCCCGGTCATGGCGCTGGTCTCCGGCAAGACCTCCGGAGTCGGCGAGCTTCTGGCGGCGGTCCTGCGGCGCGACTGCGGAGCCGTCCTGGTCGGAACGGAGACCGCGGGATCCATTTTCCCCGTGAAGCGCATTTACGTGAACGACGTCGCGTGGTTCGTGCCGAATCCGCCCGCGCAGTATTCCGGGATCTCCCCGTACGCGCTGAAGCCGGACCTGGAAAAGACCTCCGAGGCGCGTCTGGACTACGACCGGCTGAAGGAATCGCCCGACAAGCTCGACGGCGATCCCGTGCTGCGTCTGGCGGCCGACCTGCTGACCATGAAGGCGGCGGTCAGCCCTGCGGAACCGTCTCAGTCTCCGTCTCCGGCGCAGTGACAGCCGGAGCGTCCGTTTCGACGGCGGGCGCGGCTTCCCGTTTTACCTCATCGGCGTTTGCATCGGCATCCGTTTTCCGCACGGATTCCGCGGCGGGCGCTTTCGCCTTCTGTTCCTCCAGCTCGGGCGGCTCGCAGCCCTTCAAAATGAAGGAGAGCACGACCACGATGATCACGACGGGCAGGATGAGGTGCACGAGCAGGGCGTGGAAACTCTCGGCGTTGCGCCATTCGCGCCGCATCTCGGGGTGCGCCGCCAGAAACGCTTCGTGATACTTCATCAGGTCGGCGAGCTCGGCCTCGCGGAACGGCTCCAGCGCGGGATCGCGGTCCGCGGAGGCGGCGACCATGCGATGCCCGGCCTCGACGTTCTCCGGCTTTTCGGAGTGCTCCAGCACCTTGCCGAGGATCATCAGGTGGACGGGGTACTTCAGGAAGCGCGGCGAGAAGGGTTCCGGCATGCGGAGCTCGACGTATTCGAGCATGTACCCGAAGTTGTCGAACCGGACGCATCCCTGCAGGAAGCGCGAGAAATTGAGCGACTGGCTGCGGCGCACGATCAGGGCGACGAGGCCGACGATGACCACGTATCCGGCGGCGGCGAACCCGTAATAGTGGAGCTTGTCCTGCCCGGCGGCGTTGTGCGCGGCCTTGTTGACGAAAAACACGGTCATGCCGAGCAGGTAGACCGCGCCGACGGTCATGGAGATGGCGAGCTTATGGGAGCATTTGTAGCGGAACGCTTTGAGTTCGTCGCGGGTGAAAAGACGTACGGAAGCGGGATTGTCCGGCATGATCGAGAACGGTGTCCTTCTGCTGAGGTGGATGGATGCTGGCGGCGGGTTGCTTTACTGCCCGTATTCGACGCCCGAGATCGCCTGAAGCTCCTTCTGGACCGCGGAAACGGTCTCCTCCGGGATCGGGTTCAGCGTGCTCGGCGTCAGGTAGCGCACCTGGACGTCCTGGATCGTCGTGAGGCGTTCGTCGGAGAGCTTGCGGTCCTTCAGGAGCAGGCAGTGGAGGATCTCCTCGTCGGTGAGTTCAGCCTCCTCGATGACGGCCTCCGCCATGTCCCGCATCAGATCCTCGGTGTAGCGTTCCCTGCTGAGGCGCAGGAAAGCCGCGAACGCCTGCCGCTGCTTCGCCTCGGAGATCGCCTTGCCCCGCTTGCGCAGATCGGTGTTGAACCGGGCGAGAAGCTCCTGCGCCGTGCGGACGAGCAGTTCGCGGCGGAACGACATGGTGATCTGATCCAGCAGAGACTTGTGGTCGTCCGTGAGCGCAATGCCGCCGGTGATCCCCTCGTATTCCGGGTGGCGCGGCGTCCACCACGCGTAGAACTCCCGGTAGACCGGCTCCATGGCGCGGAGGAAGTCCTCCGACCTCAGCACGGCGGCCTGCCCGGCGGCGATCCATTCGGCGCGGATCTTCTCCTGTTCGGCGGGATCGCGGATGCCCATGAGCGGACGGATCAGCGCCTCTTCGGAAAGACGGCGTCGGGCGCATTCCTTCTCGATCGTTTCCCGGAGGAACGGCTCCGTTTCGAACTCGGCGGCGCATCCGTTCAGCAGTTTCCCGAAATACGCGGTCTCCTCCGGCGCCAGGTCGATCCCGTACAGCGCGGAAAACTCGTTCTGGAAACTCTCCTGAACCGCCTCGCGCATCTCGTCGTCCACGGACACCGTCGCCGGGACGTTCAGCGCGGTCATCAGCGTCTGCACGGTCGCGGGCGGGTTGCCGTGGAATAGCGCCCGGACGACGATCAGGGCCACGGCGATCAGGACCAGCGCCAGCACGAGGCTGAAAACCGAAACCTTCGTCCTGTCATTGTTCGGATTCTCGGACATGCGGATGGGATTCCTTTCCTATTGATATGGCGTCTGCCGCCGGATTATCGTTCGACTTGAAAATTCGAATAATAAATATAGCGGCTTTTCCCGGTTTTTCAAGATTCCGGGCGGCACGATCCCGCACGAACCCGGAAAAAAACGGACAAAAAAACCGGTCCCGCCATTTCATTTTCGCAAAATGGCGGTATAGTATAGCTGAATGCTATCCGCACAACATCAAATCAACCGGCAAACCGCCATTCAGGAGGTACAGAATGACCAATTATCTGAAGGGAAAAACGATCCGTCTCCGCTGCAAGAAAGATTATCCCGGCGCACACACCCATATCCTCATCGGGCGCGTCGTCGAGGAGAACGAAAGCTACATCGCCGTGCAGGGCCGCTCGTTCCACTTCGCACGCATCGTGGACGGCATGAAAAACCAGATCAACGTGGGGCAGGAAACCGTCCGCGTTGTTCCGTGGGCCAATGTGGAGCTGATCCACTGGCTCACCGAGCGCACCGACTGGAACGCCGAGATCGGATTCGACGTGAAGGGCTCGCTCATCCTCCAGGACACCGCGCGCACCATGATCGCCGAACGCCGCGACGGCTTTAACTGACACCGCAAGCGGTGTTGAAGCAGTGTTCTGCTACGCGAGAACACGTGCGTTGCGAAACCCGGCACACCGCAAGCGGTATTGAAGGAGTGCGCAGCTCCGCTCGCGCACACCGCTCCAACCAACAGATTAAATGCCTCCGGGACAGCGTTCAGGCCGTTCCGGAGGCGTTTTTTTGTAACTCAACTGTCTTTCAGGCGGTGGGCCGTGTCGCCTTTCGTGCTACGGCGGTTTTGCGCCGTTCCGCCTGTTTGCGCGGACGTCCGCCCTTCAATCCGTTGCGGCGGCTGGCGGCGGCCTTTCGCTCGGACTTCACGGCACCGCCGACGGATCCGAGGCGAGCCAGAAGGCGTTTTCTCTGCGCCTTCCACCAGGTCTCGTCCACAACGCTTGCTTCTTCCGGCGGGTTCTCAATGTATTTGACCTCAAGGTCAATATCGGCATCGGGCCAGTGGAGGCCTTCCGCGCTCGCCTGAACGTTGTAAAGTTCGCCGAGAAAACAGCTGCGGAAATACGGGTAACGGTCAAAGTCGATCCGGTAGATCTTCCCGCAATGACTGACCGACATGTAGTCTTTCGTCAGTTCAACGACTTTTGCGCTCACAGGCTTCATCTTTTTAAAGCGCCGTCGAGAGCTTTGTTCACGTCCTCGGGTTTCGGGCAGAAATGCACGTTCGAGGGGAAGCTGATGCGTTTGAGCTTGGCGAGGTCGTAGATCGGGGGCGTGATCCCCTTCGGCAGGTCGAGGTGGTTGACGCTCTGGTAGAAGAGGATGCAGGCGTCCTTCCACCAGACGGCTTCGCGCGCCTGGAGTTTCAGGCGGCCGAGCACGAGGTCGTAGCGTTCGGGGTCGACGTAGGTCTTGACGGACTCCCAGATGCCGGGATACGTGGCGGCGGTCTTCGCGCCGGATTCGAACTCGCCGCAGAGGTGTTCCCAGAAGGTGTCGCCGGTGGGCATCTTCTGTTTCCAGCCGAGACGGTGGAACCAGAGCCAGTAGCGTTCGGGGCAGGTCTTGAGATCGTTGTACTGGTCGCAGAGCGGGGCGTTGTACTGCATCACGGTGCCGGTGCCCTTCTTCGTGCGGTCGGCGCCGAGCTCGGTTTCGGTGGCATCGAAGACCTTGCGGCCGGGGACGTTCTCGTTGGTGGAGAGGAGCGAGGCGTACTTCAGGAAAGACTCGTTGCCGGTCTGGTAGAGCCACGGTCCGGGCCCGTAGTGGTTGCCGAGCGTGGAGGCGAAGATGTGGGCGAGCCCGAGCGGCATCATGTACTGGCGGATCGCCGGGACGCTGCTCATCATCATGTCGCAGACGGGGTCGACGAACGCCGGGTTCGGGGTGAAGGTCTGCGCGAGCCATTCCTTCGCGATGGAGTCGGCCTTCAGGTCCGGGTTCCAGGCGAGGCGTCCGAACGCGTACCAGTTCGCCTGCGCGAACGGGTGGCGGGTCCAGTTCACGTCGTCGCCGATGTTCGCCACGCCGGCGATCATGCCGGACTCGCGGATCTTCTTCGCGACGGTGCTGCCGGGCCCGTTCTGGTAAGTGTCGCTGTCGAGGACTTCCTTCCAGAGCGTGGCGAGGTAGGCGAGGTGGTTGGACTGGCCGAGGTATTCCTGCGTGATCTGGAGCTCGATGGCGAGCGGGATGTTCTTGATCTTGCCGAACATCGGGTGGAAGGGTTCGCAGGGCTGGAAGTCGAGCGGGCCGTTCTTCGCCTGCACGATCACGTTGTCGCGGAACTTGCCTTCGAGCGGCTGGAACTCAAGCAGCGCCTGCTGGACGCGTTCCTGCGGCTTCTGGCCGTACACGAACGCGCGCCAGATCACGACGCCGCCGTAGGGCTTCAGGGCGTCGGCGAGCACGTTCGCGCCGTCGGCGTGGGTGCGGCCGTAGTCGCACGGGCCGGGCTGGCCCTCGCTGTTCGCCTTCACCAGGAATCCGCCGAAATCGGGGACCAGGTTGTAGATCTCCTTCGCCTTGTCCTTCCACCAGGCGGCGACCTCCGGCTTCAGCGGGTCGGCATCCTTCAGCTTGCCGATGACCATGGGCGAGGCGAAGTTCACGGAGAGGAACACGCGGATGCCGTACGGACGCAGCACGTCGGCGATCGCTTTCACCTTCTGCAGGTTCGCCGTCTCCAGCATCTTCGGCGACGCGTTCACGTTGTTCAGCACGGTCGCGTTGATGCCGACCGAGGCGTTCGCGCGGGCGTATTCGGCGTAACGCGGCGAGATCGTGCCGGGGAGCTCGTCCCACTTCCAGATGGAGTTCCCGGCGTAGCCGCGCTCGATGGTGCCGTCGAGGTTGTCCCAGTGGTTCAGCATGCGGTATTTGTAGTACGGGACTTCCTTCGCCTGGAAATTGTCCGTGACCACGGTGCCGCACGCCTGCTGCCGCAGCAGATAATACGCGCCGTACAGGAGGCCGCGTTCGGTCTGCGCGATGATCTTGACTTTGCCGTCCATGATGCGGATCTCGAATCCCTCGTCGCCGAGGTCGGTGCGGTGCTTGTCGGTCGTGACCGCCCAGTTGCGTTGCTTGAAGCGGGTGAGCTCGGAGAGCGCGATTTGCAGGGTCTCGCTGACGGGTTTTTCGGATTCCACGGAAACTTTGGACGGGATGGACGTCTGAAGCCAGAGCTTGCTGCCGTCGTCTGCGGCGGCAGTGATCGCAGTCGTGACTCCGAGGAGCAGTCCGAGTGCGGCGTTTCGTGCAGTATTCGTCATGGGGAAGGGTTCCTTTCTGAGGTGCTATTTAATCCGTTGATTCAGCTTCAGACACTAATATAACAGCGGAACGCGGGAAGTCAAGCGGAAACGGCGCGGAAATCCGCCTGTTTTTCGCGCCGGTTTCCGGCGGATGATCCGGAAGACCGGCCCGGCGTCAGCGTTTCAGCTCGTCGAACGGGCATTTGCTGGCGAACTGAGGCTGGACTTTCAGAAGGTATTCCCAATCCTTCTTTTTCAGCTTATCCCACGCGCAGTGTTCGGCAAATTGAGGCTGTCTCTCCAGAAGCCAGGTCCAATGCGTTCCCCTCAGTTTCTTCCACGGGCACTTGTCGGCGAACTGAGGTTCGTCCATCAGAAGGACTGCCCAGTTTTCACCGTTCAGCTTCCTCCACTGGCAACGGTCGGCGAATTGAGGCCGACTCGTTAACAGGTCCGACCAATCCTCGCCGGTCAGCTTGTCCCACGGGCATCGGTCGGTGAACTGCGGCTGATGCACGACGAGACACACCCAGCTCACTCCGGCCGCGTTCGCCAGCTTGTCCCACGCGCATTTGTCGGCGAATTGAGGCTGATGCGCCAGGATCCATGCCCAGTCTTCCCCGGTGAGTTTATCCCACGGACACTTATCGGAAAATTGAGGCGCTTCTTTCAAAAGCGACGCCCAATTCTTGCCCGCCAGTTTGTCCCACTGGCATTTTCCGGCGAATTGAGGCTGGCGTGTCAGGAGCCAAAACCAATCTCTCGCGTCCAGTTTGTCCCACGGGCATCGGTCGGAGAATTGAGGCTGATCCGATAAAAGACGCGCCCAATCTTCGCCGTCCAGCTTGTTCCACGCGCACTTGTCGGCGAATTGAGGCTGATTCGATAAAAGGTCCGCCCAGTTCCAGCCTTTCAGCTTTCTCTTCTGACAATGCTCCATAAGCTGCGGCTGGAAACATAAAACATCGGACCAGTCCTCGCCGCTCAGCTTCTTCCACGGGCACCTGTCGGCGAACTGAGGTTGCTCCCGCAGAATACGGCTCCAGTTTTCACCGTTCAGCGTATCCCACGGGCACCGGTCGGCGAATTGCGGCTGGTCGCGCAAAAGCCATGCCCATCCGTAGTTGTCCAGCTCGTTCCAAGGGCACTTGTCTGCGAACCGAGGATGAATCGCCAGAAGATAACACCAGTCCTCGCCGGTCAGCCTGTCCCACGGGCATTTGTCAACAAACTGCGGCTGGTCCGTGAAAAGATTCCCCCAGTCCTCGCCGTCCAGCTTCGCCCAGTTGCACTTGTCGGCGAATTGAGGCTGGACCATCAGAAGATGCGCCCAGTCCCAGCCCCGCAGTTTGTCCCACGGGCACCTGTCGGCGAACTCCGGCAGCTCCTTCAAAAGCTCGAACCAGTCGTACCCATGAAATTTATCCCACGGGCACTGATCCGCAAGCTCCGGCTGTTCCTTCAGAAGCCCCGCCCATTTTTTCCCTTCCGGCACATATTCCATGGTATGGTTCCTTTCCTGTTTCGGCTCGCGCCCGGTTCCGGGATCGCAATGCGGATTCGTCACAATCATGCCATACTATATCCTGTCAGTCAGATAATTGCAAATGGTTTTCGCTTGTTTTCCTCAGAAAACGAAGTATCTCTGCATGGACGGCGGAATCTTCCTTTTTTCGGGGTTGATTTTTCGGGTTGTGCGGTGTATTTTAAATAGATATTTTTTTATCCATCACACATGATTTGGGCGCGGCGGAATCCGTTTTCGCGCCCGGAAAGGCACGTCCCATGAAAGCTGTCATCTCCGTCATCGGCAAGGACACCGTCGGCATCATCGCGAAAGTCAGCGCGGAGTGCGCGCGTTGCGGCGTGAACATCCTGGACATCTCCCAGACCGTGCTGCAGGACTACTTCACCATGATCATGATCACGGACATCGACGGCATCACCGTGCCGTTCCCGGATTTCGTGGACGCCATGACCCGCATCGGCAGCGCCAACAACCTGAAGATCCTCACCATGCACGAGGACATCTTCAATACCATGCACAAGATCTGAACGGAGCGCGTCCCATGCTCGATAAATTCGACATCCTCGAAACGCTGAACATGATCCGCGAGGAATGCCTCGACGTCCGCACGATCACGCTCGGCATCTCGCTGTACGACTGCCAGAGCGACGACCCGCGCCGCCTGGCGGACAACATCTACGACAAGGTCATGTCCCGCGCCCACAACCTCGTGAAGGTCGGCTGCGACATCGAAAAGATGTACGGGATCCCGATCATCAACAAGCGCGTGTCCGTGACGCCCGCCGCGCTCCTCTGCGGCCGTCTGGACCGCGACGGCGCGGTCGGCATCGCCCAGGCGCTCGACCGGGCGGCGCACGAGCTCGGCATCAACTTCATCGGCGGCTACAGCGCGCTCGTGCAGAAAGGCGCGTCCGACGGCAGCCGCGTGCTCATCGAATCCATCCCGGAGGCGCTCGCGAGCACGGAGCTGGTCTGCTCGTCCGTGAACGTCGCCTCCACCAAGGCGGGCATCAACATGGACGCCGTGGCGGAAATGGGGCGCGTGGTGCGCCGCACCGCCGAACTCACCGCCGACCGCGGGTCCATCGGCTGCGCCAAGCTCGTCGTCTTCGCGAACGCCCCGGAGGACAACCCGTTCATGGCGGGCGCGTTCCACGGCCTCGGCGAACCCGAAACGGTCATCAACGTGGGCGTGTCCGGCCCCGGCGTCGTGGCGTCCGCCATCCGCCGCGCGGGCGACTGCTCGCTCGCCGAGATCGCCGAGATCATCAAGAAGACCGCGTTCAAGATTACCCGCGTCGGCCAGCTCGTCGCGCGCGAAGCCTCGAACCGCCTCGGCGTGCCGTTCGGCATCGTGGACCTCTCGCTCGCGCCCACGCCCGCCATCGGCGACTCGGTCGCGTACATCCTGGAGTCCATGGGGCTGGAGCAGTGCGGCGCATGCGGCACGACCGCCGCGCTCGCGCTCCTCAACGACGCCGTGAAAAAAGGCGGCGTGATGGCTTCCTCGCAGGTCGGCGGCCTCTCCGGCGCGTTCATCCCAGTGTCCGAGGACGCCGGCATGATCGCCGCCGCGCGGTCCGGCGCGCTCCGCCTCGAAAAGCTCGAAGCCATGACCGCGGTGTGCTCGGTCGGGCTCGACATGATCGCGATTCCCGGCGACACGTCCGCCGAGGTCATTTCCGGCATCATCGCCGACGAGATCGCGATCGGCGTGGTGAACACCAAGACGACCGCCGTCCGCGTGATCCCGGCGATCGGCTGCAAGGTCGGCGACACTGTCAACTTCGGCGGCCTGCTCGGCGAAGCGCCCGTGATGCCCGTGAACACACTTTCCCCGGCGAAATTCATCGCGCGCGGCGGCCGCATCCCGGCCCCGATCCACAGCCTGAAAAACTGAGCGGAAACGAACGGAAAAAGACAGAACCGGCCGGGCTCCCGCGAAACGGAGTCCGGCTTTTTTTGAGGGGGACTTGAGGTGGCGGCCTACTTGCCGGAGGTATGGCGCGGATCCAGGGCATCGCGCAGGGCGTCGCCGGTCAGGTTCAGCGCGAGCACGAGCACGAACATGAATCCGGTGGCGGCGGCGATCTCCCACCACGCGCCGCGCCAGAAAAGCGACTGTCCGTTGGAGATCATCAGGCCCCAGCTCGGCTCGAACTTCACGCCGAGGCCGAGATAGCTCACGATCACCTCGGTCATCACCGCGGACGCGAACCGCATGGTGAAATACACGATCACGAGGTGCATCAGGTTCGGCAGGATGTGACGGAGCAGGATGCCGCGGTCGTTCACGCCGAGCGAACGCGCGGCGGTCACGTAGGGGCGCGTCTTCAGGCGGAGCGTCTCCGCGCGCACCACGCGGCAGAGCTGCACCCAGCCCGTGAGGCCGATCCCGAGGTAGACCGCCATCATGCCCGGCTCGGTGTTCATGGCGCGGCTGAACGCCTGGAACGCGGCTTCGAGCGGCGCGCTGAGAAAGCCTTTTGAGACAAGCAGGGCAAAGGCGAGGATGAACAGCAGCGAGGGGATCGACGCGAACGTGCTGTAGATCCAGAGGACCACCGCGTCCGTTTTGCCGCCGTAATACCCGCCGATCAGCCCGAGCGCGACGCCCACCACCGACGAGATCAGCGACGCCACGATGCCGACTTTCACGGCGGTGCGCGTGGCGAAGACCGCCCGCAGCAGCACGTCGCGCCCGAGGTAGTCCGTGCCGAGGATGTGCCCCTTCATCGGCGCGTGGTTGCGGAGTTCGGGGTTCTGGACCTGATAAATGGGGGTCGCTCCGGTCCTGTGGCAGTACACGGCGTAGCACTCCGCGCCGACCGCGAAGAGGAAGAACAGCGCGCAGATCAGGATCGGGATGCGGGCGTAGCGGATCGCCCAGAGACGCGCCCACGCGCCGGGTTCGTGATGAAGCTCTTCGGCAGGCTGGACGGCGGCGGCTTCGATTTCGGGCGTGGATTCGCGGTCGCTCATGGCTGCGGCGCCTCCTTTCCCGACGATGCGGCGTCCTGTTCGCGGTTCCGGCGGGCGAGCAGCACCTGCAGGAGCCCGATCTCCGCCGGGGTCATGCCGTCGATGCGCGACGCCTGCGCGAGCGTGAGGGGACGGATGCGTGCGAGTTTGAGGCGCGTTTCGTTTTTGAGGCCGGGGAGCGCCGTGTAATCGAGGTCGGCGGGGATCGCCCACGATTCCAGCCCGTGCAAGTGCCGGATGGAGTCTTCCTCCTGCCTCAGATAGCCTTCGTAATGCGACTGCACAGCGAGTTCGCGGATCGCGCGGCGGTCGGTGCGGTCGTTCAGGTCCAGCCCGATCAGCTCCGGGTCGAACGGCAGCGCGTTCAGGTCCGGGTCGCCCTGCGCGATGCGGAGGCGTTCCCACGCGGACCCGCCGCCGGGCACGGACGCGGCGCGCGCGGCGGCCTCGAGTTCGTGCAGACGGGTCTCGTAGCGAGTAAACTTATCGAAATCGGCATCGGAGAGCAAACCGAGCTCGTGCGCTTTCCAGCACAATCTGAGGTCGGCGTTGTCCTGCCGCAGACGCAGGCGGTATTCCGCGCGGCTGGTGAACATCCGGTACGGCTCCTTGATCTCCTTCGTGACCAGGTCGTCCGCCATCACGCCCAGATACGCCTCGTCGCGCCCGAACGCCACCCCGTCGAGCCCGGCGGCGAACCGCGCGGCGTTCAGTCCGGCGGCAAGCCCCTGCGCGCCCGCCTCCTCGTATCCGCTGGTGCCGTTGATCTGCCCGGCGTGGTACAGCCCCCGCCAGGCGCGCACGGCGAACGTGCGGTCCATCTGGGCGGGCTCGACATAGTCGTATTCGATGGCGTAGGCGTAGCGCAGGATGCGGACGTTTTCGAGGCCGGGGATGGACCGGAGCATGCGCTCCTGCACATCGGGCGGCAGGCTGGTCGAAATGCCGTTCACGTAGTATTCGTCGGTCGCCTCGCCCTCGGGTTCGAGGTAGATGAGGTGGCGTTCGTGGTCGGGGAACCGCACGACCTTGTCCTCGAACGAGGGGCAGTAGCGCGTGCCGATTCCCTCGATCAGGCCGTTGTACATCGGCGCCTTGTCGAGGTTGGCGCGCACGAGGTCGGCGGTGGCGGAGGTGGTCCAGGTGATGCGGCAGTCGAGGTCGTGCTCGCTCACCTGCGGCGTGACGTCCCCGATGCCGAAGTGCGAGAAATGCTCGTCGAGGCCGGTCTCCGACGGCTGGACGTCCATGCGGCTGAATTCGACCGAACTGCCGAGCACGCGCGGCGGCGTGCCCGTTTTGAGACGGCCCAGTTTCAGGCCGAGGCGGCCGCGGATGGCTTCCGGCAGCAGGTCCGAGGCGGGATCGCCGGACCGCCCCCCGGAAAAATGCGTGAGGCCGTAATGAAGAAGCCCGTGCAGGAAAGTCCCGGTGGCGACCACGACCGCCTTGCAGCGGTAGGTGTTGCCGAGGCGCGTCACCACGCCCGCGACGGCGTCGCCGTCCGTGACGAAATCGACCGCCTCCTCCTGCCGGATCGTGAGGTTCGGCGTCAGCTCCAGCATGTGCTTCATCGCGCGCTGGTAGCATGCCTTGTCGCACTGGGCGCGCGGCGACCACACGGCGGGCCCCTTCGTGCGGTTCAGCATGCGGAACTGGATGGACGCGGCGTCGGCGATCCTGCCCATGAGGCCGCCGAGGGCGTCGATCTCGCGCACGAGATGCCCCTTCGCGATGCCGCCGATGCACGGATTGCAGCTCATCTGCGCGATGTGGTCCAGATTCATGGCGAGCATCAGGGTCGGCGCGCCGAGCCGCGCGGAGGCCGCGGCGGCTTCACAGGCGGCATGACCTCCGCCGATCACGATGACGTCAAACGAATTTTCCATGGTTTCGGATCCGGGTTCAAAGAATTATTTCAGCATACAATATACAGCGTATTCGATGTTTTTTCACCTTTTCCATTCGATTTTTTTCGGTTTTTATGCTATATTACCCCTGCAAACGGCGCAACCGCCGCCCGCTCCGTTCATCCACGGCTCAACAAGGCTCCGAAACCATGAATCCGAAACACGACGATAAAACAAAACCCGCCGCTTCCGGCAGGGCGAAGCCGTTCTTCCCGCCCGGCAGCACCGGCTCGCCCGCCATGCGCCTGCGCGCCGAACTCCAGCACGAAGAGGCGAAACTGCGCATTTTCAAGATCTTCATGGCGCTCTTCGTGCTCTGCGTGGGGGCGTTCCTCGTGTACAGCGGCATTTCCTACCGCGCGGAATCGCAGGACAGGGCGAAACGGCTGTCCGCCGCGAAGGAAACGCTCGCCGGACTCGAATCCGGTCTCGCCGACGCCGCGCTGTCTCCATACGCCCGGGCGTCGCTGCTCGTCCGCATCGTGAACGCGCGCACCGAATCCGTGATGCCGCTCCTGCCGCACAACGAGCTCAGGGCCGCCGAACAGGCAAACCGCCGGGACGAGGAGGAGATCGAAAAACTCGCGAAGGTGTCGCCGCCCGCCGAAGCGGGACAGCCCGGCGCGGACTTCATCGTGCCGTCCGCGCACCTGGACATGGCGGGGATCCCCGCGGGCAAGTTCAGGATGGGCGGCTCCATGGACAACGAGATGCCGGTGCGCGAGGTCGCGATCACGCATCCCTTCTGGATCGCGCGGACCGAGGTCACGAACCGGCAGATCCAAATGCTGATCCCCGGCTTCAATTCGTCCAAATGGGGCGATTTCCGCCTGAATCTGCCGTCGCAGCCCGCCGTCCGCGTGCGCTGGGACCAGGCGGTCATGTACTGCCGCAAGCTCACGGAGCTGGAACGCGCCGCCGGACGCCTGCCGTCCGGGTACGAATACCGTCTGCCGACCGAGGCGGAATGGGAGTACGCCTGCCGCGCCGGGACGTCGACCGATTACTACTGGGGAAAAGAGTTCGGGAACGAGGGCGCGAAGTACGCGAACGGGCTGGACTACAAGTCCGCGGAACGGTTCGGGTGGCGGCTGCCGCCGATTGCCGGGGCCGCGGACGACGACGGACACCGCGTCGCCGCCCCCGCCGCCTCGTTCCAGCCGAACGCCTGGGGACTTTACGACATGTCCGGCAACGCCGCCGAATGGTGCTTCGACTGGTACGACCCGAAGGCGTATTCCGACCCCGCGATGGCGGGCGCGGACCCGGTCAAACGCGATCCGGTCGGCGTCGGGTTCACGCGCTACCGTCCGTTCGACGCGGGCACCTGGACCACGGAGACGGCGTGCCGCGTGATCCGGGGCGGCGACTGGGGCATGGAGCCGAAGAAACTGCGTTCGGCGTACCGGTTCTTCATGCCGCCGAACGAAAGCGACACGGCGGTGGGGTTCCGCCCCGTGCTGGCGCGCGAGATCCGCTGAAAAAAGAGCCGGGAAAAGCGGGAAAAAAGAGGGGAATACGCCCGTTTTTCCGGGCGCGAAAACGAAGCGGAAACGGCTGACAAACGTCAGTTGTTCAGGTCCAGGCTCGACGGGTCGTTGCGGTGCGCGTACACGCTCTGCGCGATGCCCAGATAGCACAGCATCGCCACGAGGAACGTGCCGCCGTAGCTGATGAACGGCAGCGGCAGTCCGGTCACGGGGACCAGGCGGATGCACATGCCGATGTTGATGAAAACGTGCGTCATGAGGATGACGGCGATGCCGACGCACAGATACCGCCCGAACAGGTCGGGCGCGAGCAGCGACGTTCGCAGGATCGAAAAGAGCAGCAGCCCGTAGAGCAGGATCACGGAGAACGCCCCCACGAATCCGGTCTCCTCTGCGATGACCGGGAAGATGAAGTCTGAGTCCGCCACCATCTTCGGCAGATAGCCCAGCGTGGTGTGCGTGCCGTTGCGGTAGCCCTTGCCCGTCATGCCGCCCGTGCCGACCGCGATCTCCGCCTGGATCGCGTTCCAGCCGCGCTTGTAGGGGTCGCGTTCCGGGTCCAGGAACGTCAGGATGCGTTCCTTCTGGTAGGTCTTCATGTTCATCCAGGCGACGGGCGTGAGTCCGGCGCAGAAGACCACGATGAGGAGGATATAGATCCAGCGCAGATTGGCGGCGAACAGGATGGCGGCGGCGAGCGGGATCAGGACGATGGCGGTGCCGAGGTCGGGTTCCTTGTAGATCAGGAAAAACGGGATCACGGTCAGGAGCAGGACCAGGCCGATCCACCAGACCTTGTTGATGTTGATCCGTTTGAGCGACGCCAGCCAGGCGACGGCGAAGAGCACCGCCATCTTGCCGAGCTCGGACGGCTGGAGGCTGACCGGGCCGATGTCGATCCAGCGCCGGGTGTTGTTGCGGACCGGCCCGAACTTCAGCACGAGGATGAGCACGACGATGACCGCCGGATAGAAGAGCACGGAGAAGAGTCCGATCCAGCGGTAGTCGACCAGGATGAAGACGAACCACAGCGCCACGCCGACCGCCAGATAGACGCACTGGCGGTTGAAAAGCTCGACGTGGTGGCCGCCGACCTGCTGGCCGGTGCTGTAGACGAAGCACATGCCGATGGTCAGGAGCAGCGCCAGCGGGACGATCTGCATGAGGTCGAACCTGCCGAAGAAGCGCGCGATCGCGCCGCGCAGGATCTGCGCGTTCGTCTCTTCCCGTTCCTCCTTCCGGACGCATTCAGCCCCGGAAAGCCGGCGACGTTTTTTTCTTTCCGCCATGGCGCACCCCTCCTGCAAACCTGCCTGCCGCTGCCCCGTTGCGCCGGATCAGACGCGGAACGTCTGATTGCGGTCGGGCCCGACGGACACGATGCCGATCTTCGAGCCGGTGAGCTCGGCGATGCGCTTCAGGTAGTTCTGCGCGTTGACCGGGAGGCTGTCCCAGTCGAGGATGCCGGTCGTGGAGGTCTCCCAGCCGGGCATGGTCTCGTAGACGGGCTCGACGCGGGCGAGGTCGTAGACGTCCTCGGGGAACGTGGTGACGGTCCTGTCGCCGATCTTATAGGCGGTGCAGATCTTGATCTCTTTCAGCTTGTCAAGCACGTCCAGCTTCGTGATCGCGAGGAAGTCCACGCCGTTCACCATGCAGCTGTGGCGGCACGCGACGGCGTCCAGCCAGCCGCAGCGGCGCGGACGGCCCGTGGTGGCGCCGAATTCGCCGCCCTGCTCGCGCAGGAACTCGCCCTGTTCGTCGAAAAGCTCGGTGGGGAACGGACCCTCGCCGACGCGCGTGGAGTAGGCTTTCAGGACGCCCCAGACCTCGGTGATGGCGCGGGGCGGCAGGCCGGTGCCGGTGCACGCGCCGCCGCTGGTGGTGTTGCTGCTGGTCACGTAGGGATACGTGCCGTGGTCGATGTCGAGGAACGCGCCCTGCGCGCCTTCGAGCAGGACATGCACGCCGCTGGCGTTCGCCTCGTTGATCGTGACCACGGTGTCGGCGAGGTGCGGGACCAGGACGTCGCGCGCGGCGAGGACTTCCTTCCACGCGGCCTCGACGTCGAGCGGAGCGCCGCCCATCGGGACGTATTCCTTATTGTAGGCTTCGGCGTTGTCGCGGAAATGCTTCTCGAAGCGGGCGAGGTCGCGCATTTCGCCGCCGCGGATGCCGGTGCGGTCCGCCTTGGAGGAGTACGTCGGCCCGATGCCGCGCTTGGTGGTGCCGATCTTCTTCTCGCCCTTCGCGGAGTCTTCCTTGAAGCCGTCGATGAGCTTGTGCCACGGCATGATGAGGTGGCAGCGCGTGCTGAGCTGGATCCCGGAGACGTCGATGCCGCGGGACTTGAGCATGTCCATTTCCTTCACGAGCTCGACCGGGTCGACCACCACGCCGTTCGCGATCACGCACGGCACGCCGGAGCGCAGGATGCCCGACGGGATCAGGTGCAGCACGAAATGCTGTCCGTTGATCTCGACGGTGTGGCCGGCGTTGTTGCCGCCCTGGAAACGGACCACCATCCCCGCCTTTTCCGTTAAAACATCAATGATCTTACCCTTGCCTTCATCGCCCCACTGGACGCCGACGAGCACGCTGACTGACATGTTGTTTGGTTCCTTATTGGTAAAGTAAAAGTATTAAAACATAAACAAATAAATATACTACGGTTCCCCGGAAATGCAAACCGTTCCGCGAAAAAACACGGAAAGGAGCGCGCGGCGCGGCGTTTCCGGCGGCTCCCGGGACGTTTTCCGCTTGCATTTTCCGAAAGGCATGATATGTTTTCCATAAGACAACATAATAAACCGGATCATCCGGAAGGAGCACGTTTCATCATGTCCGCATCGCAGATTCTCGCATCGACCATCGCCGGGTCGTGGTATCCCGGCAATCCCGCCCGGCTCAAAGCCATGATCGGCTCGTTCCTGGCGCCCTGCCCCGCGCCGGAGAAGCCGTGCAACGTGCTCGTCGTGCCGCACGCGGGGTATCCGTACTCCGGGCCGACCGCGGGCTACGCCTACGCCGCCATCGACCGCAAAAAGATCCGGCGCGTGATCCTGCTGGCGCCGAGCCACCGCTACGGCATCCGCGACCTCGCCGTCCTGCCGATGGCGGACGCCGTCTCCACGCCGCTCGGCACGATCCCGCTGGACACGGACATGCGGAACGCCCTGCTCGGGGAAGCGATGTTCCGCGCGGACGACGGCGTACACCGGGTCGAACACAGCACGCAGATCCAGTATCCGTTCCTCCAGCATTGCCTCGGCGACTTCAAGCTGCTCCCGGTCATCGTCGGCAGCCTGAGCGCACGCGCCGCCGACGCCCTCGCAGCCGCGCTGAAGCCGTTCCTCGCCGACGACGTCCTCCTCGTCGTCAGCTCGGATTTCATCCACTACGGCAGCGACTTCGACTACGAGCCCTTCCCGCAGGACACCGAGGCGAAAACGCGCGCGCTCAACCTCGACGCCGCCGACGCGATCGTCCGCCGCGACGCCGCCCGCTTCGAACGCATCGTGGACGAATCCGGCGCGACCATCTGCGGACGCGAGCCGATCCGCGCCGCCCTGCGGATGCTCCCCGACGGCTGCACAGGCTCCGTGCTCCATTACGCCACCAGCTCGGACGAATCCCGCGACTTCTCGCGCTTCGTCTGCTACTGCTCCATCGGGTTCCGCGCGGAGTTCCCGCCCGCCCCGGAACGGACGGATGCCAGTGCCGAAGCCGATTCCGGCGCGCTCTCCGCCGCCGACAAAAGCTTCCTGCTCGACCTCGCCCGGCGCGCCATCCAGTACGCCCTGAACACCCGCATGGTCGCCACGGCGGACGCGCTCGGCGTGAACCGGGCCGCGCTGTCCCCCGCGCTCCGCAAAAACATGGGCGCGTTCGTGACGCTCAGCATGAAGCGGAACCACCGCCTGCGCGGCTGCATCGGCGAGATCCAGCCGTACCGCCCGCTCTGGAAAGCCGTCCTCGGGCGCGCCATCGACGCCGCCTTCCGCGATCCGAGATTCCTCCCGCTCACGGCGGAGGAATTCAAGGACGTCGAGATCGAGATCTCCGCCCTCACGCCCGCCGTCCCCGTCGCATCCTGGCGCGACATCGTGATCGGACGCCACGGCATGACGCTCGCCAAAAACGGACGCTCCGCCGTCTTCCTGCCGCAGGTCGCTCCCGAACAGGGCTGGGGCATCGAGGAGACGCTGACCAACCTCGCGATGAAGGCGGGGCTCCCGCCCGACGCCTGGCGCGAGGGCGCGTCGTTCACCGTGTTCGAGGCGATCGTCTTCCACGAATGACCCGCCGGACGCCGTTTCCGGGAAAAAGACATTCATAACATCCGGGGCCGAATTTCGGACGGCGGAAAAGATAAAAAAATATCGGTTCAGCTTGCAGGGCATTGTTTGTCAAAGATGGTTGAGGTTAATTAGCTTTCACGCTTAGACATTTATTGTCTAACAGAATATCATTATTTTCCGAAAAAACTGAAAAAAAATGCAAAAGTCTCTTGAAAACCGGGTCTTTGAATGGTATATTAAAAACGTCAGTTTAATATCCCTGTAGAGTTTTCAGAAGGGGAAACACCCGCAACCGTCCGGCTCCAGGAAAGCCGGGCAGAACAGAGACAGGAAAAACATGAAACACATTCTCCCCATCCTCACCGCCGCGCTTGTCTGCATGGGCGCATACACCGCTTCGGCACAAGACGCCACTTCCGAACCTGCACCGTTCACCTTCAAGGTCGACACGTGGGACTATAAAAACGAATGGAATCAGGGATACGATTACGAATACTACAGAATCCAGGTCACCGGAGGAACCGGAAAGCTCTATATCACGGACTTCCTCAACAATGTGGACAGCGCGAATCAAACTGATTCCATTATGCAGCAGGGAATCACGAGCTACGGGTATTACAACGTAAAGGACAAGACTCCGGGCACTCCGCTTGATCCGGAAAAAGATGTCATTTCAAAAGAAGTGAACGCGACTGACCGCATCGTCGTCGGCGACCCCTATCAGCAAAGCCAGTGGCATGATGTGGTGAACCGCTACGGATACGAGCTCGGGACCTTCCAGGAAGGCGATGAAATTGCAATTTGGGTGGAACAGGGCGGACAGAACGTGTCGGTCGGTTCCTATACGGCTTACCAGAGCAAGAATACCAGCAGATATAATACCGGCTCGTCCGTAGACGCCTTGGCGGATTTAAGAAGAGAAAACATGCCGGTCGCAGAGCTTACCCTGTATCATAGCAACGGCGGCAGCACCCAGTTGAGATTCGGTCTTTATGGCGTGGCAACGGAAGCAATCGGCGGCGGCGAAGGCGGCGGCAACGGCGGCGGCACCTCCGGCGCTCCGCTCCCCGGCGGAGTTCAGACCGCTCTGATCGCCGGACTCTTTGCGCTCGGATTCTGGTATGTCCGCCGCAGAAAAGCCATCGCCGCCTGACCCGTTCAAGGCAATTGCGTATTTCTGAACGGCTATTGACGATAATCCGCCCCGGTTGGGAAACTGACCGGGGCATTTTTATGAACTACCGACAAATCAGGCATCGGGAAGCCTGCTTCGCGATGCGGCCTCGGGGGAAAAAGTGAAAAAGGCAAAAATCATTCTGGCAGTTGTTCTGATAACGGTCATTCTGCTCGCGTGTCTCGGTTTTTTAGGATATTTCTGGCTCAATTCGATGCACCGGAGCCATCTGCGGATGGAGGCGAGGGAAGCTTTCGCCGCGGAGGAATGGAAGACGGCGGAAAAGCTTCTGAACAGTTATCTCCGGCAGGACCCCGACAGCGAGGAGGATTTCGTCCGTCTGGCGCAGGTCTACCGGCATTTCGGCGATACGGGCGAGGAGATGCGGTGCTGGTACAGGGCGAGCACGCTGAACCCGCTGAAGCCGGAGTACTGGGATGAATACACGCGATGCGCCATGCGCGCCCGCGATTTCGCGCATCTTTACACCACGCTTGCCCGGAAAAACGGCTTAAACGCGGAGCTGACTCCGAAGGACCGGATGATGTACCTCATTTCCGCGGTCAGGACGAACCACGTCAGGGATGCGGAACAGTTCTATGCGCGCATGCTCAAGGAAGAGGAGGAGAAGACGGGGAAGAAGGAGGAGGCAGGGGAAATATTCCGGCAGGACGATCTCGGCAGATTTGCGGAATTCCTCGTAACGGGCCACAAGCTCTCCTCCGGCGAACAGGCGAGTTTTCTGGAACAGGGCATGGCGTCGGACGATCCCGTCGTCCGGCTGGAATCCACCCTGCTTCATCTCATCGGCCTTGAGTTTTCCGGCGGCGACCCGGATTCCATCTTCGAACAGGAAGAGACGATTCTGAAGCAGGCGATCGAACTGAACCGGTACGCGGTGACTCCGATTCTGGCGAACGTCTACTTCGTCCAGCTGAAATTCGACTCCGTGATCGAGCTCGCCGAGCCCTATCTGGAAGACATCGACAGCATTGCGCTGGCAATCCTCTATGCGGAGAGCTGCGTGTACAACTCGCAGCCGGAGAAACTGAAACCGCTTGCCGCACGCTACCGGGACCTCGGGCGGAAGTATCATTCCCTGGCGTCCTATTTCGATGCGCTGTACGATTTCAGCCAGGGGCTGGAGAAAAATGACGACCTCGCCAGACACATGCAGGAGGTGAGCGGCGCCATACAGACGGACCTCGCCAATCTGATCAATCTCCAGATCGCGCTCAACAGCGACAACATGGAGAAGGTCTGCGGTTCCCTTGAGACGATCCTGAAGAACCCGCCGTTCTACAACATTCAGGAAAGAGCCGCCACCGCGGTCCGGCACTATCTGTGGAACAAGGTCCAGAATGACCCGGCGTGCGCCGACGATCCGCGGGCGCTCAAAATCGCCCAGCTTCTTTCGGGAGAGGAAAAAACGGATCCCTTCCTGATGCGCATCACGGTCGCCGACCTGCACCGGAAGAATATGCTGACCCGGCAGATCCTTCAGGAGAATCTGGACGCGTTCCCGCTTGACCCGTATCTGCTGGAGGTGGCCGCCGAATTCGAGCTCTTCAACGGCAGTCCGGAACAGTGCCTGGAATACGTCGAACGGTTCTACGAGCTGAATGACGAGGGGCGTTCCAATACGTTCGACCTTCTGCACATGCTCGCGCTGGAGCTTACGGGAAGGATCGACCAGGCCGCGAAGGAATACACCGCCCTGGTCGAAAACAATGAAATGGACAGGCGTCTTCTCTATCGTTATCTCCGTTTCTGCATCGACCATCAGCGCAAGGATGAACTCTCCAAGATGGCGGACCGCCTGGACGCCTCGGACGTGCCGGACCTGAAGGCGCTGGCGCCGTTCTTCCGGGCGGAGGCGCTGCTCCTTCAGGAGAAGAAGGAGGAGGCGCTTGCCCTGCTCGAAACGGCGGAAACGGACATTCCGGACTTCGCGCTGCGTGCGGCGAACCTGCTCTCTTCAAACGACCTGCTGGACCAGGCGCTGTCCCGCTACCTCGCTCTGGTCGGCAAGCATCCCGACAAGCGGCTGGTCTTCGCCAATATCGCCGAGGTCTATCTCGCCAAGGGGATGAAGGCGGAAGCCCTGTCCTATGCGAAACAGGCGTGGGAAGCGGATCAGAACGACCAGGTCGGCCAGTTCGTCTATGCGAAGATGCTCGCGGCGAACGGACAGTATCAGGAAGCGGAAAAACTCCTCAAGATACCGAACCGCAAAGTCGAACTGCCGGATATGGTCAGGGACCTCTGGGCCGAGTGCATGCACCGCGCGATCGAAAAGAACATCGCGGACCAGAAATACCTCCAGGCGGAGGAACAGTGCAAGCACCTGCTGGTCATCCTGCCGGACGACGAATTCGGAAAGGGCTCTCTGGAAAAGGTCCGGGAGTTTCTCCGTCCGAAAAAAGACACGGTGCAGACGCAGCCCGGCGGCGACGAATCCGTCCCCGGAAACGCCGACTGACGGCAAATCGTTCAGAAAAACATCGTCCCGGCCGCGGCCCGAAATACGGAAAGTCGGCCGGGACGTTTGCTTTTTTTGCATTTTCGTGTATAGTAAATAGCCTCTTTTTGATCGTTCCAACTAAAAAGGAGTTTTCGTTCGCATGAGATTCTTCACCATCGCATTTCTGCTCGCGCTCGTCGCGCTCTGCGCCGTCCTGTACTTCCTCCCCGGCAAGATCACCACGGCGGTGCACGCCACGGCACAGGAAGGGTACAGCGTCGCCGCGACCACCTACCCGATCTGGGTGCTGACCCGGGAGGTCCTGGACGGCACCGGGATCGAAGCGGAACTGCTGACCCCGCCGGACGCCGGATGCCCCCACGATTACGTTCTGACGGCAAATGACCTCATGAAGGTCTCCTCTGCCCGCAAGCCGATGCTGCTGTTCAAAAACGGCGCGGGACTCGACGAGCATATCTGCCAGGCGGCATTGAGCGCGGGCAAAGGTATCGTGGCGATCGACACCGGCGCCGGGATCGAAGTGATCGGCGGCGACGATGACGACGAGCACGACCACGACGCCGAAGAAGGCCACGACGAGCACGAAGAGCACGAGGGCGAGGACGGCCACGAGGCGGAAGAGCATCACCACCACCATCACCACGGCGGCGAGAACGGACATTTCTTCGCCAGCCCGTACGAGGCGCGGAAAATCGTCGCGACGATCGCCGCCCAGCTCGAAAAAAGCGACATCCTCCACGCGAACAAGTTCCGCGAAAACGCCGCGAAACTCGACAAACGCCTCCAGATGCTCGGCGATTCCTTCAAGGGACAGCTCGCCCCGTACGCGGACAAGCACGTCGCCGCCCAGCACAACGTATTCGACTATCTCCTGCGCGACTGCGGATTCGAGACGCCGCTCGCGATCTTCGCCGACCCCGAAACGCCCCCCTCCCCCGCCGAGATCACGGCGCTGACGAAGGAGTTCAAGGAGCACGGCGTAAAGGTCATCTTCACCGAGCCGCAGTACCCGGACGAACTCGCCAAGCTCATCGGCAAGGAGACCGGAGCCGCCGTCGTGAAGATCGACCCGGTGGCGTCCGGCCCCGCCGACCCGCCCGCCGGATACTATTTCGACGTGATGAACAGAAATCTCGAGATCATGAAGAAGGCGCTGGCGGAATGACCATTCCTGCGGAAACAGCAGCTGCCCCCGCCGACGCGGTCCGGTTCGAGCACGTCGGCCTGACGCTGGGCGAAAACCGCATCCTGGACGACGTCTGCGCGCGTGTCCCGCGCGGCAAGTTCACCGCCATCGTCGGGCCGAACGGCGCGGGCAAGACCACGCTCACGCTCGCGGTCCTCGGCCAGATCAAGCACACGGGCAGGATCCTCTTCCCCGGGCTGGACGAAGCCGGGCGGCGGCCGCGGTTCGGATTCGTGCCGCAGCGCCTGGTGTTCGACCGCGACATCCCGATGACGGTCATGGACTATCTGCTCTCCGGGCTTCAGCGCATGCCGCTTTTCCTCGGCCACTCCAAACGCCACGCGGAACGCATCATGCAGTATCTGGACGAGGTCGAATGCACCCGCCTGGCGGACCATGCGTTCGGCGCGCTCTCCGGCGGCGAGATCCAGCGCGTCCTGCTGGCGCAGGCGATGCTTCAGGAGCCGGACATCCTGATCCTGGACGAACCGACCTCCGGGGTCGATTTCAAGGGCGGGCAAATCTGCTGCGAGCTCCTGCGGCGCGTCCGCGAGAAACGCGGATTCACGCAGATCATGATCAGCCACGACCTGGCGACCGTAACGGCGCACGCGGACCACGTGATCTGCCTGAACCATACCGTCTTCGGCGAGGGCGAGCCGCGCGTGGCGCTGACCCACCAGGTGCTGTCCGAGACGTTCGGCCTGCACCTCGGGTTGCCCGACCTCCACGGCATCCCGCAGGACGTGCGCGAATGCCCCGAGGACTGCCCGCTGCGCGCGGAGCACCTGCATCTGCACGACCACTGCCATATCGACGGCGCGGCGCACGGCTGCGCCTGCGGACACGACCACGCGCACGACCACGGAACGGAGGCGGGCCATGCTGAATGAGATCGTACTGCGGCTTTCCGACCTCGCCGCGACGCTTTTCCCGCTGGACTGCATGGAACCGGAATTCATGCGGCGCGCGATGCTGGGCCTGCTCCTGATCGCCCCGCTCGCCGCGCTCTCCGGCGTGCAGGTGGTGAACTCCCGCATGTCGTTCTTCTCCGACGCCATCGGGCACTCGGCGTTCGCCGGGGTCGCGCTCGGATTGATCCTTTCGCTCCCGCCCGAATTCACGATGCCTGCCCTCGCGCTCGCGATCGGGCTTCTCATCATGTATCTGCGACGCGGAAGCCGCCTCTCCACGGACACGGTGATCGGCATCATCTTCTCCGCCGTGGTGGCGTTCGGGCTGGCGATCGTGAGCCGGAACCGCGAGGCGTCGCGCGGCGTGAACATGTTCCTGTACGGCGACATCCTGACGATCGGCGACAACGAGATCGCGCTTCTGGCGTGCCTGCTGGTCGCGTTCCTGACGTTCCAGTTCTTCGCGTGGAACCGCATGCTCCATATCTCCGTGAACGAGCAGATCGCCGGGGTGCACCGCATCAAGGTGTCCGTGTACCAGTATCTTTTCGCGGCGCTGCTGTCGCTGGTCGTGATCCTGTGCGTGCGCGCGGTGGGCGTGCTGCTGGTGACGGCGATCCTGATCGTCCCCGCCGCGACGGCGCGGAATCTCGCGCGCAACTCGCGCCAGCTCTTCTTCCTGTCGCTGGTCTTCAGCTACGTCAGCTGCGCGGGCGGGCTGCTGGTCTCGGCGCAGCAGTGGGCGAACGTGCCCGCGGGCGCGGCGATCGTGCTGCTGGCGTGCGCGATGTTCGCGGTGTCGTTCGTCGCCGCGCGCCTGAAATCGAAATAAAAGGGCCTCCCCCCCCGGCTCAGGCGGGGCGCGGAAGGAAAAGGACAGGGGAATACCGGCAGGCGCGTGTTGTCGCCGGACCGTTCCTTATCTGTCGTCCACCACGCCGGACAGCGTGATGCGCGGCTGGCAGCCGTGCGTCTCCTGATACAGGAACCTCGGGCCGATGGCGGTCGGATCCAGCCAGACCGCCTGTTTCGCGAGTTCGGCGGCGGATTCCTTCCTGCCGAGCGCCAGCTCGTTGCGGCCGAGCGCGCCGATGCGGACAGCCTCGCGCTTTGCCTCCGGCGAGATCACCTTGAAGACGGTGTAGACGCGGTTGATGCCCTCCAGCCCGCGCGGGACGTCCAGCCGGTAGAACCAGCTGAGGCTGTCCGGGTCGGAGATCATCAGGTTGACGATGGACTCCGGCTTGATCTCGTTCGCGCCCGCGATGTAGCGGTTCGAGTAGATCGAGTAGGAGAAGCTCGCGCCCTTGTTGTAGACGACGTAGTCCGCGCCGTATTCGCCGCAGTATTTCGCCAGGTCGAGTTCGGAGCCGTGGAACAGCGCCTCCAGGTATTTCTCCGTGGCGTCGCGGATGCGCTTCATGCCGAACTGCGGGTTCATGACCAGGCCGGTCCCCGCGTACGCCTTCAGCATCGGTCCGACGGTGAAGTTCGCCGCCACGCCCTTGCCCGCCACGGCGTCCCGGTGCTGGCGGAACCACATGATCAGCATGGCGGTCTCCCGGAGCGGGACGTCGCCCGTGTACCGGCGCGGCGTCCCGACGGACAGAAGCGTCTCCCAGAAGATCACGAACGCGAAGACGCCCGCGAGGGTGCGGCGGAGATGCTTCAGCAGGCGCGGACGGCCGAAGAGAGCCGTGCACGCCTCCGCGGGGTCGACTTTCCACGGCGCGTGCCGGAACGCCCGCAGATACGTGCAGACGAGCATCGGCAGGGACACGCAGAGGAACAGGATCACGAACTCATGGTAGCGCACGATGTAGATGAACCCGACGATGAACCCGACCGTGAAGATGTTCGGCAGGAACGTCCGCGACAAGGTCTTCACGAATTCGGCCCGCGGGATGCGGAACAATGTCAGCCCCAGCAGCAGCGCGGCGTACAGCGCCAGCGTGACCGGGAGCAGTCCGAACAGGAACCGGGCGAGCCCGAACTGGAAGCGGCGTCCGAAGATGAGGCTCGGGAAGAACGAGGACGCGATCTCCCAGGTGGCGGAGTGCATGGACGGCGTCCACATGATGCGGGCGTCGTAGTTCAGCAGCAGCGCGTTCGCGGGCTTTACGTTGTTGAACTGGATCTTCGCCTTCATCGCCTCGGAGAAATGGCTGTAGTTCGAGGCGTATTCCGGCGTGTTGCCGAACTGCGCCCAGTTCACGTACAGCGCCGCCGCCAGGACCGGCACAGCCAGACGCAGCGCGAGCTTGCGGCCGCCGCTCAGGTTCAGGCGGCGGGACACGCTCTGGAGCGCATAGCAGCAGAAGAGCGCCGGCAACGCCACCCACAGGATCGGCGCATGGATCAGGCCGTAGGTGATGTTGAACGGCACGACGAGGGCGTTCAGCAGCACGGCGGCGGCGATCGCGATCCAGGCGTACAGCAGCCCGCGTTTCATCCGGTATCCGCAGACCGCCCGCAGGACCTCGGTCAACGCCCACGCGGAGAAGATCATCTGGCACAGGTCCCACGCGATGAACGCCAGGAACACCACGCCGAGGATGACCGGCATCTTCCACCAGCGCGCCCGCGAAGAGCACCACGCCGCCAGCACGAACGTCATCGCGATCAGCGGGATGCAGAATTCGCCGCGCACCAGATCCTGCCCCGTGGACCGCGCGATCGCCGACAGCGCGACGGCGTGCAGGAATCCGCCGCAGAACGCCAGCTTGCGCGGGCATTTCAGGAGCAGGAGCCACAGGAAGATCAGAGCGGACGTCAGCGACGCCCACAGCCGTATCTGCGCGCTCATCCACTGCGCCATGTACGGATGGTCCTGGAACAGCTTTTCGCGAGGGCTGCCCTCCGGGTCGGGTGCGATCTTCTGTTTCAGCCGCCAGCCCCAGCCGAGGAACCACTCCAGCGCCATGTTCATCTGCGCGTACGGCGGGATGTCCTCCATGTGCTTCAGCGTCTCGTCGCGCTCCGGTACGCCCTTCCCCTCGGCGATGTCCTGCGAATAGGAAAACATCATGGCGCTCTCGATGGTGAACGGCGAGAAGTTGTTGTGCCGGAGCGGCAGGAAGCGCTCGAAGAACGAACGGTGGACCTGTTCCTGCGGCGGGACCTCGCGGATGATGTCGTTCAGCATCTGCACGGAGGTGTTGTAATGGTACGTGCGGAACGCGAACGCGGTCAGGAGGATGACGAGGAAGAGGAAAGCGTTCCAGAGTCGTCCGTGCCCGGATATGAATGAAGAAAGCCTGTTTTTCACGTGTACTGTTTCCTTCCCTGCGATGAGGGGATGCCGAGCTCCTCGCGGTATTTCGCCACGGTGCGGCGGGCTACGTCGAGCCCCTTCTTTTTGAGGTCCTCCGCGATCTTCTGGTCGGACAGCGGATGGGCTGGATTTTCGTTTTGGACCGCCTCGCGGATGTACTCCTTGACCGCCGAGCTGGACACGTCCTCGCCGTCGGTGTTCTGGTAGCCGCCGGTGAAGAAGTCGCGGAACTTGAACGTGCCGGCGGGCGTCGCCATGTACTTGTTCGCGATGGCGCGGCTCACGGTGGTCTCGTGGACGCCGAGGCGGTCCGCCACGTCGCGCATGGTCATGGGGCGGAGGTGTTCCGGCCCCTTCTCGAAGAAATCGTGCTGCTGGTCCGCGATGATGCGGGCGATGCGGACGATGGTGCTCTCGCGGTCGGCGAGCGCCTTGCGGATCTCCATGAGGCTTTTCAGGTTCTTCAGGATGTAGTCGCGCGTCTCCTGGTCGGTCAGCGGGTCGTCGAGCATCTTCATGTAGCGGTTCGGAATCAGGAAACGCGGCTCGTTTTCGCGGTTCGGGCGCACGGTGTATTCGTCGCCGGAACGTTCGACCGTAACCTCGACGGGGCAGTATTCGGTGCGGGACTGCGCGATGGATGCGGCGGGCCGCGGGTCGCAGGTGCGGCGGAGCTCGTCCGCCATGTCCTTCACATCCTGCACGGTCACGCCCATGTCCTTCGCGATCTTCGGGAGGCGGTTGTGCTCCAGGTCGTCGAGGTGGCGGGTCACGAACTCGGTCATGCGGTCCGTCTTCTTCCCGGCGCGCTCGAGCTGGATCAGGAGGCATTCCGGCAGACTGCCTGCGCCGATGCCGGGCGGGTCGAACGTCTGCACGAGGCGGAGCGCGGCCTCGGCGGTCTCCAGCATACACGGCACGGCCTGCGCGATCTCGGCGGGGACGCTGCGGAAGAACCCGTCGTCGTCGATGTTGCCGATGACCTCCTCGGCGGCGCGCCGCACTTCGGGCGCGCAGTCCTCGGTGTTGAGCTGTTCCATGAGGGCGTCCTGCAGCGAAGTCTCCTGCGCCACGGAGTTGAACATGTATTCGCGGCGTTTCTCCGCCTCGCTGTCCGGCGCGTCGCCGCCGGTCTCCGGCCGCACGGACGCCCAGTCGTCGTCCCCCTCCAGGATGCGCGCCAGCTCCTCGTCGTAGTCCAGACGGTTTTCGTCGAAGCTCTCGACCGGGGCGTCGTCCTGCACGGGCAGGTCGTCCTGCGCCGGATTCTCCTCCTCGTAGTCGGATTCGTCGTCCGCGGTCGTGATCAGGGGGTTCTCCGCCAGGACGTCCGCGAACGAGCCGGACAGCTCCATGACAGGCGCCTGCAGCGCCTTCAGCGCCTGAAGGTGCTGAGGCGAAAGGATGTGGGTCTGTTCCAGACTCTGATTGGCGCCCTGGGCGAGGTTCTGATCCATCATGTTTTCCCGTGATAAAACAAATAATACCCCTTACTATACCCCCGGAACGGCATTTTTTCAAAAAAAAGACGCCGCTTTTCGTATTATTTTATGGGAAAATGTCTGAAACCGTGCTATATTATGTTTTGACTTTTTATTTTGGAAAACCCGATACTCAATGGAGACCGTCATCATGCCGGAAATGCCGAAAGCATATCTGCCCGCTGAAATCGAAGAGAAATGGTACGCCGAGTGGGAGGCGAACAAGCGCTTCCACGGCGAGCCGAATCCCGACAAAAAGCCGTATTCCATCGTCATCCCGCCGCCGAACGTGACCGGCATCCTCACCATGGGCCACGTCCTGAACAACACGCTTCAGGACATCCTCATCCGCTGGCACCGCATGATGGGCGAGGAAGTCTGCTGGTTCCCCGGCACCGACCACGCCGGCATCGCCACCGAGAGCAAGGTCGACAAGGTCCTCCGCGAGAAGGAGGGCGTCGACCGCCGCGCGCTCGGCCGCGAGAAGTTCATCGAGCGCGTCTGGGAATGGAAGAAGCTCTACGGCGGCACGATCATCAAGCAGCTCCGCAAGCTCGGCACGTCCTGCGACTGGGACCGCGAGCGCTTCACCATGGACGAGGGCCTCAGCGCCGCCGTCCGCAAGGTGTTCGTGCAGCTCTACGAAAAGGGCTACATCTACCGCGGCAAACGCATGGTGAACTGGTGCCCCGCCGCCCAGAGCGCGCTCTCCGACGAAGAGGTCATCTACCGCGAAGTCAAGGGCAAGTTCTGGCATTTCCGCTACCCGCTCACCGACGGCTCCGGATACCTCGTCGTCGCCACCACGCGCCCCGAGACCATGTTCGGCGACACCGCAGTCGCCGTCCCGCCCGGCGATCCGCGCTACAAGCACCTCGTCGGCAAGACCGTGAACCTCCCGCTCACCGACCGGAAGATCCCGATCATCGAGGACGAGCACGCCGACCCGGAAAAGGGGACCGGCTGCGTGAAGATCACGCCCGCGCACGACCCGAACGACTACCAGGTCGGCAAGCGTCACAACCTCGAATTCATCAACGTCATGAACCGCGACGGCTCCATGAACGCCCAGTGCGGCAAGTACGCCGGACTCGACCGCTACGAGTGCCGCAAGCAGTGCGTCGCCGAGATGGAACAGCTCGGTCTCCTCGAAAAGATCGAGGACATCGTCCACAACGTCGGCTTCTCCGAGCGCGGCGGCGTGGAGATCGAAACGCTCCTCAGCGACCAGTGGTTCGTCCGCATGGACGAGCTCGCCAAGCCCGCCATCGAGGCGGTCCGCTCCGGCAAGATCAAGTTCTATCCCGACCGCTGGGCGAAGACCTATTTCCACTGGATGGAGAACATCCAGGACTGGTGCATCAGCCGCCAGATCTGGTGGGGACACCGCATCCCGGCGTGGTACCGCGGCGACGTGAACGACGAGAACCGCGAAGTCTATGTGGGCGTGAACCCGCCCGAAGGCGACGGCTGGTATCAGGAGGAGGACGTGCTCGACACGTGGTTCAGCTCCTGGCTCTGGCCCTTCTCCATCATGGGCTGGCCGGAAGACACCGCCGAGCTCAAGTATTTCTATCCGACCAACGACCTCGTGACCGGCCCCGACATCATCTTCTTCTGGGTCGCGCGCATGATCATGGCGGGCTACGAGTTCAAGGGCGACCTGCCGTTCCGCAACGTCTACTTCACCAGCATCATCCGCGACGAACTCGGCCGCAAGCTCAGCAAGTCCCTCGGCAACTCGCCCGACCCGCTGAAGGTCATCGAGACCTACGGCGCCGACGCCCTCCGCTTCTCCATCGTCTACATCGCGCCCGTCGGCATGGACATCCGCTACTCCAACGAGAAGTGCGAGCTCGGCCGCAACTTCGCGAACAAGCTCTGGAACGCCTGCCGCTTCCGCACCATGCAGGGCCCCGTCTCCGCCTCGTTCGACAAGCTCGCGGTCCCGGTCGAAAAGCTCACGCAGGACGAGATCCACATGCTCAACACGCTGGAAAAGGCGTGCGCCGACGTGAACACCTCCCTCCGCGAGTTCCGCTTCCACTCCGCCGCACACGACATCTACGAGCTCGTCTGGAACAACTTCTGCGACTGGTTCATCGAGGCGTGCAAGCCGCGCTTCAACGCCGACGAAGAGGCGAAGAAACAGGCGCTCGCCGTGCTCGACTACGCGCTCTGGAAGCTTCTCCGCCTCCTCCACCCCTTCATGCCGTTCATCACCGAGGAACTCGCCCACCGCATGGGATTCCTCGCCGACGGCGAGTCCATCATGACCGCGGCGTTCCCCGCCGCCGACCTCGCGCTCCCCGCGAACGCCGACAAGATCTCCGAGATGACCGCCGACAAGTACGCCCTCATCTCCGCCGGACGCAACCTGCGCCTCTCGAACAACATCGCCCCCGGCAAGCGCATCGAGTACCACATCCGCGCCGCTTCGCAGGAGATCCTCGATTCCCTCTGCGAGCAGATGGACTCCCTCACCGCCATGCTCAACGCCTCGCTCATCAGCGTCTCGCTCGAGAACTACTCCAGCGAAGACGGCACGCCCGCGCCGTCCATCGTCTGCGACGCCGGCGCGATCTTCCTGCCGCTGAAGGGCCTCGTGGACCCCGCCGCCGAACGCGAGAAGCTCACGAAGCAGAAAGCCGAGCTCACCGGCTGGATCAAGGCGGCCGAGGCGAAACTCAACAACGAGAAGTTCGTCAGCCGCGCCCCGGCGAAAGTCGTCGAGGACGTGAAGACGCAGCTCGCCGACCTGAAGGAAAAGCTCGCCCGCGTCGAGGAATCCCTCGCCGCGTTCAAGGGCTGATTCCCACCTCAGCTTAGCTCAAAACAGCAAGGCTCCCTCCGTTCGCGCGGAGAGAGCCTTTTTCTTCGCCCGTTTTTGCGCCGGATGCGCCCGATGTCCTACTGCGAAACCGGCGGCAGGCTGTCCAGCGTCGCCTGCGCCCCCTTCCGCACGGCTTCGACCAGTTCCGGCGGCTCCAGCGGGACCGCCTCGCCTTTCTGCGAGAGGATCCACGGCACGACGACCTCGGCGGGGACCTCCGGGACCGCGAACAGCCACGCGCCGCCGCGCATTCTGCGGAACGACTGTTTCGTGTGCATGCGGCTTGCCCGGGCGAACTTCGGCGCGTCCCCGGTCAGGCGGATCTTCACGTTCCGGAGCTTCGCGTAGCTCACGATGCTGTCGGGCGTGACGGAGTCGATGATCGCGCGGTCCGGCGTGAACGTCTCCTGCATCATGTACGCGGTCCGGATGCGGTTGATCACGAACGTGCGCGGGGCGTTCCGCAGGTGGCAGAACGCCTTGATGCGCCATTCGCGCAGGTACAGGAAGAGCACGTGCGGATCGACCTCGCGTTCCTGCATGCCGCCGCGCTGGTCGTCGTACAGGATGCGCAGGCGGCGGTGTTTCTGCCACGCCTCGAACACGACGGAAAAAACCGGGGACTCCTCCACCGCGCCCGCCCCGGCGAACACCTTCAGCGAACGGATGAGCGTCGTCTCCAGGAATTCCGGGCTGTTGCCCTTCAGGATCTCGTCCACCGCGCGGGAGATCCGCCCGCGCACGGGGTCGGGGAACACGTCCTCGGCGATGCGCCCGCCGATCACGAGCGCGAGCATGGCGGATTCCGACAGCTGCGCCGGGCAGTTGAACTCCCAGTTGTGGTCGTCGAGGTAGTACGTCCTGTTCACGCGGTCATATTTCACCGGACAGCCGAAGTCGTTGCGGAGCGAGTCGATGTCGCGGTACACGGTCCGCAGGCTGTATTTCGCCCGGATGGTCTTCCCGTCCTCCAGCTCGAGCTTCTCGTATTCCCGGAGCATCTTCTCCGCCGTCGGGCAGCTGTTTTTCTTCAGGAGCGAGGCGATGCGCGCCATGCGGAGGATCTGCATGCGCGGCGGCATCGGCGTGTGCGCGTTTTGTTGCGAACCGGGACCAGTTTTCCGCGCCGGAACGGTTTTCCGAGGGGAATTTTTATTCATTTTTTTTGACTCCGTCGATTCAGACTGACACTCTATGTCAGTGTCGGATGCTATAGTATACTCGCAGACACGGAAAAAGTCAAACGAAAAAACATCTTTTCCCGGACAAAACAATCGAACATCTTTTTTCAAGGAGCAACAGCCATGAAAGAAAAAACCGCCGCCGCATTCCACACCCTCCTCAGCCTCGCCGCCGAAAACCTCGGATTCGTCCTCGTCTGGGCAGTCTCACTCACCATCCTCCTCAAACTCGCCTGCGCCTGAGCGGAACGGACCATGGACGCAAATCAGGACATGAACGGAAAGGAGCATGTATGACCTTCGACAAGCTTGTGTACCGCGAGTCTGCCGGACCCGGCACGGGCAGCGTGCTGACCGTCGATTTCGGCGGGATCGGCGAACTGACCGTGGCATCCGGCATCCGCGGCGAGGTAAACTGGCGCCGCATCACGCGCCCCGTGCTGGACGTCCTGCGCGCCAAGCTCGACGCCTGCGACTTCGAGGCGTGGCGCGACGATGATTCCGGTCCCGCGCCGGACGGTTCCGCCTGGGATCTGGAGCTGTTCGACGGAGGGAAAAGCGTGAAACAGGTCAGCGGCGGCATCGCCGTGCCGGAACAGTGGCACGTGTTCCGGTCGCTCCTGGAACTGTGCGGCGCGCTCGCGGAAAACCGACACGGCAAATGACAGGCTGGTCTGGACAGGACCAGCACTGACCTCAATAACAGTTTGACAAACGGAAAACACGGGCTATATTTACCCTGACAAATGTGCGGAACAGACCGGAGAAGAAAGGCGGAGCATTACAGGCGAAAATGAGGCTGGCGGGACTTGATTTCGAGACGGCGAACGGCTGTGCGGGAAGCATCTGCGCGGCGGGGTGCGGGATCCTGCAGGACGGCGAGGAAGCGGAAACGCGCGAATGGCTGGTCCGTCCGCATCCGGACATGAACTGGATCGCGTCGTACTGCTACCGCGTACACGGGATCGGCGCATGCGACCTGGAGGACGCGGACGAGTTTCCCGCGGTCTGGCCGGAATTGCGCGACATGCTGCTGTCGGCGGATTATGTGGTCATCCACAATGCGCCGTTCGACCTGAGCCATCTGCGCGCCGCGCTGGGACTCTACGGACTGCCGCCCGTGCGGTTCCCGTACGTGTGCAGCCTGACCGCCAGCCGTCGCGCCCTGCCGGAACTCGCCTCGCATTCCCTGAACAATGTGGCGGCATACTTCGGCATCCGGTTCCGGCATCACAACGCGCTGGAGGACGCGCTGACCTGCGCGAAAATCCTGCACGAGATCGGGCTCTCGCCGCGCGTCCCGCGGAAGGAATTCGTTTATCCCTTTTCCGGCTCCGCACAATGACCGCAGGAAACGGACTCCGGTTTTTCCACGGCGGGATCCGATCGGGGGCTGCCGCACCCGCTGCGACAATGTCCGGGGAAACTGTCCGCTTTATTCCTTCAGGCGGTTAAACATCTTTCCTGCCCAAAAGGGACCGCCGGGCTGTTTTTTCAACACGGGAAAGGCGGAACGGCGTCCGCGCGGCGAGTGCAGGATTATTCTTTAGGAACAGAGCAAAACAGCGTTAACTAACGCATTAAAACATGTTTTTTTTAGTTTTTAACTATTTTTTTATGTTTTTTCCCGCTTTCGGCTCTTTTCTTTTCTGCTATTTTGAAGTATAATTATCACCGGAGAAGCACGACACGTCTTCCATGTACCGGGAACGCCCGGCACACAACGCCCCGGCGTGCATGCCATCCGATGGTTCGTCTGCGGTCCCGGACGCGCGCGCCGTCTGTTCAACAACCCCCCGGGAGCAACAGATTGAAGGCAAAACATGGGCGAACGCGAAAAAGGCAAAGTCAAATGGTTCAACAACACGAAGGGCTTCGGGTTCATCGAGCGTGAAGGCGCGCAGGACATCTTTGTCCACTACAGCGCCATCAAGTCGGAAGGCTACCGCACCCTGAAAGAGGGGCAGCTCGTCGAATTTACCGTCGGCCAGGGCGCGAAAGGCCCCCAGGCGGAAGACGTCGTACCCGTCGACCCGGCTCCTCAGGCCTGATTTGACATAAACGCCCGCGCGCGCCGCCCTCCCCCGGCGGATCCCGCGCGCATCATCCGTCCGTTCCGCAGCATCCCGCACGATTTTCCTCTGATCCATCAGGAAATCCGGGATCGCCGGAGCGGGCGTTTTTTTTACTCAAAAAAAGACGCACCCGCGAAATCTCCGGTCTTCACAACAAAGATTCGCCCGCCTGTTCGCTGAACAGGCGGGCTTTTTCAATTACCGTTTCAGGGGAGCGACGTCCCCGTCGCCGGCCGCTTTTCAGGCGTGCATCCCTCCGGACGGAGGCGGGAGGTAATTGATGATCTTGGCGATGGTGACCGGCTTGAAGATCACGTCGCTGAACCCGAGCTTCATGCACTCGTCCTTCGCGTCGACGTCGGCGGTGATGGCGATGACGTTGAGCGACTGGAACCGCGGATCGGCGCGGAGCTCCTGAAGCAGGACTCTGCCGTCCATCTCCGGCATCCAGAGGTCGGTGAGGATCAGGTCGAACGGCTTCACGCTGGCGCGTATCTTGCCGAGCGCGTCTTTCCCGTTCACGGAGGTGACGATGTCGGAGATGCCGTTCTTGCGGAGCATGGCGCGCAGGATGGAGATGTTCAGCGGGACGTCGTCCACGATGAGGACGCGGAGTTCCTCGCGGACCTTGCCGTGGAAGTCGATGTTGCTGCCGGGTCTGGGGAAGCTGTTGGTGCGTTCGGAGAACCGGATGTCCGGGATGCGGATGTCGAAGACCGTGCCCCTGCCCGGCTCCGAATGGAGCGAGACGGTTCCTTTCATGCGGTCGATGAGGTGGCGGCAGATGGAGATGCCGAGTCCGGCGCCGACCTGATGGGTTCCATTGTCCTCGGACGTGGAGGCAAACGGCTGCATGATGCGGTCTTTCACGGATTCGTCCATGCCGCTGCCGGTATCGGAAATGGAGATCAGGAGTTCGCCCCTGTCCGTATCCTTTTCACGTTCGAACACGAGTCTCAGGACGATCTCGCCCTCTTCCGTGAACTTGACGGCGTTGTCCAGCAGGTGGAACAGGATCTGCCAGATGCGTTTCGGGTCGACCTCGACATAAGGAAGGTCGTCGGACCATTCTCCGCGCAGGACGACGGGCTTGCCCGCGACGGAGACGTCGAAGGAATGCAGGACCTTTGCGGCCTGCGGGTTGAGGTCGGTCATGACCGGCTCGATCACGAGCGTGTCGGATTCGAGCCTGGCGAGGTCGACCATGCTGCTGACGAGCTGAAGCAGGGAGCGTCCGCTCGTGGTGATGGCGTCGCAGGCGCCGTCGCGTTCCTTCTCGTCCGTGATTCCCTTTTTCAGCAGCTCCGTGTAGCCGATGATGGCGTTCAGCGGCGTGCGGACGTCGTGGCTGATGCAGGAGAAGAAATAGCTCTTCGCCTTTTCGGCGGCGACGGCGCGGTCGCGCGCGAGCTGGAGCTGGCTGTTGATGCGGATGACCTCCTCGTTCTGGCGCTTGATGACCATGTTTCTTGCCTTGCGCTCGATGCAGACGGAGATCACGTTCGCGACCTGTTCGAGGAGCTCTTCGCAGAATCCGAGGGACTCGTACATGTCGCCGGTGAAGAGCGTGGCGATCTTGCCCCATTCGTCGCCCTCGAAGAAGATCTGGCGGGCGATGAGCACTCTGGTCGGGCAGTTTTCCGGCAGCGGGAAATCGGCGATGTTGTCGTCGTTCAGCACCACGTTTCCGTTGTGGCTGAAAAGCGACGGGTCGGCCGTCTTCAGCGGGCAGTCGACGCACTTGTTGCAGTAGGTGTGCTTGTCGTCCGGGAACCAGTCCTGACGCGTGCCGTCGTGCCGGTGCAGGAGCACGTGCTGGCAGCCGAGGGTCTCGATGAGGCGTTTTGCGACGAAATCGAGCAGCTCTTCCGGTTCGGAATGGCCGAGCAGGAATGCCGTGATCTCGTTGCGGAAATGCTCGGTATTGACCTTCTGTTTGATCTCGGTAACGTCCTGTGCGACGCAGAAAAGGAGGGTGCGGCCGTCTTTGAGCGAGATCGGGAGCTTCCAGTACGCGAAGACGCGGCGGTTGCAGTCGCCCCAGAGACAGGTGTCCTCGAAATGGACAAGGGAGCGTTTCTCCATGGCCTCGGCGTCGGTGCGGCGGATGATCTCGAGAGACCTGTCCGCATAGAAGTCCTCGCCGCGTTTGCCGACCATTTCGGACGGCTCCATGTGGTGAAGGACCGCGTATGCCTTGTTGCAGCGGACGTAGCGGAAACCGTTGACGGGGTCCTTCACGACGCAGGGCAGAGGCATGAGGTTGAGGATGCTGCTGGAAAGGTCGCCCTCGGAAACCGCATCGTTTTTTGCCTTGGCAAGCGCAAGGTATACGTTCTTGCGTTCGATCGCGCTCTCCATGAGGCGGGCGTTCTTCTGCAGGAATTCCTTCTCGTTGTCGGACAGCGAACGCTTCGAGATGAACGCCACGGAAAGGAGACCCCAGAACTCGCCCTGAACGCTCAGGCGCACCCCAAAATGGCAGAAGGCGCGCGGCGTACTGGGCGCGGTCTGGTCGATCTTGAAAAGCTGGCGGATGCGGATGGATTCCTCCTCGTCGAAAAACCCGTTCCCGAGCATGCGGACGCGGTCGATCAGGTCGGCGACCATACGGCCGCTGGTGGAAATGCGGCGCGGCAGGCTGCCCCCGCCGCGGATGAGGAAGGCGTCGGAGTCGACGGAGACGGTCCCGTCCTCTTCGTTGCAGCGCGCCATGTAGCAGTAATCCGCGTTCAGGCGGGAACGGATGCTCTCCAGCATTTTTTCCGGTCTGGAAAGCATCGGATCCTGCTGGAGCAGCAGCATCGCCCCTTCCAGCGCTTCGCTGTTCATCCGGCGTTCCCGTTCCTCGGTCATGTCCAGAGCCATGGCAAGCATGCAGTTTTTGCCCTCGGCGTCCCGGATGCCGATGCGCGTCGTGCGGAAGTACCGGGTCTGGCCGTGCGGGCCGGGCATCGTCTCGAAATGCACGGTCAGCTCGTTTTTCCGGGCGGATTCCTCGTCGTTCTCCTCAAGCTCGTGCGCCTTGTCGGCGGGGAGGACGTCATAGTTCGTCTTGCCGATCGCGTCCTTGATGCCGGAGCGCTGGAGATAGTCGGAGAAACCCCGGTTGCAGTCCAGGAAGCGTTTGCTCTTCCGGTTTTTCAGATAGACCAGGATCGGAATATCGTCGAGCACCTGATAAAGGAACGACATCCTGCGGGAGAAGATCCGGTCCGCCCAGATCAGCATCAGCAGGAAGCAGAGGACGAACAGGAAAACGGAAACGAACTGGTTGATCCAGAGGAAATTCTGCTTTTTGGTCGCATCCAGGCGGCGGTTGTCCGCGAGTTTGGCTGCGCCCGACAGGCTCTTGTCCAGAAAGCTGTAGATGTTCGTTTTATACTGCGCATACTCGTCGCCGAACAGAAGGTTCAGGGCGATGTGCTCCCGTTCATGCGAGCTCCTGGCGAGGTCTTCCGGGGACACCTGCGCCAGCTGCAGTTCCCGGGGATATGCCGGAGATTTCAGGTCTTCTTCCGTCGCGACCAGACGCATCGCGGCATACTCCAGGTTCATCAGGTCGATGGAATACTTCATCGCGGTCTGGAAATCGGCTTTGATCTGTTCCGCGGTGGATCCGGTGTCCGGCATCTTGTCCAGCAGGCTCAGCCCCCACTCGCGGTTCTTCGTGTCGAACGCCTCCCGGAAGTATTCGTCGCGGTATTTCACGTCTCCGGTCGCCACATAACGGCGCACGGCCTCGGTCAGGATGTCCGAACCGTCGCGCATGCGGGATCTCACGCGGTTGTAGTCCTGGTACTCCTGCCTGGCATGCGCCATGTTCCTCGTATTTTTTCTGAGCTCAAACGTATTGTAGATGAGATACCCGAGCAGCAGGATGCCGATTACGATGAGGCAGAGATTGAAGAATGTATTGTGCTGGCCGTAGTGCGTGGTCTTTTTTTTCATGGCGTGTCATCTCCGGTTGGTTCAGCCGGGCAGCGTCTCCCCCGTCCTTCATGGATTGAGGGCAGTTCCAAGCCGCGTTTTCCAGCTGAAACGTAATATAGCATGGTCCCTCCCCTTTTGCAACCTTTTTTTCGTTCTTTATAGAAGAAAAACGTGCAAAAAAAGCCGTTACTCCCGCTTAAGTTTTCCTCCTTGCGCCGGAATGCGCGCCGGGACCGCGGATGCCGCGGCGGGAACCGGCTCGCCGCCGGGCTGCGGAGCGGATCGCGGCGCCCGGTGCGAGAAAACAACCGGACTCTCCCGCACACCGAAACGGAAAATGCCGGAAGCGGGGTTCGCTTCCGGCATTTTGAGGTTCAATGGTTCCGGTTCGGACGGATCAGTATTCCGCCATGCCGAGGCCGCGGCGCAGGACGATGGAGGATCCTTCCTTGTCCGTGCCGACCGCGAGGATGCGCGGAGACGTGGTGTCGGCGGAGACGGTTCCGGCTGCCGCGTTGGCAGGGTTGGAGGCCGCGAAGAAATCGCCGGCTTTCAGCTTCGTGACGTCGGCCGCGGGCTTCTTCGTGATGAGGAGCTCCATGCCCTTCTCCGTGTTGACGGAGATCAGGATGCGGCCGTCCTTGAGTTCCATGGCGACCGGGTTCTCGCCCTTCAGGCCGATCTGCTTCGCGAGGTCGGCGGAGTGGATCTGCTTGCCGCACTTGAGGTTGAGGTAGCCGTAGATGGAATCCGGATACGGCAGGATCCTCTGGCTCGGCGCGCGGAGCGACCAGGTCTGGAACTGGTCTTCGGTGGCGTAGACGTAGTTCTCGCCGTCCTTGTCGAACACGCTGGCGACGACCACGCCGGCGGGGTTGGGCTGCATGCCGGTCGGCGCGGGCGCGATCTGGGCGATGGTGGGACGGACGCAGTCCTTGCCGTTGACGGCGCACAGCTGGGCGGGAGTCTCGCTCCAGGTCTCGCCGTCGTCGTCGCTGGTCACGTACTTGATGACGCGGTTTCCGCCGCCTTCGTCGGTGGAAAAGACGCACACGAGGCGCTTGCTGTCGAGGCGGATGACGTAGGGATCGGAGACGCTGCCCTTTTCAGGCTTGTAGACGGTGCGGACGTCCTTTTCCCAGGCGATGCCGTCCTTGTACTGGAACCGGTCGCCGAGGTCGCGGCCGTACATCGCGGCGGCGTCGATCACGCCCCAGAACGCCGGTTTCGGCTTGTTCTGGCGGTCGAAGAGCAGAGGAGCGTTGCGGCGGCCGCCGAAGGGATAGGTGTCAAGCCAGGAGCCGTTGTCGGTGAGGCCCCAGAGCGTCACGGCGACGATGTTCTTGCGGTACTTCAGGAAAAGCGCGTAGGCGTCGCGGTAGCGGTCGCGGAGGTCCTGCTGGACGAGCGCCGGAAGGACGCCGTTCGGGTACGGGTTCGCGTTGCGGCGGTCGCGCGGCAGGATGTCGATGTCAAGCTCGGAGATGAGGATGTCGCAGCCGGTGGTGAGGAACGCCTGGATGGTGCGTTCGACCTGGTCCATGTCCGGGTCGGTGTAGCGCCAGTGGCACTGCATGCCGATGTAGTCGACGCGCTTCTTGTCCTTGTTCAGCTCGTTCACGAGGCGGACGATGCCGTCGCGCTTCGCGGCGAGGTCGGTGTCGAAGTCGTTGTACACGAGCTTCGCGGTCGGGTCGGCCTCGCGGGCGGTGTCGAACGCGATCTTGACGTAGTCGGGCCCGATAATGTTGTACCAGAAGGATTTGCGCATGGAGCCGTCCTGCACGACCGCTTCGTTCACCACGTCCCACACATGGAAGTTTTCCTTGTCGTGCGCCACCCGCGTGCGGATGTGGTTCTGCATGCGCTTGATGAGCGTCGCGCGGCCCTGTTCGCCGGGCTGGAGGTCGCGGTAGACCCAGCCGGGCGTCTGCTGGTACCACACGAAGCAATGGCCGTGAAGCTGCATGTCGTACTGTTTCGCCATGCGGACGAGGCCGTCGCCGCCGCCCCAGTTGAAGTTGCCTTCGGAGCGTTCGACGCTTTCCCACTTCATGGCGTTGTCCGCCACGACGCGGTTGAAGTGCTTGCCCGCGAGGTCGCCGAGGAAGGAGCCGGGCTGGGTGAAGCCGCCGAGCGCGACGCCGCAGAGGAAGTCGTCCTTGAAGATTTCGCGGAGTGCGGGCTCGTCGCCGAGCTCCTGCTGCTGGCCCTGGCCGCCGAAGCCGCCGAAGCCGCCGCCGAAACCGCCGAAGCCGCCGCCGAAGCCGCCGCCGAAGCCGCCCATGCCGCCGCCGAAACCGCCGCCGCCCGGGAACTGCGCCTGGGCAAAGACGGGGAACAGCGCGGCCAGCGCGATTGTGAAGAGAGGGGAACAGGAGCGAATATTCATGCCGATGATCCTTATGAGGCGGAGTGAACCGCCATTGTTTTGAGGTTAATGGAACGAGTGTATACGTTATTTTCGCATAATATACATGCGCGAACGGGATTTTACATGGAAATAAAGGCAAAAAACATGTAGTATTTATCATTTCGGACGGTTCGCGAAGCCTTCCCTCCCCCGCGAAACGCGATGCCCCGCCCGCCTTCCTTACAGGGAAAACAGGCCGGCGGTCGGCCGCTGCGGATCAAACACGATGGCAAACGACGCGGCGCTGAGCGCGGGATGCCCCCCTGTCCGATTGGGAAACAGAAAAGACAGGGCGTTGCCCGAACAGCCCTTCAAATAATCCATGCGATCCGCCGGAAGACAGGCAGCCGCAAAAAAAAGAAGATCACCCGCCGTCGTCATGCGAACGGACTGGCGCAGCCTGCACAGGGAGATTGTTTTTTTCGGAAAAAACGGGAATTCAGCTTGATTTTTCCGGAAAAGGATGTACAGTATAGTTGCATTTTTTCTTCAGTGGTCGCTTAGTTCAGTTGGTTAGAACGCATCCTTCACACGGATGAGGTCGAGAGTTCGAGTCTCCCAGCGACCACCATTTTTTTGTCTTCACGGCATCGTCGTCCCGATAAAGATTTTTTATTCTTTTCTTCCTAAGTCGCCCTCAATTCGCGAGTTATAAAAAGAACAATCGGCTCGTCCTTTCTCCACAGAGAATCCAATAAATCGCATTATGCTCTGAGCTCAGCGGCACTTCCCGACCCAAATTCTCCGTTTTCGGCGCTTTTTATATGGGGACTCGACCTCATCTCAAATTAAACTCAAACGGAGAATTCTGCGCTATTTTTTTGGAGAATTTCACTTTTACATATCAACGAATTTAGCGCAAACCCATTCTCCGAGTCCTCATACCCCATTTTTCGGGATTGGCAATCTGGCTTTGACCTCAAAAAATATGAGGACACGCAAAAAACCAAAAATTCAACGTTACCATAAACGCAAAGACATAACACCTCGACCTGATATGGGAAGCCTAACGGCGTATTCCCCAAAAGCGGAAATCTTTCCACTTTTCGGGAATAGATAACGAAAAGAGATGTCTTTAAATGTTTCCTCAAAATACGCCGCAACGGTCAACTCGCCGCGGCGCTTTGTAAAAGCATTTCGTTACGGTCACTTCTTCACGACCGGCACAACCACCCAGCCGGAGGTGGACTCGGTGAACTCGCGAGCCGAGAAGCACCAGATGACGACCTTCTTGCCCTTGATCCAGGCGGCGTCCTTCGCCGCCTTGCGATACAGATTCGTGCGGACGACGGTGGAGGCGGAACCCTTGACCCCAATGCGGTCAACGGGCATCTTCAGCTCGGAGGCGAGGCATTCGGCGAGACCGGCGTTTTCCGCGAGCATGTCGCCGCCGGAGGAGAGGAACAGCGTATGGCTGTCGCCAAGCAGAAGCACTGGCGAGGATTCGTCAATTAGCTTGCCGGAGTATTTCGTGATAGCGAGTTCCTCGGACGGACTGGCGCTCTTGTCGAGGGAGAGCATGAGGTCGCCGACGATTTTGATCTTCTCGTCTTTGCCCTCGAACGCCTCTTTACCAGGGTCGATTTTGGATAATTCGGCCAGCTTCTTCGCGGCAAGCTTGATGCCCGTCTGGTTCCAGTGGGCGTCCTGTTTGCAGTAGACGGGATCTTTCGATGCCGCAAAGGCGTCGTACAGGTCAAGTACCTCAATGCCCTTTGCCCGGAGCTCTTCATAGAACGGCTTCAAGTACATCATGGCATCGCCCTGTTTCAGCCCCTCGAACGGAACGATGGCGCACTTCGGAGGCACGGGCACGACGATGAGCTTGATTCCGAGCTCTTTCAGTTCATTGTTGAACGCTTCCATCGCCGGAATCGGGTCGGCGTTGGTCTTCTTCGAGGACTTGGAGTGTTCCACGATCTTGCCACCGGCGAGTTCGCCAGCGGAGAGATGGGCAAGTTCGTTCTTGCTGTACAGCCAGCCGTCCTGACCTTTGAACGTGATCGTGTTCGGGGTGACCTGTTCCATAGTCTTCTTCGCGATGTCTGCGATGTCGGCGGCATAGGCCATGGTCGCGACTGCGGCAGTAAGCAGAGCAAGCAAAGTCTTTTTCATATTCGGTAGCCTTTCTTGGTTATTTTTCGGTTGAGAGTTCGCCCCAGCAGGGCTCTTGAAGAATGAGATCGCCGTCCTCGAATTCGCTTCGGTTCCAGGAACCGTATTCTTCCTCGAAGTCAGCCCACGGCTTAAGCGTGATCTGAACGGTATCACCAATCCGGAGCCGTGCGGCGTCAGTCCAGACGTTATCCCGCATGCTGGCGATATAAACGAGTGCTTCTGCGTTGCCGTTGATGTCGCCGAGGTGCAGGCTCATCACATGGTCTTTGTACGGAGCCGAGTTCGGACGAGGTACGGAGGTAACGGATAGGACGGTCGCTGAGACCGTCCTTGGTTCCTCGATGGTCAGGAAATCGCTTTCCTCATGCTCACGCAGTTCAAGCGGGGAATCCGTCCAGTCGCCGACGGCAAGTTCGCGGATTGCGAACTCCCACACGACGACCTTCTTGCCGTCAAGGCGGTCACGTCCGCGCAGGAACTCAGAGGACAGCACGTCGCGCGTGGCGTGGGCTCCGGCATCGTTTCTTGCGATCACGTCGATCTGGCGTCCAAGCTCATGCGCGAGCGTTTCGGCGAATCCGGCACGAGTGCCCCAGCCCATGACGTCGAGCGAGAAGATATTGGTGAAGCTGTCACCAAGGAGGAGCACGTCCGACGTGCGATCCTGCACAACGTCATACTGCACGACCTCGACCGTCTGCTTCGGGAAGATATCGTCCACATCCGGGAGCTTCAGCATGTTCGCGATATCGCCGCGCGCTGTGATCGTGGTCTTGGCTCCAGTCTCGGAGTCCGGCTCAGCGTCTCCGATCGCTTCGGCTGTCTTCTTCGCCGCTAGCCGCATGGATTCGGGCGTCCAGTGCGTATCGGTTTTGAGGTAGGATTCCACGCCGTTTTTCCGCATGGCGATGAAATCATCAGTGAAGTCCAGCACGGTCACATCCGCCGCTTCCATTTGTTTCTTGAATTCGTCGAACGATTTGTTGTTTCCGAGCATGTCGCTCGCGCCGAGCTTGTCGCCATAAATGAGCGGCTTGCCGGGAACCGGAATCAGGATCAAACGGATGTCGCGCGCTTTGAGGTCGTCGGCAAACTTCCTGATTGCCGCGACGGGATCGGGATGATCGCCAGCGAGGTCGCGCTTGTGCATGCGGCCGGGTTGCAGGAACCCGGGATTCACAAGGTAGTCGTAGTCGCCGGAATAGAACAGCCAGCCAGAAGATCCGACGATCACCTTTTCGTTGCCAGTGCGGAAGCACTTCGTCAGGAATTCCTGTGCTGGCGTGAGCAGGACAGCGCGAAGGAGCGATGTGTCCTCGATGGCCGTTTCGTACTGCTTGAACGCCTTCTGCGCGGTGGCCGCAGGACGAATCTCCTTCAGCGGGGAAGAATAGGCAAACTGGACGCACGGATAAATGCCGATGACGAGCAGGAAGAATATTGACAGGAACAACTTCTGCGCCTTGGAAACTTCCGTGACCCCGATTTCCCGTTTTGCGATCTCTTCGCGGGAGAGCTTGACTTTTTTCACTTCTGCCATGATTGCGCCTCCTTAGAAGATGAAATAGATGAACGGGTTGTAGCTCTGCGTGGTGAGCGCAATGAGCGAAATAAAGAACAGCAGGATGCACCACGCGATCTTCGGCCAGGTGAGCCACCGCGTGAAATCCCAAGTCTGCGGCAGAGTCCAGATTGTGATGCCTGCGAGGATGAAGTTCACCACATAGTACGGATTGTAGATCAGGCCGCGCACTGCTTCACCCTGGCCCGGCGTCGCACCGCCGAACATGCACTTGAGGTACTGTGCCGCATCGGGAAGTGTGTCGGCGCGGAAGAATACCCACGCGATAAGAACGATGAAGAACGTGATGAGAACTTGAAGCAACGCCGGGAGCTTGTGATAGATGCTTTCCTTGCCCTGCGCGCGCTCGAATGCGAGATATGCGCCATGGATGCCGCCCCAAAGCAGGAAGTTCCAGCTCGCGCCGTGCCAGAGGCCGCCAATCAGCATGATCGCCGCAAGGTTGATGTATGTGCGGACGCTGCCCTTGCGGTTGCCGCCGAGGGGAATATACAGGTAATCGCGGAGCCAGGTGGAGAGCGACAGGTGCCACCGCCGCCAGAATTCTGTGATGGACTTCGAGCGGTACGGCGAATCGAAGTTCTTTGCGAACACGAATCCGAGCATCAGGCCGAGACCGATCGCCATGTCCGAGTAACCGCTGAAGTCGAAGTAAATCTGGAACGCATACGCGACCGCGCCGTACCAGGCATCGAAACAGCTCAGGTCGCCCGTATTGAACGTGGTGTCCGCGATCTTGCCGCAGGGGTTTGCCAGCAGAACCTTCTTCGCCATGCCGAGCATGAAGAACGCAGTACCACGCGCGAATTTCTCCCAGGTAAGCGTGCGTTTGCGGAGCTGGTCGGCGACGTCCTGGAAGCGGATGATCGGACCTGCGACGAGCTGCGGGAACATCGAAACGTAGCACGCGTAGTCGATGAAGTTCGTCACGACCTTCGCATCGCCGCGATAGACGTCGATCACGTAGCTCATGCTCTGGAACGTGTAGAAGCTGATGCCGAGCGGCAGGACCACGCGGAAGAACCCGAGGTACTGTGCCTCCGGGATGCCCAGCGCCGCCATCGTCGCGTTGTAGTTGTCAAGCCCGAAGTTGAAGTACTTGAAGAAGCCGAGGATGGCCAGGTCGCACACGATCGACAGCGTGACGAACAACTTCTTCCGTGCGGGGTACGCCTGCATCATGCGGCCATTCGTGTAGTCCACGCTCGTGTTGAACAGCATCAGCAGGCAGAACCACGGGTTTGCCCAGCCGTAGAAAATGTAGCTGAAGATCGTCAGCGTGAGGTGACGGAGCTTCTTGGGGGCAGCATAGTACCCCAGCAGTGCCAACGGCAGGAAGAAAAAGATGAAAAGGTAGGAAGAGAAGACCATGGGTTATTGCCAGATTTGGATGTCCTTGATTAAAAAAGCGGTTCCGTTTTTGCCGTCAGCCTTTATTGACAGTTCCCTAGTTCCTGCAGGTAATTCAAAATACAAGTTATAAAATTTGGAGTTAGATTTCGTATAAAAGCATGGAATTTGTTGTGCTTGGTCATTGATGATCAAACTACATGAGGTTCCCGGGAAACAGGTTGCAGGAACGATACATATAAATGGTTTTGTTTTATCAATACTTGTATTATCTATCCGAAATAACCCAAGATTATTATCCTCACTGATCTTAAAACAGCTTTTTTCAACAGATAAAAGCCCCCCCCATCTTTCATCCTTGAATATTTCATCATTGAAACTTGAATTTAATACATAATGAGTTACCAGTTGTTTCTTGTTAAGAATAACTCGACCCCTATCAAGATGCTCTATATTCAATACGTATCCATTTGTGTTTGCAGAGCTAATATGATCGGTTCCGATACATAGTATCAAAACTTTTTTGTCTTTCAAAAAAAACTCTGGACGCGTCAGAAGCTGAATGATAATGTCAGAAAAAGGACCTTGTCCTCCGATTCGATACCAATCTACAATTGTGTTCAATTTATAAGAAAGAAGTGTTGGAATTGAATCTGGATAACTCATCGGAGTTTGTTGATAGGAATTTCCAATTGTAATGATTTGTGCATCTTTTGAAAGAGGAATTTGTTTTCCGTCATATAAAATTTCTTTGCAGGTATATGCACTACCTGCTTGATTGTCTCCAATGTCGCAGTTGTCTGGGAAAAGATACTTTTCATCATTTCCGTAAACATGAGGGCTCTGTTTTTGAGAAAACAATGCAGGATTGAGTTCTGCCAGAAGGTTGTATCTTTTTAATCGCTCAGCAAGAATATCTGTAATAATATCTTGCGTTGTATCTGATGGGTGTCCGTTACTTGGGTAAAAGAACGCAAACGGATATCGATTAAAGTTCCGAACAATGGCATCTGACGGATATATGGCTTCAACACCAATCTCCGACAATTGCTTTACAAATGTAGCTGTTTTGATGTCTGTAACATTCCTAAAATCCTTTAGAATGACTCGTGAAGCAATCTCGTGTAATCCAGGGACAAGAGATACTATGAGTTGTACTCCATTGGATTCACACGCTCTTTTTAGGGCCATAAAACAATCAAGGGTTTCCTGCGTGAGAGGGGTTGGAGTTGATATAAACTGATAGTTGATTGGAAGGCACCAAAAAGAGTTATCAATTAGTCGCCAAACATGGTTTTCTGTTCTATTATGTCCTTCTCCATCTTTGTCTTTTTCAATTTTCCATGCCTCGCGAAAGCTATCATTCAGTTCCTTATATTTTTCCTTATTATACTCCGCAAGAAGATTGTTCATCTTTTCTAGATCATTTTGTATGGAACGCTTCTGTGCAGTAATTACATCTTGGGAAATTGGTGGATTAATGTTCCTATCAAAGACAGAAACATAATCCTCATTTCCATCTGAGAAAAGAACACCAGATCTTGGCATAAACGGGTCATCGCTATATGATTTGATTTTATGAATGTTTATAACATAGTAGCTTTCAAACAAAAACAAGTTTAAATCATCGGCTTGTTGCGTTGACTGAAACTCTTCGTCCAATTCTTGAAATGGAATTATGGAACACCGGACAATATCACCTGGATTCAATTTGTTATTCTCAAGAACCTTGTAATTTTCAAATCCCTCTATCACAAAGGCCATTTCTTTTGGACAAGGCTCTCCCGATTTAATTGAGTTTCCAACAAAGTGAGCGGTAAAACGGCAATTCGGATAATCTGATTTCTCCGGTTCTGGAAGCTCAGAACGTTCTGTTATCTCTCCTTCAACAACAGTAGTCGTTACTTTGGAAAGAAATACTGCAAACTCATTCAGTTTCTCCGCCTCTTCTGCCGAGACAACGGGGATGGCCGCAGGCGCGAGCTTTCCTTCCGCGACGGGTTTCGTCTCGGCAGGCTTTGTTTCCGTGACAGGCTTGGTTTCGGCGGCGGGTTTCACATCGGCCGGCTTGGTCTCGGCCAAAGACTTTGTTTCGACAGGCTTCTTCTCGTTCACCGGCTTCGTCTCGACCGGCTTTGTCTCCGTCGGCTTGGTCTCTGCCACAGGCTTCGTTTCTGCCACCGGCTTGGTTTCCGCCGGCTTCTCGACCGGCTTGATCGTCGTCATCGTAGGCACTTTTCTCGTCACGGTCTCCTGCCGAACAGCCACGTCGTTGCCGGAATGGAAATCCTTGCGGTCGATTATGACAAAGAGGATCACCAGAGGGATGAGCACACAAATAGTGGTAATGACAGACTTCATTCTTCATTATTCCCGGAAAGTTTAAAAGCAAAAAGCCCGGAACGAGAGATCAAACCTCTATTCCGGGAAAGGATATGAGAATGGTGATCGAGGGCGCAAACAGCCTGCCGGGTCAAAAGATTACCGGCTAAAGATGAGCGATGGATGATGGAACGAACAGACATTCTGGCCTCGGACGGGATTCACGTACGAGGCATCGTCTGGATACAAAAAAAGCCGGACGTTCCCCATACGTGTCCGAGAAGGTCCGGCCAAGAACCTGCGACTGAAACAACGAAAAACGCCCAGCAAGACACAAAGACACTATGGTCCCTTTGCTGGTTTTCATATTCAGTCGCAAAAGATCTTTCTAACTTGGCCGGTTTTCTCGGACTTTTGCTGAAATAACCGATGTAAAGAACTCGAAACTTTTAAAAAGTTCCAACATATACTTTACACCCATTTCGGTCAAAAATCAAGCAGATTTCCTGACTTTCTTATAAGATTGAGGATGGAGCTGCGGACAGCTCTGCCAGTTATCACGCCTTCCCCTCACTCACCCCCATCAGCATTTTCTCCTGATCTTCCCACACCTCCGGCACGGACTGCCTGAGCTTAGCCAGGCTGATGTTCCTGATCTCTCCGATCACGATCTTGTGGATAATCTTGGGTGACAGGAACGTCAGCCGCAGGGTCCGGGCGACGAGCGCCCGGTCCTGACCGACGGCCTTGGCCAGTTCGGCAATGTTTTTGAACCTACCATGGTCGATGTACTGCTGCCAGCGGAATGCCCGCGCGATGGATGCCACAAGCGGCTCCTCCGCCGGCGGATGTTCTCCCGGCAACACGATTCTGCGTCTGTACGAGCTCGCACGGAATTTGTACGGGATGCTGACTTCAAGACGTCCGTTTTCAAGGATTCTGGTCACGGTAAGCCTCCTGGATTGATTTTATGTTCTCGGTTCGGAATTCGATGTTGATGGTGTCCTCGTTGACCGTCACATGATCGACGAGGAGCTGCATCAGCCGCTTCCTCTCGATTGGCATGAGTATGGACGTGAGATCGCTTTTAAGGAAGTCGGCGATCCGCGTTTCCTTTAACCCGGTCTGCTGTCTGACTCCGGCGATCACTTCCGGGGCCTGCAGGATGGGCGTCATGTGGCTGATCACGAGGTTTTCGATTTCCCCTGCGGGAACAGACTTGATCGGGCATGTGGAAGCAAGTGCCTCCTTGTCGCGCAGACAGGTGTAGTATCGGTACACGCGCCCCCAGCGTCTTGAACTTGTCGGCATCATTGAGCCGTTGCAGTGCCCGCATCGGATGAGGCCGTGGAGCGCATCATCGATATGGAAGGGCATCGCCCTTTCGCGCTTGTTGGCTTGAAGAAATCTCCTGGTAGTGTCCCACGTCGCGCGTTCGATGATCGCTTCATGCTCACCGGGATAGACTTTGCCCTCGTAGAACACTTCTCCGATGTATGCGTGGTTGTTCAGGACGCTGTACACGCGCTGCCTGTCCCAATTCTTATTCGTGACGGTCTTGATTCCGTCCGTATTGAGCTCCTTGGCGATCTGCTTCGGCGACTGGATTTCGAGATAGCGGTCGAAGATTCTCCGCACGATCGGAACCTTCTCCGGCTCCACGACCAGTTTTTTGTCCACGACGCAGTATCCGTAGGGCTTCTGACCTCCGCACCATTTCCCCCTCTTCCGTGTTGCAGCCATTTTGTCTTTGATGCGCGTGGCGATCATCTCGCGTTCGAACTGGGCGAAGGTCATGAGGATATTCAGCATCATGCGTCCTGTGGACGTATGCGTGTTGATTTCCTGCGTGACCGAGACGAAGGCCACGTTCCATTTCTCGAACAGTTTACTGAGTTCGGCGAAGTCGAACAGCGAACGCGACAGGCGGTCGATCTTGTACACCACGATCACGTCCACCTTTCCGGCTTCGCAGTCCTTCAGCAGTTGTTTGAGCGCGGGCCTGTTCATGTTGCCGCCGGAGAAGCCTCCATCGTCATAATGTTCCGGCAGGCATACCCAGCCGTTCGCCGCCTGGCTGGCGATATAGGCTTCGCCCGCGTCCCGTTGGGCGTCGAGGCTGTTGAACTCCATGTCGAGCCCCTTTTCCACTGACTTGCGGCAGTTTACATGGCAGATAAGAAAGTTCAAATCAAAAACACAGGCGGTGACGCGCTGTATCCGCGGACGGCCGCGGAGAACATCGTGAACATCCCCGGCGGCACCATGAACGTATTCATGTACCTTAATGGATACGGCAATGAAAATCAGTTCCCCGATCCCTACAAGGGCGACAGATACTTCGACTCTGCTGCGCACAAGGTTTACGAATGT
>CACZEK010000007.1 GCA_902780135.1 uncultured bacterium
CATGCCCTACCCCGTGGCGGTCGCGTTCGCCGTGTTCGTGCTGGTCGGCACGTCCAACGCCGTGAACCTGACGGACGGCAAGGACGGCCTCGCGACGGGCTGCACGATCTGGTGCATGCTGACGTACGCGCTGATCGCGTATCTGTGCACGAACTCGATCTTCGCCTCGCACCTGGACCTGCCGTTCATCCGCAACGGCGCCGAGATCGTCGTGTTCGCCGCCGCGATCATCGGGGCGTGCGTCGGGTTCCTGTGGCACAACTGCAAGCCCGCGTCCATGTTCATGGGCGACACTGGCAGCCTCGCGCTCGGCGGCATCATCGGGTTCATCTCCATCCTCGTGAACCAGGAACTCCTGCTCATCCTCGTGGGCGGCGTCTTCGTGATGGAGATCGGGTCCGTCATCATCCAGGTCTCCAGCTTCAAACTGACCGGGAAACGCATCTTCAAATGCACCCCGATCCATCACCATTTCGAACAGCTCGGCTGGACGGAGACGCAGATCGTGACGCGGTTCTGGATCCTCGCGGGCCTCTTCGCGCTCGCCGGCGCGGCGACCATGAAACTGCGCTGAAACGTGAACTCAAATTCAACCAAGGAGCGGACGATGCGCAAAACACTGCTGTTTCTTGTGCTTTCGTGCATCTTCCTGCTCACGGGATGCGGTTCGAAAGAAAAGCATTGTCTGGATCCGAACACACTGGCCGGCATGACAAAGGACGAGGTCCTGACGCAGGCGTTCGCCAAATGCCCCCTCGGACATAACGGCGAACTGTTTCTCTACGTAGAGGAGACCAGCCAATACGGCACTAAACACTTCTGCGGCTGCGAATTCAAAACGCTCACGGAAGCAAAAAGCGCGGCCGTGCTGAAGAACAGCGACACATGGCAACTGGACGAAATAAAGGTATCAAGGTCATCGTTTCCCTTTTCCGAAAGAGAACTTCTTGTCCTGCACTTCACCGAAGGACGTGTCGTAGAGGTGGGAACAGTGCGTATATCTGATATGTGATCACTTGAAATCCAAAACGGATTTCGAGGAAGAAGGGGGCTGGTCCGGGCGTTTTTCGTAGTCCGGGCAGTCGTCCATCGGCTGCACCTCGCAATGCTTGCGCGTGCAGATCACGGCGAAGGCGTTCACGAGCGAATGGGCGCAGTCCCGGCAGAAACGGTGTTCCGACGGGGTGTCCATGTCCAGGATCGTGGTCTTTTTTTCGGCGGATCCCCCGTTGCCGAACAGCGCGTCCAGCGCCTTGCGTCCGGCGGAGACCGAACCGGCGTCTTCAGCCTTCGAAGCGTCGGGCGCGCCCGCGTCCGCGCCGCAGACGGAGCAGACGAGGTGTTCGCCCTTCACGTCCCAGCCGTCGAGGATCTTTTCGAGCTTCGCGAACGCCGTGAAGCCGCAGGCGGGGCAGGTGAACTGTTCGCCGGGTTTCATGCGCCGGGGTCCGCGCTGCCCTGCGCCTGCGCCGCCTTGCGGCGTCTGCGCGCGTTCAGCGTCTGGTAGAAGAGCGGGACGAGGAGCTTCAGGAGAGCGGCGGCGGGGACGGCGAGGATCATGCCGGAGATTCCCGCGACGACCGCGCCGAGCAGGACCACGATGATCGTTTCCACGAGCGTCAGTCCGATCGCCTCGCCGACCAGCACGGGATACAGCAGGAGCTGTTCGAGGATCACGTGGATCAGCAGGTACGCGATGGCGATGCCGACGACGGGCATCACGATGCCGCCCTGCGCGAAGATGACGGTCACGACGACGGACAGGATGGCGGCGAGCACGGGTCCGAGGAACGGCAGCAGGATCGTGGAGCCGGCGATGAGCGCGAGGACGGGCCAGAACGGAACGTTGAACGGGATGAAGATCAGCGCGTACAGGACCGTTTCCAGTACGATGATCCAGAAATAGCCGACCAGCCACGCCCGGAACATCTTGTAAATGTGGTTGATGATATGCGCCGCGCCCTGGCGTTCGTGCTCGGAGGCGTCCGGGAGCCAGCCGCTTTCGTAGATGCTGCTCACGGTCCATTCGCCGAGGTCCTGCCCGAAGTCCGCGCGCCCGGCGGCGAAGACCGCCATTTTGAGGAGGAAATAGTAGTAGAAGAACAGGAACATCACGAGGTCGAACGCGAACGTGCCCGCCCACGCGGTGATGTGGAACGCGTTTTTGACCAGTTCGTTGCCCGCCCGGAGCGTGAACTTCGCCACGTCGATGTTGTGTTCCGCCATCACCCCGTCGATCCGGTTCCGCAGACGTTCGCGGACGTTCAGGCCCTCCTCCTCTTCCGAGGGCGGGTCGAGGCGGTCCAGCAGTTCGCCGAGCTTCTGCTCCAGCTTCTCGACCGCGTGGTTGCTCTGCGCCCACCGGGACAGGGAATCGCCGGACATGGCGGCGAACGGGCTGATGAAATGAACGAGCATCCAGGAGAGCAAGACCGTCACGATCACGACGAAGATGACCGTAATGGCGGACGCCTGCGTCGCGATGCGGCGGCGTTCCGGCTCGGGGAGCCTGCCGGGCTGTTCCGGGGCGGGTTCCGTCCCGGACGCCTGTTCCGGTTCGTCGCTGAAACGGCGCGTGATGCGCCTGCGGAAGGCGGTGAACGGGGCGTTCAGCTTCACGAAGAAGGCGTGCACGCCGAGCATGAACCTCGTCCCGAGGAAACGGCGTTCGAGGAACTGCTCGAAGCGGAACGACAGGACGGCGGCGAGGATGCCGAAGAAAAGCGGCTTGACGAAGACCGCGGCGAGCAGGAACAGGACGAGGATCACGAAGACGGGGATGAACCCGTGCGCGGGCGCGATGAACGTGTCCGCCTTCGGACGGCGGAGAAAACGCGGCATCGTGGACGGCGCGGCCTGTTCCGCGGGGCGCGCCCCGGTCTTGTCCTGTCCGGCGTCCATGCGCGCTTACCCGGCGACGACGGACTTGCCGGTGCCTTCCGTGACCTCGCCGACGGCAAAGGCGCGGATGCCTGCGGATTCGGCGGCGTCGATGGCGGTCTTCACGGCGTCCGGACGGACGAACCAGACCATGCCGACGCCCATGTTGAACACGCGGTAGGCTTCCTGCACGGGGAGGCTGCCGATCCTGACCATGAGGTCGAAGATGGCGGGCTTGAACGGGATCTTTTCGGGATGGAAGACGGCGTCGACGGTCTTCGGCAGGATGCGCGGGACGTTGTCGATGAGGCCGCCGCCGGTGATGTGGGCGATGCCGTTGATCGCGACGCCCGCGACCTTCGCCGCCTTGATGGCGGGGAGGTAGCAGGTGTGGGGCTTCAGGAGGGCTTCGCCGACGGATTCGCCGCCGAGCTCGTCCGGGGTGGATTTCACGGTGTATCCGGCGGTCTCGAAGAGCAGCTTGCGGGCGAGGCTGAAGCCGTTGGTGTGGAGTCCGTTGGACGCGAGGCCGACCGCGACGTCGCCGGGGGCGATGTTTTCGCCGGTGATGATCTCGCTCTTCTCCACGATGCCGGTGATGATGCCGACCAGGTCGAAGTCGTTGCCGTACATGCCGGGCATTTCCGCGGTCTCGCCGCCGAGCACGGCGCAGTTCGCGGCGCGGCAGGCGTCGGCGATGCCGCCGAGGACGTCTTCGTAGAGCGGGCTGCGGAGCTTGCCGATGCCGATGTAGTCGAGGAAGTAGATGGGCTCCGCGCCCTGCACGGCGATGTCGTTGATGCAGTGGTTCACGATGTCGAAGCCGACCGTGTCGTACTTCTTCATCTCCGCGGCGACCATGAGCTTGGTGCCGACGCCGTCGATGCTGGCGACGAGGACGGGTTCGCGGTAGCCGGGGAAACCCGCCTGGAAGAGTCCGCCGAAGCCGCCGATGGGGGCGAGCATTTCGGGGCGGCGTGCGGCGGCGAGACGGGGCTTGACGCGGCCGAGGAGTTCAGTTGCGAGGTCGATGTCGACGCCGGCTTCTTTGTAGGAGGAAGGAGTTTGCATGCGGCAGGGGTGCTTTCGTGTTGTATGGATGAAGTTATTTGAGTTTAATGTTGGAGAACGCGGCTCCGAGGCTGCCGAAGGGTTCGTGGCTCTGCGGGAGCGGATAGGCGGAGAGGATCCTGTTCTGCGCCTCGAAAACGGGGGCGAGCCCGATCTGCGCCAGCTCGAGGATCTTGTCGAGCTGTTCGCGGTCGAACGGGACTTCCTCGGCGGTGCCCTGGAGCTCGATGAACTTGCCGGACTCGGTCATGACGACGTTGAAATCGACGTCCGCGCCGGAATCCTCCTCGTAGCAGAGGTCGAGCAGCGGCACGCCGCCGCGGATGCCGACGCTGATCGCGCCGACGTTCTCGCGCATGGGGAACCGCTGGATCTTCTTCTCGGCGAGGAGCTTGCGGAACGCGATCTGGAGCACGACGCTCGCGCCGCAGATGGAGGCGCACCGGGTGCCGCCGTCCGCGTCGATCACGTCGCAGTCGATGTACAGCGTGTTCGGGCCGAGCGCCTGCAGGTCGATGACGGAACGGAAGGAACGCCCGATGAGGCGCTGGATCTCCATGGTGCGGCCGGACTGCTTGCCGCGGGAGGCTTCGCGCGCCACGCGCGTATTGCCCGCGCCGGGGATCATGCCGTATTCGCTGGTGACCCAGCCGCCGGAAACGCCCTGCTGGCGCATCCATCCGGGGACGCCTTGTTCGAACGAGGCGGAGCAGATGACCTTGGTGCCGCCGGCTTCGACGAGCGCGGAGGCGACCGGGTGGGCGAGGTAGTCCGGGGTGATGCGGAATTTGCGCGGCTGGGACGGCGCGCGGCCGTCAATGCGTTTCGTGTTGTTCATGGGATCCGTTTCCACAGTTCAAAATCAAAAAAGCCGCCGCCCGACAGATGGCCTACGCGCAAGGTCTTAACGCTTAGAGCTGCTTTGTTCCCAACCTGACTCGGTTCACGCAATTCCATCGCACAGGGTCCGGCGGACGACGGCAAATATTATGCTGTTTTCAATTTGCGGGAAGATTTTTCCTTGCTATTTACTTTACACCGCTTTGAGAAATATTCAAGGCAAAGTGTGAGTTCCGCCCGTAAATTTTTCCGTTCGATGATCCGGTCGACGAAGCCCTTCTGAAGCAGGAATTCCGAGGTCTGGAATCCGTCCGGGAGCTGCGCCTGCGTGGTCGCCTCGATGACGCGGCGGCCCGCGAAGCCGACCATCGCGCCCGGTTCGGCGAGGATGAGGTCGCCGAGCGAGGCGAAACTGGCGGTGACGCCCGCGGTGGTCGGATGGGTCAGGATCACGATGTACGGGAGCCCGGCCTCCTTGTGGCGGTAGAGCGCGCCGCTGGTCTTCGCCATCTGCATGAGGCTGATGAGGCCCTCGTACATGCGCGCGCCGCCGCTGGCGGTGACGATCACGAGCGGGAGCTTCTTCGCGGTGGCGGTCTCGATGGCGCGGGTGATCTTTTCGCCGACGACCGCGCCCATGCTGGCTCCGAGGAAACGGAAGTCCATGACGGCGAGGACGTAGGGGATGAAGTTGATGGCGGTGACGCCGGAGATCACGGCGTCGCGCAGGCCGGTCTTCTCGTGGTTGGCGCGGAGCTTGTCGACGTAGGAGGACACGCCCTCGAACTTGAGCGTGTCGACGGATTCGAGCTTCGGATCGAGCTCCTGGAAGCTGCCGAGGTCGGTCAGCAGGTCGATGCGCTCCAGCGCGGTCATCGGGTAGTGATAGCCGCACTTCGGGCAGACCTGCAGATTTTCCTCCTTGCGGCTGGAGAAGATCAGTTCATTGCAGTTTTTGCATTTTTCCCAAAGTCCCTGCGGGATGTCTTTCCGCTTCGCCACTTCGCTCTGTTTCTGAATGCCGTGATGCGCAATGACGCCGGACGGGACCACGGAAGTAGTCGGCAGAGGTTTGATTTTCTTGGTGAATGCAGCCATGGCAGCACCTTAGATTTGGGTTGATTCCGGCTTGTTTGTCTGTTGTCAGCGGCGGGCTGCCGAAACCGCGAAGACCTTGGAGGCTCCCGCATCAAGCAGAGCGGATGCGGCCGTGGCAAGCGTGGCGCCCGTCGTCAGAACATCGTCTACAATTAATATAGCACGCTTTTCGCATTTTGTCGAGTCCGTCGGCGAAAAAGCGCCCGTTAAATTCAAAATTCTTTCCTTGCGGCTCAGACGCGCCTGCTGGCGGGTCCGCCTGACGCGGCGGAGCGCCCGGACCACCGGAACGCCCAGCTCCGCCGAGATGCCCTGGCAGATCAGGTCCGCCTGATTGAAGCCGCGCCGGACGAAGCGCGTCCAGTGGAGCGGGACGGGCACGATCATGTCGACGGGGCACGGCAGTTCGCGTTTCAGCTTGCCGCCGAGCAGCCTGCCGAGCGCCCGCGCGAACTCCGGGCGGTTGCGGTATTTCAGCATCATGATCGACAGGCGGGCGTTTCCCTCCATGTGGAAGAGCGAAAACGCCTGGCTCCACGGACGGGGCGGCTGGTGAAGGCATTTCGGGCAGACGTCCAGGATGCCGTCCATCGTGCCGCCGCAGCCCGGACAGTACGGAGGCGCGATGAAGGGCAGCGACTCCAGGCATTCCGCGCAGAACATCCCCGGCGAGCCGTCGAACGGCGGCTTGCCGCAGACGGGACAGCGGAACGGCGCGACCGCGGAAAGACACGGGATGAGCAGGGATTCGAGGCGGAACGGCATGGCGCGGCCTCAGCGTTTTTTCGAGTAGGTGCCGTCCGGGTTCTTGCGGACGCGGTGGAGGATCTCCAGGCCGATCATGGCGGAGATCACGGCGGACGGCGGGATGTCCGCGGCCTCGGAGATCATGTCCACGTTCGCGGGACCTTTCGCCAGCACGTTCAGGATCGCCGCCTCCTCCTCGGATAACATGGTTTCGTCGAGCGCGTCCGGCCCGGACTGCCCGTCTCCGCCGTCCGCGTCCGCCGGGGAGAACGGGTTCACGGGCGTTTCGCGGAGCGAAGCGGGATGGAATCCGGGCAGGAAATCGAACTCGTCGAGGATGTCGTCGAAGTTCATGACGAGCTTCGCGCCCTGTTTGATGAGCGTGTTGCAGCCCGCGGCGGAGGGATTGTCCGCCTCGCCCGGCACGGCGAACACGTGGCGGCCCTGTTCCAGCGCCTGCGCCGCGGTGATCAGCGAGCCGCTGTTCACGCCCGCCTCCACGACCAGCGTGCCGCAGGAAAGCCCGGCGATGATGCGGTTCCGCATCGGGAACGTGTGGCGCGTGGGCGCGGTGGTCATGGGGAACTCGGAGATGACCGCGCCGCCGGACCGGATGATGGCGCGCGCGAGGTCGAGGTTCTCGACGGGATGCAGCTTGGCGAGGCCGCCGCCGAGCACGGCGACCGTTTTGCCGCCCGCGTCGACCGTCGCCTGATGCACGATGGTGTCGATGCCGATCGCCAGACCGCTGACCGTGGTCCAGCCGCCGTACGCGGCGGATTCCGAGAGATGCCGCGCCATGCGTGCGCCGTAGTTGGAGGCGTTGCGCGTGCCGACGATGGAGATGGAGCGGACGCCGAGGTCGGCGGGCAGGCTTCCGCGCAGGTAGACGCAGAGCGGGGCGTCGCGGAGTTCGCGCAACGCCGCCGGATATTCGTCGTCGGTGCGGCACAGGATGGTCACGCCGCCGTTCTTCGCGATCTCAAGTTCGCGGCCGAGGTCCACATAGTCGCGCCAGCGGAGGATGCGGCCCGCCAGCTCGGAGCTGATGCCGCGGATGCGGGAAAGCGAGGCGGCGTCCGACTCGAAGATCGCCGAAACGGAGCCGCAGAACTCGATCAGGGCATTGGCGCGGGAACCGCCGATGCCGTTCAGCATGTTCAGGATGATGCAGCCGTCATGATCGTTCACAGACTTCCTCCCAGACGGCTTCAGCGCGGCCGGATCGCAGCCGGGGACCGTGACGGGCAGGCGGTACTGGCGGAGCAGCGCGGCGATCTTCGCGGCGGATTCCGCGTCCAGCACGCCGAGCCGGACCGACAGCCGGGCGGCGGCGGAGATCCCGACCGCGACCGCTTCGCCGTGTTCCAGCCCGCGGTAATCCTGCACTTTTTCGATCGCGTGTCCGAACGTGTGCCCCAGGTTGAGCAGCATGCGTTCGCCGCGTTCCTGTTCGTCGCGGGACACCACGGCGGCCTTCAGCGCACAGGAACGCGCCACGAGGGGCGCGAGGCGGGCGTGGTCGTGGAAAAGCGAATCCCCGGCGGCCTCCAGCTCGCCGAAGAGCGCGCCGTCGAAAAGGACCGCGTGCTTGATGAGCTCGGCGAAGCCGTTCGACATCTCGCGCGCCGGGAGCGACGCCAGAAACATGGTGTCCATCAGGACGGCTTTCGGCTGGTAGAACGTGCCGACCAGGTTCTTTCCCTCGGGCAGGTCCACGCCGGTCTTGCCGCCGACGCCGGAGTCGATCATCGCCAGAAGCGAAGTCGGGACCTGCACGCAGCGGATGCCGCGCATGTAGATGGAAGCCGCGAACGCCGCCATGTCGCCGACTACGCCGCCGCCGAGCCCGACGATCAGCGAACCGCGGTCAAGCCCGGCGCGCGCGGCGTCCCGGCAGATCCCGCCGATCGTCGCGAGGTGTTTTGAGGTCTCCCCGGCGGGGAAGACGGATTCCGAGACGGCGGAAGCGCCGGCGACCAGAAGCGTACGGGAGAGGAGTTCGCCGTACAGAGGGAAAACGTTCGAATCCGAAACGATCAGGACCTTCACGCCCTTCGCGAAGGGCGACAGAAGCCCGACGGACGCGCCCGACGTGAAGATGTCCCGCGCCACGGAAATATCGTAGGAGCGCGCCCCGAGGCTGACCTGCACGGTTTCCATGTCAGCGCGCGCCCTGTGCGGCCGCCAGAAGCTCGGCGTAGGTCGTGCGGCCGTCGTAAAGCGCCTTGCCGACGATCGCGCCTTCGAGGTTGGCGCAGCCGAGCGAGGCAAGATTGCGCACGTCGTCGGGCGAACTCACGCCGCCGGACGCGATGATCCGGCAGTCCGGGAGCTGTTCGCAGAGATTCCGCATGAACGGGAGGTTCGGTCCCTTCAGCGCGCCGTCGGTGGCGATGTCGGTGAAGATGAAGCGTTCGATACCGAAGAGGAACAGCGACCTGGCGAGCGCGGCGGCCTCGACCTTGGAAGTCTCCACCCAGCCGCGCGTGGCGACCATGCCGTCGCGGGCGTCGATCCCCGCCACGACCTTTTCCTGTCCGAACGCATTGATGAAGTCCTCCGCGCTCTTCGGATCGTCGCAGACCGCGGTCCCGAGGATCACGCGGGAGACGCCCAGGTCGAACGCGCGTTTGGCGTCGTCGACGGTGCGGATGCCGCCGCCGAGTTCGCACGGGATTGAGACGCGGGCGCAGATCGCGCGGATCGCCTCGGAATTGGTCATCGCGCCGGATTTCGCGCCGTCGAGGTCGACCAGATGGATCAGCGGAGCGCCCGCCTGTTCCCAGACTGCCGCCTGGTCGGCGGGCGTGCTCTCGTAAACCGTTTCCTTCGCGTAGTCGCCCTGGAAGAGGCGGACGCAGTTGCCGTGAAGCAGATCAATGGCGGGGAATAATTTCATGATCGGGTTTCTCCTTTGCACAGGGCAGCGAATCCGCGCAGGATCGCCAGCCCGTTTTCCTGGCTTTTCTCCGGATGGAACTGCGTCGCGGCCAGGTTGCCGCGCGACACAGCCGAGGTGAAGCCGCAGATGTAATCCGTTTGTCCGGCGGTCACGGACGCGTCATCCGGCACGACATAGAACGAATGAACGAAATAGAACCATTTGGGTTCTTTGAACGAGGCAAAGCACGGATGCGACGAGCGGAACGAGACCGTGTTCCAGCCCATGTGCGGCACTTTCTCCGTCGCGGACTCGAACTTGCGGCAGCAGCCCTTCAGGATGCCGAGGCCGGGCACGCCCGGCGCCTCCTCGCTGGATTCGAACAGCATCTGAAGCCCCAGGCAGATCCCGAGAAACGGCTTGTCCGCCGCCGTCCAGTCGCGCAGGAATCCGACGAATCCGGCGCGGTCGAGATTCTTCATCGCGTCGTGGAAATTCCCGACGCCCGGCAAAACGACGCCCGCCGCGTCCGCGGCTTCGGACGGGGCGCGCACAATGCGGACTTCCGCGCCGGCATAAATCAAGGCGCGCTCCACGTTGCGGAGATTGCCCATGTCGTAGTCGATGATCGCGATCAATGCCATATTGATCCATCCTTCTTAAAAAACAAGAACTTTAATTAATATACGCCTTTTTCCCTGAAAAGTCAAATTTTATCCCGGATGCGTCCGGAAAGCGACGGAGAAAACACGATGGAAGCGGTCGGGATCCCGGAGAACGGTGCAGCCCGGTCCCGCGGTTGAAAAAAACGAAAAAGCAAACCGCGGAAAAACCGGATTGTCTATTTCCGGCGCGGGGCTTCGCCGCCTCGCCGATCAGGATGATCGCCTTGTCCGGGCATGTTTTTGAAACTTTTTTTCAGGGAAAACGACAAAAAAACCATATTTTTTTTATTTTTTTTCGTTTTTCCCCTTTCTTTTTTTAAAATCGGGGTTATGTTTACGGATAGGGTTTTTGCCATTCGGCAGGAACGTTCACATATCACTCTTGGAATTTGCTGTGAAAACGAGGCTGCGCTTCCGAAAAAAAGAGCAGCCCGGAACAACCGCCGCTTTGCGGATTGAATGGGAAATATGAGTTGGAGTTTGGACAAATCGAGGCTGACGGCAGGCCGGCGCGCATCATCGGCGATCCGGCGGCGCCGCTGCCGCATTTGATACCGGGGAACCGGACGCAGTGGTCCGGCCCGGGTTCCTTTTCCGCATATTCCCGCCTCGTCCCCGGCGCGGATGCTTTTCGTTTTCGCCGCTTCGCAGAAAACGTTGTGGTTCATGTACGACGAACAGACAGTCGATCATGCAGGGCAGGCCTGCGGCGCGTCACCGACGGCGGCCGCGGATGCCGCGACACTGCATGACCTGAAGAAAGCCATCCGGCGCGAGAAAATCGCGCTGCGCCGCGCCATGTCGGCCGAGCTCCGCCCGGCTGCGGACGATGCGATCAACCGGAGGCTCCTGGACATCGTCCGGACGGAAAAGCCGTCCGGTCTCGTCGCATACGTCAGCGACGGGACGGAACCCGATCTCACGCCGGTCATGCGGTACGCGCTTCAGGCGGGCATCACGCTCTGCCTGCCGCGTTTCGAGCAGGACGGCGCATATTCCATCGTGACAGTACGCTCCCTCGACTTTCCGGCGTCCCACTGGGGGATCCCGGAACCGTCCGCCGATGCCCCGGCGGCTCCTCCCGAGCTGCTTGCGGAAGCCCTGTGGCTGGTACCCGGCGTGGCGTTCGATCCCGCCTGCCGCCGTCTCGGACGCGGCAAAGGCGTTTACGACCGTCTGCTTGCCCGGGGAACCGGAAAAACCATCGGTATCTTTTATGAACTCCAGAGATGCGCGGAACTGCCCTGCGAGCCCACGGACCAGCCCGTCGGCCGCGTCGTCACCGAATCCGGCGTCTTTGGCTGTACAAACAATGTCAGGAGTTAATTCCCATGCTTTCCAATGTCATCATCATCGCTGCCTTCGCATGGAGGGAGCCGCTGGAATTGATCGCCGGTTTTCTTATCGGCACCGCCCTCTATCACATCATCGTCGCCATCCTTTCCAAAAAGGGAAAGACCAAGGCTTCCCGTGATGCCGCAAAAATGAAGGACGACGCCGAGCGCGAAGCCGCCCAGATCCTCCGCGAAGCCCGCGTCACAGCCAAGAGCGAAGCCCTCAAGATCAAGGACGACGCCCTCAAGATCAAGGACGAGGTCGAAAACGAGATCAAGGAACGCCGCCGCGAGATCGCCCAGCAGGAAAAACGCCTCGCGCAGAAGGAGGAAAACCTCGACCGCAAGAACGATTCCCTCGACGCGAAGATCAAGAACAACGAGCGCAAGGAAGCCGAACTCGTGCAGCAGCGCGAACGCCTCGCCCTCAAGGAAGAGGAACTCAAGAACACGATCGACCGCCAGATCGACGAACTCGAACGGATCGCCGGGCTCGACCGCGAGACCGCGCGCGGCATGATCCTCGAAAAGCTCAAAGGCGAAGTCGAAAACGAATCCGGCCTCCTCATCCGCAACATCGTCGAGGACGCCCGCCAGCGCGCCGAACGCGAATCCCAGAAGCTCCTCGCCTACGCCATCCAGCGCTACGCCGGCGACTGCACCTACGAACGCACCACCGCCACCATCCCGCTCCCCAACGACGAGATGAAGGGCCGCATCATCGGCCGCGAAGGCCGCAACATCCGCGCGCTCGAAGCCGCGACCGGCGTGAACATCCTCATCGACGACACCCCGGAAGCCGTCGTCATCAGCTGTTTCGACCCCGTCCGCAAGGAAGTCGCGCGCCGCATGATGGAAAAGCTCATCGGCGACGGCCGCATCCACCCGACCCGCATCGAGGAGCTCGTGAAGAAGATGCGCAAGGAAGTCGACGAGGAGATCTTCAGCGCGGGCGAACAGGCGGTGCTGGACTGCGGGCTCCAGGGCGTCCCGAAGCCGCTCATCACCCTCATCGGCACGCTCCAGTTCCGCTACAGCTTCTCCCAGAACGTGCTCAAGCACTCCATCGAGACCTCCGCCTTCATGGGCGCGATCGCCGCCGAACTCGGCCTGGACGAACAGCGCGCGCGCCGCATCGGGCTCTTCCACGACATCGGAAAGGCGGTCGACCACGAGATCGAGGGCACGCACGCCCAGATCGGCGCCGACCTGCTCCGCAAATACGGCGAGAACAAGGACGTCATCAACGCCGTCGCCGCCCACCACGGCGAAGTCGAGGCGACCAGCATCTACGCCATCCTCGCCAACGCCTGCGACGCCCTCAGCGCGTCCCGTCCCGGCGCACGCAGCGAAACCACCGAGCTCTACCTCAAACGCCTCGAACAGCTCGAATCCATCGCCAAGGACTTCCCCGGCGTGGACACCTGCTACGCGCTCCAGGCGGGCCGCGAGGTCCGCGTGGTCGTCGAGCCGGAGAAGATCAACGAGGCGCAGGCGCAGGTCATCGCCCGCGACATCTGCAACCGCATCGAAAAGGAAATGACCTATCCCGGCCAGATCAAGGTCACGATCATCCGCGAGACGCGCTCCGTGGAATACGCCAAGTAACGCAGCATGGATACCTTTTCCCAGGCACGCGCAGCATTCGACCGCCACGTCGCGAAGTTCCGCGGCGAGGGCGGCGCGCTGCCGTTCGCGCTTGAAGCCAAGTTCAACCACACCGGCGAAGTCTGCGAGATCACGGAGAAGATCGTCGCCGGGGAGGCGCGCTTCTCCCCGCGCGACGCCCTCATTTTCCGACTCTGCGCCCTCTTCCACGACATCTCCCGCTTCGAACAGTACGACAAGTTCAAAACGTTCCTCGACCGCCATTCGTTCGACCACGGCGACCGCAGCGCCGCCCTGATCGACGAGCTCGGACTCGTGCCGGAACTCCCTGCCGAAGACCGCGCCTGCGTCATCGACGCCGTCCGCGTGCACAACAAGTTCGCCATCCCGCCCGATCTCCCGCCCGCGCACCTCGACGCCGCAAAAATGGTCCGCGACGCCGACAAGCTCGCCATCCTGCGCCTCATCATCCGGTTCTTCAACGGCGATTACTCCGACCCGACCATCCGCCTCGACCTGCCCGACACGCCCGGCTGGTCCCCGGCGATCCTCGAAACCGCCCTGAGCGGGAAATGCGTGGTCTACGCCGACATGAAGTGCATCAACGACTTCAAGCTCGGGCTCTTCGCGTGGTCCTGCGACATCAACTGGCCCGCGTCCGCCGCGCTCGCGCTCGACGAGGACCTCTTCGGACAGATCCGCGCCCTGCTCCCCGCGTCCGAGAAGATCGACCGACTGCTTCAATCCGCCCGGACCCGCCTCGCCGCGCTCCGGAACACCAACCCGTCCTGCCGAAAGAACCCCTGACCGATGCCGCTCCTGACCGCCTCCCACCTGAAAAAATTCTACCCCGTCGCGCGCGGCTTCTTCGGCAAGCCCGACTACGTGCGCGCCGTGGACGACGTCTCCTTCACGCTGGAACCCGGCGAAACGCTCGGCCTGGTCGGCGAGTCCGGCTGCGGCAAGTCCACGCTCGCGCGGCTCCTGCTCCGCCTGGAGGACCCCACCGAAGGCTCCATCCTGCTCGACGGCGTGGAGATGACCGGCGTCCGCGGGGAGGAACTCCGCAGGATGCGCGGGAAGTTCCAGATGATCTTCCAGGACCCGTACGGCTCGCTGAACCCGCGCATGAGCATCTTCTCCATCCTGGAGGAGGCGCTGAAGCTCCATACGAAGCTCGACGCCGCCGGACGCGACAAGCGAATCCGCGAACTCCTGAAGCTCGTCGGACTGAACCCCGACTACGCCATGCGCTATCCGCACCAGTTCAGCGGCGGCCAGCGCCAGCGCATCGGCATCGCGCGCGCCCTCGCCGTCAATCCCGCATTCATCATCGCCGACGAACCCGTCTCCGCCCTCGACGTCAGCGTCCAGGCGCAGATCGTGAACCTGCTGCAGGACATCCAGAAGCAGACCGGCGTGGCGTTCCTCTTCATCGCGCACGACCTCGCCGTCGTCGAGCACATCTGCCACCGCATCATGGTCATGTACCTCGGACGCATCATGGAGATCGGACCCTCGGAGAAAGTCTGCTCCGACCCGCTCCATCCGTATTCCCTCGCCCTCCTCTCCAGCGTCCCGCAGATCGACCAGTCGCGCCGCAGGGAACGCATCATCCTGAAAGGCGACGTCCCGTCCCCGCTGAACCCGCCGTCCGGATGCCGTTTTCACACCCGCTGCCCCTTCGCCCAGCCGCGCTGCGCCACGGAAATTCCCGCGCTTCAGGAGATCTCCCCGGGCAGATTCTGCGCCTGCCACACGCCCGGCGTCTTCCGGAAACCGGAAACCGACTGACGGAATAACAATTTGTTATCAATCAACGACATGACGGAATGACGGGCGGATTTGACGGTTTGACGGACGATCGGTTTTCTCTTTCTTTCTGCGCCATTTCGGCACAGACAACACAATCTCACAAAAACGAATAAACAGAGTGCGCCATCCTGACACATTTCAAGATCGCAAAAACAGCAGATTTTTGATATGAACCAGCCTGTTTCCATCATCCTGCCGAACTACAAGACCCCGGAGCTGACCCGCCTCTGCCTGCGGTCCCTCCGCAAATATACGCCGCCCGACGCCGTCCGCGTCATCGCCGTCGACAACGCCTCCGGCGACGCGTCGCTGGACTATCTGCGGTCGCTCGGCTGGATCCGGCTGATCGAACGCACCCCGGCGGACATCGCCGGCATGAAGCCCGCGCTGATGCACACCACCGCCATGGACCTGGCGTTTCAGCAGGTCGACACGCCGTTCGTCCTGTCGTTCCACACGGACACCATCGTATCCAGCCCGGACTGGCTGGACTTCCTGCTTGGCGAGATCAACAAGTCCGGCCGGATCGCGGGCGTCGGCAGCTGGAAGCTCGAATTCATCCCGCCCGCGAAACGCTTCGGCAAGAAGCTTGAGGTGGTCGAAAACCGCGTGAAACAGTTTTTGGGCCTGAAAAAACCGGAAGTCCAGTTCCTGCGGAGCCACTGCGCGCTGTACCGCACGGACCTGCTGCGCCAGTACACGCGCGGCTTCGGCGACGGCGAATCCGCCGGAAAATCCATCCACAGACGCCTGACCGAGGCGGGATTCACCCTGGAGTTCATCCCGCCGGACGTCCTCATCCGGTACATGGACCACCTGAACCACGCCACGATGATCCTGAACCCGTCGATCGGCTCCCGCAGGACGTCCTCCCGGCGGGCGCGCAGGTCGCTGGACGCCAAAATGGCGCGCTACCGGGACATCCTCGCCGACGATTCCCTCGACAAATAACGGAGACGGCTCCGAAAACATATTCATGCGGAGAATGTTATGGATTTGGAATCCTTAAAGAAAGACTGCGCCCGGAAACAGAAGAAGGGGCTGCCCTTCATCATGACGTCGATCCTCATCTGGACCGGGATCCTCTGCGTCCACGCGACCGGGCTCCCGATCCTGACGAAAAACCTGCTCACGTTCTGCTGCGCCGCGCCGCTGGTCCCCGTCGCGTTCCTCATCTCGAAGCTGATCGGGGTCGATTTCCAGGGCAAGGACAACCCGCTGACGAAGCTCGGGCTGATCTTCACCGTGAACCAGATCGTGTATCTGCTGATCGCGATGTGGGTCTACCACGCCGTCCCGGACAAGATGCTGATGGTCTTCGCCATGATCTTCGGCGCGCACCTGATGCCCTACAGCTGGCTTTACGACTCAAAGAGTTACTTCGTCTTTTCCATCGCCGTGCCGGTCCTCGCCCTGATCGTGGGGCTGATGTTCCCGCCGTACGTGCTCGCCGCCGTGATGATCGGCGTGGAGATTTTGTTCAACATCCTGCTCTGCATCGAAGTCAGACGTCTTGGGCATGACGACACGAAACAATCCTGATGTGCATTCATCATGGCATGCAGTCTTTATTTGTTGTAATACTTTATTTATCAAAACCGTATCAAATGTTTGGTCTTTCTTTTGATTTTGTGCGAAAAACGTGTATTTTTGTTTGTGACAGATCGCCGCAATAAAATCAAACCGTCACCAATACACTGATTTCCGCATCCGACAACAAGTGACTGGATCATGACAACACAAAACGAACTTGAAATGCAACAGGCCGCCCCGCAGGCCGCCCCGGTGAAAAAGCGCATCGCGTTCTTCTGCATCCCGGCGCACGGACACACCAATCCGATGCTGCCGGTCGCCGCCGAGCTGGTCCGGCGCGGAAACACCGTCCGTTTCTATTCGTTCGGGGGGACCGGCGGCCTGCCGGACTTTTCGGACAAGATCCGGAAGACGGGCGCGGAGTTCGTCGCGTGCGACGCCTATATGCCGGAAATCTCGGCGGAGGAGATCGCCGGGCTGAAACGCGTCTCGATCACGGAAATGACCGTGCAGGCGATCCGGATCACGCTCGCCATGGACGCGTTTCTGGATGCGGAGTTCAAGTCGTTCCTGCCGGACGTCGTGTACACGGATTCCGCGTGTTTCTGGGGCAAGCTGAACGCCTGGAAGCATCACGTGCCGATGGTCGTCTCCACCAGCACGTTCGCGTTCAACCAGCTGTCCTCGACCTACATGAAACACTCGGCGGGCGAGATCGCCGACATGGTCTTCGGGCTGGCGCGCATCGGGAAGGCGCTGAAGTCGATGGAGCCGTACGGGTACAAGGTGAAGAACCCGCTGACACTGGTCCAGAGCGACAACAGGACGGATTCCGTGGTCTACACCTCGCGGCGGTTTCAGCCGTACGCGGAGAGCTTTTCCGGGCATTATGCGTTCGTCGGGCCGTCGGTCTTCTCGGACGCGGTTCCAAATAAGATTAAGGCGCGTCCGCTCGTCTACATCTCCCTCGGCACGGTCATCAACGACCGGCCGGACTTCTACGGCAAGTGCATCGAGGCGCTGAAGGACATGGACGTCGACGTCCTGATCTCCTGCGGCATGGCGCTGGACCGCGAAAAACTGGGCGTCCTGCCGGAGAATGTCCGGGTGGAACCGTACGTGGACCAGCTCGACGTCCTGTCCCGCGCGGATGTCTTCCTCACGCACTGCGGCATGAACAGCGTGTCGGAGAGCCTGTACATGGCGACGCCGATGGTGCTCTATCCGCAGACCGGCGAACAGGCCGCCGTGGCGAGGCGCGCCGCCGAACTCGGTGCGGGCGTCCGGCTGAAGAACGATTCGGCCGCGGGGATCCGCGCCGCAGTACAGAACGTGCTGGACAACGTGTCGTACCGGGACGCGGCGGCGGAATGCAGCCGGGATTTCCGGGCGTGTTCCGGGGTTTCCGGCGCGGCGGACTTCATCGAAAACGCCCCGCACCAATGGGACGGCGTCGACGTGTTGAAGGAGCTGAACCGTGCGAACATCCGGTTCCAGATCGTCTACTGGAGCATCGTCTCCGTCCTGATCTTTCTTGCCGGGTTTCATATCGACAGAAAGTACCTCTGGATCATCGGTGTCGCCGCCGGGATCCTGAACAACATACTCGGCAAGTACATCCAAAAACGCCGCTATGCCCGGCTGGTCCGAGGCAAGACGGAGTAAGACGAAAGGAAGATCATTATGACAAAGGAAAACAATGTCAATCCTGACGATATGGTTAAACAGCGGACTTATGCACAATACAGAGTTGACAATATTTTCAATTTAATAGAACAGTTCCGAACGTTCCAGTTATGCGACATGTTTTTCTATCGGGGACATGCGGATGAGAAATGGACCCTGGAATCATCGTATGATCGTTATAAAAAGATAAAAGGTCCCCCGCCAGGCGTGTTTTTTTCGAAGAATTATTCTTGCGACAGCGTTCTTTTTCAAGGAGAGCTTGCGGCAATCAAGTACGAGCTGGCAACCAATGATTCTTTTCGTAATACTCGCCATCCCAAGATAGAAGTTTTATCCGAAATGCAGCATTACGGTTCTTCGACGAGGTTTTTAGATGTAACAGAATCTTTAGGCGTTGCTTTGTTTTTCGCCATTGCAGAGAACTCCGGCAAAAACAATGCTGCAATCTGGGCAATCAACAAAAATGTATTGCTCCGTAATTTCATTCATGCGAAAAATAGTTTCACTCCGCCAAGCGATAAGAAGGACTACTGTTTTTTTAATCCGCGAACGAAAAAAGAGTTCCACATAAATGAATTACATCTATACCATATAAATTCCTATGAATTTGAGCTTGATTTTAATGAACAATTTTGCGATTATGCAGAATTAATCATAGGAAACAACGATGTAATCAATCCTTCCTCTGGAAGTTTATATTGCACCGTATATCCCGGTGTATTCCCCGTTCGTCCAACGATCTTTAATGAACGTCTCCATGCTCAAAACGGGTTGTTTTTGCTGCAACAATCTTTGGAGTATTCTTTTATGGACAACCTGCTTGGTACCCTGAACATATCTTTTTCGGATTTTGAAAAAGATGTTTCTTTGTCTGATTCTAATATGATAGACATAACAAATGAAACGGACATAATACGAATCTTCAATACAGCTTTGGTCAAATTCATTATTCCTCCCGATGAATTCAAGAATTGCGAAACTGTGTTGAAAACAATGAACGTAAACTACAAGACCCTTTTCCCGGACAAATACGGCATAATAAAAACAGCTGAAAAGAAATATTTCCCCGTCTTTTATTTTTAATCTTTTTTCACAGGAAATTCAGACACGAAAAACCCGGGATGGATTTGAGGTCCATTCCGGGTGATTTTTTGCTTGCGTGGCGCACTCTGTCAGGTTCGAGTCCTGACAGGATGCGCTTTGTCCGGGGCGCCTCGTTTCACGGTGACGCCCGGTTTACGCCGCCTCAGAATTTCTTGCGGGCGGTGTACTTGGTGTGGAGGAGCTTGTGGGCCAAGTGGCTGCCGGGCTCGCCGAGGTATTCTTCGTAGAGCTTCTGGATGGATTTGTTCTGGTGGGACTTGCGGATCGGGTGATTCAGGTCGTCCTGATAGAGCGCTTCCATACGCTTCTTGATGATCTCGGTGTTGCCGTGGTGGTAGGGCTGGCCGCCGCCGTCGATGCAGCCGCCGGGGCACGCCATGATCTCGATGGCATGGTACTTGGCTTCACCGGCTTTGATCTTCTCGAGGAGCTTGCGGGCATTGCCGAGGCCGGAGCAGATCGCGGCTTTGAGCTTGATGCCGCCGACGTCGACTTCGGCTTCCTTGATGCCTTCGAGGCCGCGGACAGGCGTGTAGTCGATCTCCTGCACGTCCTTGCCGGAGAGGATGTCGGCCGCGGTACGGAGCGCGGCTTCGAGCACGCCGCCGGACGTACCGAAGATGGTGGCGGCGCCGGTGCCTTCTCCGAGCGGAGAATCGTATTCGGAATCCTCGAGCTTGTCGAACTGGATGCCGGCTTCGTGGAACATCTCGGCGAGCTCACGGGTGGTGAGGACGATATCAACGTCGCGGACGCCGTCGCGGGTGAACTCGGGACGGGCGGCCTCGTACTTCTTGGCGAGGCAGGGCATGACGGAGACGACGATGAGGTCTTCCGGCTTGATGCCGGTCTTCTCGCAGTAGTAGCTCTTGGCGATCGCGCCGAACATCTGCTGCGGGGATTTGGCGGTGGAGGGCATGTAGGTGAGTTCGGGGAACTGATGTTCGAGGAACTTGACCCAGCCGGGGCAGCAGCTGGTGAGGATCGGGAGATTCTCGTTCTTCTTGATGCGTTCGATCAGCTCGGTGCCTTCTTCCATGATGGTGAGGTCGGCAGAGAAGTTGGTGTCGAACACCTTGTCCGCGCCGAGCATCTTCAGGGCGGTGACCATCTTGCCGGTGCTGATGGAGCCGGGTTCCATGCCGAAGGCCTCGCCGATGGCGACACGGACGGCCGGAGCGGTCTGGAAGACGACGGTCTTGGACTTGTCGTTGAGGGCGCGCCAGACGTCGTACTTGTAGTTGATCTCGGTGAGAGCACCGACAGGGCACGCCTGGACGCACTGGCCGCAGAAGACGCACTGGGTGTCGGCGAGCTTCTTGAGGCCGGCGGGAGCGACGACGGCGTTGAATCCGCGGCCGACGCCGGAGAGGACGCCGACGGTCTGGATGTTGTTGCAGGCGTTTTCGCAGCGGCGGCACATGATGCATTTGTCAAGGTCGCGGCGGATGGCGGCGCTGCTCTCGTCGAGCTCGTACGTGGACTGCTCGCCGCTGTACTGCAGGTTGTGGACGCCGAGCTCTTCGGCGATCTTCTGGAGTTCGCAGTTCAGGCTCTTCGGGCAGGTGAGGCAATCCTTCGGGTGGTCCGAAAGGAGCAGGTCGAGGATGGCGCGGCGCGCGTTGATGGCGCGGAGCGTGTTGGTGTGGACGACCATGCCTTCCATGACGGGGGTGCAGCAGGCGGGCGCCAGGTTGGGGCGCTTTTCGACCTCGACGACGCAAATGCGGCAGGAGCCGCATCTGTGCTCGACGTGGAAGGCATCCATCTTGAAATGGCAGAGAGTCGGGATTTTGATATCGAGTTTTTCCGCGGCTTCGAGGATGGTGGAACCGGCCTCGACAGCGACGGCTTTGTCGTTGATGGTAAGATTGACGATGCTCATAGTAGTGTAATGCTCCTCTCGGTCAGATCTTGGCGATGGCGTGGAACTTGCAGGCGTTGAAGCACGCGCCGCACTTGATGCACTTTGCCTGGTTGATGGCGTGTTTCATCTTCTTCTCGCCGGAAATCGCGCCGACGGGGCAGCGCTTGGCGCAGAGACCGCAGCCGACGCACTTGTCGGTCACGTTGAACTGGATGAGGGCGGTGCAGACGCCGGCGGGGCAGCGGTGGTCCTTCACGTGCGCGAGATATTCGTCCTCGAAGTTCGCGAGCGTGGAGAGGACCGGGTTCGGGGCCGTCTGGCCGAGGCCGCAGAGGGCGGTGTCCTTGATGGTGGCGGAGAGCGTTTTGAGCTTCTCGAGGATCTCCATGTTGCCTTCGCCGGAGGTGATCTTGTTCAGCAGCTCGAGCATGCGGCGGTTGCCGACGCGGCACGGGGTGCACTTGCCGCAGGATTCGTCGGCGGTGAAGTCGAGGAAGAACTTGGCGATGTTGACCATGCAGTCGTCCTCGTCCATGACGATCATGCCGCCGGATCCCATCATGGAGCCGATGGACTTGAGGGCTTCGTAGTCGATCTGGAGGTCGAGGTTCTTCCTGGTGATGCAGCCGCCGGAGGGACCGCCGGTCTGCACGGCCTTGAACTCGCGGCCGTCCTTGATGCCGCCGCCGATCTCGTAGATGATCTGGCGGAGGGTCATGCCCATCGGGACTTCGGCGAGGCCGACCTTGGAGATCTTGCCGGCGAGGGCGAAGACCTTCGTGCCGGGGGAGCCGGCGGTGCCGAGGCCCTTGAACCAGTCGGCGCCCTTGCGGATGATGGCGGCGATGCAGGCGTAGGTCTCGACGTTGTTGACGACGGTCGGGCGCTTCCAGAGGCCCTGGATGGCGGGGAACGGGGGCTTGAACGTGGGTTCGCCGCGCTGGCCTTCGATGGAGTGGATGAGGGCGGTCTCTTCGCCGCAGACGAACGCGCCGGCGCCGAACTTGATCTCAAGCTTGAAATCGAAGCCGCTGCCGAAGATGTTCTTGCCGAGGAAGCCTTTTTCCTCCGCCTGCTTGATGGCGTTTTCGAGGCGCTTCACCGCGAGCGGGTATTCCGCGCGGATGTAGATGACGCCGTTGTGCGCGCCGATCGCGTAGCCGCCGATCGCCATGGCTTCGAGCACGGCGTTCGGGTCGCCTTCGAGCACGGCGCGGTCCATGAACGCGCCCGGGTCGCCTTCGTCGGCGTTGCAGATGATGAACTTTTCGCCTTCGGGCTGTGCGGCCGCGAAGGACCATTTTTTGCCGGTGGGGAAGCCCGCGCCGCCGCGTCCGCGGAGGTTGGAGGCGGAGATCACGTCGATGACGTCCTGGGGCTTCATGCTGGTGACGACCTTCGCGAGGGCAGAATAGCCGCCTTCGGCGACGTACTGGTCGATGTCTTCGGGATTGATGCGGCCGGTGTTGCGGAGGACGATGCGCGCCTGGAGTTCGCCTTCGGCGGGCTGTTCGTCTTCGGGATAGTACCAGCAGCGGTCGATGGTGTGGGTGCCGGTGGCGGGAGCCTCGAGGCCGGCCTGCATGATGGCGGGGATCTGGTGCGGGGTCACGTCGCCGTAGATGATGCGCTTGCCCTTGTCGTCGGTGAGCATGATGACGGGCTCGGCGTAGCAGAGGCCCATGCAGCCGACTTCGACGACGTCGAAGGCTTCTTCGAGCTTGTGCTCGGCGATGTAGTCGTTGATGGCCTTCAGGACTTCGCCGGTGCCGGCGGCGATGCCGCACGTTCCCATGGAAACGAGCAGTTTGACGGGCGCGTGCTTGCGCGCCTTGAGGGCGGCCGCGTATTCCGCGAGCGCCGCAGGAGAGTCGATTCTCATATTGGTAATTCTCCAGAATTAGTCTGTGGGTGGGGTCGATCAGTCTTTGCAGTCATCCAGGAGGCCCTGGACCTTTTCCGCGGTCATGTGGCCGTAGACCTTGCCGTTGACCATGACGACGGGAGCCATGCTGCACGCGCCGAGGCAGCGGAGGACGCCGAGGAAGAACTTTCCGTCGGGCGTGGTCTCGCCTTCGGAGACGCCGAGCTTGCGCTTGAGTTCGTCGACGACCTGCGCCGCGCCCTTGACGAAGCAGGCGGTGCCGGTGCAGACGTTGATGGCGTAGCGGCCGATCGGCTTGTCCGTGAAGAAGCTGTAGAAGCTGATCACGCCGTAGACTTCCGCGAGGGAGATGCCGAGACGTTCGGCGACGAACGACTGGACCTCGACGGGGAGATAGCCGAAGAGGGATTGAGCTTTGTGAAGCGTCTGGATCAGGAATCCGCGCTTACGGGTGGGGTTGTCCGCCAGGGGCAGACTCTTGATGTAGGCGTCCAGCGCCTCCATCTGGGAGGATTTGCGGGAAGACATCTCGCAAACTCCGTTCACACAATGCATTTCACCCATGTTTGAATGAGCCTCCAATGTAGAGAGTTAGGGATATGGTTTAAGGTTGTGAAAAGGGACATTCGTGAAAATGTTCTGTAATATACTCCGTCCTTAACATAAAAACAAGTCCGATTCGATAAAAAAATACTGAATTCTTCGACTTTTTTTTTTAATATTTAAAATGCGACGACTCCGGCAACGTTACGAAAACGCATGCCGGAGCCGGATGAAAAATTAAGGATGAAACGCGGATCAGAAGATCGCGGCGTTCATGAGGGATTCGTTGAGGTTCTGCATCGACTGGAATACGCCGCCGAACACCTGTGCCTCTTCGGGCGTTATGTCATACATCATCTCCTCCTGCACGGCGGAGAGAAGTTCAAGCGAGGTCCCGGCGGAGTTGACGAGGCGGTCGCGCTGTTCCGGGCTCATCTGCTGGATGAACTGGCCGGCGTTCTGCGAGATGCCGTTCATGAACCCCGCGGCGATGTTCATGACCATGGCCATCTGCTGTTTTTCCTGCGGAGACGCTTCCCGGTAGGAGGCGAGGATGTCACGGGCGGCATTGACCGCCTCTTCGCGGGTGGGCATGTTCTGTCCCTGCATCGGGTTCATGGTGTTGATGCTGGAGTTGAGGTCGCGTCTCTGACGCTGGCGGCGCGGCTGCGGAGCGGGTTCCTCAACGACGGGTTCGGGTTCTTCGACGACGGGTTCCTCGACGACCACGACCGGGGTCGGCGCGACTTTGTCCTTGTGATTCTTCAGCAGGATGAATCCGCCGACGACGAGAGCGGCGGCCAGGATGAGGACGACGGGCAGGATGACGGTATTCTTGTTCATGATCAAATTCCTTTTACGTTTTTTTTGTTATGCTACACTACTAAACCACGTTTCCCGCGCATTGTCAAGCAGAAATATCTTTTTTTTTCGAAAAAAGTTCTTTTTGACTGTGCGAAACGGAGAGGAATCCTCGTGCAGTTGATTGATTGTCGGAAATGTTTCGGGTTCAGGCGAGTTCGGCGGCATCGGCTTCCGGATCCGGCTCCACGCCCTCGCTCGCCTTGATGTACTGGCCGCACAGGTAGCAGTTGCAGAAGAGATAGCAGAAGCAAAGCGCAACCAGAGAGAAGGTTATGCTGAACGAGAGCAGAACCCACGCGATGAGCGGCGGACACTGGCTGGAGATGGCCCTGAAGATCGCATTGGAGCCGAAAACGAGGCAGAAAACCCAATACGCGATCACCAGCATGCCGACGATCCCGAGCAGGAATTCCTTCCAAATCTTCAGCAGGAGCAGGACGGAGCGCCAGAGCATCTTGAATGGATTGACGGTCTTGTCACGAGTCAGCACTGGGATCACGATGCACATGGAGGCGACCCACATGAAATTAAACGGGGTAATCAGCAGGGACCAGGTTACAAGGCTCCAGAAATGGGAGGCGGCTGTGCGCCAGCCGCGTTTGAAATCCGCTTTCTGACCGTTCCATACGCGAATGATCTCGCTGTCCACCGTGAGCAGGAGAAAATTCGTGAGGAACGTGCCGAGGAACTGGATGATCAGCGCGACAACGATGGTTATGCCCTTGTACTGGTTGTAGAATGCGTTGAACTCATCCTTCGTATGGCACGGCTGCCCCATCAGAGCAGGATAAAGAAGGAAGCCGCAAAGGAACAGGCCGATGTAGAACACCACAAGCAGGAGGTCCACAGTGGCGAGTTTGAGCAGCACGGAGTCGCGGACGGAAATCAGGAGAGAGTTCTTCAGCATCCTGCGGACGGATTCAATCGAGGATTCGGATTTGGCAGGCGCGGGCGCGCCGGCGATGTCTATGGCATTTGAGGTAGTCATGATAAAAGAACCTTTCATTGGTTCGGTTGATTCATTTGTTGTTTTTCGTGGAGACTGAGTGTTTCGCGGTCAGGTAGTCGGAAACGTCCTGCTCCGAAATGCCGAACATCCCGGCGGACGTGACCAGCGAGGCGAAGAGGGTATCCAGGTGGCGCCGTTTCTCGTCGTCGGTGAGCGCGCGGCGGGCGTCGTCATGCTCGGCAACGAAACAGCCCATGCCGCGGCGCGTTTCGATGAGCCCGGCAAGTTCGAGTTCGCGGTACGCTTTCGCCACCGTGTTCGGATTCACGTTCAGCTCCGCGGTCACGTCACGGATCGAAGGGATCTTCTCGCCCGGCGCAAGCGCCCCGGAGAGGATCTTTCCGGAGAGCAGCTGGACGATCTGCCTGTAGATCGGGACCCCCGAAGAGAAGTTCAAGGTCAGTTCGGAAACATTCATGGTTTGAAATAACCTCCGTTGGTGTTAAGTGTGATTGTTTCGCAGTGTACTATTAAAATAGCACACTAAAACACCAATGTCAAACCGAATGTTTCATTTTTTTCGAAAAAAGTTGTTTATCAGCTCAAAAAAAGGCATCTTTGCCCATGGTACAGGGGAGAAAAGAGGGGAAACGGAAGGAAAGCGTCTAACCTTTCCCATTGAGAGCAGAAACGACTGCAAACAGAGAACAAGTCGATTTTTTCCCAAGTTTCAGTTAAATGGTATTCGATTTAACTGAAACTTGCGTGCGTACGCGTGAAGGACAGAAACACGACCGTTTCGGATTGATTCGGGGGCGAAATCAAGCGCGTGTGCGCGGGAGGGACAGAAACACGACCGCTTCGGATTGATTCTGGGGGCAAAATCAAGCGCGTGTGCGCGGGAGGAAAAAACGATTGATGCCGGAACCTCATCCTTTCCAAGGGGAACACGAAAGATGCCGGGACCTCATCCTTTCCAAGGGGAACACGAAAGATCCTGGGGCATCCTCCTCTCCAGGGGGAATTGGGGTGGAAACAAGGACATAATGGCGTTAAGCAGAAAACAGTCAAGTTTCAGTTAAATGGTATTCGATTTAACTGAAACTTGCGGATACACACGTATGCGCGGATGCGTGTGCGAATGAATGACACCGTTTAACAGGAGCCGAATCTTTTGAATTCAGGGAAGCTCGAATTACCGTTTTTCCTCGTCGGACCAGTCGCAGAACGGATGCCGGACGAGGCGGGAGTTGCGGAATCTCGGTTCGTGGGAGACTTCGCGTCCGAGCCACGGCGGAACCGGGAACTCGCGGTCGGGGGAATCAAGCTCGATCTCGGCGACGATCAGCCCTTCGTTCTGCCCGGCGAACTCGTCGACTTCCCAGGTGAACCCGCCGAACGGCACATACCAGCGGCGTTTTAGGATGACAGGCTTGGCGCAGAAGCCGGAGAGAAACGCGGCGGCGTCCTCGACCGGGATGGGATATTCGAACTCGGCGCGGGAGATGCCGGAGACGGGGCCCTTGATCGTGAGGCGCGCCTTGTCGCCCGCGATGCGCGCGCGGACGGTCACGCCGTCGCCTGTGGGGAAATACCCCTGCTGAAAGTCTTTGAACGAGGTGGCGGAATCTTTCCAGGAAAGGTCTTTGACGAGGAATTTGCGTTCGATTTCAACGGACATGGGGAGAGGCTTTCTGCGGAGGGAAATAAAAAAAGGGGGATTGGGGTCAGAATGCGGGGAGTTTGGGCTTGGGGCGGTAGGTCTTCGGCGGCATGGCGTCGAGCTTGCCGGCGATGATGTCCGCGACGGCCTCGCCCTGGTCCTTCGAGGCGAGCCAGAGGCCGGTGACCGTGCCGTTCAGCTCGGCGCAGTCGCCGACGGCATAGACGTCCGGCGCGGAGGTCCGGAGCGCGGCGTCCACCACGATCCCGCGGCTGCAGGCGAGCCCGGCGTTTTTCGCGAGTTCGAGGTTGGCGCGGATTCCGGCGGAAACGAGCACGAGCGAGGCGGGCACGGCGGTCCCGTCCTTGAGGAAGAGCTGAGCGGACGCTTCGTCGAACCGGTCGGCCGACGCCCCGGTATGGACCTTGAATCCGGCGTTCGTGAAGCTGGCGAGCAGCGCGGCGGATTCCTCCTCGTTCATCTGGAGCGGGAGCAGACGCGGCGCGGTCTCGACGATGGAGACGGCGAGGCCGCGTTTGCGGAGCGACCAGGCGGCTTCGAGGCCGAGCAGGCCGCCGCCGATGACCGCCGCGGTCGTTTCCGGCTCGCGTTCGCAGAGCGCGACCAGGGCGTCGGCGTCCGGGAGCTCGCGGAGGACATGCACGCGCGAGCTGGCGGCGAGTCCGGGGACGGGCGGCACGAACGCATGCGCGCCGACCGCCAGCACGAGGACGTCCCAGGCATACTCCCCGGCGACGGTCGCGAGCTTGTGCGAGGCGGGGTCAATGGACGTCACGGGTTCGCCGAGATGAAGCCCGACGCCCCAGTCTGCCATCTGTTCGGGCGAGGAGAGGATGAGCTTCTCGCGCGGGAGCGTGCCCGCGAGGTATTCGGGGAGACGCATTTTTGCGTAGAACCCGACGGGCGCGGCGTCGAAGAGCAGGATTTCGGCTTCGGGGAGGTTGAGGCGAAGGCGTTTCACGGCGTAAGCCCCGGCGGCTCCGGCTCCGCAGACAGCAATTTTCATATAATCTACTCCTCGCAACAGGTTGGTTTCTCGTTCAGAAAGGCGGAAATCGCGCGTTTTCCGGGATCGTTTCGCCTGCACGGCGAACGGTTGCATCAATATAGCATGGCAACCGGGTTTTTTAAAGACCGCGCCCGGAAAAAAACGGAAAAAGATCGCACCGGGGATCCGCTGAAAGAGGGTTTCGCACACGCCCCGGGATTCCCGCCGCCTCCGGGGACCGGCGGCAGGGAACATGCGGGGATCCAGTCTGACAATTAGCAGAGAGACAAAGCTCGGCCCCCCTGTTTTTCAGCCGGTCGCATGGCATCATACAAATGTCGATTCCTTTGTTGTTTCTTTTCTGTTTTTTTATATTGATTCATTGATTTTCATATTGACTATCAGTATAGTATAACCGATTCGCGCTTTTCTTTTTTCGTCACTGTCGCCCCCCCCGAATGCGACGGGATGCCATCATGTACCGGAAAAAGCCAGAAAGACGGCCACCATGTCGCACCACTACCAAAACGCCAAATACATGACGATCGCGGAAGTCATCGCCCGGAGGCTTCGCGCGGGAGAGTTTCAAAACGAGGAGCAGTTCTACAGCCGGGACGAACTGGCGCGGGCGTATCACATTTCGCCTGGGACCGCCCGCGCGGTCCTGCGCGTGCTGGAGGACCGCGGGGTCATCGAATGCCGGAAAGGAAAACGCCCGGTCCCGGCGGACGCGGGCATCATAGAGGAAAACAGCGCCCCGCCGGTCTGCCGTCCGGTCTTTGTCCGCGACTCCTGTACGGCGGAAACGCCGGAGTACGATTATCTGCTCTACTGCGCCCGTAACATCCTGCTCCGGCGGAAAACCGGATTGCTCGAATACGATCCCGATTATCAGCGGGGAGGCGCGGACTCCGCCGCGGCGCCGGGTTGCGCTCCGGCGCAGGAGAAAGAAAAAGCCGGACATCCCGCCTTCCCTGAGTTTTCGCCGGGAGACGTGGCGATCGTGTTCCCGTCCGCCGCGGGGGAAACGCCGGACCGGACGGCGTTCCGTCCGTCAGGCGGGCGCATCGATCTGCTCATCGACCAGGCGGGAAACAATGCGATGTCCGTTTTCACGCGGAAAGCCTGCCTCGACTGCGCGCTGCGCCTGATCCGCCAGAACACCGCCGCGATCATCCACATCGTTTCGAAGCATTCGGCATTTCCGTGGTTCCGGCACATTTCCACGCCGGGCGTTCTCGACGGCTATCTCCCGGAATGCCGGCTGTTCACGGCAGTATTCGACGACGAGCTTGAGATGTTTCCGAACTTTCTGGCGGAATCCGTCCCCGCCGCGACCGGACCGGAGCCGGCCGCCGTCCTGATCGACGATCCGTACCTGTCCGATTATCTGTCCGGGGAGATCCGCGTCGGCGCATATCATCCGCCGCTTCGGTGTTCTTTTTCCGGCACGGCGTTCAACGAACGCTCCATGGTCTTTCCGTATCTGGACCTGAAGCTGGACGCGCTGGCGGCGTCGCTCATCCGGACGGCATTTTCCAAGGCGGAAAACCCGGCCGCGAACCTGGCGTGCGATTTTCACCCGATCCAGTTCAGGAATCCGGGATCGGAATAAGAAAAAGCCGGGAAAGCCGTCCCGTCCGGAGCACGGGCGTCAGCTGCGCTTCTTCGCGATGATGCGGTCTTTGAACCGGAGGTCCAGGGAACGCTCGTCCTCGCGGTTCCGAATGGTGGACTCGAGCTTGGGAAGCAGGCGCCCGAAGATGTCGTCGCGGAGCTGTTCCTCGCGGACGCGGAGCGGGATCAGGATCGTGAACGCGTCCGGGTCGTTCCTGTACAGCAGGTCGCACTGGATGAAATCCTGGGCGATGTAGATGTATTTCGGATGGACGTCGGTGAACTCCAGGCGCGTGAGCCGGATGAAGTCGAGGACGGTGCGGATGGAGGAATCGGAGAGGACCTCGCCGCGTTTGAAGGGGTCGGCCTCGCCCGAGGCGCGGACCGCGGACGGCTTGCAGGAGAGCGAGGGAAGCGAGCCGGAGACGTCGTAGTAGGCGGATTTGTCCAGCACGGTCGCGGAGTCGTCGATGTAGTAGTTCGCGCCGAGGTTCGCGACGGGGATGCGTTCGTGCAGCTCGAAGATCAGCTGGTCGGGGAGGACGCGGCGGATGTCGGCGCGTTCCAGCTCCGGGATCTCCGTGCGGAGCTTGGCGGCCATGACGGCGAGGTCGTATTCCTCCTTGCCGGAAAACATCGGGGTGCCGCCGGGCCGGATGCGGAGGATCGCGAGGATGCGGTCCATGCGCGCCTGGCGTTCGTCCGGGTCGGCGGGGCTCCAGTAGCCGGAATTCCCGGCGAGGCGGATGCTGTTCATGACGAGGCGCGGATTGTTCGGGAAGAGCGCGCGGTAGGCGAGCCACACGAGGACGCCCGCGATCACGGGGATGCACACGGCAAGGGAAAGCCCGATCCAGAATTTCGCCTTTTTGGAAAGGCCCGGACCGGAAGAAGATGCTTTGGAAGCATCGGAAGAAACTGCTGGCGAAGAAGGTTTCACTGGCGTCACCGGAAAACAGGAATGGGTTCCAACGTATCAAGCTATTTTAATATAGCGCACGGATGAAAAAATGCGAACGGAAAAAACGGAAATCCGGTTTTTTTCCGAAAGAACACACACGATCGATGAAACCTAACCGGAAACTAACAAATCCTTAACCGTGATCTTATAAAGCATGTCTATATTATCGGCATAGATCGACAAACAGGAAAGGAGGATCTATGCTTTTCGTAAACGCACTGGGCGGACTGGCGCTGTTTCTCTTCGGCATGAAACTGATGAGCCGGGGGCTGCAGAAAGCTGCCGGAGAAAAAATGCGGACAGTATTGCGCTTCTTCTCATCAAATCGGTTTGCCGGGATTCTGTCCGGGACGGTCGTGACCTCGGTCATTCAGTCGTCCAGCGTCACAACCGTCATGGTGATCGGCTTCATCAACGCCGGACTCCTGACGCTTCAGCAGTCCGTCGGGATCATTTTCGGCGCGAACATCGGAACGACGATCACGGCGCAGCTCGTGGCGTTCAAGATTGGCGTCATCATCATGCCGTCCATCATCCTGGGATTGGGGCTGACTTTTTTCAAGAACGAAAAGGTCGTGCAAATCGGCGAAACGTTCCTCGGGCTGGGATTGTTGTTTTTCGGCATGGAGATCATGAGCGGCGAGCTGAAACAACTGGCGGATCATCCCGCGTTCGTTTCCGCGTTCCAGCGGTTCGACTGCACTCCGGGTTCCAACGGGATCATCCCGCCGGGGGCGCTGTTCGGCGCGATCGGGATCGGGCTGGTTGCCACCATGATCGTTCAGAGCAGTTCTGCCTGCATCGGTATCGTGATCGCGCTCAGCGCAGGCGGCATCATGGACCTGTACACCGCGGTCGGGGTCCTGCTCGGGACCAACATCGGCACTACGGTTACGGCCCAGCTGGCGGCGCTGACGACGAACCGCGTGGCGCGTCAGGCGGCGTTGCTCCATACGCTCTTCAATGTCATCGGCGTGCTGATCGCGGTCGTCTCCTTCCTCATCTCGTGGGGAGGCGAACCGGCGTTCTTCCATCTGATCCGGACCGTTTCGGGCGATGGAGCTTCGCTGGAGCGGCAGATCGCGAACGCGCACACGCTGTTCAACGTCGGCACGACTCTGCTGCTGATCCCCTTCATGTCTGTCCTGCCGAGGATCTGCGAAGCCATCATCCCGGTCAAATCCGTCAGTGTTCGTTACATCAAACTTGAACCGCACCTTCTGAATACGCCCGCGATTGCGTTGTCACAGACTGCGGCTGAACTGAGAAAGATGTTGAAACGGGCTTGGAAGATGACGAACATCGCCTTGAATATCTATGCACACAACGACGAACACAACCAGGAACGGGTCAAATCTCTGCCTCAGAGAGAAGAAGAGATCGACGCCCGTCAGCATGACATCGCGAACTATCTGACCGCGCTTATGCTGAAACCGTTGTCGCCGCGTGAAAGCAGGCAGATCCCTGTCCTCATTCACTGCACAAACGATGCCGAGAAAATCGGAGATTACGCGATGGAACTCTGTGAATTGATGCAGAGGATCAAGGCGGACAAAGTCCAGTTCAGCGAAGACGCCGAAATTGAACTGGAGCATATTCACAGACAACTGGAAACCCTTACGGACATTGCAATCGATCTCCTGAAAGAGAACCATACATGGTATCCAGAAACAGCCCGTTCCGAACATGCCGAAATGCAGAAGATGCTGGATGAGGCCGAGCTTACGCACATGAACCGCCTTTATGAGGGGAAATGCATTACCAAAAACGGTGTGCTGTTCATGGAACTGCTGGAAAAGATTCGCAAGACTGAACGGCACATTTTCAACATCGCGGAACGTGCCGGAGATTTCTACGGGAAACTGCCAGACGTTGGTTGAAATCAGGCGGTCGGAATGATATAGTAAAACGAAAAGACGGGGAAACATGAACAACAAAACGATTCTGATCATAGACGACGAGGAGCCAATCCGGGAACTGCTGAAACTGACCTTGCAGTCCTCCGGATTTGATTCCATTCTGGAATCATCCAACGGGGAGGACGGCCTCGCGCTCGCTACGCGTTATATGCCGGACCTGATCCTGCTGGACCTCATGCTGCCCGGCATGGACGGATTGAGCGTATGCCGTCGTTTGAAGTCCTCTCCCGACACGCAGATGATCCCGATTATCATGTTGACCGCAAGAAGCGACGAGTCGGATATTGTGATAGGACTGGAAATGGGCGCGAATGATTATATCACCAAGCCGTTCAGTCGGAAAGTCCTGACTGCACGGATTCGTGCTCAGTTCCGCATTGTTGAACAGCAGAACCAGTCATCCGTGCTTCAGGTCTCCGGGCTGAGCATCAACAAAGACCAGCGCCGGGTGTCCGTTTCCGGCGAATCCGTTTCCCTGACGTTCAGTGAATTCGAGATCCTGGTCCTGCTTGCGGCGCATCCCGGACGCGTGTTCACGCGAGGTCAGATCATCCGGCAGATTAAAGGCGAAGATTATCCGGTCACGGATCGTGCCGTGGATGTTCAGATCGTGAATCTGCGCAGGAAACTCGGCGAATGGGGCGCCGCGCATATCGAGACGATCCGCGGGATCGGATACCGTCTCGCGCAGGAGAGCATTGCCCGATGAAACGCGCGCTTACCCCCGGTTCCGACGGGCTCAAAGAGTATCTGCTGGTCCATCTGCCGATGATCCTGATGCTTGTCATGGATTTTCTGCTCATCACCGCATGGTGGGGAGAGCATCACTTCGTACAGTCTGTCGACGGGGAGATGATGAAAAGCCTGGCGCAGAAAGCCGACTTGACGTCCTCGGTCATCCGGGACAGGCTTTTGTCGGGAAACACCGAATCCGCCATTCGGTATTGCCGTGACTTCGACAACCGCGTCTTCCGTATCACGCTGATCTCGCCGGACGGGGTCGTGCTGGCGGACACGAACCCGAGCCATCTCGCGTTCGACAATCATTCCGGTCGCAGCGAGTTCAAAGCGGCGCAGAGCGGAACGACCGGGTTTGCCAGGCGATACAGCGAGACGCTGAAGGAGAGAATGATCTATTATGCCGTCCCGGTGCAAACGCCGCACGGGCTGTATGTGGTCCGTTTCGCCCAGGAGGATTTCCCGTACATGGCGATCTTCCCGTGGATCACCGGGGGCATTGTCCTGCTGTTTGCGATCTCGACCGGACTGCTCGCCTGGCTGCAGATCTATCTGCTGAAACGGATTTACCGCCCGCTGGTGGAGGTCGGGCGCTGCGCCGGGGACATTTTCGAGGGGAAGATCGGGACGCGGATCCCGATCCCCGGGAACGGACCGGTGAGGCCGCTGGCGGAAATGCTCTCGAAGATGACGGAACAGCTGAAAAAACAGCTGTTCGAGATGAAAAAACTGGAATCGTTCCGCAGTGAATTTATCGCGAATGTTTCCCACGAGCTCAAAACGCCGATGACGTGTATTCTCGGCGCGGTCGAGACCATTCAGGAGGAACGCGATCTTCCCCCGGAGCAGTACGAAAAACTGATGAAAATGCTGGGCGAGCAGTCCGGGCGGCTCAACGCGCTGATCCGGGACATCCTGAGCCTCGCCGCCCTCGAAAACGACCCGGAACGGCAGCGCCGGGAGTTTCTGCAGGTGGATTTGCAGGATATTTTGGAATCGGCCATGCAGGCTCTTCAGCGGAAAGCCGGGCAGCACGGGATGACGATCCGCATCACGCACGCCGAGCCGGTCTCCGTGGCGGGCGATGCCCAGCTGCTGGAACAGGCGCTTTCCAATCTGATCCACAATGCGATCAAGTACAGCGGGAGCCCGGATATCGAATTGTCCCTGTCCCGCGAGGAAGGAAACGCCGTCATTTCCGTCACGGATCACGGATGCGGGATCCCCGAGGAAAACCAGCCTCGCATCTTCGAACGTTTCTACCGGGTTCACAAGGAACGCAGCCGCGCGCTTGGCGGGACCGGTCTCGGTCTGGCGATCGTGAAGCATATCGCCCAGCTTCACAACGGGAAGGCCGAACTGCATTCTGTCCCGGGACAGGGCTGCCGATTCAGGATCGTGATTCCCGATAACAGTCGTTGAAGAACGGTCTTCCGAGACAAGCCTTGCCCGGTCCAAAAGCATCTTTCCCTGAAATGAGCAGAGAATGACGGTATTTCACGCATATCCGGTCTCCAAAAAGCACGGGAAATGACCGTCTCCCGCGCATATCCGGTCTCCAAAAAGCACGGGAAATGACCGTTTCCCGCGCATACGCGCAAGTTTCAGTTAAAGCAAGTTCCTTTTAACTGAAACTTGGGAAGGTGCCGCACCTTTTTTTCGCCTGACCGATTATGCCACGTCCTTTTTTTCCGGTCCTTTTTTTCCGGTCCTTTTTCACCTGGTTCTTATTTCTCCTGTCCGTTTTCAGTGCATCCGTTTTTCGCCATGTCTGCCATATTCACCATGCTCGTTTTTCCTGTGTCTGCGAATGACATCTTTCCGCGGAAGACGAAGCGCGCGGAGACGGGCGTCCGCGAACAAAAAGCAGGCGGCGGCTTGAACTAAACAAAAAAAGCAGTATATTAATCTCTGAATCGTGTCCGGAGACGGACCGCCGGACGGCGGACGGACGCGACCGGGAATTCAGGCAGCGTCAGGGGGAAACACTTCGGCATGAAAACGGCACCGGAAACCACGAAAGACAACGGATCGCGGATCCGGCGGTGGGTGTCGTTCCACATGACGCGCCTGTTCGACCAGTGGTCGTTCAACGCGATCTGCTTCCTGATCTTCCTGAAGCTGCTCCAGCTGTGCAAACTGCTTGGCGCGAAGCCGAGGGAAAACGGCTGGCGGAAGGCAACCGGGATCTTCATGAAGGGCGACATCTCGAAATTCATGCTCGGCATCTTCCGCGTGACGCCGTTTCCGGCAGGCGCGCCGCCCCAAAACATGGCGGACGCGCGGGAACGGTTCCTGTCGCGGTTCGGCGAATTTCTCCGGGCGCACGGCGAGCTTCACTGGGCGATCATGCAGAAGACGTTCCGCCTGCACCGGAACCGCCTGACGGAAACCGACCTGCTGGAAGTGGAGTTCCGGCCGGACGGCACGCTGGAAAATGCGCGGATCGTGCTCGACCCGCGGTATCCGCCGTCGGCGGCGCTGTCGGAAAAGGACATCGACACGATCCTTTCGCTTTTCGTGCGGACGCACAACCGCCTGAACGGCGGGACCGACCCGACGCGCGCCCGGAAACTGTACCGGAAGGTCAAGCGGCGCGTGCTGTACCTGAACGCCGCCAACCTCGGCAAGCGCATGGAGGCAGTCCGCCTGCTCCGCCGCATGATGAACGCCTCCTGCGTGACGTTCCTGCCGCTGCCGGACGGCGGGACCGAGGAGGAGATCCGGGCGGAACGCCTGAAGACGCCGGACGTGACGGTGTACCGCCATCCGGGCTGGGGGCTGCTGAACGTATTCGTGCGCATCCATCCCGCGCTCGGCGAGGCGGACCTGTGGATCCAGTACCACCATGTCCCGGTGGACGGCATGGCGATGCAGGAGGTTTTGACCGAGCTGAAAACGGAATGGGGCGAGGCGGGACGGATGACCTTTCCCGCGCCCGGCAGTCCTGCGGCCGGAGTCGAGATCCGGGAGACGCCGCACAAGGGGCTTTTCCGCGCGAGGGCGTTCTTCCGGTTCGACGGCCTGCTGGAACTGAGGCGGCGGATCAACCTTGCCTATGCGGCGGAAATGCGCGGCCCCGCGACGATCGCCGGCATGATCCTCTGGGGGCTCGCCAAATCCCCGCAGCTCCACGACGCGAAAATGCTTTTCCCGGTCGACGTGGAGCCGGGCCAGGCGGCGGAAGGAAAGCCGCCGCAGAGGTTCGAACGCGAGCTGAGCCTGGTGTTCATCCGTCCCTCCGACTACATGACGCACACCGAAAAGATGGGCGGGTTCGTGCTGTTCCAGCGGGAGTTCAACCGCAGGCTGAAGAAGACGCGCTACCGCTGCAGCGAGGCATACGAGATGATCGAACTGCTGTCGATGATCCACCCGCTTTTCTACTACTACGCGAAATACCTCATGCCGAAGGAGTTCCACGACGTCGTCGGCACGTTCGGGCTCTCCGTGCTCCGCCACGCGGAAGTCTTCATCGCGCCCGTGACCGACCTGCAGATCCGCGGGTTCCTGGCGTTCGGGCGCATGGACATGCCGTGCGAAGGCGGCGGAACGGCGGGGTGCGTGAGCATCTGCGGCACGCGGGAACAGATCGAGGCGTATCTGACCGCTCTCGAGCGGATATCGGGCGATTACCAGAGCTTGCTGGGCAAGCAGAAACAAATAACGGAAGGTGAAAAACCATGAAACGGACACGTTTTTTCGGATCGGTCCTGACCGTCGCGGCGGGTCTGCTGGCGGCCTTTGTCCTGGGGGCATGCCAGCCGGACGCGGTCGGTTCGTACCAGTCGGCGCTGACGCCCACGGAAACGATCTTCAGCCAGGCGACGAAACGCTCCCTGGCGTACGAGGGCGTCCGCCGGAATCCCGTGATCCTGATCCACGGACTGCTCGGCGCCCGCCTGGAAGACCCGGCGACCGGAAAGGAGTTCTGGGGGACGTTTTCGCCGGCGCTGCCGGGTCGCGACAGCCTGAAGCTGCTGTCCGTGCCGATGAGCTGGGGCAAGCCTCTGCGCGAGCTTTCCAACAATACGCGGGCGTCGTTCCTGCTGGACTCCGTGTCCGTCAGCCTGATCGGGCTGGAGTTCTCCATGTCCGCCTACGGGCCGCTGGTCGACACGATCAAAAACGCGGGCTACGTGCAGGAAGGCTCGAAGGAACACCTGGAGGACGGCCGCTGCCCGACGTTCTTCGTGTTTTACTACGACTGGCGGCGGAGCATCGCGGAGAATGCCGTCGAACTCGGGAAGTTCATCCGCGCCAAACAGGCCCTGCTCCGTTCGGAATACCGGGTCCGCTACGGCGCTTCGCCGGAGACCGTCAAATTCGACCTCATGGGGCACAGCATGGGCGGACTGATCGCGCGGTATTACATGCGGTACGGGGAGACGCCGCTGCCGGAGGAGAACGCCCCGGATCCGGCGATCACCTGGGCGGGCGCGAAAAATGTCGGCAAGCTCATCCAGATCGGCACGCCGAACAGCGGATATCTGGACACCGTGGTCGAGCTGGTGAACGGCCTGCGGCTTCAGCCGGGCGCGCCGCTCTATCCGGCCGCCGTGATCGGGACTTTCCCGTCCTACTACGAGATGATGCCGTTCCCGCAGTTCGCCGCAGTGCGGAAAGCCATCCCCGGCAAAACGGACGCGGAATCCATCGCCCGCGGCGAGGCGGTCGACCTGTACGACCTGAACACGTGGATCAAATACAAATGGGGGCTCGCGAATCCGGACCTCGACGCCGACCTGAAATGGCTGCTGCCGGACGTGAAGACGGCAGTGGAACGGCGCCACGTCGCGCTGGAGCACCTTCAGAAATGCCTGAATTCGGCGAAGCGCATCGCGTCCATGCTGTCGACGCCCGACCCGAAGGATCCCGGCGTCTTCCAGATGATCTTCATCGGCGACTCCGTGCCGACGTCCTCGCTCGCGCTGGTCGACGAATCCGGCAGCCTGCGCGTGGTGCGGTACGATTCCGGCGACGGCAAAGTGTCGGCAGTGAGCGCGCGGGCGGACCTGCGGAACCCGGACCGGCAGGAAGCCTGGGGGCCGAGGATGGAGTCGCCGGTGCGCTGGAACGGCGTCATTCACGTGAGCGGCGCGCACATGGGCATCACGATGGCGCCGGACTTCCTGCACAACATGCGGTTCTATCTGGTGCAGTTCCCGAACGCCGACGAGGAATAAACCGGGCAGGTCCGCCGGCGTTTTTCGCTCCGCTCCGAGTGAGCACGGGCGCGTCCGGGCGCTGCCGCAGCGGAGAGCCTCCCCCCTCAGAAACGTTTGCTCTGGCGGAAGAAGCACATCTCGTGGCAGCGCGGACAGCGGACGAAGTGTTCGCGGTCGTCCCGCGCCAGGAACGTGAGGTGGCATTTCCCGCAGAGGTAAAGGCGGTCCTTCACGACCGAGTCGCCCGAATTCTTGCGCTTGCGGAGCTCGTCGCAGATCCACAGCAGGGCGATCACGAAAAACCACGTGGCGAAATACCACACGAAAATGCGGTCCAGCGGGATCGGGATCATCGCACGGCCCCCTTCCGCAGCGCGTCCGCGGACCAGACGACCCGGCAGAAACCGCCGTCTTTCAGTCCCGCGGGACAGTCGGCCGAGTTCAGAAGCGTGTCAAGCCAGGCGCGCGCCGCCAGATCGAGGTCGACGACGCCGCAGGACTCCTCCAGCAGCGCTTCGCAGGGCAGATCGGACAGGACGGGCGCCTTGACCCGGAAAACCGACGGCTTCGACGGCGTCTGCCGCCGGAAAATGCGTTCGGACGCGGAATTGAGCCGGAACGCCGGAAAAACGACGCCGGACACGGAATCCGCCGCCCAGTACGGATACGCGGGCGCGGCAGCCGGAGCCGCTTCGGGATCGTAATCCGGGACATCGGGAAGGAGCGGGCGGTTCACCGTCCCCAAAACGGCACGGGGCGTCCGCGGCACGTCGGAGAAACCTGCCGGAAGCGGCGGATCGAACGGCGCATCCGGCCCGGTTTCCGCCTGCACCGAACGGAAAAAGGAGAAGCCGACGGCCTCCGGCGGATGCAGGAACGCGATCGGATCGTACGTGTCGACCATCTTCAGGAAAAGCGGATCGGCGGCGATTGCGCGGGAAGACAGGAACGCCGTGGCATGGTCGGCGCGGGAAGCCGCGTCTCCGACCGGCTCCGGCGCAAGGGGCGTGAAGACCGTGACAAGAGCCAGGTGGATCAGCACGACCGCCGCCCCCGCGGCCAGCAGCATGGGCCAGCGGAGGCGTTCCGGCGCCGGAGACTCGTCGACGGGAAGCATGAACTGTTGTGCGGGCGCGTCCGTCATGACTCAGGCTCGGTGAAACTGGTCGTCCTGCCGCGCGGCGGCCCGGCGGACATGAAGAGGGCGTTGACGTTCAGCTCCTCCGTGACGGCGAGGACTTCGGCGACGGTGGTGAGCGGCGCGCGGACGTCGCAGCGGATGATGACGCGTTCCTTGTCCGGCTGGAATCCGCGTGCGTTGAGCGCCTCGGAAAGCTGGCGTTTGAGCTCGTCCGTGCCGGGGACGGCGGCGTCGTTGAAATAGATGCGGCTGTCCTTGTCGATGGTCACGACGTAGTTGCGGGAGGTGTAGATCAGGCGGCCGCCGGTCCTGGGGAGCTCGACCTCGATGCCGCGGAGCGGGACGAAGTTCGAGCTGAGCATGAAGAAGACCAGCAGGATGAAAAAGACGCAGAAATACAGGACCAGGCTCGGCAGGCCGCTGAATATCCGGAGCTTGGTCTTTACCTGAATCGGGGCTTCATTCGGCATGGTCGTCGCCGCTCTCTTTTTTGTGGTGGCGGAAGAAATACATGATCTCGGCGGACGCCTTCTCCATGTCCGTGCAGAAATCCTGCACGCGGGAGACCAGGTAGTTGTAGGCGATGTGGCACGGGATGGCGACGGAGAGTCCGGCGGCCGTGCAGAGGAGCGCCTTGTAGACGCCCTTGGAGAGTTCGGGGAGGGTCGTCACGGCGGCGTCGGGATTGGCGGTGATGGTCTGGAAGGAATCCACGAGTCCGAGCACGGTGCCGAGGAGGCCGAGCAGAGGCGTCACATAGGCGAGCGTGGCGAGGATATTGAGGCGGGACTCCAGGCGCGGCACCTCGATCAGCGTCTGGGTGGCGAGGGAATCGCGGATGTCGTCGCCCTCCTTGTAGGCGCGGATGGCGCTGGAAAGGACGCGCGGGACCGGGCCGGGCGAGTTGTCGCACAGCGTGATCGCCTCGATCATGCCCTCGCGCCGGAGCACGTTGATGAGGCCCGTGACGATCTCGTTGACGTTCACCTGGGCGCGGTAGAACTCGAACCATTTCTGGATGAAGATGAACGCGGCGATCAGCGCGCAGATGGCGATCAGCGCGATCACCGGACCGCCCTGCTGAAGCATGGAAAAGTATTTCATGATTTGGTTGACTCCGGACTGCTGGTGGTTGTATTGGATGACGCCGGGAGCGGCGGCTGATACTGTTTCTTGCGGAGGGCGCGGATCCGCTGGCGGACCGAAGCCTGGTCGGCCGTGCCGGTCTGGCCCAGCCAGACGAGCGCGGAAACGGCGGACTCCACGTTGGAGACGGTCGGGTCCTTGTGCGCGAGGGTCTCGAGGGCGTCGACCGCGCGGAAGACCCAGAACGCCTCCACGGGCCTGGACGCGGCTTCCCTCGCGGGGATCAGGTAGATCATCTGGTCGAAGATGCCGAACGCGGCTTTTTCGTCGCCCGCCTTCCAGAGGGACTGGCCGGACTTGTAGATCGCCATGGCGCGGTATTCGGGACGCAGGCCGTCGAGTTTCAGGAGCGCCTGGTAGGCGTCGAACGCCAGACGGCACGCGTCGGCGGACGGGAAGACGACCGCGGGAGTCGCGGCGGGCTGCTGCGCGGCGGCGGAAGGCTTCGTCCCGGTCTGCGATGCGGGCGCGGGCTTTGCCGCCGTCTGAGAAGCCGCGGACGCCGTTTCCTTCGGTTTTGATTCGGCCGCCGATCCCGTCGCGAGCGCATAGATGCAGTCGGCGGCGGACCCGAGCGCGGCCTGTTCCAGCAGGGTGCCGGGGACGGCTTTCGCGGCGGCCTCGTATTCCGCCCGTGCCGCCGAAAAATCATGCGAGGCGCGGGCGATGTCGCCGCGGAGATAGCGGATGTCCCCGAGCAGGGCGGCGTCCGGGGAAAGCCCGTCCGCCGCGTCCAGGGCGGCAAGCGCGGACGCGAGATCGTCGCGCTGGTAGGCGATCAGGGCTTTCTCGTAGGAGGCGCGGGCGCGGATCTTCGGGTATTTTTCCTGGTTCAGGAGCTGGTCGACCGTGCTCTCGGCATGCTGCACCGACCCGGTGCCGCGGTAATGCTCCGCGAGGCGCAGCAGCGCCGCGCCGGCGTATTCGGAATCGGGGGCGTCCTCGATGAAACGCCAGGATTCGCGTTCGGCGCCGACGTCGTCGCCGGATGCGTACAGCGCATGGATCAGCCAGTAGCGGCCCGGTTCGGAAACCGGAAGCGCACTGTAGTCCTGGCGGAGCCTGCGAAGGCAGTCCAGCGCCTTGCCGGGTTCGCCGAGCCGGATCAGGAGGCGGCCGGCGGCGTAAAGCGCGGATCCGCGGCGTTCCAGCGTTTCGGGCGTCTTCGGCGCGATCCTCTCATAGTCCAGATAGCTCTGCGCCGCCGCGGCGGAATCGCCGGTCCTGTCCTGCGCGATGGCGGAGAGGTAGACCGCCTCCGGGTCGGGATGCTCCGGGTCCGCGTTGCGGAGCTGCGCGGCGGTGTCCAGCAGATCGGCGAAGAGGCCGGCCTCCAGCGAACAGCGCATGGCGTTCAGCAGCGCCTTCGAACGGAATTCCGGGGAGGCGCCGCCGACGGTGCGGTAGAGCTTCGCGGCTTCGGCGGGCTTGCCCTCCCGCCACGCGATCTCCGCCAGGTCCATGGTCCGGGCGGATTTCTTTTCGGGGACCGTGTCGAACGCCTCGACGAACTTGCGGGCTGACGCGAACGCCTTCTCCGCGATCATCATGTCGAGGACCTTGCGGTAGACGGACTCGCGTTCGGCGGCGGGCGCGGCGGAATCGGAAATGCAGGTGAGGCAGATGTCCAGCGCATCGTCCGGGCGGTCAGCCTGGAACAGGACGGACGCGATCTGGAGCTTGAAATCGGGGGAAAGCTGCGTGTCCTTGAAGAGCGACAGCATCCGCACGGCGAGATCGGCGGCGGTCTTCCGGTCGTCGAGACGCCGGAACGCCCCGATCAGGCGCGTCATGGCGTCGAACGCGTCCTCCCGGACGGCGGCGAAGCTGTACGCCAGGCGGAACGCCTCGGCGGCGCGGACATAGTCTTCGCGTTTGGAGAATTCCTCGCCGATGCGGCATGCCGCCAGGAAGAAAAGATTGTCTTTGCGCGGGGCGGAGACGGACCGGACCGAGCCCCAGTCCTCCGCGATCGCCTCCGCGCCTTTCTCGGAAAGTTTCAGGTAGAACGACAGAAGCTTGAGCGCGTCGACGTCGCGCTTGTTGTCCGCCACGGGCAGGGAATTCAGCACGCCGTAGGCGTCGGCGTACTTGCCGAGCGCAGCCAGCGACAGCGCCTGGCGTTCCGCCGCCCTGCGCCCGAACGACGTCTTGACGCCCGCGTTCGCGGCGATGTCGCCATAATGCTTCGCGGCGGCTTCGTGGTCGCCCTTCAGCTCGGCGACGAACGCCGCGCAGGAGAGCGCACGGTAGTATCCCGGATCGAGTTTTTCGAGCGCGGGAATAAGCTTTTTGAGCAGCTTGTCAGCGTCGTCGGCGCGGCGCTGGAGCAGGAAGATCTCCGCCTGCCAGAGGCTGACGGAATTCGCGTTCAGCTGCGGAAACGCGGCGCGGTATTCGTCCAGAAGCTTCGTCGCGGGATCGGCGAGGTTCGCGAGGATCAGGGCGTCCAGCTCGCGGGCGTACGCGTCCTTGCGCGCCTCCGCGTCGCCGTTCTGCTCCGCCTTCGCGCGGTACTGGCGGTAGAAACTCGCCGCCGCGCCGTATTCCGCATCGGCGCGCGCACGGTCGCCGGACTCCAGGTCCGGGTACGAGGGCTTTTCCGGTTCCGCCGGAGTCGCGGCAGCCTCGGACGGAGCCGCATCCTGCGCGGAAACGTCCGCCATGCCGGAAAACAGCAGGAACGGAGCGGCGGCCGCGCAGGCAAGAAGCATCCTCCCGGCACGGACGCCGGGATGGGTCTCCGCCGGATTCGAAGTCCGGCGGACGGATGGGAAACGGTTACGCATTGACCTGGTCCGCGGGGGCGGCGCCGTCGGCGGGAGCGGCGGCGTCTTCGGCCGCGACGCCCGCCTTCTGGGCTGCGAGGACTTCCTTGATCTTCTGGTATATCTTGTCGGCGAGCTCGGGCTTCTCGGTGAGGAGCGCCTTCACGGCGTCGCGTCCCTGGGCGAGCTGTTCGCTGCCGAAGGAGAACCAGGAGCCGCGCTTCTCGATGATGCCCATGTCGAGGGCGACGTCGATGATGGAGCCGATGCGGGAGATGCCTTCGTTCCAGTTGATGTCGAACTCGGCGACGCGGAACGGCGCGGCGAGCTTGTTCTTCACGACCTTGACCTTCGTGCGCGCGCCGACGGATTCGCCGTTGGCGTTCTTGATCGCCTGGATGCGGCGGATGTCGAGGCGGATGGAGCAGTAGAACTTCATGGCGTTGCCGCCGGTGGTCGTTTCCGGGTTGCCGAACATCACGCCGATCTTCTCGCGGATCTGGTTGGTGAAGATGCAGCAGGTGCGGCTGCGGCTGATGGCGGGCGTGAGCTTGCGGAGCGCCTGGGACATCAGGCGCGCCTGGAGGCCCATGAAGGAGTCGCCGATGTTGCCTTCGAGTTCGCTCTTCGGCACGAGGGCGGCGACGGAGTCGATGACCAGCACGTCAACTGCGTTGCTGCGCACGAGCATCTCCGCGATGTTCAGCGCGTCTTCGCCGCAGTCCGGCTGCGAGATCAGCAGGTTGTCGATGTTCACGCCGATGCGCTTCGCGTAGGCGGGGTCGACGGCGTGCTCGGCGTCGATGAACGCCGCGGTGCCGCCCGCCTTCTGCGCGTTCGCGATCACGTGCATGCACAGCGTGGTCTTGCCGGAGGATTCGGGTCCGAAGATCTCGATGATGCGGCCGCGCGGCAGGCCCATGATGCCGAGCGCGATGTCGAGCGAGAGCGCGCCGGTGCTGATGACGGGGACGTCGACCGTGTGGTTGTCGCCGAGGCGCATGATGGAGCCCTTGCCGAACTCCTTCTCGATCTGCGCGAGCGTCACGTTCAGGTTCTTGTCGCGGTCGGACGCGGCGGTCGCCGCCGCTGCGGCTTTCTTGGATTCTTTTTCCGCCATGGCTGGTGGATTCCTTTCGGTGTAAAAGTGTTAAATGTCAAGATCCTTCACGCCCGCGGCGTGGCGCTCGATGTATTCGCGGCGCGGGTCGACGGCATCGCCCATGAGGAGCGTGAAGATGCGTTCGGCCTCGACCGCGTCCTCCATCGTGACGCGGATCATTTTTCTGCGTGCGGGGTCCATGGTCGTCTCCCAGAGCTGTTCCGGGTTCATTTCGCCGAGGCCTTTGTACCGCTGGAGCGCGAGCCCTTCGCGTCCCTGCAGCTTGATCGCCTCGAAAAGCTGTTCCATGGAGTTGACCGTCTTGAAGTCGTTCTGCGCCGCGGACGCCGCCGTCTCCGCGGACTTGGAATCGTCGGCGGACGCGCCGGTGCGGATGCGGTAGAGCGGCTCGGTGCCGTAGAAGATGTTCTTCGGGTCGCCGCCGTTCGCCGCGATCTCGCGGCCGAGCTCCTCGCATTCCTTGGACTCGTAGAGGCGCACGACGTCGATGGCGGGGTGCAGCCCCAGCGGCGTGCCTTCGGGGAGGTCTTCCGGGATCTCGCGCGGCGGGAGGCGTTTCTCCGCCTCGGCGATGACCTCGGCTTCCTCTTCCGGCGTGTACACGAACGTCTCGGTCACGGAGCCGTCGTTCTCATGCACGATCACCAGGTCGAACGGGAAGACGCCGTCCTTGGCGAGCGTGAAGTATTTCTGCGGGTCGACGCCGTGGCGGTGGAGGCCCTGCGTGACGGCGCGCGCCCTGGTCACGTACGAGAAGATGCGCATGATGTCGTCCTGCGTGAGGGCGTTCCCCGCCATGTCGGATACCTGCACGTCGCCGCAGCCCAGCTCGACCAGATAGCGGTCCAGCTGTTCGTCGCTGTCGATGTACTTCTCCTGCTTGCGCTTCGTGACCTTGTAGAGCGGGGGCTTGGCGAGGTAGATGTGCCCGGTCTCGATGAGCGGGCGGAGCTGGCGGAAGAAGAACGTGAGGAGCAGCGTGGCGATGTGCGAGCCGTCGACGTCGGCATCCGTCATGAGCACGATCTTGTTGTAGCGGAGCTTCTCGAGGTGGCATTCGTCGTTGCCGACGCCGCATCCGATGGCGGCGATCAGCGACTGGATCTCCTTGTTCTCGAAGATGCGGTCCGTGCGCGCCTTCTCCACGTTCAGCAGCTTGCCTCGGATCGGGATGATCGCCTGGTACTTGCTGTCGCGGCCGCCCTTGGCGGAACCGCCTGCGGACTGTCCCTCGACGATGAAGAGTTCGCATATCTCCGGGTCGTTGGATTCGCAGTCGGCGAGCTTGCCGGGGAGGGAGAACCCTTCGAGCGCGCCCTTGCGCTGGACTTCCTCGCGGGCGCGGCGCGCGGCCTCGCGGGCGCGGGACGCCACGATCGCCTTCTCGACGATCTGGCGGGCGACGTCCGGGTTTTCCTCGAGGAAGGTGGAGAGGCATTCGCTGACGACGGAGTCCACGATGCCCTTGACTTCGCTGTTGCCGAGCTTGGTCTTGGTCTGGCCTTCGAACTGGGGGTCCGGGACCTTGCAGCTGACGATGGCGGTGAGCCCTTCCTTCATGTCCTGTCCGGTCATCGGCTTGTCGCCCTTGATGAGGCTCTGCGCCTTCGCGTAGTTGTTCACGGTGCGGGTGAGCGCGGACTGGAACCCGGTCATGTGGGTGCCGCCCTCGCCCGTGCAGATGTTGTTCGCGTAGCTGAAGATGTTTTCCTGGAACTCGGCGTTGTACTGCATGGCGATCTCGACGTCGATGCCGTTGCGCTCCTTGTGCATGTAGATCACGTCCTGATGCACCAGCTCCTTGTTCTGGTTCAGCATCTGCACGAACTCGATGATGCCGCCCTCGTAGTGGAACGTTTCGGAGCGGACCGGGTTCTCGCGTTCGTCGGAGAGGTCGATGCGGATGCCGCGGTTCAGGAAGGCGAGCTCGCGGAGGCGTTTCGCGAGGATGTTCCAGACGTACTCGGTCGTCTCGGTGAAGATGGTCGGGTCGGGCTGGAACGTCACGGTCGTGCCGCGGTCGGACACCGGATGCAGCGGATGCAGCTTCACGGCGGTGTTGCCGCGCTCGAACCGGATCTCGTACGCCATGCCGTCGCGGTGGATCTCGACCGTCATCCAGGTGGAAAGGGCGTTCACGCAGGAGACGCCGACGCCGTGGAGGCCGCCGGACACCTTGTAGGCGTTGTGGTCGAACTTGCCGCCCGCGTGCAGTACGGTCATCACGACTTCGACGGCGGGGATGCCGAGTTCCTTGTGGATGTCGACCGGGATGCCGCGTCCGTCGTCACTGACGCGGATGCAGTTGTCCGGGAGAATGGTCACGGAGACCTTCGAGGCGAATCCGGCGAGCGCTTCGTCGATGCTGTTGTCGACGACTTCGTAGACCAGGTGGTGCAGGCCGCGCTGCGACGTGTCGCCGATGTACATGCTGGGACGCTTGCGGACGGCCTCCAGGCCGTCGAGAACGGTGATCTCGTCCGCGGTATAGTCGTCCGGGTTGCGGTCTTCGGACTGCGACGTGAATTTGCTGTCCACGCTGGATTCGTTGTTGACGGAGCGCGGCGGCTCCGGCTTCCGGGTCTCCGCGGGTTTTGCTGCGGTCTCCGGCGCTGCTGCGGTCTCCGGCGCTGCGGACGCGGGATTCTCCGCGGGGGTTTCGGGTGCGGACGCCTGGGAGGTGATTTCGTCTTCGGGCATTGGATTCTCCATGAGGTGCGCCGGGCATGGTGGCCGGACGCGGGTTCTGTTGTTTTGATAAGCCTTCACTATAATATACACCGCCGCGTCTTCTTTTTCAAGCGCGTACGCGTATACGCGCGAGGAAATTTTGCTTTTTTTCAAAAAAAGTCGATGTGCCGCTACAGAAAGCGCGAACAACAGTCAAACGGGGAGACGAAACCAAAAAAGCGGTTGGCAGGGTGCGGTTGGCAGGGTGCGGTTGGCAGGGTGCGGTTGGGCAATTGGCAGGGTGCGGTTGGGCAATTGGCAGGGTGCGGTTGGGCGGTTGGCAGGGTGCAAATCCGTGTCTCCCACGCATACGCGCAAGTTTCAGTTAAAACAAGTTCCTTTTAACTGAAACTTGAGGAAAGGCTGACTGTTCTTTCAAGACTGGTGACAGTTGTTCGCATCCTCTCCACAGGTATTCGAATGTTTGACCGCGTCTTTCAGGAAAGGCGGACCGTTCTTTCGAGACTGGGGACAGTTGTTCACATCCTCTCCACGGTTATTCGAATGTTTGACCGGGCTTTCAGGAAAGGCTGACTGTTTTTTTGAGACTGGTGACAGTTGTTCGCATCCTCTCCACGGTTATTCGAATGTTTGACCGGTCTTCCAGGGGACAGAGGCGTAACGGATGAACCGAAATAGCGTTCCCGCGCATACGCACAAGTTTCAGTTAAAACAAATTCCTTTTAACTGAAACTTGAAGAGGTATTCCTGAATTAGATGATACACATCGAAAAAACAGTCTCCCAAAAAAGCATTAAGACTCGCCCAAACCAGAAAAAAGCCTTTGGCAGAAAAACAAATCACAATATTCTTGAATTATCTCTTTTAGTTTTCGAGTTCACCTGAACAATCCCCATCTTGACGAATTCGCAAAATTCGTTCAGACACAAGTAATTTAATGTCCGTTTTCATTTCTTTTGGCAGGAATGAAGCGGACAATGCTGCCGGAAGATTATTCTCCACAGAATTGACGATCCTGTTCAAGGCTCTGGCGCTTTGAACGGCGGTCAGGTTCATGGAAACGGCAAACTTTTCAAAATCAGCCCGTTTCAGCCGGTTCTTCTTTCCGTTCAGCGTCAGGGCGAGTTCCTCCGTGTCCGCCGGCATGATGATCTTCACGGGGACGAGATCGTACGCCGGACTCAGCTCCCACGCGCCATTTTCCTTCCGCAGGAGCGAGAATTTTTTCAGGTGCATGTCGGAATTGCCCGTCAGGAAGCTGAATACCGTCAGCTCGAAAAGCCTGACGGCGTCCAAACCGGGGGCGTCGGAATACTTGCGGAGCGCTTTTCCGACCTGTTCCATGGAGCCGTTGTATTTCTGGGCGGTCACTTTGTTGAGGATCTGGCAGAAATCCTCCATATGAAGCATCCTGCCGCCTTCGCGGTCCATCCGGCGCGTTATGTAGGCGAGTTCGCCGGATTTGAGCGGGATGAGCCCGGATTCCGCCGTTGAGATTTTGCATGTCTTCGCCAGCTGCATGCAGAAATGCTCCGCTTCCGGAAGATGCTTCCACTGCGGCGTCTGCGGTTTCAGGATGTAATTCCCCTCAAGGCCGACCAGAGTCAGCCGGGCGTTCGTGAGAGGATTCCCTCGTTCGAGATGCAGGGAAAGTTTCGGCTGGACGCCGGGAACGGTGATACGGCTCAGCACCGTATTTTTCGCCAAGGCGTTCAATTCTTCCTGCGTGTAGTCCAACACGGGAATGCTTCGGTCTTTGAACAGCTTTCCGGCACACTTCGGATGGTAATGGGAATTCTGTTCGGACAGAGGCAACCCGCAGCACAGACAACGGTTCTCATATGTCATTGCGGCACCTCCCGCACACTCGCCGCGCCGACGCAATCCCGGCAGCATGCCAGAAGCAGTCCCATGCGGTCGTCCGGATCGAGCTTCCAGTTGTCGACGGCGATTTCCAGCAGCCAGCCTTCCGGGATCAGGCCGTCGAAAAATGGAAACAGGGTCCGGTCGAAAAAAACGCCCTGCTGCAAGGGGAAATTAACGGAAAGCCGCACCGGATCGTTTGCCAGATACCCAACATCGTACTGGAACGTGTAGCCGTTCTCGTCCTCGGTCAGGAGTCCGGCCAGCCGTCCGTAGAGATAGATTTCGGCCTGCCGCATCGGTTATTCCTCCCGTGTGCCCGGAATCGGACCAAGCTGATGCCCGAAAAGATCAAGGACGAAGTTGACCTTGTCCATGCGGAGCGTCGGCTTCCCGGCCTCCAGCTCGCGGATAAACCGGATGCCGACGCCGGCCCGGTCCGCAAGGTCGCGTTGGGTCAGTTTATACTCTTTTCGTTTCTGTTGTACGAACTCTGAGATGGTCATATTATACCCGATCGGTGTTTTTTTCGCGTGTTTTCTATAATTTACACCCGATCGGGTATAAAGTCAAGCAAAAATATCAAAAAAAAACACCGATCGGGTATAATTTTGTTAAAATGCAATATCTGACAAAATAGAGCATAGTTCCCTGTGTCAATACAAAGTTTTGATACAGGGAACTACGCACGCAAGCGCACGCAAAAAAATATATATAATATATAAAAATAAAACGAGACGAGACGCGGCCCGGACACCGCAGGCGCCGTTCTTGCGGTGTGCTGCTGCGCAAGCAGACGGGAACGATCGCCATGCAGAAAATCGCGGGCCCGGAGACGAGTCCGGGTCCGCGAGAAAATGCAAGCGTAAGACGCTGCGACGCTTACTCTTTCTTCTTCCAGTCGAGCGCGCCGGTGGGGCATTCCTTCACGCATGCGCCGCAATCGACGCAGTAGTCCGGGAGGCCCTGTCCGAAGGTGGTGTCGACCATGGTGTGGAATCCGCGTTTCATCATACCGAGGAGGGACTTGTTGATGACCTCGGAGCAGACCTTCACGCAGGTGCCGCAGCGGATGCACTTCTGCTTGTCGTGGATGATGTATTTGTGGCGGACGTCGACGGCGGAGATCGGCTTGGCGCCCTTGTAGGCGTTGGGATCGACGCCGTAGGCGGTCGAATGCTTCTTCAGCAGGCAGTCGTGCTTGCCGGTGCAGCTGCACTCGATGCAGCGGTCGGCTTCGCCGGAGACCTGTTCGGGCGTGAACGTCGGATAGAGCTCGTGGAACGTGGTCTTGCGTTCCTCCAGCGGGATGTATTCGGGCTGGATGCGCTCGGCGTCGGAGACCTGGCGGATGTAGACGAGGTCTTCCTTCGCGAGGGAACGCCAGTGGCCGCGGGAGACGTTGAATTCGTACGGCGCCTTGTGCGGGACGCCGTTGAGGAAATCGACGACGGAGAGCGCGGCCTTGCGGCCCGCGGCGAGGGCTTCCACGACGGTGGCGGGACCGGACACGCAGTCGCCCGCGGCGAAGACTTTCTTCCTGCCGGAGCAGGTGAAATCGTCGGCGGAGATCTCGAAGCCGCGCTTGGAGGCGGCGAAGCCTTCGGGCACGACGGTGCGCTGGCCGATGGCGGAGATCACGGTGTCGGCCTGGAGCTTGAACTCGGAGCCGGGGATCAGGACCGGGGAACGGCGTCCGGAGGCGTCGGGCTCGCCGAGCTGCATGCGGGCGCAGGAGAGCGAGAGGGAGCCGTCGGCGTTCTTCGTGAGGGCGGCGGGCGCGGTGAGGAATTCGAACTTGACGCCTTCCTCCATCGCCTCGTCGACTTCGATCGCCTGCGCGGGCATTTCGTTGCGGGTGCGGCGGTAGACGATGGTCACGTCGCCGCCGAGGCGCAGGGCGGTGCGGGCGCAGTCGATGGCGGTGTTGCCGCCGCCGACGACGATGGTGCGTCCGGGGTTCGGGCAGTCCTTCCAGTTCTTTCCGGCGATGTCGCCGAGCCACTGGATGCCCTTCTGCGCGGCTTCCTCGCCGTCGATGCGCATGGAGCTGGACGCCCAGGAGCCGACCGCAAGGATCACGGCGTCGAAATCCTGTTCGAGCTGTTCGATGGTGAAGTCCTTGCCGAGCTTCTGGCCGGTGCGGATCTCGATCCCGCCCATCTTGCCGAAGTGCGCGAGTTCCTTGCGGAGCGTATCCTTCGGGAGACGGAATTCCGGGATGCCGTAGCGGAGCATGCCGCCCGCCTCGGGCATCTGTTCGAAGAGGAACGAGGCGACGCCCTGCAGGCGGAGGTAATAGGCGGCGGAGAGGCCGGCCGGGCCCGCGCCGACGATGGCGACGCGCTTGCCGTTGAGGGCGGGCTGGTCTTCCATGTAGGTGTCGTAGTACATGTCGGCGGAAAGGCGCTTCACGTCGTTGATGGAGACGGGCTTGCCTCCGATGTTGCGGCGGCAGTCGCGTTCGCAGAAACGGGGGCAGACGCGTCCGACGGACATGGGCAGCGGGATGCGCTGCTTGATGATCTCAAGAGCTTTCCTGAAGTCGCCGTTGCGGCCGGCGCGGACGTATTCCTCGACGGTGGCGTGCGCGGGGCAGGCGAGGGTGCAGGGGGCTTCGCAGTCGCCGGTGTGCTCGGAGACGAGCAGGGAGAGGGCGGTGCGGCGCATGTCCTTCACCTCGTCGGAGGAGGCGTCGATCTCCTGTCCGGGCGCGGGGCAGGCGGAGCAGGAGGGGAGGAATTTTCCGGTCTTGCAGTCCTTGACGACGCAGACGAAGCAGCTGGTCGTCTTGGAGATTTTCTGGTTGTAGCAGAGCGTGGGGATCTCCACGCCGATGCGGGCGGCAGCCTGGAGGATGGTCTCGCCCGGCTGCGCGGCGACCTCGCGGCCGTCGATTTTGAAGATGATATCAGACATGGGTTTTACCTCAGGCATTGGCGGATTGTTTGCGGACGCGGGAGACTGCCTTCTTCGGGCAGACTTCGATGCAGGAGTTGCACTTGGTGCACTTGGCGTTGTCGACGGAGAAGTTGTTCGCCGGGTCGATGGCGCCGACCGGGCAGGTCTTCACGCAGAGCTTGCACTTGATGCACTTCGCCGGGTCGATTGCGACGTCGACGAGCGCGGGGCAGGCGAGCGCTTCGCAGACGTGGTCCTGGACATGCGCGAGATATTCGTTCTTGAAATAGCGGAGCGTGGAGAGCGCGGGGTTCGGGGCGGTCTGGCCGAGGCCGCAGAGCGCGCCCTTCTTGATCTTCGGGGCGATGTCCTCCAGGAACGCGATGTCGTCCATGGAGCCCTTGCCGGAGGTGATGCGCTCGAGCGCTTCGTACATGCGGGTGGTGCCGACGCGGCAGAACGTGCACTTGCCGCAGGATTCGCGGCGGGTGAAGTTCAGGAAGTAGCGCGCGGTCTCCACCATGCAGCGGTTGTTCCCGATCACGATGAGGCCGCCGGAGCCCATGATGGCGCCGAGCTTGCCGAGGGAGTCGTAGTCGATCTTCACGCCGAATTCGGATGCCGGGATGCAGCCGCCGGAGGGGCCGCCGGTCTGGACCGCCTTCACGGTGCCGGGCTCGGCTCCGCCGATGTCGTACACGATCTCGCCGAGCGTGATGCCCATGGGGACCTCGACGAGGCCCGGGGTCTTCACGTCGCCGGCGAGGGCGAAGATCTTGGTTCCCTTGCTCTTTTCCGTGCCGATGGCGGCGTAGGCGTCCGCGCCGATCTGGAAGATGATCGGGATGTTCGCGAACGTCTCGACGTTGTTGATGGCGGTCGGCAGGGTGTTCCAGCCGCTGTCCGTGGGGAACGGCGGGCGGAAACGCGGGGTGCCGCGCTTGCCTTCGAGCGAATGGATCATGGCGGTCTCCTCGCCGCAGACGAACGCGCCGGCGCCTTCCTTGATGGTGATCTCAAGCGGGGCTTCGCGGTTCGGCAGCTTGTTGAGGCCTGCCTTCTTCATCTCCTCGATGGCGATCGTGAGGTGCTTGATGGCGAGCGGATATTCGGCGCGGCAGTAGATGAAGAGGCGGGTCGCGCCGGTGGCGTACGCGCCGATGAGCATGCCTTCGAGGACCTGGTAGGGGACGCTCTCCATCATGGAACGGTCCATGAACGCGCCCGGGTCGCCTTCGTCGGCGTTGCAGATCTGGACTTTGTCCGGGACCTTCTTCGCCGCGAGGAAACTCCACTTCATGCCGGTGGGGAATCCCGCGCCGCCGCGTCCGCGGAGGCCGGACGCCTTGACCGCGTCGACGACCTGTTCCGGGGTCATGGTCAGGACTTTTTCGAGGGCGGAGAAACCGCCGTTCGCCTTGTATTCGTCGAGGGAAACGGGGTTGATGTGCCCGGCGAGGCGGGTCACGAGGAGTTTTTCGAGCTTGGAGCGCTTCTCCGGGAAGACGAACCTGCCCTCTTCGCTCTGGGCGAGGATGGCGGCGGCGGCTTCGTCGGTGCCTTTCACGCGGCCATAGAAGATGCTGGAGCCGTCGGTGAGTTCGAGCTCGACGATCGGTTCAGCGTAGCAGTGGCCCATGCAGCCGGTTTCGCTGACGGGGATATTGCCTGCCTGCTTGCGGATGGCTTCGAGCACTGCGCCCGCTCCGGCGGCCAGACCGCAGGACGCGGTCCCGACTTTAATGCGTTTGATGTCTGCCATGGCGGATCAGCCTTTCGCTTTGTACTCGTTGAGGATCTTGGTCAGGCTTTTGCGGTCGAGCTTGCCGTAGACGCGTCCGTTGATGGAGAGGACGGGGGCGAGGGAGCAGCAGCCGAGGCACGCGACGGTCTCGATGGAGAAGAGGCCGTCTTCGGTGGTCTCGCCGTCGCCGATGCCGAGCTCGGCGGAGACCCATGCGCGGATCTGCGTGGACCCCTTGATATGGCAGGCGGTGCCGTCGCAGACGCTGAGTTTGTATTTGCCGGGTTTGGTGCGCTTGAACTGGGCGTAGAATGTGAGGACGCCTTCGACTTCCGCGGCCGGAATGCCGAAATGTTCCGCGGCAGCCAGGATGCCGTCGTTCGAGACGTATCCTTCGCGGGTCTGGATGAGCTGGAGCCCCTTGATCAGGTTGCCCTTGTCGGGTTCCACTTCTCCGAGGTAGGAAAAAGCACTGTTCATGATTTCCCCTGTGGGTGTTGATTGGGTGGGTAGGTTGCAGGTTGTGTGCGTATGCGCAAACTATAATATAGCATGCTTTTCCGAATAAACAAGCCGGAAAGACAATGTTGCCGTCTTTATCTTCCCGAAAAAAGCATTTTCCCCCTGCAGGACGGACGACGGCTCAATTCTCCGGACGGGGGCTGATCAAGGCCCGGATCTCCCGCTGCACGTTTTTTTCCTGTTCCGGTTCCGGGACGGATTCCGGTTCCGGGACGGGTTCGGCGACCCAGAAGGGATCGTACAGGGAATCGTCGGGGGACAGGTAGCCGACGCGGGTCTTCCAGCCGGACGAATCCGCGGGACGCGGCGTGAAATCCGTGCGGGCGGCGGCATGGCCGTCCACAAAGGCCGCCGTGCAGGCGCCGGAATGACGGAAATCGGCGTAACCGCCTTTGCCCGAAGATGGATTGTACAAAAACGCGGTCGGAGAAGGGCGGCCGGCGGCTCCGGCGAGGAAACAGGCGGCGTCGGCGAGGATGACCAGCCGCGACGGCGTCTTCACGTTCTGAATGCGGCAGAAACGGTAGTTCGGCGGCGATGCGGACACCCTGCCGAAGGACAGCAGGTAGTTCATGCCGTATCCGGCGAAACGCGCCGTCCAGGCGGGATTGAGGAGGAGCGTGGATTTCGCGGAGGGACACTCGAAAACGCGCCCTTTGGCGGCGCTGGAGTCCGGCACGACCCGCGCGAGGATGCCGGGCCCGCGGTGATTCGCGGAGGATTCCCAGCTGTCGAACGAAGCATCCCATGCCGGGCAGAAAAAACCGTTGTTCGCGTCGGCATAGAAAAGGTGCATCAGCGTGACTTCGCGGATGTTGCCGAGGCAGACCGCCTGACGGGCGCGGTCCCGCGACGACGACAGTGCGGGCAGGAGCAGTCCGGCCAGGATCGCGATGATCGCGATCACGACCAGAAGCTCGACCAGGGTGAACCGGCGGAGCGCGGCGCCGGTGCGGCCTCCCGGAAGAAATCGGGCGGATGGTTTCATGTTTCCTCTTTGCGTAACGGGCACAAATGCCGGAGGCGAATCCGGCGCGGGAAGTTCAGGGAGGCGGGGATCCGGCTTGCCGGCGATGAGGCCGGCTCACGGTTGCTCGACAGTTCGTGATTCGCACACGATTCACCCGGTCGTCCCTGCAGACGAAAACAGGTATTATTATACACCCGGAATGCGGAAAATGCAAGGCGGAAGGCGTCTTTTCAATGGCGCGTCCGCACACCGCCGCGCCATCGGGGAAACGAGGGAGGGTAAAGAGCCTTTCCAGCCCATACGCACGCGGAGTACGCGCGATTCGCGCAAGTTTCAGTTAAAACAAGTTCCTTTTAACTGAAACTTGAGAGGTTGGTCGAACTCTCAAGGCGGGTTCGCACTCTTGCTTGAGGGGTTGGTCGAACTCTCAAGGCGGGTTCGCACCCTTGCTTGAGGGATTGGTCGAACTCTCAAGGCGGGTTCGCACTCTTGCTTGAGGGGTTGGTCGAACTCTCAAGGCGGGTTCGCACCCTTGTCCGGGGCAGTTTTCCATCCTTATCCTCTCTCACAATGCGGGCGGTGTTAGGGAATGAGGGGGTAAAGACCCCTTTCCCCGCGCATACGCACACTGAGTACGCGCGATACGCGCAAGTTTCAGTTAAAACAAGTTCCTTTTAACTGAAACTTGGGGATTTTCCGACTGTTCACTTCAGCAATTGGATGTTTTTGCTGTTGAACTCGGTTTTTTTCTCATTTTTCCAGGTCTTTGCAAAGCGCTTCCATCCCGTTCAGGACATCCGTCCGCGCATACGCGCGCGGAGTACGCGCAATACGCGCAAGTTTCAGTTAAAACAAGTTCCTTTTAACTGAAACTTGAGTTCTATCCGGCTGTTCATGGATGACACTTGCTGGAATTACAGTTCATGGATGACACCTGCCGGAATAACTGTTCGAGGAAGGCGCTTGCCGGAAAACGGAAAACTGGAAAGCCGGGGGTTATGGAAAAACGAATGGGAAGGCCGGCTTGCGGAGCTTTTTCCCGCGCCTCAGAGCAGGAAATCCGTGCCGATCTTCAGGAGCAGGCCGAGCTGGTACACGACGAACGTGGTCCCGTACGCCAGCGCGAAGAGTCCGGCGGCCTCGAAGAACATCCATTTCCAAGAATTCAGCTCCTTGCGGATGATCGCAAGCGTGGCGAGGCAGGGGATGGAGAGCAGGCAGAACAGCATCATGCAGAACCCCTGAAGAGGAGTGTAGACGCGGCGGAGCTGCTGGCGGAGCGGTTCCTGTTCGTCCTCCTCGTCTCCGGCGGATTCGGCGTCCTCGGCATACAGGATCCCGAGCTGGGAAACGAAGATCTCCTTTGCGGCGAGCGCGCTGATCGCGGCGGTCGTGACGCGCCAGTCGAAGCCGATGGGCCGGAACGCGGGTTCGAGGAACTTGCCGACGCGCCCGGAGATGGTGTATTCGGCGGACTCGGCGCGGCGCAGGTTTTCGATGTGCCGGAAGGCGGCAGACTGCTCCTCCGCGCTGAGGGAGGTGTCGGAGGCGACGGAAATGATCTGCGCGCCGTAGTCGGCGTCGAACGTCTTCTTCTCCGGGAAATTGTTCGCGATGAAGAGGAGCACGGAGACGCCGAGGATGATCGTGCCGGCTTTCTTCAAGTACATCACGCCGCGGTCCCACATGTGCAGGAGGATGCTTTTCGCCGTCGGGACGCGATAGGGCGGGAGCTCCATCAGGTAGACTTCGCCGTCGCCCCGGAACAGCGTCGATTTGAGGAGCCGCGCGGCGAGCATCGCGAAGGCGACGCCGATGGCGTAGATCAGGAACATGACGAACGCCTGGTATTTGACGGCGAAGAACGCCGGGATCAGCAGCGCGTAGATCGGCAGGCGCGCGCCGCAGCTCATCAGCGGGAGCACCAGGATCGTGGTCCGGCGGTCGCGTTCGGACTCGATGCTGCGCGTCGCCATGATCGCGGGGACGTTGCAGCCGAATCCGAGCACAAGCGGCACGAAGCTCTTGCCCTGCAAATCGAACTTGCGCATGATGCCGTCCATCACGAACGCCGCGCGCGCCATGTAGCCGGTGTCCTCCAGGAACGCGATGGCGAGGAAGAGGAACAGGATGTTCGGCAGGAAGACGATCACGCCGCCCACGCCGTGGATCACGCCGTCGATCAGCAGGCTGCGCAGGACGGGCTGGACGTCCGGCGACCAGAAGCGTTCGATCACCCCCTGGATCCAGCCGAAGACCCATTCGATCCCGTCCGTCATCGGCGCGGCGCAGGTGAACGTGAACCAGAACATCAGGTACATGATGGCGAAGAAAAGCGGAAGCCCGACCCATTGGTTCGTGACCACGGCGTCGATCTTGTCGGAGATTTCGCGGCGGCGTTCCTGCGTGAACGAAATGGCGTCGCGGCATGCGCCGGAGATCATGGCGTAACGGCAGTCCGCCATGAACGTCTCGGCGGTGATGGCGTGCCGGGCGTAGAGGTGCGTGATCTGGGCGTCGATGATGGCGTCGAGGTTCTGGAATTCCGGGAGCCGCATCACGCAGGTGTCCTTCTCCAGCAGCTTGATGGCGAAGAAGCGCGCGGGGATGTGGCGGATGCGGTCGGTCATGGCGGGTTCGATCCACTCCACGAGCTCATGAATGGCGTCGTCGACGTCCGCGCCGTAGGTGAGCTTCGGGACGTCGTGGTCCTCCAGGTGCAGGAGGCTTTCCGCGAGGGCGTTTTTGAGCTTGTCGATGCCGTCACCGCGGGAACCGACCGTCTGCACGATGCTGCATCCGAAATAGGACTGGAGCTTTTGGATGTTGAACTTGAGGCCCTTCTTCTTCGCCTCGTCGCTCATGTTGAACACGATCAGCATCGGGATGTGGAGCTCGGCGAGCTGCGTGGAGAGATACAGGCTGCGCTGCGGGATCGACGAGTCGATCACGTTCATGATGAGGTCGATCCCGGGCTTCGAGAGCTCCTCGAACGCGACGCCCTCTTCGGGCGAACTGGAGGACAGGCTGTAGACGCCGGGGATGTCGATGAGCTCGATCTCGTCCTCGCCGAGCATGAATTCGCCGGTCTTGCTCTCGACCGTCACGCCGGGATAGTTTCCGACGTGCTGGCGCGCGCCGGTGAGGCAGTTGAATATCGTGGTTTTGCCGCAGTTCGGGTTTCCGGCGAGGACGATCCGGTATCTGCGGCTCATGAGAGTTCCTGCCGGCGGATGATGATGTTCGCGGCGTCGTCGCGGTGAATGGACAGGCTGCTTTCCATGACCTTGATGCGGAGAAGGCCGCCGAACGGCGCGTGCGCCTCCATCTGGAGTTCCGTGCCGGGCACGATCCCGACGTCCGCGAATTTCTTCTTCCCGCGCAGGGAGGGCTTCATGTTGATCACGACGGCCGTCTGGCCGACAGGGAGCTCCGCCAGAGTGCATTCCTCCGGCATCAGGGTGGATGCTGACGCCACGGCCTTCCCGGCCGCGGACTTTTCATCGCTCATGATGAACAATATCCTTATTCTGCCGGCTCCGTATGGGGTGGGGGCGGAACGCGGCGGTGCAGTGGTTTTTGGATTAGCATATAATATATCATGCGGGCGGGGGTTTTTCAAGAAAAAAGGGGCCGGGAGAGACCGAAAAACAGGAAAAGACGGGGAAAGGTTTTGTATTTCCCGGGAACGGTGATATATTAGTAGCTTCATTTTTCAAGGAAGATACCAGCCATGGATCGCAAACCGGTTTTCAAACAGGCATTTATCAGTTCGCTGCCCGTCCTGATGGGATACACCACCATGGGATTCGCGGCGGGCGTCCTGCTGGCCGCGAAAAGCGGCGTCCGGCTGCCCGCGTTCTGGGCGTTCCTGACCAGCGCGACCAGCATTTCCGGCGCGCTGCAGTTCATGCTCGTGGACTGGATCCGGACGGCGCGGCCGATGCTCGACGTGGCGCTCCTGACCGTCTGCCTGAACATCCGCTACTCCATGTACGGGCTTTCCCTCATCGAACGTTTCCGCGGGCTCCCGGTCGCGAAGAAACTCTATCTGATCTGGAGCCTCACCGACGAGACCTACGCGCTCGAAGTCGAAAACAAGGTCCCGCCCGGAGGCGATCCCATCCTCTACTGCCTCACGCTCGCCGCGCTCAACCACTGCTACTGGATCCTCGGCGTCGTGTCCGGCGCGCTCGCCGGAGCCGCCCTGCCCTTCCCGAACAAGGGCATCGACTTCGCCATGACCGCGCTTTTCCTGGTGATCCTGACCGACCAGTGCCGGGAACGCAGAAACCGGGTCTACGCGGCGGTCGGCCTGCTGGCGTCCGTCGCCTGCGCCCTCGTCTTCGGCGCGGGGAAGATGCTGATCCCGTCCATGGTCCTCATGCTGTCCGCCCTGATCGTCTTCCGGAAGCCGCTCGGGAAACTCGAATCGTGGAAATTCGGAGGGAGATCATGAACGGGACATCGATCGAATACCTGCTGATCCTGACCGCCGTGACCGCGGGCGTCACGTTCCTCCTCCGCGCGCTGCCGTTCCTCTTCTTCGGCACGGGCAAACGCCCGCCCGCGCTGGTCCTGAGCATCGGAAACGTCCTTTCCCCGGCGGCGATCGCCATGCTGGTGGTGTACTGTTTCGCGTGCTATGTCCGGGACCGCGCGCCCGCCGAGCACATGTTCGGGCTGGCGGAGATCGCGGCGGCCGTCGTGGTCGTCGCGCTCCAGCTGTGGAAACGCAATCCTCTGCTGTCCATTCTGGCGGGCACCGCCGTCTACATGACGCTGGTGCAGACCGTCATCCCGTGATCCGGCACGCATGCCCTGAACGCCGCCGGTTCCGCGGCGTCCCCCCTGAAAAAAAGCGAAAGAATGGTGCGCGGCGCGGGACTCGAACCCGCATGCCTCACGGCGAAGGATCCTAAGTCCTTTGTGTCTGCCAATTTCACCAGCCGCGCATGATATTGCTACGGGATAATATATCATATCAGCGAGGGAAATTCAAACTCATTATTCCTTTTTCCCGCGGAACGCGATCCGCGCCCGTCCCCCCGCGGCAAATCATAACGGATCCGTTCTCCGGGAAAGGCTTTTCCCGCATCCCCCCGAATAACATGAAAGCCGGAACTCACCGGGAATACCGTATTCCGCCGGCGCTTCGTCCGCTTTTTTCCGCTTTTTTCGGAATTCCTTCTTGACTTTCCGCGAATTGATGGTATAGTAAATACTATTCTCAATCTGAAAATGAGGGCGTATAGCTCAGTTGGTTAGAGCGCCACGTTGACATCGTGGAGGTCGTAGATTCGAGTTCTACTACGCCCACCATCCTCTCCGAAAACGGAGTGCGGATGGCGGATTGTTTTTTTTGCCTTTTTTCCCGTTTCCACGAATCCCAGCGCAGGCGGATTGTATTCCGGTTTCCGACACATTTCCCGCGCGGTTCGGAATAGACGAGGGGGAAAACCCTCCTGCTTCGGCCTCAATCCTCCGGGGGGACGGCGAGGAAAGCAGCCTCCTTGTGCTGACTGCGGAACCAGGACGCCTGTCTCCGGGCGTACTGGCGCGTCGCGACCACGATGGATTCCAGCAGTTCGGCACGGCTCATCTTCCCGGCGAGATAATCGCCGATCTGCGCGTAGCCGATCGCCTGCCACGCGGTCGGCGACTGCAGGAGACCTTTCGCAAGCATCGTGCGCGCCTCGTCGATCCAGCCGGAATCCAGCATCTGCGCGGCGCGGAGGCGGATCCTGCGCACCAGGTCGGCGCGGTCGCGGACCAGAACGAACTGGGCGAATGCCGGATCGGGCGCAAATCCGCCGGAATGCAGTTCGGTGATCTGTTTGCCGGACAGCAGAAACACCTCGCGGGCGCGGATCAGCTTGCGGCGGTGCGGATAGAAGCGTTCGAAATCCAGGGGGCATTCGCGCTCCATGACGGCCGCGAGCTCCGGGAAATGCGCGTCGTTGTCGTACGCGGCGTCGAGCTCGTCGCGGAGGCTCTGTTTTGCGGGGAGGACGTCCAGTCCGTACACGAGCGCATGAAGATACAGCCCGCTGCCGCCGGCGACGACCGGAAGACGTCCGCGCGCCCGGATTTCGCCGATGATGCGGAGGGCGTCGGTGCGGAACCGGAACACGTCGGATTTCTCCGAGATGTCCATGGAGTCGATCAGGTGATGCGGCACCAGGCGGCGTTCCTCCGCGGTCGGCTTCGCGGTGCCGACGTCAAGGCCGCGGTAGAACTGCATGGAGTCGGCGGAAACGATCTCGCCGCCGCATTCGCGCGCGAGGGCGAACGCCAGCTCGGATTTCCCGGCCGCGGTCGGCCCCATAATGACGGGGATCCCCGGGGCCCGGCGGACGGCGTCAAGCAGATTTCGCAGCGTCGCCGGCGTCATCCCGTTTCGCCTCGGATTTGTTTTCGGGCCGGAGGAACGAGGAGATCACGAACAGCGCCACGCCGCAGCAGATCGCCGAGTCCGCCACATTGAACGACGGCCATTCGGCGGCGTTCCGCCAGTGGAACCGGAGGAAGTCGATGACGGCGCCGTGCCAGAGGCGGTCCGTGCAGTTCCCGACGATGCCGGACGCGACCATCAGCAGGGCGAAACAGCGTTCCGGCCACCCCGCGCTCAGTTTGCGCAGGAAGACGATCAGCAGGACGAACGCGGCGACCGAAATCCCGAACGGGATCCACGGCAGATTGTGGAACATGCCCCATGCCGCGCCTTTGTTCGTGAGGTGCGTGAGGTCGAAAAAGCCGGGGATGACCGTGATGCGTTCGTGCAGATCGATATGATGCAGCACCAGGAGCTTGGTCGCCTGGTCCAGGATCGCCAGAAACAGCGCGAAAAACGCGGCCGCGAGAATGATGCGGCGTTCCCGGGACGAACCGGGCGTCATGCGGGCTTCGGTCGTGAAAAACTTCATAACGGATGGGAAAATGGTGCGGACGAAGACAAACATGCGGCAGGATGAACCGGGCGGCGCGGCGCCGGAAAAGCCTCCCGGACGCCGCGGCGGGATCTGTCCTGCCGCACGGGGTCAGCGGCGGCGCATCCCCTCGCTCGCTTCCTTACGGGACTTGCACGCCACGCAGAAACGCGCATAGGGCTTGACCTCGAGGCGGGCGGGGCTGATCTCCTTGCCGCACTCAATGCAGATGCCGTATTCGTTTTCGTCGAGGCGGGTCAGCGCTTCGTCGATCATTTCGATCACGGTGCCCTCGTCGGAAAGCAGGCCGAGCTCGAAATCGTGCTGGAAATTGTCGCTGCCGAGGTCCGCCATGTGCGTCGCCATGCCGGCGCCGGGACCGGATTTCCGGTTGGTCAGGGCATCGGCGCGGTGAATGTTCAGCTGGTCCTGATAGCCGGCTCTCAGGTCAAGCAGAAGCTCCCGGTAGTGCTTCTTCATCTTCGGGGAAAGATGCGATTTCCGGATGACGTGTCCGTTGGCCTCGGCAAGATTCTGGAACGCCGCGACCTCGGCTTTCGTGACGATGCGGCCGTGGTGGGAAGCCTGGATGTCTTTGTTCTTGTCCAGTTTCTTTTTGGAGGAAGCGGCTGAAACCGCGGATTTGGAAGCGGGTTTCGCCGGAGCAGCGGCCTTCTTTGCAGGAGCGGCGGTCTTCTTCGCCGGGGCAACAGCCTTCTTCGCGGGAGCGGCTTTCTTCGTCGGAGCAACAGCCTTCTTCGCAGGAGCGGCGGCCTTCTTCGCAGGAGCAACAACCTTCTTCACAGGGGCGGCCTTCTTCGCCGGGGCGGCCTTCTTCGCGGGAGCGGCGGCCTTCTTCGCAGGAGCGGCCTTCTTTGCGGGAGCGGCCTTCTTCGCAGGGGCAACAGCCTTCTTCGCGGGAGCGGCCTTCTTAGCCGGAGCGGCGGCCTTCTTCGCGGGGGCGGCCTTCGCCGGAACAGCGGCCTTCTTCGCCGGAGCGGCCTTCTTCGCAGGGGCAACAGCCTTCTTCGTAGGGGCAACAGCCTTCTTCGCCGGAGCGGCCTTCTTCACAGCGGCGGCCTTCTTCGCCGGGGCAACAGCCTTCTTAGCCGGAACAGCGGCTTTCTTCGCGGGGGCGGCGGCCTTCTTCGCGGGAGCGGCCTTCTTTGCAGGAGCGGCTTTCTTCGCCGGGGCGGCCTTCGCCGGAGCAACAGCTTTCTTAGCCGGAGCGGCCTTCTTCGCCGGGGCGGCCTTCGCCGGAGCAACAGCTTTCTTAGCCGGAGCGGCCTTCTTCGCAGGAGCGGCCTTCTTTGCGACGGGTTTGACAGCTTTCTTGGCGGGAGAAGCCTTCGCAACAGTTTTTGCCGACGGCTTGGAGGCCGGTGTTTTGGCCTTCCCGGATTCAATCTTTTTCATCTGTTACAACTCCTGGGTTTGCGGCTGTCGATTGCCGGAACGATGTGTGTTTTTAGGATTGGCGAAACAAAACGGGGCGAAAGCTTCAACCGTGTGCGGATCAGGGCCGTCAACCCGTTATATCTCAATTAAAGCATTTAAAATAGCACTAAAAATATGATAATCAAGCCGGAAGAATTGAAAAAAACGTTTTTCGCTGTATATTTTTATGGCCGGAGTACCGCCGCTCCTCAAATCTCCCGCGGCGCATCCCGGACATCACCCGCCTTTTTCCGACCGCACCACGATCGCCTCTGGAGAAAACATGATCGACCTTCACATGCACAGCAGCTGTTCCGACGGGACCCTGACGCCGGAGGAACTTGCCGCCGCCGCCCTGGACCTCGGGCTGGAGGCCGCCGCGCTGACCGACCATGACACCGTCTCCGGCGTGAGGCGTTTTCTGTCCGCGGCCGCGGGGACGCCGCTTCACGCCGTGCCCGGCGTCGAACTTGCGAGCATGCTTTTCAACAAGGACATCCACATCGTCGGGCTGTTCATCGACCCGGACAACGCCGCGCTGCTGTCCGCACTGGAACAGATGCGGCGGTGGCGCGAGGAACGCAACGCGGAAATGGTGGAAAAACTCCGTTCGAAGGGCTATGAGATCACGATGGACGAAGTCCTGGCCGAGGCGGGCGGCGAGAGCGTCGGGCGTCCGCACATGGCGTCCGTCCTGCTCAAAAAAGGCTGTTTCCAGGACATGCAGAGCGTGTTCAACCGCCTGCTCGGACGCAACGGCTCGTGCTATGTCCTCCGCAAATACTACCCGGTCGACGCCTGCATCCGCCTGATCCACGAGGCGGGCGGCCTGGCGGTCTGGGCGCATCCGCTCCACGCGGCGCACGGCGCGCGGGCCGCCCTCCGCAAGATCGGAACGCGCCTGATAAGCTGCGGCCTCGACGGCCTCGAATGCTATTATTCCATGTTCGCCGAAGAGCAGCAGGCAGACGCGCTGGAATTCGCGCGGGCGCGCTCCCTGCTGGTCTCCGGCGGAAGCGATTTCCACGGGGCGTCCCATCCCCAGGTCAGAATGGGCACCGGGATCGGCGGCAACCTCGCGATCCCGTTCGAAATCTACGAACGGCTCCTCGCCGCAAAGCAAACCAGGGATTCCCATGACAGCGAAAAAACAAGTTGACGGCATCGTGATGCTCCATAATCTTTACACCCGGCTGGAAAACGTGGTCCCCATGCCGGAGCCCGGGATGCGCGTCGAGCTGGACCTCGGGTGCGGCGACGGCGAATTCGCGCTGGCGCTGGCGGAACGCCGTCCCGACGTGTACGTGATCGCGGCGGACATGCTGCTCGGACGCGTGCGGAAGGTGCAGAAACGCGTCCTGCGGGACCGCATGGCCAACCTGCACGTGCTGAAAAGCGAATCGCGCGTGCTGATCTCGCGGACGATCCCCGACTCCTTCGTCGACCGCGTGCACCTGCTCTGCCCGGACCCGTGGCCGAAGGCGAAACACCGCTGCCACCGCCTCATCACCTCGGACATCATGATGCAGTTCGCGCGCATCCTGAAACCGGACGGGGTGTTCCATTTCTCCACGGACAACGCGGAGTACCTGGAGATCGCTGACCGGACCGTGGCGGGCTCCGGCCTCTTCGCGCCGTCCGACACGTCGCTGACCGCCGACGTCGCGGACATCAAGACCGGGTTCGAGCTGCTCTGGGAATCCGAAGGAAAGACGGTGACGCACCGCGCCTGGCGGAAACTCTGATCCGGCAGCCGCCGACGGCGTCGGAACGGCCGCGGCTCCGGACGCGCGGCGCGCTTTTTTATGCTTTTTTTGGAATTCTTCGGAAAAAAGACTTGATTTGCCCGCCGTGATATGATATATTGCTTTATCAATAATACGCTTCAAACTGCAACTCAATTATCAGGAGACAGATCACATGAAAAAGTCCCTCAAGCTCGCCGTTCTTTCCGCCTGCGCCGTCCTCGGCGCCCTCGCAGCCACCTCCTGCGCCACCCCGTTCCCGCTCGGATGCCTCTACACCGACGTCACCATGCCCGGCAGCATCGGCAGCGGCGATTTCGAAGCCAACCGCTACGGATCCGCTTCCTGCTACAGCATCCTCGGCTGGGTCGCCGGCGGCAACGCCTCCATCAATGAAGCCGCGGTTAACGGCGGCATCGACCACGTCTCCTGGACGAACCGCAAGGTCACGAACTACTTCGGCATCTACGGCATCTACAAGACCGAAGTCTTCGGCACCGGCAAGGCGCTCGGCCCCGACCAGACCCTCGCCCCGACCAGCAATCCCCAGAAGTGACCGTTCCTCCGAACTGAACCCGTTTCAGCCGGACTGAACGCATCGGCGGTTTTCACGACGGCGCCGCGGAGCATCCCTCCATGGCGCAGGCGGAATGCCGCTGTTTTTTTGAACCGGCACGGTCCGGCTCGAAAGGGAACTCTTTCGCCATGACGTTTCTCGAGCTGAAAAAGACGTTTGCGGAACGTTTTTCGCAGGCTGGATTCGAGGCGGCTGACCTGGAGGCGCACTTCATCCTCTGCGAAGCAGCCGGATTCCCCGACCGCGAATTCGCGCTCCACGCCCATGAAACGCCCGCGCCCGGCGTGCAAACCCGCGCGGAATCCTTTCTGGCGCGCCGCCTGGCGAACGAACCGTGGCAGTACATCTTCGGACATGCGCCGTTCCGCGACCTGGAACTCGCCGTCGGGCCGGGCTGCCTGATCCCGCGCCCGGAAACGGAGTATTCCATCGACCTCATGCTCGACGGTTTGCCGTACGGGGCGGCCGTCTGCGAACTCGGCGCGGGCAGCGGCGCGATCTCGCTGGCGCTCGCCTCGGAGCGGCGCGACCTGACGGTCGTCGGCGTCGAGCTTTCCCCGGACGCGCTGAAATGGGCGGAACTCAACCTGAAAAAACTTGCCCTGCCGAACGTGAAGTTCCTGCACGGCGACCTTTTCGCTCCCGTCGCCGGACGCCGGTTCGACCTCGTCGCCGCGAATCTCCCGTACATCCCGGACGGCGACCGCGGGAAGCTCCCGCCGAACGTGCTCGGCTACGAGCCCGCGGAGGCGCTGTTCGGCGGCGGCGACGGGCTGGACGTCATCGCCCGCGCGCTGAAGGATGCTCCGGCGTTCCTGAAGCCGGGCGGCCGCGTCTTTTTCGAGCTTGACCCGTGCAACGCGGACCGGGCGTTCGAGCTCGCCTCGGAATCCCTCCGCGCGCCCGCGCTCCTGCACGACCAGTACGGCGCGATGCGCTTCCTCACGGCTCAAAAGTAAGCCCGGACCGCCACATCTGACGATCCGGGCACGCATTGCGTGTCGAGCGGTGCGCGGCTTGCGCTCGCGCACAAACGGTCTTATCGGTTGTTCCGTTGTTTTCTCAGAGGCCGAGCACCATTCGGATGAACGCGTCGCCGGTCATGAACCCGAGCGAACCGTTCGGCGCCGCCTTCTCCGAATACTCCGTGACGGAATCGGGCTGGATGTGCGGCCCCCAGATGCAGACGGGCACCGGGGTGCGCGTGTGCTGGCGCATGGAGAGCGGCACGGGGTGGTCGGGAAGGACCGCGAATGTGACGCCGCGCCCCTGAAGCGCCTCGACGACGGGCTTGATGATGCGGTTTTCGAAATCGCGGATCGCCTGCATTTTGAGGTCGAGACGCCCCTCGTGCCCGGTCTCGTCGATGGCTTCCAGGTGCACATAGACGAAATCGTGGTCCTCGATCGCGCGGATGGCCGCGACCGCCTTGCCCTCGTAATTCGTGTCGATGTAGCCGGTGGCGCCCTCGACGGGGATCACGTCCATCCCCGCGCACTTGGCGATGCCGGAGATCACGTCGACCGCCGTGATCACGGCGCCGGTCTTGCCGCCGTAGCGTTCCGAGAATTTCGGGAACGACGGCGTGCGGCCCGGACTCCACGGCCAGATCGCGTTGCCCTTCGCCTCGCCGGACTTCACCAGCGGATGCTCCGCCAGAAACGCCGCCGCGTCCGCCCAAAGCTTGTTCAGGAATTCCACCGTGTAGGCGGCTTCCTTCGTGTCGTCCAGCGCGGTCCACGGGAGCTCGGCGACCGGGATGTCCTGCGAGGAATCCGGCTTGTAGTAGCCGACGTTCGGGGAGAACTCGGGTCCGTGCAGGATCAGGAGGTTGCGGTAGCTGACGCCGGGATAGAACGTGAGCTTGTCGGAACCGAAGCGCTCCTGAAGCGCCTCCATCAGGACGCGGGCGTGTTCCTTCGTGATGTGCCCGGCGGAGTAATCCTTCAGGATGCCGTCCTCCACGGTGATCAGGTTGCAGCGCCACGCGACGTCGTCGGACGCGAGCGGGATGCCCTGGCTGACCGCCTCGATCGGGCCGCGTCCCGGGTAGTACAGCGAAGGCGCGTAGCCGAGCACGGACATGTTCGCCACGTCGGATGAGGTCGGGTAGCCCTCCGGCAGGGTGAGGAACGTGCCGGACGCGCCGTTGGCGGCGATTTTGTCCATGGTCGGGGTCGGAACCGCTTCGAGCGGAGTCTTTCCGCCGAGTTCGGGAATCGGAAGATCGGCCATCCCGTCGCCGAGGAAGACGACGGCCTTGCCTTTCAGGTCGCATGCGTTCATGGTTGTGTTTCCCTTTCTGTCATGCCGTTTGTTTGATCGTTTCTGATGCTAATAAGATACCATGCCGGAGACGAAAAGTCAAGGCGGCCCCGAGAGATTCACGCTGAAAACATGCGTACATTTGTACGTATTTCGTGAAAATAGTTTCAAGAAACTTGCAAGTTTCGCTTGAAAGCGTCAAAAAACGGATGTATTGTATCTTCACGGAAAACATTTCGCATCAACCATCCATGCCGACCGGGACGTCCGTTTCACTCGGCGGCGCCTTAATCAGACACCAGGACCGAGCACCATGAAGAAAATCACGAAACGCCAGTTCGAAATCGCAGGTTTCATCCGGGACTTCATCGGCAAAAACGCCATTTCCCCCACCCTCTACGACATCGCGGAATACTTTTCCATCAAACCCTCGACCGCCGCCGCACATATCGCCGCGCTGGAACGCAAACGCGTCATCGTACGCCAGAAGGGCCGGCGCAGGAGCATCCGCCCCATCGGAATGGGATCCGGCCTGCCTCGGAAAGTCCCGGTCTGTGTTCCGTTCTTCCTGAAGAACAAAAATCTCTCGGGCGCTCCTTCCTCGTTCTACCATGTGGACGCCAGCCTCCTGCCGGATCACGTCCGAACAAAAGATCTGTTCGCCGTACGCGTCGGCGCTTTCAACGGACTTCCGCCGGACTCCGATGTGGAGCCGGGCGACATCCTGATCGTTTGGACGCGCCCGGAACACCTCCACCCGGGCATGATCGTGCTGGAACGCTCCGAGTCCTCATCGACATGTCGTCAGGTAAAAGCGGATTCGGAACCGGGACCGGGTGTGGTCGGACAGGTGATCGCCCTCCTGCGCCCCCTCAAATAACCCGCAGACCGTACACAACGCGGTCCGCCGCCCGCGGCCGGATGGTTCCCCGTGTTTCATGGCGCCGAAACGGGAATCCGGCGATTCAGCGGGATTTCCCCCATTTTGCCGGATATCGAAACGGATAACGGGTGTTTTCGAGTTTCCCCCAAGTATCAGGGAAAAAAGCGGAGCAGGCGTTTTTCCCCAAATTTCAGTGAAAAAGGCGGAGCAGGCGTTTTTCCCCAAGTTTCAGTTAAAAGGAACTTGTTTTAACTGAAACTTGCGCGTATTGCGCGCACTTCGCATACACGGGTATGAGCGTATGCGGCTATGTGCACGTGCGGGAGGGACAAGACACTTTCCCTCAATCATCCGCCAGACGACAACCAAACGCCTGCCAGATGTCCTTGTCTGCCGCCTGACATCGAATTTTCAACCGCTGTTTGAACCGTCGTTCAATTGAACTGGAGCTTTTCCCCCAAGTTTCAGTTAAAAGGAACTTGTTTTAACTGAAACTTGCGCGTATCGCGTGTATGCGGCTATGTACACGTGCGGGAGGGACAAGACACTTTCCCTCAATCATCCGCCAGACAACAACCAAACGCCTGCCACATGTCCTTGTCTGCCGCCTGACATCGAATTCTCAACCGCTGTTTGAACCGTCGTTCAATTGAACTGGAGCTTTTCCCCCAAGTTTCAGTTAAAAGGAACTTGTTTTAACTGAAACTTGCGTGTATTGCGCGCACTTCGCATACGCGAGTATGAGCGTATGCGGGAATGTGCATATGCGGGAATGTGCGTCCGAGAGAGAGACGCCGCTTTAGGGTTTTCAGGGTTCCTGCGGGAAAGGGCGAAAAAGCCTGCTGCGTTTTCGCTTTTTTCCCCTTGCGCGCTTGACTTTGCGGAAAAAGGTCCTACATTATGATACCGTGCATTTTTTCAACCGGAGAGGCCTGCCATGTTCAGATATCTTTGTTTTTTCTTTGCCGCCGCGGTCATCCTGTTCAGCGGCTGCCGCAGTACCGTTGAGAACAACCACCGTACCGCGCAGGAGCTTTGCCGGTACATGATGCAGCGGACCGGCGGCACGTTCGACGGCACGATGGCGGTCGAGCCGATCCACGCGGACGAGGGCTTCGCGCTGAAAGTCGCCAACCGCCAGGTGGCGTTCTACAAGTTCAACACGAAGTACAAGAAGGCGCGTGCGAAGATCGAATACGTGGACAAGAACGGGTTCATCTACATCTACGGGTTCAAGTTCCCCGCCGTCTCGCGCGGTTCGTTCATCATGGTCGACTACGAGGAGAATCCGCTGAAGGACAAGCTCCTCGAGGCGTTCAACAGCTTCTGAGCCGCGGCACGGCCGCGGCGGAAAGCATTTACGGCAATCCCCGGAAAAGCGTCCGTGCGCGCGGGGGGGAGCTTTGCCGTTTTTCGGCAAAAACAGCCGATCTTTCTTGAATCCGGCTCTTTTCCGTGCTATATTGTCTGTTGACTCTTTTTTATTTTTGAATGAAAACATCTCCCCGGAGACCGGACATGAGCAGCACTACAGACAATGATTCCAACTTCAAAGCCCAAAGTTATCTGCGGCTGCTGAAATACACCCTGCCCTACTGGAAACGCCTCACGTTCGGCATCCTCTGCGGCATGCTCGTCGGCGGCTCGCTGTTCTTCGCGCTGCTGCTGGTGCCGCAGCTGGTCGGGCTGGTGGACTCCGGCGGCAACATCGGCGCTTCCGCGGACCAGCGGACGGTCTCGGCCGAGGAACTCGGACAGCTGCGCGAGATCGCGGCGGACCAAAATATCGACGACGCGGAGAAGGACCGCCGCATGGAGGAAGTCCTGTCCGGCCCGCCCGACGACGACCCCAAGCTCACCCGTCTGCTCGGCCAGGCGAAGGACGCGATCGAACGGTTCCATCTGCCCTGCTCCATCGAGGGCAAGACGATCCGGATCGAATGGCCGGTCAAAAAGAGTTTTGAGATCGTCACCGAAGACGGACGGATCGCGTGGCAGCTTTTCGCGATCTACATCACGTCGTTCGTGCTGGTGTGGTTCCTGCGGAGCCTGGGGATGTACCTCAACGGCTACTTCACGCGCTACGTGGGCATCCGGGTCGTCGCCGACATGCGCAACGCGATCTTCCGCAAGCTCACGCACCAGTCGCTCCGGTTCTACGGCGACATGGACGTGGGCCACCTGATCAGCCGCTGCACCAACGACACGTCCGCGCTGGAATACTCCGTGTCGCACTCCATCGAAGACCTGACCAACGCGCCGCTTCAGATCCTGGGCTGCGTGGCGGCGATCGTGGTGGCGTGCCGCCAGTTCGACGACTACGGGCTGGTCATCCTGCTGGGCCTGGGGCTGGGGATCGTCATCATCCCGATCGTCATCGTGAGCCGCATCGTCCGCAAATACTACAAGCGCAGCTTCGCGCGCATCGCCGACGTGTTCTCCCGGATGCACGAGGTCTTCTCCGGCATCCGCGCCGTGAAGGCGTACTATGCGGAGGAACGCGAAAACGAGCGGTTCCGCGCCGTGAACCGGAAATACTACCGCCAGGCGATCAAGGCGATGCGCCTGCACATCATGTTCACCCCGCTCATGGAAATGGTCGGCGTCACCTCGACCCTGATCTTCCTGCTGTACTCGTACAAATGCGGCATCACCGTGACCGAACTCGCCGCGCTGCTGACTCCCGCGATGATGGCGTTCCGCCCGATCAAGGACATCTCGAAAGTCTTCGCCAGCCTGCAGCAGTCCATGGCGGCCGCCGACCGCTACTTCGCGCTCCTCGACACCGACACCTCCCTGCCCGAGAAGGCGGACGCGGTCGAGCTGAAGGAGTTCAAGCAGGGCATCGCGGTCCGCGACGTCTGCTTCTCCTACGACGACCGGGTGGTGCTCGACCACGTGTCGTTCGACATTCCGCACGGCAGCATGGTCGCGGTCGTCGGCGAGACCGGGTCCGGCAAGTCGACCATCGCGAACCTGCTGGCGCGCTTCTACGACGTCGATTCCGGCTCCATCGCCATCGACGGCGTCGACCTCCGCGACTACAAGATCTCCTCGCTCCGCCACATGATCGGCGTGGTGAACCAGGACGCGATCATGTTCAACGAGACCATCGCCGCCAACATCGCCTACGGCAAGCCCGACGCCTCCATGGACGAGATCGTCGCCGCCGCCAAGCTCGCCAACGCCCACGAGTTCATCGTGAACGGCCCGCACCCGCAGGGGTACGACACCGAGGTCGGCGAAAAAGGATTCAAGCTCTCCGGCGGCGAAAAACAGCGCATCTCCATCGCGCGCGCCATCCTCCGCAACCCGCCCATCCTGATCCTCGACGAGGCCACCAGCGCGCTCGACACCGTCACGGAAAAGCTGGTCCAGGAGGCGCTGAACCGCGTGATGTCCAACCGCACCGTCTTCGCCATCGCCCACCGCCTGAGCACCATCCGCAACGCCGACATGATCCTCGTCATGCAGAACGGCAGGATCGCGGAGTTCGGCAAGGAAGCCGACCTGCTCGCGAAGGAGGACGGCATCTACAGGCGCCTGCACAGCACGCAGTTCAGCCTGTAAGCGAGGCGCGCCCGCATGACGAAGGACTGCCAGGCGACTCCGGTCTTCTCCCCGCCCGTGTTCCGCACGCTCCGTTCCTGGAGCTGGGCGAGGAGCGATTTCGCCGACGAGTTCCGGCGGCTTTCGGACGCGGGCGCGTTCCGTCCGGACGGGCCGTCCGAGACCATCTGGCGCACGCGCGCCAAGTTCGTCCTCCGCGTGAAGACCTCGCTCGGATTCGACGTCGCATACAAGAGCTTTTTCGAGGTCAAAAACGTCCATCATTACCTGCTGCGGCAGTCGCCCTGCGCCGCCGAGGCGGCAAACTACGCCCTGCTCGCGGACTTCGGATTCCCCCTGCCAGACCTGCTCGCAACCGGCGAGCTCCGCTGCGGACCGCTCCTGAAAAACGCGTTCATGGTCTCCCGGTTCGTCGAGGGATTCCGCAACGGCCTCGACTTCTTCAAGGAAGGCATTTACACGAACGACGAACCGCTCCTCAAGGAATTCTGCCGCGCCCACCTGGCGCTGCTCGCGAAACTCCACGACCGCGGCTACGCGCACGGCGGTTTCACGCCCGCAAACCTGCTGTACCGGCGGGAACCCGGCGGCGGCATGAAGCTCTGCTGGGTCGACGTCGCCGAGTGCTCCCGCTCTCCGCTCACCGTGCCGATGATCGCAGACGACATCATCCGCCTCTTCCGTTACCTGAAGCTCTCCCCGGCGGTCCGCCGCGAGCTCGAGGCCGCCTACCTGGAAGCGGTGAAAGTCCCCCGGACGAACGCCGACGAACTCTACGGCGTCCTGGAAAAACGCATCGCGACGCGCCTGAAACCCTGGGCCGTCATGACGGAATGACCCGCATGAATCCCGATTTCCATTCCAACGCGTCCGCCGCGCCGGCGTCCGGGAAGGACGGGAACGCCCCCGGAAGCGCGATGCCCGCGCCCCGTGATCTCTCCGGGAAAAAGGTCGTCATCATCGGCGCCGGCCCCGCCGGACTGACCGCCGGATACAAGCTCCTGCGGGCGAACCGGAACATCCGGGTCGTCATCCTGGAGGAATCCGGCGCACTGGGGGGCATTTCCCGGACGGTCGTCCACAACGGCAACCGGATGGACATCGGCGGACACCGTTTCTTCTCCAAGGACCCGGACGTCAACGCCATGTGGCAGGAGCTCATGCCGCTGCAGGGGAAACCCTCTTTCGACGACATCCTCCTCAACCGGAGCACCTCCCTCGCGCCGGGCGGCCCCGATCCCGAGCGGACCGACCGCGTGATGCTCGCCAGGCCGCGCGTTTCGCGGATCTACTACAAGCGCCTTTTCTTCGACTACCCGGCGAAAATGAACTGGAGCACGTTCCGGAACATCGGGTTCCTGACCGCGTTCCGGGCCGCCCTGAGCTATCTGCGCGCCGTCCTGAGCCCGCTCCCGGAAAGCTCGCTCGAAAACTTCTACATCAACCGGTTCGGGCGCAGGCTCTACGCCATGTTCTTCGAGGGATACACGGAAAAAGTCTGGGGACGCCATCCGCGCGAGATCTCCGCCTCCTGGGGCGCGCAGCGCGTGAAGGGCCTTTCCATCACCGCCGTCCTCAAAAACGTCTTTTCCAAATGCGTCCCGCGCGCCCGCCGGAAGGTCGAAACGTCCCTGATCGGCGAATTCCTCTACCCGAAATACGGACCCGGCCAGCTCTGGGAAGCCGTGGCGTCCGAGATCGAGCGCATGGGCGGCGAAATCCGCCTGAACCACCGGGCCGCGCAGGTCAGGACACAGAATGACCTGGTAAAAGAGATCGTCTGCCAGACGCCCGCCGGAACCGTGTCGTTCGAGGCGGATTTCGTGATCTCCTCCATGCCGGTGAAGGACCTGGTCGGCGGCATGAACGATGTCCCGCCTGAGCTCGCGGAGATCGCCGCCGGGCTGCCCTACCGCGACTTCGTCACGATCGGCATCCTGGTCGACAGGATCAATCTGCGCAACGAAACGAAGCGGAAGACCCTGAACGGCATCATCCCCGACTGCTGGATCTACGTTCAGGATACCGGCGTCAGGCTCGGCCGTATCCAGATATTCAACAACTGGTCGCCGTACATGCTCCGGGACCCGGAGCGCTCCCTTTGGATCGGCCTGGAGTATTTCTGCCGCGAGGGCGACGAATTCTGGTCCATGTCCGGGGAGGAATGGAAGGCGTTTGCCGTGTCCGAGCTGGTGAAAATGGGCATCCTCAACCCGGACCAGCCGGTCCGGGATTATCACGTCGAAAAAGTGAAAAAAGCCTATCCCGCCTACTTCGACACCTATGCGCGGTTCGACGCGCTGCGCGACTACCTGGATTCCTTCCAAAACCTGTACTGCATCGGCCGCAACGGCCAGCACAGGTACAACAACATGGACCACAGCATGGTTACGGCGTTCGAGGCGGTGAAACACCTTCTGGCGGGGCAGGGCGGCGACAGAAACGCCGTCTGGAACGTCAACACGGAAAAGGAATACCACGAAGAATCATGAGCGGGGTTTCTTTCCGCGCATCGATCCTTCAGGGCATGATCGGGACGACGTTCCGCAAAATCATAATCGTACCGGACCGGGCAGGGATCCGTTGTCCCGTCCGGCATTTTATTTATACATTTTAGAGAGAAGTTATTGATTGATTATTTTTCCGCTTGAAAAAGCCAAAACGTCAATAACGGACAAAAACGACAAAATAACCGTCAAATCCGACCGTCATTCCGTCAAAAGCATGATATGAAACATATTATAAAATGACGGTTAAATCGTCATTCGCCATATCATGCCGGTGCGAACACCCCCTGCCGGCTTTTTACCAATTCCAAGAATTTTATTAATAGCCGCAATCGTTCCGCGTCAAGTTTTCCATGTTCATCCCGGTCATGATCCCGACCGTTTCCGGCCCCGCCAAGTTTCAAATATTTTCTGCTATCAGGTAGCAATGCCGCCGGTCAGATGAAATAGTCTTCTCCGAGTATCAGTTTCATCAAATGCCCATAGTGTTCCTTGATATACTGTTCGCAACCGGCTCCGTCGAACGCGCTCGGATAAATCTTCGTCACGCTCGCGGGGATTGCGATCTCCTTCAGGGATCGGCAGTCCCCGAACGCCATGGATCCGATAAAGGTCAGTCCATCCGGCAGGACCACGCGTTTCAGGTTCTTGCAGCCATTGAAGGCGCGGTCGTCGATCCTGCTGATCCCGGGCGACAGCACGACTTCCTCCAGGCCCGTGCAGCCCCCGAAAGCTCTGCTGCCGATCGTGCGGACTCCCTCCGGCAGCTCGACGCGCTCCAGGGCCGTGCAGCCCTCGAAGGCGAAGTTGCCGATCGTGCGGGCTCCCGGCAGGACTACGCGTTTCAGGCTTTTGCACCTCCGGAACATGCCCGCCGGGATATCCGTGATCCCCACGGGAAGCACGACCTGCTCCAGCGAGGCGCATCCCTGGAACAGGTATTCGGGGATATTCTCTGGATTCCCCTTCAGTTCCGCGCGCTTCAGCTCCGTGCAGCCGTTGAACATGCCCAGCGACGCGGATATGTCCCTTATGTCGATTTCACCGTAAATATGCCCCTCCTCCAAATTCGTCACGCTCGCGGGGATCGTGATCTCCCGGATCGCGCTGGATTTGAACGCCTCTCCCCCGATGCTTGTCACACTGTTCGGGATCGTCACGCGTTCGACGCGGCAGGACTCGAACGCCCGGGACGCGATTTTGCGGATGCCCTCCGGCACCTCGTATTCCCCCTCGAGGGTGACCGGTACGTCGATCAGGATCTTCTTCTCGTAGTCGATCAGGGAACCGTCCGCCATGTACCGGAACCGCGTGTTCGCCGGAGACAGAAACTTCAGCCGCGTCGTCTCGAGGTCGAACGCATTCTCCAGCAGCTTGATCGAACCCGGAATGGTCACCGTTTTCAGGTTTTCGCACTGGTAAAATGCAAACATTTCGATCTCCTGCAGCCTGCCGTCGGCCGGCATCGTAATGCTTTCCAGGCTCTTGCAGCCCGCGAACGCGCCTCTCCTGATCTCCTTTGCGCTGTTCGGGACATTCACCGTCTTCAGCGACGTGCAGCCCTCGAACGCCGAGTACCCTATGACCTCGATGCCCTCCGGGATCTCGATGCTTTCCAGCGCCGTGCATCCGCGAAACGTATTGTCGACCAGCCATATCGTGCGAGGCGGCGGAAACGTGAGATGCCTGAGGCTGGTGCAATTCGCGAACACGCCGCCTCCGTCAAGGAATACCGGATGGTCCAGAGGCAGAACGATCTCCTCCAGCGATGAGCAGCTGGAGAAAGCCCCTCCCCCGATCTTCACCACGCTGTCCGGGACCCTGATCTCCCGGATGGCGGTGCATTGGCTGAACGCACTTTGACCGATCTCCTTCACGCCCTCCGGGATCTCGATGGATTCCAGTTCCGCGCAGGAACGGAGAGCGGCTTCCGGGATCGCCTCGAGTCCTTCCGGGAACTCGAAGCGTTTCAGTTTGCTGCAGCACGAAAAAACTTCATTCTTCAGGACGACGCTCCCCGGGGACGGCTGCGCGCCTTCGGGGTCCTTCCGGAACGTCACGGTCTCGAGGTTGGAACACTGGTAAAAAGCGCGGCTGCCGATGGTAATGCGCGCGGGCAGCGAAACCGACTTCAGGGACGGAATGTTTTTCAAAGCAAGTTCGCCGATCGACTTGACGGAGTCGGGGAACGTGACGGACTTCAGTTTTTTGCAGTCCTGGAAAGCATTGGTGTGGACAGCCGTAACACCGTCCGGAACGACGAAATCCGCCTCGCCGGGGTCCGGCACATAACAGAGCGTCACCTTGTCCGGCGTCGGACTGCCGTCGTAGTACACATACTCGAACTCCATGCCGGAGGAATACGCGCTCTTGGGGATGTAGGAAGACTCCCCGGGTTTGATTTTGCTGAGCAGGGCGGCATCCGACACGGTTGCGACCTTTTTCTTTTCCGCGGCGGGTGCGCCATCCGACACGGTTGCGACCTTTTTCTTTTCCGCGGCGGGTGCATCGGACGGTGCGGAATCCGTGACGGAATCCGCTGATACAAGGTGATGCTCTTCCGGAACAGCCTCCGTTTCGGCTTGTTCGACGGGAACAGCCTCCGTCTCGGCTTGTTCGGCCGGAATCTGCCGTTTTTCAATGTCGGAAGATTCCGCCGGATCCTCCTCTCGTGCGCAGGAAACGAACAGCGAAAACAGGATAAGGACGGAAGCCGCCGCCCAAAAAACGATGGAACACGTCGCTATCCCGGTTTTCGAGGCGGAAACTGTTCGATCATAGATCGTTTTTGAGGAAAACATCCAGACTACCTCATTTTCTCACAGACGGAGTGAAACAGTTTAATTTTATCATACAATATCATGTCGACTGAATATTTTCAAGTTGAAAAACAAAAAAAAGAAACCATGACACGGAATAAATAATTATTAATAAGTATTAATGTATTGAATTAGAACAGAAGGAACGCATGAAAGAAATAGAGGATGACAGAAAAGTAAAAACTGAAAGCCAAAATCGGATGAAATAAAAAAAGACGGATATGGTTTCTATTGGAACAAGTCTGAATATAAATTATTATATTTCTGAAACAGGTAACGTAATATAATATATTGTATATAAGATAATGTGATTGATCAAGATGGATGGCATAATTGATTAAAGATACAGATTGTCAGAGAATAGACAAGTAATCCGTTATTCTTTGACGACTGTTTCGTTAATCGTTTGATAATCAATAGAAAAGAAATGACGGTCAAACCGTCGGATTCAACCGTCATTTTGTCATATCACTGATTATCAATCAACTGTATCATGTGACGGAATATCCGTCAAACCGTCATCCGTCACCAGCTTGATCTCGTCAAATGCCTTCTGGACCGCTTCGTCCATGTTCGGAATTTTCGATTCCTCGAATTCGACAAAATGAAGCTTGGCATGAATGACGGGAGAAGGCGGCGCGAAGACTGTGCAGCTGTCCGCCATCGGCTCGATGGAAATATCGAACGTGCCAATATCCTCCGCGCGGGCGATCGTCTCCAGTTTATCCATGCCGCAAAGCGGACGCACGATCAGATCCGGCACGGCGCGGTCGATCACGGACATGTTCACGACCGTCTGGCTGGCGACCTGCCCGATCGCCTCGCCGGTCACGATCCCGTACAGATTCTTCTTTCTGCAGAGTTTCGAGGCGATGCGCATCATCATGCGGCGGTAAAGGACGGTGCGGAATTTCGGATCGCAGTTGTCGCGGATCAATTTCTGAACTTCGGAAAGATTGCAGGCATACAGCACGCCGTGCGGCTGGAACCTGTTGATGATCTTCGCGATGCGCCAGACTTTCGTGACGGATTCGATCGGCGTATAGGGATAACTGTGGAACGTGAGGAAGTCCATCCGGCAGCCGCGTTTCATCGCCATCGCGCATGCCACGGGCGAGTCAATCCCGCCAGAAAGCATGCCGAGCAGCGGAGAATTGGAGCCGACCGGAAGGCCGCCGCGCGCCTTGACCGTTTCGAGGAAGATCGTGGAATTCTTTTCCCGGATCTCGACGCCTATGGAAATATCCGGGTTCATCAGGTCGACCTGTATCCTGTTTTCGCCGAACATTTCCTCTATCATGCTCGCGGTTTCGATCTCGATCTCCTTGGAGCGCAACGGAAAACTCTTGTCGGAACGCCGTGCTCTCGTCCGGAATTTTACGGGACGGCCGAGCGTTTCAAGTTTCTGTTTGAACAAAGGCTTTACAGCGTTTTTGATATGGTCCAGAACGGCTTCGATGGTGCGTTCCCCCTCGATGCAGAAGGAAAACGAATCCAGGCCGAAACAGTCTTTCAGGCGTTCTTTCAGATACTCCTGTTCCTCTTCCGTGAAAATCTCAAATTCGTTTTTATGGATGAAAATACGGCCGCGCATTTTCACGAAATTCAAACCGGGAACACGGTCTTTCGTCATGCGTTTCATATTGCGTATCAGCGCATTTTCGAACATGCTGCGGTTGTTTCCCTTCGTCGCGATCTCGTTGTAGCGGCAGATGATGGAATTGTAAAGCGCCATAGTGATATAACTCCTGTAGGATTAGACAGCGCGTCCGGCTGTAATATGAACGATCTGTGAATGTTGCGTCAGAGGATTGTCCGGGATTTCCGTGAAGGAACAGAACACCTGTTTCGCTTCCGATATCTTATGATAAAACGCCTCCTGCGTCTTTTTATCGAGATCTCCGGTGGCGTCATCCACGATAACGACCGTGTTGTCCTTTGACATGGAATGATTTTTGACAATATCGAATTCCGCTTCCTTCAGCGCGAACGATGTCGCGCGGCACTGTCCGCGGGAACCGTAAAGTTTCAACGATTTCCCGTCCGCGACAAAATCGAAATCGTCAAGATGCGGTCCGGTCGTCGTATATCCATTCAGTCTGTCTTTTTCCAGATTCCTCTCAAGTTTTTCCTCAAAGATTTTCGGGTCGGAAAGCTCGTGAACCGTCTTTAATTTCAGTTGCAGATCGGCAAGCTCCGGCTTCAATTCCGCCATGATGTTTCTCATAAAATCGGATAAGATTCTGAGATGGATTTCACGCGTCTGAACGATCTCCGATCCGTATTTCGCAAGCGACGGATGATACGACCGGATCACATCGTTGTTCGCATCTTTCATCCGCAGCAAACAGTTCCTGTTTTTTACACCGTTATAATACGCCTGCAGCGCGGTGAAATATCCGTGGTCCAGCATGGAAATGAACATATCCATGAACTTCCGCCTCACCTGGGAACGTCCGGTGATGATCTCCGGGTCGTCCGGCAGAAACGTAACCGTGTTGAACGAACCGGCGAACTCGCTGGCGCGTGCGACATGCTTTCCGTCCACGACCAGTTTCCGCGTCTCGCCGAGCTCGACCGCGAGCTGTTTCGACCAGTCGCGGAACGAAACGGAAGCCCCGACGAGCGCGGACGGCGCATGCAGCCGTATCATTTCCGAGGTGCGCGACGTGCGGAACGACCTCAGATTCGCAAGGTAAAACAGTGCCTCCAGCAGACTGGTCTTCCCCTGTCCGTTCGAGCCGCAGAGAAACACGTTCGGCGCCTCGAAACGCAGGGACACCGATTCGAACAACCGGAAATTCTGCAGGACCAGTGAATTTACCATGAAAACGCCGAAAGATTACTAAAGATGAAGAGATTGAATACGGAAGTCCCGCCGCATGCACGGTTTGAGCTTACGGCAGGACTTTCAGCACGTTTTTCAGCACGATCACATTTCTCCGACCGCACTGTTTGCGCCGCATGACTTGCTGTTCTTATTTGTTCCTCATCGGCATGATGACGTACAGGAAGCCGTCGCCGCTCTCAATCGCGATCGGGCTCATGACGTCGTTCACCTTGATGAACACGTTGTCGACCTGGATGTGCTTGAAGGGATCCAGGAAGAAGTTCGAGTTGAACGAAGCGGACATCTCCTCGCCGTCGTACTGGATGGGCACGCTCTCGCGGCCTTCGCCGATGTTGCTGTTCGTTTCGAAGAGCATGCTGTCGGACTTGAACGTGAGGGACACCTTCGGCGAACCGCTTTCCGCGAGGGTCACGCAGATGAGCTCGAGCGCATAGATCACGCTCTCGCAGGAGACGGTGACGGTCTGCTTGAAGGAAGCCGGGATGACCTGGCGGTAGTTCGGATAGTTGCCTTCGATGAGCTTGGACGTGATCACGGAAGCGCCGACCTCGAACACGACCTGGTTTTCTGCGATGTTGATCGCGACTTCGCCTTCCTTTTCGAGGAGGCGCTTGAGTTCGTTCGCGGCCTTCTGCGTGATGATGATGTCGCCCTCGGAACCTTCCGGAAGCTCTTCGAAGACCTTCTCGCAGAGCGCAAGGCGTTTTCCGTCGGTGGCGACCGCGGTAAACTTGCCGTCGCGGACGGAGAACAGGATGCCCTGCAGGACCTTGCGGGAATCTTCGAGGCTGGCGGCGTATGCAATGCGCTCGATGATGACCGCCATGTCCGCCTGCTTCATGGAGAAGGAACGGATGAATTTGACCTCATCCTTCTTCGGATAGTCGGCGGGGTTGAGTCCGAGCAGCATGATGGACGCGGTGCCGCATTTGATCGTGGAGTGGAAATTGTCTCCGCTTTCGATCTCGATGAACTCGCCGCGGAACTTGGAGACGAGGGTGAGCATCTTCTTCGCGGGCAGGGTGGTATTGCCGGCTTCGATGACCTCGGCATCGACGACAGTCTCCATGCGGATCTCAAGGTCGGTGCCGGTAAGCTTCAGTTTTCCGTCCGCTGCCTCAAAAAGAATATTGGAGAGTACGGGAAGGGTATTGCGCGTATTGACGATATTGCCGACCCTCTGCAGGGCTTTCAGCATGGTCTCTCTGGAAATTTTGATTTTCATGGTGGATTTGCCTCCGATCTTCCGGCGGTCTGCTTTTTTGCCGTCCGGGAAAAGTTATTGAGATTGGTTTCTGATATGATTTTAACCTGAATTGAGCAAAAATAAAAGGAGTAAGGGGTGTCAACAGTGTCAACAACCCGCCGTTCCCGCTTCAAACACTTTTTTCGGAAGATGTTCACAAAACGGTTTGACTTTGTACGGAAACGGTGTTCTATTAACAATGCGACCTTTTATTAAACCCTGTTGGCAGGTGACGAACATGAATATGAACAACAATGTCAAGAAGCACATGGATGATCTTCTGGCACGGTATCCCGATCTCCGGGACACCGCGGAAAAAATCCATACATTATATTTTAACCTTGAAAACGTATTTTTCAAGAACAAAACGTTATTTATCTGCGGAAATGGCGGAAGTTGTTCTGACGCAGAGCATTTTATTGCCGAGCTCGGAAAAGGGTTCCTGAGCCGCCGCCATATCCCGTCCGAACTCGGCGACGCTCTGGAGGCCGCCTATCCCGGCGAAAACTTCCCGGAAAGGATCCAGAGGGGGTTCCGGGCGATCTCGCTGAACGGCCATCCGGCGCTTGCCTCGGCGTATACCAACGACGTCGATCCGCTCATGACGTATGCCCAGCAGCTGTACATTTTCGGCACGAAGGGGGACGCCGTGCTCGGGATCACGACTTCCGGCAATGCGAAGAATATCCTGAATCTCTTCAAAGTGGCGCGCGTGCTCGGCATATCCACATATCTCCTGACCGGGAACAACGAGGAGGGTGTGTGCAGAAAATACGCCGACTTCATCCTGGACGTCCCGGCGCGGGAAGCCTACCGCGTTCAGGAATACCATCTGCCCATCTACCACGCACTGGCGATGATGCTGGAGGAAAGGTTCTATGGCGCAGGAGAATGAACTCAGACATGTGGCCGTCATCCTGGACGGCAACGGACGCTGGGCGGCACAGCACGGCGTGGAACGCAAGGAAGGCCATCTGGCGGGCGCGAACCGCGTCGTGGATTTTATGAACTACATCTCGCGCTACGAATCCATCCGCTATGTCACGCTGTATGCGTTCAGCACGGAAAACTGGAAGCGGTCGAAGGAAGAGGTCGACGCGCTGATGAACATTCTGGCGCAATTCCTCGACGACAACCTCGAAGTCCTGCTGAAGGAAAAAGTCCGCCTGCTCACGGCGGGCGATATTTCCGCGCTGCCGGAATCCTGCCGCGTCCGCCTCGACAAAGTGAAGTGCGAAACGGCAAAGGAATTCACACGCACGTTCATCCTCGCGCTCAATTACGGTTCGCGCATGGAGATCACCGATGCCGTGAAATCCATTGCCGCCGAGGTGAAAAGCGGTACGCTTTCCCCGGAAGACATCACGGAAAAGACGGTGGCGGACCACCTGTATCTCCCCGAAGTGCCGGATCCCGACCTGCTGATCCGCACCAGCGGCGAGGAGCGCGTCAGCAATTTCCTGCTGTGGCAGATATCCTACAGCGAGTTTTATTTCACGAAGACCTTATGGCCCGATTTTGACATCAACGAGTTCGACAAGGCTGTCCGGGCGTATTACGGCCGGAAACGCAGATTCGGAGGCAGATAATCCATGTCAACCCTCGCAAAACGCACGTTCAGCTCCATTGTACTTCTTTCCCTTCTGGCGGGAGCGGTGTTCTTCCCGTTCGAGGTAAGAAGATGGTTTTTCACGGTTCTCTGCGCCCTGCTCGGATTCGGCGCATCGTGGGAATGCTGCGGCATGCTCAACGGACCGAATCGGTTCAAGGGGCTCAAGTGGTTCATTTCCGCCGCGCTCGTGGCGGTCGTGTTCTTTCCGATGGTTCAGAAACGCTATCTGCCGTTCTGGCCGGGGATCTCCTTCGACCTTGCGCTTTTCGCGTTCATTTTCTGGATGATCGTGCTCTCGACGAACAAGAACCAGGAGGCGCTGCGCGCCGCGGTCAACGGGTTTGCCGTGTTCTTCCTGTTCTCCATGGCGCTCAAGCTCATTTCCGGCATTTACTACACCTACAATTTCTATGGAAACATCCCGGCGACGTTCCTGCTGTTTATCCTCGGTACGAAGAGCGGCGACATCGGCGCGTACCTCATCGGGTCGCTGTGCAATGCCGTCACGCACGGAAAAAACCATAAGCTCGTTCCGTCCATCAGCCCGGCGAAGTCGTGGGAGGGGCTTGTCGGCGGACTCGTTTTCTCCGTGGGCGTCACGCTCGCCATCTATGCGATCTGCTCCGACAACCGGAACGGCTATGAATGGTGGGACGGCTACGGCTACTTCAAAATGGCTGTAATAGGCGTCCTGCTGTTCTTCGGCGGCATGGTGGGCGACCTGGCGGAATCCAGCCTGAAACGCACCTGCAACGTGAAGGATTCCGGTCATTTTCTGCCCGGGATCGGCGGACTTTTCGACCTTGTCGACAGCCTGATCGTCAATTCTTTCGTTTTCTACTTCATTCTGTTCTTTTTGAACGCCCGGTGACCATTCGCCCTACAGGAGGACGTTTCCCATGAAAAAGCTTTCCGACACGCAGGAAAACAGGGTCATGAACGAGATACTCGCCGGATCCTGCCGCAATCCGCACGATTATCTCGGCATGCACCAGGTTCCGGGCGGGGTGGCGGTCCGCGTGTACGATCCCGAGGCGGAATCCGTCACGGTCATCGCCGGAAAGAAACGTTATCCGATGACGAGGGAAAACGAACAGGGTATCTTCACTTGCCTCTTTGCGAGGAGAAAGAACCTGTTCGCGTACGAGGTCGAAAAACAGTACGCGGACAGCACGTTCACTTCGGCGGATCCGTACTGCTTCCTTCCCACGCTCGGCGAGATGGATATTTACCTTTTCAACCAGGGGGAGCACCAGCGCGTCTACGACGTGATGGGGGCGCATGTCCGGAACCTCGGCGGAGTGGAGGGCGTTTCGTTCGCGGTCTGGGCGCCGAACGCGCAGCGCGTTTCCGTGGTCGGCGACTTCAACTGCTGGGACGGACGGCGTCACCCGATGCGCATGCTGGGGCTTTCCGGCATCTGGGAACTTTTCATCCCCGGCCTCAAGCCCGGCGACGTGTACAAATTCGAGGTGAAGGGCTCGGACGGTTCCATCGTCCTGAAGCTGGACCCGTACGCCCGGCGGACCGAGCTGCGCCCGAACAACGCCGGCATCATCGCGCAGGCGGAGCCGTTCCAATGGACCGACGACGCCTGGATGAAGAAGCGCGCCGCGACGAATCCGGTCGACAGCCCCATGAACATCTACGAGGTGCACCTCGGCACGTGGGGCGGCCCGGGCCTGAAGCTGCCCGAAGTGAAGGAGACGTTCAACAACTACCGCGAACTCGCCGTCGCGCTTGCCGATTATGTGCGGAAAATGGGCTATACGCATGTGGAGCTGCTCCCCGTGATGGAGCACCCGCTGGACCAGTCGTGGGGCTATCAGGTGACCGGATTCTACGCGCCGACCGCGCGCTACGGTTCGCCGGAGGATTTCGCCTGGTTCATGAACTACATGCACGAGCACGGCATCGGCGTGTTCCTGGACTGGGTCCCGGCGCATTTCCCGCGGGACACCTTCTCGCTCGGGCGTTTCGACGGGACGGCATTGTACGAGCACGCCGACCCGCGCAAGGGCGAACAGAAGGACTGGGGGACCTACATCTTCAATTTCGGGCGCAACGAGGTGCGGCAGTTCCTGATCGGCAGCGCGCTGTTCTGGCTGGATCAGTACCATGCGGACGGGCTCCGCGTGGACGCCGTCGCCTCCATGCTTTACCTCAACTATTCGCGCAAGGACGGCGAATGGATCCCGAACCAGTACGGCGGCTGCGAAAACCTCGAGGCGATCGCGTTCATCCGCCACCTGAACGAACTCGCGCACAAGCTGTACCCCGGCATCTCCATGATCGCCGAGGAATCCACGTCCTGGCCGGGCGTTTCCCGTCCGCTCTATGTCGGCGGTCTCGGCTTCACGTTCAAATGGAACATGGGCTGGATGCACGACACGCTCGACTACTTCAAGCTGGACCCGATCTACCGCAGCTACCACCACGGCCAGCTCGCGTTTTCCATCTGCTACGCGTTCTCCGAAAACTTCATCCTCCCGCTCAGCCACGACGAGGTCGTCCACGGAAAACTCTCCCTCTTCGGCCGCATGTCCGGCGACTACGTGCAGAAATTCGCCAACCTGCGCGCGATGTATGTCCTGATGGCGACGCACCCGGGCAAAAAACTCATCTTCATGGGCGGAGAGTTCGCGCAGGTGATCGAGTGGAACTGCAACAACCAGTCCGTCGACTGGCTCCTGCTCAAATACCCGGCGCACGACTCCGTTCACCACATGGTCGCCGACCTGAACAGGTTCTACCTCGGCCAGCCGGCGCTGTGGGAGGACGACTTCACGCCCGCCGGATTCCAGTGGCTCGACGGCGGCGATTTCAGGCAGTCGGTCTATTCCTTCATCCGCTGGGACAAAAAACGCAAGGCGCCGCTCGTCGTGATCCTGAACCTGACTCCGGTCGTGCGCGACGATTTCAACGTCGGCGTCCCGCTCCCCGGCGAATGGGTCGAGGTGTTCAACACCGACCGCGAGGAATACGGCGGGACCGGGCTGCTGAACGGGCAGAAGATGCTCTCCACGCCCGGCGAATGCCACGGACAGAAGCAGTTCATCACGCTCCGGCTCCCGTGGCTCGGCGCGGTCGTCCTGGCTCCGAAATCCGCCGCAAAGAAGAAATCCGGAAAATAATAACTGCCGGACGCAGTGTCGCTATTATCGGCGGCAGCAAAATCTGTTTCGTTCCGCGAATTTGCAGGCAGCTCCGGCGTGCGTGCCTGCCTTGGGAACAAATCCGAGATGAATTCTTTTGTCCGAAATAGGCATGGACCGTTTGACTTTTTCCTGCGGTGTGATATATTGTTTTTATTCTTTTCGCTATTAAGAGCGTAATAGTATAGCGAGAAAAGAAACTTTCGACTGGAAACAATTGGGAAAATGAGGCGAAGGACATGGAACAATACGACCTGATGGATCGGCTTGTAGCGGCAGGGAACGGTTATCTCCAGGCCTCTGTCGTTCGTGAGCACGATATTTCAAAATACACGCTGACGAAGTATTTGAAAACACGCGGTATGGTACGAACAGCACATGGCGTATACGCCGTCGTGGATGCGTGGACGGACAGCTATTTCCTGCTTGCTGTTCGAAACGGCAGAATCGTGTTTTCACGCGAAAGCGCCCTCTACTTGCATGGGCTGATGGACCGGGAACCGCCCGCAACCATCGTTACGGTACCAGAAGGCTACAATTCCACACATATTGCCAGACAGGGCGTACGCGTCATTCATTCCAAGCCTGAATGGTACGTTTTGGGTGTCACGAAGGTTAAAACCGCATTCGGGAACGAAGTGCCCGTGTATGACCGTGAACGGACGATCTGCGACTTGATCCGCTGCCGCAAGAATATTGAAATTCAAACATTCCGGACGGCCATGCGGGAATACATGAGCAGCGAGAAAAAGAACCTCGGCTATCTGATGCGCTATGCCAGGAAACTTGGCATTGAGGACAACGTGCGAATCTATACGGAGGTGATGCTGTGATTACGACATCCATGCAGCTCAAGGCGAAAACCCGCAATCTGTCAGGCGGAGACAACGGCCGCGCGTTGGTTCTGATAAGGACGTTTATCATGGAACGTTTTCTGGAACGCGTGGCACAGTCTTCCTACCGCGATAAGTTCATTTTGAAGGGGGGTATGCTTGTTGCCGCGATGGTCGGACTTGAGGCCAGGGCAACGATGGATATTGATACGACGATCCAGTCCCTGCCGTTGACGATGTCGGATGCCCGGAAAGTCATCGACGATATTCTCCGGATTGATGTTCAGGACGGCATCACTTTCACCGTTACTAAGGTTTCTGAAATCATGGAGGAGCACGACTATCCGGGAATCCGTTTCACGTTGGAAGCGTCGCTCGACAATCTGCGTCAGGTTATCAAGATCGACATCTCCACGGGCGACATTATCACACCGCACCCTGTGCCGTATTCCTACAGGCTGATGTTCGAGGACCGCTTCATTTCTCTGTGGTCGTATAACCTCGAAACTCTGCTTGGCGAAAAACTGGAAACAATCATGGCGAGGGAAACGGCCAACACCAGAATGCGCGATTTCTACGACATCCATGTCCTGACGCAGCAGGTGACCATTGATTACAAGGTCCTGCACGATGCGTTCATGGCGACCAGCCTGAAACGGAATACCACGGATATGCTGCCGCGATTCGATGCAATCCTCGATGAGATACGTTCCGATTTTGCGATGGAGACTATGTGGGACAAATTTCGGCGCGACAATTTTTACGTCGGCGAGCTCACCTGGTCCGAGGTGAATGAGAGCGTGAAGCGGCTCAAGACCGCTGCGCTTGATAAAGCTTGACCGCACCATCAACGGAACAAGAGTGTCACGCTCAAAAAAACGTATTGTCAAGCTTCTTGAATAGTTGAAAATGAACAGGACTAACAACAATTTGCGCATGTCAACGGTCAGGTGGCTCGGACGTCACCTGGCAATCGATCTGGATTTGGGTGCTCTTACTGTTTCCGAGTACACCTTGATTATGAAGACTCTCCGTGCCGTTGCCAAAAAAGGCAATACGATGGAGCCGGATATCCCCATCCGACTGGTTGACGCCAAGGAAGCCGCCGACATCCTCGGCATCAGTTACTCCCAATTCAGAGCTCTCGAATTCGAGGGTGTCCTGCGCATTCCACGGAAAATGCTCGGCAGGAAAACAGTCCGGTACAGAATTACCGACATCAACAATTTCATCATGTCCGACGATGCGACGAAGAGAGAGAATGACACGGATGAAACAGCCTGATTTCTCGGACGACACCACAAAAATCGAAGACATACATATATTTTCGGGTATTCCCGCGCATGCGCGCAGGCTTCGGCTAAAACACGTTCCTTTACTGAAACTTGAGTGATTTCCTGAGTTTTTGTTTGATTCCGTCCGATTTCTTTTTCTTCGGACAATAAGGCATGTCATGTCATTTTTTCATTTGTTCGGCTTCATGCCTGAAACACTTGTTTGCGTCTTCTTTTTTATGGGGAAATCCGTACTTTTTCGGAAAAAAATCTTGTTTCTTCGGAAAAAAGGTGTATATTATAGTTTTACGCATACAATTTTAGCTTCAACATAACCAGAAAGTTTTGAACATGGCAAACACTTCCTTTGTCGTTTTCGCGCAGGCCGCTGACGGTTCCGTGACCGCAACCGCCGCCGCGCCTGCCGCAGAGACCTCCACCGCCCAGACCGGCGCGGCCGCACCCGAAGCCGGGCAGCAGCAGGTCCCGCCCCCGAGCAATACTATGATGATGGTCCCGTTCATCATCCTGATCGGCGTTATGATCGCGATTTCGATCCGCACCAGCAGCAAGGAAAAGAAGAAACGCGAAGAGATGATGAATTCGATCCGCAAAGGCACGAAGATCATGACCAGCGGCGGCATCATCGGCGAGATCGCCGAAGTCCAGAAGGACCAGTTCATGCTGAAGGTCGCGAACAACGTCCAGATCGCCATTTCCCGTTCCGCCGTCGCGCAGGTCATCCAGCCCGCCGCCGACGCCGACACGAAAGCCGAGGTGACGAAGAAATGAAGAACAGCAAGAGCACATTCGCCATTTACTGCGTCTTTGCGCTCGCCGTGATCGGCGTGTTCGTCGCAGCCATGTTCCCGCTGAAGCAGAGCGATTTCTACGAGACGTTCAGCAAACTGCTCGCCGATCCCGCGGATCCGACCATTCAGAAGGTGGTCGAGCGCGCGAAGGCGCTCCAGCAGGAAGACAAGATCAAGTATCTGTATCCCTCCACCGCCCTGGAAGCGGCGTCCCGCGAGATCCGGATGCCTTCGGAGGAAGGCGGTTCCGGCGCGTACTCCGTCGACCTCGTCCACTTCGTGAAGCCGAACATCGTGAAGGCGCAGAAGCTCCAGAACAACGGCGACGTGATCTCCCTGGTCCGCAAGAACGCCTCCGGCGCGATCCGCCTCGGCATCGACCTCAACGGCGGCGCGGAATTCCTCCTGCACCTCCAGGCCGACAAGGAGATGGACGGCGCGCAGTTCGATTCGTTCCGCGACAACGCCATCGAAACACTCCGCAAGCGTCTGGAAGCGCAGAACTACTTCGAAACGGAGATCTCCCCCGCCGGCCAGGACTTCGTCTCCGTGCGTGTGCCGTCCGTCAACTCCGACGACCGCGCCAACCTCGAAAAGCTGATCCTCCGTTCCGCGAAGCTTGAATTCCGCCTCGTCCATCCGAACAACGACGTCGAGGTGCCGAAGTTCATGGCGTACCTCGCCGCGGGCGGCGATCCGGATTCCTATCCCGACACCCCGTCCGAAGCGGAATTCCTCTCCGAGGAACGCCGCGACGGCAACAACCTGATCACGGACTACACCCTTGTCGAGACGACCGTCCAGATGGAAGGCGACAACATCAAGGACTCCTACGTGACCATGAACGAGTTCGGCCAGCGCGAGATCCTGCTGTTCTTCAACAACGCGGGCACCGTCCAGTTCGGCGAAGTCACCGGCAAGCACGTCGGCGAACGCCTCGCCATCGTGCTCGACGGCCAGCTCTACTCCGCGCCGACCCTGCTCTCCAAGATCGACGGCGGCACGGCGCGCATCACCGGCTCCTTCTCCCAGGAGGAAGCCAAGAGCGTTTCCGACGCCCTGAAGAGCGGCAGCCTGCCCTTCGTGATCACGATCGCGTCCCGTTCCGACATCGACGCCACGGTCGGCCAGGAGACCATCCGCAAGAGCATCTACAGCGGTCTCCTCGGCACGGTCCTCGTGATGATCTTCATGCTCATCTACTACCGCCTCGCCGGCCTCGTCGCGAACATCTCCCTCCTCGTGAACACGGGCGTGCTGCTCGGCGCCATGGCGGCGTTCGACGTGACCCTGACGCTCCCCGGCATCGCCGGCATCATCCTCACCCTTGGCATGGCGGTCGACGCCAACGTCCTGATCTACGAGCGCATCCGCGAGGAACAGGACGCGGGCAAGTCGCTCGAATACGCCGTGAAGACCGGTTTCGACCGCGCCTTCTCCGCCATCTTCGACTCGAACGTGACGACGCTCTTCACCGGCGCCATCCTCTACTGGCAGGGCACCGGCGCGATCAAGGGGTTCGCCATGACGCTCGTCATCGGCATCTTCACGACCATGTTCTCGGCGGTCTTCCTGTCCCGCCTGCTTTTCGAGTTCTTCCTGATGCTCCCGCTGAAGCTGAAGAAGATCAACATGATGATGTTCCTGCCGCATCCGCACTTCGACTTCATCAAGTTCCGCTTCGTCGGGTTCGGCATTTCCGCCTTCATGATCCTGCTCTCGCTCACGACCATCTTCGTGCGCGGCCGCGACGCCCTCAGCATCGACTTCACGGGCGGCACCCAGCTGATCGTCAGCTACGTACCGAAAGACAAGACCATGGCGCAGATCCCCGCCGGCGACATCGAAAAGGTCCTGGAGAAGGAAGGCTACGACGCCAAGGCGACCTACAAGAAGATCACCGACGAGGAGAACGTCGAAGGCAAGAGCGTGCTGGAACTCGTCGTGCGCGACCGCGGCACCGGCACGGTGTCCCAGGAGAACGCCGACACGCTGATCCGGAAGCTCGACGAAGCGTATCCCGACGTGGAGCTCACCAAGCTCTCCGAGTCCACCCTCGGCGCACTCATCGGCGCGGCGTTCACGCGCTCCGCCATCAAGGCGCTCATCTGCGCCATGATCGGCATGATCATCTACATGGTCATCCGCTTCCAGTTCTCCTACTCCATCGCGGCGAACATCGCCCTGATCCACGACTCCATCGTGGCGACCGGCCTGTACCTCCTCTTCGGCGGCCAGATTTCGCTGCAGGTGGTGGCTTCGCTGCTGACCCTGATCGGCTACTCGGTCAACGACACCATCGTGATCTTCGACCGCCAGCGCGAAAACCTCGCCACGCGCAAGGGCATGAGCTACTTCCAGATCGTCGACCTGAGCTTGAACCAGACGCTCGCCCGTACCATCCTGACCTCCGTCTGCGTCCTGCTCGTCCTGGTCTGCCAGCTCGTCTTCGGCGGCGACGGCATCCGCGACTTCGTGGCGGTCATCCTGATCGGCTGCGTGGTCGGCTGCTACTCCTCCATCTTCGTCTCCCCCATGATCACCGCCTACTGGCACAAGGAAGAGCGCAACATCTCCTCCGAAGGCCCGGATGACGCGAAGAAGGACGAAAAGGACGAGGCCGTCAAGGCCTGACCTTTCCCGGACTGATCCACCAAGACGGCATGCCCTCCCCGGCGTGCCGTCTTTTTTCGTGTCCGCGCGGCGGTTTGCGCCGGGGATACCGGCGCGGACATGGAGCCGTCCGCACGGCCGCGACGCCGCAACGGGGGCGAAACGGAGAGCGTCTCCGGACGCCATGCAATCTTTTCCGTTTTTTTTGCCGCGTTTCGCGGGCGCGCGCTTGCATATCTTCAATTACAGGGGTATATTATATTAATATTATTTATCGCAACAGTTCAGACAGGACACTTTTTTATGCGCGAAACATTTCTGCCGTTCTCCAAGCCCTCGATCCAGGAATGGGAGATCTCCGAGGTCGCCAATGTGCTGCGTTCCGGCTGGATCACCACCGGCCCGAAGAACGCCGAATTCGAAAAGGCGTTCTGCGCCTACACCGGCGCGAAATACGCGATCCCGCTGACCTCCGAGACGACCGTCATGCAGGCGCTGTTCCGCGCGCTCGGCCTGAAGCCCGGCGACGAGGTCATCACGCCCTCCATGACGTGGGTCTCCCTGCCGAACGTCGTTTCCCTGTACGGCGCGAAGCCGGTCTTCGTCGACTGCGACCGCGACACGCTCATGGTCACGGCGGACGCGATCGAGGCGGCGATCACGCCGCGCACGAAGGCGATCGTCCCGGTCCATTTCGCGGGCGGCGTGCTGGAGCTCGACAAAATCCGCGCCGTCGCCGCCAAACACAACGTCACGCTCATCGAGGACGCCGCGCACGCGCTCGGCGCCGAGTTCAAGGGCGAACGCATCGGCAAGCGCGGGCACGTGATGTTCTCGTTCCACCCGATCAAAAACATCACCACCGGCGAGGGCGGCATGTTCGCCACGGACGATTCCGCGCTCGCCGACCGCGTCCGCAGCCTCAAGTTCCACGGCCTCGGCGTCGACGCCTACGACCGCCAGACCATGGGCCGCGCCCCGCAGGCGCAGGTGGTCGAACCCGGCTTCAAGTTCAACATGCCGGACATGCAGGCGGTCCTGGGCATCACCCAGCTCACGCGCGTGGACCGCATGAACGCCGAACGCGGCCACCTGGCGGCGCTCTACCGCGAACGCCTCGCGGACATCCCCGAGCTGATCCCGCTGGCGCGGCCCGCGTACGAATACAAGGATTCCTACCACCTGATGGTCGTGCGTCTGGACATCGACAGGACCGGCATCACGCGCGACGACTTCATGTCCGAGCTCAAGAAGCGCAACATCGGCACCGGACTGCATTTCCGCTGCGTCCACGGCCAGAAATACTACCGCGAAGCCTGCCCGGTCCCGGCGGGCTCCCTGCCGAACACCGAGTGGAACAGCGAGCGCATTTTCTCGCTGCCGTTCTTCCCCGGCATGTCCGACGCCGACGTCGACGACGTGATCGACGCCTGCAAAGAGATCCTGGCGAAGTGAGGTAAGACTGCATGGCGGGCGGATTCGACATGATGCGGTTTCAGAAGTGCAGCGACACGCTGATCCCCGAAATGCGCAAGAACGCGAAGTGGATCACGTTCTGGGTGTTCGCCTGCTTCGTCCTTTTCTTCGGACTCGGCATCTACCCCGCCATCCGCTCGGAGGCCCGCTGGTTCGAGGTCGTCCGCGAAATGCTTATGACCGGCGACTGGCTGCATCCGCGCATCAACGGCCAGGCGTACTTCGACAAGCCGCTCGTCAGCTACTGGTTCGCCGCGGTCGTTTCGAAGCTCGCGGGCGGACACGTCACCGAGCTTTCCGTCCGTCTCCCGAGTACGCTTTTCGCGCTCGCCGGGCTCGCCTGCATCATCTCCGTCGCCCGCAAGTTCTATTCCGAGCGCACGGCGTATCTGGCGGGCTGGATCCTGCTCAGCACGTATTCGTTCATCGTCTGGGGCCGCCTCGCCGAGGCGGACATGGAGCAGACGGTCTTCATCGTGATGGCAGTGACGGTGTATCTGTTCCACCGCGAAACGCCGTCCTTCTGGGCGTATTTCGCGTTCTGGGGCTGCTGTGCGGTCGGGGCGCAGACCAAGGGGCTTCCGGCCTTTGTCATCCCGCCCGCGCTGGCGCTCATCGACTGTGTCGTCCGGAAATCGTTCCGGGTGCATCTGAACTGGAAATTCTTCCTTGCGCTGTTCCTCGGCGGCCTCTGCCTGTACGCCGTGCCGTTCGTGCTGGAGGCGCTGACCTCGGAGCATTACGGCGCGAGCGGGATCGTGCTGGTGTTCCGCGAGAACCTGATGCGCGTGTTCAATCCGTGGGACCACAACAAGGACCCGTTCTACGTGTACTTCCTGTATCTGCCGCGCCTGATGATCCCGTGGACGCCCTTCTTCATCTTCGCGGTCATTGATTATGTCCACGGGCTCATCCGGCGCAAACAGACCTCGAAGGATACGCTGTGGCTGTTCGCCTCGATGGTGTTCATCTTCATCCTGTTCTCCGCCTCGCGGTCGCGCCGTTCGTACTACATCCTGCCGATCGTGCCGTGGTGCGCGCTCTTCACCGCTGTATGGTTCTCCGAGCCGCAGGAGGGCTGGACGTTCCTGCGGAAGATCACCGACAAGTTCTTCCGGCTGGTGGATGTCCTGATTCCGGTTGCGGCGGGAATTCTTCTGCTTGTTTCCGTTGCCGGGTTCGGAATCCTGATCTATAGGGCCACGCATGCTTTCTGGTTTGACCTGCATCTCTCCTCCTTTTCGAGTGAGGGCCGGGCGAATGCCGACCTGATATCGCTCCTGGCTTTCTTTGCTTTGTACGCATTTCTTTTCAGCATCTTTTGGCTGGTCATCTGGCGGAAATCGCGGAAGAAACTGCTCCGCGAGGGAGCCGAAGGCGCGTTTGCGCCGTCCGCCGATCCGCTGAACCGCGTGGTCCCGTTCGTCGCGTTCGTGCTGTTCTGCGTCTTCTCGGTCGTGATCCCCACGCTGAGCGAAACGGAGGCGTTCGAGTCGACGGCGCCGTTCCTTCGCAGTCACGGTGCCGGTCTGAAAAGGATCATGGCGGAGGATCCGGATTTCCTGAAGCGCACGGCCTTCTTCGGTTCGGTCGGCGGCGCGGAATTGGCGTACTACATGGATCTTCCGGCGCCGATTCGTTCGTTTTCGCTGGAAAAACTGGACGACACCAACCGGACGTTCACCTCTGACACGGTCGAAATCGAGGGGCCGGACGAGTTCCGTATTTTCCTGGCGGACGTCCTGGAGCACGGCGGCATGGTGATCACGCGCGGCGACTGGGTGGCCGAACTGGAGGAATCCGAAGAGGGAAGGGAGTTCCTGGCTCTGCTTCAGGCCGAGTCGGTCTCAGAGCAACTGTCCGAACGGTTCCTATGCCCAGACGAAAAAATGGCCCTCTTCACCTCGCCGATGAACATCATGCAGGAGTATGAGTTCAAAAAGCTACGGAGAAAACCCGGCTGGCCGGACGACCCCGCACTGAAGCGCAAATACAAAAAACTGGACAAAAAACGCGTGTACATTTACTATCATCCATCTTTCCGATACCTCGAATCCATTCGCGAAAAGCACGCCGAAGCTGACGGCGCAGAAGGGACCCCGCAACCATGACAACGCCCGAAATCGAACTCTCCCTCGTCATTCCGGTCTACAACGAGGAGGAAAACCTGACGGAGCTTATCGCCCGCACGACCGCGGCCTGTGACAAGCTCGACTGCACGACCGAGATCATCCTGGTGGACGACGGCAGCGCCGACCGCAGCATGGACATGATCATCGAGGCGTCGCAGAAGGACCCGCGCATCGTGGGCGTGATCCTGACCTCGAATTTCGGCCAGCACGCCGCCGTGACCGCCGGACTCCAGACGTCGCGCGGCAAATACGTCGTCACGCTCGACGCCGACCTGCAGAACCCGCCCGAGGAGATCTACAAGCTCCTGGAAAAACTGCGCGAGGGCTACGACGTCGTCGGCTCCATCCGCGAAAAACGCCAGGACACGTTCTTCCGCAAGTTCGGCTCGAAGATGGTCAACCTCATGGTCCGCAAGCTCTGCAACGGCAAGACCATGACCGACTACGGCTGCATGCTCCGCGGCTACAGCCGGAGCGTCGTGGACGCGATCCTGCTGTGCCACGAGAACGGCAAGTTCATCCCGATGCTCGCGATGTCCTACGCGCGCAAGTCGGTCGAGGTGCACGTGAAGCACGCCGAGCGCGCCGCGGGCGAGTCCAAGTACAGCGTGATGAAGCTCATCGCGCTTCAGTACGACCTGCTGACCGGCACCAGCACGTTCCCGCTGCGCCTCCTGACCTTCTTCGGGTTCGGCGTTGGCGCGTTCGGCGTGCTGTTCGGCATCTACGTCTTCATCCGGTCCCAGATCGACAAGGACTGGGGCGCGTACGGCACGTTCGCGATGTTCGCGATCGTCTTCGTGCTCATGGGCATGCAGTTCGCGTCCATGGGGCTGATGGGCGAGTACATCGGCAAGATCCACCTGAACTCGCGCGCCCGCCCTCAATTCTTCATCGAATCGATTCATCGTAAAGAAAATACCCAACCCAAAGAACAGGAGTGACACCGCATGAAAGCTGTCGTCTTCGCTTACAACAACATCGGATGCATCGGCATCGAACAGCTCGTCAAGGCAGGCGTGACCGTTCAGGCCGTCTTCACCCACGCCGACGATCCCAACGAAAACCTCTGGTTCCGTTCCGTCGCCGAAACCGCCGCCTCCCTCGGCATCCCGGTCTTCGCGCCCGAAGACGTCAACCATCCGCTCTGGGCCGCACGCATCAAAAAGATGGCGCCCGACTTCATCTTCTCGTTCTACTACCGCAAGGTCATCGGCAAGGACATCCTTGCCATTCCGAAGAAAGGCGCGTTCAACCTCCACGGCTCGCTCCTCCCGAAATACCGCGGCTGCGCCCCGCTGAACTGGGCCGTCATCAACGGCGAAAAGGAATCGGGCGTGACGCTTCACAAGATGACCGCGAAGGTCGACGCGGGCGACATCGTGGCGCAGGAGAAGTTCGCGATCGCGGATTCCGACACGGCGAAGGACGCCCACCTGAAGGCCGCCGCCGCCGCCGAAAAACTGCTCAAAAAAGTCCTGCCCTCCGTGCTCGCTGGCAAGGCGAAAGGCAAAAAGCAGGATGAAAAGCAGGCGACGTACTTCGGGCACCGCTGCCCCGCCGACGGCCTCATCGACTGGACGAAGGACGCCGTGTCCGTCCGCAACCTCGTGCGCGGCGTGACCCGTCCCTTCCCCGGCGCGTTCACGTTCATCGCCGCCCAGAAATACTTCATCTGGGACGTCACGGTCGTGCCTCTGAAGAAGAAAGCCCCGGCGGGCACCATCGTCTCCGTCGCGCCGTTCGTGATCGCCTGCGGCAAGGGCGCCGTGCAGGTGAACTTCGCGCAGAAGGACGGCGGCCTGTACACGACCGGCGAACAGCTCGCCGCGGACAGCCGGTTCACCCCGAAGATGATCCTCACCAATTCGCCGGTCGTCGGCCCGAAGCGCAAGAAGAGCGTGCTGATCCTGGGCGTGAACGGCTTCATCGGCAGCGCCATCAGCAAGCGCCTGCTCGACGATGGCAACTACGAGGTGTACGGCATGGACCTCCGCAGCGGCTACATCACCGACCTGCTGTCCCATCCCGACTTCCACTTCTTCGAGGGCGACGTGCAGATCAACCACGAGTGGATCGAATACCACGTCCGCAAGTGCGACGTGGTGCTGCCGCTGGTCGCCATCGCCACCCCGATCGAATACACGCGCAATCCGCTCCGCGTCTTCGAGCTCGACTTCGAGGAGAACCTGAAGATTGTCCGCTACTGCGCCAAGTACAACAAGCGCATCATCTTCCCCTCCACCTCCGAAGTCTACGCCATGTGCGACGACGAGAACTTCGACGAGGACAACTCCCGCCTCATCCTCGGCCCGATCCGCATGCAGCGCTGGATCTACTCCTGCAGCAAGCAGATGCTCGACCGCGTGATCTGGGCGTACGGCGCGTCCCGCGGCCTCAAGTTCACGCTCTTCCGCCCGTTCAACTGGATGGGACCGAAGCTCGACTCGCTTTCCTCCGCCCGCATCGGCAGCTCCCGCGCCATTACCCAGCTCATCCTGAACCTGGTGCAGGGCAACCCGATCCTCCTCATCGACGGCGGCGCGCAGAAACGCTGCTTCACGCACGTGACCGACGGCATCGAGTGCCTGTTCCGCATCATCGAGAACAAGGGCGGCCTCTGCGACGGCAAGATCATCAACATCGGCAACCCGGACAACGAAGCCAGCATCAAGGAGCTCGCCGAAAACCTCGTCGAACTCTTCAACGAGCATCCGCTCCGCAAGAAATTCCCGCCGTTCGCGGGGTATAAGGAAGTCGAAAGCGGCACCTTCTACGGCGCGGGCTACCAGGACTGCCAGCACCGCAAGCCCAGCATCCGCAACGCCATGAAGTACTGCGGCTGGAAACCCGTCGTGCCCTTCCGCGAATCCATCAAGCAGACGCTCGACTTCTTCCTCCAGCAGGCGATCTCCTCCGGCGAGTTCGGGATAAAAAAATGAAAATCGCCATCCGTGTAGACGTCGATACGTTCCGCGGCACGCGCAGGGGGGTGCCGTCCCTCCTGCGCACGATGGACCGCCACGGCGTCCGCGCGGCGTATTTCTTCTCGGTCGGCCCGGACAACATGGGGCGCAACCTGTGGCGTCTGCTGAAGCCGACCTTCCTGTTCAAGATGCTCCGCACGAACGCTCCCGGGCTGTACGGCATGGACATCCTCCTCATGGGGACGGCATGGCCGGGACCGGCGATCGGGCGGCGCAACGAACAGGTGTTGCGCGACTGCGCCGCCGCCGGGCATGAGATCGGGCTTCACGCCTGGGACCACTGCAAGTGGCAGAACCGCATCGCGTCGTTCTCGCCCGAGCTCATCATGAAGCATCTGCGCCTCGCGTACGACGAGATCGAACGCATCACAGGCAAGCCGCCCGTCTGCTCCGCCTCGCCCGGCTGGAAGACCACCGACGCCGTGCTCGCCGCCAAGGAGACGTTCCATTTCCGCTACAACAGCGACTGCCGCGGCAGCTCCGTCTTCCGTCCGGTCGTGAACGGCAAACAGCTCGAAACGCCGCAGATCCCGCTCAACATGCCGACCTACGACGAACTGCTCGGCCGCGACGGCGTCACGCGCGAAAACTACAACGAACGCCTCCTCGCCACCGCCTCGCCCGACGGCATGAACCTGCTGACCATCCACGCCGAGGCCGAGGGCGGCATCTGCGCCGACCTCTTCGACGACTTCCTCAGCATGGCGAAGGCGCGCGGGATCGAATTCTGCGCCCCCGGCGCCCTGCTGCCGCAGGATGTTTCTACAATTCCGTCCGGCTCCATCCGGTCCGGCGTGCTCCCCGGCCGCGAGGGCTGGATGGCGCTGCAATCCGAATAAACGCGTTTCCGGGGCGATCTATGGGCGGTTCAGGGCAATACACGGTCATCCTGGCGAACGGGAGTTTCCCCCGCCGCAAATGCCTCCTGGAGACGCTTCGCACCGCCGCACGGATCGTCTGCTGCGACGGCGCCGCGTCCGCGCTGCTCCGCGCCGGACTGGAACCCGACCTCGTCGTCGGCGACCTGGACAGCCTTGACCCCGCGCTGAAGAAACGCTTCGGGAAGCGCCTTGTCCACGAAACCGAACAGGAGACGAACGACCTTTCGAAGGCGTTCCGGGCGTGCATGGCGCGCGGCTGGAAGACGATCGTGATCCTCGGGGCAGGGGGCCGCCGCGAGGACCATCTGCTCGGCAACGCGTCCCTGCTCCCGCTCTTCGCCGCCGCCGGGGCCGACGTCCGCATGGAGACCGATTACGGCACGTTCCTGTCCGTCCTCAAATCCGCCTCGTTCCGCCGTCCCGCCGGCACGAAGGTCTCCATCTTCAGTTTCCACCCGGAAATGCCGGTCACGGCGACCGGGCTGGTGTATCCGCTCGACAAGCTCCGCCTGCCCTTCTGGTGGTGCGGCACGCTGAACGAGACGAACGCGCCGGAGTTTTCCCTCGCGTTCGACGGCCGCGCGCCGCTGCTGCTGTATTTCCCGCGCTGATCTGATCTTTCGCGCGATTCCTTTGGAAAAAAGGGAGATATGCCGCCGCATTTCCTTGCATTTTTCAGAGGATTATGCTATATTATTTACTTTCATTCGATTTTAAACCCAGAAACCGTAAAGGATTCCGCATGAAAATTCTCGTGATCAACTCCGGCAGCTCCTCCCTCAAATTCACCCTCTTCGAGATGGAAGGCGGCAGCAACACCGTCATCGCATCCGGCCTCGTGGAGCGCGTCGGCACCCCGACTCCGAACCTCATCATCAAGCGTCCGGACGGTTTCAAGTTCGAAGAATCCCCCGAAGGCGTGAAGAACCATGCCGACGGCCTCCGCGCTGTCTGCGCCAAGCTCGTCGATCCCCAGATCGGCGTCCTGAAGAGCCTGTCCGAAGTCAAGGCGATCGGCCACCGCGTGCTCCACGGCGGCGAAAAGATCACCGCCCCGGTCAAGGTCGACGAAGCGGTCAAGGACATCATCCGCGAGTGCATCCCGCTGGGACCGCTCCACAACCCCGCCAACCTCAGCGGCATCGAGGCGTGCGAAGAGATCTTCGCCGGCGTCCCGAACGTCGCCGTGTTCGACACCCAGTTCCACCAGACCATGCCCCCGGAGGCCTACCTCTACGCCATCCCGATGGACTACTACAGGAAGTACGGCATCCGCAAGTACGGCTTCCACGGCACCAGCCATCGTTTCGTGACCCTCTCCACCGCCGAATTCCTCGGCAAGAAGCCCGAAGACATCACCATCATCACCTGCCACCTCGGCAACGGCTGCAGCATGGCCGCCGTCAAGAACGGCAAGGTCATCGACACCACCATGGGCCTCACCCCGCTCGAGGGCCTCATGATGGGCACCCGCAGCGGCGACATGGACCCCGCCGCCGTGCTCCGCATGGTCCAGGTCGGCAACACCGCCCAGGAAGTCGACACCATCCTGAACAAGAAGTCCGGCCTGCTCGCCATCGGCGGCATCGGCAGCGGTGACATGCGTGACATCGTGAACGCCGCCGACTCCGGCAACAAGGACGCCGCCCTCGCCCTCAAGATGTTCATCCGCCGCATCGTCAAGTACATCGGCTCCTACTACGTGCTCCTCGGCGGCGCGGACGCCATCGTCTTCACCGGCGGCATCGGCGAACACTCCCTGCCCGAACGCAAGGCGATCCTCGACGGCATCGCCTGCCTCGGCATCAAGTGCGACGACGCGAAGAACAACGAATGCTTCGGCAAGGCGGGCGTCATTTCCACCGACGACAGCGCCTGGAAGGCAATCGTCATGCCCACCAACGAAGAGTTGATGATCGCCCTCGAGACCGTCAAGACCCTCGGCCTCTGAGGAAAAGCCTCCCGCGACAGTGCCCGGCTCCGTCCGGGCACGTGCTCTCGCGCAGCAGAGCACCGCATCATCACACGCAGTGTGTGCCCCGGAACCCTGAAAAAGACGGGAATCCGGGGCATATTTGTATCTGCTTATTAGTTGTTAGTCCCTGTCGGAAGAATGCGGGATGACGAACGGCAAATCTTTGCAAATCAATGAAATGACGGAATGACGACGGAATGACGGATGAAATGCCGGTGAATGAATCTGGCAGAATACGCCTCAAAATCTTTGAAATAAAAGAAGAAAAAAATATTATTCCGGCTGGAGCCGGTCGAGATACGCGCCGAAGGTCTCGAACGTGCCGGAACGGCCGAGGCTCGCGATGAGGCGGCGCAGGCGGCTGCACTGGGATTCGCCGGCATGACGCACGATGTAGCCGGGGATCTTCCACCGGGGGGCCGCGGCGCGTTCGTGATATTCCCACGGATGCGAATACATGTTGAAGAATCCGGTGGCGGCCATGGCGGTCTTCGCCATCGGAAGATAGAGCGGCAGGGGGAGGTTCTTGAAGGAAAGCCAGAAGAGCGGGAAGCGGACCACGGGCAGGGCGGATACGGGCATCTGCCACAGGCCGCACGTTTCCCGGAATGGCTTCAGCGGGGCGGTGAAATTGCTGTAGCGACCCGGCAGCCAGACGGGATTCAGGGAGGATTCGTATTCGTATCCGGCGTCCAGGATGTCCTGCTTGCCGACTTTGGCGAGGCGCGCCATGCGGAATCCGCGGACGGGCATGCCGATGATCTCCTCCAGGGCCTCGCGGGAACGCTTCAGGTCGGCGGGCTCGAACGCGGTGTGGGAGTAGCCGTGGGACGCGATCTCGTGGCCGGAATCCTTCATTTCTCGCACGAGACCGGGGAACTCCAGCGCGAATGCCGCCGTAACGAAAAACGTGACGCGCGCGCCCGTTTCGTTCACGATCCTGAGGACACGCCGCGTGCCCTCGCCCGCGATGGAAAACATGTCGTCGCGGGAGATCTCCGTGCCGAACTCGGCCGGCAGGTCGAATTCCTCGATGTCGAACGAAAGCAGGATGCTTTTCATCGGTCAGTCCTGCGCCGGGCGGCGCTGTTTTTTTCGGAACCAGTGCGCGGGCATGATGCGGAGGAAATGCCCGAGCTCGCGGAACAGGATGCGCCAGCCCATTTTCGAGAAGGCGAGTCCGGGGCGCAGCGTGAGCGGGATCGTGTCGATGCGGAGCCCGCGGTCCCAGGCGAGCAGGATGAATTCGGTGTCGAACAGGAAGGTGTCGACCGTGGTGTCCAGGAACGCCTGTTTCCCGGCGCCTTTGAACGCCTTCATCCCCGCCTGCGTGTCGAGGCAGCGTTCCGGCATTCCGAGCAGGAACCTGTTCAGACGGCGCACGCCCTTCGAGATGAACTTGCGGAGCGGATGCAGCGCCTTGCCGTAGTCGGCGCCGCGCACGCCCATGACGACGTCTGCGCCGGAGTTCAGGCGGTCGAACGCCTCGGCGGCGCACCGCCAGCCGAACGGGAAATCGCCGTCGGTGTAGATCTGGAAGTCGCCGTCCGCCTGCTTCAACGCATGGCGCAGGCAGTAGCCCTTCCCGCGGTTGACGTCGTACGAGGAAAAGACGAATTCGTCGGCGGCGGCGCGGATGGCGTCCAGCGCCTCGTCCGGATAGCAGGACTTCGGGGAGCCGTCGTTCGCGAGGATGACGCGCAGGGTCGAGCCGCGTTCGTTCAGCGCCTTTTTAAGCTCCGCGACGGATTCGAGCAGATGGTTCAGCCAGCCCTCGTGGGGTTTGTAGAAGGGGAGAATCAGGTCGGTTTTCATATGGTGCGCGCGGGGGGGGCGCGGAGGATGCGGGATTGAGGTTACTGGAAGAAATCCGGCTGGTCGGAATCGCCTTTTTTGGCGGATGCGCCGCGTCCGGTGAGGCGGTTTTTCGCCGTGAGTCCGAAGAGGGACCAGGATTTGTCGGTGGCGATGCGTCCCTGCGGCGAACGCATGAGGTAGCCCTCCTGGATGAGGTAGGGCTCGTAGACTTCCTCGATGGTGCCTGGGTCTTCGCCGATGGCGACGGCAAGCGAGTTCAGGCCGACCGGGCCGCCGTTGAAGTTGGCGACGATGGTCTCCAGGATGCGCTTGTCCATCTCGTCGAGGCCGTTGCTGTCGATCTCCATCATGGAGAGCGCCTTGCGTGCGGTCTCGTCGTCGATCGTGCCGTTGCCCCTGACCTGCGCGAAGTCGCGCGCCCAGGACAGCAGGTTGTTGGCGATGCGCGGGGTGCCGCGGCTTCTGCGGGCGATCTCGAACGCGGCTTCCGGGGTGATGCCGACGTTCAGGATGCGGGCGGACCGCTGCACGATCTTCTGAAGGTTCTCCGGGTCGTAGTAGTCCAGGCGCGGCGCGAGCTTGAACCTGGCGCGGAGCGGTGCGGAGAGGAGGCCCTGGCGCGTGGTGGCGCCGATGAGCGTGAATTTTGCGAGGTTGAGGCGGACGGAGCGTGCGCCGGGTCCCTGGTCCAGCATGATGTCGATGAAGTAGTCCTCCATGGCGCTGTAGAGGTATTCCTCCACGGCGGTGTTCAGGCGGTGGATCTCGTCGATGAAGAGGATGTCGCCGTCCTCCATGGACGTGAGCAGGCCGGCGAGGTCGCCGGGCTTTTCGATGACCGGGCCGCTGGAGGACTTGATGCTCGCGCCTTTCTCGTTGGCGATGATGTAGGCGAGGGTGGTCTTGCCGAGTCCGGGGGGACCGTAAAGCAGGAGGTGTCCGAGCGGCTCGCTGCGCCGTTTGGCGGCCTCGACGTAGACTTTGAGGCGTTCCTTGACGCTGTCCTGACCGGGGAAGTCCTCGAATTTCTGCGGACGCAGGGTCTTTTCGACCGTCTCGTCGCGGCGGTTCAGCGTCGAGGTGATATATCGTTCGGTTTCGGCCATTTTGGATCGTGCGTCAGATCTGGACGTTGTTGCTCAGTTCCTGCAGCACGACGCCGGTGCCCTTGACGACGGCGTTCAGCGGATCGTCGGCCACGAAGACGGGGAGGTTCATCTCTTCGGAGATCAGGCGGTCGAGGCCGCGGATCATGGCGCCGCCGCCCGCGAGCATGATGCCGCGGTCCATGAGGTCGGAGGCGAGTTCCGGCGGGCAGTGTTCGAGCGTGGAGCGCACGGCGTCGACGATGCTGGCGATGGGCTCCTGCAGGGCGGTGCGGATCTCCAGGGAGGAGACGCGGATGCTCTTCGGAAGTCCGGACACGAGGTCGCGGCCCTTCACTTCCATGGATTCCTCCAGGTCGGGCACCTGGTATGCGCTGCCGATGCGGATCTTGATGTCCTCCGCCATGCGTTCGCCGATGAGCAGGTTGTACACGCGCTTCATGTGCTGGATGATGGACGAATCCATCTCGTCGCCGCCCACGCGACAGCTGCGTTTCTCCACGATGCCGGCGAGCGAGATCACCGCCACTTCGGTCGTGCCGCCGCCGATGTCGACGATCATGCTGCCGGTCGGCTCCGCCACGGGCAGGCCGACGCCGATCGCGGACGCCATCGGCTCTTCGATGGTGTGGACCTTCGCGGCGCCCGCGTGCATGGCGCTGTCCTGCACGGCGCGGCTTTCGACCTCGGTGATGCCGGAGGGGACCGCGATGAGGACGGTGGGGCGGAAGATGCGCTGGTAGGGCGCCATGAAGTTCTTCGCCTTCAGGATGAAGTAGCGCAGCATTTCCTCGGTCACGGCGAAGTCGGCGATCACGCCCGCCTTCATCGGACGGATCGCCTTGATGTTCATGGGGCAGCGTCCCAGCATGCGTTTCGCCTCGGCGCCCACGCTCACGACCACATTGTCCTTGATCGCGACGACGGACGGCTCGTTCAGCACGACGCCATGATCCTTGACGTAGACCAGACAGTTCGCGGTACCCAGATCAATTCCGATATCGCTCGAAAAGAATTTTGAAAATCTGAACTTCATTTTTGCGGTCTCCAGAGGGGTTGTTTTCAGGCTGCATCATCCGGTCTATATCATAATCTAGCCCGCGTTTTGCAGGAAGTAAAGCGTGTTTCCGTTTTTTTTCTTATTTTTTCAGTCGCTCCGGCACATGCGTATGGCGGACCATGTCGTCGAAAGTCTCGCGGTCGCGGATCACGGTCGCCTCCGCGCCGTTCACCAGCACCTCGGCCGCCCGCAGACGCCCGTTGTACTGATAGCTCATGCCGAACCCGTATGCGCCGGCGTTTTCGACCACGATGAGGTCGCCGGGGCCGAGGCTGGCGGGCAGGCTGCGTTCCTTGACCCAGTAGTCGGTGTTTTCGCACAGCTGGCCGCAGAGGCCCAGGTTCTCGCGCGGCTCGTTCTCCTTGCCGTCGACGTAGATGTGGTGGTACGAGCCGTAGAACGCGGGGCGGACGAGCACGTTCATGCCGACGTCCGTGCCGACGATCCGCGTGTAGGATTCCTTCACGGCGTGGACGCGCCCGATCACGTATCCGGCGTTTCCGACGAAGTAGCGCGCGGGCTCCATTTCGAGGCGGGGCGGCTTCATGCCGTATTTCTCCACAAACGTCTTGAAGACTTCCGCGGTCTTTTTCGCGGCGGATTCCAGGTCGAGGGCCGCCTCTCCGGGTTCGTAGGGGATGCCGAGCCCGCCGCCGAGGTCGATGAATTCGAAGTCGATCCCGAGCTCCTTGCCCGTCTTGCCCACGATCTCCATCAGCAGGCTTGTGACGAACGGGAAATAGTCCGCGTCGGTGATGCAGGAGCCGGTCATCATGTGAACGCCGAACCGCTTCACGCCGGCTTCCTTCGCCATGCGGAACGCCGCGGTGACCTTGTCCGGGTGGATGCCGAATTTCGCCTTCGGTCCGGCGTTCGTCACGTACTCGCCCACGTTGCTTTTGCCGTAGCCCGGGTTCACGCGGAAGGAGATGACCTCCGGCACGCCGAATTTCAGGAGGCGCGGGAAGAGGCTTTCGTCGTCGAGGTTGATGACGGCGCCGGTCTCGATGCCCTGGCGCAGGTCTTCGTCGGAGAGGAAATTGCCGCTGAACATGATGTTTTCGCCGGTGATGCCGACGGATTTCGCCAGCAGGATCTCGTTGACGCTGGCGCAGTCGGCTCCGGCGCCTTCCTGGCGCAGGATGTTCACGATGGCCGGGTTGTTGCAGCATTTGACGGCGTAGAACATGCGGAAATCGGGATAGTATTTCCGGAACGTCGCCACGGCGTGTCTGTAATTGTCGCGGATTTTCTGTTCGTCGTAGACATAAAGCGGAGTGCCGTAGCGTTCAGCCAGCTCCGCGACCGGGATGTCGCCGATTTTGATCCGGTTCTGTTCGAATTTCATGGATGCGTTGCCCTTTCGGAATGTGAAATACCCTGCTTAATGCCCGATGCCGACTCTCTGCCCGAACGCAAGTCCGGGCATCGCCGTGAGCCCTACGGATACGGCAAGATAGTTTTTCAGACGCTGCGAATATTCGCCGTTTCTATGGCGGTCCCAGGTCTGCCCCGTGCCGCATTCGGCGGCGACGTACCAGCAGTGGAACCGTTTGATGAGGCCGACACTGGCTTTTGTGACCAGGTTCTGGTCGATGTCGTACGTGCAGGTGGTATACCCGTGAAGGTCTTTGTCGAAGATCAGCGGGAACTCGAATCCGCCGGTGATCGTCTGGGAGCGCGTCGTCGGCGTGTACATCATGGACGTGGCGGTCATCGCGGAGAACTGGGTGCCCATGGAGTAGACGGAACGCTGCACATACGCGTCCGAATACGTGTAGCTGGCGAAGATGCGCCATTCCGGCGCGAACCGGTAGTCGATGGACGTCGTCAGCCTGTTGATGGCGCGGCTGGCGATGCCGGGCCGTCCGACCATCTCGTTGCCTCGCCTCACCTCGTAGTCGTGGTCGTTGTTGACGCCGACGTCCAGAAGCAGTTCGGCGGAGAGCGTGAGCCCCTCGAACGGCCTGAACCTGAGGATAGTGCCGAGATCGCCGATGTGGTTGAACCGGTCGGAATCGTGGATGAAGAAGTCCCAGTACTGCTCCAGAGACAGCCATTCGTGAATGTGCCCGTTGCGCCGCGTCTGCAGGCGGTTGACGATGCCGGACCGGATGAAATGCTGCTCCTGGATGCGGTCGATCTCGTCGAAATAGTACAGGTTGTCCGCGTTCACCGTCGGCCTCGGGATGTACGTGTAGTTCACATACGGCACGACCACATGCCGCAGCCCGTCGAGGCCCCAGAACGCGCTCTTCACGTCCTGCCAGGCGTGGTGGAATTTCGTGTTCACCTCCACGCCGATTTCGCCGATCACGCGGAATTTCGAGCCGCCCTTGGAGTCGTAGTTCGTCACCCGGTAGCCCCAGGGGATGCCCTCGATCTCATCCGCGATGAACATCGAGGCGAGCTCCGACTCGCCGATCTCGCGTTCCGACGTCCTCGAATACGCGGTCAGGCGGATGCCCGTTCTCGGGATGATGTTGATGTTCCAGATCTTCATCGGGTAGTAGAGCATGTGGAGCGAGTCGAACCGCAGCGTGTTGTAATTCCAGATGTCCCAGATGTCCTTGTCAGGGATGTAGCGCCTTGGATAGTTGGCGGGGAAGAGTTCGTCCATCTCCCGGTCGAACCTGCGCCAGCGCATGAAAAGCGGCGTGAGGGACATTTCGCCCTGATAGTAGATGTTCGCAAAGAGTTCCTGCCGCGGGAAATCCAGCCTCAGTTCCGGCAGGCGCTCCACGGTCGAATTGAAATCGTTGAGGCGGAGCGTCATGTACGCGCTGGCCGTGAATCTGTCGTGCTGGTATTCCAGGGACGCATAGGTCGGCGGCTGGTATTCGGTGCGGAAACGTTCGGGATAGTAGTCCCGGAGATATTCGTAGTCGCTGATCAGGTCGACCTGCATCCGGAAGTCCAGGCGGTTCGTGAGGTGCGTCAGGTTGTTCGTGCGGACTTCAAATCGGTAGTACGGGATCGAGAGGCGGGAATTGTTCTGCTTGTAGTCGGGATCGTCGGGCAGGAGCTTGTGGTCCCAGTATTCGTAGCGGTTGCGGTCGTAAATGCCGTAGAACGAAAACTCGGTGGCGGATTCCGGCGTCAGCAGGTCGGAGCTGAGCCCGTATCCGATGCCGCGTTTCTCGTACCAGTCCAGCATCAGGTTCATGTTCCAGTACGGCTCGTCCGCGAGCTTGAAGTGCTTCGCGCCGCGGATGTACCAGCCCCAGTCGCTCTGGCTTCCGAACTCGATCTTGCCGCCGAAGCTCGACAGGTCGGAGGGCTTGTACAGGACCGGCAGCCAGAGCACCGGGACGCCGTAGATCTGGAAGAAATTGTTCTTCATCAGGATCCTGTGGTCGCCGAGCTGGTTGTCGTAGTGGAAGAGGCTGTTGTTGCTGTCCCTCGGCTCGATCGTGGCGTCGTAGGCCGCGATGGCGTAGTGGTCATGGTCGTCCTGGATGTATTCGCAGGTCGTGAACCTCGCCTTGTGAACCTTCACCGTGCCGTCGAAGAAACGGTCTGCGCGTTCGCCCACGCAGTAGAACAGGCCGGATTTGAGCGCGAAATTGGAGAACTGAAGCACGCCCGTCAGCAGATTCCCCGCCGCGCGTTCGGCGCGGATGACCGAGGACTCCACCACGATCTCCACTTCCGCACGCTGTACGCCGAGGTCGTTCACGACATAGCGGAGCAGGGTGACGCGGGCGCGCGGGTCGTTCAGGAGCTCCTCGTACTCTTCGATCGGCATGGTCTGCACGGAGGTCGAAAGAATGGAGAACTTGACGTTTCCCGCCGCCTCGATGTCATAAAGGTCGGAATCCAGGTTCACGACGATCTTGTCGGCGGAGATCTCAATGCCGGGCGACTGGACCACGGCGTTTCCGCGCGCCACAAGATTGTCCCCGACGAATTCGTAGGAATCCGCGGCCGCGTCGAATCCCTCCGGCAGTTTCGAGACTTTTTCGAAATCCGAAGCGCCGACCAGGTCCTGCGTGATGCGCTGTCTGGGCGGGGTATATTTCCGCTGGCCGAATGCTTCCGCCGCGTTCAGCAGCAGAAACAGCCCGGTCAGGATGAAGGCGATGTATGTGCGAGTATATCTCAACGGTTTTTCTCCGGAAAATGAATTGTCGATAGAGTTCAGAAAGAAATATACCACGATATTGGGGAAAATGCAATCAAAAATCGCAAATCTTTCCAACTTATTTTAAAAAGAAGCCCCATTCCCTGGAAAAATGACGGAACCCGAGCAAAAGGGCGAAAGGCAGACAAAGGGGCGGAATCAGGCAATGGAGTGGAAATCGTGTAAAAAGGGTAAAGTCAGGCAGGGGGGGGAAATCGCGTAAAAAGGGCAAAGTCAGGCAGAGGAGTGGATATCGCGTAAAAGATGCAGAATTCAATCAAGTTTCAGTTAAAAGGAACTTGTTTTAACTGAAACTTGCGCGTATTGCGCGTGAAAACGTTTTTTTGAGCCATTTCCGAAGGCTGCTCGTATTGCGCGTGAAAACGTTTTTTTGAGCCATACCCGAAGCCTGTCCGTCCGGGAAGTAACCCACAATGTCCGGGAGGCAACCCATAAAGTTCGGAAAAGCATCAAGTTTCAGTTAAAAGGAACTTGTTTTAACTGAAACTTGCGCGTATGCGCGGGAACGCTATGTTTGCGGACCTTTTGTGGACCTTCTGCAGCATTAAGCATGCGGGATTGTCACAAAAAAAGAAACCGGCAACCAGGGACCGTACCGGTCTGTTTTCAAGAATGCCTGTGAACAGCAGAAGAAAACTCAATTTTCAGTTAAAAGGAACATGTTTTAACTGAAACATGCGCGTACAGCGCGTATGCGTGGGAAAACGGATTTTGAGCCATTCCCGAAGCCTGTCCAAGTGCGCAGGTAAACACCGTCCTATTCCCCTTGTTTGTTTTCACAGCCTCTTTTGTGAGACGGAATGAGAACGGAAACCTGCCCGGACAAGATGGAGAAACATGACTGAGGATTCGGACTACCCCCCAAGTTTCAGTTAAAAGGAACTTGTTTTAACTGAAACTTGCGCGTATTGCGTGTATGCGCGGGAAAGCAGATTTGAGCCATTCCCGAAGCTTGCGCGTATTGCGCGTGAAAACGTTTTTTTGAGCCGTTCCCGAAGGCTGCGCGGAATGACGCATGGCGTTTACCGCTTTTCCCGCGCGCTTTTTCTTTCGTCGCGTGGTTGTTCCCCGCTTGAAAAAAACTCTCTGCCGTGTTATATTATTTTTTTCCGGCAAAACGTTTTCTTAAATTAAAATAAACACATCCGCGAGGTTTTTCCCATGAAAATGTCCCAGTTGTTCGGCTGCCGTCTGAAAGAGGATCCGGCGGACGCCACCACCGCAAGCCACAAGTTTCTGGTCCGCGGCGGCTATGTCCGTCCCGTTTCCGCCGGCATCTACTCCCTGCTGCCCGTCGGCAAGCGGGTCATCGCCAAGATCGAGGCCATCATCCGCCAGGAAATGGACCGCGTCGGCGGCCAGGAAGTCCTGATGCCGGTCGTGCTGCCCGCCGATCTCTGGATGGAGACCGGGCGCTACCAGACCGTCGGCGCGGAACTTCTGCGGTTCACCGACCGCAACAACAAGGCGATGGTCCTGGGCATGACGCACGAGGAAGCCAGCTGCCAGATCGCCCGCACCGAGATCAACAGCTACAAGCAGCTGCCGGTGATGATCTACCAGATCCAGACCAAGTACCGCGACGAGGCGCGTCCGCGCGCCGGGCTGATCCGCGTCCGCGAGTTCACCATGAAGGACGCCTACAGTTTCCACACCTCGCAGGAGGACCTGAACGCCTATTACCAGGAGCTTCACGCCGCCTACGAACGCATCTTCCGCCGCGTCGGCATGAAGCACGTGGTCTCCATCCTGTCCAACACCGGCATGATGGGCGGCAGCGTGTCGCACGAGTTCATGCTGCTGGCGGACTGCGGCGAGGACAATATCTTCCTGTCGCCGGACGGCAAGAGCTACAAGGCGAACCGCGAGGTCGCGGTGTCCGGGCTGAAGTTCGAACGTGCCGGCGAGGAGCTCCCGCTCGAAAAAGTCGCCACGCCGCACTCCAAGACCATCGAGGAGGTCGCGTCCTTCCTGAACGTGACGCCCGCGCAGACCGGCAAGGCGGTGTTCTACAGCACCGAGGACGGCAAGGAGCTGATCTTCGTGCTCATCCGCGGCGATTTCGAGGTCAACGAGTGCAAGCTCAAAAACGTCCTTGGCCTCAATTCAATCAAGTTCGCCGACGACAACCTCATCCGCGCCTGCGGCGCCGTCCCCGGATACGCTTCCCCGGTCGGCATCGCCGAGGTCCCCGGCAAGGTCCGCCTCGTGATCGACCCGTCCGCTGCGGGGACCGTGAACCTGGTGGTCGGCGCGAACGAGGAAGGGTTCCACTACAGGAACTTCAACTACGGCCGCGACATGACAGGCGGCCTGGTGGCGGATGTGGCGTGCGTCCGCGAGGGCGACCCCTGCCCGGTGACCGGCGAGCCGCTCCAGTTCAAACACGGCATTGAGATCGGCAACATCTTCCAGCTCGGCCTGAAGTATTCGAAGGCGATGAAGGTGAACTACCTGGACAAGGACGGCAAGTCCAAGCCGATGTACATGGGCTGCTACGGCATCGGCGTCGGCCGCACCATGGCGTCGGTCATCGAGGACAACCACGACGACTACGGCCCGGTCTGGCCGATGTCCATCGCGCCGTACCAGGTCCACATCGTCGCGCTCCAGCCCAACGGCTCCGAGTCCGGCGAAAAGGCGGAGGCGCTGTACAACGACCTTCAGGCGAAGGGCGTGGAAGTCCTGTACGACGACCGCGGCGAGAAGGCCGGGTTCATGTTCAGCGACGCCGACCTTCTCGGCGTTCCGTTCCGCGTGATCGTCTCCCCGAAGACGCTCGCGAACGGCATGGTCGAATTCCGCACGCGCGCCTCCCGCGACTCCGAGATGATCCCCGTGGATCAGGCCGCCGAAATCCTGGCGCAGCGCGTCCGCGCCGAGCTGGACCGCTACCTCTGACACAGAAGAAAGGAACATGCCAATGAGCAATAGCACATTTTACGTCACGACCCCGATCTACTACGTCAACGACAAGCCCCACATCGGGCACGCCTACACGACCGTTCTCGCCGACGTCCTCGCGCGCTACCACCGCGCCGCCGGCGACGACGTCTGGTTCCTGACCGGCACCGACGAACACGGACAGAAGGTCGAGAAGGCCGCCGCGAAGAACGGCATGACCCCGATCGAGCAGTGCGACAGCACCGTGGTCCGGTTCCAGGAGCTCTGGAAGCGCCTCGGCATCACGAACGACGATTTCATCCGCACGACCGAGGAACGCCACAAGAAGATCGTCCGCGCCATCCTGCAGGACCTTTTCGACCGCGACCTCATCTACAAGGCGGAGTACAAGGGCTACTACTGCGTCGCCTGCGAACGCTTCTTCACGGAGAAGGACCTGGTCGACGGCAAGCTCTGCCCGGACTGCCAGCGCGAAGTCGACACCATCGTCGAGAGCAACTATTTCTTCCGCATGAGCAAATACCAGGACTGGCTCATCCAGTACATCACCGAGCACCCGGACTTCATCCAGCCCGCGTTCCGCGCCAACGAGACGCTCGGATTCCTCCGCAAGCCGCTGGAGGACCTCTGCATCTCCCGTCCGAAGTCCCGCCTCTCCTGGGGCATCGAGCTCCCGTTCGACCAGGACTACGTGTGCTACGTCTGGTTCGACGCGCTCATCAACTACATCTCCGCGATCGGATACGGCGTCGACCGGGCGCGTTTCGAGCGCTACTGGACCAGCTGCATCCACCTGATTGGAAAAGACATCCTCACCACGCACAGCGTGTACTGGCCGACCATGCTCCACGCCATCGGACTTCCGATGCCGAAGACCATCTTCGCGCACGGCTGGTGGCTCACCGGCAACCGCAAGATGAGCAAGTCGCTCGGCAACGTGGTGAACCCGATGGACATGGCGGACAAGTACGGCGTGGACGCGTTCCGCTACTTCCTGCTCGCCGCCATGACGCCCGGCAACGACGCCTCGTTCACCGAGGAGGACTTCCTCCAGCGGTTCAATACCGACCTCGCGAACGACCTCGGCAACCTGCTGTCGCGCGTGGTGAAGCTCTCCATCAAGAATTTCGGCGGCACGCTTCCGCCGCCGCCCCCGCTCCAGCCCCTCGAACTGGAACTGCTCTCCAAGGCGGGGCTGGCTGTCAAACAGCTGGAAACCGAGCTCAACGCCATGAAGCTCGACCGCGGGATCAACGCCGTCATGAACGTGGTCCGCGAGGCGAACAAGTTCCTGGAGCGCACCGCGCCATGGACGCTCGCGAAGGAAGGCAAGACCGACCGCCTTGCCGCCGTGCTGTACGCCGCGGCGCAGACGCTCGAGATCGTGTCCGGCCTGCTCTTCCCGATCATGCCCGAAAAGATGACGCTCCTGCGCCGTTCGCTCGGACTCTCCGAGGAGGAGATCGCGAAGACCGACTTCAAGTCGCTCAGCGAGTTCGCCGACCCCGGCGCGAGCGCGAAGCGCACCATGGTCGACATGCCTCCGCTCTTCCCGCGCATCGTGGTCGAGAAGTCCGAAGAGGCCGCCCCCGCGAAGCCGGAAAAGCAGAAAAAACAGGAGGTCAAGGCGCCGAAGGCGAAGGACGTCGTGGTGCCGGAAGGCATGGTCACGATCGAACAGTTCTTCAAGACGCAGCTCCGCACCGCGAAGATCCTCGAGGCGGAGCGCATCGAAGGCAAGACGCGCCTGCTCCACCTGAAGGTCGACCTCGGAAACGGCGACGTGCGTTCGCTGGTCGCCGGCATCGCCCAGCAGTATGCGCCGGAAGACGTGGTCGGCAAGACCATCGTCGTGGTGGCGAACCTCATGCCCGCGAAGATCGCCGGATTCGAGTCCTGCGGCATGCTCCTCGCCGCCAAGAGCGAAAACAGCCTGAAGCTCGTGACCGTGGACGGCGGCGACGCCGAGCCCGGCCTGACTGTGGGTTGAGGAGGCTGGCTGTGCCTCCACTGCGGCAGTGTCCGGCTCCGCTCGGACACACACTGCGTGTGCTGACATAGTGCTCTCAGCTCCGCTTGAGCACGGAACAGTTGAAAGAATCGCGGCGGCGTCCCGAGTTTTATGGATGCCGCCACTGTTTCATGCCCGGGGGATCGGTTTCCCCGGGCGATTATCGTCTTTGCCGCCGTTATGCCTTTGCCGCCTGTTCGGACTCCAGCTGGGCTTCCGGCGTGAAAGTCACCAGCGGGGTGTTTGCGGGATTGTTTTCCGCCGCGCCCCAGAGATCGGCGAGGAGCTGTTCCGCCTCGGCGGCGTTTTCGGAGCGGAATCCGCTGTCGCCGATGTTGGAGAGGCGTTCCAGGATGGTCGTCGGGATGAAGTCTCCGAGCGGGACCTTGGTCATGAACGCGTCGTCGTGGCGGCGGTCGTTCGTGACCTCGATCACGAGTCCGGCGGTCATCAGGTCGTTCAGCACGGCGCGCGCGATGCGAATCGGGATTTCAAGTTTGCCGGAGATCTCCGTGATGGTCACGGCTCCGGTCCGGTTGTTGAACGCGTCGCCGAGGAGCTTCATGATGCGGAGAGCGCAGATGGAGCGGTAGTGCATGCAGAGGGGCTGGTCGCCGGGATAGTATTCGTAGTAGTTGACGTTCTGGACGGCGAACGCAAACTGCGCGCCGAGCAGGATCACGGTCCAGGTCGCCTGAAGCCAGAGGAGGAAGAACGGCAGCGCGGCGAAGCTTCCGTACACCTTGTTGTAGCTCGTCAGGATCGTCTGGAGGTACATGTAGATGTACTGCGTGATGATGAGGAGCGTGCCGGTCAGGACCGCGCCCGCGAGCGCCGCCTTCGCCTTGACGCGCGTGTTCGGGATGAAGAGGTAGAGGAAGAAGAACATGACCCAGGAAAGCACAACCGGGAAGACGTAGCGGATGGCGTTCAGCAGATAGCTCTTTCCGGGCAGCCACTCGACGCCCTCGATGCTTGCCATGCCGAAGGTGTTGAGGCCGAGGAGAAGCACGGCGAAAACCGGGCAGAGGAGCAGCAGCGTGATGTAGTCGCTGAGCTTGCGGAGCATGGGCCGCCCCTGTTTGATGCCCCAGATGTCGTTGAACGAGCTTTCGATGTTGGCGAGCAGTTTCAGCGCGGTGAAGAACAGCATGCCGACGCCGATGCCCGTGATGACGCCGCCCGCGGCGACCTTGAGCGTGGTGTCCGCAAAGTTCAGGATCCATTCGGCGACCTCCTCCTGCCCGACAAAGCTCTCGACGAGCTTTTCCCTGAGCATCTCCTCGAAGTTGAAGCCGCGCGCGATGCCGAGGAGGAGCGCGACGAGCGGGACGACCGACATGAGGGTGAGGAAGGTCAGCGAAGAAGCCCGCAGCGCGCATTTGTTCTTGATGAAGTTCTTGCCGGTCAGCAGGAGAACTCGCTCAATGGCAAGCGGGAACGCCTTGCTTTTCGGCAGGTCGGCCGTGCGGACGTTCCAGACTTTCTGCTCGATCTGTTTCAGCGGGGCGGCGCTTTCCTTTGCCGGCTGCTCCGCGATGTTGACCGCGGACTTCGTCGAGGACGGATCGGCCGTGCGGACGTCGCCGGCCGGTTGCTCTTTTTCTTTCGGGGTGGTGGGTTCCATGGTTGATTGCTCCGTGTGTGAGGGGGGAGGAATATGAAAAACGGGTTCAGCCCGCGTCGGCGTCCGGGATGGGCGGGGGAAGCTCGGCGGGCGCCGTTTCCTCCGCCGGCGCGGGAGCCGGTTCGGGGGGATTGTCTGCATGCGGGGAGGGCCAGAGGAGCCTGACCGCGGAAACGATGACGATGATCTCGATGACGATCTCGAAGAAGCGCTGCGGGGCGCGTTTCACGAAGAGCACGCCGAGGACCGCGCCGAGCAGGATGAGCGGGAGCACGGGCAGGACGGCGTACACCGCGGCGGCGGTCACGCGCCCCTCGAAACAGAAGACCGGCAGTTTCGTCCAGTTCATGATCATGAAGAACCAGGCGCATGTGCCGACGTAGCGGTTCTTCGGCAGCTTCATGCTCAGCAGGTACAGCGCCATGACGGGGCCGGCGGCGTTCGCCACCTGCGTCGTGAATCCGGCGGTCAGCCCGACGACAGCGGAAAATGCCCAGTGGCTCGGAACGGGCGCGTGCTTGAAGAACGCCACGCGGACCAGATGCACGGCCGCCAGGAGCAGGATGATCCAGCCGATCAGCATGCGGAGGTGTTCCGGCCGGTTCAGGTGCCGCAGCGTCACGAATCCGAGCGCGAGCCCGAGCATGGTGTACGGGAGCAGCCGGACCACGATCTTCCAGTCGGCGTTGCGCCGGTAGTAGGACACCGCGAAGATGTCGCCCGTGCAGATCATGAGCAGCATCACGCCGGTCGCGAAGCCGGGATTCAGGTCGAACGCCACGGCAAGCAGGATCACGGGCAGCATGCCGAGTCCGGGGATGCCGGACTTGTTCACGCCCACGAGCAGCGCGGAAACGGCGAGGATCGCCAGCTGGAACGCCGTCATGCCGGGGAAGCAGAACGCCATGAAGTCGGAGATCATGTTACCGGCGCCCCTCCTGTTCCTCGTTCAGACGGTCGAAGAACGCCCGCATGAACGCCGCCCGGTCGGCGGCGAATCGCCGCGCGGGGTCCGTCAGCAGATGGTCCGGGAGCCCGCGGAGCTTCACGAGGTATTCGCGGTAGGCGGAGTCCTGGCTGGAATACGATTCGGAGGCGAGGGCTTCCTGTTCGGTGTTGTGCAGGCAGGCGCCGATGCGGCCCGCGAAATGGAACGCGCGCGCCACGCCGAACGCGCCGAGCGAATCGAGCTTGTCCGCGTCGTACACGATGCGCGCCTCGAGCGTGGCGGGCTTCAGGCTGCCGCGGTAGCGGTGCGTCCGCACGATCTCCGAGACATGCCGGACGAACGCCCCGTCCGTACAGCCTTCTTCCTCCAAAATGCGCCGCGCCTTGTCCGCGCCGAGCGCGGCGTGGCAGAGCCTGCCGCCGGAGGCGAGTTCCTCCGGTCGCGCCACGTCGTGCAGCAGCGCGCCGAAACGCACGGCGTCCAGGTCGCAGGCGGGTTCTTCCGCGGCGATCCGTTCGGCGTTTTTCAGCACGCGGAGCGTATGGGCGAAATCGTGGCAGCCGGGCGCGTCGCCGAGTTCGCGGCGCACCCGTTCAAACACACGGTCCCAGAGGCGGGAGGATGCCCCGGAGGAGTTCACGGTCGGTCTCGCAGGATCTTATGCGTTCGACGGATCGGCGGTCGCCTTTGCTTCGGGTTCCGGTTCGGCGTCCAGCTGCGAGAGGTCGGCCGACGGATGCACCACCTGCATGGAGTGGCGTTCCTTCGGGATCACGGTGAGCCACTTCGGATTGCCCTGTTCGTCGACGCCGAGGTCGACCACGAAATACCGTTTCTCGTCCGCGGCCTTGTCGTAGCCGATGATCGTGCCGCGCGGGATCATGTTGTGCTTGTCGATGATCGCGTTGCGGATGCGGCAGTGTTCGCCGATGTCGACGTCGGACAGCAGGATGCAGTTGTGGACCGTGGCGTAGCTGTGGACGAAGACCTTGTTGAACAGGATCGAGTCGGTCACGGTGCTGCCGGAGACGATGCAGCCGTCGCAGACGATGGAGTTGATCGCCTTGCCGATGCGCGGAAGCCCGGAGGAGTCGACCTCCTCGTTGTGGATGAACTTGGCGGGGGGCAGGCTGTAGTGGTAGTTGTTGATCGGCCAGAGCGGATTGTAGAGGTCGAGGTGCGGCGTGGTGCTCCGCAGGTCCATGTTCGCCTCGAAATACGCCTTCAGCGTCCCGACGTCGCGCCAGTAGGGCTTCGTGGAGAGGTCCTGGCCGGGGATGACGTTCGTGTAGAAGTTGTAGGCGTAGAGGCGCTTCGTCTTCACGAGCGCCGGGATGATGTCCTTGCCGAAGTCGTGGCTGGTCTTGCCCGCCTTGTGGTCGCGCTTCAGGAGCGCCAGCAGGTCGGCGGAGTTGAAGACGTAGTTGCCCATGGAGGCGAGGCACATGTTCTTGTCGTTCGGCAGCGGGATCGGGTTCTTCGGCTTCTCCTGGAACCCGACGATGCGCCACTGGTCGTCCACCTCGATGATGCCGAACTGGCTGGCCTCCTCGATCGGGATCGGGATCGCCGCCACGGTCGCGATGGCGTTGTTGTCCTGGTGGAAGTCGACCATCTGGCTGACGTCCATGCGGTAGATGTGGTCCGCGCCGAAGACCGCCACGAGGTCCGGATCGAAGTCCTCGATCAGGTTCATGTTCTGGTAGATCGCGTCCGCCGTGCCCTGGTACCATTCGCGTTCGCGGGTCTGCATCTGGGCGGGCACCGGGATGATGAAGTGGCCGCGCTGCTGGGCGTTCGAGAGGTTCCAGCCGTTGATGATGTGTTCCATCAGGCTCTGCGATTTGAACTGGGTGAGCACGAAGATGCTGTCGATGCCGCTGTTCACGAAATTGCTCAGCACGAAGTCGATGATGCGGTACTTGCCGCCAAACGGGACTGCGGGTTTCGCGCGTTGGTCGGTCAGCGGAGCCAGACGGGTGCCTTCGCCGCCTGCGAGGATCATGGCCAATACAGATGATCTCATAGTTCAAACCTCCTGGATGTCTTGTGTAACGGAATGCTTCACTATTTAGAAAATATAGCTCCGTCCAAAGTAAAGTCAAGGCGAAAAGACAAAAAAAGACGGAAAAGCCCGTTTCCCGCCGCGGAACGGGAAAAAAGCGTCCGGGAGAACCCGTTTTTTTCGGGCGGGATGAAAAATTTTTAAAAACTTAGCCAAAACTAACTTGACATCCTGAAAAACCGTGATATATTTATTTCATGACAGAAAAAGCCCCGGGATCGTCCGCCGTGTGTCAGTGCAGGCGCACCGTTGTCCAAAAGGGAGAATGAGAAAAGGGGCCGGCATTCGGTTTCGCTCCGGTCATCGGCCGGAAATGAACAGAAAGCCGGTTAGGGGTAAGGCATGCGGGTCCGGTCTTCCGGCCGGGTCCGCCGGAGGGTCCCGGGGCTTTGTCTTCTTCCTTTCGCCGTTTCGTCCGATGTGCGGCGCGACCTTTGTTTACAAGTTAGTCCAGTCAAACTTTCGGCATGATAATCGGGCGGGAAGCAGTCGCAGCGTTTTTGCAGTGGATTACCTGCGGCGGCTTCCCGCTTTTTGTTCCGTACGGGCGGATCATTCTTCGACCTTGTCGATCTTTTTGACGGAGAAGAGCAGGATCAGGAATACCGCGAGGGCCGCGGCCGCCATGACGATCTTGTAGACCACGCCCCAGTCCTTGACGATATCGCTTTTTTCCGCAAAGTGCGGATTCGCCTTCTGTTCGGAAAGCGTGCAATCGGACACGACGGGTTCCGTCATATTCCGCAGGACGTCCGTGAAATCCGGGGACGGCATGGGCTGGCCGGAGCCGCCGTAATAAACCCTGTAGCCGGACGGAGAGCCGTTTCCCTCCGGTGCGGCGGCGGAAGCGGCGGGCTTCAAAGCGAGGAACCGGACCTGATACACCGGGCCGGCCGCATTGAGCGCGATGTCCTTCAGCTCGTCATACTCGCCGTTGTCCAGCTCAAGCCGCCAGGTTTTGGAGCGTGCCGCGGAGAACTTGACGACGCGGTCGGAGACGGGCGTGCGGAAGGCTGCGGAGTCGAGCTTGCGGACGGTCCCCGACGCGATCAGTTTCCCGGCTCCGTCGTAGAGGCGGTACGGGCGCGAGAAAAAGACGTCGGAGCTGTCGACGGTGATGCTTTCGAGCGGCGCGAATCCGTTGGAGAAGGTCACGGCGGTCGTCCCGCCTTTTGTTTTTTGGGAAAGAATTTCGACGGGCGAGGACTCGGACACGGGCGACAGGCTCTTCCGGTTCCGCACGATCTGCAGGGAGATGCCGTCGATCTTCGGCGACTCGCGGAATTTCTCCTGCTCCACGATGTTGTTGTCTCCCTCGACAACGCGGAAAAGAGGCGAATCCTTGATCTCCGTGTAGTTGTCCATGACGATGACGAAGCTGAATTCGCGCACCGGGGCGGGGAACGTGATGGTGTCGTTCCTGAGGTTGACCCGGCTGGAATAATCCAGGAACGCCCCCTCGGCGATCGGATCGTTTCCGTTCGCGGCATATACCTTCACCTTCTTGTCGAAATCCTTCGCTTTGGTGAGAATGCGCAGGCCGACGGCGCGCGCGTCGTCCGAGGCGGAAAAAACCGCCGCGTCCAGGCTCGCCGAAATCCGCACGGATCCGTCCGGGAGCGTTTCGAAGCCGGTAACGGCCGCGGAGTGGCTGGACCCCACGGCGTTGTCCTGAAGGAGCCGTTTCGCCTCGCCGACGATGAACGGGCAGTTCTCTCCGTCCGGACCGACGATGCGGATGCCGTTCGGAATCGTCCCGGTCTCGCGGTGGATGTCGGCGTCGATCATGAAGACGGAGATGTCCTTCGGATGTTCGGGGAGGAGGATGTCCTTGCAGAACGGGAACGCGGCGGTCTTCTCCTCCTCGCCGGAGAATCCGGTCGCGGCCGCGAGCAGGAGGCACGACGCGGCGAAGACGGTCTTGAGGTGATTACGGACGGGTTTCATCGGAAGCATCTCCTTTCTGTGCAAACCGGGCGTACAGCCAGGCCCCGGCGATGAGCGCCGCGCCGGTGATCATGCAGCCTGCGATCCGGTACAGCGCGGGCGTCCCCGCCAGATCGATCAGGAATATTTTCAGGACGGTGACGGCGAAGAGGACCAGCGCGGGAATGCGGACGACCTTCTTCCTGCGGAGGATGCCGAACGCGAGGAGCGCGAGCGCGTAAACGCCCCAGAGCAGCGAGACCGCGATCCGCGCGCCGCCGCGCGACCCGTACAGGCCGACCAGGAACCACGTCTCGTCCGTGCTGTAGACGAACCAGAGGACCAGCGCGCTCAGGATGAAGAACCGGCTGACGGTCTGTCCCCCGGCACGGTCTCCGTTCTCCGCTTTCGCAATCGCCCCGAAGAACATTCCGGCGAAAAACAGCGCCGCCACCGCGAGAAGGTTCGGGAAGAACCGCCAGAGCGAATCGTGCACGGAGTTTCCGCCGGACTGCCATGAGAAGATGACATACCCCAGAAACACGCAGAGCAGGAACCCGCCCGCGATCTTGATACCGGCGGCGTTCTCCCGGAACAGCCTCGGGATCAGCGACAGGATCAGCAGGTACAGCGCGGCAGTCACGATCACGCCGCCGACCTTCAGATGCGGCAGATACGTGAACTCGCCCGCGATCAGGAGGAAGCTCACCGCGAACGCGCACCAGAACATCGTCTTCGACGAGCGGGAGTAAGCGGGCCGGTTTTCGGTATCGGAGGACGGACCGGACGCGGGCATCAGGTCGGCGCCGTAGCGGTTCAGCAGGAAGAATCCGCCCGCGAGCGCCGCCGTGAAGGAGCCGAAGTTCAGCAGGCGCGTCCAGAACGTGACGCTGTGGCGCCAGTAGCCGCGCGACAGGTCGAATCCGAGCAGGCGCACCGCCGCGACCATGTACACGACGTAGCTCAGGCGCAGCAGGATCACGGAGCGCGTCCGGCACGCGATGTACAGCATCGCCGCCGCCTGCGCCGACCACGCCACCGCCAGATGGTCCTGGTTCAGCAGCAGCGGGAACGTCAGCGAGATCAGGCCGCAGGCGAACACCAGCAGCGTGAGCAGCAGGTTGCGGTCCTCCAGCTTCATGCGGATCAGCAGCGCGATCTGGAGCAGGTAGACGAGCGCGCCGCCGAACGTGATCGCGGCGGCGTATTCGCGGCCGTAAATGCGGATCGTCGGCGGGATCGCAAGCGACAGGAAGACGATGCCGTTCAGCGCGGCGAATCCGAGTTCCAGCAGCGACACCTTGCGTTTCGTGAACAGGTTGAACGCCACGGTCTGCACGCAGAACGCCAGGAAGAACAGCGTCCCGGCGGCGAGGGCGACCGTGTAGCCATGGTTGATGAGATCCGCATGCTCGAGCCAGCCGTTCGTCCTGACATACGGCATGGAATAGGTCCCGTGCCCCGGGAACGGGTTCGAGGCGGCGTAGATGCCCCAGGTGAAGAGGAACGACAGGATGTTCACCGGCTGCCACGAGCGCATCCGCGCCACGACGAGCGAGCCGACGACCAGGATCAGCATGTAGCCGTACAGCCCGGCGAGGTTGCGCGACCCGGTGTCCATCAGGACCGGCGCCAGGTAGCCGCCGCAGACCGCCAGCACCGCCAGCAGGATCGAGTTGAACCGCAGGGCGAGCGCGACGCCCGCCGCCGTCACGACGACCAGCCCGGCAAGCCCGGCAAGCGGACTCAGCAGATGGTACACCGACACGCTCGCGAACACGCACAGATACAGCCCCGCGAACCCGGCGCCGGCGAGCGCCGTCCCGAAGATGCGGTACTTCGCGCCCTTCAGCAGGCGGCATCCGATCCCGAGCAGGACCATCGTGAACAGCGCGGCGATGGAGAGACGGAATTCCGGCGGGAGCAGATTGCGGTCGTGCGTGTACTTGATGAAATACGCCAGCCCGAACACGATCAGAAGCACCGCCGCGCGGAGCATCCAGGTCGTCGCCACCGCGTATTCCTTCGGCATGCCGCCCTTGCGGTATTCCTCCCCGACGACGATCCACTGCCACATCTTCGACAGCGTATTCGCGGTGCGCTCCTCGATGGGGGAGCGTTTCATGCAGGTCCGGATATCGTCCGGTTCGGACCGCGGCGCTTGGATCGACTTTTCCATCCAGGCGCTGCTCTCTCTCGGAGCTTTGAGCGGAGATTTGGCATCGGGTGTTGTACTTGCTGAAGTGACGACGGGACGTGGTTCCGGCTGAACCGGTTTCGGAGGTTCCGGTTTGACGGGTGATGCCGTCTGTGCCGGGGGTTCCGTGCGGACCTGCATGGGCGTGGCTTCCGGCTTTGCGGCAGGCGGCGTTCCGGTTCTGATTTCCGGCGTGACGACAGCCGCGGATTTGACTTCCGGCTTGATCTCCACCTGTTTTTGAGGCGGATTTGCCGCGGGCTGATTTGACAGCAGGAATCCGGGCACCGTCTTGCTCTCCGTCGAGCCGGGCACCTGGATTTTGACTTCCTGCTTCGGCGGGGGCGCGGACTGCCCGGGACGCGCGCCGGCTTTCATCGCCTTTTCGATCTCTTTGAGCCGGAATGAAAGGTCCTTGAGCTTCGAGCTGCATCCGATCAGAATGATCAGGTTGATGATGGGAAGAAAACCGACAACAAAGATCAAGATAAGGATCAGAAGGATCTCATTCGGCATGATGCTTTCCTTTTCTGTTGATTGCGTAGGAAAAATGTGATTTCCGGATTTCAAACAACTACTATAGCATACGTATGAAAAAAAGCAAGTTTCAGAGAAAAAAGTACAAATTCTTTTTTTTTGCAGCCGATTTTTGAGGGTGTTGCCGTTCGGAAAGACAATGTTTCTTCTTCGTTTTCATCATTCTTGTCCTTCCTCGCTTCGCCAGAGATTATCCGCGTACAAAGAGAGTTCGCGCAAAAAGCTGTCTTCGTCTTTCCGGACGAGGCATTCGCGTCTCTCCACGCATACGCGCAATACGCGCACACGGGTAGCCCGCGCACACATGCAACCCGCGCCATACACGCAAATTTCAGTTAAAACCAGTTCCTTTTAACTGAAATTTGGGGGATAGTCCGAATCCTCAGGCTTGTTTCTTCTTTTGTCCGGGCAGTTTCCCGGTCTCATTCCGTCCTGCAAAAGGGGCTGTGCGAGTTGCCGGGGGATATGAACAGCGCCTCCTCACGCATACGCGCCATACGCGCAAATTTCAGTTAAAACAAGTTCCTTTTAACTGAAATTTGGGGGGGGTAGTCCGAATCCTCAGGCTTGTTTCTTCTCCTGTCCGGTCAGCTTCCCGGTCTTGCTCCGTCCTGCAAAAGGGGCAGTGCGTGTTGCCGGGGGATATGAACGGGTCTCCCCGCGCATACGCGCAGTACGCGCACACGGGCAGCCCGCGCCATACGCACAAATTTCAGTTAAAACCAGTTCCTTTTAACTGAAATTTGGGGGGATTCCACTGAGGTAAACTGGCTTTCCCGAACGCTGGGGGCATGATCCCCCCGCCTGAGGCAAACCGCCTGTTGCCCCTTCCGAACGCTGGGGGCATGATCCTGCCTGAGGCAAACCACCCCTTCCGAATGCTGGGAGACATGATTTCGGCGTCGGACCCCAACGAGATCGGAATAACGTTACTTTTGCGTTTTTTCCTGTTTTTTTTCGGTTTTTCTTCCGTCTTTCAGCATTTCGGCGTTTGAAAACACGGAAAAAGCGTGTATTTTCCTGTTAACGGCTATTCTTTCACACGGACAGGACACCCGAACCGCCTGCGCCCATTTCCGGCCCGGCCCGCGGAGAAAAGGAACTGCAATCATGAGCGACGACACAAAAATCGAAGTGGAGATCTTCTGCGGCATGACCTGCTACATGCTGGGGAATGCCCGAATTCTGAACATCGGTGCGTATCTGCCCGAAAAATGGCTCCCTCACATTGAGCTGATGGTGTCGCCGTGTCCCGTGGACTGCGGGTGCCTGGACCTTGCGAAAGCGCCGTTCGCGCGCATCAACGGACGGCTTATTCAGAACGCCACGCTGGAATCCGTCTGCGAGGCGATCACCGAGATCATGAACCGGCAGGAGGAGGCATGACCATGGATTATTCCAACAGTCCCGAACGGCAGCGCCGCGAACTCATGATCCGGCTCGCCTGCGAGTTCCGGAACGGTACGCTCCAGGATACGATCGACAAGCTCCCCTGCTATGTGAAGCCGTCCGGATCCAAACCGCTCCACTGCTGTCTGTCGCACGACCGCGAAGTTATCCGCTGCCGCATCATGGCGCTTCTCGGCCTTGACGCGCAGGACGAGGAGGACGACAGCCGGTTCCCGCACGAATATCTGGATCAGGTCTCCGCGGACTCGGAACGCCCCGAGCGTCCCCTCACGGTCGCCCGCGTGGCATGTTCCAGCTGCCCGGACGCGAAGATCGAGGTCGTCCAGAGCCTCTGCCGCAACTGTTTCGCGCAGACCTGCATTCACGTCTGCCCGAACAACGCCATCAACATCATGCGCGGCAAGGCGTTCATCAACCAGGAATCCTGCGCCCAGTGCGGCAAGTGCCTCATCGACGTCTGCCTCTACAACGCCATCAAACGGTTCCCGATCCCCTGCGAAGCCGCCTGCCCGGTCGGCGCCATCCGCAAAAACGAGCAGGGCTTTGCCGAGATCGACTTCAAAAAATGCACGTTCTGCGGCAAGTGTTTCCGCGCCTGCCCCTACGGCGCGGTCATGCAGCGGTCCGAGCTGATCCCCGTCCTGAAGCTCCTGACCGAAGGCCGCCAGACGGTCGCTCTGGTCGCGCCTTCCACGCTCCACCAGTTCCCCGGCGGACGCGAAAAGCTGTTCAAATCCCTGCGGAAGGTCGGCTTTTCGGAGATCGTCGAGGTCGCGGACGCCGCCGAGACCGCGGCGGGCATGGCAGCGGAGGAGTTCATCCGCAAGATGAAGCTCGGCGGCAAGCTCGTCGCCGATTCCAGCTGTCCCGCGTTCGTCGAGCTCGTGCGGCGCCATCTCCCCGCCATGCGGCCCTATCTCTCGTCCGTTCCGAGCGCCATGGCGCTTGCCGGAACGAAGGCGCGCGAGCTTTATCCCGACGCCGTCAACGTCTTCATCGGCCCCTGCATCGCCAAGCGCTTCGAATCGCTTTCCTGTCCCGGCGTGGACCGCGTGATCACGGTCGAGGAGCTCGGCGCGATCCTCATCGCGCTCGGCGGCGCCGAGCTGGAGCCGCAGGACTACATCCCGCAGGAACCCGACGCTTCGGAGCACGATTTCTCGCGCACCTGCGCCGCCACGGGCGCCATGCTCGCCGCCGCGCTCGAATCCGAGCCGGAGCTTGAGCTTCAGGAGAAGTTCATCGACGGCATCAACGCCCAGACGCTGAAACTGCTTCATCTGTTCCTGTTCGGCAGGTCGCACGCGAATTTCATCGAGGTGCTCGGATGCAGCGGAGGCTGCCAGAACGGCCCCTGCTCCTTCTCGGTGCCCAGCTGATCTTATTGCGGAGGTATTTGCCATGATGTCCGGTTTTTCCCGTTCCTGCCTGTGTCTGCTTGCGGGCTGCGCCGTATGGCTGTCCGCGTCCGCCGGACTTCACGCCGCCGATCCCGCGCCGAAGACCGACGAGGCGGGGTGGATCCTTCCCGGCGCGAACGCCGGAGCCGGGTGGCATCTGCGCCTGAAGGACGCCCGCGCGGCGGCGGCGAAGGACGACAAGCCCATTCTCATCCTGTTCACCGGCCCGGACTGGAGTTCCGCCAGCAAGAAGTTCGAGTCCTCGGTCCTCCATTCGAAAGAGTTCGACGCCGCGCTGCGCTCCGCGGTGGTCGGGCTTTACGTGCAGCATTTCGTGAACGCCGATGCGCCGGAGGAACAGGTCTCCGCGAACCAGTCCCTGCGGAAATCGCTCAGCGTCCCGGCAGTCTACCCCTGCACCGTCGTCCTCGCTTCCGACGGCAAAAAGATTCTCGGGATGATCCCCGGCGCTTTGGACAAAAAGGCGTACATCGAGCAGGTCGCCGGGCTCGCGGGGATTGCGCTCCCGGAGTAACCGCGCGTGTCGGAATCGTGATCCCGGCCGGAGCAGGCTTTATGTTTCGCTTTCCGCTCACTGCCGTGGGGCAATTTCTGAACGGGCCTTTGTCGGCGGCATCTGCTGTTCGTTTTTTTCTTTTCGCCTCTTGACATCATTTCCGTTTTGTGATATATTATGGCAATTTCTATTAATAACCGGAACCGGATTCCGCCGGAAAAAACGAGGCGGTTTCCCGGCCGGGACAAGCAGAAAACCAGGAGCAGAAAATGAAACATCAGATTTGCCGTATCGCGCTTGCGGCGGCGGCGGTGACCGCGGGCGTGTTTCTGTCGGCGTGCGGTCCCTCCAATGACTCCGCGGACAGCGTGTTCGACGCCGCCGAGGACGCCATTGCGGCCGATGCGACCGCATCCAACATCAAAACCGCGCAGTTCGAGTACGAATTCGGCGACGGGAAAACCTCCACGATCCGTTTCCTGGCGCCGGACAATGTCCGCATCGACGTGCTGGACGGCGAAAACTCCGCCGCGTTCTGCATGAACGGCTCGACCGGGTGGATGTATCTGCGCGGGGACGTGCTCGACATGACGAAGGACGACATCATGGAAATGCGCGGCGCCCTGCTTCAGACGATTCCGTTCAGGGCGGATTTCCAGGAGATCTTCACCGATGCCAGGCTTCTGGAGGAAACCGAGGATGTCTGCGGCGAAGAATGCAAAGTGATCAGCGCGACGTTCCGCATCGAGCCGGCCGTCAAGGCCAAGCTCTGGATCGGAAAGGACACCGATCTGCTCCGCCAGTTCGAGTTCGCCGGCGAGGAGGGAGTCTACACGATGCAGTATTTCGACTACTGCGACTTCGACGGCGTTACGCTCCCGTCCGAGATGTTCCGTTTCACCCCGGAGGGATCCGCGAAGCTGTCGCTGGTCTCGTTTGAGACGAACACCGATATCCCGGAAAGCGTTTTCCGGAAACCCGAGAAATTCAGCTACACGGAAGGAGAAGAATGATGAACCATACCGCACATTTTGCTGTTCTGGCGGCTCTCCTGTTTGCCGGCGCTGCCGTGTTCGCCGCGGATTCCGCCAAGGATAAGAAGGCGGAAAAGCATACCGTCACGCTGAAAAGCGGAAAAGTCCTTGAGGATGCGGTCCTCCTCGACAAGAAGCCGAACGGCGCCACGTTCGGATACAAGGACGGCGCCGCGTTCGTTCCTTATACCGACATGCCGGATGGCGCCCAGAAGTTTTTCAACTACGATCCTGAAGAGGCCGCCAAATACGAAAAGAAGATAGAGGCCCAGAAAACCGCCAACAAAAAGGCGGCCGAAAAACAGAAGGCGAAGGAGAAAAAGCAGAAGGCCGAACAGGACAAGCGCAACAAGGAAAGACGGATCGCCCAGCAGGAGCAGACCGTCCGCAAGCTTGAACTTCAGCTCGAAGAAGCAAAGAAACGGCTTGACAACACCGAAAAGACGGTCAGCCAGGACCGCGGCGCGCTCGTCTCCACGCTCAACGACAACACCCGGGTCCGCATCGACACCCCGTGGGGCGTCGGCCGCGTCAAGACCAGCAATAACAACAGCGCCGTCAGAAACAAGCTCATGAAGGAAGTGGATACCATGAGCGCAAAGCGCGACAATCAGGCGCAGGACGTGATCGACCTGCAGCTGAAGCTCGAAGCCGCGCAGAAAACGCTGGAAAAGCTTAAGGAGGACAGCAAATAAGCTTCCCCGGAACGTTTTTCCAAAGAACGGATGATTCGGGCATGTCCGGTCAGCAAGGCGGCCGGACATGCTTTTTTGTGGCGTGCCCGGCGGGGCGCGGCGCCGCAACGGTGCGCGAACGCCCCGGACGGGCTTCGGTCCCGGCTTGTGATCCGTCTTTTTTTCCGCCCGCCTCTTGACAGGTTTTCCGTTTCATGGTATATTATGGCATGATCGATCAATATCCGGCAGCGGATCCCGCCGGGAAAAACCGGGGGCGGTTTCCCCCGGGACAACCTGAAAATCAGGAGCAGAGAATGAAACAGAAGATGAACCGCATTGTGCTTGCCGCCGCGGCGGCGGCCGCGGGCGCGTTCCTGTCGGCGTGCGGACTTTTCCGCGACACCGCGGACATTGTGTTCGACGATGCGGAGGACGCCGTCGCATCGGACTGGACCGCATCCAGAATCGAAACCGCGCAGTTCGAATATGAATTCGGAGACGGAAAAACCTCCACGATCCGGTTCCAGGCGCCGGGCAAAGTCCGCATCGACGTGCTGGACGGCGAAAACTCCGCCGTCTTCTGCCTGAACGGCGCGTCCGGCTGGATGTATCTGCGCGGGGAAGTGTTCGACATGACGCCGGACGACATCGCGGAAATGCACGGCACCCTGCTTCAGACGATCCCGTTCCATGTGAACTACCAGGACATTTTCGCCGACGCCGAGCTTCAGGAGACGCGGGAGGACGCCTGCGGCGAGGAGTGCAACGTGATCCATGCCGTTTTCCGCAGGGAGCCGGACACCGGGGCAAAATTCTGGGTCGGCAGGGACAGCGACCAGCTCCGCCAGTTCGAGATCACCAGGGAAGACGGCGTGTATACGATGCAGTATTTTTCCTACAAGGACTTCGACGACGTCACGCTCCCCACGCAGATGTTCCGGTTCTCGCCGAACGGGGCCGTAAAGATTTCCCTGATCTCGTTTGAAGTGAACGCCGATATTCCGGCCTATGTGTTCCGGAAACCTCAAAAACTCAGCGCCATCGAAGGAGACTGATGATGAACCATACCGCACGTTTCGCTGTTCTGGCGGCCGTTCTGTTTGCCGGCGCAGCCGTGTTCGCCGCGGATGCGGACAGGAAGGTGAAGACCGTCACGCTGAAGGACGGAAAGGTCCTTGAGGACGCCTATGTCCTCGACAAGAAGCCGAACGGCGCCACGATCGCCTACAAGGACGGCTGCATGTTCATCAAGTTTTCCGACATGCCGCTTGAGATCCAGCAGAAATTCGGCTACGATCCGATCAAGTCCGCCCGTTATGAAAAGAAACAGGACGAACAGAAAAGGCTTCGCGAAATAGAGCAGGCCGAGGAGAAAGCCCGCGAAAAGAAGCGCAAGGCGGACGAGGACAGGCACTACAAGGACAGGCGGATCAGCCAGCAGCAGCAGAAAGTCCGCAAACTTGAGCTTGAACTCGAGGAGGCGCAGAAGAAACTCGACAGCGCCGAAAAGACGGTCGGCGAGGATCGCGCCGCGCTTGTGTCCACCCTCGGGTCCCAGCAGGTCAGCATCGACAACCCGTGGGGCATCGGCCGCACCACGACCAGCACGCGCAACAGCGCGGTGAGGAACAAACTCATGAAGGAATCGGATGCCCTGAGCGCGAAACGCGACAACCTGGCGCAGGACGTGATCGACCTGCGGCTGAAACTGGAAGCCGCGCAGAAAACGCTGGATGCGATGCTTCAGAACGGCAAGTGACCCTGCACGGTCTCCCCGTATAAAACAGGCATGTCCGGTCAATTCGGGCCGGACATGCTTTTTCGTGGCGGGGCGATCGGTTCCCGCGCGCCGTCAGAGCGAATCGCGGACGCCGGGCGCCTTGCTCATCTTCAGGACGGAGATGGAGGGCGTTTCCGGGACGATCAGGGCGTCCAGTTCCGATTCCTCCATGTGGACCGTCTGGGAGACGGGTTCCTCGGCGGGCCGGACCGTGCCGGAGACTTCCGCGCCGGGGTCGCGTCCGGGGACGGGTTCCGAGGTCCTGACGTAGTGGACGATCACGAGGATGACGAGCCAGAGGAGCGCGGCGGCGACCAGCGCGATGACGCCGAAGAAAACGAACGTGACGTTGCGGATGCGCTTGTTCTCGCCCTCGTTCACCAGCGCGCCCTCGTTCACGGATTCGATGAGCTTTTCGGGAAGCTCCTCGGGATCCTGCGGCGTCGCGCCGTGCATCTTGTCGATCAGGACGTCGCTGTCCGCTTTGGAGAGGTCGTAGACCTCGACGAGCTTGCGGACGTAGGCGGAGACGTAAACCGTCGGAAGCGCCTTCAGAAGCTCGTCGCTTTCGAGTTCGACGAGGTACTCCATGCGGATGCGCGTGGCGAGCGCGACTTCCTCCAGCGACATCCCGCGCGCGTTGCGGATGGCGGACAGCATCTGCCCCAGCGACTGGCCGGGCTGAAGCGCATGCGGGAGCGGCTTGTGCTGCGCGGCGGAGGCTGAGGCGGACGAGGATGCCGGGAACGGCGCGCGTCCGGCGCGCGGGGAGACGATGCCGGGACGCATGGGCGCGGGGTGCTTGCGGGGCGGAGGCGGCGCGATCACAGGGGCGTCGTCCGCCTGCCGTGCGACTGCCGCCGGGGCCGGTTCGCCGGGCGTTTCCCGGACGGAGTGTTCCGCCGCGGGCGCGTTCCCGGGGATGTCCGCGGGCGTTTCCGCGGGCGCCGTTTCGGGCTGGGGCTGATCGGAAAAGAGATTCAGTTCCTGTTCGTTCTTTGCTTCGGGATCTTCTGGATCGGTCATGTTGCGATACCTCAGTCGTTGGGCGTTTCCAGTCCGTCCGTGATCAGGATGGTGCGCTTCTGCCCGCCGGGAAGCGGGGCGCTGATCACGTGGCGCTGTTCGAGTTTATCAATGATGTCGGCGGCCTTGTTGTAGCCGATGCCGAGTCTGCGCTGGAGATAGGACGTGCTGACCTGCTGGTCGTTGATGATGATCTCGAGCGCCTTGACCATGATGGGCGGATCGGACGGGTCCAGGTACTTGTCCGCGGCAGCCCTGATGACGTCGGAGTTCGCCACGCCGTCGATCTCGTCGTAGTCGTCCGTCTCGTCGTCGTAGCCGCCCTCGCGGGAACCGCCCCTGGAGGCTTTCCCCTTGCCGTGGCGGCCTCTGGGCTCCTCGTCCTCCTCTTCCTCGTCGCCGCCCGCGAAGATGCCCTCGTCGAACGTCTGCGGACGCTGCGCCGCGACCTCGTCGATGACCTTGGCGATCTCGGAGTCGGAGACGTATGCGCCCTGAATGCGTTCGAGGACCGCCGCGCCGGGCGGGTTGAACAGCATGTCGCCGTTGCCGAGCAGTTTTTCCGCGCCGACGGCGTCCAGGATCACGCGGCTGTCCATGCCGTTGCTGACGCGGAACGCGATCTTGGT
>CACZEK010000008.1 GCA_902780135.1 uncultured bacterium
GCACCGCCGCCGGGCTGAACCTGACCGGCAGCAGCTGCGCCGCCAGCCGCGCCGCCGCGGGCGCCGCGATTGCCACGGGCACCGCCGCGGCCTGCGCCGCCGTTACCCTGCCCCTGAGCGAAAGCAACACTGCCCGTGAGGGCAAGCGCCAGGATAGCAACTGTCATTTTGTTCATAGTCCGTTCCTTTCAAGTTGTAAAAAAAATTGATTTGTTTTGACGCGGAGCATCAATACAATTTAACGTAACCTTTTTGCGATTTATTGTGCGTCTCGCCAAAAAAAAGCTGTTTTTTGGAGCTTTTTTTTCGACTTTTCCGCATTTTCCGTTCATTTTTTTTGTTTTTTTCCGGGTAGCCGGACAAAATGCCCGGGGCGGGACTCGAACCCGCATGGTTTCCCGACAGATTTTAAGTCTGTTGCGTCTGCCATTTCGCCACCCGGGCGCGATTTTCTATAAATGTAGCATCGCGCGGAGAAAAGTCAAGAGCTTTCGCTAAAAAAAATCATTTTGAATCATGAAATGCTCAATCTCCTTTAGAATCTAATTATTTTTGCCTCGTTTTCTCCGTTTTTTCCGCCGTTTTCACGCCACGCGCCTTTTTTTTCGCTTTCGTTCTTGAAAAAAACTCCTCCGAACGTATATTTATACCGAAACTATAAGAGATCCGGACGGGGAAAGACTCCGCGGCGCAAAGGCGGCGACGGCGCGTCCCGTCCTCCCCGGGAACAGAGTCCTTTCATGTCGGCATCCAACAGCGAATTCAAACCACTGCCGAAACGGCATGACCGCCTGATCTGCATCGACAGCGACGGGACGGTCTTCGACACCATGACAGCCAAGCACCGGTGTTTCCGGGAGTGCCTGATCCGCTGCTTCGGATTCCGTGGGCGCGACGCCGAATGCGCGGCCGAGGTCTGGGACACCGTCAATCTGCACAGCGTTCACCGCGGGGAAAACCGGTTCCGTTCGCTTCTGGTCGTGTTCGACGCCATGCGCGAACGCGGCGCGTCCGTTCCCGACACCTCCCGGCTCCGGGCTTGGACGGCGCGGGAGACGCGTCTCGGCAATCCCGCGCTCCGGGCGTTTCTGGAACGTGAGCCCAGCGAGGAACTGTCTCTGGTCTACCGCTGGAGCCGGGAATCGGACAAGGCAATCGCGGCAAGCGTACACGGAGTGGCGCCGTTCCCGTACGCCCGGGAAACGCTGGCGCGCGCGTCCGCCGAAGCCGACATCATGGTCGTGTCGCACACGCCGTGCGCGACGCTCGAACGGGAATGGACGGAGCACGGGCTCGTCCGGTTCGTCATGTGCCTGGGCGGACAGGAACGCGGCTCGAAAACGGAACAGATACGCCGGGCTTCCGAGGGAAAATACCCGCCGGAACGCATCCTGATGATCGGGGACTCGCCCGGCGACCTGGCCGCGGCGGAGAGAAACCATGCCCTGTTCTTCCCCGTTGTCCCGGGGCGCGAACCGGAATCCTGGAAAGAGCTTGCGGAGGAAGGGCTCGCCCGATTTTTCACCGGAGGATTCGCGGGCGGCTATCAGGAAAGAATACTGGAAGCGTTCCGTGGCGCCCTGCCCGGAGAATCACGGCAAACAGAAAACGGGGCGGGCAACGGAACGCACATTTCGCCTCAATTTGAAGGGAACGGGAAATGAACAGACTGTTTTTCATCCTTCTCGCGATCGCAACAGCCCTGGCCGGATTTCAGGCGGACGCAAAAGCCGCGCCGCGGAGCCTGACGATCCTCCAGACGACCGACATCCACGGCGCCATCGGGGACGCGAAAAGCCCCGGCCTGCTCCAGATCGCCGACGCGGCGGAAGAGATCCGGCACGACCTCTGGATCGACTGCGGCGACCTCACGCAAGGCTCGTTTTCGGCGACCGTGGACAGCGGGGCGTCCATGGTGGAGGCGCTGAGCGCGGCGGGATGCGACGTATGGGTGCCCGGCAACCACGATTTCGACTACGGCACGGCGGTCCTGGCGGAACGGATCGGCGCGTTCCGGGGGACGGTGCTGGCGGCAAACATGAAGTCGACTGCCACGCCCATGAAGACCTCGGCATGGAAGATGTTCGAGCGGCAGGGCGTGAAAATCGCCGTCGTCGGCATCGTGCCGCCGTATCTCGGGCTGTGGATCGCGCCGGAACACCTGACCGGGCTTGAACTGGAATCGCCGGACGCCGCGCTCGAACGCGTGATGCCGGAAGTCATGGCGGCGAAACCGGACGTGATCGTGCTCGCGATCCACCTGGGCGAATACATCGCGGGCCGCCTCAACCCGGACGGCAAACTCAGGAGCATGGCGGCGCTGTCCGCGAAGTTCCCGCAGATCGACCTGATCCTGGCGGGACATTCGCACCAGACGGAGCCGGGCAAACGCCTTTACCCGGGCGCATGGTTCGTGCAGGCGCCGCCGCTCGGCGCGGGATGCGCGCGGATCACGGTCGAGGCCGACCCCGCCGCAAAAGGCGACAAGGTGTTGTCCGTGACATCGAAGATCGTGGAGGGACAGGACCGCGCCGAATCGAAGAAGCTGCTCCCGGTCCTCGACCCGGTCAGGAAACAGGCCGCCGAGGCGGGACGCAAACCCGTGGCGCGGCTGGAGTTCGAACTCGAGCCGATGAAGAACGGCATGAAGCCGAACCGGCTCGCCGAGCTGATCTGCCTTGCCATGACCGAGGCGACCGGAGCGGACGCGGCGTTCTCCGGGACGCTGTCGAACTACAAAGTCTCGCCGGGGATCCTGAACGAACGCGAGCTTTTCCTGCTGGCGCCGTACACGGACACGGTCGAGGTCCGCAGCCTGTCGCCCGCCCAGATCCGCACGATCCTGCGCGAACTTGAGGCGAAACGGAAGACCGCCGACTGCATGATGTACACGGGATTCACCGCGCCGGACGGCATCGACGGCGCGCTTGTGCTCGGCAGGACGGGGAAAACGATCCCCGAAACGGGCCGCGTCAAAGTCGCGGTGAACACCTACGACGCGCACGGCGCGGGCGGCCGTTACCCCGAGCTGAAGAAGATCATGGAATCGGTCAAAGCGCCGGAAGACGCCGGCAAGCCGGATATCCGCGCGGCGCTGCGCGCTTATCTCGGGAAGCATTATCCGGCGACGGCAAAACCCGCCGGCCCGAAGTGAATCCGGAAGCAAAGGTCTCCGCCCGTTTTGAGCGTGGAAACGGGTCCCGGCGGATCAGTCCAGGCGCATCTTCCGTCCGACGGGAAGCATGGCGACCTCGCAGGTCAGGCGTTCCCGGAGAAACCGCACGGCGTCCGCCCCGGTGCAGTGCATCGGGACCAGCCGTTTGAGCCCAAGCGAGTTCAGGTAATCAGCCGTGCGCCCGAGCCGCGCCGCATCCGCATGCTTGAGGTGAAGCCCGCCCAGGATCGTATGGATCCGGACGCCGGGACACGCTTTCCGGCAGAACTCGGCCGTGTTGACGATCCCGGCGTGGCAGCAGCCCGTGATCAGCACGCCGGAACGCAGCAGCAGCGCGATCTCCTCCGGGACAGGGTTCGGCGTTGCGCACGCCTCGTCCGAAAAGAACCGCCCTCCGCAATCCTCCCCGGATTCGCGCGGGATCGGCCCCGTCAGGAAAATGCCGCGCCGGATCTCCTGAAACGAGTCGATTTCGCGCACATCGCATTTCGCGAGGACGACCTGCGAAGCCTGCGGCATCGCGATCCGGTGCTTCGAGCCGTCGTCGTGCAGACTCCAGCACGGCGCCGCGATATGCTTTCCGGTCCGGACCGGGACTTGCGGCGGGACACGGAATCCCGCGAGCCCTCCGGTATGGTCGTAATGGCCGTGCGACAGGACAAGGTCCGTAAGGGAACCGAAATCAAGCCCCGCGTGCGAAGCGTTCGGATGCAGAGCCGGGCCTGCGCCCGTATCGAACAGGATCCGGTTTCCGTCCGCCTCAACGAACAGCGACAGGCCGAACTCCGGCAGGTATCCCGCCCCGGCGTCCATGTCCGCCAGACACTGCACCGAAACCATGTTTCACCTCAATTCCTGTTCAAGCCCCGATTTGCCCGCCGGGGGAAACGGCGCCGGGAGGCGCGGGCGTCCCGCCCGGTCCGTTTTCATGGTCCCGTTCAACAGGAATAGAACTCGCGGTACCACTTCACGAATCGTTCGACGCCTTCCTCGATGCCGACTTTCGGGCAGTACCCGTAATCCCTCTCGAGCGCGGCCGTGTCCGCCCAGGTCGTCACGACGTCGCCCTTCTGCATTTCCTTCATGTTGAGGATGGCTTTCTTTCCCGTGACCTTTTCGATGGCGCGGATGAAATCCATCAGGCGGACCGGGCTGCCGTGCCCGATGTTGTAGAGGCGGTATTCCGGCTGTTCGGGCGGCCTCGCAAGGATGCGGCAGACGCCCTCCACGATATCGTCGATGTAGGTGAAGTCGCGGGACAGATTGCCGTGGTTGAAGACGTCGATGGGCTTCCCTTCCAGGATCGCCTTCGTGAACTTGAACATCGCCATATCCACGCGTCCCCACGGGCCGTAGACGGTGAAGAAACGCAGTCCGGTCGTGGCGAAGCGGTAAAGGTGCCCGTAGCAGTACGCCATCAGCTCGTCGCTCTTCTTGGTCGCGGCGTACAGGCTGATCGGCTCGTTGACCGGGTCGTCGACGGAGAACGGAACGCGCTTCGTATTGCCGTACACGCTCGAGCTCGAGGCATAGACGAGGTGCGGGACGTCGTAATGGCGGCAGCATTCCAGCACGTTCAGGAACGCCACGATGTTGGAGTCGATGTAGGCATACGGATTTTCGAGGCTGTAGCGCACGCCGGGCTGCGCCGCCAGATGGCACACGGCGTCGAACTTCTCGTTTGCGAAGACCTTCTGGAGTTCATCACGGTCGGCGAGGTCGAATTTCGCGAAACGCCCCCCCTGTTTGCTTTCGATGACCTGGTCCAGCAGGATCTCGTCGATGTCGAACCCGCTCATCCTGAGGCGCGCCAGCTTCAGGCGGACGTCGTTGTAGGAATTGAGGTTGTCGACGCCCAGGACGTCGTGTCCCGCCGCGCGGAGCGCGAGAAACGTATGGAACCCGATAAAGCCCGCGGTGCCCGTAACCAGTATTTTCATCAGAAGACCCCTTTCTGTTCCGTTGTTGGCGTGCCGCACGATGCGGTTCAGCGCACGATCTCCGGCTTGATGACCTCGACGTCGTACTTTTTCAGCTCGCGGCGCATGTCGTCGAACGTGTCCGCGCGGTACGTGCCGATGATGGCGCCGCCGGACCCGGTGAACTTGGCGGACGCGCCGAACTGACGCGCAATCTGAACCATGCGGCGGTTTTTCTCGCTGACGGACGAACCGCAGACCTCGCAGCGGAGATCGAAATTGCGGTCGAGCAGCGCGGGCAGAAGATCGTACTGATGCGAAGCGAGCGCGTCGCGGACCTGATCGGTCAGCGCCGCCCATTCCCGGACGGCGGCGAGGACTTCCGGCACGCCCGCCTCGTAGTCGAGCGCGAGACGGCTGTGCAGGATCTCGGACCCCTCGGCGAGGTCGGTGCGGTAGGCGATGTAGAGCGGGAGGTCGTCCGGTATCTCGATGGGTTCGTAGATGCCGTAGCCGAACTTCTCCATGTGGTCCTTGTTGAAGTCCATGTAGACGGGCGTCTCGTAGACCTGCGCCACGCGGTCCTGAAGGCCCGCCTTGATGCCGAGCTCGTCGAGTTCGACGGATAACACAAGGTTCGCCAGAACCGGTTTTGGAATTTCGATTTGAAAAAAGCGGATCATGGCGCGCATGGTGGCGGTGATGATCGCGGAGGACCCCGCCATGCCGAGGCGGTTCGGGATGTCCGACTGGTAGCGCAGGGTGAAGTTGTCGTCGCTGAGCTTGATGTGCTCCTGCATGCAGTAGGTGTAGAAAGTCTTCACGCATGCCTTGAGCAACCGGATGCCGCCGTAGTAGCCGAACTTCGTGATGCTGCCGGTGAGGTCCGCCATGTTCTCGTAGGTGTTGTAGTCCAGCACGGACGGCAGAATCTCGAGGCTGGGCGATTCGTACAGCGTGACCTCCGCGCTGTAGTTGCGGAACACGAATGCGATCGTCTTGCCGAAATAGCCGTCGGAGGGGTTGCCGATCAGCGCGGCGCGCGGGTAGGCTTTTTCACGGATGATCATGCGTATGCTCAGTCCTTCTGTTCAAAGTGGCTCATCGCGGGGCGTCCGATGGGATAGACGTGGTAGCCGAGCGCGTAGAGGGATTCGTGGTCGAGGAAATTGCGTCCGTCGAAAAGGAACGCGGGGTGGCGCATCGACTTGTAGATGCGCTTGAAATCCAGCTCGCGGAAGCATTTCCAGTCGGTCAGGAAGACGAGCGCGTGCGCGCCGTCGGCGGCCTCATAGGGATCGGTGCAGTACGCGATGCGGTCGGCGGGCGCGCCGGCGAGGTCCGCCTTCGCGTTTTCGAGCGCCTTCGGGTCATGGATGGCGATGTGCGCCTGTTCGTTCAGCAGACGGGTGCAGACGGTGATGGCGGGAGCCTCGCGGGTGTCGCTGGTGTCCGATTTGAACGCGAATCCGAAGACCGCGATCTTTTTGTCGGCGATCGTGTTGAACATGGCGCCGAGCATGGTGCGGACGAACCGCGCCGCCTGGAAATCGTTGATCGCCACGACCTGTTCCCAGTAGCGCGCGACCTCCGGGATGCCGTAGTAGTCGCAGAGGTAGACGAGGTTCAGGATGTCCTTCTTGAAGCAGGAGCCGCCGAATCCGATGCCCGCCTTCAGGAATTTCGGTCCGATGCGGCTGTCGCGCCCGACCGCGTACGCCACCTCGTCGATGTTCGCCCCGGTGCGTTCGCAGAGGGCGGAGATGCTGTTGACGGACGAGATGCGCTGGGCGAGGAACGCGTTGGCGACGAGCTTGGAGAGTTCGCTGGACCACAGCGAGGTCGTGATGATCTTTTCGCGGGGGACCCAGTGGGCGTACACGGAGATCAGCTCCTCCATCGCCGCCCGCGCCTCGGGCGTGTCAAGTCCGCCGATAAGCACGCGGTCCGGGTGCTCCAGGTCGTCGATGGCGGTGCCTTCGGCGAGGAATTCGGGGTTCGAAAGGATCTGGAACCTGATGCCTTTTTCGTTGGAGCTGAGCACGCGGGCGAGCGCCTGCGCCGTGCGGATGGGCAGCGTGCTTTTCTCGACGATGATCTTGTCGCTGTCGGCATGCTCGATGATGCTTCGCGCGGTCTTCTCCAGATACTGGAGGTCGGCGGCGCGCCCGGCGCCTTCCCCGAACGTCTTGGTCGGGGTGTTCACGCTCACGAAGATGAGGTCGGCACGCTTGATCGCGGCGGGGATGTCCGTGGAGTAGAAGAGGTTTTTGCCGCGGCGGCGCATCACGACGTCATGCAGGCCCGGCTCGAACACGGGGAGCTCGTCGGAATTCCATGCGGCGATGCGCGAGGAGTTGATGTCGACCACGGTGACGTTGATGTCGTGGCACTGGTCGGCGATGACCGCCATGGTGGGGCCGCCGACGTAGCCGGCGCCGATGCAGAGGATATTCTTTACCATGTTTCAGGACGCTTTTTCAAACTTGTTTTTACGGAAGCCCACGCTCCGCTGAATGCGGAACGGCCGGTGTTGTTTCAAAAATAACAATAGCATCTTTTTCAGACTTTTTCAATCCGTTTTGACGGCCGGGACCGAAAAAGACGCAAAAACGACTTATATTCACCGCAGATTCTCCCGGTACCAGGAGATCGCCGCCCGGATGCCGCGCTCGAAGCTCCAGTCCGGGTCGTACCCGAGGAGCTCTTTCGCCCGGGAGATGTCGGCGTTGCTGTGCCGGATATCGCCTGGCCGGGGCGGACCGAAGACCGGCTCCAGGTTCACGCCGAGCGCATCCGCGATGGCATGATAGACATCCAGCAGAAGCTTGCTTTCGCCGTAAGCGATGTTGCATGCCTGCCCGGCGGCGTCCTTTCCGGCGAGGCAGGCTTTCAGGTTTGCCTCGACCACGTTTTCCACATAGGTGAAATCGCGGCTCTGGAGCCCGTCTCCGTTGATGGTCGGACGTTCCCCGCGGAGCAGCTGACGGATGAACTTCGGGATCACCGCCGCATAAGCGCCCTCGGGATCCTGGCGGCGTCCGAAGACGTTGAAATACCGCAGGCCGACCGTTTCGAGCCCGTAATGCAGCGTGTACTGGCGCGCCCAGTCTTCGTTTTCACATTTCGTGACGGCATACGGGCTGAGCGGATTGCCCTCCGCGCCTTCCTTCTGCGGCAGGGTCCGGGCATCCCCGTAGACGGACGAGCTGGAGGCATAGACAAACCGTTTCACGCCGGACCGGCGGGCGGCCTCCAGCATGTTCAGCGTGCCGGAGACATTGTTCGCGCAGTAGAAGAGCGGGATCTCAAGGCTTCTCGGGACGGACCCCCATGCGGCCTGGTGCAGGACATAGTCCACGCCATCGCAGGCGCGCACGCAGGTCTCGAAATCCTTTACGTCGCCCCGGACGAACCCGTATGCCGGATTTCCGGAAAAGAGGTCGACGTTCGCCTGTTTCCCGGAGGAAAGGTCGTCGAGGCATCGCACCCGGCATCCGAGCCGCAGGATTGCCTCGCAGAGGTTCGACCCGATAAACCCCGCGCCGCCCGTCACCAGGAACAGGGTGTCCGCGGGAAACGATAGATTCTGATATCCCATGCTCTGTTTGTTCTCCGAAACCTGTTATCCTGTTCAAAGCCGCCAGTAGAGGTATTCCGCCTCCTCGAAGTCGCGACGGCGGAAGATGCCCTTGATGTCGAGGAGGACGTTTCTTCCCGGAGCAAAGAACCTGTTCAAATCGGCAGGCGTGAGGGATTTGAACGCATCGTGCGCGACGGCGAGGATGACGGCGTCCATATTCCGGATCCCATCCGGATTGACGAATTCGATCCCGTACAGGCGCTTCGCCTCGGCGGCATCCGCGGCGGGATCGGCGACGACGGGGGCGATGCCGTATTCCCGGAGTTCGTTCACGATGTCGATGACCCGGGTATTGCGCGTGTCCGGGCAGTTCTCCTTGAACGTGAACCCGAGGACCGCGACCTTCGCGTCCTTCACGTTTTTATCGGCGGCGATGAGGCACTTCACACAATTCTCCGCCACATACTTCCCCATGTCGTCGTTGATGCGGCGTCCGGCGAGGATGATCTGGCTGTGATAGCCCAGCATTTCCGCCTTGTAGGTCAGGTAGTACGGGTCGACGCCGATGCAGTGCCCGCCCACGAGCCCGGGCTGGAACTTCAGGAAATTCCACTTGGTGCCGGCGGCCTCCAGGACCGATTTCGTGTCGATCCCCATCCGGTTGAAAATGATCGAAAGCTCGTTCATGAACGCGATGTTGATGTCGCGCTGGCAGTTTTCGATGACCTTCGCGGCCTCGGCGACGCGGATGCTCTCGGCGCGGTGGACGCCCGCCTCCACGACCAGCTCATAGACGCGCGCCACGCAGTCGAGCGTTTCCGCGTCCATGCCGGACACGACCTTTCTGATCTTCGCCAGACGGTGCTCCCGGTCGCCGGGGTTGATGCGCTCCGGGCTGTAGCCGACCTTGAAATCCCGGCCGCAGACGAGCCCGGACTCTTGTTCGAGGATAGGCGCGCAGACGTCTTCCGTGACGCCCGGATACACGGTGGATTCGAAGACCACGACGGAGCCGGGCGTCAGGTTGCGTCCGAGCAGGCACGAGGCGCTTTTCAGGGGGCCCAGATCGGGCGTGTGGTCGGGATTGACCGGCGTCGGGACGGCGACGATATGGAATTTCGCCTCGCGAAGCCTGGCGGCATCGGACGTGAATTCCACCGTGGTCCGCCGGATGGCGTCGTCGCCCTCCTCGCGCGTCGGGTCGACCCCCTGCCTGTAAAGCGCGATCTTGTCCGCATTGAGGTCGAAGCCGATCACACCGAGCTTTTTCGCAAACGCGACCGCGATCGGCATGCCGACGTAGCCCAGGCCGATCAGGGACAGTTTCGTCTCCCGGTTCACAAGCTGATTGTAAAGATCCATCGTCATCGTGTCCTCAGATTCGTGTTGTCCGTTTCCCCGTCCCGCGACGGCGGCTCAATCGTATATCGCATAGGTGTAGATCCGCCCCTCGATCAGCCCCCAGTTCAGGTCCGGCGGCATGTTCTCCTCGTCCTTCGCGATGAAGATGCCGTGCTCGCCGTTGTACCAGCCCTTGCTGGTCATGAAGTAGACGCCGTACTCGTCGCTGTAGATTCTGACCGGCTTCACGGTCTCGATGAACTTCGCGTCGAAGCGGTCGAACGGGATGTCTTCGGTCCTGCCGATCAGCGGGGTCATCCGGTATGCCGCCGCCTCCAGGGATTCGTGTTCGGCAGTGAGGTATTCCGTGACGTCGTCCGGCGGGAAGAACTTGATGCGGTGATTTTCGCTGAAATCCAGAGCCCAGATCGTGCCCCAGATCGTCAGCACGAACAGGAAGAAGAACACCGTGCCGCGGAAAAACATCGTCCAGCACCAGTCGCCGAACTCCTTCAGCATCACGATGCGCTTTTCACGGTCGTGCCAGCGGTCGAGGAAATCGCGGACGGATTCCTTCAGCGGCTTCTCGGGCGGCGGAGGCGGTTCCGGCTCCTCTTCCTCGTCCAGCGACTCCAGGAACGCATTGACCGCGGCCAGGATCTTCTTGAACTTCGACTGCGGCACGGCGGGATCTTCCCCCCCGCCACGGGAGGACGAAACGGCCGGCGCTCCGCCTTTTTCAGGCACGGAGCCGTCCGGAGGATTGTCCGTTGTTTCGGATGTCAGGTTCTGGTTTTCCGGCATGAAGAAGCCTTTATTGACGTTTTTTGGGTGCGTACGCGAAACATCTATTAATGTACTGCCGTTTTTGTTTTTTTCAAGACCGGCACACATGTTTTCCGCTCCATTCGGGCTCCGCCGCGCAGGCGGCGTCCGGCGTCGCGGTCCCGGCACGACCTCATTTTCACCGGGATTCGGGAAACTTTTTTTTGTTTTTTTGAAAAAACGTGCTTGACTTTCCGGCGAAACGGCCTATATTAAATACATGCTTGGTTTTTGTGCGCCCTTAGCTCAGCCGGCTAGAGCAAATGACTCTTAATCATTGGGTCCGGGGTTCGAATCCCCGAGGGCGTACCATTTTTTTTGCCTTTTTTCCGGGCAAATGCACGAATTCTGAACTTAACCCCAAGATTTCGGCTTCGACATCCGCGAGGTGACGCTGTGAACATTCCGGAAGCAATTCTCATGGGCGTGGGACTCGCGATGGACGCGCTTGCCGTCTCCCTCACGCTCGGCGCGGTCGGGTGGTCCTGTCCGAAAATGCAGACCGCGTCCGATCCCGCCGTCTCCGGCGACCCCGCGAACGCCAAACGCCCCCTGCTCCGCCGTCTGCCGTTCCTCGGCCCGACTCCGGCCGCCCCGGTCTGCTCCGTCTGCCGCCCGCGCGGGAGCTGTTCGTGCGGATGCGGAGGCGCATCGGCATCCGCCCGCGGGCTTTTCACGTGGGACAAGATCGTGCTGGCCGCCGCTCTTTTCGGCATATTCCAGGCGATGATGCCGACGATCGGCTGGTTCGGGAGCGGGCTGTGCGGCGGGCTGGTGCAGAAACTGGGGCGGATCGCCGCCGGGCTGCTGCTGGCGTTCGTGGCGGCGCAAATGCTCCGGGAAGGTTTTTCGAAGGAGGAGGACCCGGCGAAGAGAGTCGGGGCGTGTTCGCTCCGGCGCCTGGTCGTGCTGGCGTTCGCCACCAGCATCGACGCGCTTCTGGTGGGCGTATCCTACGCGTGCCTGGGGCGCACGGACATCTCCGGCGACGTGCTGGTCATCGGCACGGTCACGGCGGCGATTTCCGCGGCGGGCTGCGTCTTCGGGCGCATGTTCGGCAACCGGTTCGGCAACCGGAGTTCGGTCCTGGGCGGGCTGGTCCTGCTCGGCATCGCGGTGAAGATCATGTTTTTCGGGTAATCCCCGGGAGGTTTCAGCTATGGCACAGAAAATGAAAAGCGTATTCGGACCGATCATATCCCGCAGGCTCGGCGTCTCGCTCGGCGTCGACCTGCTGCCGTTCAAGACATGTTCGCTGGACTGCGTCTACTGCGAATGCGGCGCGACGACCAACCTGACCATGGAGCGCGGCGACTTCTACCCGGTGGAACGCGTCCTCGCCGAACTCGACGCCTTTTTCGAAAAGCACGAGAAGATCGACTACGTGACGTTCTCCGGCGTCGGCGAGCCCACGCTCCATACCGGCATCGGGCGGATCGTCCGCGCCGTGAAAACGAAGCGCCCGGACGTGAAGGTCTGCCTCATCACGAACGCCACGCTGCTCGGCGATCCGGGCTTGCAGAAGGAGCTGGAGGGGATCGACCTCATCATGCCGTCGCTGGACGCCTCCTGCGAGGAGGAATTCGTCCGCGTGAACCGCCCCGCCCCGGGCGTGACGTTCGACGGGCTGATGGCGGCGCTGAAATCGTTCCGTGCCGCGAACAAGGTGGAAATGTGGCTGGAAGTCTTCATCGTGCCCGGCGTCAACGATTCCCCCGCCTCGCTCGAACGTTTCGTGAAGTGCCTGCGCGAGATCTCGCCCGACCTGGTGCAGATCAACTCGCTCGACCGCCCCGGCACCGAGGACTGGATCGAAATCCCGTCGCGGGAACGCCTGGAGGAAATCCGGAAGGTGTTCGAAGCCTGCGGCCGCCCGGTCGCGATCATCTCGCGCAAACAGCCCGCCCCGGCGGTCCAGCCGCGCGGCGCGAACTGACCCGGAACGTTTGCGCGTTCAGCCCGGATTCCGTCCCCGCGCCGCAGAGGAAGCGGGGCGGTCGCGGGACATCGTTTTGCCTCAATCCGGCGCGTGCGCGCGGAGTTTTTCCGAAAAAAGGATGAAAAACGTTCAACCGCTATTGAAAAATGGGAAAACGGGGATAAATTATATGAAATTCCCAAGCATCCCCGAACCTGCCGGCAGGAACCGAACGTGGACTTCAACACTGACAATCTGCTCCAGAAAATCATCACTCCGCCCCTCGTGACGGAAAACGACGCCTATTTGCTCAAGTTCGCGGAAAACGACGACGAGATCTTCGCCGCCCAGAAACTCCGCTACCGGGTGTTCAACTGCGAACAGAACCGCGGTCTGGACTCCGCAAAAGACGCGGAATTCGACCGGGACGAGTTCGACGAGGGCGCGGCGCACCTGATCGTCTTCGACAAGGCGAGCGGGACGCCGATCGGCACGTACCGCGCGATCGGACAGCCCGGGAACGACCCGGAAAAGATGTACTCCGCCCGCGAATACGAGGTCGACGGCATCGCGCCCTACGTGCCGCGGATCATTGAGGTGGGGCGTTCCTGCGTGGACAAGGACTACCGCAACGGCGCCGTGGTGGCGTTTCTGTGGAGCGGGATGGCGGCGATCACGCTGCGCTCGGGCTGCCGTTACCTGTGCGGCTGCGTAAGCCTGGAGGACGCCCGGCCCGCGGTCGCGTGGGCGGTCTACGAAACCCTGCGGGACAAGGGGCTGTATTTCCCGGGCATCCATTTCAAGCCGCGCCCGCAGTTCAATTTCCCGCGCCCGGACGAATCGGAGATCGAAAGCATCCGCAGCGACCGCGCACGTCTGCGCGAAGCCATGCCGCCGCTCCTGAAAGGCTACATCACGATCGGCGCGAAGCTCCTCGGCGAACCGGCGTTCGACTATGAATTCGGCTCCATCGACCTGCCCGTCATGGTCGACATGTGGCATCTGCCGGACCGCTACCACAAACACTTTTTCCCGAACATCACATTCCCCGAGGACTGAGCCATGCGGACTCTGCGCAGGATCTACCGCGTCATCGCACTTTTCCTGTGGGGGAACTTTCACTGGATCTACTGCCTCCCGATCCGCTACCTCTACGAGAAGGACCGCAGCGTCCGCCGCATGGCGCTCCAGACGAAATCCTGGGGCGGCGGGATCGTCAGGATCCTCGGCATCCGCACGGTCGTGCACGGCGACCCGTCGGAATACCGGAAGACCGGCGGCCTGGTGGTGGCGAACCACCAGAGCTACGTCGACATCTTCCTGCACGCGTCCATCTTCGGGCTGCGGTTCACCCCGAAAAAAGAGATCCGGTCCTGGCCCGTGCTCGGCTGGTACACCGACATGACCCGCCCGATCTGGGTCGACCGCGATTCCAAGCAGGCCGCCGGAAACCTGATGGAACAGTTCCGCGACACCCTGAGGAAGAAAGTCCCGCTGATCGTCTACCCGGAAGGCACCACGTCCGACGGACGCTCCGGCCTCAAGGAGTTCAAGACGACGCCGTTCGAGACCGTCTGCGGCACGGACATCCCCGTCCAGCCGATCATCTCCATCTACCACCCCGCCGAGGGCGACATGCACCCCGCCTGGTACGGCGACGCCACGTTCATGCCCCATCTGTGGGCGCTCCTCGGCAACCGCGGGTCCACCGCCGACGTCTACATCCTCCCGCTCATCTATCCCGAGGGACGGAACCGGAAACAGCTCGCGAAGGCGGTCCGCGAAGCCATGCTGAAGGCATACTGCGAACACACCGGCTGGACCCCGCCCGCCCCGCCGGAACAAACAGCCGCCCCGTCAAACGCAAAGGAGGCCGACCGTGAACAGCACGATTGAAACGATCTCGGCGGCATGGACGCTCGCGACCGGACGTCCGCTGCCGTTTCTGCCGGAACCGAAGGATATCCCGGAAGACTTTCCCGTCTATTACCCGCTGATCGGGCTTGCCGCCGGGCTGGCGTGCTCCCTGACGGCGTGGATCGTCGTCTGGCTCTTCGGCGCGTTCGCGGGCTCCATGTTCTCCGGCGTCCTGATCGCGCTCCTGCTGGAGATCCTGACCGGATGGCGCGGATTCAACGGCGCGGCGCTCTTCGCCGTCCGCCTCTTCCCGAAACCGGACGGCGCGACGCCCGACAAGTTCACCGCCCAGCCGATGTTCTTCGGCGCGGTCTTCTTCGCGGTCCGCGCCATCATGATCGCGGCCGCCGTCCAGGCGGGAGGCGCGTGCTGGCTGACCGCCGTCCTGCTGTGCGCGTATTTCGCGCGGGAGGAACTCAGCGCGGCGACCTCCCCGAACGGAGGGGAACTGATCAAGGCGCCGGACAGGGAACGCCGGAAAGGCGCGGTGGCGGGCTGTGTCCTGATGCTGCTTTTCATCCTGGTCAGCCGGCGCATCTGGGGTGCGGCGGGCATGTTCCTGCTGACCTGGCTCGCCTCCTGGTATCTGATCAAACGCTCCGAAAACGGGACGCTCGACTTCGACCGGAGGGCTTTCGACACGGCGGCATACCTGATCGAGACCGCGCTGCTGGTCCTGACGGTGATCTGCGTGCACCGCTGAGCCGAACGGGCGCGCCGTTCGCTTTTTCCGCGCGCGGCTATGAACCGGGCGCAACCGGGAGCCCGTTTTCCCTTTGTTTTTTCGCGATTCTTCCGCAAACCGCGCTTTGCGTCAGTTCCACCGCTTGATTTTTCGGAATGGAAAGAGTATATTATTTCATTCGAAGCCGCACCCCCGGGAGCGTGTTCGGGCGAACATCCTTTTGAGTCGCTTCACACAAACACCCCCGTACGGGATGCAGGCTTTTCCGTGGATCCTTAGCTCAGTGGTTAGAGCGGAGGTCTCATAAACCTTTGGTCGCTGGTTCGAACCCGGCAGGATCCACCATTTTTATGCCCTCGCGGAAACGCAGGGCGGGCGGGAACGCTTCTCCCGCCCCAAATGCGAGGAAAACGCCTCTCCCGCCCCAAATGCGAGGAAAACGCTTCTCCCGCCCCAAATGCGCGGGGAACGCCGACCGTCCGCAAGCGCGGGCGGCAGGACAGCGCAAGCACGTCAGATGTGGTTCGCCACCTCGTAGGCGTCCCAGATCGCCTGATGAATGTTCCGGCACTCCCTGCAGTCGCCGATGGCATAGAGTTCCGGGACATCCCGCATCGCCTGGTACAGCGCGTTGTCGGAACGGAATCCGGCGGCGACGATGACCGCGTCCGCCTTCAGCTCGGAATCCTCGCCGGTCCCCTGATCGTGCAGGATGACGCCGGTGTCCGTCACCTGTTTCGCGACGGTGTTGGCGCGGATCGCGCAGCCCTTGAACCGGACCAGCGCGGCGAGCATGTCCTTGTTGGCGGAGCAGAGCGGGGCGTTGAGCAGGAGGATGTCTTTCTGCGCCTCCACGACCGTAACGTTCTTGCCGAAGGATTCGCGAAGCCAAAGCGCGAGTTCGCAGCCGACTGTGCCGCCGCCGAGCACGACGAGGTTTTCGCCAAGTCCCGCGGCATTGTTTTTCAGCACGGATTTCGCATCGTACACGGGGATGCCTTTGCCCAGGTCGAACAGGCGGGGGGTGGCTCCGGTCGCGATGATGAGGACATCGAACGCCATGGCGCGAAGCATTTCCTCCGTGACGGCGGCGCCGAGACGGACTTCGACCTGAAGCTCCTTCATGGTATGAACATACCACTGGATCAGCAATCTGTCTTCCGCCTTGAAATCGGGCACGCCGGCGGGGACGCACGCGCCGCCGAGGATGTTTTCCTTCTCGAAAAGCACGGGCTTATGACCGCGGATCGCAAGGACTCTGGCGGCCTCCATGCCGGCGACGCCGCCGCCGACGATGACCACTTTCTTCGGGCGCAGGACCGGATTGTACGCGAAATCGCGTTCCCTGGCGCACTGCGGATTCACGGCGCAGTTGACCAGCGAATAATTCTGGATGCGCCCCATGCAGCCTTCCTGGCAGCTGATGCAGGGGCGGATGTCCGCCTTCCTGCCGCCGCGCAGTTTGTTCGCGTAGTCGGCATCGGCAAGCAGCGGACGCCCGAGGGAGACGATGTCGATCCAGCCGTCCTTCACCGCCTGCGAGGACAGATCGGGGTTCGAGAGCTTTCCGGCGCAGATCACCGGGACCTTCACAATTTCCTTCACAGCCTTTGCGTATTTCAGATAGAGGCCGTCCTTCTGGTACATGGGCGGATGCGACCAGAACCAGCTGTCGTAGGACCCGACGTCCACGTCGAAGGCGTCGTAGCCGTACTGTTCCAGCAGCTTCGCGGCTTCGAGCCCTTCGGCTTCGTCGCGTCCCTTTTCCTCAAACTCTTCGCCGGGGAGCGCGCCTTTGCGCCAATCCTTGATGAAGCTCTTTGTGGAGAAGCGCAGGACCACGGGGAAAGCCTGTCCGCAGGTCTTCGCGATCTCCTCGCGGATCTCCCTGGCGAAACGAAGTCTGTTTTCCAGCGACCCGCCGTATTCGTCCGTGCGATGATTGAACATGGAAATGGCAAACTGGTCGAGCAGGTAGCCTTCGTGCACGGCGTGGATCATGATGCCGTCGAATCCGGCGCGCTTCGCGATCGCCGCCGCCTTGCCGAACATGGCGACGATATGATGGATCTCGTCCACCGTAAGCGCCCGGCAGGTTTTGTCGAGCCAGCGGTGCGGGATCTCGGAGGGGGCGACGGGATTGTCCGCGCCCTGGTCCTCCGGGATCGAAACGCGGCCGAAGCCGCCGGAAATCTGGAGCAGGACCTTGGAGCCGTACGCATGGATCCGTTCCGTCATTTCCCTGCCGGTGCGGATGAACTGATGCGGATTCCGCGTCGGAACAGGCACGCCCGGGCAGGAATGCTCCTCAACCGTGAAATCGGCGAACGTGACGCCGGTGCAGATGAGGCCGGTCCCGCCTTTCGCCCGTTCCACGTAATAATCAATGCCCCGCTGGTTGAACGCGCCGTCGGCGTCGCCGAGTCCCAGAGGACCGACGGGCGCCATCATGAAACGGTTTTTCAGTTCGAGCTTGCCGATCCTGACCGGCTGGAACAAGACATCGTAGTCCATACAAAGATCCCTGATGAAGTTTCAGGCGGAATTCTGTCGAAAAACTCAGCCTGTTTTGAGGTTTGCGTTCAGAACATTTCCCACAATATATCACACGCCCGCGTTTTTTCAAGCCGTCTTTCGACAAAGTTGCCGCTTTCGCTCCGGCGTCGCGAACCGCTCCGGACACGCCCGTCCAAAAAACACCTTTTTTTCGGAATAAGGCTTGACATCCGTTCAATACATGCTAAAGTATCTATCGAAACCTGTTCACGTCAACAAAAACAGTCCAGTCCCGAGGGAAACGCAGGGGGCTCACCTCCATGTCCTTCTTCAACCGATTCAAAAAAAGCGACATTCTCATTATATTGGCATGTCTGCTTGGATTGCTTCTTTCCGTCAGGACCGGCAGCATTTGGCAGGACGAGGGGGCGACTTATGACATTGCCGGAGACGGGAACAATTTGAAGACAATGGTCCAGGAGCTGGAGAACCATGTGGCGGGCTTCAACCGGAGCAACGCCACCGCCGGCACCTCGATCTATTTTTTTCTGGAGTTCCTGTGGTGCGGGCTGTTCGGATTCAGCGAATACGCCATGCGGAGCAGCAATTTCATTTTCGCGGTCCTGTATCTTTTTGCCGCGTACAAGATCATCCGCTTCGCCGGGCTGCCCTTCTGGTCGCTGGCAGTCTTTGCGCTGAATCCCGTGTTTCTCTACTACATGAACGAAGCGCGTCCGTACGCGGCGGTCATCGCTCTGGGGCTGTGCTGCTTTTACAGCCTGTGGAGGTATTATGACAGCAGAGAGATCGGGGATCTTCTCTTCTTTTTCGTCTGGTTCTGGATGGGCTGCGCGCTGCACATGATGTTCCTTTTCATGGGTGCGGCATATATCGTCGTCGCGCTCATGCACCTGAAGGAGCACCGGCTGAACCTGAAACAGCATATCATCGCCTGCGCAAGCGCCATTCCCGCGTTCATCCCCCTTGCGATCTTCTATTTCATACTTTTCCTTCATGCGCAGAAGGCCGGCGCGTCTCCGGGTTATCCCGAACCGCCGCTCAAGTGCATCGCGACGATCGTGTATTTCTTCGCCGGACTGGGCGGAGTGGGATGGTCCCGCAACATTCTGCGGCTGAAAGACCTGTCGGTATCCCCCCGCATCGTCATCGAGCTGTCCCTCTCCATCTTCTCCCTTCTTTTCGTTTTCCTCTATTTCCTGAAGCGCAAGCTTTTCAAGGACAAAAAGATCCTGCTGCCGCTCCTTTGTTTCAGCAGCACGCTGCTCCTTTTCATTCTCGCGCACATCGTCCTGAAAGCAAAGTTCTGGGAACGGCACATCTCCTTTGTCCTGCCCATCGGCATTTTCATCCTGGTCTGCATCTGCGTCGACATGCTGGACCGGCGGAATGCCCGTCCGGTCAGGGTGATAGCCGGTCTCGCGCTCGCAATGCAGTGCCTTTCGGGAATCAACATCATGCTGCTGGACTACTATCAGAAGGACGATTACAAAGGCGCCGCCGCGATCGCGCGCAGCCTGAATCCCGATCACATCCTGTTCGAGGGAGACAAAAAAACATTCGCTTATTACGGGGTAAAGGGAAACTATGCGGAAGACATTCCCGAAGACATGGAAATATCGGAAAACGTCAACATCTCGACCGTGGGCAGGGAACGTCTTGACTCGATCCTTGCCGGGATACAGGGGCGGACCGTTCTAATCCTCTGCGAAAAAAAGGATTTCGACAACTGCGGAATCTATCGTTCGCTGGGGGAAGGCGGGACCAAAGTCCATTGTTTTTCCGTCGTGGAATGGAATCGGCAGCCGCAAGGCGCCGAACAGGACCGCGCGGACGAAACGCAGCTCGCCGGACGCCAGGCCCCGCCGGCGGGATCGTTGTAACGGCAAACATATCAACCATCTCATACAGGAAACGGCGGGAAACAAAATGCGGCACATAAAAAAATACCTGGTTTGCGGAGCCAGCGGATATCTGGGGAGCAATCTTTGCGACTATCTGCTTCGCGAAGGACATTCCGTGACCGGCGTTGATGTGAATGCCTGGGCCGGCAAACAGCACGACGGCTTTGCTTTTTTGCAGGCGGACCTGTCGGATCCGGCGGCATACCGGAGTCTGGCGGGAGCGATAGACGATGATACGGCTGTTTTCTTTCTGACCGGGCTGAGCGGCACCGCCAGGAGTTTCGACCAATACGCAAAGTATGTTGCCGTGAACGAGCTTTCCCTGCTGCATCTTCTGAACGCCCTGAGGACGGGGGAGAGCAAGGCAAGGGTCATATTCCCCTCCTCGCGCCTGGTCTACCGCGGAGTTCCGGGGAAAGAACTGCCGGAGGACGCGCAAAAGGAAAGCAAGACCATTTACGCGGCCAACAAGATCGCCTGCGAAGCCTACCTCGAGGCATACAGCAAAGCGTTTGGAGTCGATTATCGCGTTCTGCGCCTGGGAGTGCCCTACGGGAACCTTACCGGGCAGGCGTATTCCTACGGGACGATCGGGTTCTTCCTGAGCCAGGCAAAACGGGGAGAGATCACCCTGTACGGAGACGGATCCCTGCGACGGTCTTTTACGCATGTGGAGGACGTCTGCAGGCAATTATGCGCGCTGGCGGGAACCGACGAAACGTCGCATCTGATCTATAACGCCTGCGGCGAGAACTATTCCCTGCGCGACGTCGCGCAGGTCATCGCGGGGCGTTTTCACGCGAAGATCACATATCAGCCGTTTCCCGCGCTGGAACAGAGACTGGAATCGGGAGACACGATATTTGACGGCGGCAGGATGCTCCGGATACTGCCCGACCCCGTAACACACAACCTTACGGACTGGTTGTTAAAAATATAGGAGAAACTATGCGTCAGGGGATTTCAGTAGTCATTCCTGTTTACGGAAGCGAAAAAACGATCGCGCCTTTGTGCGAAGAGCTGAAAACGCTTTTCCGGCAGGAGCTTCCGACGACGGATTACGAGATCATTCTTGTCAACGATTGCTCTCCGGACAATGTCGGCGCCGTGCTGAGCCGGATCGCCATGGACGATCCCCATGTCCGCGTTTACACCTTCATACGGAACTTCGGGCAGCACAACGCGACATTATTCGGGATCCGCCAGGCGGATTATTCCGTTACGGTCACCATGGATGACGACGGGCAGCACAACCCCGCCGACATACCGCGTCTGGTAAAAACGCTGCGGGAAAGCAGAGAGCATATCGTCTATGCCTGCCCGCAGAAGGAGAACCGGGGATTCTTCCGTTCCTGGGCATCCAGAAGCATCAAACAATGGATGAACCGCTTTCTGGGAGTCCGCGGGGCGACGTCCATCGCGTCCTTCCGCTGCTTTGACACCTGCCTGCGGGACATGTTTGCCGATTATTCAGGAAGCGACGTGTTCGTCGACGCGCTGCTCTCCTGGGGAAGCCCCAGCATATCCATTCCCACTCAGCTCAGGAACCGCAAGGAAGGCGAATCCGGGTACACGCTGAAAAAACTGATCACCCATGCGATGAACCTTATCACATCGTTCAGCGTTGTCCCCCTGCGGTTCGCCTGCCTGTGCGGGATCCTCCTCACCATGATGGGGCTCCTTCTGCTGGTGATCGTCGGCATCCGGTTCCTTTATGTCGGACGCGAAGCCCCCGGCTTTATTCTGCTGTTTTCCTCGCTCGTGACTTTTTCCGGGATTCAACTGCTGACTCTCGGCGTTTTCGGAGAATACATCGGGCGGATCTACCTGCGTCAGATGCACCGCCCGCAATACGTCTTATCGCATTCAGAATCAAAAGAAAAAGGAGGTCCCGATGAATAATCCGTCCGTCTCCGCCCGTTTTCTGCGTTCCGCCCTGCAACCGGAAGGGGCATGCATTTCCAATGCCCAGGTGCTGTCATGGATCGCACAGCGCAACCACGAGGTCCAGATCCAGATCGAACCGATCAAGTTGTCTCAAATGCGCGACTGGTTTTTTGATAAGGAAAGCGGACGGATCCGGCACGTTTCCGGGAAGTTTTTCTCGATTGACGGGATCGATGTCCGCTCCGATTACGGAAACATCCACGAATGGCGGCAGCCGATCATCAACCAGCCGGAAATCGGGTTTCTGGGCTGTATCGTCAAGGAGATCAACGGGATCCTTCATTTCCTGATCCAGGCAAAAATCGAGCCGGGAAACGTGAACTGCGTTCAGCTTTCGCCCACGCTTCAGGCGACCAAGAGCAATTACACGCAGGTCCACAAGGGGAAACGGCCAAGATATCTGGAGTATTTCAACGGAGAGAAACCGCACCGCGTTCTGATCGACCAGCTGCAGTCCGAGCAAGGCGCGCGTTTTCTGCATAAGCGCAACCGGAACATCATCGTCGAAATCGAGGAAGACATCCCGCCGCATCCGGATTTCGTGTGGCTGACCCTGGGCCAGATCAAATCCCTGCTGTTCTATGACAATATCATCAACATGGACCTGCGGACAGTCATTTCCGGGATCTCCTTCGGCGAGCTCGACAGGAATGCGATCGACTGCCTGGAAATACTCACATCCTGCACGGAATACACGGCCGGCATGCTCAGTTCCGCGCTGGACACGGAGCGTCCGCTGTATTCGTTTGAAGAGATCATCTCGTGGTTTACCTCCCAGAAAGTGAAATACACACTGGATGTCAAACCCGTCGACCTGCGGGAGATTCCCGACTGGGTCATAACAGACGAGGGACTCCATCACAAGGACCAGCTCTTTTTCGACGTGAGATACGTGAACGTCCTGATTTCCAACCGGGAGGTCTCCGAATGGCAGCAGCCGCTGGTCGCCCCGAAGGAAGAAGGGATCCTGGCATTCATCGTCAAGAAGATCAACGGGATCTACCATTTCCTGGTACAGGCGAAACTCGAATGCGGCAACCTGGATGTGCTGGAGTTCGCCCCCACGATCCAATGCATTACCGGGAGCTACCGGAACTCCCGTAAGATATTGCCGTATCTGGACTACGTGCTTTCCGTGCGGAAGGATCAAATCCGCCTTGACGTGATGCAGTCCGAGGAAGGCGGGCGTTTTTACCATGAGCAGAACCGCAATCTGATCATCGAAGCGGATGACGATTTCCCGGTGGAATGTCCCGAAAACTTCTGCTGGATGACGCTGCACCAGCTGCTCAGATTTGTCCGGTTCAACAACTTCCTGAACATCCAGACGCGCAGCCTGCTGTCCGCCATCAGCCTGCTTGATCAGAAATGAAGGTGCAAGTATGAGAATCGCAGTCCTCTGTCCCTCGGAAATCGCCCTGCGGCGTTTCATGCCGGCATTGCAGGGCAGCCGCTGCTTTGATTTTTCCGGGATCGGAAAGGCATCGCCCGAAGAGTGGTTCGGCGCCCGGCTTTCGTCCGTTTCCCCGGAAGAGATCGACGCCCAGCAGAAGACCGAAACCGGCAAGGCGGCGGTCTTCATCTCCCAATTCGGAGGAAAGACATGGGACTCCTATGAGGACGTCGTCTCGGCCGGGGAGCCGGACGCGGTTTACATCCCGCTGCCGCCGGCATTGCATTTCCGCTGGGCGCAGGCGGCGCTGCGGGCGGGGAAACATGTTTTCGTGGAAAAACCCGCCACGACGACCCTTGCGGAAACCCGGGAGCTGATCGCACTGGCGAGAAGCGGGAAACTGGCTTTGCATGAAAACTACATGTTCGTTTTTCACCGTCAGCTCGAAGAAATCGAAAAGATCATCGGCTCCGGCGAGATCGGGTCGGTCCGCCTGATCCGCATCAGCTTCGGCTTCCCGCGCCGGGCAGCCAACGATTTCCGGTACAACAGGCAGCTGGGAGGCGGTGCGCTGCTTGATTGCGGCGGATATACGATCCGATACGCGACACGGCTTCTGGGGGAAACGGCGCGCCTGACGACCGCCCAGTCCAATTTTGTCGCGGATTTTTCCGTCGACATGTACGGCAGCGCCACGATGGTGAACAACGACGGAGTAACGGCGCAGCTTTCGTTCGGCATGGACAACAACTACAAATGCGACCTGGAAGTGTGGGGCAGCGCGGGAACGCTTTTTACCGGACGCGTCCTGACCGCGCCGACAGGATTCGTCCCGACCGTCGAAATCCGCAAAGGCAACGAGAGCAGGGTCCTTCCGCTGCAGGCGGACGATGCCTTTCTGAAATCCATCACGCACTTCAGGGCGTGCATTGACGACGAGGTGGAACGGGAAAAACAATATGCTGTCATAGAGAGGCAGGCGGCATTTGTCGAGAGATTCCGGGAGCTGGCAGGCGGAGGGAAATAACCGCGGAAGGTCCCGCGGCATCTCCTATCGGACCGCCCTCATCTCCTTCCCCCCTTTTTCCCCGAAACCTGTCCAGCAAACTTGACCATGTCGGGGAAACTGCCGATTCCGCCGGGAAAAACGCCATGCCGGACGTTCCCCGGCATTGAAGCGCGTCCGAAACGTGGTATATTTGATTTCCGGGACAGGATTCCGGTCCTGCCCCAGGCATAAGCACGGCGCGGGGAATCCATAAACGAGGGGGTCCCCCCCTGCCGGCGGCAGTCGCATGCCGCTGTACGCGCGTCATCGCACAGGCGTCGGCGCCGTGCCGGGATTGAGGGGACCGGCTTCCGCATCGCGAAGAACGGCCGAAAGCCGGAAGGCACGGCGCGCGGGAGGGAGACGGCCGGCGCGGGATCGCGTACTGCTTATGCCTTTTTCGCAAAAAACAGCCCGCGGATTCCGTACGGACACTGCCGGAAAAAGCGGTTCCCGATTTGAAATCCGGGCAATGCCTGCTATAGTATCGTCTGAACTGTTTACCGCCGCCGGGATCGCTCCCTTGCGGCAGATCCCGGACCGGTCCCGCATGAATCCCCGTACCTACATCGCCATTGACCTGAAATCGTTTTATGCCTCGGTGGAGTGCGTCGACCGGAACCTCGATCCGCTCGCGACCAACCTCGTGGTGGCGGACGAAAGCCGGACGGAAAAGACGATTTGCCTCGCCGTTTCGCCGTCGCTGAAAGCGTACGGGATCCCCGGACGGGCGCGCCTTTTCGAGGTCGTCCAGCGCGTCCGGGAGGTCAACGGGGAGCGGCTGGACCGGGCGCCGGGACGCCGTTTCCGGGGAAATTCGAGCAATGCTGCCGAACTTAGGAAGAAGCCGTCGCTCGAGCTCGGATATATCGTCGCCGTCCCGCGGATGGGACGGTATATGGAGGTCAGCTCGGCGATCTACGGCATCTACCTGCGGCACGTCGCGCCGGAGGACATCCACGTGTACTCCATCGACGAGGTGTTCATCGACGCGACGCCCTACCTGAAGCTGTACGGCCTCACGGCGCGCGAGTTCGCCGGGAAGCTCGTCCGCGAGGTCCTGGCGGAGACCGGCATCACCGCTACCGCCGGGATCGGGACGAACCTGTACCTGTGCAAGGTCGCCATGGACATCGTCGCGAAGCACATCCCCGCCGATCCGGACGGCGTCCGCATCGCCGAGCTGGACGAGCGGAGCTACCGCGAGACGCTCTGGCCGCACCGCCCGCTCACGGATTTCTGGCGCGTCGGGCGCGGCTACGCCCGGCGGCTGGAGTCGCGCGGGATGCGGACGATGGGCGACGTGGCGCGGATGTCGGTGAAAAACGAGGACGTCCTCTACCGGATGTTCGGAGTGAACGCCGAACTGCTCATCGACCACGCGTGGGGCTGGGAGCCCGTGACGATCGCCGAGATCAAGGCATACAGGCCGGAGAACAACAGCCTCAGTTCCGGCCAGGTCCTGAAGGAGCCGTACGATTTCGCGAAGGCGAAACTCGTCGCGAAGGAGATGGCGGACCAGCTCGCGCTCAGCCTGACCGAAAAGCACCTCGTGGCGGATCAGCTGATCCTGACGGTCGGATACGACGTCGCGAACATGCAGGACCCGGAGCGCCGGAGCAGATACAGGGGCGAGATCCACATCAACCATTACGGACGCGAAGTCCCGAAGGGCGTCCACGGCTCCGTCAATTTCGGCAGGCACACCGCCTCCGCCGCGCTGATGGTCAAGGCGGCGGCGGAAATCTTCGACCGCGTGGCAGACCCGGATCTGCTGGTGCGGCGCATCACCGTCGCCGCGAACCATGTCATAAGCGAGGCGGACGCGAAACGCCGGGCGTCCTCCGCGCCGGAACAGCCCGACCTGTTCGAGGACACCGGGCTCGCGGAACGGCTTGCCGAGGAGGAATCCGCGCGCGAGCGGGAAAAACGCCTTCAGGGCGCGATCCTGGACATCAAGCGCAAGCTCGGCAAAAACGCCATCCTGAAGGGCATGGACCTGCTGGACGGCGCGACCACGCAGGAACGCAACAGGCAAGTCGGCGGGCACAGGGAGTGAACGGGGCGCGCATTTCGCATTTTCCCTTTCCCGCCCGGACTCCGGGTTCCCGAAGGCTCAGAACTCCCCCTCGAACAGCTCCCCGGTCAACCCGACGATCCGGTCCATGCGGATGGACTCGCCGTCCACCACGACCACCCGCCGCCCGGGCAAAATCTTTTCGGCCGCGCCCGTCTTGAACCGGTACTCGCCGCCGTCCTTGCGGGAATCCGGCACGAAGTATTCGACGGTCACGACCGGCTTGTCGCCCAGATGCGCTGCGACGACGCCCATGCGCCGGTCAAGCTCGGCTTTTCCGTCCTCGCTCAATTTGCGTTCCGGGGTCGTCCGGCGCGCCGTCTCGTCGATGACGTCCTCGTATCCGACCAGGGCGGCGAACGGGGAAAACTGCGCCGCGCGGCCGCGCATCGGCATCTGCGGATGAACGGTCGAAACGTGGTGCGGAAGATCGATGATGTCGGAGTAGGGATCGGTGGACATTGCCGGACATGAGGCGTGTTTTTGCATGGCGTTCCCGCGGCGGCGCGTCCGCCGGAGGTCGACGCCGATGAATATACATCCGCATGCGCGCGAAATCAAGCCGGAAACGGGGAAAAAACGCGGGATCGGGCGTCCCGGCGCGGCGCGGTTTGCTCCCGTCCGTCGGCGGTGTTTCCCCGTACCCGTGCGGGTTTTCCGCTGCGCGGGGTTGTTTTCCGGGGAAGCCGTGCTATATTAAAACGCAAAAGAGGAGTCAAAAAAGGAGCGCAGAACATGCGGAATGTAGTTTTGGGGCTGCTGATCCCGCTCGCCGGGACGGTCGGGGGAGCGGCATGCGTTTTCTTCCTGCGGCGGGCGCTGAACGACACGCTGCAGCGCATCATGACCGGATTCGCTTCGGGCGTGATGGTGGCGGCGTCCGTATGGAGCCTGCTGATCCCCGCCATGGAGGAGTCCGGCAGGCTGGGGCGCCTCTCGTTTCTTCCGGCGGTGACCGGATTCCTGCTCGGGATCATGTTCCTGCTGATGCTGGACCACCTGACGCCGCACCTGCACCGGAATACGACCAGCGCCGAGGGGCCGGCGAGCAGGCTTTCGCGCACGGCGAAAATGGTGCTCGCCGTGACGCTGCACAACATCCCGGAGGGCATGGCGGTCGGCGTGGTCTATGCGGGACTTCTCGCCGGATCGGACGACATCACGGCGGGCGGCGCGCTCGCGCTGTCGCTCGGCATCGCCATCCAGAATTTCCCGGAGGGCGCGATCATCTCCATGCCGCTTCACTTCGAGGGAAAGAGCCGGACGCGGGCGTTTCTGTACGGCGGATTGTCGGGCGTCGTGGAGCCTGTTTTCGGCGCGCTGACGGTCGCCGCAGCGGGCCTGATCGTCCCTGCGATGCCGTATCTGCTGAGCTTCGCCGCTGGCGCGATGCTTTATGTGGTCGTGGAGGAGCTGATCCCGGAAATGTCCGCGGGGCGGCATTCCGACTGGGGCGTCATCTCGTTCGCCGCCGGATTCTCCCTGATGATGGCGCTCGACGTCGCCCTCGGGTGAACAAGCCCGGTCAGTCCTTGCGGAAAACTGATTCCCTGATCCACGCATCGAGGAAGCACATCTGTTCCGGGGTGTGAAACCAGTGTTCGCCGCCGGGCATGACCGTGAGCGGGGCGTTGATCTTCGCGGCGAACGCGGACATTGTGTCGGGCGAAGTGAGGTCGTCTCGGTCACCGTACAGGATGCGTGTGGGGACAGGCCATTGAACCGGATGGCTGCGCACATCGCGGAGCCAGTCCCAGGAGAGCGTTTCGCCGAAGCCGGTCTTGATCTCCCCGCGGGCGCGGAGCTCGTCTTCCGTGACGTTCGCCCGCGTCATCATGTCCGCGATCAGTTTCTCCATGTCCACGACGGGCGAGATGAACAGCGCACGGTCAACATGCCGGGCGGACAGCGCGGTCATGGAAAAGAACGCGCCGATGCTGTTCGCGATCAGGATCAGAGAATCGCAGTCCGCGCGCAGATGTTCGAAGTAACACGGGAACTCGTCGCGCGCCTCCCACGGCGTCTGCGCCCGGTAGTCGAATCCGGCGACCTCGCACCCGGGGAAAAGCGGCCCGTAGTGTTCCGCCTCGTCCGCGCTCCCGCCCCTGCCATGTACATAAACGACCAGATATTTCATCCTGTTTTTCTGCCGTTTCGCGAACCGTTTTCCCGGTCAGGCGTCCATCCGGTCGGGGTCGAAGGTTTTTCCCTCCTGATTGATCCTGACGCAATCCGGGTCGGGCTCCTCGATCTTTCCGGTCCAGAGGTATTTCGCCGTCTCGGACTTCACGACACGGCAGAGCCACAGCAGGCAGACCACGTTCGGGATCACCATCAGGCCGTTCGCGATGTCGGAGATGTTCCAGACGATCTGCAGGGAAGTGGCGGCGCCGAGGAACACGAGCGGGATATACGCCGCGCGGAAAACCTGAAAGAGGCGGTTGCCGCCGAGGTAGCGGATCGCCTGGCGTCCGTAGCAGAACCAGCCGAGGATCGTGGTGTAGGCGAAAATGGCGAGGCAGACGGAGAGGATGTATTTTCCCGCGTACGGGATCCGTTCGAAGGCGTTGAAGGCGAGCTCCGGCGCGGTGAGTTTCGAGAAATCGGGGTTCGGGTCAAATCTCAGCGCGGTGGAGACCAGCGAGATCCCGGTGAGGGCGCAGATGCAGACGGTGTCCCAGAACGTCCCGGTGGACGAGATCAGCGCCTGCCGGACGGCGTTCGCGGTCTTCGCGCTGGCGGCGATCAGGGGAGCCGAGCCCATGCCGGATTCGTTGGAGAAGAGCCCGCGCGCCACGCCGTAGCGGATCGCGGTCATCATGGCAACGCCGAGGAATCCGCCCGAGACGGCTTTCGTGCTGAACGCCTCCGTCACGATCAGCCGTACCGCGGGCAGGACCGAGGAGGCGTTGCGGCCGAGGATCACGAAGCATCCGATCACGTACAGGACCGCCATTGCCGGGACCAGCGCGCCGCAGACTTTCGAAATGAACTTGAGGCCGCCGATCACGACGAGCAGGATCAGCAGCGCCTCCGCCGCGCCGGTCGCCCACATCGGCACGGAGAACGTCTTCCGAACGGTCTCCGCCACGGCGTTGCTCTGCGTCATGCTGCCGATGCCGCAGCACGCCAGCAGCGTGAAGACGGCAAAGACGACGGCGAGCCATCTGCACTTCATGCCGCGTTCGATCGCGTACATCGGGCCGCCGCGGATCATGCCGTCCGTGTCGACAACGCGGTATTTGACCGCGAGCACGCCCTCCGCGTACTTGGTGGCGATGGCGAAGACGCCGCAGAGCCAGCACCAGAAGACCGCGCCCGGGCCGCCGCAGACGATGGCGGTCCCGACGCCGATGATATTGCCCGTGCCGATGGTCGAGGCGAGCGCGATCGCCAGCGCGCCGAACTGCGAGACGTTGCCTTCCGCGCGGGAATCGTTCCGCACGCTCAGCCTGATCCCGAGAAAGACGTATCGCTGGATGAATTTCAGATAGAATGTCAGAAAGATGTGGCATCCGACCAGCAGGATCAGCAGGGGCGGCCCCCAGATAAACGAATCGAGCGCGCCGATCCATTCGGCAATCTGTTCCATGATGGAAAAACCTTATCTGAATGAAATGAATGCATAAAATGATCTTTAAAATAGCATAAAAAGGAAACGTTGTCAAGCGCAGAGCGGCGGACGGAAGACGGAGAGGCGGAGTTTTTCCGCCTTCCCGATGATTCCCGCTTGAAATCGCTGGAAAAAGGCGTAGATTATCTTTCAATCTTTTTAATAAATCAACCCGGCATCCATTTGCTGAATATGTCGAACATGAAACCTGAAACCAAATGCGGACTCGTCCTGGAGGGCGGCGCCATGCGCGGGCTCTTCACTGCGGGCGTGCTCGACGTCTTCCTGGAAAACGGGATCGCGTTCGACGGGTTCGTCGGAGTGTCGGCGGGCGCGGCGTTCGGATGCAACCTGAAATCCGGGCAGGCGGGGCGCGTACTGCGCTACAACAGGAAATACTGCCGGGACTGGCGGTACTGTTCCTGGCGGTCGCTCATCCTGACCGGGGACATGTTCGGCGCGGATTTCTGCTACCGGAAACTGCCGGAGGAGCTGGACCCCTTCGACAATGCCGCGTTCGACGCGAATCCGACGGAATTCTGGCTGGTCTGCACGGATGTCGTCGGCGGGACTCCGGTCTATCACCGGTGCGACACGGCGGGCGGCGACACGATGGAATGGATGCGCGCCTCGGCATCCATGCCGCTTGTGTCGTCGGTCGTGCGGATCGGCGGGAGCCGGTACCTCGACGGCGCGATCACGGACTCCATCCCGCTGGAATTCATGGAACGGACCGGATACGGGCGGAACGTCGTGATCCTGACCCAGCCGGAAGGATACGTCAAGAAACCGAGTTCGCTCCAATGGCTGATGCGCACCGTCTACCGGAAGTATCCGGCGCTGGTGGAAGCCGCCGCCCACCGCCATGCCGTCTACAACGCGCAGACGGAATACGTTCGGAAGCGGGAAAACGAGGGCGCGGCATTCGTGATCCGTCCGGAACGCCCCCTGCCCGTCCGGCGCGTCACGCACGATCCCGGCCTGCTGCAGGAGACCTACGACATCGGCAGGCGGACGGCGGAACAAAAACTCGAACAGATCGGGAGTTTCATCCATGCCGGACGGGATTGAGGTTGAACACGGCGTCGACTGGGAGGCGCTCACGCCGGACGAACGGAAACGCGCGCTGTTCGACAAACAGAAGGCGCTGCTCGACACGTTCCTGCGCACCGGAGCGATCGACCGGCGGCAGTACACGAAGAGCCTGACCTGCCTGGCGGAAAAAATGGGGATAGAGCCGCCCCGGGAAACATGAGGCCGGCCTTCCGTTTTTGAGGGACGATCACCTCACGTCATAATAAAACGCGTCCGCCGCCTCCCGGTCGCGGCCCGTGAAGATGCGTTTCGTGAGCTTGCGGTTCCGGATCAGATACCAGTCGCCGAACGTGTCGAACTTGCGGCTTGAGGTGACGATGCACGACCGTTTCAAGGTGCCGTATTTCAGCCCGCGGTTCACGGCGAGCCTGTTCAGCCGCGCGGCGAAATCCATGTCCTCCAGGCTCATGAGGCTTTCGTCGAATCCGCCGAGCGCGTCGAAATCCCGCCTGTAGAGCCAGAACATGCCGCCGGAAAGCGCGGCTTTGTTCCGCAGCATGACGGGATCAGGTTCCACGCGACGTACATGGCGGAGAAGAAGATCCCCGCCGACATCCGGTCGAACCGGACGGGCGTGCCGCCGCCGATGAATCTGCCGCTCTCCAGCATCTCCCGGACCTCGCGCAGGGCTTGTTCCGACATCACGCTGTCCGCGTCGACCGTCACGACGATCCCGCCGCGGGACGCGCGGACTCCGGCGTTGCGGACCTGAGCGATGGAACGGGCGTCGTTTTCCACGACTTTCGCGCCGAAGCCCGCCGCGATCTCCGCCGTCCGGTCCGTACAGCGGTTCGCCACCACGACGGTCTCGACGCCGTCAGGACCGGCATCGGGCAGAGCCGAGGCGGCACGTTTCACGGCCTCCAGGCACGCCGGGATGTAGTCCTCCTCGTTGTGAGCGGGGATGACGACGGAGATGAGGGAAGATTCTGTCATGTCGGTTTCGCGGTAAGGGTGATGTGCGGACGGCGGATGAAATACACTACAGCGGCTCCCCGGGAAAGTCAAGCGTTTTCAGGGAAAAAACCCGAAAAACGGAATAGCTTCCCCGGGAGACGTTTTTTCAAGCGTGCAGAGTCCGGCTCCGCCCGGGCATGATCAACGGACGGCTTATGGCTTGATCGCGTCGGCGAGCGTGCGGACGAATTCGGCGGCTTCCTTCACGCCGGATTCCAGCGCCCTCACGAAGCCGGAGCCGGAGATCACGCCGTCGGCGTGGGCGGCCGCCGCTTTTGCGGTCTCGGCATCGGCGATGCCAAACCCGGAGGCGACGGGGAGCGAGGTCAGGGATTTCACCTGCTCCATGAGGCGCGGATAGTCGGCGGGGAGTCCGCGGCGCGCCCCGGTCACGCCCGCGACGTTGATGTAGTACACGAATCCGGTCATGCCGTCCACGATTTCGCGGATGCGGTCGGGCGGGGTGAGCGGCGACACGAGCGGGATCATGTGCAGGCCGTGTTTTCTGCACGGTTCGAGCAGTTCGCCGCGTTCTTCGAGCGGGAGATCGACCGGGAGGATGCCGTCGACGCCGATGCGCGCGAGTTCGGCGCAGAGCGCATCGTACCCGAAATGCAGCATCGGGTTCATGTAGCTGAAGAGGATGATGCCGACGCGCGGATATTTCGCGCGGATGCGGCCCGCGAGCGCGAGCACGTCGCTGATGCTGTATCCGCTGTCGGCGGTCCGCTGGGAGGCGGCGGCGATGACCGGGCCGTCCGCCATCGGGTCGGAGAACGGCACGCCGAGTTCGATGATGTCCGCGCCGTTTTCGATGGCGGCGGCGATGCCCTCCTCGCTGCGCGCGGGGTCGGGATACCCGGCGGTCGTGAAGACGACGAGCGGCTTTTTCGATGCGAAAATATCAGAGATCCTGTCCATGATTCACCTTGTACGTTTTGATGTTGTCCATGTCCTTGTCGCCGCGGCCGGAGAGGTTCACGACGATGATGCCGTCCGGGCCGAGCGCGGGGGCGTCCTTGACCGCCTGCGCCACGGCGTGCGAGCTTTCGAGCGCGGGAATGATGCCTTCGAGGCGGCAGAGCAGGTCGAACGCCGCCACCGCCTCCTCGTCGGTCACGACGGTGTAGGAGGCGCACTTCGTGTCCGCGAGGTAGCAGTGCTCCGGTCCGACGCCGGAATAATCCAGCCCTGCGGAAACCGAATGTGTGTCGAGCATCTGGCCGTTGGCATCCTGCAGGAAATACGCCTTCATGCCGTGCAGGATGCCCACGCGGCCGCCGTTGATGCTCGCCGCGTGTTTGCCGGATTCGATGCCGAGTCCGCCCGCCTCCGCGCCGACCAGCCGCACGCCGGAATCGTCGAGGAATCCGGCGAACATGCCGATGGCGTTGCTGCCGCCGCCGACGCACGCGACGACCTCGTCGGGGAGCCGTCCGCAGCGGTCGAGGCACTGGCGGCGCGTCTCCTTCCCGATGACGGACTGGAAATCCTTCACGATCATGGGGTACGGGTACGGTCCGGCGGCGGTGCCGATCAGGTAGAACGTCTCTTTGCTGGTGGCGGTCCACTCGCGGAGGGCGGCGTTCATAGCGTCCTTCAGCGTACGCGAACCTTCCCTGATGGAGCGCACCTTCGCGCCGAGGGCGTGCATGCGGTCCACGTTCGGCGCCTGGCGCGCCACGTCGACCTCGCCCATGAAGACCTCGCATTCCATGCCGAAGAGCGCGGCTACGGTCGCGGTGGCGACGCCGTGCATCCCTGCCCCGGTCTCCGCGATCAGGCGTTTCTTGCCCATGCGGCGGGCGAGCAGCGCCTGTCCGATGGTGTTGTTGATCTTGTGCGCGCCGGTGTGGTTCAGGTCCTCGCGCTTGAGGTAGATGCGCGCGCCGCCGCAATGCTCCGTGAGGCGTTTCGCGAAATACAGCGGCGATTCGCGCCCGACGTAGTTGCGGAGCAGGTCGTCGAGTTCCGCCTGGAACGCGGGGTCCTGTTTCGCGTCGAAATAGGCTTTCTCCAGCTCGCGGAGCGCCCCGGTCAAGGTCTCGGCGACGTACTGGCCGCCGTAAATCCCGTAATGCGTGTTCATATTGTGAATCCTTTCAGCAAGTTTTTGAATGAGTGCATGGTCTTTGACGCCGGGCGCGGACTCCACGCCGCTCGAAACGTCGATCCCGGCGGGGCGGACCTGCGCGACCGCGTCGCGCACGTTGTCCGGGGTGATCCCGCCGCCGAGAAACGCCGGGCGGACGGACGCGAGGCGCGCTGCGAGGTCCCGGCGGCAGGGGCGTCCCGTGCCGCCGCCGGAATCCGCCACGACCATCGCGCAGGGGAACGCCTCAGCCTCGGCGAGCGCGGCTTCCGAGTTCAGGTTGAACGCCTTCCACACCTCCGTCCCGGTTATGGACCGAGCGTAGGCGGCGGTTTCGTGTCCGTGGAGCTGGACGGCGTCCGGGCGGAACTCGGCGACCAGGGCGTTGAGCTCGTCGAGCGGCATGTCGCGCACGACGAAGACCTTTTTGCAGCGGGCGGCCGCCATGAGGGCGGGGATGCGTTCGCGCGGCACGAAGCGCGGCGTGCCGGGCACGAGGACCATGCCCGCGTAATCGGCTCCGGCGCGTTCCGCCGCCGCCATGTCCTCCGGCCGCGTGATCCCGCAGAATTTCAGCAGCATTGCAGGAGCTCCTTCAGTTTCGCGCCGGGATCGGCGGCACGCATGAGAGTTTCGCCGATCAGGAATCCCGTCGCGCCCGCACTTTGAAGCATCAGGATGTCTTCGCGCGTGCGGACCGCGCTTTCGGCGACAACCGGTTTCCCGCAACCTTTGAGCTTGGCGATCAGCTCGGCGGAACGTTCGAGCGAGGTCGAAAAGGTCTTCAGGTCGCGGGCGTTCACGCCGACGAGATCGGCGGACGCGGCGAGCTCCAGTTCGGATTCCGTGTGGGCTTCCCCGAGCACGGCGAGGCCGCACTGGTGCGCGAAATCCAGCAGGCGTCTGAATTCGCCGGCGTTCAGCATGGCGGCGATCAGCAGGACCGCGGACGCGCCGTACGCCTTCGCCTCGAGGATCTGGTAGGGGTCGAAAATGAAGTCCTTCCGCAGAAGCGGGATGGAGACCGTTTCCGAGGCGAGGCGCAGGTTTTCAAGCCCGCCCTTGAAATAGAACGGCTCGGTCAGCACGGAGAGCGCGGCGGCTCCGGCGTCCTTCAGCTCGGCCGCGAGCGCGGGCACGTCCAGAGTCTCGCGGATCATGCCCTTCGACGGCGACGCCTTCTTCAGCTCGGCGATCACATGGATGCCGGGGGCGCGGAACGCTTCCGCGAAATCGGCGCGTTCCGGGGCGTCCGCCGCCGTTGCGGCGAGTTCGTCGAGCGGGATTTCCCGTTTTTTCAATTCAAGCGCCGCGCGGTTCTTCGCCACGATCTCGTTCAGGATGCTGTTCATGCGCGGATCCTCCGGAGTTTTTCGAGCGCCACGCCGGAGTCGATGGACTGCGCCGCAAGCGGAATGCAGGAGCGGATGGAGTCGCCCAGCCCGGCGGCGGCGCAGATCGCGGCGGCGTTCAGAAGCACGGCCCCGCGCTTCGCGGTGCGGTCGCGCCCGGACAGCACGTCCAGCAGGATGCGGCTGTTTTCCGCCTTGTCGCCGCCCGCGAGCGTGCCCTCGCGCAACGCGGGATCTTCCAGCAGTTCCTTCGGGTCGATGACGGTCTCGCGGATGCCGTCCGGGGAAAGCATGGCGGCGTGCGTGACCGCCAGGCTGGAGATTTCGTCGAGGCCGTCCCCGCTGTGCACCACGAAACCGTTCCGCACGCCCAGGTTCCGCAGGACCTCGGCGAACGGCAGGACGAGGCGGTCGTGGTACACGCCGACGACCATGTACACGGCGCGGGCGGGATTCGCCAGCGGGCCGACGAGGTTGAAGATGGTGCGGATGCCGAGGTCGCGCCGCAGGGGGGCGACTTTCGCCATCACCGGGTGCAGGTTCCGCGCGAACAGGAACGCAATGCCGTTATCGCGGATCGACGCCGACAGCGCCTCCGGGCCGTTGTTCAGGGGCACGCCCAGCTCCTCCAGCACGTCGGCGGCGCCGCATTTGCCGGAGACCGCGCGGTTGCCGTGCTTCGCCATGCGGACGCCCGCGCCCGCCGCCACAAAGGACGCTGCGGTCGAAATATTGAAGGAGCGTCCGCCGTCGCCTCCGGTCCCGACGATGTCCGCGCAGTCGCCCGCGTCCACGGCGGTCATGCGGTCGCGCAGGAATCCGGCGGCTCCGGTCATTTCGGAGACGCTTTCGCCGCGCATGGCGAGCGCGGCGAGGAGCCCGGCTGCGGCGGACATGTTTTCGCCGTCGGCGATGGCTTCGACCATGGCGGCGCTTTCGGTTTCGGTCAGCACGCCGCCCGCGATGACTTTCTTCAGCGCTTCGTTCAGCATAAGACACCTGCCTCTCTCAGGAAATTGTTGATCTGCTTCAGCCCGAATTCACTCATGATGGATTCCGGGTGGTACTGGATGCCCTCGATCACCGCGCCGCCCTCGGGGCGGACCCGGACGCCCATGATCTCGCCGTCGTCCGTCCTCGCGCTCACCGCCATATTCTGCGGGATGCTCGACGCGAGGAGCGCGAGCGAATGATAGCGCACGGCGAGGAACCCCTGCGGCAGCCCGGCGAACAGGCCCTGTCCGTCGTGGCGGATCGCCGAGGTCTTGCCGTGCATGATGGATTTCGCGTGGACGACCTCCGCGCCGAAATGCGCGCCGATCGCCTGGTGGCCGAGGCAGACGCCCAGCATCGGGATCTTTCCGGCGGCCGCGGCGATGAGGTCCATCATACATCCGGCGGCCTGCGGACGGCCCGGCCCCGGCGACAGGATGATCGCCTGCGGATCCAGTTCGAGGACCTCGGCGGGGGTCACGTCGCGGTTGCGTTTCACGGTGATCGCCTGCCCGGTCCGTGCGAGCATGTGGACCAGGTTGTAGGTAAACGAATCGTAATTGTCGAGCACGAAGATCATTTGAGGCCTTTCTCCGCGAATTCCACGGCTTTGAAGAGCGCACGCGCCTTGTTGAGGGTTTCCTGATATTCCATTTCCGGCACGGAGTCCGCCACGATGCCGCATCCCGCCTGCACCTTCAGGCGGCGGCCGGAGACCTCGATCGTGCGGATCGTGATCGCGAGGTCCATGTTGCCGTCGTAGCTGAAGTACCCGACTGCGCCGCCGTAGAAGCCGCGCGGGCCGGGCTCGAGCTCGTGGATGATCTCCATAGCGCGGATTTTCGGCGCGCCGCTGAGCGTTCCGGCGGGGAACGCGGTCGAAACGAGGTCGAAGGCGTCGCGGTCGTCGCGGATCTGCCCCTCCACGTTGCTGACCAGGTGCATCACGTGCGAATAGCGCTCCACGTGCATGAAATCGGAGACCATGACGCTGCCGGGCTTCGCCGTGCGCCCGATGTCGTTGCGGCCGAGGTCGACCAGCATCAGGTGCTCCGCGCGCTCCTTTTCGTCGGCGAGGAGCGAGCGTTCCAGCGCGGCGTCCTTTTCGGCGGTGGCTCCGCGCGGGCGCGTCCCGGCGATGGGTCGCACCAGGGAAACGCCGTTTTCGAGCTTCACCAGCGTCTCCGGCGAGGAGCCGATCAGGATCTCGCCGCCGAGCTTCAGGTAGAACATGTAGGGCGAGGGATTGATAAGGCGCAGAGCGCGGTAGATGGCGAACGGGGAAATGTCGGACTCCGCGGAGAACGCCTGCGACGGCACGACCTGGATCACGTCGCCCTCCACGATGTGGCGTTTCGACGCCTCGACCATCTTCAGGAACGCCTCGTGCGTCATCTCCGGCTTCAGCTCCACATGCCCGGCGGAGGCGGACTCGGGATACGACGCGGGACGGCGGAGGATCTTCTCGATGATCGAGGCGACCCGGTGGGACGCGCTCGCGTAGGCTTCCTCAAGCGAGGAGAAATGTCCGGGCTGGACGTTCACGACCACCTTGATCGTGTGCCGCTTGTTGTCGAACGCGATGATCTCGTTCGTGAGCATGAACGCGCAGACGGGACGGCCGCTTTTTCCGCCTTTCGGCGCGGGGAGCTCCTCGAAAAGGCCCGCCGCCTCGTAGTCCAGACGCCCGATCGCGCCGCCCGGCAGGGGCGGGAGCTCCGGGTCGTGCGCCACCTTCTTCCCTCCGACGATGCCGCGGAGGGCGTTCAGCGGGTTGCCTTCGAACGGCAGCGCGCGGCGTTCGCCGTGCATCTCCAGGTACGGCACGCCGTCCTCGACCGTGAAGATCCCGTACGGGTTCACGCCGAGGAACGAGTAGCGGCCGAGGGTTTCGCCGCCCTCCACGCTCTCCAGCAGCGCGATGCAGTCGTCCTGCACGAAACGTTCCAGCACGGACACCGGCGTATCCATGTCTCCGGGGATCTCGCGGCAGACCGGCACGACTTCGCCGGTCTCCGCCATCGCGCGGAATTGTTCCAGGGTTGTCTCTTTCATGGTTTCTCCTGATTTGAGTTTTTGTTATGAGTTATGTGATTCTGGTCTGTTAACGAAAAAAGCCGCATTCGGTTCGGTCCCGGATGCGGCGCACGAAAAAAGCATCCGGCTTGTCAGGTCCGGATGCGGTCTCAAAAAAAGCGGCGGGTCAATCGGGTGATCGATCCGCCATGCGAGTCAGTTTTCAGAGGTTGCAAACAATCCAGCCCTGGCGGAAATTACCACCAGCGCCACCAGCAGGAGTAAAAGGATTTGTTCGCGTAAGTTTTCATAATGCTATTACTTTACACCCGTTTCCCGGAAAAGTCAACCGCGATTCTCGTCTTTTTTTCAGATTTTTTTCGGGCCGAGCGCGACGAAGCCACGGCGCAGCTTCAGCTCGACCTCTGCCACGCCGGTGTCGAAGCCCTGCGCGTCCACAACGTCGCCGCCACCCTCCGCGCGATCACTGCCGCCGGCTTCTGAACACAAAAAAAACGGGGAGGAACTGGTTCGTTCCGCCCCGGGGCAGTGATTCCTTTGCTTCTTTCCTATTCCTCTTCTTCGAATTCGATCTCTTCTTCGTTCTTCGTTCTTCTTTCTGTTGTCTACCACATCTTCAGGAAGCTTCGATCCATCCACGGGATAATAGTCGAACCAGTCGAAATCGGCGTGGCCGCCCGGCTGCCCGGACGTCTGCGCGTAGAGCGCCAGATAGACGCCGGTGAACCCGCCCGCCGTCTCGCTGCTGAGGAACGTGGTGTCGATGGTCCCAAGCGGGATGTATATGTAATCACCGGTGGAATAGTAGAACTCGTAGGCATCCTTCGTACCGGATACAAGCAGATACACGACAGAAGAATCGAGCGGGATCTCCTTTTCCGTGTGTTCCAGGCGGCTCAGCTTGTACTTCAGGACAAGGGAAAGCTTTCCGTCGCGTTTCCGCACCGCCAGGTCGTAATGGGAATCCTTGGACATGAAGACGGTCAAACCAGCCTCGTCGCCGTCCTTCAGCCCGGAGGCGTCCAGCTTCGTCTTTGCCGAGAAGTCGATGTGCTGCTGGCGGCGGCCCAGCCACGTGGGGGAGTCGGATTCGCTGATCGTGACCTTGCACGGACGCAGACGCAGCCAGCCTTCGCGTTCGGGGAGCAGATAGCCCGCGGCGGAAACAGAATAATTCTCGTAGCGCGGAGCGCAGTTGTAATTCCATTCCAGACCGAGCTTCGACGTGTCGAATTCCGTACGGACGAGTTTCTTCGCGACGGGGACCTGCGGCAGCGTCGGCACGTTCATCTCGAGCGAGATCGCACCGTTGCCGTTCACGGCTGGCCAGCCGTTTTCGTCCCACTTGACCGGGGCGAGCATCGTTTCGCGTCCGGTGATGTGGTGGAATCCGTTGAGCACGCGGAATCCGAGGCAGACCAGCCACCATGAGCCGTCGTGCGCCTGGATGAGATCGGCGTGTCCGGTGCCCTGAATCGGGTTCTGATAGCCTCGCGCGGGAGCGTGCGACAGGATCGGATTCGAGGGGCAGCCCTCGAACGGTCCGCGGAGATTGCGGCTGCGGGCGATCGTTTCGCTGTGGCCGTATTCCGTGCCGCCCTCGGCGATCATCAGGTAGTACCAGCCGTCCTTCTTGTACATGTGCGGTCCCTCGGCGCAGCGTCCGCCGGTGCCGCGCCAGATGATCTCGCTCCGGCTGAGCAGACGCCCGGTCTTCAGGTCGATCTCCGCCAGGTGGATCTCGCCCGCGCCCTGCGCCGTCAGGAGATAGGTCCTACCGTCGTCGTCGAAGAAGAAGTCCGGGTCGATGCCGCCCTCGCGCACATAGACCGGGTCGGACCACTCGCCCGCCGGGTCCTTCGTCGTGACGTAGAAGTTCCCTCCGCCGCCGACGTTGGTCGTGACCATGTAGAAGGTGCCTTCGTGGTAACGGATGGTCGGCGCGTAGATGCCGGTCCAGACATTGCTGTTTTCGAGCCGGGTTTGCGTCGGGCGCGTGATGCAGTGCCCGATCTGCTCCCAGTGGATCAGGTCCCTGCTGTGGTGCACCGGGACACCGGGGAAGTAGCAGAACGTGCTGTTCACCAGGTAGTAATCGTCGCCCACGCGGCATACGCTCGGATCGGGGTAGAAGCCCGGCAGGACGGGGTTGCTGTAGCCGAAGGTCTGCGCGGCGGCCTTCGCGTCGGATTTCGCGGCTTGGGATTCCTGCGCGGTCGCGGCGGACAAACCGGAAAGCCCGGCACACAGGACCAGCGCCGCGACAACGAGCGGGCGGCGTTTCACAGGGTTCAGATGGAAGAGATGTTTCATGGGGGACCGTCCTTTCGGCATGGGTGCGTTTTTATAAGTTTATAATAAACTACAGCGGAAACGGGCAAAAAGCAAGCGCGGGGGGAAAGAAAGCGCGGGAAAACGCTCCTTTTTGCAGGAAAAACGCCCGGGCGGACGGCGGGAAACGGTGCGGCTCCGGCGGCATCATGCGGCTTTTTTGCAGAGGGTTCCTATTTCTATATCGCGCACGCGAGGCGGGAAAAAACTCTTTTGTTTTTTTGCGGTCCGGCACAATAAAGGCGCAGGGGGAAGCGTTAATTGATTGAGAAACGAAATGAAACAAAACGCCTGAAACAAGGAGACACTGCTATGAACAACACGAACTTTTCCAATACGCAAAAGAACGGTGCGAGACTGAATTCCACGACCATGATCGTCCTGGTCGTCGCCATGCTCCCGGTCCTGCTTTTCGCCCTCACCAAGATCATGCCGCCCGTGAACACGGCGACGGAAAAGACCGCCACCGTCAGCGAGGCCGAAGCGAAGCGCGTCAGCGCCGCGGAACGCCGCGCCCAGCGCGCCGAAGCCCGCAAGGCGAAGAAGGCGGAGAAAGCCGCGACGGCTTCCGTGCAGCACGGCATGGCCCCCGATCCGGGCATGGCGGCGTTCCCCCAGCCGATGGATTTCGGCGGCGGCTTCGGCCCCGGCATGGGCGGGTTTGACAACGGCATGGCGATGGCGCCCGGCATGGGCGGTTTCGGCGGCCCCGGCATGGGCGGCTTCGGCGGCGGCTTCGGCCCCGGCATGTTCTGAGCCTCCCCGACAGACAAGACTTAAAAGACCGGCCCCACGCGGAGCCGGTCTTTTTTTGTGTCCGTTTCCCTTCTTGATGAACGGGTTGCGTTTATTGCCGCCAGGCGGATCGGAGAAATCAAATGCCGGCTGGGAACACGGAGGACAAGCCGGGGGACAAGGGAGAGAGAACAGCCTGTTTTCGGGTGTCCGTTTGCCGTGCATCAGGCGAACAAAGAAACGCCCCGGAGCGCGAAATACGGACCGGGGCGCACCGCAAGCGGTGCTGTTATTGTGCCCGAGCGTAGCCGGGCACAACCGCAGTGGAGGCCTTGCCTCCCCTTACATGTTGACGAAGAACTGGAATCCGGGATAGGCTTCGCCGCCGTGTTCGCAGAGGTCGAGGCCGCGGAGTTCCTCCTCCTCGCTGACGCGGATGCCGGCGATTTTCTTCAGCGCGAAGAAGATCGCGAAGGAGGACGCGAAGGACACGAGGCCGACGACCGCCGCGCCGACGAGCTGCACCTTGAACGTGTATTCCGGGACGACGGAGAAGATGCCGACCGCGAGCGTGCCCCAGACGCCGTTCACGAGGTGGACGGAGAGCGCGCCGACGGGGTCGTCGAGGTGGAGCCGGTCGAACATGACGACCGCGGGGACCACGATGACGCCGGCGATGAGTCCGATCACGACCGCGGAGCCCACGCTCACGCAGTCCGCGCCGGCGGTGATGCCGACGAGCCCGGCGAGGCAGCCGTTCATGGTCATGGAGAGGTCGGGGTGGTGGAGCATGAATCTGCTCGTCAGCATGCTGGAGACGACAGCCGCGCTGGCGGCGATCATGGTGTTCACGAGCACGAGGCTGACCTTCTGCGGATCGGCGTTCAGGGCGGACGCGCCGTTGAACCCGAACCAGCCGAGCCAGAGCAGGAAGACGCCGATGGTCACGAGCGGCATGTTGTGGCCCATGATGGGCATGACCTTGCCGTCGACGTACTTGCCGATGCGCGGTCCGAGCAGGATCACGCCGGAGAGCGCGGCCCAGCCGCCGACGCTGTGGACGAACGTGGAGCCGGCGAAGTCGTGGAAGTGCATGGCGTCCAGCCAGCCGCCGCCCCAGCCCCAGGAGCCGACGATCGGGTACACGACCGACACGTAGACGGCGGTGAAGATCAGGTAGCTGCTCAGCTTCACGCGTTCGGCGACCGCGCCGGACACGATCGTAGCGGCCGTCGCGGCGAACATCCCCTGGAAGAAGAAGTCGGTCCAGTACGTGAACTCGCCGTTGTGGTACGCGATGGGATCGCCCGCGGGCAGATGCAGGCCGAATCCGGCGAACCCGAACCAGTTTTCCCAGATCCAGTGCACGCCGGGATACATGAGGGCGAACCCGCAGACGGCGTAGGAGAGGAACCCGATCGCCGGGGTCATGGTGTTCTTGAAGAGGATATTGTTGCAGTTTTTCGCGCGGGCGAGGCCCGACTCCACGCAGGCGAATCCGAGGTGCATCAGGAAGACGAGCATGCCGCCCGCCATCACCCATAGGTTGTTCACAGCGAACATCGCGAGATCGGCGGTCGAGGGCGCGGCGGCGGCCGCAATGACTTCGGCGATTTCCGTGACGGCGGCGCCGGACGCTTCGACCGTCTGGACGGCGGCGGCGATTTCGGCGGCCTGTTCTTCCGCGCCGGAAGCGATCCCGGCGCACATCAGCCCCAGCAGGGCGGCGGAGAGTATTTTATTCATGGCAGGATTCCTTTCTGTTGGGTTCAAAATGTCAGCCGATCGCCTCGGAGCCGCGTTCGCCCGTGCGAATGCGGATGCACTCGTCCATGGGGAGCACGAAGATCTTGCCGTCGCCGATGTGCCCGGTGCGCGCGCCTTCGCAAATGCCTTCGATGGTCGTCTCGACGAACTCGTCGTTGACCGCGATCGCGAGGCGGACCTTCTTCAGCAGGTTGACTTCCTGAAGCGCGCCGCGCCACATGTGGACGTATCCGCGCTGCTGGCCGCAGCCCAGCGCGTTCGTGACGGAGATTTTGAAGATGCTGCGGGCGTAAAGCGCCTGCTTGACGGGATTCAGCCGGTCGGGCTGGATGTACGCGATGATGAGTTTCATGTAACGTGTCTCCTTGGTGGTTGCGAAGTGACGCCGTGCATGAAGCACATCCCGTGCCAAACTTTTTTTCAGGCGGAAAAACGGGGCGGGACGGCGGAAACGTTTTACAGAAACTGGCAACCTGACAACAGAATGTAAAACATCATATCGGCAGAAAAGCGTTTTGACGTTGAAAAAACAGCCGGGGTGTAGTACATTATTGCTGACGTAAAGATACAAACTTTTTTATCCTGCCGCAAAAGGAGAAAACCGCACATGGGACCGCAGCCAGTCATCACGCATCATGGGGAATTCACCGTCATCGGATTCTCCATCGTCATCAGGAACGAGGAGGGATACAGGAAGTGTCCGGAATTCTGGAACGACTACGCACAGCGTTATGCGCGCCTCTTTCAGACAATGAAGCCGGAGACGCCGGAAGAACAGGCGGTTTTCGAGAATAAGATCGGCGAGTACGCCGTCTGCCGCTGCCTGAAAAGCGAGGGACAGGACGGGGCGTTCGAATATATGATCTGCGGCGAATACCGCGGCGGCGCCGTCCCAGAGGGCATGAAGCTCCTGACGCTCCCCGCGTCCGACTGGGCGGAATTCCGCTGCAAGGGCGCGCTGCCGAAATCGCTGCAGGACCTTTACACAGCCGCCTACGGGAGCTGGCTGAAAGACCACCCGGAGTATCAGGCTCTCGGCATCGACATCGAGGCTTACGCCCCCGGCAATCCCGCCGCCCCGGACTACGAATGCGCCCTCATCATCCCCGTGAAGAAAGCGGTGGAATAAAACTCGAAATGAAATAATCCGGCATGTGTTCCGGACAGGCAAAGAAAGATGAACCGGAAGATTTTACTCAGGACTCTTTTTTGAGGCCGAGGCGGTTCATGCGGTAGTTCATCATGCGGGGGGAGAGGCCGAGCTTGCGGCCGGCGGCGGAGAGGTTGCCGTCGTTCTTGCGGATGGCGTCCTGCAGGATCTCGCGTTCGTAGTTGGCGAGCAGGACTTCGAGCGTGGAGGAGTCGTCGCCGAGGTTGAGCCCGCCGGGCGTCGCGGCGGAATTCCGCACCGCCTGGAGCGAGGGCGGGAGGTTGTGACCGTGGACGCAGTCGTCGGTGGCGGTGAGGACGGCGCGCTCCATGCAGTTTTCGAGCTCGCGGACGTTTCCGGGCCAGCTGTAGTTCATGAGCAGGTGGATCGCGCCGGGGGAGAGCTTCCGGATCGCCTTGTTGTACTTCACGTTCAGGTTTTCGATGAAATACTCGGCGAGCAGGATGATGTCGCTCTTTCGCTGTGCGAGGCTGGGCATCATGATGGGGAAGATGTTCAGGCGGTAGTAGAGGTCCTCGCGGAAGAGCTTTTTCTCCATCAGCTCCTCGAGGTTGCGGCTGGTGGCGGCGAGGAAACGCACGTTGGAATGCAGCTCCTCGTTGCTGCCGACGCGGGAGAAGGTGCGTTCCTGCAGGAATCGCAGGAGCTTGACCTGGGTCTGCATGGTCAGGTCGCCGATCTCGTCGAGGAAGAGCGTGCCGCCGTCGGCGGCCTCTGCGCGTCCGATGCGGCGGCTGACCGCGCCGGTGAACGCGCCCTTCTCGTGTCCGAAAAGCTCGCTTTCGACGAGGTTTTCCGGGAGGGCGGCGCAGTTCAGCGTGATGAAGGGCTTGTCCTTGCGCGCGGAGAGTTCGACGATGGCGCGGGCGAGGAGCTCCTTTCCGGTGCCGCTGGCGCCACGGATGAGGACGGTGGCGTCGGACGGCGCGACCTGTCGGAGCTGTTCGTAGACGAGCTGCATCTCGCGGCAGTTTCCGATCATCTTGCCGGGCGCCTTCTGGAGCATGCTGCGGAGCTTGCGGTTTTCCTCGAGGAGGGATTCGCGTTCGTCGTGGATCTCCACGCAGGCGGCCGCGGCGTCGGCGGTGATGTTCGCGATGATCTCCAGGAAGGCGACGTCGCTGTCGAGGTCGGTGTCCGGCAGGACGGGACGGTCGATGGAGAGCGTGCCGATCACGTTTTCATGGTGGATCAGCGGGACGCAGATGAAGGCGACCTGTTCGGTGTAATGGCGCGCGCCGGTGCGGTTCAGGAACCGGCTGTCGCTGCGGAGGTCGGGGATCACATGGCTCTGCCCGGTCTCGGCGACGTGCCCGGTGATGCCCTCGCCGATGCGGTAGTGTCCGAGCTTCTTTTCGGTTTCCGCGAGTCCGCAGGAGACCTCGATCTTCAGGGTGTCGCCGTAAAGAAGGGCGAACGTGCCCCGGATCATGCCCATGTCGCTTTCGAGGATGGAGAGGACGCTTTCGAGGAGCGCCTGCACATCGCGTTCACGGGTGATGACCGAGCTGACCTTCTGGATGACGAGGAGTTGCGGACTGGCGATATTTTTCATGATGAAATAATATACATGATTGGTCGTGTATTATCAAGTCGAAAAACGAATGAGTTTTCCAATTATTTACGCCAAATCGCGGACGATCTCCCGGACGGTCTTCTTCGCGTCCGCCATGGCTCGGACCACGAGGGAAGCGCCGGTGGTGCAGTCGCCGACGGCGTAAATGCGGCGTTCCGGGTCGGGGACGATGCCGTTTCGGGGGGTCATTTTGAGCTTGAGATCGGCGGCGGGACCTTCGGGATCGGCTCCGGTGAACCCCATGGCGAGCAGGATCAGGTCGGCTTCGATGACGCGCGTGGAGTTTTCGACGGGGACGGGCTTCAGCGGGCGGCCTTCGGGCGAGGTCTCCCACTTGACGGAATGGACTTCGACTCCGGTCAGGACGCCGTTTTCGCCGAGGAAACGGTCGCTCGCCACGTTCCATTCGCGCTCGCAGCCCTCCTTGTGGCTGGAGCTGGTGCGGAGCATCCACGGCCAGGCGGGCCACGGGGTGGACTCGGAACGCGTTTCGGGGGGCATGGGCATAATCTCGACCTGCTTCACGCTCGCCGCGCCCTGGCGGATCGCGGTGCCGGCGCAGTCGCTGCCGGTGTCGCCGCCGCCGATGATGAGCACGCGCTTGCCCTTCGCGCTGACGGGAAGCGTGCGGAGCTCGCCGTCGTTCACGCGGTTCTGCCCCTGCAGGAATTCGAGCGCGAAGTGGACGCCGTCGAGGTCGCGGCCGGGGATGTTCAGGTCGCGGGCGCACGCGGTGCCGATCGCGAGCACGACCGCGTCGTAGTTCCGCAGGAGATACTGCCCGGCGACGTCGAGGCCGATGCGGCAGTCTGTCAGAAATTCGATCCCCGCCTGGCGCATGAGGGCGATGCGGCGGTCGATGACGCTTTTGTCGAGCTTGAAATCGGGGATGCCGTAGCGGAGGAGTCCGCCGGGCTTGTGGTTCGCCTCGAAGACCGTGACGTTGAATCCGGCGCGGTTCAGCGCCTCGGCGGCGAACAGGCCGGACGGGCCGCTGCCGACGACGGCGACGCTCTTGCCGTTGCGGACCGCGGGGACGACCGGCTTCACCCAGCCGTTTTCAAAGGCGGTCTCGACGATGACTTTTTCGCACTGGCGCACCATCACGGGGTCGTCGTTGACGCCGCTGCAGCACGCGCCCTCGCACAGGGCGGGGCAGATGCGGCAGGTGAACTCCGGGAAGAAACTGGTCTCGGAGAGGATGCGCCACGCGGCCAGCCAGTCGCCGGACGCGGCGGCGCTGTTGAAGTCGGGGATGACGTTTCCGAGCGGGCAGCCCGCGCCGTGGCAGAAGGGTACGCCGCAGTTGTGGCAGCGGAGCATCTGCTCGCGGATCTGTTCGGGTGCGAGACGGATTTCGACTTCGTTGAAATCGCGGACGCGTTCGTCCGCGGGGCGGTAGATATCGTGAATGCGTTCGATCATGGTCGGTTGGCTCCTTTCTCAGCGGGCGGCGCGTGCGAGCGCGCTGCGGTATTCGACGGGGAAGATGCGGACGAATTTCGGGCGGTACTGCTCCCAGTCGGAGAGCATGCGGGCGGCCTTCTTGCTGCCGGTCTCGTGGAAGTATTCCTCCAGCAGGGACTTGAGCTCGTGTTCGGCGTCGGTGCCGGACTCGATGCTTTCCAGGTCGATGCCGTCCGTGCTGCAGCTGAGGTCGAAATGGCCCTTTTCGTCGTAGATGTAGGCGAGCCCGCCGGTCATGCCGGCGGCGAAGTTCACGCCCACATGGCCGAGCACGACCACGCGTCCTCCGGTCATGTATTCGCAGCCGTGGTCGCCCACGCCCTCGGCGACGAGCGTCATGCCGCTGTTGCGGATGGCGAAGCGTTCGCCCGCGATGCCGTAGAGGAAGATCTTGCCGGAGGTGCCGCCGTAGCCGATCACGTTTCCGGCGATCACGTTGTCCTCGGCGGGATAGCCGGCGGATTCGGGCGGACGAATCACGATCTTGCCGCCGGAGAGGCCCTTGCCGACGAAGTCGTTCGCCTCGCCATCCAGGCGGAGCGTGACGCCCTTCGGCAGGAACGCGCCGAAGCTCTGTCCGGCGACGCCGGTGAGGTTGACCTGGATCGTGTCCTCGGCGAGCGTGTTTTCGCCGAACTTCTCCGCCACGATGCCGGCGAGTTCCGCGCCCGCGGTGCGGTCGGAGTTCGTGATGACGGCGGAAACGCTTTCCTTTTTGCCGTCCAGTTTCAGCTTCGGCAGGATGGCGCGGCGGTCGAAGTTTTCAAGCTTGTACGGCGCTTCGGACGCATCGAAGTGGACCGCGCCGCCCTTCACTTGTTCGAAGATCTTGCTGAAGTCGAGGCGGATGGTCTTGTAGAAGTCGACGGCGTGGTTCGTTTCGAGCAGGTCGGAGCGTCCGCACGCCTCCTCCAGCGAATGCAGACCGAGCGAGGCGAGGTGTTCGCGGACCTCCTGCGCGATGAACCGGAGGAAGTTGATGATGTATTCGGGCTTGCCCGCAAAACGCTTGCGGAGCTCGGGATCCTGCGTGGCGACGCCCATCGGACAGGTGTTGCTGTGGCACTGGCGCATCATCACGCAGCCGAGGCAGACGAGGATGGTGGTGGCGAACCCGAATTCCTCCGCGCCGAGCAGCGCGGCGATGACCACGTCGCGTCCGGTCTTCAGCTGGCCGTCCACCTGGAGTTTGATCTTGCCGCGCAGGCCGTTCAGCACGAGCGTCTGCTGGGCTTCCGCCACGCCGAGTTCCCACGGGAGTCCGGCGTGCTTGATGCTGGTGAGCGGGGACGCGCCCGTGCCGCCGTCGTGGCCGGAGACCAGGACAACGTCGGCGTGCGCCTTGGCGACGCCCGCGGCGACCGTGCCGACGCCGAGCTCGGAAACGAGCTTGACGGAGATGCGCGCCTTCGGGTTGGCGTTGCGGAGGTCGTAGATGAGCTGCGCGAGGTCCTCGATGGAGTAGATGTCGTGGTGCGGCGGCGGGGAGATGAGCGTGACGCCGGGCATGGCGTGGCGGATCTTCGCGACGAATTCGTTGACCTTGTGGCCGGGCAGCTGGCCGCCCTCGCCGGGCTTCGCGCCCTGCGCCATCTTGATCTGAATGTCGCGGGCGTTCCGCAGATAGCTGATCGTGACGCCGAAGCGTCCGCTGGCGACCTGCTTGATGGCGGAATTGAACTCGGTGCCGAAGCGTTCGGCGTTCTCGCCGCCCTCGCCGCTGTTGCTCATCGCGCCGACCGCGTTCATTGCCTTGGCGATGCACTCGTGCGCCTCCGGGCTGAGGGAGCCGAGGCTCATCGCGCCGGAAACGAAGCGTTTCAGGATGCTTTCGACGCTTTCGACCTCGTTGACGGAGATCGCGTGCGTCTTTTTGAACTGGAAGAGGCCGCGCAGGGTGCACAGGCGGTGCGCCTGGTCGTCGATCATGCGGCTGTATTCCTTGAACTTGCCGTAGTCGCCCTTCTGCACCGCCTGGCGGAACGTGCCCAGCGACTCGGGCGTCCAAAGGTGCGCCTCGCCGTCCTTGCGGTAACGGTACTGGCCGCCGCCGGGGAGCAGCGGGGATTCGGCGCATTCGGCGGCGGAGGCGCGGAGGACGGCTTCGTGGGCGATCTCGGCGAGGCCGATGCCGCCGACGCGGCTGGCGGTGCCGGGGAGGAATTCGGCGAGGAAGTCGGGGTTCAGGCCGACCGCCTCGAACGCCTGCGCGGACCGGTAGCTGCGGAGCGTGGAGATGCCGAGCTTGGACATGATCTTCAGGAGTCCCTTGTCGACCGCGTTGATGTAGTTGCTGGCGGCGGTCACGGGATCAAGGCCGAGCGCGCCGGAATTCGCCAGCGCGGACACGGTGGCGAGCGCCAGATACGGATTGACCGCGGTCGCGCCGTAGCCCAGCAGCAGCGCGAAGTGCATCACCTCGCGCACCTCGCCGGACTGCACGATCAGGCCGGTTTCCGGACGGAGCCCGGCTTCGACCAGCGCGCGGTTCGCGGCGGAACACGAGAGCAGGCTCGGGATCGCAGCCTGCCCCTCCGGCAGGTCGCGGTCGGACAGGATCAGGATGTGTTCGCCCGCCTTCGCGGCGGCGACCGCCTGTTCCTCCAGCGATCTCAGCGCGCCGCGCAGCGCGGCCTCCCCGCCTTCCGCCGGGAATCCGCAGCTCAGGGTGCGCGAACGGTATCCCTGCACGCCGAAATTCTGAAGACGGCGGAGTTCGTCGTCGGTGAGAACGGGGCGGCGCAGTTTGATGAGGCGGGCGTGTTCGGGCGTCTCCTCGAGGATGTTGCCCCTGTTGCCGATGTAGGTCATCAGGCTCATCACGAGCTCCTCGCGGATCGGGTCGATCGGCGGGTTCGTGACCTGCGCGAAAAGCTGTTTGAAATACTGGAAGAGCAGCTGGGGGCGTTCGGAGAGCACGGCGAGCGCGGCGTCGTTGCCCATGGACCCGACCGGCTCCTTGCCCTGCATCGCCATCGGCTTCAGGATCACGTCCATGTCCTCGCGTGTGTACCCGAAGAAACGCTGCCTGCGCGTGAGGTCGTCTTCCGGCTGGGAGGCGGTGATGTCGGTGAAGAGGCCGTGGACGGAGAGGCGGTTTTCCTCGACCCAGCGGCGGTACGGCTTGCTGCGCGCCAGACGGTTCTTGACCTCGGAATCCGGCACGATGCGATGGTTCTCCATGTCCAGCAGGATGATCTCGCCGGGTTTCAGCCTGCCCTTCAGCTCCACGTCCTCGGCGGGGATGTCCAGCACGCCGGTCTCGCTCGCGAGCACGAAAAGGCCGTCTTTACATTTTGTGTACCGTGCGGGACGCAGGCCGTTGCGGTCCAGGATCGCGCCCGCGTTCACGCCGTCGGAAAACGCGATGGCGGCGGGGCCGTCCCACGGCTCCATGAGCGCGGAGTGATATTCGAAGAACCCGCGCACGTCGCGTCCCATATAATATTTCGCGCCCCACGCCTGCGGGATCAGCATCAGCATGGCGTGTTCCGGGGAACGCCCGGCGGCGACGAGCAATTCGAACATGTTGTCCAGCGAGGCGGAATCGCTTTGGCCGGGCTTGATCAGCGGAAGCAGTTTCGCGAGGTCGTCGCCGAACAGCCCGCTTTTCAGGAGGCGTTCGCGCGCCCGCATGGCGTTCAGGTTGCCGCGCAGGGTGTTGATCTCGCCGTTGTGCGCCAGGTAGCGGAACGGGTGCGCCAGCTGCCAGGTCGGGAAGGTGTTCGTGCTGTAGCGCTGGTGCACGATCGCGAGACGCGACCGGAACAGCTCGTCGTCGAGGTCGGGATAGAACTGTTCCAGCTGGGTCGCCAGCAGCAGTCCTTTATAGACGATATTGCGCGAGGACATGCTGCAGATGTAAAGGTCGAGCTTGCGCTTCTCGATCAGGCGGCGCATCACGAAGAGCTTGCGCTCGAACGCCGCGTTGTCCTCGAAATCCCGTCCGTCGATGAAGAGCTGGCGGATCACGGGCATGTTCTTGCGGGCGGTGCGCCCGATCTTCTCCGGCACGACCGGGACTTCGCGCCAGCCGAGGACGCCGCCGCCCTCCTCCCGGACGACCGCCTCGACAGCCTGTTCCGCGCCGAGTCCGCCGAAGATCATCGCCACGGCGTATTTGCCGGCTTCGGGCAGCTTCACGCCGGATTTCGCGCGGAAGAATTCGTCGGGCATGGAGAGCAGAAGCCCGGCGCCGTCGCCGGTCTCCGGGTCGCTCCCCGCCGCGCCGCGGTGCATCAGACGGCAAAGGATCGTAATGCCCTTTGTAACAATATCATGCGATGCGCGCCCGTTGAGGTCGGCGACCATGCCGACGCCGCACGCGTCGTGTTCCTGCCGCGGATCGTAAAGTCCCTGCGGATGCTGTCGGAAAATTTGCTGTTCCATGTTTTTTGCCTTTCTTCGTCAAGTTCAAAAAGAAATAGATCGGCGGTATTTAAGCAAATCCCGTGCCAATGCTCGATTCAGCGGAAAACATGTCTTCCGGTTTTACAAGTTTTGTAATCGTGTAATCCCGCATTTACACATTTTGTAACGCCGGGTCCGCCGTTCCCGCCTCAAAGCCGTTTGGCATGTTTTATGCTTTACTAGACCCCGGAAAACAATGTCAAAATCGTTTCAACTCCGTACCGAAAGGAACACCGCAATGTCTGATGCGGTCAAACATGAATGCGCAGTCGCGCTGCTCCGGCTCCGCAAGCCGCAGGAATACTATTTCAGCAAGTACGGCAGCGCCGACTACGGATTCAGCAAGATGGCGCTGCTGCTCGAAAAACAGCACAACCGCGGACAGGACGGCGCGGGGATCGCGTCGCTGGACCTCGCGCCGGAACCCGGCCTGCCGGCATACCGCGTGGAACGCTCCGCCGCATCGGAGGACCCGCTCGCCGACCTGCTGGGACGCTGCGGGGGCGCGCCGGGATTCGACGGCGGGCTCCTGCTGGGGCATCTGCGGTACGCGACGTACGGGCGGCACGAGGAATCCGCCTGCCATCCGTTCGTTCACGATTCGAACTGCCTGCGCCGGACGCTGCTGCTCGCGGGGAATTTCAACCTCACGGGCGCGCACGACCTCTTTGACAAGTTTCTGAGGCTGGGACACCATCCGAAGAGCAAGGCGGACGGCTACCTGATCCTCCAGATCATCGCGCACTACCTGGAACAGGACTCCAATCTTCACCCCGGTTCGCCGGACTGGGCGAAGATCCTGCGGCAGGCATTGAACGGGCTTGACGGCGCGTTCACGCTCTGCGGCTTCAACGGCGCGGGCGATGCTTTTACGATCCGGGACCCCCATGCGATACGTCCCGGATATTTTTATTTCGACGACGAGGTCTTCGCGGCGGCGAGCGAACGACCCGCGATCCAGGCGGCGTTCGACTGCGCCACGTCCGAAGTCATGGAGATCCCGCCGGGCAAGGCGGTGATCGCGCGTGCGGACGGCGGCGTGGAAATCCTCGACTGCCTGGACCAGGCGGAACGCCGCAGCTGCGTCTTCGAGCGCATCTACTTCTCGCGGCCGAACGACGCGGACATCCACCGGGAGCGCAAACGCCTGGGCAAGTCGCTGGTCCCGGCGGTGCTTCAGGCGGCGGACAACGATTTCGAAGCGACGTTCTTCAGCTACATCCCGAACTCCGCGCGCGTCAGCTTCCACGGCATGCTGGAAACGCTCTTCACGATGGCGGCGCATCAGGACCGGAGCGTGCGCTTCGGGGAGATCGCGGTCAAGGACGCGAAATTCCGCACGTTCATCGCCGACGCCGACAGCCGCCGCGAGCTCTACATGCACGTCTACGACGTGACCTACGGGCTGATCCGGCCCGGCGTGGACACCCTGGTCGTGCTGGACGACTCCATCGTGCGCGGCAACACCATGCGCAACGCGATCCTGCCGATCCTCGACCGCCTCGGGCCGAAACGCGTCATCGTGGCGAGCTCAGCGCCCCCGGTCAAATACCCCGACTGCTACGGCATCGACATGGCATGCGCGGGCGACCTGGCGGCGTTCCAGGCGGCGGTCGCGATCCTGAAACGGACCGGACGCGAAGACGTGCTGAACCGCGCATGCGAGGCGGCGCGGAAATCGCTGTCCGGCGGCGCGCCCAACGAAAACCACATGCGCGACATCTACGACGCCGTCGAGGAGGAGGAACTTCACGCGGAGATCGCGCGGCTCCTCACGCCGCCCGGACTCAAGGCGGAGCTCAAGGTCGTCTACCAGACCGTCGAGGCGCTGCATTCCTGCTGCACGGACTACCCCGGCGACTGGTATTTCACGGGGGACTATCCCACGCCCGGCGGCGTCCGCACCGCCAACCGCGCGCTGGTGAACTACATGGAAAACAATCAGGAAAGAGCATACTGAAATGAACGAATATCAGGATTTGTGGGAACGGCAGCGCGAACGGAAGGCGTTCCTCGCGCTCGCCGACGGGACGGTGTTTCACGGATACGCGTTCGGCGATCCGCACGACCGCACGGGCGAAGCGGTGTTCAACACCGGCATGACCGGATACCAGGAGATCATTTCCGACCCGTCCTACGCGGGGCAGTTCGTGACGCTCACGACGGCGGAGGTCGGCAACTACGGCTGCACGCAGGAGGACATGGAGTCGCGGAGCCTCTTCCTGAACGGCCTGATCGTGCAGGAACTCAACCCCGCCTCGAACTGGCGTTCCCGCGAGGAGCTGTCCGCGATCATGGCGCGCTACGGCAAGCCCGGCCTCGCCGGGGTCGACACGCGCGCGCTGACCTTGCATCTGCGTACGAACGGCAGCCAGAAAGCCTATCTGCATGTGAGCGAGGAGGCGATTTCGGAGGAAGAAGCCGTGAAGCGGGCGCAGGCGTGGGAGGGCCTGGAAGGGCAGGACTACGCATCCGTCGTGACGACGCCGGTCCCGTACGACTGGAACGACGAGGGAGAATTCCATGTGGTCGTGTACGATTTCGGCGTGAAATACAACATCCTGCGGATGCTCGCCGCGCGCGGCATGCGCGTGACGGTCGTCCCCGCCTCGACGCCGCCCGAAGAAGTCCTGGCAGCGAAACCGGACGGCATCTTCCTCTCCAACGGCCCCGCCGACCCGTCCGCCGTGACCTACGCCATCGAAAACATCCGCGTCCTGCTGGGACACAAGATCCCGACGATGGGGATCTGCCTCGGGCACCAGCTGCTCGGGCTGGCGTGCGGCGCGAAGTGCGGCCGCCTGAAATTCGGGCATCACGGCTGCAACCACCCCGTCAGGAACATCCTGACCGGCGAGGTCGCGATCTCCAGCCAGAACCACAATTTCGCGCTGGCGGACCTGCCCGCCGAGCTTGAGCTCACGCACATCAATCTCAACGACAATACGATAGAAGGGATCCGCCACAAAACGCTCCCCGCGTTCAGCGTGCAGTACCACCCGGAGGCAGCTCCCGGTCCGCACGACGCCGCGGGGCTTTTCGACGCGTTCCGCAAACTCATGGAGGAAAAAAGAGCATGAAAACGAAACACATCTTCATCACGGGCGGAGTCGTCTCCAGCCTCGGCAAAGGCATCACCGGAGCCGCCCTCGCATTCCTCCTGAAACAGCGCGGATACCGCGTGGCGATGCAGAAGCTCGACCCGTATCTGAACGTGGACCCCGGCACCATGAGCCCGTACCAGCACGGCGAAGTCTTCGTGACCGACGACGGCGCGGAAACCGACCTCGACCTCGGCCACTACGAACGCATCGCCGGCGTCACGTGCTCCCACGCCAGCAACTACACCTCCGGCAGGATCTACGGCAGCGTCATCGCACGCGAACGCGCCGGCGGCTACCTCGGCGGCACCGTGCAGGTCGTCCCCCACATCACCGACGAGATCAAGGCGGCGATCCGCTCGCTGGAGAGCGACGACGTGGACATCGCGATCACGGAGATCGGCGGCACCACGGGCGACATCGAAAGCCTGCCGTTCCAGGAGGCCACCCGCCAGTTCAAGCTGGAGGCCCCCGCGGGCGACGCGATCTTCATCCACCTCACGCTCGTGCCGTTCATCCGCGCGGCGAAGGAACTGAAGACGAAGCCCAGCCAGCACTCCGTGGCCGCGCTCCGCAGCATCGGCATCGTGCCGGACATCCTCGTGTGCCGGTCCGAGGTGCCGATGGAGGAGGAGCACCTGAACAAGCTGTCGCTCTTCTGCAACGTGCGGCGCGAGTGCGTGATCGAGGAGCTGGACGTGCAGAACTCCATTTACGAGGTGCCGCTGGAGCTGGAGGAACAGCAGTTCGACACGCGCGTGCTGGAACTGCTTCACCTGGAGCCGCGCACCATCGACCTGAACGGCTACTGCAAGTGGCTGGAAGGCGTGCTGCACCCGCGGAACAAATGCACGATCGCGGTCGTCGGCAAGTACATCCGCCACCAGGACGCCTACAAGAGCATCTACGAATCGCTCAGCCACGCAGGGATCAAGCATTCCTGCAAGGTCGACGTCCGCAAGATCGAATCCGAGGAATTCATGAGCTCCGATCCGGCCGCGCTGCTGAACGGCGTGGACGGCATCCTGGTGCCCGGCGGATTCGGGACGCGCGGCGTGGACGGCAAGATCAAAGCCATCGAATACGCCCGCACGCACAAGATACCGTTCCTGGGCATCTGCCTGGGCATGCAGTGCGCCGTGATCGAGTTCGCGCGGGACGTCCTCGGCCTCGCCGACGCCGACAGCTCCGAGTTCAACGAGCATACGACGAACCCCGTCATCGACCTCATGGACGAACAGCGCACCATTCACGACAAGGGCGGCACCATGCGCCTCGGCGCGTACGACTGCGACCTGGTCCCCGGCTCGCTCGCGGAACGCCTCTACGGCGAGGCGCACATCCGCGAACGCCACCGCCACCGCTACGAGTTCAATCCGAAGTACCGCGACGCGCTCGAATCCGCCGGACTGCACATCAGCGGCGTGAATCCGCAGCGCGGCCTCGTGGAGATCGTCGAGATCCCGGACCACCCGTTCTTCATCGGCTGCCAGTTCCACCCCGAATTCAAATCCCGCCCCATGCACGCGCATCCGCTCTTCGACGGGCTCGTGGAAGCGGCGCTGAAAGGTCGTCAAAATGCCGAAACGCACTGACATCCAGAAGATCCTGCTGATCGGGTCCGGCCCGATCGTCATCGGCCAGGGCTGCGAGTTCGACTATTCCGGCGTGCAGGCATGCAAGGTGCTGAAACAGGACGGGTTCGAGGTCGTGCTCGTGAACTCCAACCCGGCGACCGTCATGACCGACCCCGAGCTCGCCGACCGCACCTACATCGAACCGCTCACGTGCGACATCCTCCACGAGATCATCCGGCGCGAACGCCCGGACGCCATATTGCCGACGCTCGGCGGCCAGACCGCGCTGAACCTCGCCATGGAGCTGAACAAGAACGGCATCCTGAAACGCTACCACGTCGAGCTGATCGGCGCCAGCGCGGACGCCATCGCGCGCGCCGAGGACCGCCAGCTCTTCAAGAAGACCATGCAGGACCTCGGGCTCGACCTGCCGCAGTCCGGCTCCGCGCACTCCGAAAGCGAGGCGGACGCCATCGCGCGCACCATCGGCACGTGGCCGCTCATCATCCGGCCCGGGTTCACGCTCGGCGGAACGGGCGGCGGCATCGCGCACGACGAGGAGGAATTCCGCGAGATCGTGCGGCGCGGCCTGGAAGCCAGCCTCAACCACGAGGTCCTGATCGAAGAATCCCTGCTCGGATGGAAAGAATTCGAAATGGAGGTCATGCGCGACAAGAAAGGCTCCAGCGTCATCGTCTGCTCCATCGAAAACCTCGACCCGATGGGCGTCCACACCGGCGACTCCATCACCGTCGCGCCCATCCAGACGCTCACCGACCGCGAATACCAGGAGATGCGCGACGACTCCCTGCGCGTGCTCGCCGCGATCGGCGTGGAGACCGGCGGGTCGAACGTGCAGTGGGCGGTCAACCCGGACACCGGACGCCGCATCATCATCGAGATGAACCCGCGCGTGTCGCGTTCGAGCGCGCTCGCATCGAAGGCGACCGGATTCCCCATCGCGAAGATCGCCGCCAAGCTCGCGGTCGGCTACACGCTGGACGAGCTCCGCAACGACATCACGGGCAGCACGCCGAGCTGCTTCGAACCCGCGCTCGACTATATCGTGACGAAGATCCCGCGGTTCACGTTCGAGAAGTTCCCCGCCGCCGACCCCACGCTCGGCACCCAGATGAAGTCCGTCGGCGAGGTCATGGCGATCGGCCGCAACTTCAAACAGAGCCTCCAGAAAGCGCTGCGTTCGCTCGAAACGGGCCGTGCCGGGTTCGGCGCGGACGGCAAGGACGCGGCGTTCGAGTCCGCCCCGGACGAGGTGCTGGAGGAAAAGCTCGTGAAGCCGAACGCGGACCGCATTTTCTGGCTGCGCGCGGCGTTCAAGCGCGGCTGGGACGTCGAAAAAGTCTTCTCCCTCACGAAGATCGACCGCTTCTTCCTGCGGCATCTGCGCGAACTCGCCATGTTCGAGGACGAGATCGCGTCCGCCGGGACGCTCGACGGCCTCGCCGCCGATCCTGCTCTGTTCAGACAGGCGAAGGAATTCGGGTTCAGCGACCGCCAGATCGCGTTCCTGCTGCACGCGACCGAATCCGCCGTCGCCGCGAAACGCAAACAATCAGGCCTGGTGCCGAGCTTCGGCGCGGTCGACACCTGCGCGGGCGAATTCGAGGCGATCACGCCGTATTACTACAGCTCCTACGCGGACGCGGGCGAACCCGTGCGCCCGAGGGGCGACAAAAAGTCGATCATGGTGCTGGGCGGCGGCCCGAACCGCATCGGACAGGGCATCGAGTTCGACTACTGCTGCTGCCACGCGGCGTTCGCGCTGCGCAAGGCGGGCTATGAGGTCGTGATGGTGAACTCCAACCCGGAGACCGTCTCCACCGACTACGACACCAGCGACAAGCTCTACTTCGAGCCGCTCACGCTCGAGGACATCATGCACATCTACGAGCGCGAACAGTGTTCCGGCGTGATCGTGCAGTTCGGCGGGCAGACGCCGCTGAACCTGGCGCAGGCGCTGAAGGCCGCCGGAGCGAACGTGATCGGCACCAGCCCGGACGACATCGACCTCGCCGAGGACCGCGACTACTTCAAGCAGCTCGCCACGAAGATCGGCATCCTCCAGCCGGAAAGCGGCATCGCGCACACCGTGGACGAGGCGCTCGCCATCGCGGAACAGATCGGCTACCCCGTGCTCGTGCGGCCGAGTTTCGTGCTCGGCGGACGCGGCATGGTGATCGTCTACAAGGAAAAATACCTGCGCAAGTTCGCCGAGGAGGCGGCGCGCGTCGCCGAGGGGAAGCCCATCCTCATCGACCGGTTCCTGGAGAACGCGATCGAGCTGGACGTGGACTGCATTTCCGACGGCGAGACGACCGTGATCGGCGCGATCCTGGAGCACGTCGAGCCCGCGGGATGCCATTCCGGCGACTCCGCCAGCGTGACCCCGCCGATGAACCTGTCCCGGGAGATCCTGGAGCAGATCCGCGTCTACGCCCGCGAGTTCGCCGCCGCGCTCCATGTGAACGGGCTCATGAACATGCAGCTCGCGGTCAAGGACAATAAGATCTACATGATCGAGGTCAATCCGCGCGCGTCCCGCACGATCCCGTTCGTCAGCAAGGCGATCGGCGTGCACCTCGCCGGACTCGCCGCGCTCTGCATGACCGGGCGCAAGCTCGCCGACCTCGGATTCACGCGCGAAGTCGTGCTGCCGTATACCGCCGTGAAGGAGGCCGTGTTCCCGTTCGTGAAGTTCCCCGGCGTCGACATCGTGCTGACCCCGGAGATGAAGTCGACGGGCGAGGTGATGTGCCTCGACCCCGACTGGGGAATCGCGTACCTGAAAAGCCAGCTCGCCGCCGGGTCGCGCCTGCCGAAACAGGGCAGCGTGTTCCTGTCGGTCCGCGACCAGGACAAGCCGCGCATCGTGGACGTCGCGCGCAAGCTCGTGGACCTCGGATTCCGGCTGTACGCCACGCTCGGCACCTCCACGCTGCTCTGCAACGAGGGCATCCGCGTGAACGCGCTCTTCCGCATCTCGAAGGGGCGTCCGAACCTGCTCGACCTCATCCACGAGGGCGAGATCCAGTGGGTCATCAACACCTCGGAAAACGGCGCGGAAGCCATGGTCGACGAAATCCGCATGCGCTCCAAGTCGATCGCGGCGGGAATCCCGATCACCACGACCATCGCGGGCGCGGAAGCCGCCGTCGACGGCCTGCGCGACCAGCTCGAATTCGGGCGTTTCGAGGTCAGCTGCCTCCAGGAATACCACCGCCACATCCAGCAGGCCGCGTGCACTCGGGAATGACGGCTCCGCTCCGTTGAGACAGGCATGACCGCACGCGACATCAAGGCCCAGGGGGCATGCGGATGACGAAAGGAATCCCGCGCGCCCCCGATTCATAAAATACACGTTTATTTGCAGTTATATTTTTTGCAAAAAGACGAGAACCGCGGTTGACTTTTTCGGGAAACGGGTGTAGATTAATAGCATTATGAAAACTTATTCCGTGAACAGCAGCATTCGATTTTACGGCTTCTTCTGGCGATTTAACGCCTGACGAAGCCCGTTTGCACGTGTACACGCGAAAGCCATGAAACCAGACGGGTTCTGCCTCGAATAAGGCACGACCCGTTTTCTTTTTCCCAGCAGACACAGCCGCATCCGGGCCGATCGACCCGAATGCGGTTTTTCTTTTTCCGGAAACGACTTCTCAAACACACAACATACACAACACAAAGGACAGCAAAATGAACCAGGAACAGCCCATCAAATCGCCCGAACAGCTCGCGTCCGAACTCGCGCCGAACGCGGACATCGTGGAGCACATCACCCGGAACCGCGCGGAACTGCGGCGCATCTTCGACCGGACGGACAAGCGTCTGGCGGTCATCGCCGGGCCGTGCTCGATCCACAACGTGCCCGCCGCGCTGGAATACGCGGAGAAGCTCGCGAAACTCTCGGAACGCGTCTCCGACGAGGTCAAGATCGTGATGCGGTGCTATTTCGAGAAGCCGCGGACCACGCTCGGCTGGAAGGGGCTGGTGTACGACCCGGACCTGGACGGCGGCAGCGACATCGCGCGCGGGCTGGAGCTCGCCCGCAGGCTCCTGCTGGACGTGTCGGCGTACGGGCTCGGCACCGCGACCGAACTGCTCGACCCGGCGATCGCGAACTACCTCGCCGAGCTCGTTTCGTGGGCGGGGATCGGCGCGCGCACGACGGAATCCCAGACGCACCGCCAGCTCGCCAGCTCGCTCGACATGCCCGTCGGGTTCAAGAACAGCACCGACGGCAACCTGCAGATCGCCGTGGACGCGATCTGCGCCGCCCGCGCGCCGCACAGCTACATCGGGATCATGCACGACGGCCGCAGCGGAATCATCCGGAGCGAGGGCAATCCGTACTGCCACCTGGTCCTGCGCGGGGGCATCTCCGGCGAAAACTATTACGCCGCGTGCATCGACGCCGCGCTCCGCAAGCTCGAAAACGCGGGCATCCCGCGCACGGTCGTCATCGACTGCAGCCACGGGAATTCGCGGCGCGACCCCGCCCGCCAGCACATCGTCTTCGAGGACGTCCTGACGCAGAAGCTCGCCGGAAACGACGGCATCGCGGGCATGATGCTCGAAAGCTGCCTGCTGCCCGGCAAACAGAACCTGATGCCCGGCGTCGCGCCCGATCCGCGCGTGTCCGTCACGGACGCCTGCATCGGGTTCGAGGAGACCGAGCGCCTGATCCTGAACGCGGCGGAGCGCCTGCGCCACGGCACGCCGCACTCCGTGACCGCCGCCAAGCCGCGCGTGGCGTACCTCGGGCCCGCCGGGACGTTCACGCACGAGGCAGCGCGGAAGGTCTTCGCCGAGACCGCGGAATACCGTCCGTGCTCCGGCATCCAGAACGTGTTCGCGGCGGTCGAGACCGGCGAGTGCGAGTACGGCTGCGTCCCGGTGGAAAACACCACGGAGGGCGTCGTGATCGGCACGCTGGACGTGCTGGCGGGGACCACGCTGAAGATCTACGCGGAGACGTCCATGAACATCCACCACTGCCTCATGGCGTCCGTGCCGAAGGAGAAGATCGGCGTCATCTACAGCCACGTCCAGTCGCTCGGACAATGCCGGAAATACCTCGAACGCAATTTCCCGGACGTCGAGACCGTGGGCGTCGGCTCCAACGCGCGCGCCGCCGAGTTCGCCGCGCTCAGCCCGAACGCCGCCGTGATCGGCGGGGAGAGCATCGCCGCGCAGTACCACCTGAACATCCTCGACCGTTCCATCCAGGACACGCCGGACAACCGCACGCGGTTCCTGATCCTGTCCCGCGCGGAAAACACGCTCATGCCGCACGCGAAATGCTGCATCTGCTTCACCGCGCGCGAACGCTTCGGCGCGCTGCACGACTGCCTGGAGCCGTTCAAAAACGCCGGCGTCACGCTCACCATGATCGAAAGCCGTCCCTCCGGGTCCGGCTGCTGGCACTACCGGTTCTTCGTCGACATCGAAGGCGCCGCCAACGCTCCGCGCGTGTCCGCCGCGCTCGCCGGGCTGAAGCCGCGCACGGAAGAGCTGAAGCTCCTCGGCAGCTACCCGGTGCTGTGACGCTCCCCGGATCCGTCCGTTTGCCCGGCCTGCCGCGCTCGCGGATACGTTATTAACTCTGCCGGACGAAGACCGGGGTCCTGAACCGGCAATAATTCAGAGGATTGTTCTTGACATTATTTTACAGTCAGCATATATTATAGAAAAAACCGGGCGCGGCGCCTCAGAAGCCGTGCCCGCGACGAGTCAGACAACCTCACATGAAGGAGTTTTCATGAAAGCAACACTCAAAACTCTGTCCATCGCATGCGGACTGGCCGCGGCCGCTTTCGCAAGCTGCATTGCGGCGGAGCGGAACACTGCGTCCGCATCGTCCGATTTCCACGACTGGGCGCCGACCCCGCCGATGGGCTGGAACAGCTTCGACTGTTTCGGGCTCAGCCTGACCGAAGCCCAGGCGAAGGAACAGGCGGAAGCCATGATCAAACTGCTGAAACCCTACGGATGGGATGTCTTTGTCATTGACCACCAGTGGTACAACGACAACCAGAAGGGATTCCAGAGCGATGCCCGCCACCAGTTCTCCATGGACGAATACGGGCGGTTCATCCCCGGACCGGAACGTTTCCCGTCCTCGAAGGACGGCAAGGGCCTGAAGCCGCTCGCCGACTACATGCACGAACGCGGCCTGAAGATCGGCGTGCACCTGATGCGCGGCATCCCGCGCCAGGCGGTCCGCGAGAACACCAAGGTGAAGGGCACGGACTACCATGCGCAGGACATCGTGAACATGCGCAGCACGTGCCCGTGGAACCAGGACATGTACGGCGTGGACATGAGCAAGCCAGGCGCGCAGGAATACTACGACTCCCTCTTCGAGCAGTTCGCGGAGTGGGGGCTTGACTTCATCAAGATCGACGACCTCTCCCGTCCGTACGCCACCGCCGAGATCGAGGCGATCCGCAAGGCGATCGACAAGTGCGGCCGCCCGATCATCCTCAGCCTTTCCCCCGGCGACACGCCGATCCAGAACGGCGAACACGCCGACCGCCACGCCAACATGTGGCGCGTCTCCGACGACTTCTGGGACCGCTGGTCTCCTCTGTACGGGATGTTCGGCCGCCTGCACCGCTGGGAACCCTACCGCATCAAGGGCTCCTGGCCGGACGCCGACATGCTCCCGTTCGGCATCATCCAGTTCAACCGCAAGACCAATTTCACGCAGGAAGAGCAGCGCCTCTGCTTCACGCTGTGGTCGATCGCGCGGTCCCCGCTCATCCTCGGCGCGGACATGACCAAGCTCGACGACTGGACGCTGAAGCTCCTCACCAATAAGGAAGTCATCGCGGTCAACCAGGACAGCGAGAACAACCGCCAGCTCTCGCAGAAGGGCGACCTCTTCGTATGGACGGCGGACGTCCCCGGCAGCAGGGACAAATACGTCGCGCTGTTCAACGCTTCCACGCCCGGTACGCACAACATCGATTACCAGAAAGCAAAGTATCACAGCATCAAGGTCGGCGGCTCCGGCGTACGGGAGGCGGAGATCAAGGCGGACATCGGCGGCTCCAAGTCCTTCGCCCTCGCGGTCACTGACGGCGGCGACGGCATCAACTTCGACCATGCCGCCTGGCTGGAACCGGTCCTCTCCGGTCCCGCGGGAACCAAAAAGCTCACCGAACTCCGCTGGAAGAGCGCGACTCAGGGCTGGGGCAACACGCGCGTCGGGCAGACCTCCGACGGACGCCAGATCGACGGCATCGGCACGCACGCCGCCTCGGTCATCATCTACGACACTCCGGAAGGCTATGATACCCTCACCGCGCGCGGCGTCCTCGCCGACGGCATGGAGCGTCAGGGCGGCACGATCGAATTCCTCGTCCTGACCGACGAGGCGTTCGATGTGGAAGTGAAGGATACGGCGGAAGTCTCCGTGGACTTCGCCGAGCTCGGCATCGGCAAGCGCGCCCGCGTCCGCGACCTGTGGGAAGGAAAGGACCTCGGCACGTTCGAAGGCTCCTTCTCCCGCGTCCTCAAATGCCATGACGCGGGCATCTACCGCATCACGCCGGCGGACTGAGCTTTATCGCCTCATTCAGACAATTCGGGCGGTCCTCCCAATTCCGGGCGGACCGCCTTTTTCATCGCATGAATAACGTTTTCTCCGTGCGGCGGAGCCTTCCGTTTCCGTACCCGTCAGGCGGGCTTCAGCTTCAGGACGGCGGAGAAAGCGCCGTCGTGCGTTTCGGAGGGGAAGAGCGTCCGTTCGCGGACAAGGGCAAGCTCGGGATACTCGGAGAGAAGCAGCTGGACGCGCCCGAGGTTTTCCTCGAACTCGAGGCTGCACGTGGAATAGAGGAGCGTGCCGCCGGGCTTGAGCATGGAGACGGCGCTTTTCAGGATGGCGTGCTGAAGGACGGCGAGCTCGGAGAGTCGCGTTTTCGAGAACCGCCACGGGACGTCCGGACGGCGGCGGATGACGCCGGTATTCGAGCACGGGACGTCGGCAAGGATGAAGTCGAACGACTGCGGCGGAAGCGGGAGCTCGCGGGCGTCGGCGGCAAGCGTCTTCGCCTTCACTCCGGCGCGGCGGAGGTTGACGTTCAGCGTGGAGACGCGTTTCCGGGAACGGTCCGCGGCGGTGATCTTCGCGCCGGGCACGGCGAGTTCGGAGAGCATGATGGTCTTGCCGCCGGGCGCGGCGCAGAGGTCGAGGACCGCCCCGGCAGGTTTGGATTCCAGCAGGCCAAGCCCCATGGACGTGGCGGGATCCTGCACGTAGACGGAGCCGTCCCGCAGGAGCGGGTTGTCGAAAAGCCCGGCGGAGTTTTTCAGGGTGAAAAAGCGGAAATCGCCGGTATCGAAATCGGGTTCGAAGGGTTCGGGGCCGAATTCCGCCAGCAGGGAGACGTCGGCGCCGGGACGCAGCCGCACCGAAATGGGCGGATTGGACGCGAACTGGCCGAGGATGGCGGCGGCGCGTTCGGCCCCGTAGGCGGCGGTCCAGCGTTCCCGCAGGAGCGGCGGGCAGTCGGCGGGGATGTGCGCGCGGTCAATGGAATCGTCGCGGACATAGGCGCGGAGGATGGCGTTCACGAACGCGCCTCCGCCGGGTCCGCGGAGTTTCTTGGCGGTGTCGACGGCGATGTTCACGGCGGACTGCCAGGGAAGCCCGGTCTGGAAGAAGACCTGCGCGGCGGCGAGGGAGACGAGGAGCCGCATCTGCTGGTTGACCTTGCCCTTCCTGGCGTGCTTGATGAGCAGGGAATCCAGGAAATACTTGTGGCGGAAATACTCGAAGAGAAGGGATGCGACGGCGGCCTTTGCGGGGAAATCCCCGGCGCGAAGGTCGTCCAGGCAGTCGTCGAGGGAGACGCCGTCATTTTCCCAGGCGGTCAGGGCGGAGAGCGCGTGTTCCAGGATGCCCTCGGAAATGCGGGATGTCTTCAACGGTAAACCTTTCTGTCGGGGGTGCGGGATGAAAGCGGAGATGCAGGAGTTGTGCTCCGTATCAGATTAATATAGCACAAAGAAGCCTGAAATGCAACCGCTGAAGGGAAAGTTGCCGGTGCGGAAAAAGGGATCCGTCAGTCTTTGTCCGGGGACGTGACCGGGGAAGCAATGCCGAAAGGCGAGTCAACCGACCCGGACGGACCGGGGAGGATGTTTCCCTGCCTTTTCGCGGTGGCGGATTTGCCGGAGAGCCGGCGGAAGAGAGGTTCCAAGTCATCGGACGGTGCGGCGCCGGACAGCGCGTCATGCCAGTCGGAAAGGCGCGCGCCGTAAAGCTTCACGAGCCAGGAGCCGTCCGGCAGAGAACGGAACGCAGTGCGGAGCGCGCCGAACTGAGCAAGAATGCGGTCCGGGATGCGGCCGTTTTCCGGCGAATCCGGGTCGAGATCGTAAACCGAGCGGACCAGGCGGCCCATGAGCACGCGCGCATGCTGTTCCGCCGAGAAATAGACGTTCGGCGGATTCGTGTCCGGACGGGAAAGGACCGCGAGGCAGTACGCGTCGGCGCGCGGCGGCTGCGTCCCGGCGAGGGACGCCTCGGAACGGAGCCGGTCGCCCATTTCCGCGACGGACTCCACAGCGGAGGGCGCGGCGTCCAGCAGACGGCACATGCCGGAGACCCAGGCGGCGGCGTAGCGGGTTTCAGGCGGAAAGTCGGGATCGGAAAACGCAAGCTCGGCGTCCAGCAGCGGGGATTCGTAGAAGGAATCCGTCAGGAAGGGGAAGGATTCCGGGGGCAGATCGCCGTAAAGGGCTTTCAGCACGGGCGCGGCGTCCAGCAGGGAACGTTTGTCCGCGAAACGCGGCAGGAAGACGAGGAGGCAGAACGAGGACATCAGGAAGAGCAGGATCAGCAGGAGCGTGAGGTGCGAGGCGCGGAACGAATGCTTTTTCGAAGGGTCGACGCGCCCGGCGGGAACGCTGAAGACTTTGCGGGGAGGCGCGGAGGAAGACGGGGCGTCTTTTTCCGGAGCGGCGGGCGACGGCGCGGGACGCATGATGGCGCGAAGCGCGTCGTTGATGCGCGTGACGACCTGTTTGTACGAGGGGCGCGCGGCGGGGTCGCGGTCCATCATGTCGAGGATGAGGGAGGCGAGCGCGGGGGTGATGTCGGGGCGGACGAGGTCGGGGGAGACGGGATCGCGCTGCGTCCGCATGTTCACGAGCTCCTGCGTGTCGTCCGCCCGGAACGGCGGTTCGCCGGTCAGCAGGTGGTAGAAGGACGCGCCGAGGCTGTAGAGGTCGCCTTCGGGGCCTTCCTCGCCGGTCAGGACCTTCTCCGGGCTGACGTACTGCGGACTGAGCCACATTCCGGAGGGGTCGAGGAACGCGGAGGCGGACTTGCCGGAAACGGCCTGGGAAAGCCCGAAGTCGGAGATCTTCGCGTTGGAATCGAGGTCGAGGAGGATGTTCGCGGGCTTGATGTCGTGATGGACAACGCCGAGTTCGCGGGCGGCGTCCAGCCCCTCGCAGACGTCGCGGATCCAGCGGCAGGTCTCCATGACCGGGAGACGGCCCTTCGCCTTGCGGAGACGGCTTTCGAGCGTGCCGCCGCCCATGTACTGCATGACGATGTACGCGGAACCGCCCCATTCCCCGCAGGAATAGATGGGCACGACGGCGGGGTGGTTGACCGTGGCGGCGATGCGTGCCTCGTGCAGGAAGAGATCCGGCGAGACGCCCTGCGCGGCGAGGTCCGGATTGAATATCTTGATGGCGACTTCGCGGTCGAGCGCGATGTCGAGCGCACGGTAGACGACCGCCATGCCGCCTTTTCCCTCGGGCGATTCCAGCAGATAGTTGTTGAACCATTTCGGGACGATCAGCTCGAAAGCGCAGGCGGGGCAGTTCACGCGGGAGAAGGGCGGCATCTCGGAGACGTCGAGCTTCTGTCCGCAGCCGGGGCATGCGATCTTGATCCTGCGCGGTGTCTGCTCTGCCATGGTCGCGTTCACTCCAGCCAGAAGGTTTCAAGCGGTTCGAACTGCGAGGCGATGCGGAACGAGACGTCCTGCCTTTGAAGTTCGGCGAGGCGGGATTCGGCAAGCTCGGCGACCAATCCGGGGTCGTTGCACTCCTGGCTGAGGTGCGCGAAGACCAGATTGCGCGTGTTCGGGGACAGGAGTTCGGCGAGCGCCTCCATGGCGTCGGGATTGCCGAGGTGGCCCTGTTTGCCCGCGATGCGGCGTTTGAGCGTGAGCGGGCGCGCCGAGGCGCGGAGTTTCGCGGGGTCGTAGTTGGACTCCAGCACGAGCAGGTCGCAGCCGCTGAGCTTGGCTTTCGCAAGGTTGGAGACGAAGCCGAGGTCGGTCGCGAAGCCGATCTTGTGCGCGTGGACCGTGAACGTGAACGCGATCGCGGGCGTGTCGTGCGAAATGGAAAAGGGTTCGATGCGGATGCCGCACAGGTCGAGCGGGGAGCCGGGCGTGATGAGGATCTTGCGCGCCGGGACCTTGCTGGCGCATTTCGACAGCTCGCAGAACGTCTCCGGGATGAAATAGGCGGGGATGCCGAGGCGGTCGGAGACGATGCGGCACGCGCTGGTGTGGTCGGAGTGGTCGTGCGTGATAAGGATCGCGCGAAGCGAACACGGATCGACGTTGACGCGTTCGAGGCGGCACATCAGCTCCTTCGCGGAGAATCCGGCGTCGAGCAGCAGATTGCCCTCCGGGCCGTGGATGACCGAGGCGTTTCCCTTGCTGCCGCTGCCGAGGATGGTGCAGCCGAAGGCGCGGGATTTGCCGGAAGGCGGATTTGAGGGGGATGGATTCGATGCCGGGGTCATGAGGGAGCAATAACGGAAAGAGATTGAAATGTTCTGAAATACTATAGCCTTTTTCAGCGGAAATGCAACCCCCGCGCGCGAAATTCTGTTTCAGGAAACGGATCCGGCGATCAGAGCAGGTTGTTCAGCAGGGGCTTCAGGAATTTCCCGGTGTAGGATTTCCTGCAGGCGGCGACTTCCTCCGGAGTGCCGGTCGCGATGACGCGTCCGCCCTCGTCGCCGCCCTCGGGGCCGAGGTCGATGATGTAGTCGGCGGTCTTGATGACGTCGAGGTTATGCTCGATGACGAGGATAGTGTTTCCCTTGTCGCGGAGCATCATGAGGACCTGGAGGAGCTGACGGATGTCGGCGAGGTGGAGCCCGGTGGTGGGCTCGTCGAGGATGTAGAGGGTGTTGCCGCGCGGGATCTTGGCAAGTTCGGTGGCGAGCTTGACGCGCTGCGCCTCGCCGCCGGACAGCGTGGTGGCGCTCTGCCCGATGGAGATGTAGCCGAGGCCGACGCTTTCGAGCGTTTTGAGCTTGCGGGCGATGGGCGTGACGGCGGAGAAGAACTCGACGCCCTCGGACACGGTCATATCCAGGACCTCGGAGATGTTTTTCTTCTTGTAGCGGACAGAGAGCGTTTCCTCGTTGAAGCGGCGGCCGTGGCACACGGGGCACTCAACGTACACGTCCGGCAGGAACTGCATTTCGATGCGGCGGATGCCGTCGCCCTGGCAGTCCTCGCAGCGGCCGCCCTTCACATTGAAGCTGAAGCGGCCGGGGCCGTAGCCGCGGACCTTGGATTCGGGCAGGGAGGCGAAGAGGTTGCGGATGGCGGAGAAGAACCCGGTGTAGGTGGCGGGATTGGAACGCGGGGTGCGTCCGATCGGGGTCTGGTCGATCATGATCGCCTTGTCGATGAACTCGAGACCGCGGATCTCCCTGTGCGCGCCGACCTCGCCCGCGTCGGCGAGCTCGAAACGGTGTTCCAGCGCGCGGCGGAGGATGCCGTTCACGAGCGAGGACTTGCCGGAGCCGGACACGCCGGTCACGCAGGTGAAGACGCCGAGCGGGATCTTCACGTTGATATTTTTGAGGTTGTTGTGCGTGGCGCCGACGATCTCGAGGAACTTGCCGGACCCGGCGAGGCGTTTCTCCGGGACGGGGATGGATTCCTCGCCGGAGAGGAATTTTCCGGTGAGGGAGCGCGGGCAGTTGACGAGTTCGGACGGCGGACAGGCGGCGACGATCTCGCCCCCGTGGACGCCCGCGGCGGGTCCGAGGTCGATCACGTAGTCCGCGCTCTGGATGGTCTCCGGGTCGTGTTCGACGACGACCACGGTATTGCCGATGTCGCGGAGATTTTTGAGGGTGGCGAGGAGTTTGGCGTTGTCGCGCTGGTGCAACCCGATGCTGGGTTCGTCGAGGATGTAGATGACGCCGACGAGGCCGCAGCCGAGCTGGGTGGCAAGGCGGATGCGCTGGGCTTCGCCGCCGGACAGCGTGCCGGATTCGCGGGTGAGGGAGAGATAGCCGAGGCCGACGTTCTTCAGGAACATAAGGCGGCTGCGGATTTCCTTGAGGAGCTCGGCGGCGATCTTGTCCTGAACGTCGGTGAGCTTGAGGTCCGCGAGGAAATCCAGCGCGGCGGACACGCTCTTGCAGTTGAAGTCGTGAATGCTGGCGCCGCCGATCTCGACGGCGAGGCTTTCCGGGCGGAGGCGCGCGCCGTGGCAGGCGGGACAGGTCTTCCGCATGGTCAGCTCCAGCAGGCGGGTGCGGACGCTCTCGAATTCGGAATCCTGGCTGCGGCGCTGGAGGTTGGCGAGGATGCCCTCGAACGGCTTCTTCATCTCGTGGCGCTTGCCGCGCATGTAGAAACTGAAGTCGATGATCTCGTCGCCGCTGCCGTAGAGCAGGACATGGCGGACGTCTTCGGGGAGGTCGCGCCATTTGGTGTCCATCAGCTTCGGGAGCCCGTAGTGGGCGGCGATGCACTTGAGCATGTGGTTGTAGTAGATGATGAGGCGGTGCGCGCCTCGCCGCCAGGCGGGGACGGCGCCGTGGCGGAGCGTGGCGTTTTCGTCCTCGACGACCTTCGCGGGGTCCATGACCTGGAGCGAGCCGATGCCGCTGCAGACCGGGCACGCGCCGTAGGGGCTGTTGAACGAGAAATTGCGGGGTTCGGGCGGGGAGATGCTGATGCCGCAGTCCTCGCAGGAGAGGTGTTCGCTGATGAGCTCTTCGCGCCAGACTTTTTCGCCGGAGACGAACGTGGCGTCGCGGTCCTCGAGGAGGAGCAGCATCACGCCGTCACCGAGCTTCAGGGCGGATTCGATGGAGTCGTTGAGGCGGGAGGGCTCGAGCTTGCCGCAGACGAGCCGGTCCACGACCGCCTCGATGTTGTGCTTGACCTTCTTGTCGAGCGGGGCGATCTGCTCGTCGAGAGCGACGATCTTCCGGTCGATGCGGGCGCGCACGAAGCCGTCCTTGCGGAGCTTGTCCAGGATGTCGCGGTGTTCGCCCTTGCGGCCGCGGACGACGGGCGCGAGGATCATCATGGCGGGCCCGGCGGGAAGCTGGAGCAGGCGGTCGCGGATGCGCTGTGCGGACTGGGCGGCGAGGACCTTGCCGCATTTGGGGCAGTGCGGGGTGCCGACGTGAGCGTAGAGCAGGCGGAGATAGTCGTAGATCTCCGTGACGGTCGCGACCGTGGAGCGGGGATTCGAGCCGGCGGAACGCTGTTCGATGGCGATGGACGGGGAAAGCCCCTCGATGTGGCGGACCTTCGGCTTGCCCATGCGGTCGAGGAACTGGCGGGCGTAGGCGGAGAGGCTTTCGACGTAGCGGCGCTGGCCCTCGGCGTAGAGCGTGTCGAACGCGAGCGAGGACTTGCCGGAGCCGGACAGCCCGGTGATGACGGTGAGACGGTCGCGAGGGATCGTGACGTCGATATTTTTCAGGTTATGTTCGGCTGCGCCGTGGATGATGATGTCCTGCATGTTGACCGCGTCCGTTTCGTGTGGGTTCAGGATGTGATGCGCCCCGCCCCGGCGTGAGCCGCCGGAACCGGGGAGGCGAGGAAGCGCGCCGCCTTGCGCTGCCTGCGTTTCTCGAACTGGAACATCTGAATGGCGTTCCAGCTGTTGTGCCAGAGGATGTAGAAGAGGGGGCCGAGGGCGGCGACGGGAGAGGCGAACGTGATCGCCAGATAGATCGTGAAGGAGGTGTTTTTCTGCCCGAGGAGCTGGCTGGATTCGAGCTTGCAGCGGCGCGGGCCGATGAGCCATCCGAGCAGGAAGTTCAGGATGCAGACGGCGAGCGTGGCGCAGCCGATCTGAAGGAGGATCGTGACCGCGCTGATCTCCTGTTCGTCAAATGTCCTGCGCGCCATGCCGCCGAGGATGAGGAGCATGACGGACCATGCCCAGAGGGCGTGCGGGGCGATTTTGTACTTGGCGAAGTCGGCGAGCCACGGCCAGAAATGCAGCAGGACGCGCGAAAGGAAGACGGGGAGCGCCATCACGAACGCGATGTTCAGGAAGACCTCGTTGACGAACCGCCAGTCCATCTGCCCCGTGACGACCGGGAGCAGGCCGATCAGGAAGAGCGAGATGCCGAGGTCGCTGATGAGGAACCCCATGAGGACCGTGGCGACGTTTCCGCCCAGGAAGGCGATCACGACCGGGGCGGCGGTGGCGGTGGGGGAGATCGCCGTGAAGAAGACGGCTTTCGCGACCTCGGTATTGCCGCCGCAGAGCCAGCACGCCAGAAGCCACGCCAGCACGCCGATCGCGAGGTTGGCGGCGAGCAGATACCAGTGGTACAGCCTCACCTTCAGCCCGCTGAACTTGATGCCGAGGCAGGCGTTCAGGAGCATGACAACGAGCAGCCAGCGGACCATGAAGGACGCACGGGACATCCAGGGAAAACAGAGTCCGATGAAAAGCGGGATGATGATTTTAGCCGGCTGGCTGAGAGCTTTCCACATAAGGAAACGGGTTTGATGATTCGTGTTAAGCGCGCGGCGCGTCAAAAATAAAGGAAGGGAATAATATATCTCCGGATGAGGCTTTTTTCAAGACGGGAAAACGAATCCGCGGCATGAATCCGGGAACGGCGCGGAGACGATGCCTGTCCGGCACAAACGATAGAAGCGGCTGGCGGTTGCAGCGCGGAAGAGTCCGGAATCGGGAAAAATGCGTTTAGGGTGAAGAGTCCGTGCGGCGGCGCCGGAGCCGGAAGGAACGATTTCCCGCGGCCGGGAAGATCCGGAAAAGAAGCCTCGAAAAAGGGAAAGAAAGATGCGGAGCCGCGTGGGAACAGAGACGGAAACAAGCCGCGGCGGCGTCCGCACGGACTCCCATTCGACGGAACACGGAAATGACATGAACCCCCAAGCGGAGACGGAGGAACGATGAAGCTGACGGACTATTTTCTGCCGTACCAGAGACGCTGGATCCTGGACGACGCCCGGATGAAGCTGTACGCGAAATCGCGCCGGATCGGCATCACGTACGCCACGAGCTTCCGCGTGAACGACAAATGCCTGCGGCGGCCGGGGACGGTGCAGTGGGTGACCAGCCGCGACGAGTTCACCGCCCGCGAGTTCATCACGGACTACATCGCGAAATGGGCGGCGGCGGCAAACACGGTCTGCCGCGGCCTCGCCGGGGAAAATGCGACGATCGTCGACCCGCTGCACGGGATCCGCGCCTACACGGCGGAATACGGCAACGGCAGCCGGGTCATCAGCCTGTCCAGCACGCCCGAGGCATTCGCCGGAAAAGGCGGGGACATCCTGATCGACGAGGCGGACCTGCACAAGGACAGCGGGAAGGTGATCGACATGGCGCTGCCCTGCACCACATGGGGCGGCCAGCTGGAAATGGTGTCCGCGCTGAGCGTGGACGGAAGCGGCGAATCGCCGTTCTGCCGGATGCTCCGCGAGGCGGAACACGGCGCGAACGCGATGGGATGGAGCGTCCACCGGACGAGCATCCTGGACGCCGTGGAGGATGGATTCGTGGAACGCGTCAACGAAATGACCGGGCGCGCGCTGAGCCGCGAGGAATGGCTGAAGCTGATGCGGGCGAAATGCCGCACGGAAGACGCCTGGCGGACGCAGTATCTGATCGAGGCTGCGGAGGCGGGCGGGGCGCTGCTGGACTACGGCATGATCGGCGCGTGCGAAAACGACGCCGCCGACCTGGAAAAGGCGCTGGCGGAACATCCGAAAGCCATCCGGTACGCCGGATACGACGTGGGACGGAAGAAGGACGTGGGAGTGTATTTCGAGCTGACGCGCATCGGAGACATCCTGTGGCAGAGCGGATACGAGGTCATGGAGAACATGCCGTTCCGCATGCAGGCGGACGCCCTGGCGCGGCGCCTCGACGACGCCCGGCTGGAACGCCTCTGCATCGACGCGACCGGGATCGGGATGATGCTGGCGGAGGAAATGCAGGAACGCCACGGGAAATACCGCGTGGAAAGCGTGACGTTCACGGGGCCCGTGAAGGCCGCGCTGGCGATGCCGGTCCGGGCGGCGTTCGAGTCGCGCGGCATACGGATCCTGGCGGACGACGTGCTGCGGCACGACCTGCATAAGATCGTGCGGAGCGTGACCGCCGCAGGGAACGTGCGGTACGACGCCGGACGCGACGAGTACGGGCATTCGGACCGGTTTTGGGCGCTCGCCCTGGCGGTCCACGCGGCGGGGCGCGGAAACGAAGCGCCGTGCGGGATCGACCCCCTTCCGCCGCCGCCTCACCAAAGGCGCATGGAGGAACGTATCTTCGGCTGGTAAAACCTGCCGTGGAAGAAACAAACTTCATTTTTCCTGCGGAACAAAGAAGTTTCACAGGGAACAGACAAAACAAACATAGGAGCAGGAAATGGGAACTGTAAAACATGACGCGAACGGCGTCCCGGAGGAATGGACTCTGCTGCATGCGGGCGTGAACCGGCTCGTGAAAAACGGGAAGGACTATGAACTGCATCTGAGCGTGGAGGACCTGGACGCCATCGCGGCGTACCAGGAGAAAAAGGGCGAGGCGATCCCGATCGACTCCAACCACTACCTCCACATTCTGGCGGAAAAGCACGGCGTGGAGGAAAGCGAAGCGCTGCGGCTGATCCCGTCCGGCGTGGCGGCGATGGGGTTCGGAACGCTGTTCCGCGAGGGCGACGAGCTGCGGATCCGGGCGGAATGGACGCCGGGCGCGTACGAACTGCTGAAGGAAAAAATCTTCCGGTACTGTTCGCCCGTGATCCGCGGCCTGAAGGAAGGTCCGCTCCGCATCACCAGCGTGGCGATGGAGAATGAGCCTGCGCTGAACTGCGAGGATGTCCTGGCGGCGGGCTGCGAAGGCGGCGACGCGGACCCGGAGGACACCGCCCGCAGCGCGATCGAGCTGAAACGGATTCAGGACCCGATCGAACGCGCTCTCGGCCGTCTGCTGGGAAAGGACCTCTGGAACGAGATCGTGCTGTCCGGCGAGGACAACGCGGAAAGCGCGTTCGAACGGACCGCCGCCGCGATCGAGGCGAAGGCCGACACGATCGCCGCCATGCGCGAAGGGCTCGGCATGGCGGACGGCGAACCCGACGAAGCCATGCCCGCCGCGCTGGCATCGGTGAAGGAACGCGCCGGACAGGCGGACGCCCTGCGGCAGGAACTCGACACGATGGTCTGCGCCGCCGGGGAAAAACGCAAGGCGGAACTGATCGAGCAGGGGCTTCAGGAAGGGAAGCTGACGCACGCGCTGGAAGGCTGGGCGAAGGACCAGGACTGCGCCGTGCTGGCGTCCTATCTGGAGCACGCGCCCGCCGTAGTGCCGGGCCGCATGGCGTTCGCGCCGGACAAACGGCGCGCGCCGGGACGGAGCCTGACGGCGGCGGACGAGGAAATGATCCGGAAATTCGGATTCGACAAAGACGAATACCAACGCGCCATGCGCGGCTGAGAAGCCGGGGGCGCAAAAACAATCACAACAGAAGGAGACATGAACCATGTCAGCACTCACAGAAGCCAGAGACACCCGGGAAATCGCGGCCGGAGGCATCCACTACACGCGTGAATTCACCGTCGCGGCGGGCAGCACCGTCTATGCGGGCGGCATCACCGCCGTCGATTCCTCCGGGAAAGCCATCCCCGCCGCGTCCTCGGGCGCGATCACCGTGGTCGGCCGCGCCGAAAACACGGCGGCCGGCGGCGAAACCGTCAGAACCCGTTCCGGCATGTTCCTCTACAGTCCGGTCAGCAGCGGCGAGTTCACCGCGAGCGACCTGAACAAGACCTGCTACGTGAATGACGACCAGACCGTCACGCTGACCGGCGGCACGGCCGCCGTGGTCGCCGGCGTCGTCCGCGACGTGCTTTCGGACGGCGTGGTGGCGGAAATCGGAAACGGTCCGCGCTGAGCAGGACGCCCGGCTCACAATCCAGAAAAAACAACCTGAGAAAGGAAAAAGAACATGGAACTGAACCATGAAACGCTGTCCGCGATGCGGACCAGCTTCAACCTGAAGTTCAAACAGGCCGTCGAAGGCGCGGAAACGATCTACCGCGAGCTCGCCGCCATCGAAGGCGACCCGAAGCATACCGCCATGGAAATCCCGTTCCTCGACGCCTTCGCCGGGATGCGCGAATGGCTCGGCCCGCGCCAGATCAAGAATCTCGCCACGCACAAGATCCGCCTCGTGGAGCGTCCGTGGGAGGACACCGTGGCGATCCCCGTCCGCGACGTGGAGACCGACAACTGGGGCATCTACGGCACGCTCGTCGCCGCCATGGGCGAAGCCGGCGAACAGCTGTGGGACACCCTCTTCACCGAGGCGCTCGTGAATCCGCCGAACTGGATCGACGGCGCCAGCTTCTACAACAGCTCCCGCAAGTACGGCCCGAGCACGATCAACAACGTCACGTCCAACGCCCTGACGTTCGCCAACTTCGGCTCGTTCTTCACCCAGATGTACTCCTTCCGCGGACACAACGGCCAGCCCGTCAACACGCGCCCGACGCACCTGATCGTCGGCCCCGCGCTGGAAGACACCGCCCGCGAGATCCTGTACTCCGACACCTACCGCGACTCCAACGACCGGGAATACGCCAACCCCCACAAGGACAAGGTCAAACTGGTCGTCAGCCCGCGCCTCACCGGAGCCAACGCCAACTACTGGTTCCTGGGACGCTTCACCGGCGCGCTGAAGCCCATCATGGTCCTGAAGAACAAGGAGGCCGCCCTCACGATCCTGAACCAGCCGAACGACGAAAACGTCTTCATGGACGGCAGGATCCTCTTCGGCGCCGAGGCATACGGCAACGCGGCCGCGCTCTTCCCGCACCTGCTGGGACGCGGCGGCACCGCCGCAGGCTGACCGCCTGCAGGACAAACGGCTGACGGTTGAGGAGGAGCGGGGCGCGGAAGGGAATCCGCCGTGAAAACACATCTCCTTGGCACGGAGGCGGAACATCCGAACGGAACATCCGAACGGGACATCCGAACGGACATCCGCCGCACGGACCCTCCGCCCCCCTCCTCTTCCTCCGGTTCAGCCGTTTTTTTCCGCAACACAAATAAACAACCACGAAATGAAAGGACCTTCTCATGGCTTACGCCACGATCAATGAACTGAAAGTGCGTCTCGGCCAGGATTACGCCGGACTGTACGGCAACGACGAGGCCGGCACGGCGACGGCGCAGGCCGATCTGGATGCCGCCGCCGCGGAAATCGACGCCGCGGCCGGATGCCGCTACGAAACGCCGGTCGTTTCCGAACGCGCCGGGGCCCTGCTCCGCGACTGGAACCTGACCCTGTGCGAAGAACGCTCCCGGGTACGCTGCGCGGGCGACACGCTGCCCGACAAACTCAGGACACGCATCGCCCGTGTGCGCGAATCGCTCGCGAAAACCGCGTCCGGCGACCTGGTCCTGCCCGGCGCGGCGGAATCCGTACGCGGACAGGGATTCGCCACGGTCGCCTGCGACGAGCCGGTCTTCACCCGCACGACCATGAGGGGATACTGATATGCGCGCACTGGGATTGATCACCGGCTGGGACGGAGGCGGCTTCGACATCGCCATGCGGAATATCCGCGTGCGCTCGACGCTGACCGGGACCGTGTCCGTTTACGGTGAGGACGGCAGGATGGGCAGGCTCGCCGCCGCAAGCCGCCGCACGGAGCTCGATTTCGACGGCATCGTGGAAGGCGGCAACATCCCGGAAGCAGGGGAGACGCTGACGTACGAGGGACGGACGTTCCTGATCACGTCGGCGACCATGACTGCGGAAAAAGGGCGGTTTCAGCGGTTCGCCGTGCGGGCCGAACACAGCGACGAAGCCGAGGTGTCGGGATTGTGAACCCTCCGCCCGAAAAACAGGGAAAACGGCCAGAACAAACAAGGAACGACGGGAGACGGAAATGAACGGGGAAACGGGAATCGCGGAAGAATCGCCGCAAAACGGACACGATCCTGAAGCGGAAATCATCATGGAAATACTGAAGCAGATCAACGCCGAGCTCGACGAGATCGCCGAACGGCTCGAGGAAATCGGAAAGATCGACTGAGACAGGGAGAAGAACATGCTGAAACTGAAACACAAAAGCGTCGTCCGGAGCAGGGATTCCGGCGGGGCCTCCTACCGCGAGATCTACTACGGCACACGCGAAGAGGTGGAGGGACAAAGCGCAAAGCTGATGATCGGCGACCGGGACAAGACGGGCGAATACGAACTTGTCTCCTGGCGCACGCGTCAGGTCGGCGGCCCGGTCTACGAGATCGAACTTGTCTGGGAAAACCTGAATGCCGGATGCAATCTGCGTTTCCTGATCGGGAGACACGGCCCGAAGGAGCACATGCTGGACGTGAGCGTCATGGCGGTGCCTCTGGAACGCCACCCCGACTACAGGACGAACTGGAATTACTGCCTCGCGGCAAAGGGAACGGACGAGACGCCGGGATGGTGGGCGACGGCAACGGACCCCGTTCTGAGCGCGGAACGGCGCACAAGCTACCGCTGGGTCAAATCGCCGCAGGCAGTCTCCTCGCTCGGGGAAGCGTGGCATCTGCTGAAGATGCCGGTCATGAACAGCGAAACGTGGCTGATGCCGAGCTACACCATCACGGAGTTCAGCCGGCACTGCACGCTGCGGGACGCCTCGTGGGCCGCCGCCGCATGCGCCGGGAAGATCTGCACGCCCGCACTCGGCGACTTCGGCGCGAACGTGACGAACTGGCTGAACCTCGGCGGACAGATCCATCCGGACGGACGCCGCTACATCGCGAAGGTCATTTACAAGGGGTCTCCCGATCCGGCGGGCTGGAACAGCACCCTGTACGAATCCGCGGAGGAGGACGGCGCATGATCGTTCCGAGACTGGAATCGGGGGAGAATCTTTTCGAGGTCCTCCGAGAAAAATTCAATGCGCTGGCAGACGCCGTGGAACAGCTCGACAAGCTCGCCTCCGCCACGCCGCTGCTGGACATCGTCGACGCCGGCGCGGGCAAACTCATCCGCTGGAACGGCCCGGACCCCGGAACGGAGGGGGCGGCTCCGGCCGAACCCGCCGCCGTTCCGATGTATGCCGGCGCGTTTGCCGTGAAACTCGTCGGCGGGACTTCCGCAAGGGTTTACAACGCCGCCCTCCCCGACGGGGAATACGCGGGCGAAATCCGCATCGGAAACATCATCCACGACATGCCCGCCGGAACGCTTCCGGTCGTGCCGGGGACCGCCGCCGACGTCTTCCTGACCGTGCACTACGATGCCGAAGCGGCCAGCCCGGCTCTGGTGTACGGTTTCGCCAAGACGCTGTCCGAATCCGTCACCGGAGTTCAGGGCTGGTATAAAAAGCTGGCGCACGTAAGCGCAACCGGAACCGTGACGCAACTCCATCTGGGCGGCGACATCGAGATCAGCGGGAGATGGATCTGATGAGCTTGTGGGACGACTATCATCTGAACGATCCGGCGTTCTGCACGCCGCTTCCGGTGATGCGCGGGCTGGTGTCCGCGCTCTGCGAACGCCGGGAGGCCGTGGATTCCGAATTCCACGCGAGCTGCACGTCGTCCGGCGCCTCCGCGGTCGTCGAAAACCGTCTGGCGCACATCCTCGGCGGGGAATGGTACGACGACGCCGACCTACGGGAGATCCCTTTCCGGAAGATCAGGAAAGAATATGCCTACGACGAAATATGGGGCTGCGAACGGAATCTTTCGTTCATGCACGTATTCGATGCGTTTCTCATCCACACGCTGGAGGCGCATTCCGAGGTCATGGGGTACGGGACGCGGCAATTCACGGACAGCGCGGGAAGCACGGTTTACGGATCGCCGGAAGACCTCGCATCCGCATTGTCCGAAAGACTGATCGCGCCGGATACCGTCCCGGCAGGAAGCTCGTCCGGCGCGGTTGACGCGGACGGCACGCTCCAGGTCTGCCTGAACGCCGCATGGGCCGCACAGCGCATGAGGATGCTGAAGCTGCTCCGCCGCGTCAGGGTCGTCAGCGGCGGCTTTACGATGCGTTATGCGGCAGCGCTCGGGGACCTGCACAGCTACGGCGCGTCCCCGCAGGACGCATACGACGCGATCCCGTCATGGAGCCTCGCCGACACAGGCTTCGCCGGATGGGAAACCCCGATGGGATGCCGGGTGGAATACCGGTACACCGGGTTTGACGACCCGGATGAACGCTGGACCATCCATTCCGCCCGGGAGATCGCGCAAATCGTGCCGGACCACCGGGGCTGCCTGGCGGCATCCGCCGGGTTTCTCCGGTTCGGCGCCGTCGACCTGCGGGAACGGGACGAAACCGGGACTCCGCAGGAAGACGGGATCAACACATATGTTTTCGATCCGCTCTGCACATCCGTATCGTCCGGCGCAAACACGCTCCCCCTGAGCAGCGGCGTCTTCGCTTCATGGGGATACGGAACGGCATCTGCCGTCGGCGGCTCCGGCACGGCGCCGGGCGATTACATCCGGGGCTGGCAGGCCCAAAACGTCGAAGTCGTTTACGACTACGAATCAAATTTCAACTTCAAACAAGGGGAATGATATGCAGGACATTGTTTTTTACGCAGCCGCAAATGAAAAAAACAGAAGGGTCCGGGACTATTCGAACATGCGCGGCTCGGAAGCGCCGGTCCTGACGCTCGGGAGCGCCGTGTGTCTGCGGATGAGGCTGTTCAAGGAAATCGAAGACGCCACGCCGTATCCGATCGACTCTCTCAACGGCATCGTGTGCTGGCAATGGAGCATGGACGCCGATTTCGACCGGAGCACGGCATGCAAGCTTGTCGCGGACACGGGCGCCATCTCCGTTCACACCGTGACCGACACGATCAAGGGCGAAACCATGAATTTCACGGAATTCGTGATCCCGATTTCCAACATGAATACGCAGGAGCTCACCGCCTGGCTCGGCAACGCGGAAACAAAAACCGGACTGATCGGGGAGCTCGTCGGATACGACGGCGAAGGACATACCGCATTCGTGCTTCTGGTAAAGGACTTCACGGTCCAGAACCGTTTGACGGGATCCGGCGAGCCGACCGCGGTCGACCAGGAGTACCTGACCCGGACGCAGGCGGAATCCCTGATTCAGACGGCGGTGTCGGCAACGTTCGAGGGGAAACAGGACAAGCTGACCTCCGCCAACGCGGGAACCGGCATTTCCATCTCTTCCAACGGAACGATCAGCGCGGACAATATCCCGCAGAGCGCAATCTCCGGGCTGACGGCGTCGCTGGCCGCCAAACAGGACATCATCTCCGCGGGCGACCTGATGGAATTGTCCGGGAGCGCCCTCAACCGCAAACGGTACATGAACATCGTCCCCGAAAACCAGATCGCGGGACGCACCGTCGTCATCGACGGGACTACGGCAAACGCACTGGTGCTGGAGCCCGGCAACGCCTACAGGATCAACGCGGTCTCGGCGCAGAAATGGATCGCGACCACGGCGGAGTTCAAGGAGACCCAGGGCCAGTGGGGGCTGGAAAGCCATATCGAACTCTTTACGGCAGGCACGGGATTTGTCCGCACCGACAGCAATGTCTTCCTCGCAAACGCACTTGAGCCCGACGCCGTGAACAACTGCGTCGTGCGGTTCCACGACGGCAGGGCGATCATCGACGTGGAGGACCATATCGCGGGCTGCATCGTTATCAACGCCGGCACGTCCGGCGAAGGTTCTCTCGCCTGTGCGCTCACCAGCGCAGGGCAGGAATATATCGCATTCGACGCCTCGCTGAACGGAACCGCCATCGACCTCTCCGGCTCCACGGCCAACGGAGTGAAGCACGTCGTGGGCAACGGCTACACGGGCACGGTCATTACCGGGAACGTCGACTGCGGCACGAGCAATTTCACGGTCGCGAATCTCGCCCTCTCCAACGTTGGCGTCATTGGGGGCGTGATGACGTTCAGCGACGCTTTCATCCCGCCCGGCTCGACCGTTTCCGTGAACGGCGGCGGGCTTGCGATCGAGAATGTCACGGGCGCGGGCAGCGCCAGCGTGATCGACCTCGGTGGAAACGCCGTGTCCGGGAACGGGACTTTTTCCAGCGTTTCTCTTGGCGGCGGGACCTTCGCATCCGGCGCGCTGGAAGCGCGCGGCGGCGCCGCGATTTCCCTCGACATGAGTTCCGGCACATCGCTCTCCCTCGCCGGAATCAATACGATCGGGCTTGTTTCCGGTTCTTCCGCTGAAGTTTTTGTTTCTTCCGGCGCGATCATTGATTTGACCGGAAACAAGAACGCCGAACCAATTGCTCCGGGTGGCGCCATCACCTTCGCTCCGGGCGGGGCGACCGTGTATCCGTCCCAGGGCTTGGCAAGCGCGTACACGCTCGACGGCATCGTTCTTCCGGCGGGCGCGAAGCTCTCGAATGTGGCGAAGGTTGCTCTGCACGGCACGCATATTGTCCTTTCCAGCGGCACGACCGCCGGCGCAAGCGGATGTATCATCAGCGGCGGCCGCGCGGATTCCGGCGGCGCGTTCGTCATTCCGGACGGCGCGGCCCTCGTTTTGTCCGGTTGCGAGGTCACGGGGAACGTCGCCACAGCCACATCGGGCGGCGGCGGAGGCATCTACTGCAACGGACAGCTGACGCTCTCGAAATGCTACCTCCATGCAAACACGGCGTCGGGCGGGGCGGGCAGAGGGCCCGACCTTTTGATCCAGTCCGCAAACGCAAGGGTGGACGCCTGCGATTGCAGGATCGGCAGGATGACTACCCGCGACAACGGCACCGTTGCCCTTCACGGGTCCAATTCCCTGATCATTCTCAACGGCGGCGTCTCCGGCAAGCTTATCGTCACGCCCGGCGCGACCCTTGACCTGACCAGCGCTACGGAGAGCATTAATCCCGGCTCCGGCGTTACGCTCTCGGCAGGTTCGGCAACCGAAAAAGTCACCGTCATCGGAAGCGGGGGGCAATCGCGCACCTTCGAAGATTCCGTCATTTCCGGAACATCCATTTCCAAAATCGGAGCAATCTACGGCGCGACGATAACCGATGTCCCGGGCCCCGACTATTATCTCACCTACACGACCGATAACGGAGCCACTTCCAATACGGTTTACCTGAACGATACGGCTCCCACGTACGTCTCCGCTGAATTCGGAAGTTCGGCCGGCGCGCTCAGCGTGTTCAAGAGCAACTCGTAACCTCGGACAAGGAGAACGAACATGAAACACTACTACGACACGAACGGAAACGAATTCCCCGCCCCGCCCGACCCGTTCCGCGGGCGGAGCCCCATGCGCAAGCCGGACGGAAGCTACGACGACGAGGCGTTCGTTCAGATGGGCGGCGCGATCACGGAGGACGGCGAGCCCTCGCCGGAAGAAGAGTTCGCCGCGTCCGCCGCAAAGTTCCGCGCTCTCTGCGATGAGATCGGCGCGTTCATCGGGGATCCGTCCTTCACGGGCGGGTTCGAGGAAGTCACCGCATTCCAGAACAGCCGCGCCGCCCAAAACAACCCGATAACGGCGCATGCCCTCGCGCTGCGGTGGGCGGAGCTGAACGAAGAGTGCAAGTACAAGGGCTCGAAGTCCGGGCTGGGCCAGCCGGAATGGTTTTACCGCTGCTGGGAACTCGCGGCGGAGGAGAGGCCGGAAGCATGACCCCGTCCCGTGCCAATTTCCTGCGCGCGTTCTGCGGCGAGTTCGGTGCGTTCGCCCCGGAATCGTTCTGGCTGGCGTCCGAATCCGGGCTCGCCGCCGCATGCAACGGCGTCGGGCCGGACCGCTGGCCCGCCTGTCTCCGCCGCATGCTCACATGGCTGCTCCGGCCGCTGGAAGCGTCCTCCGTCATTCACGACTGGGAGTATTCCCTGCCTGAAAAGACGTTCCGTTCGTTTACGGCGGCAAACACCCGTCTCGCCGCAAACGTCATGCTTGAGGCCGTCTACGACTGTCGGCCCGCCTGCATGGCGGCGGGAATCCTCGCCGCGCTGCTGTGCCAGATCTTCGGCTGGCACGCATACAGGACCGGGAGGGCGCGCCCGTGACAGACCAGGACAAAAACGAGATCGCCGCCATCTTCACCGACATCCTCGCCTCGTACGACCACGGCTGTCCGAACGGGATCGACGCGAAAACGGCGGACACCCTGCGCACGATCGCCGAGGCGTTCCAGACAGGGCGGAAAACCGCGCTGAAAGCGTTCGTCACGCTCGCGATCGGGGCGGTCTGCGCCGCCGTGCTCGCCGGAGCGAAGGAACTGTTTAACAAGTAATCTCAAAAGGAGCTCAACATGAATCGTTTCGTCTTGTTTCACGCGGTCATCGCCGCGATGACTCTCTTCACCGGGTGCTCCGGCGTCAACACCGCGCTCGGCGGACTCGCCGAGAAATCCCTGTCCGGCAGCGGCACGGTCGCCATCCAGCGCGTCGGCGTCGACCCGGACACCGCCGCGCCCGTGCTGAAGAGCACCATCATCACAGGCGACTACGCGAGCGCGCCGGAGGGGACCTACGCGCTTCAGTACCGCAGCAGGACCGCGCCGGGCATCTTCAATTCCGCCGCAGTCTCGCACGAGGTCACGATCAACTACATCGGGACCGCCGACCGCCTGGAGGACGCCGTCGGGCTCGTCCGCGCCGAACTCGAAGAAACCCCCCGATACACCATTGGAAACGCCGCATCCGGCACGACCGGAGAGTGAACGTTTCCGCATCTTGCCGCCGGGCAGGAGCTTAAAGCTCACCCGGCGGCTTTTTTTGTTTTTCTTCCCCCCTTTTCCGCATTGGGGGCTTGCATTTTCCGTGCCCCGGGGATACATTATGGAGACGATCACGGGCGTGTTCGTCGTCCGGGCGGATCCGCCGTCCGGGACGGCGCGTCCGAACCTTCAAAAATCCGAGGGGGACTATCATGATGAAAGAACCGAACACGATCTGGAAATGCACCGAATGCGGCATTGTTTTCGAAGCGCTTCAGCCCTGCGAAAAAGGCGACGACTGCATCCCCGCCTGCTGCGGACGCGGAATGACCCGCATGCTGGAGAACCGGTCCGACGGCGCAGGAGAAAAGCATGTCCCGGTGGCCGCGCCGCACGACGAATGGCGCACGAAGGTCACGGTCGGCGCGGTGGCGCATCCGATGCTGGAGGCGCACTACATCCAGTGGATCGAGGTCGTCGACGGCGACATGGTCTGTCGCAAGTACCTGAAGCCGGGCGACGCCCCGGAAGCCGTCTTCCCCGTCAAATACCGCAGCGGCCTCATCCTCCGCGAATACTGCAATCTCCACGGCCTCTGGGCTTTCACTATCCCGTAAACACAAATCACACGCAACATACCCTCACGAAAGGACACCTGCACGATTATGATGAAAGCGATCCGGATCTCCCCCAAAGTCTGGTGGGTCGGCGCCATCGACTGGCAGCTCAAGGAATTCCACGGCTACACCACACGCCGCGGCTCCACCTACAACGCCTTCCTCATCATGGACCGGAAGATCACGCTCGTCGACACGGTCAAGGCTCCGTTCTTCGGCGAGATGATGGAGCGCATCGCCTCCGTCGTCGACCCCGCGAAGATCGACGTGATCGTCTCCAACCACGCCGAAATGGACCACTCCGGCTCCCTGCCCGAAACGATCGCACGCGTGAACCCGTCCGCCGTCTACGCCTCCACCCTCGGCGTGAAGGCGCTCGAAGCCCATTTCCACGATCTCGCCGGAAAGATCGCGCCCGTCAAGAGCGGCGACGCCATCGAGCTGGGCGAATCCTCGCTCAAATTCGTCGAGACACGCATGCTCCACTGGCCGGACAGCATGTTCTCCTACCTCACCGGAGACAACATCCTCTTCTCCCAGGACGGCTTCGGCATGCACTACGCGGTGTCCAAAATCTTCGCCGACGAAAACGACCTCCCGACCATGCGCGAGGAAGCCGAACGCTACTACGCGAACATCCTCCTGCCCTACTCCCCGCAGGTCCTGAAGCTCCTCGACGCCTTCCCCGGACTCGGACTCGACGTCGCGGTCATCGCGCCCGACCACGGCCCGCTCTGGCGCGGCGGCATGCTGGGCACGCCGCTCGCGTGGTACAAGGAGTTCGCCGAACAGGCGGTCACGCCGAACGCCCTCGTGCTGTACGACACCATGTGGCACAGCACCGAAAAAATGGCGTTCGCGGTCGCCGACGCCATCCGCGAGACCGGATGCGGCGTCCAGGTCCTCTGCCTCGCCTCCTGCACCCGCAGCGACGCCGCGGCCGCCATGCTGAAGGCTTCCGCCCTCGTCGTCGGCTCCCCCACCATCAACAACGACCTCTACCCCCGCACGGCGGACGTCCTCACCTACCTCCGCGGCCTCCGCCCCAAGAACATGGTCGGCGCGGCGTTCGGCTCCTTCGGCTGGAGCGGCGAATCCGTCGCGAAGATCGAGGAATACCTGAAGGGTGCGGGCGTCGAGCTCGTCGCCCCCGGCCTGAAGGTCAAATACGTTCCCACTGCGGCGGCGCTGGACCAGTGCGCGGCCCTCGGCAAAGCCGTCGGCGACGCGCTCCTCGCGCGCTCCGCTCAATAACCACGTCCGAAACAGAAAGGAATCTCCGTCATGAAAAAGTATGTTTGCAGCGTCTGCGGTTATGTCTATGATCCCGAAGTCGGCGATCCCGACAGCGGAATCGCGCCCGGAACCGCCTGGGAAGACGTCCCGGAAGACTGGGTCTGCCCCGTCTGCGGCGTTTCCAAGTCCGATTTCAACCCGGAATAATAACCGTCGTACCAGTAGTGCGCCCGCGGATGATGCGGCGCACTTTTTTTGTGCTTGAATCCCTTTATTCAAGCCAATCAACGCCATGAAACTTCTCTACTCCTGCGGACTGCCCGTTTACGAGGGCGACAGGGTCCTCTTTTTCCACCACGGGCTCGAACAATGGGTGTTCGGGCAGGTCTGGCATCTGTACGATTTCGCCGTCGAGGAACACCCGGACGGAATATCGGAACGGATGCCGTGGGCGATCCTGGCGGGGGACGATTCCGCCCGGACGGCGTTCTGGATCTTCGGGTCGGAAACGGAGACTCCGCTGCAGTTCGAACTGGTGTTCGCGCTCCGCGGCATCGTCCCGCTGGCGATCCAGGAACGCATCCGGGCGATCCCGAAATGCTTTTCCCGCAACGACCTGAAAGGAAACTTCGAGGCGTGTTTCCCCGACGCCATGCCGACGGATGAAGACAGGGAAACCATCCGCTTCACAAGCATGCTCTTCGCAAAGCGCGACGAGGAGATGAGGACATACCGCGGCGCGATGTACGCCAGCGGGATCGAGGTGAAGCTCGGCGACGTCGTCCTCTGCGAAGACAGGTTCGGAAACGAGGCCAGAACGGTCTTCGGCATCGTCTCGGAGTACGGGATTGACAAGAACGGCGAACCGCGGATGACCGTCCTGCTGGACCGGAACCCGGTCTACTGGAGCGGGTGCTGTCTGCCGGACGGCGTGACCGGCAGGTTTCTCGACATCGACGAGGCGGTCTTCTACCGGCGCGCGACCGGGCCGCGTCCGGCCGACGCCGAGCTTGAAAAGATCCTTACGTTCGACCGCGAGCTTCTGCGGGAATTCTACCGGACGCAGCCGCCCGCCGGTAACAAATGACAGTCAATAACAAGACCTGCAGGTCCAGCAGGTCCTACAAGTCTTATTCTTAAAGTTTTACAAAAGAGGGAGGCGTTATTCCGCGGTGCAGCGCGTGAACGAGACGAGTTCGGCGGGCGAACGCTTGACCGCCAGCACGAAGATCCACGCGATGGAATAGGTCATGAGCGTGACCAGGACGGACGCGAATACCTGGAAGCCGTTCAGTTCGACGCGGACGTCCTTGGCATTGCAGAGCTTCAGGCCGTTTTTCCGCATGCCGCGCGTCTGCCCGCGGGCGCAGAGCCCCCAGCCGAGCATCACGAACTCCCATGCGAAGAAGAGGAGCGCGGCGCCGGTCGCGATGCGTCCTGCCGTGGCGGCCTTGATCCAGACCGCCTTGCCCTTCTCGGCGGAGAGGCAGATGTAATTATCCTTCGCGGGTTTATCGGGGATGAGGAGCGAACCGGCATGGAATCCGGCGTCCTTGTCGAGCTCGGCGAACGTGGCGGGCTTGCCCTTGATATTGATCGCCGCGCCTTCTGCACCATAGGCTTTTGTCATTGCATTCGTCGGCGACGGCAGATCGGACGCGCCGAGCGTGGCGGCCAGCCAGACCGCGGCGATGGCGGCGAGCTCCAGCGGGACCGCCTTGAACAGCGCGAAAATGAAGTCGATGAAGAACGCGCGGAGACGGGCGACCGGAGCCGCCGGACGCGCCACGAATTTCTCCTCTTCGGCGAGCGCGATCTTCTGCTGGTCGGTCAGCTCCTTCTGGGAGAACACGCCGCTTTCGGAGCGCGCCTGCGCCGCGTTCATCGCGATGCGCTTGCGCTGTTCGTCGAGCAGATTGGTGAGGAAATCGAATTTCGCGGCGGTGGACCAGGACGGCATGGGGGATTTCTTCATGGGGCACGTGGCCGTGACCTGATCGGACTCGACGAGAGCGGCGACGTCGGATTCCTCAAGCCTGAGGTGCTCGACGCCGTTCACGTCCTTGACATCATAATTCGCCATAATCGGGACCTGTTTCGTTGAATATCGTTAAGAGATAAAAACCATTTGAAAATAATAAGATAGCCCGCCCCGAAGGATTTGTCAAGCGCGATTCGAAAAAAAGACGGAAAGACCGTGCCCCTGGAGCGCCGTCCCGGCACGGGGAGGGAATTCATGCGAAATCTTCTCCCCGCTTGACATTCCGCCGTCGCGTTTTATATTATACTGTTCCAAAAAACCCGTCACCCCGCCCCGGACCCGACATGTTTTTCTCCCGCAGATTCTTCCCGTTCTTCCTGACGTTCTTCTTCGGCGCGTTCAACGACAACCTCTTCCGGAACGCGCTGGTCATCATGATCTCGTACCAGTCCGGCTACTCGTCCGGCACGGCGAACGCGCTCTCCTTCGCGGCAATGGCGCTGCTCATGCTCCCCTACTTCCCGTTCTCCGCCACCGCCGGGCAGCTCGCCGACAAGTTCCCGCGCCACAAGCTCTTCCGCGCCTGCAAGATCATGGAATTCGTGCTGATGGTCCCGGTCCTGTTCGCGTTCATGCGCGGCAGCATCTGGCCGCTGCTCGCCCTGCTGTTCTTCATGGGCACGCAGTCCGCGCTCTTCAGCCCGCTCAAATACGCCTACATCCCGCAGATGCTGGAGGAACGCGAACTCCTGCGCGGGAACGCCTACGTGAACGCGGGGACGTATGTGGCGGTCATCTTCGGCGCGGTCCTCGGAAACTACCTCATCACCGTCCCGCACGGCGGGCTCGTGACCGGCGCGGTCATCCTGCTCATGGCGGCCCTCGGACTCTGCGGCGCGTTCCTCATCCCGGAGATGAAGTCGGAATCCCCCTCGCTCCGCATCGACCCAAACCTGGTCCGCGCCTCGTGGGACGTCCTGCGCGCGGTGTTCCGGGACAGGGTCCTGACGCACTGCGTGACCGGGCTGTCGACGTTCTGGATGACCGCCGCGCTGTACGTGTCGCTGCTGGCGGGGTTCTGCAAGGACGTGCTGAACGCCACGCCGCACCTCGTCCCGATCCTCTACCTGCTCTTCTCCGCGGGCGTCGCAGTCGGATCCGTGCTGTGCCAGGCGGTCGGGCGCAAACGCCCCGTGATGCCGCTCGTCTCCCCCGCCCTGGTCCTCATGGCGGTCTTCACGCTGGACCTCTTCTTCGCGGCGCGTTCGTGGACGCACGCCCCGGACACGCTGTTCACGGTCGGCGAACTCCTCCGGTATCCCGCCTCCTGGCGGATCGCCGCCGACCTCGTGCTGCTCGCGGCATGCGGCGGGTTCTACTCCGTCCCGCTGAACGCCCTGCTCCAGCACAAAGCCGACCCGAGGGAGGTCGCGCGGGCGGTCGCCGCGAACAACATCGTGAACTCGTTCGCGATCGCGCTCGGCACGGTCGTGACCGCGCAGCTCATGGCGCACGGGGTGATCTCCACCGTCGGCGTTTTCGTGCTCGTCGCGGCGGTCAATTTCCTGACCGCGCTCTATCTGCTCGCGATCCGCACGGAACGCCTCCCGCGCAAGTAAACGCGGAAGCCGGACTCAGTCTTTCTTCGGGGCGCGTCCGCCGGATTTCTTCTTCGCGGGCGCTTTCTTCGCAAGCGTTTCGGCGGCCCCGGCGGTTTTCTTCTTCGCGGGAGCCTTTTTCGCGGGCTTTTCCGCTGTTGCGGGCGCTTTCTTCGCGGGCTTTTCGGGCGCGAGGTTCAGCGCGTCGAGCTGGTCCCAGGGCGACGGCGCCGCCGGGTCGGGTTCGGGTTCCGCCTGGTCCCGGTCGCAACCGCACGACGCGTGGTTGAGGTTCGCGCCGCACACGGGGCAGATGCCCTTGCAGTCCGGGGAACAGTAGAAACAGGACGGGATGGCGAGGAGGAGCTCTTCGCGCACGTCGTCCGTGAGGTCGACCTCCAGGTCGCGCACCTTTTCGAAGTGGAAACAGAGATTTTTCACCGTGATCGGGACGCGGATGTCGTCGAGGCAGCGCGCGCAGACCGTGGCGAGCGGCACGGACGCGCTCCCCGTCACGATGAGGTCGGCGCCCGCCATGACCGCGGACAGGTGATACGTGATGTCGCCCGCGGGCGCGAGCGGCGGATCGGCGTCGGCGGGGAGTTCCAGGACGTCGGAGGATTCCGTGCCGTCGAGCAGGTACGGGGTGTCGGGCAGGATATGCGAGGTATTGATGACGATCATGATTTGGCTTGCTCCATTTTGCTGCGGACGGCGGCGACGACTTCAGGCGGGACGAACGCGGAGACGGACCCGCCGCAGGACGCGATCTCGCGGATGAGGCGCGAGCTCAGGAACGAGTATTCCGGGCTCGGCATCATGAAGAGCGTCTCGCATGCCGGGTTCAGCTCGCGGTTCATGAGCGCCATCTGGAACTCGTATTCGAAATCGGACACGGCGCGCAGGCCGCGGATGACCGCCGAGACTTCGAACGCGGCCACGGCGTCCGCCAGCAGTCCGGCGAACGTGACCACGCGGACGTTCGGGATCGCAGCCGTGACGGCGCGGATGAGCTCGATGCGCTCCTCCGTCGTGAAAAGCGGGGATTTCTCCGAATTGCGCGCGACCGCCACCAGCACCTCGTCGGCAATGCGCGACGCGCGCCGGATGACGTCCAGATGGCCGTTTGTGACAGGGTCGAAACTGCCGGGATACATGAGCCGTTTCATGATTCAGCCGCCTCCAGGTTCACAGGGTTGCAGCACACGTCGGCGATCCGGTCCGCGGGAAACACCGCGAGCTCCGGTGCCGCCGGGTCGTAATATGCGAGTTCCGAGGCATTCGCGTACGCCGGCAGGACCTCCATGATCCTGCCGTCCGCGGTCTTCGTGACCCGGTCGTGGAAATGCCCCGCGAAAATGACGGAGTCCGGCGGGCACGAGGCAAGATACCTCAGCGCCTGCGACTCCGGGAAATAGCGTTTGTACGCCTGATTGGTCGTGCGGAGGCGTTCGCGGACATAGTGCGCGAACCCCGGCCCGAACGTGGGGCCGACGAGCCACAGGAACCAGCGCGTCAGCGGGTTTCTCAGGATGAACCGCAGAACCGCATAGCCGCGGTCCCGCTTGTTGATGCGGTCGCCGTGAAGCCACTGCAGAACGCCGTCCCGATACATGTCTTCTCCGGCGTACGTGAACGCGTCCGCGTAGGTCTTCGCCACATAGAACTCGTGGTTGCCCTCCAGGAAGACGATCTTGCGCTTCGCCTTTTCCCGGCGGCACCAGTCCAGAAAACGACGGTGGTCGTCGTTCTCGTAGCCGCGCAGCGCGATCCACAGGTCGAACACGTCCCCGAGGAAAATGATCCCGACGTCCCCCGGCAGACGCGCGGCGGCGTCGAGCATGCGGAAGAACTCGTCCTCAGGCTTGCGGCAGGTCAAGTGCGCGTCGGCGATCATCAGCCAGCGTTGAGACATAGATTGCGGAACATCCTTTCCATCGTTTTGGTTTCGGCTCACGGCGCGCCGAACATTCAGACAACATACTATACCACGAAAAAGCGAAAAAGAAAGGCGGAGAGTTTGACTTTTGAAAAAAATATGCCATATTAATACGGCCCGGAATCCGGTCGGGCTCCATGCCCCTCGACCGGAAACCGTATTTCCCCGGCGGAAGCCTGTCCCGGCGGACTGAATCCGCCTCCTGCCGGATCCGCCGGACGGTGAAGTACGGACACGCACGGCTCCGGGAAATGACGCGCCGGCTTAGCTCAGCGGTAGAGCTACGGTTTTGTAAACCGTCGGTCCTCGGTTCGAATCCGAGAGCCGGCTCCAGTTTCAGCCTCGTTTTTATATCTTTGCGCCGTTTCGTTTTGTGATTTTGCGCCGTTTTGTTTATATCTTTGCGCAAAAACACGTTATCATCCTTTTGCGCGAATCGTCCGGACCCGTGCCGCCATTGACAGCTTAACCCTGCCGGAAACGTTTCCTTTTCCGGCGCATCCGGCGGCGGAAGGAGAGAGGCGCCCGCAGACCGTCGTCCGGGAACGCCGCATCCGCGGGACAATGCGTTTTTTCCGTTTTTTTCGGGGAAAAACGCCTTGCAGAAATCGGGATTCGGGCTATATTATTAGGGTAAAAAACAGCCTCAACCATCCAAGCGCCGCCGCGCCGGAGACCGTCCGCCGGGCAGGAACGCCCCGGGCGGAAACCCGGCGGAAAACGCGACACTTCTTTGAAAACCGGCTCAGCACAGACCGCGGCGGAGAACGGACGACACAGCATGACGACACCGGACAACGACATCGACATCGTACAAGACGACCTTATGAAACAGGCGGACCAGAACGCCGCCCGCTCGAAATACAACGACGACAGCATCCAGACCCTCGACGCGCTCGCCCACATCCGGCAGCGCCCCGGCATGTACATCGGCCGCATGGGCGACGGTTCGCACCCGGACGACGGCATCTACGTGATGTTCAAGGAAGTCGTGGACAACGCCGTCGACGAATACATCATGGGCTTCGGACGGCGCATCGACATCTCGTCCGACCAGGGCGCGTTCACCGTGCGCGACTACGGACGCGGCATCCCGCTGGGCAAGCTCGTGGACTGCGTCTCGAAGATCAACACCGGCGGCAAGTTCAACAAGGACGGATACGTGTTCTCCGTCGGCATGAACGGCGTCGGCACGAAAGCCGTGAACGCGCTCTCCTCGCAGTTCGAGGTTACGTCCTGGCGCGACGGCAAGTGCCGCACCGCCGTCTTCCGCGAGGGCATCCTCGACCACGAGGAATACGTCGACCCCGGCACGGAGCATTCCGGCACGCGCATCCGGTTCACCCCGGACCCGAAACTCTTCCCGAACTACGAGATCCGTCCCTCCGAGGTGGAAAACCGCCTCTGGATGTACGCCTACCTGAACAGCGGCCTCTCGCTCTACCTCAACGGACAGCGGTATTATTCGAAGAACGGCCTGCTGGACCTGGTCCGCTCCAAGCTCGACGAGGGCGCCTCCCTCTACCAGCCCATTCACTACAAGGACGCCACGCTCGAATTCGCGTTCTGCCACACCGCCGACACCGGCGAACGCTATTTCTCGTTCGTGAACGGCCAGTACACGAGCGACGGCGGCACGCATCTTTCCGCGTTCAAGGGCGGCATCACGCGCGCCATCAACGAGCATTTCAACAAGAACTTCGACCCGAAGGACATCCGCGACGGCATCCTCGGCACCATCGCCGTGAAGATCCAGGAGCCGCTCTTCGAGTCCCAGACCAAGAACAAGCTCGGCAACACCGACGTGCGCGGCTGGATCGAGGGCACCGTGAAGCAGGCGGTGATCGACAGCCTCCTGAAGCACCCCGACGAGGCTAACCTGCTCCTCGAAAAAATCCAGAAAAACGAGCAGGTCCGCCGCGAGATCCAGAAGGTGCAGAAGAAAGGCGCGGTCATCGCCAAGCGCATCTCCCTGCGCAACAACAAGCTCAAGGACTGCCGCCACCATTTCGGAGACCGCTCGAAATTCGCCGAGGAGACCATGATCTTCCTCACCGAGGGCGATTCCGCTGGCTCCTCCCTCGTGACCAGCCGCGACCCGAACTACCAAGCGGTCTTCGCTCTCCGCGGCAAGCCTTTCAACTGCTTCGGGAAGAAGCTCGACGCGATCTACTCCAACGAGGAGCTCTTCTACATCATGCGGACGCTCGGGATCGAGGAGGACGTGGAAAACCTGAACTACGCCAAGGTCGTCATCGCGACCGACGCCGACGTCGACGGCCTGCACATCCGCAATCTCCTGCTCACGTTCTTCCTCCAGTATTTCGAGTCCCTCGTGATCTCCGGGCACCTCTACATCTTCGAGACGCCGCTCTTCCGCGTCCGCAACAAGGAGACGACGTTCTACTGCTACTCCGAACAGGAACGCGACGAACGCGCCGCCGAGCTCGGCAAGTCCGCCGAGATCACCCGCTTCAAAGGGCTCGGCGAAATCTCCCCGAAGGAGTTCAAGCAGTTCATCGGACCCGACATCCGCCTCGAAAAAGTCACCCTCGAAAACACCAAGGGCATCCACGAAATGCTGCGGTTCTACATGGGCAGCAACGACGAGACCCGCTGGGAACACATCCAAAACAATCTGGTCTGATCCATCATGCCGAAAAAGAATATCACGCCCCCCGCCGGACCCGACCGCGACGCTTCCTCCAACCCGCCGTCCGACACGCCCGAAACCGAATACTACGACCCCGACATGCACTATCCCCCCGAACAGGAGGACATGGGCGACGACGAATCCGCGTCCGACGCGGTCGACTCCGCCCCGAACCAGCGCCTCCGGGAGATGATGGACCGCAACTTCATCGAGTACGCGTCCTACGTCATCAAGGACCGCGCGATCCCGGACGTCGACGACGGCCTGAAGCCCGTCCAGCGCCGCATCCTCTGGACCCTCTTCCAGATGGACAACGGCACGTTCCACAAGGTCGCGAACGTGGTCGGCGCAACCATGAAATACCACCCCCACGGCGACGCCTCCATCGGCGACGCGCTCGTGAACCTCGCGAACAAGGAATGCTTCATCGACAAGCAGGGGTCGTTCGGCGACATCATCCTCGGCACCTCGGCCGCCGCTCCCCGGTACATCGAATGCCGTCTCTCCAAGCTCGGCCGCGACGTCCTCTTCAACAACGACATCACCATGCTCGTCGACTCCTACGACAGCCGCAACAAGGAGCCGGTCTGCCTCCCCTCGAAGATCCCGACGCTTCTCCTCATGGGCACCAACGGCCTCGCAGTCGGCACGCGCACCATGATCTTCCCGCACAACTTCAACGAGCTCCTGCGGGCGCAGATCTCCATCCTGAAGGGCGAGCCGTTCCAGATCTACCCCGACTTCCCGCAGGGCGGCATCATGGACGTCTCCGACTATCAGGACGGCATGGGCAAGATCGTGCTGCGCGCACGCATCGCCGCGGAGAAACACGACATCGTCATCAGCGAAATCCACGCCGGCACCGACACGTCCAAGCTGATGGACTCCATCGAAAACGCCGTCAACAAGTCCCGCATCAAGATTTCCTCATTCCACGACTACACCGCGGACGACAAGGTCAACATCGAGCTCTCCCTCCAGCGCGGCTACAGCCCGGAGAAGGCGATCAACGCCCTCTACACCTACACCGACTGCCAGATGAGCCTCTCCTGCATCTACATGGTCATCCGCGACAACCGCCCCGTACGCATGAGCGCCAGCGACATCCTCCGCCGCAACACCGAAAAGCTCGTGCAGTACCTGACCTGGGAACTCCAGCTCGTCGCGTCCAAGTGCATCGACAGGATCCTCGCCCGCACCCTCGCACAGATCTTCATCGAGGAGAAGATATACAAGAAGATCGAGACCTGCAAAACGAAGGAAGCCATGTTCCAGGCGGTCCGCGCCGGACTCGAACAGTACAAAGACGAATGGCTCCCCCTCGTGCAGGCGCTCCACGACGCCATCGAAAAGGGGCCGCACATCGCGCAGCCCGCGCCCGCCGAGGCCGCGCGCATCGCGCAGCTGGCGCAGGGCGTGATCCCGGATTCCGAAATCGAACGCCTCGTCGAGATCCCGATCCGCAGGATCGCGGCGTTTGAGGTCAACAGGAACCGCGACGAGATCGCCGCGCTCCAGAAGGACCTCCGCGAGGCGGAAAAGAACCTGAAGCACATCAAGCAGTACACGATCAAATACATCGAGGGCCTGCTCGAAAAATACGGCGGCATGTTCCCGCGCCGCACCGAAATCCGCCTCGAACCCTTCGCGAAGATCGACAAGAGCGTCGCCGCGCTTTCCAACATCCGCGTCGGCTGGGACAAGAAGAACTGCTACATCGGCACCTCCGTGAAGAGCGAGGACATCGTGCTGTGCAACGAATTCGACCATCTGCTCTGCGTGGAGCGCTCCGGCGACTTCAAGGTCATCGACATCCCCGACAAGATCTTCATCGACCGCCTGTTCGAGTTCCGCAGATACGACAAGACCACCGTCTTCGGCGTCGTCTACTCCGAGAAGAAGACCGGACGCGCGTACTTCAAGCGCACACGCATCGCCTCCTTCATCAAGGACCGCGAATACCGCATCATCCCCGAAGGCTGCCGCCTGGAGCTCATCACCCCGCGCCCGAACGCCATCTACGAGATCAAGGTCGACACCCCGATCCGCGCCAAGCAGATCCAGCAGATTTCGCTCATGGACGCGCCCGAACGCTCCCCGAAGGCGGGCGGCGTCCTGATCTCCCCGCGCAAGCTCCTGAAGATCACGTTCGTGCGGCTGCTGGACGAAACCGACGCCGCGCCGGAACCCGAACTCGTCGAGGTCCCGCCGGAGGACAACAACGGCGGAAACGGCGGTCCTGACGGCGGTGCGCCAGCACAGGAAGAAACGGCGGCGGAAACAGCATCCGTGCCGGAACCCGCGCCGGAACCTGTTCGGGAAACGCCCGTCGAACCGGAGCCCGCGCCCGAACCGGAAGCGAAGCCTGTCGTCCGTCGCGGCCGCCCGAAAAAGGACGCCGTCCCGGAATCCGCGCCTCAAGTCGAGGCGAAGAAAGCCCCGGAAACGAAGCCCGCCGAAAAACCCGCTTCCGTTGTCACGAAACCCGTTGTTCCGGCGAAGCCCGCGCCCGCAAAACCTGTCCCTGCGAAACAGGCGGAGAAGCCCGCTGTCCCGGCAAAATCCGAGGTAAAAACGGCGGAAAAGGCTCCCGCCCCCGCCCCTGTGCCGGAGGAAAAGCCGCAGCCGAAGAAGCCCGTCGAAACCGAACGCGAAGAGGATTCGTGGGACGTTCAGCCCGACCTCGGGTTCTGAGCAAATCCGCCTTGCACAAAAACGCAACGCCGGGCAGCTGGTCCTTCAGCCGTCCGGCGTTTTTCTTTGGCGGGATCCGCTCCTGTCAGCAGATGTTTCCGAGGTACACGTTCGGGAATCCGCGGCTCTTCGCGTGCGCCTGGATGCTGTCGAGCTCCGAACGCGGCGTGCGCGGGCTGTCGTGGTACAGGTACGCCGGATGATACGCCGTGAAATGGACGGGCGTGTCGATGCCGAGTCCGTCGCGCACCCAGTCCAGGAAATCGTCGATCTGCTTCTGCGAGTCGTTCCTGCCGGGGATGACGAGGTTGGTCAGCTCGAGGTGGCCGCCGCAGACTTTCTTGAAGAATTCGCAGGAATGTTTCACGGGTTCGAGCTCGCCGGAGCACATGGTCGGGTAGAAGTCCCCGAATCCCTTCACGTCGATGTTCGCGGCGTCGAAGAGCGGGAAGACGTCCTGCATGCACTCGTCGGAGAAATACCCGTTGGACACCAGGATCGTGCTGATCTTCTCCCGGCGGGCGAGGATCGCGCAGTCGCGCACGTATTCCGCCCAGACCGCCGGCTCGTTGAACGTGAACGCCACGCATTCGCTGCCGTGGCGGACGATCAGCTCGATCAGGTCCTCCGGCGAGTAATACCGGTACGCGGCGTGCGGGTTGAACTTCTCGCGCGACAGGTGGCAGTTCTGGCAGAACACGCATTTGAGGTTGCATCCGTAGGTGCCGACGGAAAACGCCTGCGTGCCGGGCCGGAAATGCCGCAGCGGCTTCTTTTCGATCGGGTCGATCTGGAGCGCGCAGGGGTAGCCGTATGCCATGGAATAGATCTTTCCGCCCCGGTTGAGGCGGACGCCGCAGAATCCGGTGTGTTCGTCCGCGATGAGGCAGTGGCGGGGGCAGACCAGGCAGCGCGCGAAACCGCCGGATTCCGGCTTCTGCCAGTCGGCGGGGAAAAGTTTGTGTTCACGGTCCATAGTGAGGATCCTTCTGTCGGATGAAATTGTATTGTCTGCCGGATTACTCTCCGGGCAGGGCTTTCTGGGCGTCGTGGAGCTCGGCGACGGCGGCGCGGATGCCCTCCGGCGCGCGGAAGACCGCGGTCCCGGCGACGATGACGTTCACGCCCGCCGCGGCGGCTTCGCAGACGTTGTCGCGCGTGATGCCGCCGTCGATCTCGATGTGCGCATGGCTGCCGATCTTCCGGATCATCCTGCGGATCTCCGTTGCCTTCTTCAGCATCTCCGGCTGGAATTTCTGCCCGCCGAAGCCCGGCTCCACCGACATCACCAGCACCATGTCGACTTCCGGCAGGATCGCCTCGACCGCGGACGCGGGCGTGCCCGGCTTGAGCGTGATCCCGGCGGAACATCCGAGCTCGTGGATCCGCCGCACGACCGCGACGGGGTCGCATTCGCTCTCGATGTGGAACGTGATATGGTCGGCGCCCGCCTTCGCGAACGGCTCGACGTAGCGGTCGGGATGGACCAGCATCAGGTGCACGTCGAACGGCAGCGCGGTGTATTTCCGCATGGAAGCCACGACCGGCGGGCCGAACGTGATGTTCGGGACGAAATGGCCGTCCATGATGTCCAGGTGGATCATGTCCGCCTCGGCCTGTTCCGCGGCCTCCAGCTCCGCGGCGAGGCAGGCGAAATTGCAGGCGAGCACCGACGGCGAAACGAGCAGCCGGTTGTTTTTGAACTCACTTAACGGATGTTTGGTCATGGGAAGCTTCTTTCTGTTGAGGTGCGGATTCCGGCGGCGGATACGGGCCGCGCATGCAGTCCAGCCAGCGTCTGTGCGACCAGAGCCACTGCGTCGGGAAGCGGCGTATCTGCGCTTCGATCATGTCCGTATAGAGCTGGGCGACGGCGCGGATGTCCGCCTCCATGTTGCCCGTGGCGCGGTAGTCGGGCATCCTGGCGCAATAGAACGTGAAATGGAAATCGTCGTCGTCGCGGATCAGGTACGGCATCGCGATGGGCGTGTGTGTGCGGAGGTACAGCCAGGCGGGCGTCTTCTGCGCCATGGCGGGATGCCCGAAGAACCTGACCTCCACGCCTTCCTGGGGCTTCGCGTGCTGGTCGGACACGATCGTCACGTTCTCCCCTGCCCTGTGCGCCTGGATCAGCGGGCGCACCCCCAGCTCCTTCGGGAAACTCCTGTGAAGGTAGCGGCACCGCCGGACATAGATGTAGCGCCCGATCTTCGGGTTGTCCATCGGGCGCATAATGCTCATCATGCGCTGTTTGGTGATGTAGCTGTGCAGGCCGCCCGCGAGCTCCCAGTTGCCGAAATGCCCGGTCGTCAGGATGATCTGCGGCGCGGTCGCCGGGTCCATGAACTCCCGCGTCAGAGGATCGTCCGCGACGCGGATGTGTTCGCTGAAGTTGTCCTCGTTCACGATCTGGTCGAACTTCACCATGTCGACGAAGACCTTCGCGAAATGCTCCAGGCTCGCCAGCGCCAGTTTGTCCGCCTCCGCCTTCGTCTTCACGAATCCCGAATGCAGGATCAGCTTCGGCGTGCGCGGCCCGTGCCGCTTGCTGAAGTGGAGCACCGACCACGCGATGAAGTTTAGAAGCCCGTAGGCCGCGTGCAGCGGCAGGATCCGCACCAGCCCGACCATGAACAGGAAGAGTCCGTACTCGGCATTGATTGCGAGCGCGGATTTCTTTTTTTTCTTTTTCTTTTCCGGTTGCGTGTTCACGGCAGGCGGTCCTTTGCGGATACGTTTTTTTCATATCGCGAAACATTAATATACACCGCACACACGGAAAATGAAAACGGTTTCGGCAAAAAACCGCAGATTTGACCGATAAAAAGCGGGAGGGCGACCGCGTCCGCAGTCCTCTCCCGCATGGCCGCGCCGTTTTTCCGCGGCGCGGGAAAACCCAAACGACCCGGTTATTTCGGTTCCGGCTTGTTTCCGGAATGTTCCCGGTCCCATTCCTCAAGCTTGCGTTCGGCGAAAGCGCGTCCGCCGAGCCCGAACGCGATGGCGAACGCCACGGCGAACGCGCCGAGCACGATGCCGAACGCCAGAAGCGCCGCCGCGCCGCCGATCCCGGCGGTGGTCAGCGCAGCCACGCCCGCGAAGAACAGCACGGCGATCCGCGCCGCGAAGAGGAATACCTGCGACTCCACGCCGTTGCGGCGCACGAAGTCGGCGGCGAGGTTCGCCAGCATAATGCCGAGCAGGAACACCACCGCGCCGAGCACGAGGCGTCCGGCGAACGGCAGGAAGGAGCGCACGAGCTTGGCGGATTCCTCCAGCTGGAGGATCTCCAGCGCCGCGACCAGCGCGAAGACCAGGATGCCCGCGAAAAGCAGCTTGCCCGCCACGTTCGACGGGCTCATGCTCCCCTGCGCTTTCCAGCCGAGCTCCCCGATGCGGCGGTCCAGCCCGGCGTTCTCCAGCAGGCGCGCCGCGAGGCGCGCGACGAGCGCGCCGACCGCGAACGCCACGAAAAGCACGATGGCGGCCGCCGCCAGGTTGCCCGCGCTGTTCAGCATGCGCGTGAAAAGATGCGAGACGGAATTCGTGAGCGAGTCGATGCCGAGCGCGGAGAGAGCCGCCGCCGTCACCGGGATCACGATGCAGACGAAGACCAGCACGCCGCAGATGCGCGCGAGGCTGTCGCGCGAGAAAAGCTTCCCGCCCGCCTCCTCGGCGTCGCCCAGCCCGCCCGACGACAGGATGAGGCGTTCCACGAGCTTGCGCAGGATCGCGGCGAGGAACAGCCCCGCGGCGGCGATCAGCACGGCGGCGAAGATGCGCGGCAGATACCGCATCACGTCCGCGGTCATCGTCTCGAACGGACGCGCCAGCCCCGTGATCTTCAGCGCGCCGAGGACCGCCGGCACGAACGCCAGGATCACCAGCCAGAACAGCGTCGTGGCGATCGTGAAGCTCAGGTTGCACTCGCGTCCGCCCGTGTCGACCGCGCCTTCGATCCTTTCGTCCACCCGCAGCGCGTGCATCAGCAGCAGCGAGGCGTACCGGACCGCCGCCGCCGCGCCCCACGCGACCAGGGCGAGCACCGCCGCCGCGAAGATGTTCGGCAGGAATCCGATGATGTCCGCGAGGACGTCGCGGAGCGGCGAGGCGGCTTCGCGCAGGCTCAGCAGGTTCAGCGACTGCACCACGGCGAGCAGGAAGACGATCCAGAAGACGATCCGGGCGGCGATCTTTTCCGCGCGGACCGCCGGAGCCGCCGCCTCGTCCGAAACGCACATGGAGAGGCGTTCCCCGATGCGGCACTTCCGCAGGCATTTGAATGTGAGTTTCTGCAGGATCCAGGCGACGATCCACCCGGCGAACAGGACCAGGATCGCGAGCAGGATCCGCAGGATCCCGTATTTCGTCAGCAGGTCGACGAGCATGTTCCAGAATTCTTTCATAGCGCACTCCTTTTGTTGTTCGGCGTTGGCTGCGGGGGTTTGTCCGGATTACTATACCACTGCCCGGAGAAAAATGCAACCGGCGAATCTTTTTCGGGCTGTTTTTCGGCAGACTGCGCCGCCCCGGCGGTCCGTCCGGGGGTCCGTGCCGGGGACCCGGCAGGCTTTTTTCGGACGGGAAACGACCGTTTTTCGGGAAAAAGCATCAGAAAGTATATCATTTTTTTGGAAAAAATGTGTTTTCCGCCGTTTTTCGGCTTGAAAAAACGAAACCAGCTTGTATAGTAGCATGAAAAGCAGTGGTCCGTCCGCTGTTTTCACCTCAAAACCGATAAGATTAGACAATCATCCCGTCCGACGTCCCTCAAGGCCGCCGGAAAACAAATTGCAAGGAGCACCAGTATGTCCAGCAAAACTCTCAAAGCGATGTTCGCGGCCCTCTGCACCCTCGTGTGCGCCGCAGGCGTCGTGAAAGCCGACCAGCCCGTCATCAGCCATGTGTACACGGCCGACCCGAACGCCTTCGTGTTCAACGACCGCATCTACATCATCTGCAGCCATGACATCGCCAACCAGCGCGGCTACGACCTCTTCGACTACGAACTGGTCTCCACCGACGACCTCCAGAACTGGACCGACCACGGATTCGTCTTCTCCGTCGGCCGCAACCACGATTTCGGCTACGGACGCGGCAAGGGCCCGTACGGCGAAGACCAGACCGTTGCTCCGTGGGCGGGACACTGCTACGCCCCCGGCACCGCGATCCGCGACGGCAAAGTCTACCTCTACTTCCCGGACGGCGGCTCCTCCATCGGCGTGGCCGTGGCGGACAAGCCCGAAGGCCCCTACACCGACCCGCTCGGAAAGACCCTCATCGCCGGCAACGTCTCCAACTACGCCTCCCGCTGGCTCTTCGACCCCGCCGGATTCGTCGATGACGACGGCCGCGCGTTCGTGTACTACGGCGGCAACGGCAACGACCAGGCGCGCATCATCGAGCTCAACAAGGACATGATCAGCCTCCATCCGGAAGCCATTCACCTGAACGTGCCCAAGTTCTTCGAAGCCTCCTACATGCACAAGTACAAAGGCAAATACTACTTCTCCTACAGCACCCAGTTCAGCCCCACCGCGAACATCGACTACCTGGTCAGCGATTCCCCGACCGGCCCGTTCGAATACAAGGGCACCATCCTCGACAACCCGAAGCAGAACCTCGGCAACAACAACCACGCCTCCATCATCGAGTACAAAGGCCACTGGTACATCGCCTACCACGACCGCAAGCTCGCCATCGCCAGCAATCTCCGCAACAAGAGCGATTCCCGCTGCGTGAACCTCGACGAGATGTTCTACAATGAAGACGGCACGATCAAGAAGGTCGTCGAGACCGAACACGGCCCGAAGCAGCTCAAGAACTTCGACCCGATGCAGAAGTGCCGCTTCGTCACCATGAACAAGTCCGGCAAGATCCTCACCGAGGAAGAAGCCAAGGCGGAACAGATGCCCGCTCTGAAGAGCACCATGGGCCCGAACAAGGAAACCGTCCTCGCCTCCATGCAGAACAACAGCTGGATCCGCGTTTCCGGCGTTGACTTCTCCAAGAAGCCGACCGGCGGCACGCTCAAATACAGCGCCAAGGACGACAACACCTCCATCGAGATCCGCAAGGGCGCGGCCGACGGCGACCTCCTCGCCACCGTGGCGCTCGCCAACACCAACGGCGACTGGAAGGAACTCAACTTCAAGCTCGACAAGGCGGTCGACGGCGTGTTCGACTACCTCTACTTCGTGTTCAAAGTCAAAGGCGAACCCGCGACCGCGGCGCTCTTTGATTCCTCCGACGTCGTCACCGTGGCGGCGGCCGGCGGCCAGCCCCCGCAGGGCTTCGGCGGCTTCGGCGGCGGCCAGGGCGGCCAGCGTCCCCAGGGCGGCCAGCGT
>CACZEK010000009.1 GCA_902780135.1 uncultured bacterium
CCCGTTGGCAGGGAACGGAGGATATCCAGCAGTGTGCCGAAACTTTTGATTTCACGGTCTGCGCGACGCATGGGGTAACACCTCTTTTCTGTGGTTGGACACTACTGTCCGGTAAAAGTTTTGGGTTATGATTGAAAACGTCGGCTCCTGCGCTATATTAAAGAGCGCTAACAACCTCAATATAAACGTAGGAGGCCCGACAATGTATTACTATAGAATCTTCCAGCAGCTTTTCAAGTTTGTTCCGCGATATCGTTTTGAAAAAAGCGTGGAAATGCATTCCGGCGACCGTTACTGCAAACATTTTTACCGCCATCCGCCAGCTCAAAACGATTCTTTATGCTCAACTTGCCGGAAAGGATTCTCTCCGCGAGGTCGAGTCGGGTTTGCTTATGAATGCAAATCGCATGTACCATCTCGATATGGAGCCCGTTTCGAGGTCAACCTTGTCGGACGCGATGAACCGGCGTTCGCCGGAAATCTTCCGGGCGATGTTCGAGGAAGTCCTTGATCGTGCGCTTGCCTGTGCTCCCGGTCACGGCTTCAAGTTCAAAAACCCGCTCTACGCTATCGACAGCACAACCATATCGCTGAGCCTGACGGTCTACAACTGGGCCAAGTACCGGAAGCAGAAGGGGGCTATCAAACTCCACACCCAGCTGGATTTGTCCGGCAATCTGCCCTTTGAATATCGAACCTTCTTCGAATTCATTCCCCGTCCAACAAGCGCTCCGTACCTTGCCTTGTATTCCAAATTATGCCGGACCGCACGCCACGCCGCCTCGACCATCAAATAGTGGAGTTGCTTTTTCTTCCGGTTTCCGCACTTCACGATAACATCCTCGCCGCTGCCGAACGTATGCGGAGCAAGTCCGACATACGAATTGAGGTGATCGTCCGTTTTGAAGCGTTTCATGTCCCAAAGTTCGGCCTGAAGCGCAACCGCGGTCCGGAATCCGATGCCGGGAACGCTCTGGATGTTTTCCTGGATTCGTTCCCGTTTCAGTTTCTTCAGACATTCCCGTTCGTCACGAATGACACGGAGTTTCTCCTCTCGCAGAAATCTGAGTTCGCGCAGGTCGCTCAGAAGCGTATAGTCTTCACGCTTTTGAGCTTCCTCTTCCATGATTTTCAATGAGCCCCCGGCCCAGGATATGAACTTGATACCGTTGAAATTCAGATGCCCCTTGATCCGGTTCTTGATGCGCGTCAAGTTTTGCACAAGCTGGTCTTCGCGCCGCTTCAGATTCCGCAGCTTCAAGTTCTCCGGAGTCGGGATGTAAATCGGTTCCAAACTTCCGTTTTCCAGCTCACGAGCCAGCTTTCGGCAATCGATGTTGTCGTTCTTCTTTTCTCGCTCCTTCCCGCTCGTCGGCACGTCCGCCGGATTGATTACGATGTTCTGTACGCCCAACTGGCAGAGCGTTCGATGCGCCTCGAACCCGCTGAAGCCAGCCTCGTACACGCTTCGATACTCCGCGTCCGGATAGTTCCGCTTCAAATGCTCCGCCAGTTTCTCCGGGGCCGGATCCATAGTGAATGTCTCCGACACCCGTCCACAATGTTGTACCGCTACCGCCCATTGTTTCTTGTGTACGTCGATTCCCACATAAATAATTTGACCTTTGAACGAAACCGTGCTATATTGTTTTCTCATGGCTGAATCTCCTCGTGGTTAATTTGCCATTGACTGTTTGCGAGACGCACACCGCATGCGCCGTCGTTTCTTATACAGTACCACGTCTGAGGAGATTCAGCCACTTTGATTTCAGAAATAACACCCGCTATATTTTACCATAGCAACTCAAAAACGTGTTTTTTTGGGAAAAGCTCTGAGGTGAAAGCCGGGTGATTTTTCACTTTTTTGGCGTTTTCATCATTATCTTCTTGAAAATTTTTCCGGCACACGTCCCGAAAGGGGGGATTTTTCCTGTAATATCTCAATTTTGGCTAAGCTCAAACCGTTTTTCACGATTTTTTCACGATTTTTTCCGCAAATCACGAAATATCACAAAGTATCAGTTTCTATTAAATCAACCCTTTTTAGCCTCAAATCAGGATAAAAAATTGGTGCTCCGGGCGGGACTCGAACCCACGACCCTCTGCTTAGAAGGCAGATGCTCTATCCAGCTGAGCTACCGGAGCACATTTTGCTGCTGTCCTGTCTGCCGTCTTCTGCCGCGGACGGAAAGCGTCGCAACCGCGCGAAACCGTCCGGCGGGCGCGGGTTTGCGCCAGAGCGAAACCGTCCGGCGGGCGCGGGTTTGCGCCAGAGCGTCGACGAACACATTCACGCCGGACCGCTCCATGACAACGGAAGCCGGGCCACATACAGACGGCGGGAGAAACGCCAGCAAACAATCTTTTAATATATCACGTACAGGGGACAAAATCAACCTTGTTTTTGACGAAAAGCGAGTTTTGAGGCGGATCGGCGACGTTTTCCACAGACAGAAGGACCGGGAAAGCCGGGCATCAACAACATGTGTCCGCACAAATGGATCCGTGCCGTCAGAATCCCGGCGAACCGCGGCGTCAGCGAACATCACGTTTCGGAAAACGTCTGCCAAGGCACGGGAAACCGCAAATCACATGCAGCTCAGTATCCGGCGGAAAGCAGAGCCGCGTCGATCCGTTCCAGGAAATCCTGTACCGCATCAACGGTGCTGCCGATGATTTCCTGTTCTTCCTGCGTAGCGAGCATGCTCTGAAGCTGCCCCGTCCTGAGCAGATCCAGCTGCGCGCGGTATTCCTTCTCGAAACTCTCGCGTTCCTTTTCGAGCTCCTCGGGCGACATCTTTTCGATAGACGACTCGCTGAGGTCGGCGATCATCCGGATCAGTTCCCTGCCGCTTTCGCACTCGTCGATCACTTCCTGCCGTTCCTCGGGCGTACCGTGGAATCTCTGAAGCATCTCTTCAAAATCACGGGTCATCTCCTCGACATCGGACATTTCTTCGAGCTCATATTCCTCATGTTCGACGGGTCCTCCCGGATTACGGGTTTGCCCCGCGCGGGATGCGGCGGAATGTTTCGGCCTAACGGAAACAGGGACATCCGTTTCCATTTCCCGCTCCGCGTCATCGTTCACGAGTTCAATGCCGCCTGGCTCATCCAGGCGCGAGCGCAAACGCGGCACGAGAAGGAACGTGGCGGCGCAAAGGATTGCCGCCACGGTGAACATGACAACGGCTCTGAAAACCGCATTCATCGCGGGAAACCGTGGTCAGTCGTTCGGGAAGAGTTCGTCCAGCTTCAGGATGCGGACCTTGCCGTACTTCTTGAGGGCGTCCTGGTCGATCTGCTTCAGGTCGGCGAGGATCAGGATGATGTTCTTCTTTCCGGCGACGCGCGTCTTCGCCTCGTCGAGATACTGGTCCATGCTCATCTTGAGCAGGCCCTCGTAGGCGGTTTTGCGCGATTCCTCCTTCAGGTTGAACTTCTTCATCGTGCGGCGGACGCCGTAGTAGTTTTCCTTCTGGACGCGGACGTTGCGGTACTGGGACAGCAGGTTCTGGCGCGAGGACTCGAACGCCGCGGCGGCTCCGGTCTCGGGGTTGTTCAGCAGGGCAAGCACGCCGTCGAGCGAGGTAAAGAACTTGTCGTGCTGGGTGCCGATCGCGCCGTAGGACATGGAGTAGCCGTTCGGGTCGCGTCCGGGGTTGGAGTACCCCGCGCCGACCGAATACGCCAGCGCCTGGCGTTCGCGGAGCTCGTTCATGAACGTGCGGGATTCGAGCGTGGAGTAGATGTCCTCGAAGGCATAGGGCTTGTCCTGATATTTTCCGTCGAGGCGGACAACCTCGATCTCCGCCTGCGCCGCGCCGGGATAGTCCACCACGTAGACCATATCCTCTTCCGGCTCGACGGCCTGGAAGAATTTGGTCTTCGGGAACGTGCCGGGCGCGCCCTTCGGGTCGATGACGTCGCTCAACAGCTCTTTGACTTCCTTGTCGTCGACCGGGCCGTAGTAGACGACGTCGTGCGTGAAGCCGCGCAGTCCGTGGATGCGCCCGATCAGCTTCCCGGGGTCGATCTCGCGCATTTTCTTCACGGGCAGGATGTCGGCGGAATAGTTCTCCGGACCGCCGTAGATCGCGAACCCGGACGCGGCGGACAGGCGCGAACTGCGGCTCGACCTGCGGTCGGCGCGGCTCTTTTCGACGGCGTCGACCAGCGTCTTGTACGATTCCGCATCCGCCTTCACGTTGGAGATCACGTGGTTGAACAGCGCGAGCGATTCCTTGAAATTGCGCTGAAGGCCGCTCAGCGTGAAGCCGCAGCGGTCGGTCTCGACGAACGTCCCCATGCGGGCGGCGAGCTTGAACCATTCCTGGCGGAGTTCCTCGGCGGTGTATTTGTCGGTGCCGAGTTCGTCGATCCAGCCGAGCGCGAGCGCGAGCTCCTTGTCCATGCGCGTGCCGACGGGGAACTGGAGCGAGAGGGAGAAGCGTTCGTTGATGTCGTTTTTGGAGGTGAAAAGGGTGATGCCGTCGGCGAGCGGGGTGATGTGCAGGTCTTTTTCGAGGTCGGCGTAGACCGGGCCGTTCTCGGGTTCGACGGGCAGCAGCTCGAAATTGCGTCCGAACTCGGAGAGTTCCTCATGGACGGGCACGGGCGTGATCGGGGGCTTCACGGCCTTCACGATGTCCTTCGCCTCGCCCTGGCGCTTGTAGACGATCACGTAGTTGTCGCGGTAGTGCTTCTTCGCGAACTCGGTGATCTGCTCCTTCGTGATCTTCTCCATCGCGTCGATGTCGTTCAGCTGGTCGACCAGGGGCCGCCCCTCGATGAACGCGTTGTTCAGCACGTGGGCGGCGGTGGAGGCGTCCTCGGAGACCGTGATGAGCGACATGCGCTGGTTGTTCACGATCGCGCCGGGGAGCCAGTCGGGGAACTCGCCGCGTTTGAGCTTTTCGAGTTCGCCGAGGATCAGGTCGCGCGTCTCTTCGAGCGTCTTGCCCTGCGCCGGTTCCGCCGCGAAAACGTGCAGCAGATAGTCGCGCATGCCGTGGACGCCGCTGGATTCGGACATCACCTTGCGCGGCAGCTCCAGGTTCAGCTCCATGATGCCGCACAGGTTGTTGTTCAGGATGTTGTTGATCATCTCCAGCATGACCTCGGTGTCGCGGCTGGCATCGAACCGGAACGCCAGCTGAATGCTTTCGGCGTCGGGGCCGAAGACTTCCGCGGTGCGGACGGATTCGATGGGCTGTTCGCGGCGGACGCGTCCGCTTTCGCCGAGGATCCTGCGGGCTTCCTGCTGCTTGGCGAGGTCGGTGCGGAACACGCCGAAATACTTGCGGATGGAGCGCATCGCCTCTTCATAATCGAGGTCGCCGGCGAGGATGATCGCCATGTTCGCGGGCTGGTAATACTCGAAGAAGAAGAGCGAGATGTCGCTCATGGACGGACTCTTCAGGTGTTCCGGCAGGCCGAGGATGTCGCGGCCGTAGGGGTGCGACTTGAAAAGCTCTTTGCGGAGCGCGGTGGAGGCGCGGCGTCCGTCGTTGTTCTGGGAGCGGTTGAACTCCTCGTAGACGGCTTCGAGCTCGGTGTGGAATCTGCGGAGCGCAATGGAGGAGAACCGGACGGACTCGAGGTAGAGATACTTGTCGAGCGCGTTGGACGGGATGTTGTTGATGTAGACGGTCTCGTCGTATCCGGTCCAGGCGTTGGTGTCGGTCGCGCCGAGTCCGCGCACGAGCGTCCAGTATTCATCGTTGGAATACTTTGCGGCCTCGCCGGAGACCTTGTCGATCTCGCGGTAGATGGCGGCGCGCTTGTCGGCGTCGGTCTCCTTGCGGTACCGGTCGAAGAGCTCCGCGAGCTTGTCGAGCAGCGGGGCCTCCTTTTCCCAGTCGAGCGAAGCCAGCACGCCGTTGCCCTTGAACATCATGTGTTCGAAGTAGTGGGCGAGGCCGGTCGATGCCTCCGGGTCGTCCGCGCCGCCGACGCGCACGGAGATCAGCGAGGTGATGCGCGGCTCGAGGGTGTTTCGGGAAAGGAAGACTTTCAGGCCGTTTTCCAGCACGTAGGTGCGCGTGGAGAACGGATCGTCGGGGATGTATTCGTAGGCGAATCCGTCCTTGTCGACGGCCTGTTTGGTCTCCCAGGCTCCGCAGAGGAACGGCAGGGCAGTCAGCAAAAAGAACAGCAGACAGCAAAAGATTTTGCGCATGAGTGTTTTCCTTTCTTCCCCGCCGTTCGCCCGGCGGACAGGCGGATTCAATGTTTCAGTTCAATCAGTTGCCCTGCGGCTGGGGCTGGGCGGCATCGTCTTTCTGTCCGCCGAAAAGCCCCTTGATGGCGTCGGTAGCGGCGTTCGCGGCGTCGTTCACCGCCGTATTGGCGGCATCGACAGCGGCGGACGTGGCGCCTGCGACGGCGGCGGACGTGGCGTTGCTGATCGCGGTCGCGGCGTCGCCGACGGAACCGCCGGCGGTCTTGATGGCGGTCGTCACGATGGCGCCGAGGATGCGGAGCGTGAGCCCGACGGGCGTGATGCCTTCCTCGTCCGTGCCGAGATTGGTCATCGGATCCATGGAGACCTTGATCGGGAGGCCGGCGGCGGCGCCCTTCGCCTGGACGGTGACGCCGACGTTGTCAAGCTCGATCCGGTCGACCTGGAGCGTCTTTTCCTTGGCTTCTTCCTTCTCGCCCTTGTCCTCCTGCTTTTCCTTCTTCTCGGCGGTGTCGAGCTTCTTCACGTTGTCGAGGATTTCCTGCAGGTTGCTGTTGATGACGTTCGTCTCGTAGACGACGTCGACGTCGCGCATGGTCATTTCCTCAATGCGGATCTTGTCCTTCGTGACGGTGTTGAGGTCGATGTCGGCAACGATGTCGCCGAGCTTGATCGCGTATTCGGAGGAATAGGATTCGCCCGGGTTGTCGATGACGAGTTCGGTGATCTCGACGCGGCCGTTGAACGGCTCGATGTGGATGCGCTCCACGGAGACGTTGGTGCCGAGGACCAGCGGGGCACCCTTCTCCAGCGCGTTCTTCGCGAGGAAGTCGATGAAGAAAAGAGCGGCAACGGCAAGGATAACAAGGACGATGAGGATGCCGAGGATGATTTTGAAGACAAGACCGGTTTTTGATTTTGCCATGATGGTTTCTCCTTCTGTTTGGAGGCGGCCGGAAACACGGATGTCCCGGCCGGAGTGAAATATGGAAACGGAATCGTTCGAATCAGGTTTAAAAAACAAAACCGCTCCGGGACGCGAGCTTGCGTCCGAAGCGGCTTCAGCGTGCGATTCAGGCAAAGGCCCTGAAGGACGGGATCGAGTATCCTCAGCAGGCCTTCTGGACTTTTCCGCTCCGGATGCAAGCCGTGCAGACTTTTTTCCGGACCGTGTTGCCGTTTTCGACCACGCGGATGGTCTGGATGTTCGGCGTGAAGGTGCGCGTGGTGTTTTTCACGACGTGCATGCCGATACCGCCTTTTTTCTTGGCGAGACCGCGGCGGATGATGTGTCCGCCCTGGACTTTGTGCTTTCCGCAGATTTCGCAAACGTTGCTCATGATGGGTTCCTCCGAGCTGTCTTGATATTGATATTGTTTGTATGATTTTTCGATAAACGCAAAATATAATATACACCATTTTCCGGCTCTTTCAAGCCGTTTTCGCGTTTTTTTCGCGCTTTCGGCCGTTTCCGACGGAAAAATGGTGTCCGGCCCCGGCATGGAACCGGACGTTTTTTCCCGCGTCAGCCTTTCGGACGGAATCCGAAGAAGCACATCAGGCGGCGTCCGATCGTCGCCTTCGGCAGCGCGGTGTCGTAGACGAACTTGTAGAACAGCGCGGGGATCAGGTAGACGGTGAGGACGGAGGCGAAGACCAGGCCGCCGACCACGCCGAGGCCGCAGCTGGACCGGAGTTCGGAGCCGAGTCCGCGCCCGAACGCCATCGGCAGCATGCCGGCGACGCTCGCGATGGAGGTCATCACGACGGGGCGGAACTTGTTCTTCGCGGCCTGCGTCATGGCTTCGTGGCTGGTCACGCCGGACAGTTCCAGCATGCGCGTCTCGTCCAGGATCAGGATGGCGTTGTTCACCACGATGCCGATCATCATGACGGCGCCGAGCATGCCGACCATGGAGAGCGAGGAGTGCGCGAGGAAGATGATGAGGAAGAGGCCGACGAATCCGAGGGGCACGGTGAACATGATGAGGATGGGGCGCGTCCAGGATTCGAGCAGGGCGGCGATCAGCAGGTAGGTCATGATGATGGCGATCGCGAAGACCGAGACGAACTCGCTCGCGCCGTCGCGCATCATTTCCGCCTGGCCGAAGAATTTCAGTTCGTAGCCTTGGTCCAGCTGCGGCGCGAGCTTGCGTTCCAGCAGCTGCATCACGTCGTTCATGGTGTAGCCGGGGGCCGGGTTCGCGTAAATCCAGCCGCCGCGCATCTTGTCCTCGCGCATCAGCGCGATGGAAACGGGGTCGGCTTCCAGCGACGCGACCACGTCGAGGTCGATCGGCTTGCCGTTGATCGACCCGGCGACGATGTTTGCGGCCTGGTCGAAACCGGGGACCTCCTCGGTCTTCACGCGGATGTCGTAGCTGCGGCCGCCGACCTTGAACGTGCCGGACTCGATGCCCTCGTAGTAGCCGACCAGCGAGGTGCCGAGCGTGGCGGCGTCCACGCCGAGGTCCTTGATGACGGTTCGGTTCGGCTTCAGCACGATGCGGGGCTTGCGCGTGCGGACGCTGGTGTCGATGTCCTGCGCCATGCCGGATTCGCGGAGGATCTTCGCGCCGAGCAGGGCGTATTCCTCCAGCTTGTCGAAGTCGTCGCCGGAGACGAACGCGGTCATGTCCACGCCGGACACGCCGGTCGCCTTCGGGAGCGTCAGCGAATACAGCACGTTTTCATATTTGGTGTTCAGAAGGTTATGGATCTGCGCCACAAGCTCCTGCATCGGTTCGCGCTCGCTTTTCTGCTTGCCGATGATCGCGATCTCCGCCAGGTGGACGCCCTCCGGCACCTGGCCGGGCATCACGTTGCGGTAGCCGACGGTCACGCCGGTCTTCACGACCCACGGCAGGGCGCGGACGTCGTTCAGTATCTCCATGGTGCATGCGCGCGTCCGGTCGATGCTGTAGTTGGCGGGGAATTCCAGTTCGATCGAGATCTCGCCCTTGTCGTTGTCCGGCATGAACGACATGCTCACGTTCGGCAGGACCATTCGCATGATGAGGAAGCAGCCGGCGAAGATCAGGATGATCACGATGCCGCTGAAGCGGCGGATCGTGCCGAGCGTGTGCCCGTAGGCGGCGGTGATCAGGTCGTAGACCTTGTCCCACAGCCAGAACAGCGCCTTCTGCCACGGCCTCGGGCCGGTCGCGTCCTTCAGCAGGATGGACGCCAGAAGCGGGGTCAGCGTGAAGCTCACGAACAAGGAAACGACCGTGGCGATCACCATCACGCCCGCGAACGGCGCGATCAGGAGGCCGATGACCGATTTCATCAGCGCGACGGGCACGAACACCACGACGTTCGTCAGCGCGGACGCCGCCACCGCCACGAGCACCTCGTCCGCGCCCTTCGCGGCGGCCTCGGCGGGCGGCAGGCCCTCGTGCTGCTTCCTGATGATGTTCTCGATCACCACCACCGAGTTCGCCACGAGGATGCCGGCGGAGCACCCGATCGCGACCAGCGTCATCATGTCGAACGTGTAGTGCATCAGGTCCATGGCGGCGAACGTGATCACGACCGAGACGGGCATGGTGACGGAGATGATGAGCGTGGGGCGCACTTCGTGCAGGAAAAGGAAAATGAGGACGGCGGTCAGCAGGATGCCCAGCAGCACGCTCTGCCACGAATCCGCCACGGACGCCCGGATGAAGCTGCCGGTGTCCTTGAACCAGGTGAGGCGCATGCCGCCGGGAAGCGCGCCGCTCCGGTTCAGCATGTCGTATTTTTTCCGGATGCCTTCGATGACCTTCACGGCGTTGGCGTCGCTCCGCTTGATGATCTCGATGCAGACGCCGAGCTCCTCGCCGTAGTAGCCCTCCTGGCGGATCTCCTGCGAAATGAGCCGGACGTCGGCGATGTCGCCGAGGTAGAGGCGTTTCCCCGCCTGCGACCCGACTTCGAGGCTCTTCACGTCCTCGGCGTCCTGGAACTCGGCGTTGTAGGTGAGGCTGATCTCGCGGCCGGATTCGCGGACGCGCCCGACCGGGAGCTTCACGTTGTTCGTGGCGACACGCTGGATCACTTCGGCGACCGTGAGGTTGGCGGCCGCCATTTTGTCGCGGTCCAGGATGATGTGGAGCTGGACCTCGTTGCCGCCATGCACGCGGACCTCGCCGACGCCGGGGATCGAGGAGAACTGGTCGGAGAGCTTGTCGTCCACGTAGTCGTACATCTCGTCGAGCGTGCGCGTTCCGGTGAGGAAGAGGGTGACGACCGGGATGGCGTTGATGTTGATCTTGCTGAGCTGCGGGGTCTTGACGGCGGACGGGAAGTCGTCCATGATGGTGTTGATCTTCTCGCGGACCTGGTGGATCATGACGTCGACGTCGGTGCCGAGCTCGAACTCGAGCGTGAGGGCGGCGGCGTTCTCCATGCAGACGGTCGTGATGTGCTTCAGGCCCTCGATCGAGGCGATCGCGTCCTCGATGCGGCGCGCCACGTCGACTTCGATCTCCTCGGGCGACGCGCCGGGATAGACCGCCGTGACCTGCACGTACGGCACGTCGAATTTCGGCAGCAGGTCGATGCCGATCTTCCTGTAGGCGAAAAGACCGAGGATGACCAGCATCAGGATGACGCAGGTCATGGCGACCTTCCGGCGAATGGAAAGCTGGCTGAGTGTCATGGGCGGGCCTCCGCGCTCACTTCGCGTTCGTGACGGTCACGGCGGAGCCGTCGTTCACGAAATACTGCCCGGAGACGATGATGTCCCTGCCCGCGACAGCTTCGGGGTTCAGGATCTCGGTGAAGCAGTCGGACGTGATGCCGGTCGCGACTTCGATCTCCTGCGCCCTGCCGTCCTGCACGGCGAAGACCGCGCTCTTGCCGCCCTTCTTCAGGATCACGGCGTCGCGCGGCACGCCCGTGCCGTCGCGTTCCGCCAGCGTGATGTCGACGTCCACCAGCATGCCGTCCATGAGCGGCGTCCCCTCGGGCAGATACGCCCGCATCGTGAACGTGCGGCTGAGCGTGTCGATGACGGGGCTGCACCAGTCCGCCTTCGCCTCGATCTTCCTGTCGCGGAAGCTCACGGTGACCGGAGTCTCGCCGGGCTTGATCGCCTCGAAGTACACGGCGCTGATGAGGCAGGCGGCGCGGAGCTTCTTCGGGTCGTTGATGCGGATGATGCTGACGCCGGTTCCGACGAATTCGCCGTTCTCACGGTATTTGACCGCGACCACGCCGTCGTAGGGAGCCTTTTCCGTGGCGTCGCTGAGGTTCTTTTTGGCGATCTCAAGTTCGAGCTTCACCAGGTCGACTTTCGCCGCGTCGTTGCGGAGCGCCGCCTCGGCCTTTTCGTAGGATTTCTTCGCCTTGTCGAGCGCGACCTCGTAGGTCTCGAACGCGTTGTCGGACACGGCGTGCCCTTCATGAAGCATCCGGTTGCGGTCAAAGTCCTTCTGCGCTTTTTCGAGCTGGGTCTCCGCGATCCCGATGTCCAGTTGCGTCGAACGGTACGTCTCCTCGACCACCTTCAGAGCCTGTTCCGCCATCGCCACGCGGTTTTTCAGGTTGTCCTGGTCGATCAGGAACAGCGTCTGCCCCTTTTTGATCGTGTCGCCGTCGTCGACCTTCAATTCCATTTTCCCGGCCGCGCGTGCGGCGACATTCGTGAAAACATACGCCTGGACCGTGCCCTGCACGCGGATTTGTTTACGGAAGTGGCGCGGCTGCGCCTGAGCGGTCTGGACTTTGATCCGGTAGACGGTCCCTGCCTGGGCGTCGTCCTGTTCGGGCTTGGAGCAGGCGGCGGTGAGGGCGAGGAGCCCTGCGGACAATAAGAAGAGGAAAGAAGAAGGATGTTTCATAGCCACCTCATTCGTTTCAGATAGGATGCAAACTAATGATTTCAGACACCAAAATGACTTACTTGCTAAGTAATATAGCTCCTTTTCTGCTCAAAGTCAAGCGGAAATCCGAAAATAGGCGCAAAAAAACCGCCAGCCCGAGCGAGCCGGCGGAAAAAAACAATTTTTTGAAACGGAAAAACGCCGCGGACGCCGGGCGGAAGGCTGTCGCCCGGCGCCGTGCGCCGCCACGTTCAGCGCGTCATGCCTTGGCGATCCGGCGCTGGAGTCCCACGACGACGCCTTTGAACTGCGGGACGCCTTCCGGCGTGCCTTTGACGAGCGCGTCCTTCGCCTGCCTGAGGATTTCGCGTCCGTTCTCCTCCGCCACGACGATGTCCTCGGTCCCGACGGTCTTCGGGTTGCTCTTCACGATCAGGATGTCGCCGTCGAAAATGCCGCTGCCGTTCAGGTCCGAGCCGTGCACATGGACGGCGTACAGGTCTTCCTTCGCGGGATTGTCCAGCAGCCGCGCCACGTCGCAGACCAGCGCCTTGTCGCCCGGGTCCGCCTGCGAAGCCTCGCCGATCTGATGGAACGGGATGGACTGGACGCCGGCGGGGAACCGCGTGCGCTTTTTCGGGTGGGAGAGGCTGATGCTCCGCGCCTTGGAGCTGCGCGTGAGGTAGTTTTTCTTCTGCAGGGCGCGGATGTGGGCGAAGACGGTCGAGGTCTTGATGTGGAAGTGTTCGGCGATCTCGTAGATGGTCGGCGCCATTTCCTGCGCGGTCATGAATTCGTTGATGAATTCGATAATGTTTTTCTGTTTCTGGGTCAGGCCTTTCATGGATGAATTCCCTCCTGTTTTGTTTGGTCCGGGCGGCAGTCTGTTCCGCACCCCCGCGGCGGAGTTTTCGCACACCCTTTTTCCGATTACTATAATTGCACGCGGAGTTTTTTCAAGCGTCTTTTCCTGCGCGGGATGCGGTTTCTCCGGGAAAATCGCCTGAAAGCGCGACCTGGTCAGATTTGCTGGCCAGGTTTCGGGAATGCGCCGGGCGGGAAACGTGCCGGGCGGGAAATGCGGCGCGGGGCTTCTTCGTCGGACGGCCCGGAAAACGTTGGAAAACGGTTCCGGCGCGCGCTTGACAAACCCGCGCGGGGATGCTATAATATTGTCTCCGACATTGACTTCAAACGCCCCGCCTTTTTCCGACCGGAAGGACCCTCCGCCCCATGATGAACCTGTTTTTCCCGGCGCGCTTCAACTCCGCCATGCTTTCCATGGCCCTCTGCATCGCCGTTTTCCTGTGCGCGTCCTGCGCGTCCGCGATCACGCCGATCTACGAACACAAGGAAGGCGCGCTGCCGTCCGTCCGCTTCATGCTCCCCGGCGAGATCCCGCTCGAACTCGTCACGCTGCCCGCCGGATCCATCGCGATGGAGGTCAACCGCAAGCCGCAGCCGAACGAGACCGCCGACAAGGACGGGCGCGTGGTGTATAAGTTCAAGGAGAACGAGCTGTCCGTCGGGAAATACGAGGTGACGCAGGCGCAGTGGCAGGCGGTCATGCGGACCACGCAGAAGGAGCTCTCCGAGGCGGCGCGTCCGGGCGGGAAACTGTTCGGCGTCGGCGCGGATCTCCCGGTGTACGACGTTTCGGCGGAACAGGCGAAGGAATTCTGCGCCCGGCTGAACAAGTCGCTGCCGGGTTCGTTCCGCTACCGGTTCACGCTCCCGAACGAGGCGGAATGGGAATACGCCTGCCGCGCCGGGACGACGACCGAGCTCAACAACGGACGCGATCTGCGCGCCCGGAACAACGTTTCCAACGCGCTCGGCGAGGTCGCCTGGTACCGCGGCAACTCCTTCGTCTCCGCGCCGTCCGTGTCCGGAAAGGGCCTGAAAGCGCCCAACGCCTGGGGCCTGTACGACATGCACGGAAACGTCCGGGAACTTTGCCTCGACTGGTTCCTGCGCGATTTCTCCGCCGCATACAAGGGCGAGCTCTGCGCCATGCGCGGCGGCTCCTGGCATTGTTCGCCGGAGGACTGCACCTCGACCGCGTGCAGGCCCGTCGACGCCGCCGTCCCAGTGTTCGACGCAGGATTCCGCCTCGCCCTGAAGCCTGCCGCGAACATCCCGAAAACGCCCGTCCAGTACGCGCAGACGCCGCTCCACAAAGACGTCATCACCGGCCTCGCCGTGCTCGTGAAATTCCCGGACGATCCGCCGGACGTGATCATCCCGAAGGAGAAAGTCGCGTTCTTCCTGAACGAATCGAACTACCGCGGATACGGCAATTCCTGTTCGGTCCACGATTTCGTCGACAACCAGTCCTGCGGGCGGTGCGACCTCAAGTATCTCGTCTCCGACTACGTCGTCGCCGACCACGAACGCAGCTATTACCAGCAGGCGCTGAACTACCGCGGCGCGGACATGCTCATCAAGGAGGCGATGGCGAAGCTCCCGAGGGAGTTCGACCTCTCCAGCGTCTCGAAGGAGCCAGACGGCACGATCCGGTCCGCCTGCGTGCTCTACTCGCGCAACAGCTCGTTCGACGGCCTCTGGCCGCAGGCGCACTGGTTCTCGCCGATGGACCAGATCCGGCTGCCCGGCGGCCTGCACAGCATGCAGGTGCTGATCTGCGGCATCCAGGACAGCCCCACGGTCAGCATCCTGATCCACGAGATCATGCACCAGACGTTCGACATCCTGGACTACGTCGACTACGGCGAAAAGAGCGACAAGACGCCGAAAAACGAGCAGAAAGTCTCGCACGGCCTCGGCAACCACTGCATCATGGGCATCGGCATGTACGACCGCATTTCCGGGCTCCAGACCAACCCGACCGCCCTCGCCGGGCCGTTCCGCTACCGCCTCGGCTGGCTGAAGGCGCTCCCGCTGCCATCCAAGGGCAAGGTCAGAATCCCCGCCTCCAGCGAGTACGGCTACATCTACCGCAACCCCGACAACCCGGACGAGTATTTCCTCCTCGAAAACCGCAACGCCGACACGTCGTTCTATCGCGCGCTCCCCTCGCACGGGCTCGCCATCTGGCACGTCGACGACGCCGTGACCGACCAGGAGGAGGACGAGGAGATGACGAAGGAAAAGCATTACGAGATCTCGCTCGAACAGGCAGGCGGCGAACCGCTCCTCGAAAAGCCCTGCCCCGGCACCTTCGGACACCAGCAGCACGGCAGGGACTGCAACGGCATCGCCACCGATTATTTCTACCCGCCGGACCGCGTCGTCTTCAACGACACCTCGAAGCCGGACAGCCTCTGGTGGGACGGCGCACCCTCCGGGCTCGACATCAGCAACATCGAAGTCGACGGCCGCGACCTCATCGTGACCATCGGCCCCGATCCGAAGAATCCGAGGCCGCGCACGCAGGCACAACCGCAGACGCAGGCGCAACAGCAGAACCGGCAGACACAGCCTCAAACTCAGCTCCAGCCCGGCCGCCGCCCCGGTCAACAACAGCCCGCGCAGGGTCAGGGCTTCGGTCCCGGCCGCAGGATGCCCGGCAGCCGCGACGGACGCACCGGACGCGGCTCCCGCCAGTAAACAGCGATATGTTTTTTCCAATTTGCATTATCGCGCAAACAGGTGTATCTTTATAACGGCAAAAGAGGCATTTCCAATGAGGCGGACATTATGAGCGAGAAAAAAGTTTCTGTACGTTTTTACAACGACCGCGAAGTCCGCGCGATTTGGGACGATGAACACGATAAGTGGTGGTTTTCCGTCGTGGACATTGTTGCCGCCCTGAGCCTGAGTTCCAATCCCTCGAATTACTGGTATGTCCTGAAAAGCCGCCTAAAAAAAGCAGGAAGCCAAACCCTTACAAATTGTAAGGGGTTGAGGCTGATGTCTGCTGACGGCAGGCAGCGCAGGACCGACTGTCTGGACAGCGACGGCATCGTCGAACTCGCAAAGAGTTTTCCGAACCGGAAAGCAGTCGAATTCCTTGACTGGTTTCTATACAGAGACAACACCATTGACGGGCAAAGCAAGAAAAAAGCGTATGATCTCTTCGAAAGCGGTCTGCTCACTTCGCTCGAACCGGGAACGGTGGAGTGTCTTCAGCAGATTCATGCCTTTATTTTCGGGGGGCTTTACGAATTCGCCGGAAAGATCCGCGACAGGAATATCAGCAAGGGCGGTTTTCTCTTTGCCAACGCCAATTGTTTCAGCTCAGTTCTTCCGACGATCGAGCGGATGCCGGAGACCACTTTCGACGAGATCATCGACAAGTATGTGGAAATGAATATCGCGCATCCATTCCTGGAGGGAAACGGACGCAGCATGCGGATCTGGCTCGACCTTACTTCCGGCATGACCACCAGAAAACCGAAAACTTTTCCGATGCAGGTTTGCATTATTGGTCAAACGGAGTTATTTTTCTATGTCCTTTCAACATAAAACCATTCTCTGACAAACTTACATGAAAAAGAAAAATGAAATAACCATTCGCAGTTCTGCCGCGGAATATTTAACTTATGTTGCATCAATTGGAACGGAACAAAGAAATGTTGAAATCCGCTATGAGGATGAAACTATCTGGCTGACCCAGAAAATGCTTGCTCTTCTTTACGACGTTGATGTGCGTACGATCAACTATCATATCGGGAAGATTTATAAAGACAGTGAACTTCAGGAAACGTCAACTATCCGAAAATTTCGGATAGTTCAACATGAGGGCGCGCGCGACATTGAACGTGAAGTCAAGCATTACTCTTTACAGATGATTATTGCTGTCGGATTCAAGGTCAATTCCGAACGTGCAGTGCAATTTCGAAAGTGGATTAATGAAATAGCATGCAGTTACACCATCAAAGGATGGGTCATGGATGATGAACGATTAAAACGCGGCACATTTCTGACTGACAAGTATTTTGAAGAACAGCTGGAACGAATTCGGGAAATTCGTGCCAGTGAACGTAAATTCTACCAGAAGATCACGGATCTGTATGCCACAGCGATTGATTATGATCGTACCGCATTGGCAACACGTCGTTTTTATGCAACGGTTCAGAACAAAATGCGTTTTGCTGTACATGGGCATACCGCGGCGGAATTAATCGTTGCACGTGCTGACAGTACAAAAGAACACATGGGCCTGACCACATGGCAGGATGCACCCGACGGCAAAATAAGATGTTCAGATGCCATTGTTGCAAAAAACTATTTGACAAAAGAAGAGTTGGAACAACTTAACAGAATGGTCAGTGCGTATTTGGATTTTGCGGAAAGCCGGGCAAAACGAAAAATACCAATGACAATGCAGGATTGGGAATCTCGCTTAAATGCTTTTATTGAACTTTTTGAATATGGATTACTGAAAGATGCGAGAAAAGTCTCTGCGGAAATTGCCCGACTTCATGCGGAAACAGAATTCGAAAAGTATCGTGTAATTCAGGATAAGTTGTTTCTGTCCGACTACGACAAATATCTTTTGGAGCTTGAGGCGGAAGCAAAGCAACTGCAATCTTCCGCCGATAAAAACGAGACGGAAAAATGAAGCGGAAAAAGATCACGAAATGGATTCCCCTGCTGCTTTTTGTTCTTCTGTTCGGCATCGTTGATTTCCTGCTGAAAGGATACTGTATCGAAAACGCGTGGAACATCGGACGCAAGAAGACAACTCTTTACGACCGGTATTACGAGTATTCCGAGGACGGGAACAAGCTCGTTTATTCATGCCTCAAAAAAACGGAGCTCAGCCAGCCGTTTTTTCAGACGAAAGACACTTACATCCTCGTTTCATTGATCATCGACCTGGAAGCCGCCCGAAAGGAAATGATCCCCGTGATCCTGGAGCGTGAAAACTGGTCATCTGCCTACAGACAGACCAAAAGCAAGGACAGAACAAAAACAGCAAACTTCTATGAACTGGCTGAATTGGTCCGGGATGGAGATCATGTCCTCAAATCATCCTTGAGCGCCGAATCCGGAATCCGGTCCGGAGACACGGTCCGGCTTCGCCTGCCGCTTGAGGAGTGGCCGATCCGTGAGGAATCTTGTTTGCTCGAATTGGGCTATCCGAAGATGGACAATCTGCTTACGACAGGACACGACTACGGGGAATACGTCTGCCTCGCGTTTCCGCAGCCGGAAACAGTGAACGGCGACCAATGCGACATGCTGGTGTATCCGCGTGCTTCCGTCTTCGACGAAAAGGTCCAGAAGGACATCATAGCGGAGAATCATCGGTTTCATGATGAGTTCAAAAAACAGAGTCATGCTGCATGTATCCTGATGATGCCGCTGGCGGTCATCGGGGATCTCGTGATGCTGCCGTATTACATCGTCCACATCTTTTTGAGCGCAATAAGCGGCGGACATCCCCCGTTTTGAACAGTTCGAACGGCGGGCTTTTTGCATTCTCCGTTTGAATTGTCCGTAATATGATGCTATATTAGTTATTTAGAAACTTTTTCAGGCGGGAAGATATTCCCCGCTTCGATTCAGCATACGATTTTCCCTCAAATACAGGATATTTCAGCACATGGACAACGAGCAGACAGCACAACCGGAAACAACCGCGTCCTCCGCGGAAACGAAAAAGACGAACCCGGTCGTCAAGTTCTTCCGCCACTATCTTTTCGACGATGAAGACGACCACGGCGCGGACGGCGTGAACTTCACGCGCATCCTCCTCATCATCCTGTCCGGCTGGCTGGTCTTCTGGACCGTGCTGCCGTGCATCGCGCTCGCGAACGACTTCGTGGATGTGCTGGAAAACATCGTGTGGGGCCGCCATTTCCAGTTCGGATTCGACAAGAACCCGTACGCCGGGCCGTTTTTCGGCGTGGGCGTGTGGTATCTGAGCGGGAAAGCGTTCTTTTCGAGCTTCCTCGCGAGCCAGGTATGCGTGTTCACGGGCATCTTCTGCGTGTTCCAGGTAGCGAAACGCATCCTGCCGCTCCGCACGGCGTTCCTGGCGGCGGCAACGCTGCTCCTCATCAACTTCTACGGCATCAAGGCGACGGAACTGTGCGACGACGTGATGGAGCTGGCGGTGTGGCCGCTGACCATGCTGTTCGTCTACCTCGGCGTGAAGGGCGATCCGAAGAAAACCTGGCTGTACTGGCTGTGCGCCGGGTTCTTCGCCGGACTCGCCATGATGGTGAAGTATTTCGCGCCGGCGATGTATGTGTGCGTGGCGATCCCGCTTTTGTTCACGAAGGAAGGCCGCGCCGTCTTCCGCAAGCCGCAGTTCTATCTGGCGGCGATCCCGTTCGTCCTCGTGGTCCTGCCGAACGTCCTCTGGCTTCTTTCAAACGACTTCAAGCCGATGCAGTACGCGGCGGGACGCGCGGCGCTCTCGGACGGCGGAAGCGCGGCCGCAAGCATCCCGCTTTCCGACCATTTCACGCGCCCGCTGAAGGCAATCGACCGCGCGGCGGGCGTGTTCGGCGTGGCGGTCATCTTCTTCGCGCTGTTCTTTCCGTGGCGGCGGAAACGCGAGGACCGCGCGCAATACTCCGCGTTCGACAGGGTGTTCGTGTGGTCCTGCTGCTGGGGTTCGTTCGGCTCCGCGCTGCTCTTCTCGCTCGTGACCGGCGGCAAGATCAATTATTCGTGGGTCGTGCCGTGCTTCCCGTTCCTGGGCGTGTGGCTCTTCATGGTCTGGTCGCCGCGGATCACGCGGATCAAGGCGCGCGCCTACCTGGGCGCCGTGCTGCTGATGGGGTTCGTCTTCGGCGTGATCTTCGTGCTGCGTTCGCTGGAGCATCAGGGCTACAAGAAACGCGGCTGCGATTACGAGAACTACCCCGGACACGCCGTCGCTGCGGCGGCCGCAAACCTCTGGCACGAGGTCTCGGACCAGCCGATGCCCTACGTGATCGCCGACCGCAAGGGCGCGTGCAACGTGGCGGTGTATTCGCCCGAAGCGCCGGAAGCGTTCTTCGACGCCGACGTCACGCAGAGCCAGTGGATCGACCCGGACGACGTCCGGAAACGCGGCGGAGTCGTGATCGGGGACGAGAAACAGAAGCCCGACAGCGCGCAGCGCGTCGCCGATTTCATCAAGACGATCCCGAAGGAACGCCTCGGCGAAACCCGGCAGATGCAGTTCCCGCGCGCCGTCCCCGCCTGGTATCGGAAGATGCGCGGCACGCCGCCCGTCTTCAACGTCTCCATGCGCCTGATCCTGCCGGAAGACGACGTGAAAACGCCGGAAACTCAGGCGGATTGAGTTCTGCTCCTGAATCCGTGCCCGAGCGAAGCTGAGCACTACTGCCGTCCAGGGCTTGCCCTGGCCCGAGCGAAGCTGAGAGCTCTGCCTCCCCGTGCCCGAGCGCAGCCGGGCACTACTGCAGTCCAGGGCTTGCCCTGGAAATTTTTCGGCAAATAGCATTTGAAAAGGGCGCGGACCTATGATATATTAAAGTTTAAAATTTTTTTGGATGTGAAAAATCATCATGATCAAGAACCCGCGCATCATATTCATGGGAGCCGGCGTTTTCGCCGTCCCGATCCTGGAGGCCCTGGCGAACAGCCATGACCTCACGCTCGCCGTGGCCGTGACCCAGCCGGACCGCGCGGCGGGGCGCAAGCGCATGCTGACGCCGACGCCGCTCGGACGGTATGCGGACGCCGCGGGGATCCCGTGCGAACGCGTGCAGTCCGTGAACACACCGGAGTTCCTGGACCACGCGGCCGCGCTGGAGCCGGACCTGATCGTGGTGGTGTCGTTCGGACAGATCCTGCGGGAACCCATCCTGAACCTCCCGCCGCTGGGCTGCCTGAACGTCCATGCGTCCCTTCTCCCGAAATACCGCGGGGCGTCGCCCATCACCACCTGCGTATTGAACGGAGACGACATCACCGGAGTAACGTTTATGCAGATGGAGCGGGGGCTGGACTCGGGGCCGATCTACGAGATGCACCGGATGCCCGTCCCGCCCGGGATCACGGCGGACGAGCTGGAACGCTCGCTCTCCGAGATGGCCGGGAACCGCATCTGCGACTGCGTAGGCCGCATCGCGCGCGGCGAGATCACGCCGCGTCCGCAGCCCGCCGAGGGCGTCACCGTTGCGGTCAAGATCCGAAAATCGGACGGGTTCGTCATATGGAACGAAGACGCCGCCGTCCTGGAACGAAAGGTGAGGGCTTACCATAACTGGCCGTCGATGTCGTTCCGCGTTCCGGTACGCGGGCGCGTCATGTCGGTCAAGATCACCAAAGCGTCGTACACGTCCTTCAAGGCCGCCGGCGCCGAGCCGGGGAAGATCACTGCACTCGCCGACAACAGGATCATGGTGTCCTGCGGCTCCGGTTCCCTGCTGCTCGACCGCATCGTGCCCGAAGGAAAAAAGGAAATGCCCGTCGCCGATTTCCTGAACGGCGCCCGCCTCGAAGTCGGCGACGTCCTGCTGAACGGCCAGCCCGAACAGCAGCCAACCCCGTGAAAGAATTTACCCAGTCATGCCTCAAGAGAAAAAACAGATCATCCTGAACTGCGAGGAACTTGAGACCCGCTCGGCGCTGCTTATCAACGGACATCTGGAGGACTACCAGATCGAGCGCAAGGGCGACGACATCGTCGCCGGGTCCATCTACCTCGGCAGGATCGTCCGCATCGAGCCGGGCCTGGAAGCCTGCTTCGTCGACATCGGCGCGGAGAAGAACGCGTTCATGCACTTCCGCGACATGCTCCCGGCGTCCTACGACATCCTCGACAGCATCAAAAAGATCGGCGAGGAGCGCGAACGCGTCAAGGAGACCGACGCCTCCCCGAAGAAGAAAAAGCACATCATCTCCATCCTCAGCGAAAAGTTCCGCAACCTCGTGACGGGCGGCGACCGCGCCAAACGCCTGAAGGAGATGGAGGAGCGCATCCACACCGGCAAGATCACCATCGAGGACATCCCGCGCGTCTTCCCCACCGGGTCCGAACTGCTCGTGCAGGTCACGAAAGGCCCCATCGGCACCAAGGGCGCGCGCGTCACCACCAACATCACCATCCCCGGCCGCTACCTCGTCCTGCTCCCCTACTCCAAGCACATCGGCCTCTCCTCGCGCATCGAGGACAGGAAGGAACGCGACCGCCTCCGCAAGATCCTGCTCGGGCTGAAGCTCCCGGACGGAATGGGTCTCATCTGCCGCACCGTCGGCGAACACCGCAAGGCGGTCTTCTTCCAGCGCGACCTCGAAATGCTGCTGGAACTCTGGCAGAAGGTCGACAACGCCCTGCTGAAGCCGCGCGCGCCCGCGCTCGTCTACGCCGAGCCCGACCTGCTGGAACGCACCGTGCGCGACCTGCTGACGGACGACATCGACGAGATCGTGGTGGACGACAAGGAGAAATACGATTTCCTGGTCGAAGCGCTCAAGAAGTTCGTCGGAAACGACTTCAACACGCAGATCACGCGCCACAAACGCGCCGAATCCGTGTTTGACCGCTACAAGGTCACGCCGCAGGTCGCCGAAATCTACAACCGCATCGTGAATCTCCCCGGCGGCGGCTACCTCTGCATCGACGAGACCGAGGCGCTCGTCGCCATCGACATCAACACCGGCAAGTCCAAGGCGGGCAAGGCGCAGCGCGAGCTCATCCTGAACACCAACCTCGAGGCCGCGAAGGAGATCGCGCGCCAGATACGGCTCCGCAACATCGGCGGACAGATCGTCATCGACTTCATCGACATGGCGAACAGCTCCGACCGCGAACAGGTCAACCGCACGATGAACAAGCTCGCCGACCTCGACCGCGCACGCACGAAGATCCTCCCGATCAGCAAGTTCGGGCTCATGGAGATGACGCGCCAGCGCGAGAGCGAGAGCGTGCAGGATTCGCTGTTCGATCCGTGCCCGTACTGCGGCGGCTCCGGCCACGTGAAATCCGCCATCAGCATGAGCGTGGAGATTCAGCGCCGCCTGCTCGAAATCCTCAAGCAGCGCACGAAGTCGAAGAAGGCCGCCACCGTCCGGGTCATCCTGAACCCCGCCGTGCTCGCGCGCCTCAAAAACGACGACGCGAAGATCCTCTACGAAATGGAAAGCAAGTACGGCCGCGACCTCGAATTCCGCGCGGATCCGGCGATCCACGTCGAGGAATTCCGCCTCATCGACCCGAAGACGGGCGAGCTTCTGTAATCACGCGCATCGGTTTCTCAGGCGGGTTCCCCGGATCCTGCGGAGCCCCCGCGATCAGCGACACGGTCACCGCCGCCAGCCGCCACGGCAAGCCGAGGATGCCGTCCGGCGCGGCGACGACCGGATAATAGACGCCCGTGTCCGTCAGGACGCCGCCGTTCGCGAGGTGCCAGCAGCCCTCCTCATAGACGTAATGCGTCTTCATGTCGGGCCGCCAGTACACGCCGTCCTTGTGGTAATACCCGCCGTCCGCATAGTAGTAGCAGTCCCCGATCCAGCCCGGATCGGGCTCCTGTTTGATCTCGGACGCGGCTTTCTCACGCTCTTTTTTCCGCCGCTCCTCCGCCTCCTCCGAGGTCAGCAGTTTGTGCTCATTCTCCCCCTGCGGCACGATCACGGCGTCCCGCCAGACAGGCTCCTCCGCTTCATCCGCCGCGCACGCAAACGGCGCGAGCAGCGCCGCCAGCGCCAGCGTTTTCATAAGATTTGAGCGGATCGGGTGCGTATTCATGCGGAGTTCTCCTGCGTGGCGGAAGCCTGTCTTATTGATTCCGCGTCCATAGTATTCTTTTGTTGAACTTCACGACATCAACATGCGAAGGGACCAAGACATCGTACTCAAATGCGCCCTGCCCTTCCAATTCCAAAGTGCCGGACAGAACGATCGTATTGCCGATTGTTTCCTGTTCGATGCTTTTGACGCCCCAGGCGCTTTCGGCATAGTCTCCCTCGATTTTCAGCGTCAGTACGTCGTGATCTTCTTGATTCGGAATAATCGCCATGCTGGAAACGACAAGATAATCTTCATTGATCTCTTTTGTCGTGCCGCACCCGGTGAAAAACGCAACGGTCAGAACGACCACAACAACCGCTAGGAAGATATTTCGTCTCGTTTTCGTGTTCGACATGTTTACAGCCTTTTTATGGTGTTGCCGATGGAGGGTTTGAGGAATCACAACTTTATTATACCTCGCCCCTGGCAAAAAAGCAAATCGGTTTTCATGGCTTGGCTCCTGTTCCATAACCCCGATAGATGCTGCCGTCTTTTCTCACACAAAGCCGTTCGGGGTTGCCGAAAATGTGCGACTTGACACGGATTGACAAAACAGGATCATCAATATTCTGAGCCGAATCTTCCTGATTCCGATTAAAGGCATGGTATTCTGCGGTATTAATATCAAAAAACAGCACTTTCGCGAAATCATTTTCGTTCATCCCCAGGGTTTTTAACAGCGATTTCATGTCCTGCTGATCCGGATAAGCCCCATGCTCCGTATGATATTGTTCCAGGCGTTTATAGATTTGAGATAAATTTCCCTTTGTACGATAATTATCCCCTTTCAATTGGAGCACATCAAAATAATAGAAGGTTCCTGCGGCGATGACGAAGATGATGCAGCCGAGGATGAGCGCGGCGATCACGCAGCCTTTTTTCCGTTTTTTCATGTTCGAACCTCCGAAAATGTTTTATCAGGATCCGGGGGGATTATAACTTGGCTCCTGTTTCAAAATCTCTATAATACATGCTGCCGTCTTTTCTCACGCAAAGGCGTTCATATTTGCCAAAAACATGCGACTTGACACGTATTGACAAAACAGGATCATCCATATTCTGATCCGAACATTCCTGATTCCGATTGGAGGCATGGTATTCTGCGGAACTGATATCAAAGAACCGAGTTTTTTCAAAATTATTCTTGCTTATACCCAAGGTGTTCAATAGGGATTTCATATCCTGCTGAGGAGGATAAGCCCCGTGTTCGTAATGATATTGTTCCAAGCGTCTATATACAAATGCTAAATTATCCTGCGTCTGAATGCATTCCTCTTTTAATGTGAGTTCTCCGAACGTCCACAATAATCTCAGAACTATAACAGTAAAAAAAAGTCCAAACAAAAGGGAAAGGATGTGCTTACTCTTCATTTTTGACCCTCCGCCGCAATGATTTCACCGATCATTGCGGCTCAGTGGATGCCGGTCGAACCGAATCCTCCGGCGTTCCGGTCGGTCGCGTTCAGCTCGACGGCGGGCGTCAGGACGACATCCGGGAGCGCGGCGATCACCATCTGGGCGATGCGGTCGCCGCGATGCACCGGGAATACGTTTTCCCCGGCGTTGAACAGGATCACGCAGACTTCGCCGCGGTATCCGGCGTCGATGGTGCCGGGCGTATTGAGCAGGGTCACGGCGTGTTTGAGCGCGAGTCCGCTGCGGGGACGAATCTGCGCCTCGTATCCGGCGGGCAGCTCCAGGAAAAGCCCGGTCGGGATGAGCGTGACCTTGCCCGGCGCGGCCTCGACGTCCACGCGGCTTTTCAGGTCCCAGGCGGCGTCGTCCTCGTGGGCTTTCTTCGGGGCGAGGTCTTCCGCGCCCTCCTGCATTTTGAATCGGACTGTGATCGGCATGGGAAGCCTCCTTCCGGGTTGTTGGGTCAGCTCTTCAGGTCGATGGAACGGCGGATGCCGTCCGCGATGAAATTGAACGCGGTCACGCACAGGAAAATGGCGAGTCCGGGCCAAAGCATCAGGTTCCAGTAGCTCAGCGGATCGGCGAACGCCTGTTTCAGCAGCTCGCCCCAGCTGGCGGAGGGCGCCTGCACCCCGAATCCGAGGAAGCTCAGGCTGTTCTCCGCGAGGATCGCGCCCGCGATGCTGAACGCGAACGAGACGAAGATCGGGCCGGAGACGTTCGGCAGCAGATGCTTGAACAGGATGCTTCGCAGGGGCACGCCGAGGCTTTCGCAGCTCTGGATATACGCCATCTGGCGCGCCTTCAGCACCTCGCCGCGCACCAGGCGCGAGAGGCCGGGCCAGCCCGTCATCCCAAGTACGAAGATCACCAGCAGGATCGACTGGCGCGTGCCGTAGTCCAGCATGATCGCCATCAGAATCAGGAGCAGCAGAAACGTCGGGAAGCAGATCACGATCTCGACCAGACGCTGCACGATCAGGTCGACGCGGCCGCCCCGGTAGCCGGAAAAGAGCCCGATCATCGTGCCGAACACAAGCTCGATCGCGGTCGCGAGGAATCCGACCGCCAGCGACACGCGCGCCCCGTACATCATGCGCGCGAAGACGTCACGCCCCACGTTGTCCGTGCCGAACGGATGCTGTTTCGAGGGCATCGCGTAGGTGTCGGGGGACGTCTCGAACGGGCCGTACGGGACCGCCGCGAAATAATACTTCGACGCCGTGTCCTCGGCGGCGACTTTGCGCCAGTCGACCTGCGTCATCTGGGATTTCGAAACGCAGAACGGCACCGTGAGCAGGATCAGGACCACGGCGAGCGAGGACCAGAAGAGGCGTTTGCGTTTCCGGAAGCATCCGTACAGGATCAGCGCCGCCGGGATCGCGAGGAACAGCCAGTTGAACATCTTTTCCACGAAGACTTCCTGCGCGTCCGGGGCGAAGAAGTCGCGCAGCGCCGGACTTGAAAGTGAACCGTCCGCCGCCGCGATCAGCAGCGGCTTGCCGTTCACGAAGAGCGGCGCGGCGACGGCGGAGAGGATCAGCAGGACGACGAAGACGAGGCCGCAGACGGCGGTCTTCTCGCGGAAGAACCTTCGGACCATGAGCTGGCCGGGCGTCAGGTACGCCGTGGAATCCGCCTCGTCGGCGGAGACGCGCGCCTGTTCCTGCGCCTGAACCTGCGCCTGTTCGTTCTGTTCAGCTGTGCCGTTCTGTTCCATCGCGGTTTTCCGTTCAGATCAGTCGTTTTCCGGGAAGAACGCCGGTTTGCCGTCCGCCATGGAGACGCGGATCTTCGAGCAGCCGTGGAAGGTGCCGCGGAGGATCTCGTCGGCGAGCGGGTCTTCGATGAGCGTGCCGATGGCGCGGCGGAGCGGACGCGCGCCGTGTTCCGGGTTCGCGCCTGTGGAGACCAGGCAGTCGATGACGTCGTCGTCGATCACGAGCTTGCGGCCCTGGTCGGCGAGCCTGTCGGTGAGCATGGAAAGCTCCAGGCGGACGATCTGCCGGAGTTCCTCGGGGCCGAGCTTGCGGAAGACGATCAGTTCGTCGAGACGGTTGATGAACTCGGGCTTGAACGCCTTGCGGGCGGCTTCCAGCAGGCTGTCGCGGAGCTTGTCGTAGTCGTCGTTCACGCCGGTCCCGGTCGCGAATCCGAGCGGCGCGCCGTTCGTGATGCGCTCTGCGCCGACGTTCGCGGTCATGATGATGACGGTGTTGCGGAAATCGACGCTGCGGCCGAGCGTGTCGGTGAGGCGTCCGTCCTCCATGATCTGGAGCAGCATGTGGGTCACGTCCGGATGCGCCTTTTCGATCTCGTCGAACAGGACCACGCTGTACGGATGGCGGCGGACGCGTTCGGTCAGCTCGCCGCCCTCGCCGTGCCCGACGTAGCCGGGCGGGGAGCCGACGAGACGGCTCACGTTGAACTTCTCCATGAACTCGGACATGTCGATCTGGATCAGGGAGTCGGCGTCGCCGAACATGAACTCGGCGAGCGACTTCGCCAGCAGGGTCTTGCCGACGCCGGTCGGGCCGAGGAAGATGAACGAGCCGATGGGGCGCTTCGGGTCCTTCAGGTCGGCGCGGGCGCGGCGGAGTGCGCGCGCCACGGAGCGCACGGCGTCGGACTGTCCGATCACGCTCTTTTCGAGCTCCTCCTCCATGTGGAGCAGGCGCCTGGACTCGGAATCCTGAAGCTGTTCGAGCGGGATGCGCGTGAGCTTGGAGAGCACGCCGCAGATGTCCTCGCGGGTGACTTCCGGGACGGTCTCGCTGCGGGCGTCCTCCCAGGCGCGGCGCGTCGCCTCGAGCTGGGCGCGGAGTTCGCGTTCGCGGTTGCGGAAGCGGGCGGCGTCCTCGAAACGCTGGTCGGAGATCGCCTTCTCCTTGTCGCGGACCATCTGCTGGATGGCGTCCTCTGTCTCGCGGAGGTCGGGATGCTTCGGCGCGCTGGCGATGCGCACGCATGCGCCCGCCTCGTCCATGAGGTCGATCGCCTTGTCGGGGAGGAACCGTCCGCTGATGAACCGGTCGGAGAGCTTCACGGCGGCCTCGATGGCGTCGTCGGTGTAGCGCACCTTGTGATGCGCCTCGTATGCGGGCTTCAGGCCGGAGAGGATTTTGACGGCGTCTTCGATGCAGGGCGGCTCGACCATGACCGGCTGGAAGCGGCGTTCCAGCGCGGCGTCCTTTTCGATGCCCTTGCGGTATTCGTCGAGCGTGGTGGCGCCGATGCACTGGAGCTCGCCGCGGGAAAGCGCGGGCTTGATGATGTTGGCGGCGTCCATGGCGCCCTCGGCCCCGCCCGCCCCGACGAGCGTGTGGAGCTCGTCGATGAAGAGAATGGTGTTTTTGGACGAGCGCACCTCGTCGATGACCGCCTTGATGCGCTCCTCGAACTGGCCGCGGTACTTCGTTCCGGCGACCATCAGCGGCAGGTCGAGCACGACGAGGCGTTTGCCGTGCAGGAGCTCGGGGACGTCGTCCGCGGCGATCTTCCGCGCGAGGCCCTCGACGATCGCGGTCTTGCCGACGCCCGCCTCGCCGATGAGCACGGGGTTGTTCTTCGTGCGGCGGCAGAGGATCTGGATGACGCGTTCGATCTCGTCGTGGCGTCCGATGACCGGGTCGAGCCTGCTTTTGCGCGCAAGCGCGGTCAGGTCGCGCCCGAACGTGCTCAGCGCGGGATGGTCCTGCCCGTCCTCGCCGTCGGCGTCGCCGGCGTCCTTCCCGTCCGCGTCGTCGAATCCGTCGAGCTCACCGTCCTCCCCGTCCTCGTCGTCGGAATCCGGCAGATAGTCCGGATCGAGCGTGGCGAGGATCCGCTGGCGGGCGCGGCCCGGATCGACCTTGGAGGAACGGAGCAGTCCGGCGGCGGCGGTCGTGCCGTCGTTGAGGATAGCGAGGAGGAGATGCTCGGTGCCGATGTAGTTGCAGCGCATCGCGCGCGCCTCGTCGCCGGACATGACGATGATCTTGCGGAGGCTGGCGGAGAACGGCGGCGCGCCGATCTGGCGCGTCTCGGCGCCGGGCTGCGGGAGCTTCCGCGCGAGGTCCGGGAGCAGATGCTGGAAATTGACTTTCATGGCGCGCAGCACCTCGACCGCGATCCCTTCGTTCAGCAGGCAGATCCCGCGCAGCAGATGCTCCACGGAAATGCAGTCGTGGTTCGACCGCTCCGCCTCTTTCTGCGCCAGATTGAGCGACTGGCGCGCCCGCGGCGTAAACCGCTTCAGTGCGGCATTGACTTCTTCCTGTTCCGACATGGCGTTTTTTTCCTGCGAATACCTGATTCCGTATCTTTTTTAGAAAATTCGGGACGCGTCGCCGCGTCCCGGTCCGTCCCCTTTTTCCCGCCCGCCGAATCCGGGCGGCGCGGCGCAAACGGGAGGCGGAAAAAACACCGTGCGGCGGCTCTTTCCCCTGTTCGCACACGCGCCATTCGCGCCGGCGCGGGATGTCCGGGACGAGGGAAACTCACTTCGTGATGAAGTAGTTCGGATTCTCTCCGATGTATTCCGAAAGCGTGTCCCCGTTGATGAAGAAGTAGAAGAGGTCAAACGCCTCGGAAAGGTCCTTCGGCGCAGAGTTTTTCTGCATGTCGAACGTGGACCCGGCGTCGCTGATGTAGTCGATGATGGCGCACACGCGGCTCTTCTTCAGCATGTCCTGCTCGACGTAGGGAAGCCCGATGTCGCACATGAGGAGCATGTTGTTCTTGCCCGTGGAGGTGTTCTTCTTCGTGAGGAACGTGATCTTCTTGAGGTCGGAGACCGAGCTGGGCAGCCCGACGAAATTGACGACGATGTCGACCTTGTCGTAGACCTGGTCGAGCTTTTTCTTCATGATGGCGGCGTCCGTGGGATCCTCCATCCTTTCCTCGCCGGTCTTCTTGTCGGTGCCCATTTCCCCGACGGTCAGGACTTCCGTCCAGGTCGCGCCCTTTTCCTCAAGGCGCTTCTGGATCTCTTCCATCACGCGGTAGTTGTCCGACGAGCTGTCGTTGTTGGAGGTCTCGTCGATCAGGAACGCGACCGTGGCGCCGTTCTCCTGGAAACGCTCCGCGATATAGGACGCGGCCCTCTCCGCCTTCGCGCACTGGAAGATGCGGGCGTTTTTCGCAAGACGGGCATCCTCGGATTTTTCGGGGGACACGCAGAATCTGCCGACCACGCCGCCGATCACCATCGCCACGCCGACGAACATGACGATACGGGCATTGGACTTCGTGTTCTGGTTCTTGATGCCCCAGACCATAACGATAAATCCGACCACCATCACGATGTAGACGGCCAGAATGGGGAGTTCGACGTTTGCGAAAATCATATTGCTTGACTCCTTATGAGCTGGTTTCAGCGCGCGGGCGAACGCGCGCCGTATTTTTTTGAAAAAAGACTATACAAGAGCAATATATCATACTTTTGGCCGCTTTCAACCTTTTTTCCCTTTTTTCTCGGCAAAAAAGCCGTTTGTCCAGCCGGGAAAGGCGGCAGGCGTCCCCCTCCGGCAAAAAAGATTTTCCGGCGGAAACGCGGCAGGGACAGGAGATGACCCGTATTCGCCCGCCGCCGGGATCGTTTCTCTCCGGGGAGAGCGAGGGGGACGAAAGGCAGGCAAGAAAGAATCAGCGGGCGAGTTTTTCGAGGGACCGGGCGAGGGCGATCTGGGTGCGCGCGCGGTCGAGGTTGTGGCCGGGGCGCGCCGTCTTGAAATACCGGTCGCCGTCGAGGTAGTCGGAGAGGAACCGCACGGCGAGCTCGAACGTGATGACGGCGCCGGCGACGGGCATGAGCTTGATCTCCTGATCGGTGAGGTAGCCGTCGAACCCCGCCAGGAAGCCTTCGGCGCAGGCGTCGTACATGTCGCGGCGGGCTTCCAGTTTTTCGAGTTTCCCGGCGTCCTCGCGGGCGGGATTCGCCGCTACGCGCACGAGGTCGCCGAAGTCGTACAGCGCGAGTCCGGGCATCACGGTGTCGAGGTCGACCACGCAGACCGCCTCGCCCGTGGCGGTGTCCAGCATCACGTTGTTGATCTTCGTGTCGTTGTGGGTGATGCGCTCCGGGATCAGCCCGGCGGCGAACGCGTCCGTGACGAGCGGCGCGAGGTGGCGCATGGCGTTGAGTTCGGCGAGTTCCCGCGCGGCGGAGGCGGCGCGCCCGAGGCGGTCCTCCGATGCGATAACGTCCAGCGCGCGCAGACGCGCCGGGGTGTCGTGGAACGCCGGAATGGTCTCCTGAAGGCGCGGCGGGGGCAGGTCGGAGAGGTCGCGGGCGAACCGGGCGAACGCGAACGACGCGGTCCGCGCCTGGGCGGGCTCCCGCACGGCGTCGACCGTATGCGCGCCTTCGACCATGCGGTAGCACCGCCAGCACGCGCCGGATTCGTCGAACGTGCACGGCTTCGCGTCCTTCGTCGGGACCACGGTCAGCACGCGCCGCCCGGCGTCCGGCAGGATCGCATATTTCTCCCTCAGATGCCGCGTCACGCGCACGATGTTGTCCATCACGGCGAGCGGGTCCGGGAAGACGTGGGGATTGATGCGCTGGAGGACGAACCGCACGTACGCGTCGGACGCGGGCTTCTCGACCGTCAGCGCGAAGGTGTCGTTGATATGCCCGCTGCCGAACGCCGCCGCGGAAACGACGCGTCCGCCGAGCTCGAAACGAGCGGCGGATTCCAGCGCGGCGCGGTCGGAAACGGGCATGAGGTTTTCTCCGGCAGAAACGGGCTCAGGCGAGCAGAGGCGAAGGATACACGCCGGATTCGACCAGCGCGGCGATGCCCGCCTGCACGCGCGGCTTGTCCTCGCGGTAGGTCACGCCCAGCCAGGAATCCTGACTTTCGAGGATGCCGACGGATGCGCGCCCCGCTTCGATCATGGAGGCGACGGCGGCGGGGAGATAGAACTCGGATTTGAGTTCGTTTCCGTGTTCGCGCAGGAAGTCCTCGAAGAGCCCGCGCAGGCCGTCGAACAGCGACGGCATAAAGCCCCAGAAGTTCATGGAGACGATCTCGCCGCCGGTGAACGCGAGCTTCGCGCCGTTTTCATCGACCGCGACCGCGCCGTCCGCTCCGTCCGGCTCGATCTTCGTGCGCTCGGCAACTTCCTTCAGCGTGCCGTCCGGGTTCGCCGTGCAGACGCCGCGCGAGACGGAGCCGAACTTGGAAAGGGTGTTGCGGAGCGGGTAACCGACCATGAAATGACGTCCAGGATCGGCGTTTTCCGCCAGCGCCTTCCCGAGCTGAACGAATCCGCTGCGCCCGTAGAAGTCGTCCGCATTGATGGCGGCGAACGGCCCGGCGATCTTGTCGGCGGCGCAGAGCACGGCGTGCCCGGTGCCCCACGGTTTCTGCCTGCCTTCGGGGACGCCGTGCCCGGCGGGCAGGGCGTTCAGCTCCTGGAACGCGTATTCCACGGCGATGCGCTTTTCCCACTTCGCGCCGACCGCCTCGCGGAACGCCTGTTCGATGTCGCGCCGGATCACGAACACGACCTTGTTGAACCCGCCCTGCATGGCGTCGTGGATGGAATAATCGAGGATGATCTCGCCGTTCGGGCCGACCGGGTCGATCTGCTTGAGCCCGCCGTAGCGGCTCCCCATTCCGGCGGCAAGCACCATCAGCGTCATTTCTTTCATGTTTCGGACTCCTGTTTATGTGAGGTTGATTTTTATTGAGTCAAGTTCAGATTTCCGGGAGCGTGGCGGCCGCGACCGCCTGCCCGTGCCGCCGCATGGAGTCGTCCGGCACGGAGACTCTCGTTTCCAGTTCGGGGAAGACGTCGGCAAGGATGCGATTCGCCTCGCGGCAGATCAGGTCGCCGCCGGCGCCGCTGGTCACGCGGCCCATGATGACGGCGGTCCCGATGACCGGGTAGAATTCGCGGAAGCCCGCGACCGTGTACCCGAACGCCGTCCCGATGCTGCGGAAGACGTTCAGCGCGCGTTCGTCGCCCTGTTCCGCGAGCGCCTGGATCTCCAGCAGGATCTGAGGCAGCGGCATGTCCGGGGCAAAAGCCAGCCCGGCGGCGGCCGCCAGACGCGCCGCGCCCTGCTGGGAGAAATAGTTCACGCCGCATCCATGGTCGCCGCTCCATTCGTCGCGCGGAGCGGACGCGGACTCGTCCACAGGCACGAACGCCAGCTCGTTGAGGCGGCCCGTGATGCAGCCCGCGCCGTTCACATACCCGCCCGCCATGCTGCTGCCGAACGACACCCCGAGGATGCCGTTGCGGCCGAGCTGGACCGAGGCGGCGAGCGCGGCGGCCTCCCCGTCGTTCACGACCGCGAACGGCACGCCGTGCCAGTCCTCACGGACGAACTCGAAAACGGGCGCGGCGTCCTGTTCGAACCGGTCCGCGGGGACGCTGCGGAAAAGCGACGCCATGCGCACGCGGTTGTTGATGTACACGCCGGCTGCGCTGCCGCCGATGGCGTCGACGCGCGGCAGATGGGCGGCGGCACGGCGGATGGAGTCGTTGATGCCCGCGCGGTGCCAGGCGGGATCGGGCTGTCTGGATGGATCCCACGCGACTTCTTCGGAAAAAACGACCTTGCCGTCCTGCACGGCGGCGCATTTGCGGTCGCTCGCGCCGAGGTCGAACCCCACGCGGCAGCCGTCGAAATGCCGTCCCATGCCGTTCTGCGGCTCGCATGCCGCCGGGGCGTCTTCGTACGGGACGGACTCCACGGCGAGCGGCGTTTCGTATATTTTCGTCATGGCGGCATAGTCGAACGCGCGTTCGCCGTCCGGCGCATAGGTCTTCGCAAGCTCAACCGCGATCTCATCCGGGCTCGCGACAATGATCCGGCTGCCACCGGCGATCCACAGCAGGCTTTTCACGAGGCGTTCCGCATGGCGCACGTTCGCCGCGGACTCCGCCGCATCCGGGCTGCCGTATACGACGGTCTCCGCCGAAACGACCTGCCCGGACGGCGTCGCGACGGCGAGCTTCAGCGGCGCGGCGCGGCCCGACGCCCGGACGGCGTCGCGGAAGAAACGGCGCTCCAGCGCCGCCGGACGGAATCCGGGCTCGAGACAAGGAAGCGGAAAACCGCCTTTTCCTCCGCCGTACGGCGTTTCCTGTTTTGCCATGCTGACCTCTTTTCCCATTATTTACAATACAGAAATACAATACACGCGCGTCCCGGTTTTTTCAAGCATCGTTTTGAATTTCCACGGGATGATGCTATATTAAGATTTTCCGGAAAAGCACGCAAAACCAGGAATCCATCCCATGGCAGAAGAACCGACAACATCCGGCGCGCCGCATTCTACCGCCGACCGGCGGGAAAAGATACGGCTGGCGTTCGCGCCCTGCGCCGACTACACGCCGCAGGCTCTGCGCCCCGCGCTGGAACACGTCCTGCAGCCGCAGATCGAAGCGGCGGGCGGCGTCTCCGGCAAGTCCGTGATGCTGAAGCCCAATCTGCTGGCGTGGCGGCGGGACAACGACCCGCAGGCGGTAAACCCGCGGTTCATCGTCGAGACGGCGAAGGTCTTCCTGGACGCCGGGGCGTCGCGGGTCGCCATTTTGGAGAATCCCGCCGTTCAGACCGCGCCGCAGGTGCTCCGCGCCATGGGGATCGCCGACGAGCTGAAGGCGCTCGGCGTCGCGTCCGCCAATTTCACGGACTACCGGAAACAGCCCCCGCTGGACGCCGTCTGCTTCCGCAATCTGGAGATCGCCAACGAGTTCCGCGAATACGATTTCGTCGCCGACCTCGCGAAAGCCAAGACGCACGGCATGATGACCCTCACCTTCTGCGTCAAAAACCTCTTCGGGCTCGTCAACGGCGGCGACCGCCTCGCCTGGCACCTCGCCGTCGGGCGCGACTACGACAAGTTCGCCGACATGCTGCTCGACCTCTATCTCGTCGTGCGCCCGGCGTTCAACCTGCTCGACGCCGTCACCTGCATGGAGGGCAACGGACCCGGCGCGGGGACTCCGGCGGACCGGCATTTCGTCGCGGGCGGCACGGACGCGCTCGCGCTCGACGCCGTCGCGGCGCGGGTCCTCGGCGTCGATCCCGACACTCTGCACATCGTCAAACGCGCAAAGGCGCGCGGTCTGTTCCCCGCGCCGGAAACGGTCGGGAATCCCGGCCCGCTGCCCGTCTGCGAACCGCTGGCGCTCCCGGACCGCCCCGTCATGGACATGGCGCAGATGCACCTCGGCGTCGGCATCCCGAAATGGGCGCAGAAGCCGCTCTACAGGCTGATGGTCGTGAATCCGAGGCTCGACCCGTCGAAATGCGTCGGGTGCGGCGTCTGCGTGAAGATGTGCCCGCCGAAGTCGCTGAAGCTTTCCGGCGGGAAACCCGCCTTCGACCTCCCGCACTGCATCCGGTGTTTCTGCTGCCAGGAACACTGCCCGAAAGGCGCGATCGAACCGCGGATGACGCGGACGATGCGGTTCGTGAAGGCGGTCGACCGTCTGTTCCGCGGGGGCCGGGCGGCAAAAAGCAAATAAAACAGGAATGACGCATTTTTATTTTTTTCCGTCCCGGAGCGAAAAAAATCAAAAAAAATTGCGATTTTTTCGGAAACGGACTGGAAAAAGACGGAATGAGAAGGTATATTATTAACTCTGTTTGCCGCGGAAAAGGCGGCGGCAGCCCAATTTGCTGTTCTATGCGATCCTTGCCCGGGGACACTCAGCCAAGCTGAAAATGCCCGGTATCAGACGCGGCGGACGGCGAGCTCCATTGGAAACCCGTTCCGGGTCTTGCGGTGCATTGTGCCGCGGGGTCCGGGATGCTCAAATACATACAATTCGCTCTATCTTCAACCCAAAACCATAACAACAAAGCGAGAACAACATGGAAGTTCGGGCAGTAACAAGGTATGTCCGCATTGCTCCGTCCAAGGGTATGGATTTCTCCCGGGTCATCCAGGGAAAGCCCTACGCCGAGGCGCTTGCGATCGCGGAACTTTCCCCGAGAAAGGCCGCCAAGCTGTTCGCCAAGACGCTCAAGTGCGCCAAGGCGGCCGCAGCCGAAAGCGGAATGAACGAAGCGTCCCTGATGGTCAAAACCGCAGTCGCGGACCCCGGTCCGATGCTGAAGCGGTTCCGTCCGAAGGCACGCGGCATGGCGGGCAGAATCCGCAAACGCATGAGCCACTTCACGGTGGTTCTTACCGACGACTGAGATGAAAGGAAGTCACAGTGGGACAAAAAATTAATCCAATCGGGCTCAGACTTGCCCTGAACAAGAATTGGTGCTCCCGTTGGTTCGCCCGCAAGGACAACTTCGGGACGTGGCTTCACGAAGACCGCAAGGTCCGCACCTTCATCAAGAAGAACTACAATCAGGCTGCGATCTCCAACATCCTGATCGAACGCTACTTCAACCGCGTTCGCACGACCATCTTCGCTGCCCGTCCGGGCGTGCTCCTGGGCAAAAAGGGCGGCAAGGACGCCGAGATCGACAGACTGCGCGACGAAGTGAGCAAGCTGCTCGACAAGGGGCAGGAGCTCATCGTCGACGTCATCGAGGTCAAGCAGCCCGAGACCAACGCCCAGCTGGTCGCCGAAAACGTGGCGGCCCAGCTCGAACGCCGCATCGGCTTCCGCCGCGCCATGAAGAAGGCCATCCAGACCGCCATGGAACTCGGCGCCGAAGGCGTCAAAATCCAGTGCTCCGGCCGCCTCGGCGCCGCGGAACTGGCCCGCACGGAAACCTACAAGGAAGGGCGCACGCCGCTTCAGACCCTGAAGGCTTTCATCGATTACGGATTCACCGAAGCCAACACGACCGCCGGCAAAATCGGCGTGAAGGTTTGGATCTGCCACAAGGAACTCACGGAGGAAATGCAAAATGCCGTTAATGCCAAAAAGAGTAAAGCACAGAAAGGTGCAGCGCGGTAATAACGCCGGGCTGTCCCAACGCTGCAACAAACTGGATTTCGGCGATTTCGGATTGCAGACGTTTGAGCGCGGCTTCCTGACCGCCGCCCAGATCGAAGCCGCCCGTGTCGCGATCACCCGCCATATGAAACGCCGCGGCCAGGTGTGGATCCGCCTGTTCCCGTACAAGCCCTGCACGAAGAAGCCCCTGGAAGTCCGTATGGGCAAGGGCAAAGGCAACGTCGAATACTGGGTCGCCCCGGTTCAGCCCGGCCGCATGCTCTTCGAGATCTCCGGCTGCTCCGAGACCCTCGCGAAAGAGGCGATGAGCCTCGCCGCTTCCAAGCTCCCGATCCGCTGCCGCTTCGTCTCCCGGATCCCGGCTGTCTAATGTGAGGAAGGACCTGTCATGAAAAACAAAAAATCTGTCAACAAGGCCATGAAGCAGATCCGCGAACTTTCCCAGGACGAACTCGTCGCCCGCGACGGTGAACTCCGCAAGGAAAAGTTCCTCCTCCGCGCCCAGGCCAAATCCGGTCAGCTCGAAAGCCCGGCCAAGATCCGCACCGCCCGCCGCAACCTCGCCCGGGTGATGACCGAACTCAACAAACGCGCTTCGGCCGGCAAATAAGGAATACCTGAAATGGACGAAACCATTAAGACTGATACCGCTGCCGCAGCCGTCGTGCGCGGCCACCGGAAAACGCGCGTCGGAAACGTCATCAGCGACGCCCAGAACAAGACGATCGTCGTCGAGATCGTGACGCGTTCCGCGCATCCCCGGTACAAGAAGGTCGTCAAGAGCCACGTCCGCTATGCGGCTCACGACGAGAACAACGAAGCGAAAGTCGGCGACCAGGTCATGATCGCGGAGACCCGCCCCCTGAGCAAGACCAAGCACTGGCGCCTGGTCAAAATCATCAGCCGCAGCGAATGAGAGGAGACTTGAACCATGGTTCAGATGCAATCCAGTTTTGAAGTCGCCGACAATTCCGGCGCCAAGCGCATCGTGCTCATCACCGTCCTCGGCCAGCGCAAGACCATCGCCTCCATCGGCGACATCGTCACTGCCACCGTCAAGGAAGCCATCCCCGGCGGCGCCGTGAAGAAAGGCGACGTCGTCAAGGCCGTCGTCGTCCGCACCGCCGCACGCATCCGCCGTCCCGACGGATCCTACCTGCGCTTCGACAAGAACGCCGCCGTGATCATCGACGACCAGAAGAATCCGAAAGGCACCCGCATTTTCGGACCGGTCGCCCGTGAGCTTCGCGACAAGAACTTCATGAAAATCATTTCCCTGGCGCCGGAGGTCCTCTGATGAATAACGAACTCAACAAGTGCCAGAAGCACTACCACGTCAAGAAGAACGACAAGGTCCAGGTCATCAGCGGCGGCTGGAAGAACAAGACCGCCAAAGTCGTGGCCATCCTGAAGAAGAAAGACCGCGTCGTCCTCGAAATCGAGAATCCCACCGACCGCGACCGTGAACGCATCACGAAGAAGCGCACCGTCCGCAAGAGCGCCGCGAATCCGAACGGCGGCCTCGCCGACCGCGCCGTCTCCGTGCATGTTTCCAACGTCAAAAAGCTCGCTTCCGCCGACGAAGGCGCGAAGAAGGCCGAGTGAGGGAGGAACTGAACAATGCCCGATATGAGAAAATACTACAATGAGCAGGTCCGTCCCGCTCTTCAGGAAAAGCTCGGCCTCAAGAACGTCATGGAGATCCCGAAGCTGAAGAAGATCGTCATCAGCACCGGCATCGGCACCAAGATGGAAAAGGACGCTTTCTCCGAAGCCCGCACCCACCTCTCCGCCATCGCCGGCCAGGCCCCCGTCGTCTGCAAGTCCAGAAAGAACATCGCGAACTTCAAGCTGCGCGCCGGCATGTCCGTCGGTCTTATGGTCACCCTCCGCGGCGACCGCATGTACCAGTTCCTCGATCGTCTGGTCCACAACGCCTTCCCGCGCGTCCGCGACTTCCGCGGCGCTCCGAAGAAGGGTTTCGACCACGTCGGAAACTACAATCTCGGGATTCCTGATGTGTCGATCTTCACCGAAATCGACCTCGACAAGATCAAGTATCCGCTCGGAATGAACATCACGATCGTGACCAGCGCGAAGACCGACGCCGCGGCGAAGGAGCTTCTCACCATGCTGGACTTCCCGTTCGCCAAGTAAGGAGACGTTAAGAAATGGCTAAGAAAAGTCTGATTGCGAAACAGAAACGCGGCGGGAAATTCAAAGTCCGCAGCTACACGCGCTGCGCCGCCTGCGGCCGTCCCCGCGCCGTCATCCGCAAATTTAAACTCTGCCGTATCTGCTTCCGCGAAATGGCCTCCACGGGCCAGATCCCGGGCGTGATTAAGGCCAGTTGGTAACAGAAAGGAATCGAAGAAATGAGTATGCAGGATCCGATTTCAGATATGCTGACGCGCCTTCGCAACGGCTGCATGTCCATGCAGAAGGTCGTTTCCATGCCTTCTTCCATCATGAAGACCGCCATCGCGGAAGTCCTCAAGCAGGAAGGCTACATCGCCGACTATGTCGTCGAGGGTGAAACGAAGAAGGTTCTGAAGATCACCATGAAATACTTCAAACGCCAGCCCGTCATCGAAAACCTCCAGCGTGTTTCCAAGCCGTCGTGCAGACTGTACTGCGGCAGCCAGAACATCCCGAAGGTCAAGGACGGAATGGGTATCGCCATCCTCTCCACGTCGAGAGGTGTACTGAGCGGCAAAGACGCCGAAAAACAAAACGTGGGCGGAGAGATCCTCTGCTACGTCTGGTAACTTTCAGGAGTCATCATGTCTCGTATTGGTAAAAAACCGGTTGCCATCCCCGCTGGCGTCACCGCCAAAGTCGAAGACGGCGCGACCGTTATCACCGGCAAGCTCGGTACGCTCAGCATCCCCACGCAGAAGCACATCACCGTCAAGGTCGAAGGCGACCAGATCGTCCTGAGCCGCGACACCGACCTCGACAACGCGAAAGCGATGCACGGCCTGAACCGCGCGCTCATCAACAACGCGGTCATCGGCGTGTCCAAGGGCTACTCCAAGGCCCTCGAGATCGTCGGCGTCGGCTTCCGCGCCGACCTCGCCGGCAACAAGCTCACGCTCAAGCTCGGCTTCTCCCACGACATCAACTACATCGTGCCCGAAGGCATCAAGCTCACCGTCACCGACGGCTACAAGATCTCCATCGAGGGATACGACAAGCAGCTCGTCGGCGCCGTCGCCTCCACGATCCGCGCCTTCCGCAAGCCCGAACCCTACAAGGGCAAAGGCGTCCGTTATTCGGACGAACAGGTCACGATCAAGCCCGGCAAGAAGAACGCATAACGGGTGAAAGGAATTAAAATGACTCGCAATTCCCAAGTCAGAAGACAGCTTCGCCATGTGCGTCTCCGCAAAAAAGTCGCAGGGACGGCCTCCGTCCCCCGCTTCTGCGTCAGTCTCACTGCGAACAACATGTACTGCCAGTTCATCGACGACGATGCCGGCGTCACGCTTGCCTCCAGCTCCACGCTCTCTCCCGAGTTCAAGGCCCTGAACCTCAAGCGCAACGTCGAAGCCGCCGCCGCTCTCGGCAAGCTCGCCGCTGAAAAGGCCATCGCCGCAGGCGTCTCCAAGGTCGTCTTCGACCGCAGCGGTTTCCAGTATCACGGCAGAATCAAAGCTCTTGCCGATGCCGCCCGCAAGGCCGGCCTCCAATTCTAAGAGGTATCAACACTATGAGTTTTGACAAATCCAGAAAAGACGCTCCGGCCAAAGAGGAACGCGAGCAGTCCGACACTGAAGAAGTCGTCATCAGCATCAACCGCTGCTCCAAGGTCGTCAAAGGCGGCCGTAACTTCTCCTTCGGCGCGCTCGTCGTCGTCGGCGACCACAAAGGCAAAGTCGGCTTCGGCTACGGCAAGGCCAACGAAGTCTCCGACGCCATCCGCAAGGGCGGCGAAGCTGCCCGCAAGAACATGATCGTCATGCCGCTCGCCGGCCACACGATCCCCCACACCGTGACCGCGAAGTTCCGCGGCTCCAAGGTCCTGATGCGTCCGGCATCCCCCGGTACCGGCTTGATCGCCGGCGGCGCCATGCGCCCCGTCCTCAACCTCGGCGGCGTCGTCGACGTCCTCGCCAAGTCCCTCGGCTCCAGCAACCCCGCCAACGTCGTCAAGGCGACGTTCCGCGCCATCGAGCTGCTGAAGACCAAGGACCAGGTCCTTGAGAAACTCGGCAAGAAATAAGAGAGGAGTTCATCATGAATCTTCATAGTCTCGAAACGACTCCCGGCTCCCGCAAGAACAGACACAGAGTCGGTCGCGGCGACGGCTCCGGCTGGGGCGGAACCTGCGGCCGCGGCGAAAAAGGCCAGCGTTCGCGCAGCGGCGCCGCCGTCCGCCACCACTTCGAAGGCGGCCAGACCCCGAGCTTCCGCCGCATCCCGAAGCGCGGCTTCAAGATGCACGGCGTGAAGGAAATCTGCAACGTCGTCAACGTCGGCACCCTCAACGAAGTGTTCGAGGCGGGCGCCGAGATCGACGAAGCGGTCCTCCTCAAGGCCGGCCTTGTCGCCAAGAACAAGGCCCCGCTCAAGGTCCTCGGCACCGGCGACGTCGGCAAGGCCCTCAAGGTCAAGGCGCAGAAGTTCTCCGCCTCCGCCAAAGCCAAGATCGAGGCCGCCGGCGGCTCCGTCGAAGTCATCGAATAACCCTTGCGGCGTTCCCCGCCGGAAATTGAGGCAACATGTTCAAAGCATTCATCAACGCTTTCAAGATCAAGGATCTCCGCAACAAGATCCTGTTTTCCGCAGCGGTCATCATCGTCTGCCGGATCGCGGCCAACATCCCGTGCCCCGGAGTCAACACGCATAACCTCAAGGTTTATTTCGACAAGCTCTCCCAGGACACGGCAGGGAACTTCCTGGGCATGATCGACCTCTTCAGCGGCGGCGCCCTCCAGCAGTTCGCCGTCGGAGCGCTCGGCATCATGCCCTACATCTCCGCGTCCATCATCATGCAGCTCCTGGTCCCCGTCCTTCCCTCGCTTGAACGCCTCAAACGCGAAGGCGAGGCCGGGATGAACAAGATCAACCAGTACACCCGCTACCTCACGATCGTCATCTGCGTCATTCAGGGCGCCATGACCGCGATCGCCATGACGCATCCGGAACGCCTCGGCCTGCCCGCCGCGCTCCCCGGCCAGCCGCTCGTCAGCGGCAACCTCACCGCGTTCGTGTTCTTCTCGGTCATCATCCTGACCTGCGGCACGATGATCCTGATGTGGCTCGGTGAAAAGATCACGGACAAAGGCATCGGGAACGGCGTGTCGATCATCATCACGATCGGCATCATCGACCGTCTCCCGAAGGCGATCGCCCAGCTGTACGACATGTACCAGAGCGGCGGTTCCGGCGACAGCCGGTTCCGTCTCCCGCACGTGCTCATCCTGATCATCATCTTCGCCGTTGTGACCGCCCTCACGATCATCCTCTGCCAGGGCGTCCGCAAAGTGCCAATCCAGATGGCGCGCAAGACCGTCGGAAACAAGGTCGCGGGCGGCAGCACCTTCATGCCGCTCAAGGTCAACTTCCCCGGCGTCATGCCCATCATCTTCGCCGGCGCGATCCTGATGTTCCCGCCGATGATCCTGCGGCTCATCCCGAACGCGCATATCGCGGCCCTCCAGCAATACTTCAACCACGGATCCTACTCCTACATGCTCATGTACGGACTGCTGATCCTGGCGTTCTCCTACTTCTGGGTCTCGAACATGTTCAACCCGGTGCAGATCGCCGACAACCTGAAGAAGGAAGGCGCCTACGTCCCCGGCATCCGGCCCGGCAAGCCCACCTGCGATTACCTCGACGACCTGATGACCGTCATCACGTTCGCCGGCGCGATCTTCCTGTGCGCGCTCTCCGTGTTCCCGATGCTCCTCACGATGTGGCTGAAGATCCCGTACGCCGTGGCGTCGTTCTTCGGCGGCACCAGCCTGCTGATCATTGTCGGCGTGACCATTGACACGCTCTCCCAGATGGAATCGCTCCTGGTGATGAAAAACTACGAGGGCTTCCTCCAGCGCGGACGGCTCCGTTCCCGCAGAGGCTGACCCGGTGCGGCGGGAAAGAGCGCAAGCCCGGTCCCCCCGCGCATCCCGGACAATCCGTCTGCACGATTTCAAGCCCGTCTTTCGGCCTCGGCCGGAAGACGGGTCATTTGATTTTTCCGGGAAGAGCGGTTATATTAATTGGGATAGCGGCCGCGCAACGCCGCCAGGGGCTCTGCTCTTTCCTCCCGGGAACATTTCTCCCGGACCCGCTGTCTATTGAACCAGATGAGAAAGACCAACATGAAAAAAACAATCTTCGCGCTTCATTCCGTCCGTCATGCGCTGTTCACGGCCGTCCTGGCCGGAGCCGTGCTTTCATGCCTTGCGTCTTGCTCCAGGCCCGCCCCGGAGACCCCGATGGAGCGGTCCCGCGTCCTGCTGCGGCTTTTCGGCAACCTGGACCGCCAGGAAAACGACGAGGCGCTCAAAAACATCGAGACCTACCGCAATCTCGACCCGACGAACCTGTTTCTCTCCGATTTCGAACACATCGTCCGCTCGAACAGCGTGATCGCGTCCGCCAGGGAAAAGCTCGAGGCGGGCGACGTCGCGGGCGCGGCGGCCGACCTCGACGCCTACTGCCTCAAGTACGGCGACATCAACGAATCCGTCACGGACGCGAAGGCAAAAGTCGACCTCCTGCTCGAGGCGCAGCGTCTGAACGGCACAATGCTTGCGGCGGAGTTTTCCGACGACATCCGCGCCGCCGCCACCGATCTGGACAAATTCGCGAAGGCAAATTCCAAGCTCTTCCCGAAACTCTCCGCATACGCCGCCGAAATGATCCAGGAAGCCGACAGGCGCACCGCCATGGAAAAAACCGACGCGTGCGCCGCGCTGCTCCAGGACGCCATGGACATGGCCGCGGCCGGACGGAGAGCCGAAGCCGCCGCACTGACCGCGCTTCTGGAACTGAACGCGGACGCCGCGCAGATCGCAGGGTTCGAAGCCTGGCTGCGCAGCCGGTCCGCGAAGCAATAACATCCCAGCAACAGAAAGGTTCCCACGATGAACTGCAAATCCATCCTTGTTCTTTTCGCGGCGTGCGCCGTATCCTTTTCCGCAACCGCCCAGAGCAGCCCGTCGGCGCTCTCCCTGAGGGGCGTCCCCGCCGGCCTCGGCGATGAAGCCGCCGAGGCCGCCGTCCGCCGCGCCCTGCTCTCCCAGCCCGCCACCGAGGAGGAAGTGACAAAGGCGCTTTCCTTCATGCCGGACGTGGTCGCGGAGGTCGGCGGCACGAAGATCACGAAGAAGGAGATCGTGGACCTCCTCCTTTCGAAGAAAGTGTCCCAGCAGGTCCTGGCGCTGACGCCCGAATCCTACCTGCGCACCGCCATGCAGCAGTACGTCGACCAGAAGATCGACACCACGATCCTCAAGCAGAAGGCAAAGGCGGACGGGTTCGAGCCGTCCGAAGAGCTCGTGAAGACCCATTTCGACGCCTCCATCAGGAAGCTGCCCGCCGAGCAGGTCGACGCGCTGAAGGACCAGCTCAAGGAACGCGGCCTGTCGCTGGACGACTACCGCGACGAAATCGCGAAGGAAAAAGACATCCAGGAAAACGCGTCCATCGCCGCCTACGAGGAGAAGAACTTCATCTCGAAGACCGAAAAGGCGGTCAACGACGAGGCAGTCGAGAAGTTCTACCGCGAGAACCAGCAGAAGTTCGCCGTCCCGGAGAACATCACGGTCGCGCACATCCTGATCCAGTGCGAACCCGTTTCCTCCCTCGACTCCAAGGAGGAGAAGGAGATCAAGACGAAGGCCGACAAGCTCGCGAAAGAGCAGATCGACGACATCTACGCCGCGCTCGTGAAGGATCCCGCCAGCTTCGACAAGCTCGCGCAGGAAAAGAGCAACTGCCCCTCCGGCAAGCGCGACAACGGCAAACTGCCGCCGTTCGACAAGGAAGGCATGCTGCTGGACCAGTCCGGCATGCTCGACCCGGATTTCGCCGCCGCGGCGTTCAAGCTCGCCAAGGCGGGCGATTTCACGAAGCCCGTCCACACGCAGTTCGGCTACCACATCATCAAGCTCCTGAAACAGGATCCGAAGGGCTATCTCCCGCTCGCAAAGGTCAAGGACGAAATCCACGATTACCTCGTCGACAAGACCGTCTCCGAGGACATTCAGGCGATGATCAAGGCCGAACGCGAAAAAGGCGGCATCAAAGTCTACGACTTCACGCCTGCCAAGGCCGACACGAAGGCGCCGAAGACCGCCGCTCCGTCCATCCTCTGACCGGCAAAACCGCCTCCCGAAAAACACACCGACGCGTCCGATATGCTTCGGGCGCGCCCTTTTTTTCGATACACGGAGGAGATCCTTTTGTGCTTGAGCGCAGCCAGGCACGGTTCGACATACTCTGTGTGCGCTCGCGCAAGCAGCGCATTGCTTCAGTGGAGGACGATCCTCCCGGGCGCGCCGTTTTTTTCGATACACGGAGGAGATCCTTTTGTGCTTGAGCGCAGCCAGGCACGGTTCGACATACTTTGTGTGCGCTCGCGCAAGCAGCGCACTGCTTCAGTGGAGGACGATCCTCCCGGGCGCGCCGTTTTTATTATATAGACGACACACTTTGGCACGGATATGGGACAGAATGTCGCATGAAACGGCAAAAAAGACAGGTGTGCGGAGGCGGATTCGAGGGGGAAGAGCACAACAAGCTCATTTTGGCACAAAGTATGCTTAATATCTGCGGAAAAACATTCATAATACAACCCCATTGACGCGAGCCGCGCGGCGCAAACCGTGCGGATCAGCCGTCGAAACGAAGGACAAAACCGACATGCCCACCTACGAATACGTCTGCAAGAACTGCGGATACGAGTTTGAGAAATTCCAGCAGATGACCGAAGACCACCTGAAAACCTGCCCGGAATGCGGCAAGGACGCGCTGAAACGCAAGATCGGCGCGGGGTCCGGCATCATTTTCGTCGGCTCCGGATTCTACTGCAACGACTACAAGGGCGCGAACGCGAGCCTCGGCAACCCGACCAGCAAAAAGAAGCCGGCCGCACCCGCAGCCAAACCCGCGAAGAAAGCAAAGAAATGATGAGGGCAAGCCCTCAACTGAAATAGTCTGCTGCTTCGCGAGCAGACATTGAACGCAAACAAGAAAACAAAAACAACAAGGAGACAGAGTTATGTCCAGACATATGCAATTCAAAGCCGAAGTCAAAGAACTGCTCAACATGATGATCAACTCGATCTACTCGAACAAGGAGATCTTCCTGCGCGAGCTGATCGCGAATGCCGCCGACGCGCTGGACAAACGCCGTTTCCTGGCGCTGACCCGTCCCGAACTCGCCAGCGAAGGCGAAATCCGCATCACCGCCGACGAGGCCGCCTGCACGCTGGCGATCTCCGACAACGGCATCGGCATGACGAAGGACGAGCTGGTCGAAAACCTCGGCACCATCGCGCACTCCGGTTCGCGCGGATTCCTCGCCGAACTGAAGAAGGCGCAGGAGGAGAATCCCGCGAGCGCGCCCGAGCTCATCGGACAGTTCGGCGTCGGGTTCTACGCCGCGTTCATGGCAGCCGACAAGGTGTCCGTGCTGACGAAGAAGGCGGGCGAGGACCAGGCGTACCTGTGGGAATCCGAAGGCGTCGACACGTTCACCGTGACCGAGGCGGAGAAGGAAGCCCCCGGCACGACCGTGACGCTGCACCTGAAAGACGATTTCAAGAACTACCTCGAATTCTGGACCGTGTCGTCCGTGGTCAGGAAATACTCCGACTTCATCGAATACCCGATCAGGATGGCGCGCAAGACCAAAGACAAGGACGGCAAGGACGTCATCGAAGACGAGACGCTGAACACCATGAAGGCGATCTGGCTGCGCCCGGAATCCGAGGTCACCGAGGACGAATACAAGAGCTTCTACTCCCACCTCTCCGGCGACTACGAGGCCCCGCTGAAGCGCATCGTCTTCTCCGCCGAGGGCGCGTCCGAGTTCAAGGCGCTCCTCTTCCTCGCCGCCAAGCTCCCGTTCCAGTACCAGTTCGGCGTCCGCAACAAAAAGACGCTCAGCCTGTACGTGAAGCGCGTCTTCATCACCGACGAATGCCCCGGCATGCTGCCCGACTACATGAACGGCTTCGTGTCCGGCGTGGTCGATTCGAGCGACCTGCCGCTGAACATCTCCCGCGAGACGCTGCAGGACAATCCGCAGATCAAGCGCATCTCGAAGGCGATCGTGAAGCGCGTGTTCTCCGAGCTCCAGACCATGATGGAGAAGGACCGCGCGACCTACGAGAAGTTCTACGGCGAGTTCAGCCGCCTCATCAAGGAAGGCGCGTACAGCGACTGGGAAAACCGCGAGAAGCTCCAGAACCTGCTGCTCTTCGAGACCATGAACAGCGAACCCGGCAAGCTCGTTTCGCTGAAGGAATACTCCGACGCCATGCCGCCCACGCAGAAGGCGATCTACTTCATCACCGGCGAATCCCGCGCCGCCGTGGAGCACTCCCCGCAGCTGGAACTCTTCCGCCAGCAGAAGCTCGACGTGCTGTACCTGCTCGACCCGGTCGACGAATTCGTCATCAACGGCATCGGCAAGTACGCGGAAAAGGACATCGTGTCCGTCTCCAAGAGCGACCTGAAGCTCGACGAGCCCGTGCAGAAGGAGCTTGAGAAGAAGACGCAGGAAGCCGCCGAGCAGAACAAGTCCCTGCTCGAATTCCTGAAGAAGACGCTCGAAAACCAGGTGAAGGACGTCCGGTTCTCCGCGCGCCTCACCGAAAGCGTCTGCTGCCTCGTCGGCGACGAGGCCGACCCGTCCGTGAACATGCAGCGCCTGATGAAGGCGATGAAGCAGGAAGCGCCGGAAGTGAAACGCATCCTCGAGCTCAACCCCGACGCCCCGCTGATCCAGGCGATGGCGAAGAAATACGAGGCGGAGCCCGGCAGCACCGTGCTGGTTGACTACGCCGCCATGCTCTACGACCAGGCGCTGCTCTGCGAAGGCTCCGAACTGCCCGATCCCGCCGCGTTCGCCCGCAGGACCGCGAAACTGATGACCGACGGCCTGACCAAGAACTGAAAACGGAAGGCAGCCCCCCATGCCCGCACGACACACCGAACTATACGACCTGCTCGAAATCTCCCCCGACGCCGACGAGGAAACCATCAAAAAAGCGTACCGGCGCCTGGCGGTGAAATACCACCCGGACAAGAACCCCGGCAACAAGGAGGCGGAGGAGAAGTTCAAGAAGCTCTCCCACGCCTACGAGATCCTCGGCAACAAGGAAAAACGCCAGCTCTACGACCAGTACGGCGAGGACGCCGTGAACGGGAACGGAGCGGGCGGCGGCGGATTCTCCGGCGACCCCTTCGACATCTTCAACCAGTTCTTCGGAGGCGGCGGGGGCGGCGGATTCGAGTCGTTCTTCGGCGGAGGCCGCAGGCGCGATCCGAACGGCCCGCAGGAGGGCGCGGACCTGCGCTACAACCTCGGCATCACGCTGGACGAGGCGTTCAAGGGCGTCACGAAGAAGATCGAGTTCAACCGGCCCGGCCTCTGCACCGCGTGCAACGGAAGCGGCTGCGCCCCCGGCACGAAGCCGGAACGCTGCGACCGCTGCAAAGGCAGCGGACAGGTCGGCGTCTCCCAGGGCTTCTTCACCATGATGCACGAGTGCCCCGTCTGCCACGGCACCGGACAGAAGATCGCACACAAATGCGCGAAATGCAACGGCGTCGGCAAGGTCAGCGTCCACCGCGCCATCGAGGTCCACATCCCCGCCGGCATCGACACCGGAAACCGGATGCGCGTGAACGGCGAGGGCGAACCCGGCCTGCGCGGCGGCGCGAACGGCGACCTGTACATCATGATCCAGGTCCGCCCGGACAAACGCTTCCAGCGCGAGGACGAGGACATCTACGCCGAATACCATATCCCGTTCCCCGTGGCCGCGCTCGGCGGCACGGTCACCATCCCGACCGTGCACGGCGACGCCGAACTGACGATCCCCGCGGGGACGCAGAACGGCGACGTGCTCACGCTGAAGGGAAAGGGCATGCCGGTCCGCACGCGTCCGAATGTCTTCGGCAACCACCACGTGAAGCTCACGATCGACGTCCCGCGCAAGCTCACCGACGCCCAGCGCGAGGCGTTGAGGGCATACGCGGCGGCATTCCGGACCGACGGCGGCGGCGCGCAGGACAACGGCGCAGGCCCGAACTTCACCGTCAACACCGACGATCCGGGTTTCTTCCAGAAGCTCAAAGACAAGGTCGGCCTGTAATCCATGAGCGCGCGCACCCAGCAGTTTTTATGCGAGATCGAGGACAGGACGCTCGCGCCGTACGCCGTCCACGCGGGCGCGCTCCGCGGACGCCGCTACCCCGAAACGCCCCACCCCTACCGGACCGAATTCCAGCGCGACCGCGACCGCATCCTGCACAGCCAGGCGTTCCGGCGGCTTGAGTATAAGACGCAGGTCTTCCTGAGCACGACCGGCGACCATCTGCGGAACCGCCTCACGCACACGATCGAGGTGGCGGGCATCGCGCGGACGATCGCCCGGAGCCTCGGCCTGAACGAAGACCTCACGGAAGCCATCGCGCTCGCGCACGACCTCGGACACACGCCGTTCGGGCACGCCGGGGAACGCGCCCTGCACCGCCTGATGGAGGGGCACGGCGGATTCGACCACAACCTTCAGGCGATCCGCGTGGTCGACCTGCTGGAGAAGAAATACCCCGCCTACGACGGCATCAACCTCACATGGGAGACCCGCGCGGGCCTCATCAAGCACCGTTCGCCGCTGCATCCGCCCGTGCTCGACGGCGTGGAGCTCGCCCCCGCCCCGTGCCTGGAGGCGCAGGCCGCCGACCTCGCCGACGACCTCACCTACTACGGACACGACGTCGACGACGGGCTGGACGCGGGGATCATCACGGAGGACATGCTGGAGGGCATCGCGATCTGGCGCATGGCGGCCGAGGAAACGAAGTCGCTCGGGCTGAAGCGCGGCGACGGCAAATTCGTGACCTACACCGTGCGCGCCTTCATCAACCGCATGGTCGGCGACGCCATCGAAACGTCGGCGAAGCTGATCGAAGCATCCGGCGTGAAAGCGCCCGGCGACGCGCCGTCGAAGGGCATGACGCTCATCGCGTGGAGCCAGGAATTCCAGGTGCTGACCAGCGAACTGAGGACGTTCCTGTATGAAAACCTGTATTTCTCGCAGGAACTGAACAAGCTCAACCAGCTCTCGAAGGACCGCATGTCCTTCCTGTTCGACACCTTCGTACAGCACCCCGAGCTCGCGGGCAGCCAGGTCCGCCGCCGCATGGAGACCGACGGCATCCACCGCGCCGTCACGGATTACATCGCGGGCATGACCGACGTTTTCGCCATCTGCGAATACCACAGACTGAAATGACCGCCCCCGCCAGTGCGCACGCGAACGGCAGCGCGGGGATCTGGTAGCGCGGCATCAGCACAGGGCCGGGCGCCGCCAGATAATACAGCACAAACACCGCGAACAGCGTCAGGACGGTCCATCTGCGCCGCCGCAGGTAAATCCACACCCCCGCCGCCGTCAGCGCGTAGAGAACGCCCGTCGCCAGCAGAAACGGCATTGCCAGAAACGCCGCCGCATAACTCCCGTCCATGTAGTGCCGGAACGCAGCCATGACGCCGTCTTTCCGCAAAACCGCCAGCGTGCCGCGTTCCCCGGTCCGCAAACCGAGGTTCTGCAGGAAGTCCGGCAGGTCGGGCAGCAGGATCCACACCTGGAAAAGATGCGTCGCGGCTGTCGCGCCGGGATGCTCGAGAATCGCTTTCCTGTAGCGTGCCAGATACCAGTCGTCCTCCGCCATCTCCAGCTCGAACAGATTCGCGTATTGTTCCGGCTTCGTGGCAAACGCCGCCTCGGCTTCCGCTTCGAGCGCGGCACGTTCCGTGTCGCCGTCCGTACCGTTCACGCGGGCAAGGATCGCGGCGGTGTTGTGGCGCGCGGTCATGCCGGAATTCCGGTCGAGCACGAATCCCGCGCCGACGGACTGGTTGCGGAGCATCCACGGCACGACCATCGCGCCGAACACGAGGAACGTGAGCAGGAACGCGCAGGCGGCTTTCCGCCACGGACGCATCAGGACCGGAGCAAGCACGAACGGGATCAGCCCCAGCAGAACGGGGAGATTGACCGGCTTCGTGAGCGTCGCGGCGGCGGCGAATACCGTGCCGAAGAGGAAATCGGAAAGGCGTTTCGTGCGCCATGCCCGGACAAGGAAAAACACCTGCCACGCGCAGAGGAATCCGAGCAGGGAATCCGCCAGGATCAGCGGCGCGTTCGCCAGCGCGGTCAGGTTCAGCGCGTACAGGACCGCCGCCCAGAAGCCCGCGCGACGTCCGGCGAGGCGTCGTCCCGCCAGCGCCACGGGGAAGACCGTCAGCGCGTCCACCAGACATCCGATGACCGGGGGACACGAAAGGAAAATCACCGCCACCAGAAAAAAGATATACCCGGGCGGACGCTGCACCGCGGGGAAATCGGAACCGACATCCAGGGTCAGCTTCCCGGTTTCCACAAAGGCTCTTGCCGGGAAATAATAGGTCGCGGAGTCCGGCCGCATGAAGGATTCCATGTCACTGTCACCCATGTATGACCAGAGCGCGGGCCAGGCACACCAGATGCGAATCGCGAGCGCGAACAGGAAGACCAGAGCGATACGGTTGCGAAATCTGTTATTTTCGGAAGACATGGATGGAGTGAAATGTTAGTTCTAAGGGATGGTTGCGCGAATACCGTCCTGCGCACTTGAGGCGGGACAGCCGCTTATGAAAGAAAAAAGGTCAGGATTCTCCGAAATGAAGTTGCATTTTCCGCATGTTGGTGTATATTATAAATTGCCGTGTTGCTTTAAAGTAGCGCGGTTTTCTCAGAAATCAAATACAAATCCAACATATATGAGGTTAAAAATGAAAGATTCCATCCATCCCGCGTATGGTCCGGCGAAGGTCATCTGCGCCTGCGGCAAAGTCTGGGACATCTACTCCACCCGCAAAGAGCAGAAAGTCGGTATCTGCGCCGAATGCCACCCGTTCATCACCGGCAAACAGAAACTGGTCGACGTCGCCGGCCGCGTTGAGAAATTCCGCCGCCGCTACCAGAAGCCCGCCAAGTAATTCGGTTTTCCCGAACGGACGGAACGGCGATTCCTTCACGCAGATCGCCGGATCAGCCAGCCCGGTCCCCGCGTTGTCGAACGTAGGCCGGGCTTGTTTTTTCGAATCGTTTTAATCAAACCCGCCTCATGCGCCCGGAAGACATCACTCGTCAGATCGAACAGTTCAAGGCAAGGCACGACAAGCTCGAAACGGAGCTGTCGGATCCCGGCGTCTACGCCGTGCCCGCCCGCGCCGCCATGCTCGCGCACGAGAACCGGCGTCTGGAAAGCATCTTCGCCGCGTACGACAGGTGGACCGGGGCGCTGAACGCCGCGCAGGATAATCGCGCCCTGCTGGAAACCGAGCGCGATCCCGAATTCCGCGCGCTCATCGAAAACGATCTCGCCGAACAGGAAAAGACCGCGTCCGAGGCGGAACAGGCGCTGATGATGCTGCTCGTGCCGCCGGACAAGGCGGACTCGCGCGACGCCATCGTGGAGATCAAGCCGGCGGCGGGCGGCGAGGAAGCGGCGCTCTTCGCGGGCGACCTCTTCCGCATGTACGTCCACTACGCGGAGAAACGCGGCTGGAAGTGCGAGGTGATGGAGCAGTCGGATTCCGAGCTCGGCGGCGTCAAGAACGTGATGTTCTCCCTCTCCGGCGAGGACATCTTCTCCCGCATGAAATACGAAAGCGGCGTCCACCGCGTCCAGCGCATCCCCGTCACGGAGTCCGGCGGCCGCATCCACACCTCGACTGTGACCGTCTCCGTACTGCCGGAAGCCAGCGAGATCGACGACATCGCGATCCGCCCGGACGACCTCGAAATCTCCACGTTCCGTTCGTCCGGGCCCGGCGGCCAGAACGTGAACCGGACCGACTCCGCCGTCCGCATCCGGCACATCCCGAGCGGGCTGGTCGTGGCGAGCCAGCAGGAACGCTCCCAGATCCGCAACCGCGAGATCGCCCTGCGCATCCTGAAAAGCCGCCTGCTGGAGATCCAGCGCAGCGAGGAGGCCGCGAAACAGGCCGCCAGCAAACGCCTGCAGGTCGGCACCGGCGACCGCAGCGAACGCATCCGCACCTACAACTTCCCGCAGAACCGCGTCACGGACCACCGGTTCGGCGTGGTGTCGGTCTTCAACCTCCCCGCGCTCATGGAGGGCGACCTGGACCTGCTGCTCGACCCGCTCTTCCTGGCGCACAGCAAGCTCGTGGTGGAGGATTTCCTGAAAAATCCGGGGGAAGAGCTCTGACCGGCGCTTGATTTTCCGCGCCGTCCGTGGCATATTATAAGCAAGAGGGGAAACCGCAGGACAAACGGTCAAAAACAAGGAGGGGATCATGTATTACGTACATACGGGGCGAAGCGTCGGCCCGCGGGACGTCCGCGACTATGCCCGCGTGCTCCGCGAAATCGACGAGGAACGCCGCGAGCTGGCGTCTTTCGCTATCACGGGCAATCCGCTTCAAGCCGGATTCGGCGCAGAGCTCGCGCGCCGCAAGGACCATCTGCACGACCTCGCCGAACAGGAGGAGCTGATGATGATCCGCACCCGGTACGTCGAATTCGAGCCGCACTGGCGCGCGCACCGGAGATTCCAGAGCTTTCTGTGCTCGGCAGTCTCCCGCGCGGAACTGCTCTTCTGCACCGACTGGCTGCGCCAGCACGAAGCCGGGGCCGACGCGGAGTTCCGCCAATGGCTCCGGCACGGATGCGCCCCGGACGCCGCCGCGGATTGCAACGACTGCCTGTACAGCACGGACCCGGAACGCATCCTGCTGTCCGTGAAGATGCAGCTGGTGTAAAGCCATCAATCTTTCGCACACAAGGAAGGCAACGGAAAGGAACATGCAAACGGGGATACAGGAATACAGGGAATTTTTCAGCCTCACGCGCATACGCGCAAGTTTCAGTTAAAACAAGTTCCTTTTAACTGAAACTTGACTGGTTTCTTCGGCTTTTTGGTTTTTCCGGCAAAACAAGCTCCGGCATATCCGGCTTCCGGCATATCCGGCTTCCGGCATATCCGGCTTCCGGCATACGCAGATTTTCCGTTGACCGGGGAAGAGCATCCTGAAATCGGCTGTAATTTCTTATACGGTCCGGGAGAAATCGTCTGGCTTCACGCGCATATGCGCAACGCGCAAGTTTCAGTTAAAACAAGTTCCTTTTAACTGAAACTTGGCTGGTTTCTCCGGCTTTTGGTTTTTTCCGGCAAAACAAGCGGCAGCATCCGAGAAGAAAAGCGTTGAAAAAGGCGCGTTTTCCGGAAGGAAACGGCTTGAAAAACATGTTCGGCGGATGTATTGTATAAAACCAACCGACAACCCTCAACCCGCGCGGACGGAACAGGACATCCCCATGAGAAAACCCGACATCTTCGACGAGATCATCCAGTGCCTGAAAACGGACGGGAGAATCGGAGCGGACACCTCCATGAACGAAGAGACCCTGCGCGACCTCTACGCCCGCCCCGTCCGCAAAGCCCCCGCGCGTGTCCCGGCTCCCGCTCAGAACGCGCAGGGCGTCCCGCCCGCCTACGCGCCGGACCTGCCCGAATGGGAATCCCTGCGCACCGAATGCGCCTCCTGCATGAAATGCGGCCTCGGAAAGACCCGCACCAACATGGTCTTCGCCGACGGCAGTCCGCACGCGGAACTGATGTTCATCGGCGAGGGCCCCGGCGCGGACGAGGACGCCACCGGCGTGCCGTTCGTGGGGCGCGCGGGCGAACTGCTGTCCCGCATGATCGCCGCCATGACGTTCGACCGCAAGACGGAGACGTGCATCGCGAACATCGTGAAGTGCCGTCCGCCGGGAAACCGCAATCCGGCGGACGACGAGGCGGCGGCGTGCATGCCGTACCTGAAACGCCAGATCGAACTGGTGAATCCGAAGGTGATCGTGCTGCTCGGCGCGGTGCCGCTCCTGTACCTCTTCAACCTGAAGGGCATCATGCGGCTGCGCGGGCGCTGGCTGGACTACAACGGCATCCCCGTCATGCCGACCTATCACCCGGCGTTCCTCCTGCGGAATCCCCCGGCGAAGAAAGACGCCTGGGCGGACCTGCAGGCGGTCATGGCGGTCTTCGGGCGCAAGCCCGCGCCCCGGCGCTGAACCGGACCGGAGGCTGACCGGGAATGGGACGTTACATCGTCAAACGGATTCTTTACTCCGTCTGGATCCTGCTCGGGATCATGGTCGTCACGTTCATCCTGTTCCGGGTGTCCGCGGGCGACCCGACCGCCGTCCTGCTCGGCAAGAACCCGACCGCCGCGGACGTGGAGGTGATGCGCGACTCCATGGGCTGCGACAAGCCGCTCTTTTTCGGCATGTGGCGCATCACGGAGCTTTATCCCGCCGCCGACTTCACCGGCGGGCGCACCGAGATCCCCGGCATCGAGCTGAAGGACGTTGAGCTGGAAAAAGCCGCCGGGCAGGACGGTTTGCGCCTCGGCGCCGGCACAGCGGCCTTCAAACGCCAGTTCGTCAACAAAGAATCGAAAAACCGCATCGTCCTCTCCGGCTCGGGGCGTTTCCTCGTCGCCGGACAGGAGGTCGAGCTCACATCCGGCGGGACCGCGATCGAGCTGGCGGACGCGCCCGACGAGCTGACCGTGACCGGACTCGACACGGACTGCGTGCTGGTCCGCGCGGGATTCGAGCGTCCGAACCGCGCGTGGTACGACTCGCAGGCGCTGGATTCCCTGAAGGAGCTCGTCACGTTCTCCTCGAAATTCCCCTACGTATCCTTCTTCAATTTCGGCAATACGCTCCTCACGCACGAATCCATCCGCGGCAAGCTGTGGCGCGGCATGGTGCCCTCCCTGATGATCATGCTCCCGATCTTCTTCGGCGAGCTCCTGCTCGGCATCGTGCTGGCGATGATTTCCTGCGCGTTTCAGGACCGCATCCTGGACCGCGCGATCGTGGTGCTGTCCGTCGCCGGCATGAGCGTCAGCTACCTCGTGCTCATCATCCTCGGACAGTGGTTCCTGGCGTACTACCTGAACCTCTTCCCCGTGTGGGGCTGGGACAGCCCGCGCTGCCTCGCCCTGCCCGTCATCATCGGCATCGTGTCCGGCACGGGCGGCGGCGTGCGCTTCTACCGGACCGTCTTCCTCGACGAGATCCGCCGGGAATACATCCGGACCGCGGCGGCGAAGGGCGCGGCTCCGACGCGCGTGTACGGCATCCATCTGCTGCGGAACGCCCTCGTGCCGATCATCACGCGCGCCTCGACCGAACTCCCGTTCCTGTTCACGGGCAGCCTGCTGCTGGAAAGCTTCTTCGGCATCCCCGGGCTGGGCTACGAGGGCGTGAACGCGCTGAACAGCTCCGACCTCTCCATGCTGAAGGCGCTCGTCCTGCTCGGCGCGATCCTCTTCATCGTCATCAACCTCGTCACCGACGTGGCGTACGCCTGGGTCGACCCGCGCGTCCGCGTCGACCGCGAGTGAATCCGTGCCCCGGCTCTCCCCCCTTCCCGCCGGAAATCCGCCGAAAAGCGCATTCCGCGCTTGACAATTCGGGCAGCGCGTGATACTGTATCACCGGAAACCATATTTTTATCATATTCATCCGCAAGAAAGGAATCCCCCACCCATGAGCGCCAGTGTCCGCGAACAATTCATCGCCCGCTACGGGAAAGAACCGGCAGTCTGCTCCTTCGCTCCCGGCCGCCTCGAAATCCTCGGCAACCACACCGACTACAACGAAGGCTTCGTGCTGAGCTGCGCCGTGAGCCAGCACACCTGTTTCGCCATGAGCCCGGCGGACGGCACGAAGTGCAACATCTGCGAGCACGGCAAGGACCAGGAGCTCGACCTGAACGACATCGACACGCCGGTGAAGGGCGACTGGCGCAACTACATCAAGGGCCTGCTCGTCGACCTCAAACGCCGCGGCATCAAGTTCGGCGCGTTCGACGCCGTCCTGGACAGCCAGGTCCCGCTCTCCGCGGGCATGAGCAGTTCCGCCGCCCTCGAAATGTCCTTCGCCTTCGCGCTGAAGACCATCTACGGCATCGAGCTCCCGCTCGCGGACTGGGCGCGCGTCGGCCAGGCGGTCGAAAACAAGTTCCTCGGGCTGAACAGCGGCCTGCTCGACCAGTTCAGCTCGCTCTTCGGCAAGAAGGATTCCTTCATCCTCTGCGATTTCCGCACGGTCGAGGTACTGAAGAACGTCGGCATGCCCGCCGGGTACGTGTTCGTCGTGGCGAACTCCATGGTGAAGCACAACCTGGTCGACTCCGCCTACAACCAGCGCCGCGTGAGCTGCGAGAACGCCGCCGCCGCGATCAAAAAGACGCATCCCGAGATCAAGACGCTCCGCGACGTCTCCGGCGAGCTCCTCGAAGCCTGCAGGGGCGACATGGCGCACATCGACTACCTGCGCGCGAAGCACGTGGTCGGCGAGGACGAACGCGTCTTCCGCGCCGTGGAATGCCTCGGCAAAGACGACATCGCCGGATTCGGACAGCTCCTCTACGAGAGCCACGAAAGCTCCCGCGTGAACTTCGAGAACAGCTGCCCCGAACTCGACGTCCTCGTCGAACTCTCCAAGTCCATCCCCGGCTGCCTCGGCGCGCGCCTCTCCGGCGGCGGCTTCGGCGGCATCTCCATCCACCTGGTCGAGACCGATAAGGCGGAATCCTACGCGGAACGCCTCAAGACCGCCTACAAGTCCCAGACCGGCATCGACGCCGCCACGTTCATCTGCTCCATCGGCGACGGCGCGGGCGTCGAAGCCTGAGGCAAACAGGCCGCGTGCCCGGCATGAACAGGAAAAACCGTCAACTTGCCGCCTGCCTCGTGGGCGCCGCGCTTCTTCTCCCCGGCATCGCCTGTCCGGGGACCGACTGGTTCTCCGTTCCGGGCACGCTCATCACCGGGCGCGGGGGAAGGAGCATTTTCCCCGGCGTGCCCGACGAACCGAAAAGCGTCCTGGAGGAACAGAAGCCGAAGGCGGCGCGCGCGTTCGACGGTCCGGTCCGCGCGATCGTGATCGACTTCGGGAAGGACGCCTACTGCCACCTGCCCCTGACTTTGAAGGCGGAACAGGAAACCAAACTGGAAGTCCTCGTCGGCGAGGTCCTGACGCCGGACGGACGGATCGACGAGAATCCGGGCGGCTCGCGCATCTGCTACAGGGAGACGCTGACCGTGAAGCCCGGCACCGCCGAATACCTGATGAAGTTCCCGCCGCACAGGAACCCGTACGGCGGCATGTCGAGCCCGCAGACGCCCGAGATCGCGCCGTTCCGGTACGTGGAGATCCGCAATCCGGGCGGGATCGAACTGGTGAAAGTCGTCCGCGTGGCGCATTTCCCGGAGTTCGACGACAAAGCGTCGGAGTTCCGGTGCGACGATCCGGAGCTGGTGAAAGTCTGGGACCTCTGCAAATACTCGGTGAAGGCGTGCGTCCCGTACGGGCTGTACATCGACGGCAACCGCGAACGCATGCCGTACGAGGCGGACAGCTACATCACCGCGCTCAGCCATTTCGCCGTGGACGCGAACTACGCCGCCTGCCGCGCGTCCATCGAATGGTCGCTGGACCATCCCACCTGGCCGACCGAATGGCGTCTGCTGATGCCCGAACTGGTGAAAGTCTATCTGCTGTACAGCGGCGACATCCGGACCGTGCACGGCTGGTATGATCGCCTGAAGCCGTTCCTGCTGAACCTCTGCGTCGACGAACGCGGCCTGCTGAACTCGAAGCGTTACCCGGACGGCGTCCGCGACATCGTGGACTGGCCGGAAGGGGAGCGCGACGGCTACGAGATGAAGGACGTGAACTTCGTGCCGAACGCGTTCCGGCACCTCGCGCTGCTGGACATGGCGTATCTGGCGGAACAGACCCGGCACAAGGACGAGGCCGCCGCATACCGCGCAAAAGCCGAAGCGCTGAACGCGCGCCTGCACGAACTCATGTTCGACGGCAAGCTGTTCGTCGATTCGCCCGGCTCGAAACACCATTCGGTCCACGCCCAGATGGCGGCGGTCTGCACGGGGGTCGTCCGCGAGGAGGAAAAGCCCGCCGTCGCGGAGTTCCTGAAGGGAAAAGGCATGGCGTGCAGCGTGTACGGCGCGCAGTATCTGCTCGATGCTTGCTTCGAGCTCGGACTCGGCGGCCACGCCGTGGAGCTCATGACCTCGGACGGTCTCCGCAGCTGGCGGAACATGATCCGCGCGGGCGCGACCGTGACCATGGAGGCGTGGGACAACTCCGTGAAGCCGAACCAGGACTGGAACCACTCCTGGGCAACCGCCCCGGCGAACGTCGTCGCGCGGCGGCTTTTCGGCATCCGGCCGCTCGCCCCCGGATTCGAACGTTTCTGCGTGGAACCGGACCTGAGCGTGCTGAAAAACGGGTTCTACCGGCAGCCGACGCCGATGGGGCCGATCGAGGTGACGGTGAAGGACGGCAAAGTCACGGCCATCCAATTCCCGATTGGGCTCAATCTGGTCTCGCCCGACCCCTCGCAGGCGTTTTTCTTCTGAACCGGAAACGGCGTAAACGCCACGCGCGCCGGCTCAATTATCCCGGCTTCGGCTTTTCGTTTCGTTCGCGGACATCCGCATCCGCCTGACGGAAACGATGACGAGCGGCGCATACATGAAGATGAGGTTCAGTCTCTGCCACAGTCCCTCGTTCTCGATGGCCGTACCGGAAAACTCCGGCTTGTCCGCCATGACAAACAAGACGAAGAAGAGCATGGCGGCGGCAAAGCTGACGATGCACACGGTCCCCATGAGGCTTTCCCCGTTCTTCCATGATAGGATCGCCATAAGAAGCGGGACGAACAGGAAAAGCATGAATCCAACCGCCGAACCGATGCCGTGGATCATGGAAGCGGCCGTAACGACGTCCTTCGACTCGTTCACGCTGAAAAAACAGGTGAAGACGCACGCCCCGACGGCGAATGCCGCGACAAACGCCGCCATCGTATAAGCAATGCCCGCGGAGACCGGACGATACAGCCGGAACAGGGCAGGGAGGGCGACGAGAAACAGCACGCCCTCAAGGAGCATCCACAGATCGAACGGCAGGCGCACCGGGCTCAGCGGACTGCCGAGCGCGCTGACCGACATCTTCATGCAGCTGTAATCCGCGCAGAAAAGCGGCAGCGCCCACGAGATCAGGATATCTCCGGCCATCGCGGCCAGCAGTGCGCACCAGAGCACGGTCTCTTTTGTCGGGATTCGTCGGATTGTCATGCGGATTCAAAAGGCGGCGGTGATTCGTTTTGCTTTAACATACACCCGAAGCGCGGAAAGTCAAGAGGAAACGTGCCCGGGAACCCCCTGGACACAAAAAGCGCCCGGCCCGAAGAGGGAGCCGGACGCGGAAGACCGAATCGGGTCAGGCGGGGATCAGTCGTTCCAGAACCAGAGGAAGTGGAGCTCGCCCGGATTGTCGTCGCCGATCGGGAGCCTGTGGGTCTTGAACGGGAAGAAGCAGACGACCCAGTTGTTGAAGTAGGCTTCCGACTTCGCGCCGTCGACGACCTGGACCGGTTCGTTGGTCTTGGCGTCGACGATATTGAAGAAGAAGCGGCCCCAGGCGGTGCGGTGGAGACGGCTGAAGATCGGGATTTCGGGGATCACGATGGAGAGGTTGGCCCACGGGATCGGGATCGGGAGGGACGGGATGCCCAGGAGGAATCTGTCCATATCGGTGGCGAGCACGCTGCTGGTGGCCTTGAAGACGTAGTCGGCGTCGGCGGCCTCCTTCACCACGGTGATGCCGTAGCGCGCGAGATGCAGCTCGATGTACGCCATGAGGAATTCCTTGTCGACCTGCGGCGCGAGGTTCGAATAGTCCATGGAGACTTTCTTGCCGGCATACGCTTCGAAGTCGATGGAGGAGATGCCGCGCTCGATGACGGAGCTGAGGAGCATTTCTTCCACGGAGTTGCGCGCCGTGTTGGTGACGCCGGGAGTGGAGCAGGCCGTGCAGACGAGCGCCGCGGCGGCCGCGAGAAGAAGGAACAAGTGTTTCATGCCAGGTCTTTCCGGAATGCCCGGGGGAGGCATCCCTGTGTGTTTTTGGGGTTATCGTAAAGTGCAGGATTTATGTGCGGAGAAAAACTGCCCGGGCATGCGCCCGCAGCGTTAAAGGAAAATATAGCATCTTTTTTCTCTAAAACAATCCGCAAGCGACAAAAAATGAAAAGAAAACGAAAAAAAAGGCAAAAAAGACGCTCTCCGGGTTGAAATAACGCCGATTCCATGCTATATTAGATGGATTACACCATATACAAAACGAACGAAAAACCACAAGCCGTAACCCCCTGAGAGGAACAGCCGGAGCGCCCTTTGCGCGGCTCCGGGAACAAGGTGAAACCATGAAAAGAACGTATCAGCCTTCCGTCATCAAACGTGCCCGCAAATATGGATTCCGCGCCAGAATGGCCACCAAGGGCGGCCGCCAGGTCCTTGCCAGAAGAAGAGCGAAAGGCCGCAAGCGCCTGACCGTCATCTGAAGAAGGACCGCGCCGTGGAAATTGAGCGCAGCAGCCTGAGGAAGCAGGAAAAACTGCGCACCCGAAAGGATTTCGATGCGCTCAAGGAACACGGGAAAGCCTGCCGGGATCCGTTCTTTACGGTACTGGTTCAGGCGGCGGAGCCGGGCAGTCCGCTTCCGATCCCCCGGTACGGCGTCATCTGCAGCCGCAAACTGCATCATTCCGCCGTCGTCAGGAACCGCGCGAGACGCCTGATCACCGAGACCTTCCGGCTGTGCAAGGAGACCATCCTGCCATGCAGCATCCTGATCATCCCGCGCCGCGCCATCTTCGGTGCAAAACAGCAGGAAGTGCAGGAACATCTGCTCCGGACGCTGAAGAAAGCCGGACTGATCCGGGAAAAACACACCGCGGCAATCCCGTCCGCGAACTCGTGATCCTTCCCATCCGCGCATACCGCCGCTGGATCACGCCTCTGTTTCCCCCGTGCTGCCGTTTCACGCCGACCTGTTCCCAGTATGCGATCGACGCCATCCGGACCCACGGACTTCTGCGCGGCTTCGCGCTGAGCTCGTGGCGGATCCTCCGGTGCAACCCCTGGTGCCGGGGCGGGTATGACCCCGTCCCCCCGAAACGTTCCGGGAAGGAATAACGAGTGAACTTCAAATTCGACAAAGACACTGTCCTCATCGTGCTGGTCGGCTGCCTGCTTATGGGCGGCTGGCTGATCTACATGCCGAAATATCAGGCGAAGCGCACCGCGGAATACCAGAAGATGCTGGAGACCGCGCAGCAGAACGCGCCTGCGCAGCAGACAAACGCGAATCCGGGCGCAACCGGTTCTTCCGTTCAGCCGGTCATTCAGGACGCCAACGCCGGGCAGGCCGCGGCTGAGACCGCCGCCGAAAACGTTCATGCCTTAACGGGCACGAAGCCCTTCGTCCTCGAAAACAAGCTTTTCCGCGTAACGGTCGACGGCGTGTCCGGGTCCGTCACCGGCGTCAAGCTGCTGGATCCCCGGTACAAGCTCAAAGATTCCGGCGAGGCGATCGAACTTTTCCCGGACAGCGCATACCGCACGTTCGAGCTCAAATCCACCCCCGCCCTCGTCCCCGTTTCCATGGAGGACTTTATCGCGGCTCCGGGGCGTTCGATCCAGATCAAGCGCGAATTTTCCAACGGACTGGTGCTGTCGCAGACATTCACGCTGCCGGAGGACGACTATATCGTCCACTGCACCTATGAGTGGTCGAATCCGACGGGCAGGCCCATCACGGTCAGCGACCTCGGCGTCCGCCTCGCGGGACTCCCGCAGGTCAAGGACCTCACCGGCGACAAGGTCTACAGCGAACGCCTGAACGTCGATTTCTGCAAGGTCGGCAGCGGCATGCCCGATTCCGCCGATCCGCAGGTCAAATCGCAGGAGAAATTCGACAAGAAGACCACCTGCGACGTGCCCGTCGCCTGGATCGGGTCCTCCAACAAGTATTTCGCCTCGCTTCTCTTCGCCGACGACGCGAAGCCGTTCGCGTCCACGAACGGCGAACGCGTCTGGAAATTCCCCGCCGGCAGCAATAACGAAAAAGACCTTTACGCCGTGCCGTCCATGACCGGCAACTTCGGCGCCGTCACGATTCCGCCCGGCAGCGAACCGACGTTCAAATTCGTCCTGAAGACCTACTGCGGCCCGAAGGAGATGGCGCGCATCCGCGCGCTCGGGTCCTCCGTCATGGGCATGATGCACATTTCCTACTATGCGTGGTTCGAGTTCATCGCGCGCCCCATGGTCATGCTGCTGAACTGGCTGAAGGGCCTCTGCGGCTCCTACGGCATCGCGATCATCCTGCTCACGCTCATCGTCCGCATCCTCTTCTGGCCGGTCACGCAGAAGGCGAACAGCTCCATGCGCCGCATGCAGAAGCTGCAGCCGAAGATCAAGGAGCTCCAGGAGAAGTACAAAGAAACTCCGATGGACACCCCGGACGACACCGCCCGCAAGAAAGCCGAGCTGAACCAGAAGATGATGGAGCTGTACCGCGTCGAAAAGGTCAACCCCGTCGGCGGCTGCCTCCCCGTCCTCCTTCAGATCCCCGTCTTCATCGCGCTCTATTCCGCGCTGGATTCCGCCGTCGAACTCCGCAACGTGCCGTTCCTGTGGTGCACGGACCTGTCGCGCCCGGACCTCGTCGGCCCGACGCTCCCGTTCGCCCTGCCCTTCATCGGCCAGGTCGGGCTCCATCCGCTCGTGATCGCGATGACCGCGCTGATGATCCTGCAGCAGAAGATGACGCCCACCTCGGGCGATTCCACGCAGCAGAAGATGATGATGCTCATGCCGATCGTCATGCTGTTCATGTTCTACAACCTCCCGTCCGGCCTGACGCTTTACTGGACGGTCAGTCAAATATTCAGCATCCTTCAAATGAAATACGGGCAAATCGCCGCGAAGCGGGATGAAGCGCGTCAGACCAGTAAACCGCAGAAGGCATAACAACAGCCCGAAACCCCGGAGAAAACAATGGAAATTGAAGAAAACGCCGCGGCCGGCAACCAGGCCATGGAAAATGCAGGCGCCGCAGCAGAGACCGCGGCAGAGACCGTGACAGATGAGATCAAGGCCGTCCCGATGGACGGCGCCGCCGACACGAACGAAGGCGGATTTGACGGAATCGGGCAGACCGCCGAAGCCGGTACGGACCCCGCGGCGCAGGCGCGCGGCGAACGCCCCCGCCGGACTCCCCCGCCGGTCAAGCCCGCTTCGCAGGAATCCATGGACGAGGCGAAAAATGTCCTCGCGCACATGTTCGACTTCCTCGGCATCGACGCCAACATCCGTGCGGAAAACAAGCCCCGCTCCGTGAACCTCTACGTTTCCACCGAGGAGCCCGGACGCGTAATCGGCCACCACGGCAAAACGCTCGAAAACCTCCAGCTCATCGTGAACCGCATCATGCAGAAGACCGATTCGGAATTCCCGAAGCTCTACATCGACATGGACGGTTCCCGCGAACGCCGCGCGGAACGCCGCACGGATCGGGCTGAACGCCCCGAACGCGGCGGAGAACGCGGAGAACGCCGTGCGGAACGCGGCGAGCGTTCCGGCCGCAGGGAATTCCGCGGCGAACGCAGAGACCGCTTCGACGGCGGCCGCAGATCGTCGTTCTCCCACGACGACGTCCTGCGCCAGCAGGCGCTCGACGCGGCCAAGGAAGTCCACCAGTGGGGCGCCCCGAAAACGCTGCCCCCGATGAACTCGCACGACCGCAGGATCGTCCACATCACGCTGGAAAGCGATTCCGCGCTGACCACGAACAGCATCGGCGACGGCGAAAACCGCTCCGTCGTCATCGCGCTGAAGGAAGAAGTCAACGCCTGAGTTCGAACCGCATCCGGCTCGAACGATCGGCCGGACGCCACAGAACAGCCGCCGCGTCAAAACGGCGGCTTTTCTTTTTCCGGAAAACCTTCTTTTTTCTAATCCGCGCTCAAATGCAATCGCATCGGCAGCGAAACGGATTAGCGATTTCACCGGAAATAAATTTGATTTTTCTAAACATAACATTTTTACTGCCAGCGCATTAGGTCGTCCGCCCTTGCGGTCCGGCAAATCGTTTTTTTCTTTTCCGTTTTTTGTTTATGCCATCCGTTCGGCGTTTTCTCCAGCGTTTTTACAAAAAAAGAAAAAAAACGGGAAAAAAAAGCAAAACGCAACAAAAAGCAGTTGATTTTTTTTCGCAGGGCTGTATATTATGCATAGGCAATCTCCATACCGCAAAGGTAAAACCGCAAATCAGGAAGAAAAAACATACATGGAAATTTCCAATTTTGAAAACGACGGGATAGAGGTCATCCAGATCAAGGGGCATCTCTCTGCGGAAAATGCGGAATCACTCCGGTCCAAATTCCTTGAGCTTTTTGCCACCCAGCGGAAATTCGTATTTGATCTTTCCGAGCTGGAAAACCTTGACAGCACGGGCCTCGGCGCCTTGGTTTTCTGCCTGAAAAGCTGCACGGAGTTCAACGGGACCCTGATCCTGGCGAACCTGACGCAGCGCGCAAGAATGATCTTTGAGATCACGAAGGCATATCGCATTTTCGACATTTACGACGAGCTGGACGAAGCGATCAAGGCTGCCCGCGAGGCATAACATCCCCGGAGATGACCGGCTGCTTACGGGAGAACGTCAACAGCGGAGGCGGAACAATGAGGCGGAACAGCCCGCAAACAAAACTACGGAAGCCCCAGACGGCGAAACCGGATGAACGGACATTGGGTTTCGCCGCGTCCGTTGAACCGGGAGACATCATGTTCCTCTCCGGTGCGCTGCATTCCCGCTCAGGGTTCTTTGCCCGGATGCGCGCCCGCCGGAAAAAAGCCGTCACGATCTTTTCCTCGAACTGCGGCCGCGTTTTCAAACGCTGGATGGACATCTGCGGAAGCCTTGCGGCCATCATCCTGCTCTTCCCGCTTTTTATCGTCGTCGCCGTCTGGCTCAAGCTCGATTCGCCCGGACCGCTCATTTACCGGCAGATCAGGATCGGGCTTCACGGACGGCCGTTTTACTTTTACAAATTCCGGTCCATGTACGTCGACTCCGAGGCGCGCAGGCTCGCACTGGAAAAGGAAAACGAATCCAGGGACGGCGTGATCTTCAAGATGAAAAACGACCCGCGCATCACCAGATGCGGCCGGTTCATCCGGAAATACAGCATCGACGAGATGCCGCAGTTTTTCAACGTGCTGCTCGGCGACATGAGCCTGGTCGGCCCCCGTCCGCCCCTGCCCGGGGAAGTGGCGCAATACACCCTTGACGACCGGAAGCGCCTTGAGATCCTGCCGGGGATCACCTGCATCTGGCAGATCTCCGGGCGCAGCGACATCCCGTTCCGGGAGCAGGTCGTGCTGGACAGGGAATACATCCGCGGACAGGGGTTCTGGAAAGACGTCCTGATCCTGTTCCGGACGATCCCGGCCGTGATCTCGGGAAAGGGGGCGTACTGAAATGATGAAGGCCCTCATTCTCTGCCCGACGCGCGGGATCGCCTGGGCGAAGCGGTTTTTCCCGAACCATCCGGTCTACCTGCTTCCGTTCGCGAACAAGCCCGCGATCGAGTTTGCCCTGGACTATTGCTTCCTGTGCGGGATCCGGGATGTCCGGATCGTATCCGACGAAGAATCGGAGGTCCTGCGTGCGCAATACCGCAACGGCGAGATCCTGAGCATGAACCTCGGCTTCGGAAGCGTTGGCGCAATCCGGTCGCTCAACCGGGTCATCCAGCAGAACAAGGAGTTCTGCAGGGACTGCGACCTGCTGGTCTTCTCCGGGCTCTTCCTGCCCGAGTACGACAAACGGCATCCTCTCACGCTGAGCATCGGAGCGAACGAGATCAAAGGCTGCGCATTCGGCAACGGCGAAAGCGCCTGGTATCTGATCGGACGCGGCCGGCTGAACGATCTGCCGTCCGGCTGGAACGGATTCCACGACGGGCTGCCGGTCACGGGGACGCCGGTCGCGGGCATTCAGGATTATTACCGGCTCAACATGCAGCTGGCAGGCGGCGACATCGAGAAATACAACCCTCCCGGGTTCAGCGAAGGGAAAAACAGTTTCGTGGGGCGCAACGTCCAGATACCGGGATCGGCCCGCGTCAGCCCCCCTGTCATCCTCGGAAACGGAATCCGGTTCGGACACGGGATCCACGCCGGCCCGAACATCATCGTGGGCGACAACTGCGTCATCGACAACGGGACGACCATCCGGGACACGATCGTGATGGGGAACACCTATATCGGGCGCAACCTGGAAATCAGAGGGAAAATATGCTGGGAGAACGGCATCATCGACCCGGAAACGGAAACAGCCATCAGCATCTCCAACCAGGCGATCGTCTCCGCAATGGAGCCGGACGAGTACGAAAGAAGCCCGTTCCACCAGAGATTTCTGGCATTCCTTCTGCTCCTGATCCAAACGCTGCCCTACGCCCTGCTGAGGCCGTTTCTGGAGTTCCATGCCACCCTGGCGGAGTGCCTGACGGGACAAGGGAAAAAACACGTCATGGCGCTGCACGGATATGTTCTGCCACGGGAAAGCCTTGCCGGACGCCTGTTCCGCAGGCTGACCCTGAACAAATATCATTTGCTGCCGTATGCGGCAGCCGGGAAAATGCGCCTGGTCGGGAACTGTCTTCTGGAGGCAACCGAGCACAACGAACGGTTCATCCGGGATCTGCCCGGTTACGCGCCCGGCGTTTTTTCCTACAGCGAATACCTTTGCCACGAAAACGAACCCTATCAGCTTGAACTCGACGAGCAGTATTATGCCTATGCCATGAACTGCTGGTTCAATATAAAGATTTTAATGGGGATCCTGCGGCGCAACTTGAGCTCGAAAAGCCGCGGCCTGCAGCAGAGAGGAGCAATGGAATGATCTTATCGGACAACGGAGATCCCGCCGTTCAGAACGAATCCGTTTTTCTCACACCGGAAGCGGAACAGGAAAAAACAGAACCCGCCATTATGCAGTTTATCCGCCTTTTCCGGCGGGATTTCTGGTGCTGGATCATTGCGATACAGAAGCTGTGGTGGCTTTTCGCGATCTTCCCCCTTCTGTTCGCCTGCATCATGTTCTTCATCAGGACGATGACGACGACCAACGTGTACGTGTCAAACTGCGGACTGATCCGTCAGGAGATCAAGGACAACCGTGCCGGGATCCTGCCTCCGGGATATGTGAACGTGCAAAGGTCCATCATCATGAACCTGTTCAAGAGCCGCGCGGTTCTGGAGGAGACCATCAAACGCCTGAGCCTGCCTTATACCGCCGAACAGCTTTACAACAACATCTCCGTCAAAGCGGAAAAGAACTCCGACTACTATTTCGTCTCCGCCTCTTCGAAGGACCCGACGATTTCCGCCGCTCTCGCCAATACGCTTGCCGACGTATTCATCGAGGAATATAAAAAGCTGATCCGGAGAAACCTGGAAGACCTGAACGACAGCTACGTCAGAACCCAGAACGAACTGGAAAAGCAGCTGGCCGAGCAGGACGAGCGGATGAAAAAGCTGTGCACCGAAAACAACCTGACGACCATTGAGCAGGATATCGCGTTCAACAACCAGAGACTGCTCCAGGTCGAAGACCAGCTGACGCGCGCATCGTCCACCCTCGACTCCGCGAGACAGGCATTGTATGAGCTTCAGGGCGAACTCGCCAACACGCCGGAAGAAGTCGTGACGCACAGAGAGAAAAGCACCGTGGCGGACGACGAGCTTATAAAAGCGGAGAACCAGTTGCGCGCCTACGAGCAGATGTACGCAAAAAGCAATCCGCTCCTGATCCAGCAGAGGGATCTGGTGAAGAAGCTGAGAGAGGAGCTGGAAAAGTCGAAGCAGGCCGAGGATGCCGGGGAAGGCGATGCCGACAAAAAAATCGTCGTCTCCCGCAACCCGGCATATACGCAGATCCTGGTGGCAATCTCCGCAAAGAGAGCCGAAATCACGACGCTGACGAACGACATCAAGCTCAACAACGACAACGCGGTCCAGCTGCGTGCGCGGCGCGAGCTCCTGGCATCCGTCCATCCGGTCCTCCGCCAGCTCGAAGCCGACATCTCGCAGTCCAAAGACCAGATCAACAACACAAAAGCGCAGATCGCCACGATCCACAGCTTCCTCGATCGGTCTTTCTCCGACATCTCCATTCAGGAGCTCGCAAAAGCGCCGACTGTCCCGCTGGGACGCAAACGCGGCATCTGGGGCATCATCGGATTCGTCCTCGGCACGTTCATGGCCCTTTCCATCATCCTCGGATGCGAACTGTTCAACCTGACCATCCGTTCCAACGTGGACATTGAACAGGCTCTCCGGCTCAAAACGCTGGGAATGATCCCGATGCTGAAACAGGCGTATCGCGCCGACTACTACAGCGCGCTCCAGACGATGACCAGCAACGGAAAGCCGTTCTTCTCCCAGGCTACGCCCGATCACCCGCTGCTGATCGTATTCGCGCCGAACAAACGGTCTGACATGGACGACAAGATCAAAGAGGAATTCTGCGAGACGCTGAAGATCCGCCTGGGCTGCAAATATGTCGTCATCTCCCCGATTCAGGAGGAGGACATCTCGGCGAAACAGATGCCCCTTCTGATCAACGACTATCTGTACCAGTTCACGGACGAAGCGCCAAAACCGGGAAAAGACCACACGGTTTATTTCAAGCTGGATGACCTTTCGTTTATCTCGCCGCTGGCGGACGAACAGATCCAGCGGGTCAAAACCGCATACAAATCCATTTCCCTTATCGTATGGGATCTTTTCGAATTCGAGCTGCACAGACAGCTCTTTGCGGAAATCGCCCATAATGCCGATCTTACGATCATCCCGATGAAATACGCCCAGACCTCCAAGCTGAGCATTTTCAGGATTCTCCTGTTCCTGAAATCCTTCCACGTCAAAAACATCGTCGGCTTCCTCTACAACGTCAACAACAAGCATTACAACAAGGTGACATTATGATTTTCAAATCCCATTGGATCCTGCGCTTTTTTCTTCCCGCATTCGTCCTTGTCGTAACTGCGTGCAATTCCACTCCTTTCGGCGGGATCGCCGTGCCCGGCATGACGTCCGTGCCGCCGAAGGAAGAACTCGATTCCTATGCCATCCAGGAGGAGCTGAAAGCGCTGCATGTCGTAAACCCGATGCCCTATGAGCTCAAGCCGGGCGACACGTTCCAGCTCTCCATCTACAACCAGCCGAGCCTGACAAGCAGCATTCTGATCGCGCCGGACGGAACCGCCAGCCTTCCCCTGGTCGGACTCCTGAAGCTCGCCGGAATGAACATGGAAGATGCCACGAATCTGCTGGAAAAGAAATATTCCATTTTCCTGAAGTCGCCGATCGTTACCCTGTCTCCCCTGACCACAAGCGGATATTACTTTACGATTGCGGGCCGCGTCGTAAAACCGGGCAACTTCACCGTATCCATCGGGCAGACAAAACTGCTTGACGCGATCGCCCTTTCGGGCGGGTTCGTAACAGGAGTGTTCCGCGGCGACACCGTTGAACTCGCCGACCTGGACAACGCCTACATCAAACGCAACGGGAAAAAACTTCCGGTGGACTTCAAGAAGCTTGTCTACGAGGGAGACGACCTGCACAACATTCCGGTTCTGAACGGCGACTATGTTTACATCCCGTCGACCATGCACGGGTACATTATTTTCCTCGGAGAAGTCGGCAGCAACACCTATGTCGGCTTTACCGAAGGAATGACGCTGCTTCAGGGGTTATCTTACGTGAACGGACTGAGAACGGAAACCTACAACGAGTTCATCCGGGTAATCCGCGGCGGACAGGACAATACGGTAGTCTACACCGTCGACGTGGACAAGATCCTGAACGGAAAGATGAAGGACTTCAAGCTTGAGGCGAACGACATCATTTATGTGCCCCAGGACAGCTTCTCGAAATGGAACCAGCTCATCCGGAAGCTCCTCCCGACCCTGCAGCTTGTCAATCTGCTCGCCGGCCCGTTCGGTTCGACCATTCTCGGTTACTTCAACCTCTCGAATTGATTCCGTTCGCTTCGGAAACGCCAAAAAGGATTCATACAGTTGATAAAGATCATTGAACAACTGGTCCTTTTTCTGTATTTGCTGCCTTTTCTGACGGCATTATGCTGTATGTTTCCGAATTTCCGGCATTTCTGTTTCGCCGGAATGATCTATTTCACCAGCAACGAATACTCCATAACGGCGGGCTACATGAAATGGACCGGAACGGCATTCGGGTATACGTTCACAGCCGTGTACTTTTTTGCCATTCCTCTGCTGCTGAGCATGCTGCTCTCCTCGCGGTACAAAGTTAGGCTCTTTCCGCCCGGTTCCTTTTTCTATTTGCTATACTATTTTGCGATTCTGCTTTCCGGCGTAAATGCCATCCACATGCAGCAGTGGGGGTTTGAAGTTTATAAGATGTTCTGGATGTACACCGTCTTCCTGGCGGCGTTCAACTATATGAACAACAGCAAGAATCTAATCCTTTTTACCTATATGGTATGCGGCATCCTCTCCTTCCTTTTCATTTACGGGCTCTATCTGAAATACAGGATGGGGCTCTTTCAGTTGCATGTGACATTTCCACATCAGAACTCATTCTGCCTGTATTTGGAGCTCTTCGGGCTTCTTGCCCTCGGCGTCCTGATGAACGAAAACATCAGCAATAAACTGTTTTTGCTTTCCCTGTTCGCGTTTGTCGGGTCGCTCGTTTTGATCATTCTCACATACTCCCGCGGCGGTCTTGTCATTTTTTTCAGCGGCATTGCCGTCGTCTGCGCCTTTTCGATCCTGGTCAACGGTTTTTCCATCAGGCGTCTGCTCCTTATGCTGATCGGTTTCGTTGTCGTGCTGAGCATCATAGGCTATGCTTTGCCGCGCATCATCCAGCGTTTCGAAAATGCTTCGCCCTCATCCAAGCTTACACGCATTTATCTCGCCATTGCGGCCAAGCGAATCGCGAACGATTATAAGCTGGGGGTCGGAGCGAATAATTTCTCAGAGTATTCCGGTTATGCTCGCGACTATGCCCGCGAACTGTATGCCAGTCCGGGATACCGCAATGAAACCGGAAGAGGCGGAATTGTCGAGACGATCTACCTGCTGGTTGCGGCGGAATGCGGCTGGTGGGGACTTGGCACTCTGATCCTGTGGTTTCTTTACTATTACTTTTCCTCCCTCATCAGTATATTCGTCCTCAGAAAAAAGCCATGTTCCGGCCTCATGATCGGGGTTTTCGGCGGACTGACCTGCAATTACTTTCACTCCACGCTGGAATGGGTCCTGAAACAACCCAACAACTTTTCCGGCCTGATGGTCACTTATGCGCTCATCGCCGTCGTTGCCGTCAACCGGAAGAATATCAAGGCGGCTTACCAGAGGAGCCTGGAAAGGGAAAAGTCGGCGAAAAAGATTTTCGCGCCCTCTCTCGCGCCCGCCCCGGCCAGTACGCCTGCCCCGGCCAGTACGCCCGCCCCGGCCAGTTCGCCCGCCCCGGCCAGTTCGCCTGCCCCGGAAGAATCACCATCCCCGGAAGAATCGCCCGTCCCGGCCAGTACGCCCGCCCCGGAAGAATCGCCCATCCCAGCGGAATCGCCCGTCCCGGCGGAATTGGCAGAAAGCGCAGGCGGATCCTCCGCTCCATCTGAAACAACGGGTCTTCCCAACCTGTAGGTCATTATGCAAACGAGCTGCTTCACGCAAAAAAACGAAAAGGTATACCCGAGATGAGAATTCTGTTAGGCGGTGTGCCGTTCGGCTGCGACAACATCGGCGACGAGGCGATCCTCGCCTCGGTCATCGGCCTCGTGCGCGGCATTTGCCCGGACGCGGAACTCATCGTAAGCACCGGCGACCGCGCCGGAACGGAACGCAAGTTCGGACTGAAAACCGTCCCGCTGTACGGATTCGACCCGTCAACACCCGCGGAACGCCTCGGGGAAGCGCTGGACGGCGTCGATTTCTACATCTGGGCGGGCGCGACCGGATTGTCCGACTACCCGGAAATGGCATGCACGCTGCTGGAGACCGCCCAGGCGAAGAACGTCCGCACGGCAGTATGGAGCGTCGGGATGAACGATGTGTTCAATCCGGCTTTCTTCACGCTGCATGGGAAAAAGAAAAAGCTGGCGGACGCGGTAAAATCGTGCTTCGGTTTCGACTGGGAAAAACGCTGGACCGACCGGCGCATAAACGGGATTCGGCAGAGACTGGCGCGCACCCTCGGCCGCTGCGACCTGGTCGTCCTCCGCGACCCGAGATCCCTGGAGGCGCTCCGCCTGTGCGCGCCGTTCCCGGACGCCGTCGCCAGCGCCGACACCGCCATCCTGCTGAAACAGTGCGCGCCGGATGCCCTCCCCTGGAGCGAAGCGAACCGGGATCTTTTCCGGTCCGCCTCCGAACGCATTGCCGTCTGCGTGTCGGAACAGAACCGCATCCGTGAGTTCGACAAGTTCACGGGGTGGCTCGACGGCATGCTGGAGAACCATCCCGGCCTCCTCGCCGTGACGATCCCGATGAACCCGAAGAAGGATTTCCGCGTGATGGAGGAGATGAAACGGCAATCGAAACATCCGGACCGCATCCTGTCGCTCCGCCTCCTCGAACCGGAGGAAGTCCAGGCGGTCGCGGCGGACTGCTCCGTGATCGTCAGCAGCCGCCTGCATCTGCTGATCCTGGGCTTGAACAACCTCGTCCCGGGCGTCGGCATCGCCCGCGGCAGCAAGATCGAGTATTTCCTCGCCCCGTTCGGCCTCACGACAGCCGGAACCACAGACCGCCTCGACCTGCCGCGCCTGACCGGATCCGTGGAATGGGCGCTGGCGCATCAGGACGAGTTCAAGAAGCGCGCCGCGTCCGTCCGCGCCGGTATGCTTGCCGATTTGGGCCGGGCAAAAGAACTCCTGAAACAGACGCTGACGTCAACATAACCCGGCCCGGCCTCCGCCGGATTGGTTTTTCTTCTTAACCCGGACAAGCAATGGCACTCATCGGAAAAATCATCGCCTGGATCCTGCGGAACATCCTCATGATCGCCGCGATCACCGTGATCCTGTGCCTGCTGTCGCCCGGGATCCGCGTCGCGAAAGACAACGCCGCGAAACTGACGGAACAGCGCGACGCGATCCTCGCCGGCATCCGGTCGGTCGAGGACGAAATCACGAAGACGAAGGAATCGCTCGAAAGCCGTCTCTCCATGCTGGACCACTGGCGCGAACAGCGGCGTGAATGCCTGGAACAGATCGACGCCCTGCCCAGCGCGTGGCGGCATCCGATCGACCACTGGTCCGAATACGCCCGGCTCACCGCCGAGCAGAAACGTCTGGAGCTTCAGATCGAAACGCTGGAAACCACGATCAACCGATACAAGGACTCCCTCGCCCAGCTCGACAAAAGCCGCCAGCTGCTGCTCTTCCAGCTCGACAGCGTTACGCAATCCATCACGGAATCCGTCTCGCAGGAATGGAACAGGAACGGCCTCCGGATCCTGCTTTTCACCATCTGCTTCGTGCTGCTCACGCCGCCCCTGTGGCTCGTGTTCATGTACTACGGCGTCGCCGCGCTCATCGAAAAGTTTCCGCCGATCCGCATCAGGCTGAAAGGCGACGGCGGCGCGCGCGAACCCGTATTCCACCGCGCCGCGCGAAGCATCACATTTTCGATTCCCGAGGGCAAGACGTTCTATCTGCGGGCGCAGGGCGGCGACTGGGGCAAGGAACGGCGCGACGTGGTGTGCCGGACCAAGTTCATGTGGCGGTGGGGCGCGCCGCTCGTGTCCGTCGCGTCCGACCTCGTGGAGCTTCTGGCGTACCGCGGCGAACCCGGCGCGAAGAACCCCGGCCAGATCAAGATGACCTCGCCGAAGGACGACGAGGTGTACATCCAGCAGATCGAACTCAACGGCGGGCCGGGGCTGGTCCTGACGCCGCGCCACGTGATCGGGCTGACCGACGACGTGGAGGTCCGCACGGTCTGGAGCTTCAAGCTCCACAACCTCATTTCCATGCGCCTGCGCCACATCGTCTTCTTCGGCACGGGCACGATCTTCATCATCGGCGGGCGCGGCATCGACGTCCAGCGGATCGAGCCGGGTTCCAGCGCGGTCCACAAGATCGAGGACGGCGTGCTCGTCGGCTACGTGCCCGGCGCGGCGTATTCGCTCTGCCGCACGCAGACCTTCTGGGCGTATTTCCGCGGCATGACCTCGCTGCTCGACTACAAGCTCTGCGGAGGCACTTTCCTCACGCAGAACCTGGTCGGAAGGCACGAAAAGGAAGTCCTCGGGAGCGGCCTCGACCGGTTCCTCTCCGTCCTGCTGAACGGCATCGGAAAGCTCCTCGGATTCTGAACCGCGGCGCGGCTCTCCGGTTCCCCGTTCGGAAACCCTCTGTTTTTTTGAAAAAAACAGGCATGCCGATATTGAAAAATAACCGGGAAAAAAGTATATTAACTGCATGGTTTTGTTCGAAGCGGGAAACACGAGCTGAATCATAGTCAATTCGAAAAAGAAAACCATTTTGTCCGGCAGGCCGAACCGACTACGATGGACGCCGCCGGACCGGAAGGAGACGTGTATGGGGCGGTTATTCGGGACGGACGGCATCCGCGGCAAAGCCAATGAATTTCCTATCACGCCGGAGCTCGCCCTCCTGGCGGGGAAAGCCGTCGCGCGGCATTTCTGCCGGAACACGCCCCGGAACGACGCCTTCGGGCAGCGCGGCAACCCGCGCGCCATCATCGGCAAGGACACGCGCATCTCCGGCTACATGCTCGAAACCGCGCTCGTGAGCGGGCTGGTGAGCATGGGCATGGACGCCTACGAAGTCGGCCCCATGCCGACGCCCGCGGTCGCCTGCCTCACGAAATCCATGTGCGCCGACTGCGGCATCATGATCACCGCCTCCCACAACCCCGCCGAGGACAACGGCATCAAGCTGTTCAATTCCGAGGGCTTCAAGCTCCCGGACGAGGTCGAGGACGACATCGAACGCGCCATCTTCGCGATGATGGAGTACCCCGCCGACGGCACGCCCGACATCGGGAAGGCGTTCCGCGTGGACGACGCCCGCGGCCGCTATATCCACCAGGCGAAACGCTCCATCGGCTACACCTCGCTGAAAGGCATGAAGGTGGTGCTGGACTGCGCGAACGGCGCGTCCTACTACGTGGCGCCGATCGTCCTGCGCGAGCTCGGAGCCGAGGTCATCACGTCGGGCGTGAAGCCGAACGGGCTCAACATCAACGAAAACTGCGGCGCGCTCCACCCGGAGAGCATGTGCCGCCTGGTGAAGGAGCACGGCGCGGACATCGGCGTGTCGTTCGACGGCGACGCCGACCGCGTGCAGTTCTGCGACCACACCGGCGCCATCATCAACTGCGACCGCATCATCGGGCTCTGCGCGCTGGACTACAAGTCGCGCGGCCAGCTCTGCAACGACACGGTCGCCGTCACGTCCATCAGCAACCTCGGGCTGCACGACGCCATGCACCGGGCGGGCATCAGCGTCGAGGTCACCAACGTCGGCGACCGCTACGTGATCGAACGCATGCGCGAGAAGGGGCTGAACCTCGGCGGCGAGCAGACCGGACACCTGATCTTCCTGGAACATTCGCCGACCGGCGACGGCCTCATCTCCGCCCTGCACGTGATGCGCATCATGAAGGAGACGGGGAAATCCATCGCCGAGCTCGCCGCGTTCATGCACGAGTATCCGCAGATCCAAAGCTCGCTCCGCATCGCCGAACGCGTCCCGTTCGACGACCTGCCGGAGCTTTCCAAGTGCATCCGCGAGGCGAAACAGGACCTCGGGGACGCCGGACGCGTGATCGTGCGCTACTCCGGCACGGAAAATAAACTTCGCATTCTCGCCGAAGCCAAAACGGAATCCGCCGCGCGGCTCTGGCATGACAAAATAGCGGGCGTCGCAGCCCGCGAACTGGAGGTAATCCCATAATGGCACCGTTCGCGTTTGAAATCTTCGAGCACGGCAATCCCGCCCTGCTGGAACCCCTGACCTGCAAAAAGCCCGCGCTTGAGCTGGAACTCGCCGCCGGCACGCTGGAATCCACCCTGCTGAGCCGCTGGTCCGCCATTCAGAACGCCGCCCCCGGCGCGCATCTCCGCCTCGCGTCCGATTTCTGGCCCTCCAAGGCGCTGCTCGAAAAGGCGTCCGCCGCCATCGCGGACGGCAAGTCCTTCTCCGTGACCGACGCAGACGGCATCGCCGCCGAATGCACCGGCTGCGGCGCGAACACCGTCTCCATCCCCGCCGACGAGGCGTCCTTCCGCATCCGCTATCCGTGGGACCTGCTGAAGATCAACGAGGAGTACCTCGCTGGCTACACCGAAAACGTCATCAACGGCACCGTGCGCGAACGCGTCACGCTCGACGGCGTGGTGATTCTGGGCGAAGGCTCCGTGCTGCTCCCCGGCGTCTACATCGAGGGCGTCGCCGTGATCGGCAAGAACTGCAAGATCGGACCGAACTGCTATCTGCGCGGCTACAACTTCATCTCCGACAAGTGCCACATCGGACAGGCGGTCGAGATCAAGAACTCCATCCTCATGACGCACGTCGCCGCCGGGCACCTCTCCTACATCGGCGACTCCATCGTCTGCCAGAACGTCAACTTCGGCGCGGGCACCATCACCTCGAATTTCCGCCACGACGGCAAGAATCACCGGTCCATGGTCCAGGGCTGCCTCATCGACACCGGCCGCCGCAAATTCGGCTCCATCATCGGCGAGAACGTCCACACCGGCATCCACACCGCCATCTACCCCGGCCGCAAGATCTGGGCGGACGTCCAGACCCGTCCCGGCGACGTGGTCCAGCTCGACCTGATGAAGTGATCCGCTGATCACGTAACCTCTCCGCCGGACGCGGCCTGCAAAAAAACACGTCCGGCGGTCCGTTTTTTGCCTCAAAAGCAAGCAATCCGACCATGCCCAGTTTCCCGCAAGTCCTTTCCGCCGCGCTCAGTTTCGGCACGCGGTTCCGCGGCCCCGCGAAACCCGCGGACCCCGTCCTGTATTCGCGCGCGCTGATTCTCCAGCCGTTCGCCGGACTGCTGGTCGGGGCGATCGCGGCGGCTCCGACCGTCTATTTCAGCTCCGGATTCCGCGGCCTGCAGGGCATGATCCTGTTCATGTCCGGCATCTACGTCTTCCTGCTGGAATGGCTCACGCGATTCGACAATCTCCACGCGTTCGACGCCGCCTGCCGGATGCTCGCGGGCAAAGGCGTCTCCCCGGAGGAACGCCTCGGGCGCGCCGATCAGCCGGGCTCCTCGCCGTGCACCGCCATCCTGATCGGGCTGAAACTGCTCGTGATGTACCTGATTTTCATGCGGACCGCGCTCTTCGGCGACAGCCTGATGGTCGCGCTGACGCTCGTCGCCGTGCCGTTCTTCGGGCGCATCGCGATGCTCTTCGCCTACCCGTCCGGGAACGGCAGGGAACGCCCCGAGGTCATGGATGCGCTCCGCCTGCTCTGGGTCATTCTGGCGGTTGCGCTGGTGGCGGTCGCGCTGGGGATGATCCGCACCTACGGCGGCGATTTCTTCTCGTTCCGCTCCATGAAGCTCACGATGTCCGGGTTCCGCGGCCGCGGCGGCGACGCCACCGGGTTCTCCCCGTTCCTCACGGTCGTCAGCCTCGGGGTCCAGGACGCCGTCACGTTCCTGGCGAGCGGGTTCCTGTCCGTGATGTACTGGAACACCGAGGCGTCGAAGAAGCTGCGGGTCAGCCCGCCGCCCGAGTTCGCCGGAGCCGTCTGCGAAACCGCCGAACTCGCCGCGATGATCGTCTTCCTGATCCTCGCCGACGACGTGATCTTCTGAGCGCATATAATCCGAACAAATACCGGAAAAAGAACTGAAACAAGCACGAAAACTGCTGAAGCAGTTGATACAAGGAGGTTGCATATGAAGAAGAAAAGACAAGAGGACTGGACGGACGAGGAAAACGCCGCAAATATCGCAGAAATACTGGAACGTGCGAAAAAAGGCATCCGAAGTCAGGAAGAGCTGGAGCGTGACGCATACTTCACTGACCCGGCAAATGCGGAAGAGGTCAACGCCATGTTCGAGCGTTTCCGCCTCAGAGAAGAGTTGTACAAAGCCCGCCGGGAAGCAAAACTGACCCAAAAGGAACTGGCGCGGCGGATGGGAACAAGCCAGACCTATATCGCCGCGGTCGAACACGGCAAAAAGAACATCACGTTCTCCACGCTCGCGCGCTATGCCCGCGCCTGCGGAAAGAAAGTCGCACTCATTTGAGCACAGGACTGGTTCCGGCAGCTCCCCCCGCTGGAATAAGGAGGCGGACATGTTCCACAAACTGAATCAGATCAAAGCATTGCCCGGCTGCAGGCTCTGGGCGAAGTTCATGGACGGCAGGGAAGTCATCTATGATGTTTCCAGACTGACGGCGGTCAATCCCGTTTTCGGCGACCTTGTACGGAATCCGGATCTTTTCGCTCAGGTCCGCATTGATCCGGGCGGATACGGGATTAGCTGGAACGACGATCTTGACCTGGAAGCGGAGGAACTGTGGAAAAACGGAGATGAGGTCAAAGCACCGTTTGAGCTTACCCCAGTTTCCGACTCTGTCGCACAGGTCCGGCGACCGACAATATAATCTTCTGAGCATTGCAATTCCCACTCACCCCCGAGGTGAAACCATGAAAAAGTCGCTGCTCTTTGTCCTTCTGTGTCTGGTCGTGCTGCTCGCGGGTTGCGGACGCATCAAAAGAAAACTGAGCGGAAGCAGTTCGCCGAAGCCGCCGCCGAAAGACCCGTTCTACACCTGCGACGGCTTCCGGGACTGGTACCGGCTCCCCCTGAAATACCCGTACCAGATCACGACGATCGACCAGCTGAAAGAGGGATATCTGGAAGAGCATACCGGAGGCGATATCGCAGCGGGATCGAAATCCATGCAAAGGATTGATGTCGGGGGGAGAATTACGCATCTTCATCCGCTGGAAGACTTCGCTGTTTTCCGGAAAGAGGACGGGACTTTCGGCTATCTGGAATACGCGACCGGCAAAACGACCCTGCTGCCGACCGATGCGGAATTGAAACAGGCATGTCTGCTGACGCCCGGGGAATTCAAACCGATCGAATATTACTACAACCAGTTCAGAAAGGGCAAACTCATCTATCCGCCGAACGCATCTTCGGAAAAAATCCGCACCGATCTGATCGCGCAGTTCCAGGGGATGACCGTGAGAATGCATCCCTACGGCAAGGATCGCGGGAACGCAAAGATCGAGGTGACATGCGGAGAAAGCGAAAAAGACATCGACGTTCAGACGGGAAAAGCCGTTTTCGTGTGGAAATGGTCATTGCCTCAGGAAAAGCAGGACACGCTCGACAAATGGCTGTCCGCGCACCGGGACGAACTGATCGAGATGTGGGAGACACGGACCGTGAAGCAGCTCCCCGCGCCGGACAAGGAAACGACCCCGGCGAAGTAGTTTTTGCGTTTTTCCGCCGTCAGGCGTGGTGCATCACCAGGTAGACGGTGTACGCGATATATGATGCCAGGAGCAGCGCGCCCTGAACGCGGTTGAGACGTTTGCCGAACATCCCGAAGAGGAACAGCGCGCCGGACGTGCCGAGCATGACCGCGAAATCCAGCCCGCGGATCGACTGTCCAGCCAGCGGCGAGATCACCGGCACGATGCCGAGGATGCAGAAGACGTTGAAGATGTTCGAGCCCACGATGTTGCCGATGGCGATGTCGTTTTCGCCCTTCAGCGCCGCCACGAACGACGTGGCGAGCTCCGGCAGGCTGGTCCCGACCGCGACGATCGTGAGCCCGGTCACGGCGTCGCTGATGCCGAGCGCGCCGGCGAACGCCACGGCGGCGGTCAGGAACGACTTCGCGCCGAGCACCAGCATGACGACGCCTCCCGCGACCGCGAGCAAAGCCAGCGCCACGCCGAGCGGCTTTTCATTGCTTTCTTCCGCCCCGGTCCCGGCCTCCCTCGCGGCCTCCCGTTCCGCCGCCTTCTTCGCCTCCTGTTTCTTCGACAGGATCACGTTCAGCGCGGTGTATGTCAGGATGCACAGGAAGAAGAACGCGCCTTCCCAGCGGTTGATGCCGTGGCTCAGGAAATAAAACCCGGTCAGCGCGAGCACGGCGAACAGCATCACGGGCAGGTCGAATTTCTTCAGGTTCGCGTGGAACGGCATCGGGCGCAGCACGGCGCACAATCCGAGGATCAGCGCCACGTTGCAGATGTTCGACCCGACCACGTTGCCAAGGCTGATGTCCGCCGAACCGCGCAGCGCCGAGTCGATGCTCACGACCAGCTCCGGCGCGCTCGTCGCGAACGCCGCGAGCGTGAGGCCGATCACGAGGCGGGAGATGCGCGCCTTCAGCGCCAGCGAAACGCCGCCCCGGACCAGAAACTCCGCCCCGTAGTACAGCAGCGCCACCCCGAGGACGGCAAGTCCGAGATTGCGGAAAAGATCAAGCATCGGCATGGTAAAACAAGCTCCCGAAAAAAGATGAAACAGGTTGAGGTTCCCGCTCCGGACAGCCGGGCGCCGCGGGAAACTTCGACCTCTTAATCTACACGTTTTTTCCCGGATTTCAAGTTTTTTCGGAAAAACGGCTTGCTTTTCCGCGTTCCGCATGATATTTTTATAGTCAGGAACACAAACCTTTGCACGGACGGCATTTTCAACCGGAAAGGAACAGACACATGAGGATCCGCATCGCGCTCACCGCTTTCTTCTGCCTCGCGGCAGGCTGCGCCCTCTTTGCGTCCGGCGGCGGCAATTCGCGCGGCGGCCTGCTGTCGGCCCCGTCCTCGTCGTCGTCCGGCAAATCCGCCGCGAAATCCTCCGGCACTGCCAGAAGAGGCATCTTCGACATCGCGACCTCGTCCGACGCCGGGAAAAAATCCGGTTCCGCCGCGCCCGCTTCGGGACGCTCCACCGCCACCGTCTCCCCGTTCGGCACCGCCTCGAACCGCACCCGCTCCGCCTCCGCGCGCCGCTGGAAGACGAACAGCAAGATCGCCGACTGCATCCGCGCCAAGGCGATCCCGTCCAACACCAACCTCACGTTCTCCGGCGCCATCACCGGCATCGTCACCGACGGCCGCTACGTCATCCTCACCATGTTCGATTCGGTCGAGACGACCGCGGAGAACGGCGCGAAGGGCGATGTCCCGGTCACCTATACCGTCGTGCTGGACGCCGAATCCGTCGCGGGAAACACCTCCATCAAGGAAGGCGCGAAAAAGTCGTTCACCGTGGACAGCAACTACGCGTACCTCGTGTGGAACGATTCCGGCTGCACCGTCCGCGCGGTCGACAATGCCCTGACCGAGCCGGACCAGACGGCGACCAAATCCAATTCCTCCAAACGCTGATTTCCGGTCTGCGGCGGCACTGCCGCAGAGGAGACGTTTTGTCTCTTTACAAGAGGAACCGCATCGCTGCGCCGGATTCAAACAGAGAAGATAACGATTTATAATATTCTTTCTGTTTTTACGATTGAGAATACCGGCTTTTATTCAACGGACGGAAATGACGGAACAATCGTCAAATCCGTCCGTCATTCCGTCAATGATTTGATGTGAAATTGTTTGCAAATGACGGTCAAACCGTTATTCCGGTTGGGCGACCGTTTGTGAATCGTCCTGCCCGGCGGTTGCTTCATACGGAAATTTTATCTGTTCCCGATGCTGCCCGGAAAGAAATTTATTCACCCCTTTTTCGGTCATGGTTATGACGCGTCCGTCGGAATACAGGATGTTGATCCCGAATATGCTGTGTCCACGGGGGCATATGAGGACCGGGGTGTCGTTCACGCGCCGGGTCTCGAAAAGCCGGACGAACTCCTCGGCGGACGTGGAAAAGACAAAATACGGTTCCCCGTGCGCCGGACAACGGAGCATGCTCTCATCCAGTTTCCCGCCGAGCATCGCATCCCGGAGCAGATCGGAGACCGTCAAGCCCGCCAGAGCCGCCGGGTCCTTTTCCTTCGCCGTCGCAAACAACTGCTGTCCCGCCTGGGTCAGACGGTTGGAACACTCGACGGACCGGGCTTTTGCTTTCCTGTGGAGCAGCATCCAGAGATGATGCGGCGCCATCGGGATAACCAGTTTGATCAGAAGCAATGCCAGGATGACGAACAGAAAAACCCTTAAAAAAGAGATTGTGTTTCCGCCCTTGTTCCCTTCGTGACTCATTTGCCCTCCTCGGGTCGTTTTTCAAACACGGGCCGGAGAGACTGCCCCTCCATGAGCGCTTCGGCCTCTTTTTTGGACAAAGCCTTGACCGTTCCGTCGGAAAAGAGGACGGGCGTTCCGGGCTTCTCGTGAACGCCGGGATGGCACATGGCGACCGGGACCGGGGGCTGAGCGGATTCCTCGTAAAGACCGATATACGCGGAGACGGGGAATATCAGGTATGCCTGACGGTCTTTCGAGCAACTCAAATTCAGTTCCGCCATTCTCCGGCTTTCGCCTTCATACTGGATCAGGTCGTCCCGGATCAGATCGCACACCGACCAGTTTTCCGGTTTTTCCCTTTCCTTATCCACCTTCGTAAGCCAGTATATTTGCTTCTCGAGCTGAATGAGTTTTGAGGAGCAATCCGTATAATAACCTTTTTCCGAAGGCTGTCCCAAAGGCGGCATAAACAGCAACCCCAAAACGAGGCAGACCAGTCCGAGCCCGAGAGAAAAAAGCACGCCCTTAATGGCATTGGCAGCGATTATTTCCTCGTTCGTTCTGCTGACTTCAGGCTTTTTTTCGGGTCCTTCCGGCATCGTCATTTCCCCTCGTTTTGCTGAAGGCGGAAGATTTCCTTCTGCATTTCGATCTCCCGCCTGAGTTCGTCCTTCGTCGGCAGATAGGTCAGATACTTGGAGGCGAAAAGCTGTTTGCTGTCATGCAGGACCGAATACCGGGCGATATCCTCGCTGGTTTCGGAACAAAGCAGGATCCCGATGGTCGGGTTGTCGCCTTCGGAGCGTTTCCTTTCGTCATACATCCGTACATACATGTCCATCTGGCCCACGTCCTGATGGGTGATCCGCGAGGTCTTCAGGTCGATCAGCACGAAGCATTTCAGGATGTAATTGTAGAAAACAAGGTCGATGAAGAAATCCCCGGCGTCCGTGGCGATGTGCTGCTGCCGTGCGACAAACGCATAGCCCTTGCCGAGTTCCATCAGGAATTTCTGCAAATGCGTGATGATGCTTTCTTCGAGTTTCGTTTCCGTGAAACCGGTGTTCGGGGCAAGCCCCAGGAATTCGGCGACCACCGGATTCTTGATGAACTCCAGTTTGTCCGCCTGCATCGGAGCCGTAATCGCCTTCATCTCCTCCACGACCGGAGCTTTGTCCCGCGAAGCCAGCAGACGGTGGTAATACTGCGAACTGATGTTGCGGTCGAGCGTGCGGACGCTCCATGATTCCCTCGACGCCTCGTTCAGATACCAGAGACGGGCGGTTTCGTCGGGAACACGCAACAGCATACGGAAATGCGTCCATGTCAGATTTGGCACTCGCGAGTGCCAAATCTTCTCCTGTTGCGGAAAATACAGGTAGAATTGACGGTAATCACGAAGTTTGCGCGCCTCAAATCCTTTTCCGAATTCCGCAGTCAGGACCGCCGAAAGCTCATTCAGTAGTCCGGTCCCGTACGCCGCGCGTTTGTTCCCGTGCTGTTCCTCCTCGACGATGCGCTGTCCGATCTTCCAGTAGGTGTCGATCATCGCCGCATTGACCGAGGCATACGCCACGGCACGTCCGCGGGCGATGATTTCACGAAGGTCTTTCAATAAGTTCACAGAGACGGCGTTTTGTATTTCCTTTTTCTTTTCCATCGTCATGGCGTTTGCTCCTCTTCCGGTTTTGTTTCAAAGACTATTTCCATCGGCACGGGCGAATACTTCGAAACAAGTTTTTCGGCTTCCTCCATGCTGATATTTCGGACGCTCCTGTCCGAATACAGCACGCGCGCCGTGAAGTGATATTTCTTCCCGGTGAACGAATCCCGCGCCATGAACAGCTTCACCATGAAATCGGTCTCCATGTGGGAATCCGGACAATCCATGATAATCGGGATCCGGTTGTGCGGATCATCCGGCAGAAGCAGGACCGAGGCGGGCACGGGAAACACCAGATAAGGGCGCTTGCTGTGCGGACAGCGGAGCTCTTTTCCGGTGATGAATCCCCGGCGCAGGGCCTCCCGGATCAGATCGGCGACTGTCATTTCCGGCGTGATCTCTGGCAGGGGCTCCTTGACCCCCTGCCAGAATTCCGGATCCTCATCGGGCCGCGCCATGTTGTACAGGACTCTGCCGATGTGGCCGCCGAGCCTCGCCGTGCATTCCGTGCAGTAGATCCGCGCATGGACCGCGCGATGCTGATACGGTTCGATAATAAAGCAGCCACCGACGAACCCGAGCAGGAACACCAGCAGGATGAGTAAAACGTTTTTCATGACGGACCTCCCGCGACGTCGGTCTTGTAAAGTTTGCCGTCGGCTCCTGGCATTTTCAGTTGGTGACAATTTGTCACCAACTGATTTCCCTCTTCAATCATACGCTGTTTGAGCTTGCGCCAATAGTTTGAGGCATGGCGGGCGTCCGGCTGATCGGTCATGGCACAGGAATCCTTTCAGTTGGAAAAACATCCGCTTGTTGAAAGGCGTTTCGGCTTACTCTTCTTCGGCGCGGGAGAGGAGTTCTTCGCGGAAGGCTTTCGTGTAGAAGGCTCCGCAGTGGCCGCCGTTGGAGAACCAGGTGATGCGGTCGCCGAGGGTCTCGTCCAGGAACTTGCGGTCGGCATCGTTGATGAGGATGTCGTCCCAGGAATGGATCATGCGGACGGACTTGTTGTTTTTGAGGGTGGACTCGACGGCGCGAAGGCCGGATTCGGCGGCGAGTTTGTCGAGGTCCTTGATATCCTTGCCCATCTGTGGGAAGAGGAAGCGGGTGATGTACTCCTTGAACCCGACGCCGCCGATCTCGCGGTAGAAGTCCTCGCGGTTGAACATGGTGCAGGGGGCCTCGATGCCGGGGAGCGGGTACTTGCCCTCGCGCTGGGTCTTCTCCAGCACTTCGGCGAGGCAGCCCTGGATCGTGAACGCGACGAAGAACTTGGCGGTGGCGTCGTCGACGAGCGGCGGCCGGGAGAAGGTCTCGGGCTTTTCGGGATCGAACGGCGGGACCACGCGGTCGGTCGAAACGTACTGGAGTCCGGCTCCGGTGGAGATCTTTTCGACGGCCTCGTCGAAGGTCCAGTCCTTCGTGGCGAGGGCGTAGTCGTCGACGGTCTTCAGGGTGTGGAGCAGGTCGGCGGGCGGGTTGATGGGGAGATAACGGCTGATGCCGAGGGTGTTTTCCTTTTCCTCCATGGCGGCGATATGGCAGAGCTCGATCGCGCCCATGGACCAGCCGGTGAGGACGATCCGCGGGTCTTTGATCTTGCCGTCCTCGCGGAGGTCGGCGAGGATCTTCTGGAGCACGATGCGCATGTTGGCGGCCTCGTGCGGGGTGTATCCGGGCAGCTTGCCGTCGGTGCCGACCATGAAACGCCAGTTGAAGCCGTTGTCGACGAGGACGACGCTGTATCCGGCGTTGTAGAACTCCTCGGCGGTGGCGAGCGCGGTCTGTCCGTTGTAGATGCTGCCGATGCCGGGGATGATGATGGCGAGCTTTTCAGGCGGGATTTCGTTTTCGTCCTTCGGCTTCGGCGCCTCGAAGAAGCCGTATCTGAGGCGGGAGCGTTCGGGGTCGATGTCCGCCTTGATCTTGCGCGTGTGGATCTTGTCCTCGAAGTCGGAGTTGAAGATGGAGAGGCGGGCGTACCACCAGTCGCGGTCCTTCTGCGGCATGAAATAGATGGCGCGGAGGGTGTCGGCGACGGGTCCGAGCGAATGGTAGCCTTCGAGGACCTTGCGGCGGCCGTGGAGGGTTTCGGGCATGGAGGTGCCCTGGTCGGGCGGGAGCTCGGGCAGGCGGTCGTGATAGACGTCCTTCGCGTAATTGTAGTACCACTTGTCGAGCTGGAGTTCGCGGTTCAGGAGCTGCATCATCACGTAGGTGCGGTACGGGTCGGCGGAGCCCTTGATCACGTTCACGAACTGCGGATGCATCGCCACGACGTTGTTGACGTACGCCCAGCTGGAGTAGGGCAGGTAGGTGCGGATGTCCAGCAGATAGTCGAAGATGCTGCCGACGTCGTCGCGGACGTTGATGTGCTTGCTGCCGGGGATGATGAGGCGGCAGCCGGGACCGATGCCCCAGGTGGCGAACATGCCTCCGAAGTTGGCGTCGGTCTTGTAGAGGTGGAACCAGTATTCGGCGGGGTCGAAGAGGCCCGCGATGCCGATGGTGGAGTTCAGCAGGAAACGCCCGGTCTCGACGCCCGCGCACTCCCATTGCGCGCTGCCGAGCGAGGAGATCGCGCGGCCGGGGAAGGCGAGGTTGTGGCAGGCGTTTTCGATGCACTGGATCACGGGGCGCGGCAGGATGCTGGTCCAGATCCAGCCGATCGGACGCGCGATGTAGTCCATGATCACGCTGTCCACCTCGAACATGCTCCGGTTGAAGCCTTCGAGCGGGTCGTGCCCGGAAAGCTCGCCGATCAGGCGCGGCGTCGACCAGGGGCCGGCGGGTTCCGCGAGCGCCGTTTCCTCGGCGGGCGGTTCCTCCGGGGCGGAGCTCCGGCATGCGCCCAGAGCGAGCGCGAAAACGAGTATGAATGCGGCCAGAAGACGGTTCCAGGATTTCGATCTCATCAATGCGCTCCTTTCCTTAGACAGCGGGCGGATGTCGGATGGTGGTTTGAAAAAGTGCGGAGTGGATCTCCGGGTTATGCTTTTTTCGGTTCGGACTTGGATTCGGCGTCGTCGCCGTCGTGGGCGGGGCAGGCGCAGCCGATCCACTTGGCGCAGCCGGTCGGGTCGCAGCCGTCGAAGCAGAACGTGCAGAGCTTGCACTTCGGGAGCCCGATCGCCTCGACGAGCTGGTCGATGGTCTGGTATTTCAGGGTCGTGAGCCCGAGTTTCTGGCGGATCTTCTCGACCATGCGCTCGTAGCGCGGCGTGCCGGCGGTGATGTATTCGCGCAGGATCTCCGGCGTGGGCTCGCCGCCCTCGAGCTCGGCGATGATGCGGCGCGCGGCGAGGTCCATCACGGACCGCGAGCGCGAGAAATTGAGGAAGAGGCAGGGGAACGCGAGCGGCGGGGAGGCGGAGCGCAGATGGACTTCCTTCGCGCCTCGTTCGAGCAGACGTCGCGTGACGTCGCGGAACTGCGTGCCGCGGACGATGGAGTCGTCGCAGAAGAGCAGGCGTTTTCCCTCGATCTGGTCCTGCACGGGGAGCAGCTTCATCTTCGCGATGAGGTTGCGGTGGGACTGCACCTGCGGCATGAAGCTGCGGAGCCAGGTGGGCGTGTACTTGACGAGGGCGCGCAGGTAGGGGCGGCCCTTCTTGTTGGAGTAGCCGATGGCGTGGGCGACGCCGGAGTCGGGCACGCCGCAGACGGAATCGACCTCGACGCCGTCGCGGGCGGCGATGCGCGCGCCGTTCTCGTAGCGCACGGTCTCGGTGTTGCGGCCCTCGTAGTCTGAGGAGGGATATCCGAAGTAGACCCAGAGGAACGAGCAGATCTGCATGGTTTCCTCGGGCGGCTTGAGCTGCGTGGCGGATTCGGCGTCGACCAGCACGATCTCGGCGGGTCCGAGGTCGCGGACGAATTCGTAGTCGAGGTTCGGATAGGCGGAGGTCTCCATGGAGACGGCCATCGCGCCGGGCTTCTTCGCGAGGGAGACGGGTGTGCGGCCGTAGCGGTCGCGGGCGGCGTAGATCTTTCCGTCCGCCATCACGAGCATGGAGCAGGAGCCCTTGATGCGGTGCATGGCGTAGGCGATGCCGTCCTCGATGGTCTTCTGCGTGTTGATGAGCGAGGCGACGACTTCGGTCGGGTTGTGCTCGCCGTTGCTGTGTTCGGCGAAGTGGATGTGGTGCTCCTCGATCGCCTGCCGGGTCAGTTCCTCGATGTTGTTGAGCTTGCCGACGGTCACGATGCTGTACATGCCGAGGTGGGACGCGATCAGCAGCGGCTGGTCGTCCATGTCGCTGATGATGCCGATGCCGCACTTCGCGCCGCGGAACATCTCAAGCTCGGGGCCGAACTTGGACCGGAACATCTCGTTGGAGATATCGTGGATGGAACGGATGATGGAACCGTAGGGATTGGTGACGGCCATGCCGCCGCGGACCGTACCCAGATGCGAATGGTAATCGACCCCGTAGAAGAGGTCGTCCACGCAGTCACCGTTTGAGACAACGCCGAAAAAACCGCCCATAGCGATCTACTCCTTAAAGTTGGGACTGGGAAAAAGCAATGGTATAATATAGCATGATTCCGTCTAAAAACGAATCGAATTTTTCGAAAAAAACGCTGTTCGGGCGGTTTTTTTCGGTGCGCGGGGGACGAAAAGCCCTTTTCGCGGCTTTTTTTTAAAAAAAACGCTGAAAATGACCGTTTCCGGCTTTCATAAATCGGGATTTGTGCTATCTTACTTTGTTAGGCTGTAACGCAACGACGGAGAGGAAACAGAATGGAAATCGATCAGGACGAAGAACGCAGCGTGTGGAATTTCGGGAATTACCTCCGGACCGCACTGTTCCTGCTGTTCGCCTGCGCCATATTATCCCACGACAGAACGGACCTGGCGCTGCTGGAAGGCGGCATCGGCGGTCCCGCAATCTACCACAACTGGATCGGCTTTCTCGGCGCGCATACCTCCCGGATCATGTTCTACACGTTCGGACTGGCGACGTATCCCGTCCTGCTGATCGTGTTCCTGCTGCTGCTCCGGCGGTTCATCCCCGGACTGCCGCGGCGCGGCTCGCTGTGGTGGGCGCTCCCGGCGATCCTGCTCGGCGCGTCCATGCTGTTCGCCATGTGGCCGCAGCAGTTCATCGCGGAGACGGACCACCTGGGCATCGGGCGCATGGAGCAGTCCGATCTGGCTCTGCCCGGCGGCGTGGTCGGAGCGTCCCTGGCGGCGCCGCAGACGGCGTCGATGGCGGCGGGCCTGGTCCGCCGCTACATCGGCGACGTGGGCACGATCCTCGTCGCGCTGGCGTTCCTGCTCCCCGGAGTCGTTTTCCTGTTCATCCGCGACTGGCTCCCGCTCCTCAGGATCGCGTTCCGCGCCGACCGGAAGCCGCAGGAACAGGCGGAGCCGGAGGAACCGCAGGTTCAGCCCGCGAACCGCGGCAGCCGCATCTACACGCCCGAAAACCCCGAGGGGGAAGCCTGGAATCCGACGCCCGCCCCCGGGATCCATCAGTACGCCGGCGCGGAACCGGAAGAAGAAAATGCCGCTCCGGCGGAAAACAGGCATTCCAGGTTCAAAGACATGCTCGGCACATTCATCGGCCTCCGCAAGGCGCCCGCAAAGACGCCCCGGGCGGAACCGGAGGAAACCGACGAAGACATCATCGCGCCGCCGGTCCGGCCTCAGGCGCACGTTATGCAGGGTCCCGGAGCCGTGATCCGCGACCCGGACGAAGTCGTCGCGCCGCCTCAGAGACGCAGAAACGTCCAGACCGCGCCGGGCGCGGTCATCCGCGACCCGGACGAAGTCGTTGCGCCGCCTCAGAGACCCCCCGCCCCTGCCCCGGCTCCCGCACCTCAGCCCGCGCCTCAGCCGCAGGAAGCATACGACGAACCGGAAGGACCTGCGCCCGCGGCCGCCGAATCCGAGCCGGATGATTTCGAGCTGGAAGAGCCCCCTGCCCCGGCAGCCGAACCTGTCCCGGAACCCGCCCCCCGCGTGGTCTCCGTGCAGACGTACGCCGAAAACAAAAAGAAATACGACCAGGCGCCACCGCCGCCGGCACCGGCGAACGAACCGCCTCCGCCGCCTCCGGTCTACGAGGAATACCATCTGCCCAGCCCGATGCTGCTGGACCGCCACGGCGACGAGATCGCCACCGAGGACAAAAAGTACATCCAGAACGCCACGGACCGGCTGGAAGAGACGCTGCAGAGCTTCAACGTCGACGGCATCATCTCCGACATTACGGTCGGGCCGCGCGTCACGCAGTTCGAAATCGCGCTGAATCCCGGCGTCAAGGTCGAAAAAGTCACCAGCATCCAGAACAACATCGCGATGGCGCTGGCGGCGCAGAGCATCCGCATCCGTGCGCCGATCCCCGGCAAGAGCGCGGTCGGCATCGAAGTCCCGAACAAGGTGTCGAACACGGTCTATCTGCGCCCCCTGCTGGAATCCGCCACGTGGCGCGAATCGCGCGCGGCGATCCCGATCCTGCTCGGGCGCGACATCGCGGGCTCCGTCTATCTGACCGACCTTTCGAAAGCGCCGCACCTGCTGATCGCGGGCTCCACCGGTTCCGGCAAGTCCGTGTGCATGAACACCCTCATCATGAGCCTGCTTTTCCGGTTCTCGCCGGACGAGCTGAAGCTCATCATGGTCGACCCGAAGGTCGTGGAGCTGGAGATGTACCGTCCGATCCCGCACCTGATCACCCCGGTCGTGAACGACCCGAAAAAGGTGCCGCTGGCGCTCCGCTGGGGCGTCAACGAGATGGAACGCCGCTACATGGTGCTGGCGAAGGTCAAGGCGAAGAACCTGGCGGCGTTCAACTCCCGTCCGCCGGATCCGCAGCCGGTCATCGACGACTACGGCGAGATCGTCCCGCCGAAGCTCCCGATCCTGATCATCATCATCGACGAGCTCGCCGACATCATGATGACGGACGCGAAGAGCGACGTGGAGACGAGCATCTGCCGCATCGCGCAGAAAGGCCGCGCAGCGGGCGTCCACCTGGTCATCGCCACGCAGTCGCCCCGCAAGGAGGTCGTCACCGGCCTCATCAAGGCGAACATCCCCACCAAGATCGCGTTCCGCGTCAGCAACGGCATGGACAGCCGCGTGATCCTGGACGCCGTCGGCGCGGAAAAACTGCTCGGCAACGGCGACATGCTGTTC